>CAVPPP010000037.1:0-828212 GCA_963707005.1 uncultured Actinomycetota bacterium
TGCTCCTCATCGTGGCGGTCCGCGGCGTGCCGGTGTTCCTCTCCAGCCGGCTGGAGCGTGATCGGGTCAGTGGTGGGCGCCTGTTCGGCACCCGCCGAGGCGTACGGATCGGTCTCTTCGCCGCCACCGGGCTACCGATCATCGTCGCGGTCACCTCCACAGCCGTCTCGGCCGGGCAGATGAGTCAGGCCAACGCCTCGGTGCTGGTCGCCGGTGGCGCCGTCACCGTCTTGCGCATGCCCCTGCTCGCCACCCTTCTCGGCCGCCGCACCGCGGTGTCGGACGTCAGTCCGTCTCGCCCCGCTTCACCGAGGTCAGCAGCAGCTGGGCGACGTCGAGCACCTCGACCTCTTCGCGGGCATCCCCCGCGTGCTGCTCGGCGGTCAGACCGTCACGACAGGTCACCCGGCAGAACGGGCACCCGACGGCGATCTGATCCGCCCCGGTGGCCACCGCCTCCTTGGTGCGGTTGACGTTGATCCGCTCGCCGATCTTCTCCTCCATCCACATCCGGCCACCACCCGCGCCGCAGCAGAAGGACTTCTCGCTGTTACGGGGCATCTCCTCGAAGGTGGTGTTCGGGATCACCGCGAGCAGCTCGCGCGGCGGGGCATACACCTGGTTGTGCCGGCCCAGGAAGCACGGATCGTGGTACGTGATCTTCTTCGTCTTGTCGTCGGTGGTGTCGGGAGCGACGGGCTTCAGCCGACCGTCCTTGACCAGCCGGTTGAGCAGCTGGGTGTGGTGGACGACCTCGAGGCTCGACCCCGAACTGGGCGTACTCGTTCTTCAGCGTGTTGAAGCAGTGGGCGCAGGTGGCCACGACCTTGGTCGCCTTGGCCTCCTTGAGGGTCTCCGCGTTCTCCGTCGCCAGACCGGCGAACACGAACTCGTTGCCGGAGCGACGGGCCGGGTCACCCGTACACGTCTCTCCCTTACCCAGCACGGCGAAGTCGACGCCGGCGATGTGCAGCAGCTCGGCCACGGCCTGGGTGGTCTTCTTGGCCCGGTCTTCGTACGCCCCGGCGCAGCCGACCCAGAACAGCCACTCGACCTCGGTCAGGTCCTCGACGTCGACCCCGACCTGCTTGACGTCGAACGGCAGCTCCTTGGCCCACTCCATCCGCTTGCTGGGCGCCATGTTCCATGGGTTGCCCTTGTTCTCCAGACCCTTGTACGAGACCGTTGTCCTCGGACGGGAAGTCCGACTCCAGCAGCACCTGGTGCCGCCGCATGTCCATGATGTGATCGACGTGCTCGATGTCGACCGGGCACTGCTGGACGCAGGCGCCACAGGACGTGCACGACCAGAGCACGTCCGGGTCGATCACCCCGAACAGCTCGGCGGTGCCGATCAGGGGGCGGGCCGCCTCCTGGACCGTGGCCTCGGGCAGCGATCCGCGAGCCTCCTCGGCCGCTTGCAGATAGGGAGCCTTGGCGTACGCGTGATCACGGAGTCCCATGATCAACAGCTTCGGCGACAGCGGCTTGTCGGTGGCCCAGGCCGGGCACTGGGACTGGCAGCGACCGCACTCGGTGCAGGAGCTGAAGTCGAGCAGACCCTTCCAGGTGAAGTCCTCGATCTTGCCGACCCCGAGGGCGAGCATCCTCGTCGAGCTCCTCCAGCTGCTCGAAGTCCAGCGGCTTGCCCTCGACCATGATCGGATCGAGCCGTCCCAGCGAGGTAGTGCCGGGGTCACGCTTGAACCAGATGTTGACCCAGGCGCTGAACCGGTGCCAGGCCACCCCCATGGTGATGTGCCGGGCGATCACGATCACCCAGGTCATCGAGATGATGATCTTGATCATGGCCACGGCGTAGATCAGGTTGTCCAGGGTGGCGGTGCTCAGACCCTCGAACGGGACGCCGATGAACCAGGTGAGCGGGAAGTCCCACTTCGTGCCGGTGCCGTGGGCGTACTCGAGACCACGCAGGATCAGACCGCAGACGACGACCCCGAGGATGACCGCCTCGACGAAGTAGGCCTGCCAGAAGGTGGAACCGAAGAAGCGGCTGCGCCGGCCCTCGGTGCGCGGGTGGTTCCGCTGCCGGATGACGATCAGCCCGACGATCCCGATCAGGGTGAGCCAGGAGAAGATGTCGGCCCACCACTCGAACACGATCCAGTGCCCGATGATCGGCAACGCGAAGGTCGGTACGAACAGCTGCCCATACGCCGTCGCGACCAGCGAGCTCAGCGTGATGAAGCCGATCATCACGAACCAGTGCAGGATCCCGACTCGCTGCCACTGCAGCATCCGGGTGTGACCCAGGGTCTCGGTGACCAGGCCCTTCCACCGCGCACCGCGTCGGTCGCTGCGGCCGACCGCCGGCCGACCGAGCCGGATCACGGACAGCATCGACCGGATGGCTCGAACGGCCAGCACGACGGCGACGGCGGTGATCGCCAGCGAGACGACGATCGCGACAACCTGCACGGTTCTCGGCTCCTCTGTACGGGGGTCTGCACGGTCTGTACGGGATTGCAGGGGGTCGTTCTGCTTGTGAACCTAAACCCTACTCGTCAGTAACATCGCGGGGCACGAGGCGTCCTGGGGTGGCCGTCTGCGACTTCCGGGCGGCATCCGGCGCGGGTGTGGGCCCGTGGGTCTGCCGTCCGTGACTCCCCGGCGACAACCGGCGCACTCCCGAGCTCACGAGTCCGCCGTCCGTGACTCCCCGGCGGCAACCGGTCGCCGGGCGCGGACGCGTACGAGTGCCCGTGATCGGGGCTGTCCAACGAGGGCCGACGAACCGGGCTCAGTGGAAGTCGCGCGACGTGGAGCGGGCCACCGTCGCGGCGGACTGCGGCAGGATCGCCGCCAGCGGGTCGAACCGGTCGGCGACCAGGTTGGTCACCCCGTCGGCGTACTCCACCCGACCGCGGATGACCAGGCCGTTGCTCTGACGGCCGATCCGGCGATACCGCTTCCACATCGGCTCCGAGCAGACGATGTTGAGCATCCCGGTCTCGTCCTCCAGGTTGAGGAAGGTGACCCCGCCGGCGGTCCCCGGGCGCTGCCGGTGGGTGACCAGCCCCGCGACCCGCACCCGTCGGGTGTCATCCGGTTCGCCCAACGACCCGACCGGGCGGATGCCCTGCTCCTCCAGCGCCCCGCGCAGGTGCGAGATCGGGTGCTCCCCGGGTGAGATCTTGGTCGCCCACAGATCGGCCAGCGTCAGCTCGACGTCACTCATGCCCGGCAGCTCCGGCGGTGCGGCATCGACCGCCGTGCCGGGCAGGGTGTCGAGGGAGTCCGCG
Organism: uncultured Actinomycetota bacterium; assembly: GCA_963707005.1. Taxonomy (GTDB): domain Bacteria; phylum Actinomycetota; class Actinomycetes; order Propionibacteriales; family Propionibacteriaceae; genus Microlunatus. Next base: position 3,264 of record CAVPPP010000037.1, read on the forward strand.
TAGCCGGCGTTCCACAGCGCCTGGCGTCGGCTCAATCCGAACGTGTCGAACGCCCCGGCGGTGGCCAGCGCCTCGGTCTGGGCCACGGTCAGCCCGGCGCGTCGGACCACGTCGTTCATGTCCGCGTACGGCTGCCGCTGCCGCTCGGCCACGATCTTCTCGGCCAGCGTACGACCGATCCCGTTCACCGAGGTCAGCCCCAACCGGACCGCCGCCTCCCCATCCCGTCGGTGGTCCGCGCTCCGGTCCGGCGCACCCCTGCGGAAGGCAGGGACCTTCGGCTGGTCGGCCGTCCGGCAGGAGTCCATCCCCCGGGCGCGATCACCTCGAGCCGGCTCCCGCCCTCTTCCCCCTCCGCAGCAGACAGGTGCTCCAGGTCCGCGTCCACCCCCGACACCGCGATGTCGGGTCGGCGCACCTCCACCCCGTGTCGGCGGGCGTCGGCCACCAGGGACTGCGGGGAGTAGAACCCCATCGGCTGGGCCCGCAGCAGCCCGGCCAAAAAGGCGCCCGGGTAGTGCAGCTTCAGCCACGAGCTCGCGTACACCAGCAGGGCGAAGCTGATGGCGTGGCTCTCGGCGAAACCGAAGCTGGCGAACGCCTGGATCCGGGCGTAGATCTCGTCGGCCACCTCCGCGGTGATGCCGTGCATGGCCATCCCCGCGTAGAGCTTCGCCTTCAGCCGCTCGATCTTCTCCACGCCCCGCTTGGAGCCCATCGCCCGGCGCAGCAGGTCGGCGTCGTCACCGGTGCAGCCGCCGACGGCGACGGCGATCTGCATCAGCTGCTCCTGGAACAGCGGCACTCCCAGCGTCTTCTCCAGCACCGGCTTCAGCGCCTCGTGCAGGTAGGTGATCTCCTCCCGGCCGGTGGCCCGCCGGATGTAGGGGTGCACCGCCCCGCCCTGGATCGGTCCGGGCCGGATCAGCGCGATCTCGATCACCAGGTCGTAGAACTTCCGCGGCTGCAACCGTGGCAGCGTGCCGACCTGGGCTCGGCTCTCCACCTGGAACACCCCGATCGAGTCGGCCCGGCAGAGCATGTCGTACACCCCGGCCTCCTCCTTGGGCAGCGACTGCAACGTCCAGGTCTCGCCGAGCCGGGCGGCCACCAGATCCAGCGTGTACTGCATCGCGCTCAGGATCCCCAGCCCCAGGAAGTCGAACTTGACCAGCCCCATCCAGGCGCAGCTGTCCTTGTCCCACTGCAGCACCGTGCGGGCGTCCATCCGACCGCGCTCGATCGGACACACCTCGCCCACCGGTCGCTCGGTCAGCACCATCCCGCAGGCGTGGATGCCCAGATGTCGTGGCGCCCCCAACAGCTCGTCGGCGAGCTCGACGACCGGTGCTGGGATGTCGTGCTCGTTCTGCACCGGGATGGCACCCCAGGAGTCGATCTGCTTGGACCAGGCGTCCTGCTGGCCGACGGAGTGACCGAGCGCCTTGGCCATGTCGCGGACCGCCGACTTGGGCCGGTAGCTGATCACGTTGGCCACCTGCGCGGCGTTGCGTCGGCCGTACCGGAGGTAGACCTCCTGGATCACCTCCTCCCGCCGGTCGGAGTCGAAGTCGACGTCGATGTCGGGTTCCTCGTCGCGGGTCGCGGACAGGAACCGCTCGAACGGGAGACCGTAGAGAATGGGGTCGACCGCGGTGATGTAGAGCACGTAGCAGACCACCGAGTTGGCCGCGGATCCCCTGCCCTGGCAGAGGATCCCGCGTTTCCGGGCGAAGTCGACCATGTCGTGCACGATCAGGAAGTAGCCGGGGAAGTCCTTCTCCTCGATCACCGCGAGCTCCCGCTGCAACCGCTCGTACGCGATCTCGCGCCGGTCGGGGTAGAGCTCCTCCACCCCTCGTCGGGTCAGCTCCCGCAGCCAGCTGATCGGGGTCTCCCCGGGCGGCACCTCGAGCTTGGGCAACCGCGGCTTGGCCAGCTTGAGGTTGAAGGCACACTCCTCGGCCACGGCCACGGTCTGCTCGATCACCCCCGGGTAGCGGGCGAAGATCCGGGCCATCTCCTCCCCCGACCGCAGGTGCGCTCCCGGCACCGGCAGCCAGCCGTCCATCTCCGGCAGGCTGCGTCGCGCCCGGACCGCGGCCATGGCGCTGGCCAGCCGGTACTGGCGCGGTTGGGCGTAGTGCACCGCGTTGGTGGCCACCACCGGCAGGTCGTGCACCCGCGCCAGCTCCACCAGCCGGTCGTTGATCGTCGAGTCGTCGGGGCGGCCGTGGTCGACCAGCTCGACGACCACCCGGTCGTGACCGAACAGCGCGGTCAGCCGGTCCAGCTCCTGTGCCGCGGCGGCCGTTCCGCCGGCGGCGAGAGCCTGGCGTACGCGACCCTTGCGGCACCCGGTCAGGATCGTCCAGTGTCCGTCCGCGGCGGCGGCGAGCTCCTCCAGGTCGTAGAGCGGGCGGCCCTTCTCGTCGCCGCGCAGCTGCGCCTCGGTGATCGCCGCGGCCAGCCGGTGGTAGCCCTCGACCCCACGGGCGAGCACCAGCAGGTGCGAGCCCTCCGGATCGGCGACGCCGTTCTGCGGGGTCCGCAGACCCAACGACAGCTCGGCGCCGTAGATGGTGGCCAGGTCGTAGCCCTGCGCCGCCTCGGCGAACCGGGCGACGGCGTACAGGCCGTCGTGGTCGGTGATCGCCAGTGCGGTCAGCCCGAGCCGGACCGCCTCCTCGATCAGGTCCTCAGGATCCGACGCCCCATCGAGGAAGCTGAAGTTGCTGTGGCTGTGCAGCTCCGCGTACGGAACTCCTCCCTGCTGCGGCGGGGAGGGCGGTGCCCCACGCTCCCGACGACTCCGACTCCAGGGCGGGATCGGATCACCGTTGCGGTCCAGCTGCGCGGCCGGATCCGGCTCGGGCGCCAACGCCGTCCGACCTCCCGGCGATCGTCCCAGCGGCGACTGGTTGAGCCGGGCCCAGTCGGGATCCAGCGGATCGTCAGGACTGACCCGCCCCGACAGCCTGGCCTCCAGCTCGCTCCACGGAATCGGCGGGTTGTTCCACCCCATAGCTCTTCAGCCCCCCATGACGAGTCGATCGGGCGCGCACCGACCGACTGCGGGGGGAGTCTGGTGGTGCGTCGAAGGGACCTGGACGGGCCTGGCGGGAGCGCCGGAGCCTGCGAAGGCGCGGATGGTCGTCCCGAGACGCACCACCAGACTCCCCCCGCAGACCCGCACCCGGGCGCCCGATCGACTAGTCATAGCGAGCTTCTGTCCACCATTCGCCTTGCTCCACCAGCAGCAGCCAGGCACTGCCGTCCACACCGACCAGCTGGAAGCGCGCGACCTGCCGGGCGCCGTCCGGGTCCCACCACAGCTCGTCGATCGGCCACGGACCCGCCCAGGCCTGCACACCCAGCACCGGACCGGCGGGGTCGGGACGGAAGCGGGTCGGCTCCCCGATCACCAGACCCCGGTCCGAGACGGCGACCGAGCGACCGTCCTGGCCGACCACGGTCGCCGACCGGGGAGAAGAGAAGACCCGGGTCGGCGCGGGCGGCGGGATGCTGCCCGGCCACGGCAGCGACCGCGGCCGCAGACCCTCGGCCCGCTCCCCCCAGGGCACGGCCGCCTGCCGTTGCGCAGCCCCGCGACCGCCTTGCACGGAGGGAGCCACCACCGCCTCCGGACCGAGCATCCCCTGCAGCCGCGCCACCCCGCGTTCCACCCGGTCGTCGGTGGCGCTGCCCCACAGCCCGTCGCCATGGTCACCGAGCGACTCGACCGACTCCGGCACCAGCCGGACCTCGCACACCGGCTCCGGAGCCGGATCGCTCTGCAGCTGCCAGAACACCCGATCCACCAGGTCGGCCGAGCCGAACCAGCGGGGGTGCCCCCAGGTCCGGACACCCTGCCAGCCGCGGTCACCGCGCACCTCGACGGTCACCGTGGTGCAGACCAGCCCGTGCCGGCTCAGCTCGGCCACGAACCGGTCGGCGGTCTGCCGGGTGCTGAAGGCGATCGGCTCGATGGTCTCCAGGGGCGGCTCGAAGGCCACCCGCTGGGTCAGCTCGAGCGGTGGTCGGCGACCGGCCGCCACCCGCACGTCGGTGCCCCGGGACAGCCGGTGCAGCCAGCTGCCGTGCCGCCCGAACCGGGTGGCGACGTCGCTGGTGGACAGGGCCGCGAACTCCCCCAGCCGCCGGATCCCCAACCGGCGCAGCAGACTGACCAGCTCGGCATCCTCCAGGGCACTGATCTCCAGCTCGGCCAGGAACCGGGCCGACCCCTGCGGCGGCACCACGAACCAGCTCTGCGCCTCCGCCCGACGAGCAGCCTGCTCGGCGGCGAACATGCCGTCGGCGATCCCGACCCGGCAGTCCCACACCCCGTACTCGACGAGCATCTCCGCGATCACCGCCGCCGCCTGCGGTTCGCCGCCGTAGAAGCGACGTGGCACCGGCAACGCGCAGATCCCCGCCCGGATGGGGGTGACGGTGGCCACCAGCTGCTCGAGCCCGGACAGCACCAGCTCGTACGCCCGCAGGTCGCGCGTCTCGTTGGCGTCGACCACCGTGAGCTCCGGACAGCGACCCACCGCATCCCGACGTCGCATCCCCCGGCGGACCCCGTCGAGCCGGGCCGCGGCCGAGCAGGCCAGCACCTCGTTGGCCGCCACCACGGCGACCGGGTCGTCGGCCGACAGCTCCTCGGCCGCGATCGCCGCGACCACCGGCCAGTCCGGGCACCAGACGACCATCACCCGTGGGGTCGCCGAACTCGGTGGACGGTGAGCAGACGGATCGGCACCCTGGGCGGTGCTCGCCACCCCCGTCAGGTCGGGAAGAGCATCCAGCACGCTCATCCGGCGGCCACCTCACTCCCGTACGTGCTCGTCCCGTACCCCGGGGACTCGTGGCCGCCGGCCTCCACCCGGACGTCCAGGCGCTGGTCGGGCAGCCACAGGTCGACGGTCCGGTCCGGCACCCCACCGCCGCGCGAGCGGACCGTCACCCGGCGGCTCTGCAGGTGGCCGTGGCCACGACCCAGACCCGACCAGCGGTTGTCGGTCACACCCAGCCGGCGGTGCGGTCGCGGCCAGGCCCGATCACCGAGCTGGCCGGAGTCGACCAACAACGCCGCATCCTTCTGACGCAACCTGGCCAGCATCCGAGCGGCCTGCTGCTCGCTCACGACGACCGGTGGGCGCACCAGCACCAGGGAGGTCACCTCGACCAACCCGGCGGTCACGCTCAGCCAGTGCTCCCCCGGCTCGGGCACCACGATGCAGCGACCGAGGTCGACGCCGAAGGCCAGGGCCGCGTCGAAACCGAACTCCGGCACCCCGACCACAGCGGTCCACTCCCCTGCCTGGGACGGACCGGCCATCAGCGACATGGCCAGACCCGGGCTGTCCAGGCTGCAGACCATCCCCGTGTGCAGACTGACGAGATCGCTCAGTCCGGGCAGCAGCGGCAGCTGCCGGGTGACCGCAGCCCCCTGCATCCGGTTGACCCGCTGACGCAGGTCGGCGATGGTGGGAGGGGCGGTCACCCCTCCATATTCGAACTTTTGTTCGAGTACGTCAAGCGGATGTCTCACGCCCGCGGAGGGTCCGGATCACCAGCTGCCAGAACACCAGAACGGCCAACAGACTAGCCCCGACCACCACCAGTCCCAGCGGAACCGCGGTTCCCTCCCCACCCAGACCGACCAGTGGCGCGACCAGGGCACCGGCGATGTACTGACCCAACCCGAGCAACGACGACGCCCGCCCGGCCTGGTGCGGGTAGTCGGCCAGCGCGATCGTGGTCGCCGACGGGAAGACCATCCCCACCGGGCTCACCATCACCCACAGCGAGATCAGCAGCGGCACCAGACCCGCGCCGGTGAGTGCGCTGAGCAGCACCCCGACGGACCCGATCAGGTTCATCGTCAGACCGGCCCCGAGCAGCCGCTCAGCCGGCCACCGGCGGGCCAACCGGGCACCCACCTCCGACATCGCCATGATGCCGAGCGCGTTGACCCCGAACACGTACGAGAACCCCTGCGGCGACATCCCGTAGATCAGCTGCAGCACGAAGGTCGAGCCCGCGATGTAGGCGAACATGGCGGCCCCGGCCAGACCGGAGGAGAACGCCGCGCCCAGGAACAGCCGGTCGCCGAGCAGCTCCCGGAAACCGGCGACGTTGTCGCGCAGCCCGCCCGCACTGCGGCGCTCCGGCGGCAGTGACTCGGGCACGCCGACCAGGCCGGCCACCAGCAGCACCAAACCGAAACCCGCCAGCACCACGAAGATCCCGCGCCAGTCGGTCACCCGCGCCAGCTGGCCACCGAGCAGCGGTGCCACCACCGGAGCCAACCCGGAGACCAGGATCAAGCGGGAGAAGACGATCAACAGAGCGCGCCCCTCGTACAGGTCGCGGGCCACCGCGCGGGCGATCACCAGACCGGCCGCCCCGGAGAGTCCCTGCAGCAGCCGGAGCACCAGCAGCACCTCGATGCTCGGAGCGAAGGCGCACGCCAGCGAGGTGAGCAGATAGCAGACCAGACCGATCAGCAGCGGGCGACGACGACCGAACTGGTCCGACAGCGGACCGGCCACCAGCTGACCGACCGCCAGACCCAGCAGACAGGCGGTGATCGTCAGCTGCGCACTCGAGGCACTGGCGCCGAGGTCGGACGCCAGCTCCGGCAGCACCGGCAGGTAGAGGTCGAGGGAGATCGGTCCGAAGGTGGACAACATCCCCAGCACCACGACCGTGCGCCGGGGATGCCGATCGATCGGGGTCGGCACGTGCTCACTGTGCCAGGACCGGCGCCGGTGGTCGTGGCTTCCGGGGCCAGTCGCGTCTCGCGGGTGTCGGCCCGGCCTCAGTCGGCCGGCTGTGCTGCCCGTTCGTTGTGCCGGCTGCGGACCACCGCGTAGGTGGATTCCAGGGCCGTGATCGCCTGGTCGTACGCGCGCTGCGCGACCCCGGCGAACAGGCAGTCGACCAGGGCCAGCTGGGCGATCCGACTCGACATCGCACCCGTGCGGAAGGTGGTCTCCCGAGCGGCCGTGGTGAGCAGCAGATCGGCCTGCCCGGCGATCGGCGACCCGGCGAAGTTCGTGATCGCGATCGTCATCGCTCCCCGCCCCCGCGCCACCCTCAACGCGTCAACGGTGTCCAGCGTCGTGCCGGTGTGAGAGATGCCCACGGCCACATCGCCGTCCGCCAGCACGGCGGCGGAGGTGAGGGCCAGGTGCGGGTCGGACCAGACGAAGGAGATCTTGCCGATCCGGTGCAGCTTCTGGTGCAGATCCGCACCGACCAGGCCGCTCGCCGCGATCCCGTAGATGTCCACCCGGCGGGCGCTGGCCACGGCCACGACAGCCTTCTCCAACACCCCGAGATCGAGGGCCGCGGCCGTGTCCGCGATGGCGCACGCATCGGCGTAGGTGATCTTGGCGACCACGTCGGCCAGCGAGTCGCCGGGATCGATCTGCCCGGTCGTCGGGTGACCGAGCGCCTGCCCGGACTCCTCCCACAGGGCGGCGCGGGCCAACGCGATCCGCAGCTCCGGATAGCCGGCCAGGCCGATCGCCCGGCAGAAGCGCAGCACTGTCGTCTCCGACGTCTGGCAACGCCTCGCCACCGCCGTGATCGAGCTCTCCGACACCCCGGCCGGGTCGGACAGCACCAGCTCGGCGACCCGTTGCTCGGCCGGTCTCAGGTTCGGCAACGTGCCACGTACGGTGATCAAGATCGACAACGCGGGCCGCTGAGCTGCCGGCTCAGTGCCTGCTTCGCCTGCCGCCGCCGACCCTTCCTGGCTCTCGATCAGTCCGGTCATCCGCGCCCCCTCACCACTCTGTGCTCGCCGGCGGGCACCGTTCGAGCGCGTGAGGCGACCGCCAGATCACTCGGTAGCGTACTGCTCCCGGGTCCGCAGGTGCTCGGAGAGGAACCGGACGGTGCTCGCCCAGGCAGCTGCCGACGCCTCCGGGTGGTGGAACGACGGCGCCGGGTTGTCGAAGGCGTGACCGGCCCCGGGATGGATCTCGAACGACACGTCGGGTTGCGCGGTCACCGCCGCCTCGATCTCGCGGACGGTCTCCATCGGGATGAAGCTGTCGGCGTCGCCGAAGTGGTGCAGACTCGGCGCCCCGACCCGCGGGGCCAGGGGATGCAGCTGGGGCAGCGACGAGCCGTAGTAGCTCACCAACGCGTCGAGCGGCTCCTCGGCGGCCACGTTGAAGGCCAGCCCGCCCCCGAAGCAGAACCCGACCGCAGCCACGTCGCCGGTCACCTCGATCATTCCTCGTGCGTGCCGGACGACGGCGACACCATCCGCCACGGCGGCGTTCCAGTCGACCTGCTGCATCAGCGCCATTCCCTGCTGCAGCACGTCGTCGGCGCTCTCGTCCACCGCGACGACCCCGAGCCGCCAGTAGATCTCCGGCGCCAGGACCACGTAGCCGAGGGCGGCCAGATCCGCACATCGACCGCGGATGTAGCGGCCCACGCCGAAGATCTCCTGGAACACCACCACGGCCGCCCCGGTCTGCTGAGGCGGCAACCACAGCTGTGTCGGTATCAGCCCGTCGTCGGTGGCGATCTCGATCCGGCGGTCGGCAGCGCGATCACCCGTGGCCAGGTCAGCAGTCTCGGTCATGATCTCGAACCTATCTGCCGCCCCCGCACCGGCTTCGACAACTACGCTGGGAGGCGAGCCGAGGAGGGCCGATGAACGACTGGGATCCTGCGCACTACGGGCAGTACGCCGACGAGCGGTCCCGACCGTACGGCGACCTGGTCCGCCGGATCGGCGCCGACCGCCCCCGCCGGGTGGTGGACCTGGGGTGTGGTTCCGGCGAGCTGACCGCGTCGCTGGGCCGGCTCTGGCCGTCGGCCGAGATCGTCGGGGTCGACTCCTCCCCGGCGATGATCGAGAAGGCCCGCACGATCAAGGGTGTGGACGACCTGCGCTTCCTCGAACGGGATCTCCGGCACTGGCGTCCCGACCCCGACACCGACGTGCTGATCAGCAACGCGGCTCTCCAGTGGGTGCCCGATCACCGCGACCTGCTCCCCGGTTTCGTCGAGCGGCTGATCTCCGGCGGCTGGATCGCCTTCCAGGTGCCCGGCAACTTCGGCGAGCCCAGTCACGTCCTGCTGCACGAGCTCGCCGGCACCGCGCCGTACGCCGAGCACACCGCGGGACTGCTGCGGCCGTCGGCGGCCGAGCCGGCGGAGTACCTCGCCGACCTGTCCGCCCTCGGCTGTGCCGTCGACGCGTGGGAGACCACCTACCTGCACGTGCTCACCGGCGAGGATCCCGTCTTCACCTGGATCTCCGCGACGGCCGCGCGACCGGTCCTGCAGTCGCTACCCGACGAGCTGCGGGCGACGTTCGAGATCACCTACAAGGAGCGGCTGCGCGAGGCCTACCCCGAGCGGCCGTACGGCACGGTGTTGCCTTTCCGACGGATCTTCGTGGTGGGCCACCGGGATCGTTCGTGATCTTCACCACACGCGCATCCGAAGCGACCAGGTGGCATGAACCGCTTCAGTTGCAGGGCTACGGGCTGACCCTGACCCCTCTCGGGCCCGACGACGCGGCCGACTTCCTGGCCGCGCTCGGGTCGTCCGCGGAGTCCGCCGAGGTGCTGGCTCATCTGACCTATCCCCCGCCGGCCGACGTCGCGGCCGCGACCGAGATCATCACGGCCGCTGTCGACGATCATGGTCGTCTGGCGTACGCGCAGCGGCTGACCGCCACCGGCGAGCTGGTGGGTACCACCTCCTACTACGAGATCAACCCATCCCTGCGAGCGTTGGCGATCGGCCACACCTGGGTCGCTCGTCGGCACTGGCGGACCTTCGTCAACACGGCCTCGAAGCTGATCATGCTCGAGCGCGCCTTCGACGGGCTGGGCGCCGAACGGGTGGTCTGGCACACCGACATCCGCAACGACCGTTCCCAGGCCGCGATCGCCCGCCTCGGAGCAGTTCGGGAGGGGGTGCTGCGCCATCACCGGATCCGTCGGGACGGCTCCTGGCGCGACACGGTGCAGTTCTCGATGCTGAGCGCCGAGTGGCCGGACGCTCGAGGACGTCTGCTCGCGCGCGTCCAGTCCCGCTCTGACCAGGGGGATTGACGCGGGTTGCCCACGGCGTAGGCTCCGGCCATGAGCAGCAGCCTGGCGGTCGAGAGGAATGACGCGCGCTCCCGGTACGAAGGTAGGCACGACGGCGAGCTCGTCAGTCTCGTGGACTACGTCCTCCGAGGGGACACCATGATCGTCATCCACACCGGGACGGAGCACCGGTGGCGGGGGCTGGGCTACGCGGCGCAGGTGACCCAGGCCGCGCTGGACGACGCCAGGACCCGAGGCTTGCACGTCGAGGCCCGCTGCCCGTTCACCGCCGATTTCATCTCGTCCCACCCCGGCTACGCGGATCTGCTGGACGGCAACAGCCGCGCCCGCTGAGGGGTTGTTGTCCTCGCTCGTTGCTCGCCAGGGGTGTTGTCCTCACGAGCCAGGGGCGAGTCGCGTCCTCTCGTCGCTGACCCACAGTCCCACCAGCCCGCGGAAGTGGGCCAGGAACCGCTCGCGCTCGTGCTCGGGGTAGGTGGCCGTGACCGTGTCCACCAGCACCGTGTCGAAGTGCGGAGACGTGACCCACTCCAGCACGATGTCGTCGATGTCGGGCAGCGCCGTCGCGCAGAACTCGTGGTAGCGCTCGGTGTCGAAGTGCTCGTCGGCCAACCGCTGGTAGTGCCCCAGCTTGGCCCCGTAGTCCAGGTCGGGATCGTCGGCGACGGCGAACCAGGGCGTCGGATCGACGTGCAGCCTGGCCTTGCGACCGGTCGCGGCACAGAACGCCGCCCACTTCACCAGCGCCCGCATGGCCCAGGGGAAGTAGTAGTGCAGCGAGGTGACCGCCACGTCGGGACAGGCGTTGGCGTAGTCGATCGGCAGCACGGTGTCGCCCTGGACGAGCATCTCGCAGGAGTTGAACTCCCAGCGGAAGAACGCGTTCACGGTCTGGGCGATGGTGATCGCCTCCTGACCGGCGCCGGGTGAGAGGAAGTCGTAGTCGACCGCGTACCGGTCGTGCATCGGCTCGTCGGGCCGGAAGTGCATCACCATCGTCTCCGGCCCGATGGTCAGGGCGCGGGCGAACACGTCGTACGGCTCGACGGACTTCTGCAGGTGCATCAGCATCTCGCCGGACTCGTCGTACGCCGCGATCAGGGCCTTCTCGTCCTTGATCCGCGACACCCCGCGCCAGCCGCCACCGTCGAACGGCTTCATGAACAGCGGGTAGCCCATCTCGGCGGCGATGCTGGGCAGGTCGAAGGCGTCGTTGTAGTTCTGCGAGGTGTAGGCCCACCGGGTGTTGTCGACCGGGTTCTTGTACGGCACCAGGACGGTGTCGGGCACGTGCATGCCGAGGCGCATCAGCGCGCAGTAGGCGGCGTGCTTCTCCAGCGACTGGAACGTGAACGGCGAGTTCATCAGGTACACGTCGTCCATCAGGGCGACCTTCTTCAACCACTCCCGCGGGTGGTAGTACCAGTACGCGAGCCGGTCGATGACCAGGGTGTGGCGCGCCGGGTCGCGCAGGTTGAACGGGGAGATGTGCACCCGTTCGGTGTCCAAGGTGTGTGACTGGTTGCCGTACGAGAAGGCACCGACCCGCTCGACGATGGCCTCGAACGCTCGCGGCCAGTCCTCCTCGGCGCCCAGCAGCAGACCGACCAGATGACGGGTGTCGGACACGGCGACTCCTCTCCTAGATGAACGTTCGTGCGGCGGGAACTCGGGATCGCGGGATCGATCTCAGCAGAAGCGTGGCAGATGGTGGGCGAGCTGCTGCTGCCACCACTCCCAGTCGTGGCTGACGTCGAAGCCCCACAGGTCCAGCTCGCAGCGGATGCCCTTCTCCTGCACCAGCTGAGCCAGCTTGACGGTCGAGGGCAACGAGCCGGTCGGGTGCGTCTCCCAGGCGCCCTGGCCCACCACCAGCAGCACCGACAGCTGCTTGCGCAGCCACTCCAGGTGGTCCCCGTGCAGGTTGGGGACGTAGTCGGTCGGGTTGGCGAAGTAGGTCGCGTCGCCTCGGTCGCCCCAGGAGCGCCAGGTCATCACGTCGTAGTTGCCGGACAGCCCGATGGCCAGTGGCGCAAGATCTGCCCGCTGGAAGGCGAAGTGCACGGCGTGGTAGGCGCCCATGCTGCAGCCGGTGGTGATCAGCTCGGCACCGGCGGTGGTCTCGGAGTGGATGTAGGGCACCACGGTGTGGGTCAACCACCGGGTGTAGACCTCGTGCCGAAGGGCGCGCTCCTCGATCGGCAGACCCTTGTCCGACCAGGTCTCGGCGTCCAGCGAGTCCACGCAGAAGAGCTTCACCCGCCCGGCGTTGACCAGATCGGCGACGGCTCCGACCATGCCGTTGTTCTCGAAGTCCCAGGCCCGACCCGCTTCGGAGGGGAACACCAGCACCGGGCGGCCGTAGTGACCGTACGTGATGATGTGCATCTCCCGGTCGATCCCGCTTCCCAACGGTGTCTCGATCTGATGGCGCCTCACCCCCTCATCCAAGTGGAACGGCGGCCAGGGGACAAGGGTTGACATCGACGCGGCGGGTCCGGGAAAAACGACACGGTCCCGCGACGCCCTCGGTGAGGTCCTGAGGTGGTTCGTGGCCGGATGGCAGGATGGCCCGGATGTTCGGCTCAGGTGATGACAGATTCGGCGGCCCTCGCGACGAAGTGCGGCGCGGACGGCGAGGGGTTCTCGCGGCACTGCTGGCCATCGCGCTCGTGCTGACCGGTTGCAGTGGCGGCCTGCCCACCCCCAACGCCGACGACCCGGAGCGGGCGGCGACCGAGCTGGCGGCCGGGCTCAGCAAGAAGGACCTCAAGCCGGTCGAGTTCGTCGCGGCCGGTAGCGCCGACGTCGACGCGTCGTTCCAGACCCTCGTCCGCGGCATGGGCCCGGTGGTGCCTGCCGTCAGTGTGAGCGAGGTCGACCGCTCGGGCTCGGCGGCCACCGCCACCCTCGACGTCAGCTGGACCTTCCCAGGCGTGTCGCAGAAGTGGACGTACACCTCCACCGCGCAGCTGCAGAACGACGCCGGACGCTGGAAGACCGCTTGGCAGGCCTCGATCGTCGCACCACAGCTCAACGGCTCGAACCGGCTCAGCCAGCGGCGAGTCGCAGCCGATCGTGGCGAGGTGCTGGGCGAGGACGACGACGTGATCGTGAAGATGCGGCCAGTGGTACGGATCGGGATCGACAAGACCGTGGTCGACGGCGCGGCGGCGGCGGCCGCCGCGACGAAGCTCGCGAAGCTGGTCGACATCGATGCGCCGACGTATGCGAAGAAGGTCGCCGCCGCCGGCGACGACGCGTTCGTCGAGGCGATCACCTACCGCGCCACCGACGACGACCGACCGACCAACGCGGACGTGTTCGCGATCAAAGGTGCGTTGCCGATCCAGGGCGAGCAGATGCTGGCCCCTACCCGCGACTTCGCCCGACCCATCCTGGGCACCGTCGGTCAGGCGACCAAGGAGATCGTGGACGACTCCGACGGTGCGGTGGTGGCCGGTGACGAGGTGGGCCTGTCGGGGCTGCAGAAGCGGTACGACAGCACTCTGCGCGGGACGCCGGGCGTCCAGGTGCGACTGCTGCCGCTGACCACGGGGTCCTCGGCGTCACCGTCGCCCTCCGGCTCGTCGGCCGGTTCGGCCTCCCCGAGTCCGTCCGGCCGTCCGAGCGGCAGCGCCAGCCCCGCCGCCCCGGTCACCGTCTTCGAGGCGAAGCCGGTGACCGGCAAGGACCTGCGGTTGACGCTCAACGCCTATCTGCAGGAGCTCGCCGAGAAGACCCTCGCCGACACCAAGCCGGCGAGCGCCATCGTCGCGATCCGGCCCTCCACCGGAGCCGTGCTGGCCGCTGCGAACGGTTCGGGGAACAAGGACCAGAACCTGGCCACCACCGGTCAGGCCGCGCCCGGCTCGACCTTCAAGGTCGTCTCGGCTCTCGCCCTGCTGCGGGCCGGGGTGAAGCCGTCGTCGGAGGTGAAGTGCCCCGAGACCGTCACCGTCGACGGCCGCCGGTTCAAGAACTACAGCGACTACCCGAGCAGTCAGCTGGGGACGATCACCCTGAAGACGGCACTCGCGCAGTCGTGCAACACCGCGTTCATCGGTTCGCGGACCAAGCTGGACGACGGCGACCTGGCGCAGGCGGCCGCTTCGCTCGGTCTCGGTGCGGACTACGACACGGGCTTTCCGTCGTTCTTCGGCGAGGTGCCCAACGACGCCTCCGGCACCGGCGGTGCGGCGGCCATGATCGGCCAGGGGACGGTGCTGGCCTCCCCCCTGGCCATGGCCGCGGTTGCCGCCTCGGTCAGCGGCGAGCGAACGATCATCCCGACGTTGGTCGACGGCGAGGCCGCCAAGACCACCGCTGCGCCGCTCACAGCCGAGGAGGCGAAGTCTCTGAGGTCGATGATGCGGGCGGTGGTCACCGAGGGCAGCGGCCGGAGCCTGGCCGACCTGCCCGGACCCGACGTGATCGCGAAGACCGGGACCGCCGAGTACGGCAACGACGACCCCCTGAAGACCCACGCGTGGATGATCGCGGCTCAGGGTGATCTCGCCGTTGCGGTGTTCGTCAACACCGGGCAGTCGGGGTCGAAGACCGCCGGTCCGCTGCTGAAGGAGTTCCTGAAAGGGGCTCGCTGATGGTGTCGGTCGGCTTCATAGGACGGTGCTGGCTGTCACACCAACCGGGAGTCGCGGTCCCGAATGTCAGACCTTGGCGAGCGGCTGGCTGGGCTTCCGCATCCTCTGGATGATCGTGATGACGAGCGGCGTAAGAAGCATCACCACTGCCAGGACCGTGATCAGCCCTTCCAGTGCGTTCCCACTCCCGTCGAGCCAGCCGCCTATGGCGATCCCGACGATCAGGATGCCCAGCACTGCCGGTACACCGACTTTAAGGCTGTTGAGCACGACAGCTCCTCTCATTGTGGTTCGACAGCGTAGGTGATGTAGTAGCGGAGTCCACCCGGGTAGGGGACGTACGTCTCCTGCTGATACATCCTGATGTATACCGCCCGAGCCTTGCTCTGACGTTGCGCCCGCGTCAGCACCTTTCGTTCCGCTGTGCAGAAGAATCCGATGACATAGGCCGGAATCGCGACCTGGGTTTTCGCCTTCTTTGTGGCAACGGCTACCGCGGATCCCATCAGCCCCATGCAAGCAGTCCAGACGTCCACAAGATCGTCAGTCTGGCAGGAGTTGTAGTAGGTATGGGACTCATGCTTGTTGATGATGAACTTTCCGCTCCTACCGGTGCAATAGGGAGAATAGCCCTTGGAAGGCAACGTGAGGCCCAGCGGTTTTGCCTTCCCATACATCTTCTAGCGTAGTGCTTCGACCTGCCTCGCCTCTGCCTGGCTGATGCCTTTGATGTGGCCACCTGCCTGGCGGTATCCAGCAGCCATCTGGCGACGCCAGCTGGTGCCATAGGTCTTGTTTGCTGCAAAGATCTTCTTGACCTTCTTGTAGTCCATGGTTCCCCCACCCGTGGACACGGCGCTTTTGCGAGTTTTCGTCACGAGCTTGGCCGCTTTCCACTGCGTTGTGGACAGGGTCACCACGGGGTGCCTGCTGGCGCTGTCAGGCAGTGACTGCAGGGGAGTCGCTTCGGCCTGTTGGGTGCCACTGAGCAGAGAAACACAGGGCAGAGTTGAAACCAACCCGATCAGGGTTGAGCGAATAGTGAGCATGGGTCCGAACTTCCTGTTGGAAAAGCGAGTGCGTGGTCGATGATTGCGCCGGAGCGGAAGAGGGAATAGCAGATCGCCTCCGGGTGTAGCGCACGTGTCGTCAAGCACCCGATCAGCGACGCACCACCGCCCGCCACCCCTCGTCGTCGGAAACGACCAGTCCGACGTCCTCCAGAGCGCTGAGCTGGGCCAGCGCAGTCGGCACCGAGACACCCGCCGCCAGGGCGATCTCCCCCGCCCCGACCCGGCGCCGGGCCGGCACCGCCTCGTACACCGACAGCCGTACGGGATCGAGGACGTCGGTCTCGCGTACCGGCCCGTGGGGGATCGGCAACGTCGCCTGACCCGACTCAGACACGAGCTCCAGCACTTCCGCGGCATTGGCCACCAGCACGGCCTGGCCGTTGCGGATCATCAGGTGGGTTGCTGCCGACATGGACGACTCGACCGACCCCGGCACCGCCATCAGCACGCGCCCGCAGCCCAGCGCCCAGCTGGCCGTGTTGCGGGCGCCCGACCGGAGGGCTGCCTCGACCACCACCGTGCCGACGCTCATCGCGGCGATCAGTCGATTACGCGCCAGGAAGCGAACGCGACTCGGATGGGTGCCGGGAGGGAGCTCGGACACGATCAGCCCGTGCTGCCCGACCCAGTCGAACAGCCTCCGGTTGCCTTGCGGATAGGCGACGTCCACCCCGTTCGCGACCACCGCGATCGTCGGTCCCGCCGCGGCGAGCGCACCCTGGTGGGCAGCCGTGTCGATGCCGTACGCACCGCCGGAGACGATCGTGAAGCCGGCTTCGCCCAGTTCCGCTCCCAGATCCGTCGCGACCGTCGTGCCGTACGGGGTCGCGGTTCGCGAGCCCACGATCGCCACCGACCGCTCGGCCAGCTGGGCGAGGTTGCCCGGTCCACGCAACCAGAGCCCGAACGGCACCCCACCGCGGCGCTGGACCTCGTCGCAGTAGCGCAGGTCGCCCAGGCGTTCCGGCCACTCCTCGTCTCCGGGCACCACGAACCGGGAACGGCTGCGCGCCGCCCGGGCCAGCACTCGATCGAGGTCGAGGGCCGCAGCCCGCTCGGCCAGTCCCTCGCCGAACCGGCCGTCGCACACCTGCTGCCACGCCGCGGTCGCACCGGAGATCGCGGTCACCTCGGCCACCGCCGGCTCGCCGCCCTCGATCACGCAGCTCAGGGCCAGACGCGTTGCCCGGTCGGCCGGAACCGCCGACATCGCTGTCGGTTCAGGACCTGCATTCACGTGTGGCTCCGCGCCCGCCTCGCGGGCTTCGCTGCTCGATGCCGTCATGACACCTCCCGGACGCTCGTTCTCGCACCGAGCTGGTCGCCCTGCCGCATAGCCAGGGCGATGCCGATCTCGTCGACGCCCGGTTTGTCCTTGCCAGCGAGGTCCGCGATCGTCCAGCTGACGCGCCACGCCTTGTCGATCCCGCGTGGGGTCAGCAGTCCCCGTTCGGCCGCCCGGTCCAGCAGATGCAGACCGTCCGGCAGCGGTAGATGGTGGCGGAGGTAGGCCCCGGTCACCTCACTGTTGGCGTGCCAGCCGGTCCCGGTCAGCCGCCGTTCCTGACGTTCGCGAGCCTGCTCGACCCGGGCGGCCACCGAGGCGCTCGGTTCACCCTGGGCGACAGTGGCCTTCAGCTGGTGCCGTTTCAAGGGCCGGAAGTGCTGCGTGATGTCCACCCGGTCGCGGATCGGCGCCGACAGCTTCGCCGTGTAGCGCCGGACCGCCATCGGCGGGCACAAGCACGATGCCCCGACCAGCCCGGCCTGCCCACAGGGGCAGGGGTTGGCAGCCATCACCAGCTGGAACCTGGCCGGATAGCGAGTCAGCCCGTGGCTGCGGTTCAGGTTGATCACCCCGGACTCCAGCGGCACCCGGAGGGCCTCCAGCACCTTCACCGAGAACTCCGGGGCCTCGTCCAGGAAGAGCACGCCGCGATGTGCACACGACACGGCGCCGGGCCGGGCGAGCCCAGGTCCGCCCCCGACGATGCTCGCCATCGACGCCGAGTGGTGAGGCTCGGCGTACGGCGGGCGGCGTACCAGCCCGTCTGACAGGTCGAAGCCCGCCAGCGAGTGCACCGCCGACACCTCCAGCGCCTCGGCCACGGTGAGATCGGGAAGCAGCCCCGGCAATCGCGCCGCGAGCATGGTCTTGCCGACCCCGGGCGGGCCGGTGAACAGGAGGTGGTGGCGCCCCGCCGCCGCCACCTCGACCGCCCACTTGGCTTCCAGCTGCCCGGCCACGTCAGCGAGGTCGAGATCCATGTCCGTACCGACGCGTTGGCCGACTGGAGTCAGGTCGACCGGCTCGGCGTCGGGCACCGGCTCGTGCTGGAGAACGGCGATCAGCTGGGCGAGTGAGGCGACGCCGAGCACCTCGATCCCGTCGACGAGCTGGGCTTCTCCGGCTTGGCGGTAGGGCACGATCACGCGCCGGAAGCCGGCCTGCACCGCGGCCAGGGTCGCCGGCAGGACACCACGCACCGGCCGCACGCGTCCGTCCAGGCCCAGCTCGCCGAGCAGCACGGTGTCGCGCAGCTCGACGGGCTTCACCACATCGGCCGCGGCGAGCACCGCGGTGACGATGGCGAGGTCGTAGCCACTCCCTTGCTTCGGCAGGGTCGCCGGGGAGAGGTTGATGGTCAGCAACGTGTTGGGCCAGGTCTGCTGGCTGCTGTGCACGGCCGCCTTGCAGCGATCGCGCGCCTCGTACAGCGAGGTGTCGGGCAAGCCCACCAGGATGGTGCGCGGCAACCCGGGGCCGGTGTGGGCTTCGACCTCCACGATTCGTCCGTCCAGACCGACCAGAGCCACCGCGTAGGCGCACGCGAGGCTCACTGGTCCCCGATCCCGGTGACGTGCACGAGCACCGGCTGGTGGTCGCGCTGCAGCAGCACCCCGATGGCGTCCAGCCGCATCCCGTCGACCTGCAGGCTGTGCTGGCTCATCCACTCGGCCGCGAGCTGGCGGAGCCGTCGCACCTTCGCCTGCGTGATGGACTCCAACGGGTCGCCGTAGTTGCGACCGGTGCGGCACTTGACCTCACAGAACACCGCCGTCCGCCGACCACCGCTGCGGTCCAGCGCGACCACGTCGAGCTCACCCCAGCGGCAGGACCAGTTGCGGTCCAGGATCTCCAGACCCTGCCGTTCCAGCTCGAGCGCGGCCAGGGTCTCCCCCGTCGCCCCGATCTCGTTGCGCGTCCGTCGCACCGTCACGTCGACCTCCATCTCTCATCACCACACTGGGGATGACGGACGGAAACGACCGGGGTGATCCGGAATCTGTGGACGACGCCAGAGGGTCGTCAGAGCTGTGGATAAGTCAGGGCACGTTCAACGCCGAGGATCGAAGCCAGATCCCGCCGCAGAGTCACAGACGACCCACGGACCCGGCAGCGAAGCCCGATCCCACCGCGGAGTCACACACGACCCACCGACCCGGCAGAAGGGCGACCAGATCCCGCCGCGGAGCCACCAACGGCCGACCCCGGGGCGAGCCGGCCCACGAGATCACACCGCCGAGCCACAAACGGTCCACCCGCACGGCAGCCGCCAACACCGGATCACGCCGCCGAGCCACAACCGGCTCACAGGCCGGCGGACCGAAGTCCGATCCCGCCGCCGAGTCACAAACGACCACCGACCCGGCAGAAGGGCGACCAGATCCCGCCGCGGAGTCACAAACGGCTGACCCGCCGACGACCCGACCAGACCGACATCAGGCCGGTTTGGGTACCTCGAGGTCGCTGTGCGCGATCTCCTCGATGGAGACGTCGCGGAAGGTGAGGACCTTGGCGCTCTTCACGAAGCGCGCGGGGCGGTACATGTCCCAGACCCAGGCGTCGGCCATCGAGACCTCGTAGTAGACGTCGCCGCCCTCGGAGCGGACCTTCAGGTCCACCGCGTTGCACAGGTAGAACCGTCGTTCCGTCTCCACCGCGTAGGTGAAGATGCCGACCACGTCCTTGTACTCGCGGTAGAGCTGCAGCTCCAGCTCGCTCTCGTACTGCTCGAGGTCTTCCGCGCTCACACCTGTCCCTGCACTTTCCTCATGACGTCTCGACTCTAGCGCCGCGGCCCTCGACACTAGCCGTCCGGGACACGTTCTCGAATCGCATCCGGTGCGTGGCCGACGGTCCGTACGCGTCCAGCCGTTCCTGGTGCAGCGGGGTGCAGTAGCCCTTGTGGATCTTGAACTCGTACGCCGGGTAGACCGCGTCCAGCTCGCACATGATCCGGTCGCGGGTCACCTTGGCGATGATCGACGCCGCGGCGACGCAGGCGGCGACCCGGTCGCCCTTCCAGACCGCCAGTCCGGGGACCCCGAGACCGTCGACCGGGAAGCCGTCGGTCAGTGCGTAGGTCGGCCGCACGTCCAGCCGGTGCAAGGCCCTCCGCAGGGCCTCGACGTTGGCGACGTGCATACCCAGCCGGTCGCACTCGCCGGGCTCGATGACCACCACCGACCAGGCGATGGCCTTGCGGACGATCTCGGCGTAGGCGCGCTCGCGCTGCGCGGCTGAGAGCAGCTTCGAGTCACGCAGCACACTGATCGGTCGCGACTTCGAGTCCGCGAGGATCGCTGCGGCGGCCACCAGAGGTCCGGCGCAGGCACCCCGGCCGGCCTCGTCGGCGCCGGCCACCGGCGACAGGCCCACCCGGGACAGGGCTCGCTCATAGCCGTACAGGCCGCTGTCTCGTCGAACGCGGATCGTGGACGGGGTGGTCATCGTCTCGGCCGTCAACAGGTCACGTCGTCGGGTTTGATCACCGCCTGAGCCGGGGCGGGCTCGGTCGGTGCCGGTACGGAAGCGAAGGTGGCGGGCCGGTGCAGGATCTGGGCGCGGCTGAACGGTGCGGCGATGGCGAACGCCGGACCGACCACCTTGTCGAGCGGCACGAAGGCCACGGAGCCCTTGGGGCCGTCCAGAGACAGATCCGACAGGTGACAGCGGGAGTCTGCGCTCAGGTCCCGGTGATCACCCATCATGAAGAGGCGGCCCGTCGGCACGGTGACGTCGAAGGCGATGTCGGACGGCGCGACCTGGATGCCGTCCGGGTCGGTGTAGAGGTAGCTCGTCTCGTCCAGCTGCTTACCGTTCACGGTGATCCGGCCGTCCGCGTCGCAGCAGACAACCCGGTCGCCGGGCATCCCGATCACCCGCTTGATCAGGTGCTCCGGGCTGCTGGCCGTCGGGAATCCGATGAACTCCAGCACCTTGTCCAGCGGCCCGGGGTCGCCGGCCGGCTCGGAGTCCAACCAGCCCCCGGGGTCCTCGAAGACGGCGACGTCGCCCCGCTGGACGTCGGAGATCTTCTGCACCACGACGCGGTCGCCGATCAGCAGCGTGTTCTCCATCGACTCCGACGGGATGATGAACATCTGTCCAACGAAGGCCCGCAGCAAGGAGGAGACCACGAGAGCGCCGATCACGACGATCAACAGCTCCCGGACGAAGGAACCGAATCGACTCCCGCCGCGCCGCTCCTGCGTGGTCGTGTCGCTCACCGACTCTCCCTCGTCTCGTCCACGGGTCCCGTCACGTCGACGACCCGAGCCTTCTCAACAGCTGGCTTCCGGTCCGGCCTTGACCACGGGCTGGCTCGGTGCCGGCTCGACCGGAACCGGGACGCCAGCGTACGTCGCGGGAACGGCCAGCCGATGCGCATCGCCGACGGGCCAGGCCACGGCGATCGCCCGACCGACCACCAGGTCGAGGGGCACGAAGGCGTTCTCGCCCTTGACCTGTCCCGGAACGGTGTCGTTGAGGTGACAGCGCGAGTCGCGGCTGGCCCCCCGGTTGTCGCCGAGGACGAAGATCCGGTCCGCCGGCACGACCACGTCGAAGCGGATCTTCGACGGATCGGCGAGCACGCCCTCCGGCGACCGGTAGAGATAGGACTGCTCGTCCAGCGGCATGTCGTTGACGGTGATCCGGCCCTCGGCGTCGCAGCAGACGACGTGGTCGCCGGGCATTCCGACGGCCCGCTTGATCAGGTGCTCGGTGCTGGTGTCGGGCAGCACGCCCACGAACTCCAGGGCCCGACCCACGGGTCCCCGCTCGGTCGGCACGACGCCGCTCAACCACCCCCCGGGGTTGGCGAACACCACGACCTGGCCGCGCTTGATCGAGCTCAGCTTCTCGACCACGACCCGATCATCGATCTGCAGCGTGTTCTGCATCGAGATCGACGGGATGATGAACATCTGCCCGACGAAGCCCCGCAGCAACGAGGCCACGATCACCGCACCGATGACCACGGCCAGCAGCTCGCGCACGAAGGCGCCGGCGTGATGACCGAAGGACTGCCGCCCCTTGGACGGCAGGATCGACGGGTCGTTGTCCGGATCGACCGCCGCGGGTTCGGGACCCGCCGAGGTGTTGCGAGCGCGCCGGGCACCGCGGTCCTTCACCATGTCGTGCCCTTCAGTCCCGGGGTCGCCCCATCAGCTGCTGCAGGGCGACCGCCCGGAGCCTGCCGTCAGCGGTCGCGCTTCTCCTTGATCTTCGCAGCCTTACCGCGCAGACCACGGAGGTAGTACAGCTTGGCGCGGCGCACGTCGCCCCGACGCTCGACCTCGATCTTGTCGATGATCGGGCTGTGCAGCGGGAAGGTCCGCTCCACGCCGACCCCGAAGCTCACCTTGCGAACGGTGAAAGCCTGGCGGATGCCGTCGCCCGTACGGGAGATGACCACGCCGGCGAAGACCTGGATACGGGAACGGTTGCCCTCGACGACCTTCACGTGCACCTTGACGGAGTCACCGGGTCGGAAGGCGGGAACGTCGTCCCGCAGGGACTGGGAATCGATCGCGTCGATCAGCTTGCTCATGTTGTTTCCTCGCCAGTGCCGTAGGTCACCGAGTCGTCTGGAGTTCCGATGGGCCCACGGTCCTGAACGATCCCCCCACGGCAGGAGTCACGACCAGTAGGCAACCCGAGTAAGTCTGCCACACGGGACCGTACGGGCAGAAATCCTCGTGGTCTTTCGGTGCTTGTGGAGTGGGTTCGCGAGGGGTGGGTGGATGGCGGTCTCGGGCCAACCACCCGCCCTCGCAGGCTCGGGCTCCTGCCAGACCCGTCCACGGCCCTTCGACCGCCATCCACCCACCCCTCGCTTGTGCCATGTGCGCGAGTGCGGATTTCTGCTCGTACGGGTGGGCGTGGCCGACAGGCTCGGGGCGCCCACTGATGTTCCGAGGGCTGGAACGAGGTGCAGCGCCACGCGGACGGGTTCGAGGGTGAGCTGGCGGTCGGGTGGACATGGCTGAACATTCCGTCGTCTGGCGGAATGTGGCGCTGTGGACGTGATGGATGCCTTCACACCCCGTCGACTGACGGAAAACTCAGGTCCCACACTCCGGGTGTCACCCAGTTTCCGTCGACTGACGGAAAACTCAGTCCCTAGCCCCGACTCCGGCCCCAAAAAAGGTCGGATCAGGTAACCGGCGTGAGGACGGCGGGGTTGTGGGCGAGGTCGAGGCGGGCGGTGAGGTGGAGGTCGGCCAGGAAGGGTTCGTCGTGGCTGATGACCAGGAGGGCGCCCTGGTAGGCGTTCAGGGCAGCGGTCAGCTGGGCCACGCTGTCGAGGTCGAGGTTGTTGGTCGGTTCGTCCAGGATCAGCAGCTGCGGGGCCGGTTCGGCGAGCAGCAGGGCGGCCAGGCTGGCGCGAAAGCGCTCGCCACCGGACAGGCTGCCGACCGGCCGGACCACGGTGTCGGCATCCAGCAGGAACCGGGCCAGCTCCGCGCGCAGGGTGTTGTCGTCGGCGGTCGGAGCAAGGCGTGAGACACCGGCCAGCACGGTGTCGGCGTCGTCCAGCACGGTGAGGCGCTGTGGCAGCAGCCGGGTCGGCACCCGGAGGTCGGCCCGTCCCTGCACAGCCGGGATGGCACCGACGACGGTGTCGATCAGGGTGGTCTTGCCCGAACCGTTCGGACCCACCACCGCGATCCGGTCCGGGCCCCGCAGATGGGCATCGACGCGGGCGCCGTTGCGGAGCACCACCCCGTCGAGCAGCAGCACGTCGCGTCCGGCCGGTACGGCGGTGCGACGCAGGTCGATCCTGATCACGTCGTCGTCGCGGACGGTCTCCTCGGCGGCCTCGAGTCGTCGGCGGGCCTGCGCCACATCGGCCTCGTGACCGCCGCTCAGCTTGCCGGCCGACACCTGCGCGGCGCGCTTCTTGGCCCCGGCCACGATGGGCGGGATGTTGCCGGCCTGCGACTTGGCGAACCGCTGCCGGCGGTCGAGCTTGATCCGCATCTCCGCGAGCTCCCGCTGCTGCCGCTTCAGGTCGCCCTCGGCGCTGCGGACGGCCCGTTGCGCTGCGTCCTGCTCGACGGCGAGCGCCTCGACGTAGGCGGAGTAGGTGCCACCGAACACGCGGAGCTCGCCGTCCCGGAGCTCGGCGATGTCATCGACGGTCTCCAGCAGCTCGCGGTCGTGGCTGACCAGGATCAGCGGTCCACGCCACCGCCGGACGGCATCGGCCAGCAGCCCGCGGCCCCGACGGTCCAGGTTGTTGGTCGGCTCGTCGAGCAGCAGCACCTCGGGTTCGGCCAGCAGCAGCCCGGCCAGGGCGAGCAGCACCGCCTCACCACCGGAGACGGTGCCGATCCGCCTGGTCAGGTCCAGGCCGTCGAAACCGAGTCGCTCGATGGTGGCCGTCATCTCGGCGTCCAGGTCCCAGCGGTCCCCGATCACCTCGAAGTCCTCGGGTGTCCCTCGACCCGCGGTCACCCGGTCCAGGGCTCGCAGTCGCTCCTCGACACCGAGCACGTCAGCGATGGTGCGATCGGCCTGCAGCACCAGCTGCTGGGGAAGGTAGCCGATCCGCTCCGGCCCCGAGACCGACCCTGCGGTGGGCGCCAGCTCGCCCGCCAGGATCTGCAGCAGGGTCGACTTGCCGGTGCCGTTGCGACCGACCAGACCGGTGGCCCCGTCGGGGAAGGTGGCGTCGAGGTCGGCGAAGACCGCCTCACCGTTGGGCCAGTCGAAACGGAGGTGATGACAGACGAGGGACGGCATGCGTGCTCCAGGAGTTCGGGACGACGGAAGAGCAGCGGGTCCACCGGACACGACACTGCTCGACAGGGCCTGCGACTCACAGGGACACGGGCGTCAACCTCTCGACGGGAACGGCGACCAGGTTAGTCGAGCCGTGGTCGTCGGTCCAAACCCGTATCCCGAAGACACGCGCGACCCGCAGACCTGCACACCGGAGCACCCGTACGGGCTGAGGATGGTCCCACCGAGCTGTCCGGAGGGGCATCCTGGGAGCAGTGCACCGACGAGAGGACGCCCATGGCCGACCACCACCCCGCCCGACGCGTGGTCGTGAGCGCCCGACGTGGCCTGACCGTGGCAGGCCTGCTCACCGTCCTCGTCCTGGCCGGCTGCGGAACGCCCGGGCCGGCGACTCCGCCCGACGGCGGCAACGGTTCCGACACCCCGACCCAGGGTGGGTCGCCCTCGGGCGCTCCCAGTCAGGACCCCGGCAGCGCATCACCCACCGCGCCGGCCCGATCCGTGACCGCCGCCAACCTGCTGACGACGGACGTGATCTACCTGGATCCCGCGTACCAGACCCCGGTGGAGACGCCCGAGGGCGTGGGCCGGACCACCAGCCAGAGCTACATCTGCCTGCCCGACGACGGGCTGGCCTCCCTGGGCGCGACAGCGATGGTGACCCGCAACTTCGGCTACCAGGTGACCGACAAGGAGATGGACCCGTACCCGAAGAGTCCGCTGAAGAACCAGCCGATCATCTACACCCAGGCGCTGCAGTTCCCCGACGCCGCCGCGGCCACCGCGGCGCGCGAGAAGTACGCCGGCTGGATCAAGGCGTGCCCGAACACGCTGGTGGAGAAGGGCTACTCGGTCGACACCGGGCAGAGTCTGAAGGAGAAGGCGATCCGAGTCGACGGCGGCAAGGGCAACGCCGGCATGGTGGCGTACGTGAAGCCCGGTGCCACCAACGCCGAGCTGCTCTACTGGGAGAGCGCCGGAGTCACCCAGATCAAGGACCGACTGATGTTCACCGTCAACCTGAGCTGGGGCGAGGACAGCCCCGGCACCTTCGACGACAGCGACGGCGACTTCATCAACCCCCAGCTGGTCCTGATCGAGGAGAGTGGCATCGCCCTGGCCAAGTAGGCCTCAGGTCTGCGGGTTCAGCATCGCGCCGAGCAGGTCGCGGTTCAGCCGCGAGATGGTCTCGAACGGGATGCCCTTGGGGCAGACAGCGGTGCACTCACCGATGTTGGTGCAGCCACCGAAGCCCTCCTCGTCGTGCTGGTGCACCATGCCGACCACCCGGGACTTCCGCTCCGGCTGACCCTGGGGCAGCAGGCCGAGGTGGGTGACCTTGGCCGCGGTGAACAGCATCGCCGAGCCGTTCGGGCAGGCGGCCACGCAGGCCCCGCAGCCGATGCAGGTGGCGGCGTCGAACGCGTGATCGGCGGCGGCCTTGGGCACCGGTGCCGCGTGGGCGTCGGGCGCGCTGCCGGTCGGGGCCGAGATGTAGCCGCCGGCCTGGATGATCCGATCGAAGGCGCCGCGGTCCACCACCAGGTCCTTGATCACCGGGAAGGGCTCGGCCCGCCACGGCTCGACGTCGATCACGTCACCGTCGGAGAACGACCGCATGTGCAGCTGGCAGGTGGTGGTGGCCACCGCGGAGTCGGCCCGACCGTGGGCGGTGCCGTTGATCACCACTCCGCACGCGCCGCAGATGCCTTCGCGACAGTCGTGGTCGAAGGCGATCGGGTCGTCGCCCTCCATGGTGAGCCGCTCGTTGAGCACGTCGAGCATCTCCAGGAAGGACATGTGCTCACTCACGTCCGGGACGTCGTACGAGACCATCTTCCCGGCCGCGGCCGGTCCCGGCTGCCGCCACACCCTCACGGTGATGTTCACTGTCTTCCCTCCTGGCTCGCGCTCGATGCGCGCCCGATGACGCTGTCTTCCTCATTCGCTCGCGGACGAAAAGCGTGTCCGCTCGACTCACTCGTCATGACAGCGTCGGCGCTCCCATCGCTTGCGCTCGCACGAAGGATCATCACTTGTAGCTCCGCTGCTTCATCTCGACGTACTCGTACACCAGCGGCTCCTTGTGCAGGATCGGCTTGCCGCCCTCGCCACCGAACTCCCACGCCGACACGTGCGCGTACTCGTCGTCGTGCCGCAAGGCCTCGCCGTCCTCGGTCTGCGACTCCGCCCGGAAGTGCCCACCACAAGATTCGCGTCGAACCAGCGCATCGATGCACATCAGCTCGCCGAGCTCGATGAAGTCGGCCACCCGGCCGGCGCGCTCCAGAGCCTGGTTCAGCTCCTCGTTGGTGCCCAGCACCCGCACGTCGGACCAGAACTCCTGCTTCAGCTCACGGATCCGGGTGATCGCCTTGCGCAGGCCCTCCTCGGTCCGCTCCATCCCGCAGTAGTCCCACATGATGTGACCGAGCTCCTTGTGGAAGGAGTCGACCGTCCGGGATCCGTTGATGGACAGGAACTTCTCGATCCGGCTTTTCACCGACGCCACCGCCTCGGCCGCGGCCGGGTGGGAGTCGTCGATCTTGTCGAACGGACCGGCGGCGAGATAGTCGTTGATCGTGTTCGGCAGCACGAAGTAGCCGTCGGCCAGACCCTGCATCAGCGCACTCGCACCGAGCCGGTTCGCCCCGTGGTCGGAGAAGTTGGCCTCGCCGGTGACGTAGAGACCCGGGATCGACGACTGCAGGTCGTAGTCGACCCAGAGCCCGCCCATCGTGTAGTGCACGGCCGGGTAGATCCGCATCGGCGTCTCGTACGGGTTCTCGCCGGTGATCTGGGCGTACATGTCGAAGAGGTTGCCGTACTTGGCCTCGACCGCCTTGCGCCCGAGCCGGGCGATCGCGTCGGCGAAGTCCAGGTAGACACCGAGGCCACCCGGTCCCACCCCGCGTCCCTCGTCGCAGACGTTCTTGGCGGCCCGGGAGGCGATGTCGCGTGGCACCAGGTTCCCGAAGGCGGGATAGATCCGCTCCAGGTAGTAGTCGCGGTCGGCCTCGGGAACCTCCGGAGCCGGCCGCTTGTCCTCGCCGGACTTCGGCACCCAGATGCGTCCGTCGTTGCGCAGCGACTCGCTCATCAGAGTCAGCTTGGACTGGTACTCGCCGGACACCGGGATGCAGGTGGGGTGGATCTGGGTGTAGCAGGGGTTCGCGAAGTAGGCGCCCTTGCGGTGGGCCCGCCAGGTGGCGGTGACGTTGCAGCCCATCGCGTTGGTGGACAGGAAGA
The DNA here is from genome assembly GCA_963707005.1 of uncultured Actinomycetota bacterium. Classification (GTDB taxonomy): domain Bacteria; phylum Actinomycetota; class Actinomycetes; order Propionibacteriales; family Propionibacteriaceae; genus Microlunatus. The sequence goes on from CAVPPP010000037.1 coordinate 31,330, forward strand.
ACACGTTCCCGTAGCCGCCGGAGGCGAGCACCACGGCGTCGGCGTAGTGGGTCTCGATCTCGCCGGACACCATGTCGCGGATGACCACGCCCCGGGCCTTGCCGTCGGCCACGATCAGCTCGAGCATCTCGTGCCTGGTGTGCATCGCCACGGTGCCGGCGGCGATCTGGCGCTCCAGGGCCTGGTACGCGCCGATCAGCAGCTGCTGACCGGTCTGGCCACGGGCGTAGAAGGTGCGCGACACCTGCACCCCGCCGAACGAGCGGTTGTCGAGCAGACCGCCGTACTCCCGGGCGAACGGGACACCCTGGGCGACGCACTGGTCGATGATCTCCACGCTGGCCTGGGCCAACCGGTAGACGTTGGACTCCCGGGCGCGGAAGTCGCCACCCTTGACCGTGTCGTAGAAGAGCCGGTAGATCGAGTCGCCGTCGTTGCGGTAGTTCTTGGCCGCGTTGATGCCGCCCTGGGCGGCGATCGAGTGCGCCCGCCGCGGGGAGTCCTGATAGCAGAAGCTGGTGACCTGGTAGCCGGCCTCGCCGAGGGTCGCGGCCGCCGAGGCGCCGGCCAGACCGGTACCGATGATGATCACCGACAGCTTGCGGCGGTTGGCCGGGTTGACCAGCTTCGCGTTGAAGCGGCGCTCGTCCCAGCGCTTCTCGATGGGCCCCGCAGGGGCCTTGGTGTCGGCGATGTCCTCGCCCTCGACGTAGACCGAGTCCGCGTCCACCGAGTCGATGATCACGTCGCTCATCAGCTGACCACTCCGAACAGGATCGAGTAGGGAACGAGCAGGAAACCACCGGTGATCACGATCGCCACCACGTAGGCGAGCAGGTTCAACCGACGGCGGGTGGTGGCACTGGTGTTGGCCCCGAGCGTGGTCAGGGCACTCCAGACGCCGTGCCGCAGATGGAGGCCCACCGCCAGCAGGGCGATCGTGTAGATGATCACCAGCCACCAGATCTGGAAACCGTTGACCAGCCGCTCGTACGGGCTCGTGGAAGCCCCTCCGGGTGCGACCACGTTCCAGGTCAGGTGCAGCAGGTGGTAGATGATGAACAAGATGATGATGATGCCGCCCCACCGCAGGGTGAAGGAGGCGTAGGAGCGCTGGACCCCGCGCTTGGCCTTGCTGCTCTGGTACCGGGATGTCCCGCCGCGGGCCCTGCGGTCCCGCTTCCACAGCACCACGGCCGAGTAGACGTGCGCGGCGATCGCCACCAGCAGCACGATCCGGATGATCCAGAGCGCGCCGCCGTACGGGAGGATCGGCTCGCCCAGGGTGCGCAGGTGATGGGCGTAGTCGTCGAAGGCCTCCTGGCCGGCGAACACCTTGAGGTTGCCGTACATGTGGGCCAGCAGATAGCCGATCATGATCAACCCGCTGACGGCCATCATGGCCTTCATCGCCACAGTCGACCGAGCCGCCTGCTGCGACCGGGTCAGGGAGGTAGTCGCCACACGGTCACCCTAGATCCAACTTGCCGCCCAACACAGGTAAGGCCACCCTGCCCACTGGTGTTTTCCGCGTGATTCGGCGGCCCGGGTGGCCGATCTCACAGAGTCGCTCCGGCGGTTGCACCGACGGCTGTGTCCCTGGCCACACAATGTGGGTGTGCACGTCGCCCTGCTCGGACCGCTGGAGGTCGTCGTGGCCGATCAGCCGCGACCGATCGCCGGTGGTCGGCTGCGCGCCCTGCTCACCCGGCTGGCCGTCGCCGAGGGGCGCCTCGTCTCCACGGTCGAGCTGATCGACGCCGTCTGGCCCGAGGACGCACCCGGCGGGGGCGCCAACGCCCTGCAGTCGCTGGTCTCCCGGCTGCGCCGGGCCGTGGGTGATCCCGACGCGATCGTGCAGGACGCCGCCGGCTACCGGCTCGCGATCTCCCGCGCCGACCTCGACACCGGCCGGTTCGCCGACCTGGTCCGCGCCGGTCAGCGCCGACTGGCCGGCGCGGAGCACGACCCGGCCGTCGCCACCCTCGACGAGGCCCTCGCGCTCTGGCGCGGGCAGCCGTTGTCCGACGCCGGCGAGGCCGCGTACGCGCTCGGCCTCCGGGCCGGCTGGGAGTCCCTGCGGGTCCGGGCCGAGGTGGACCGGCTGGCCGCCCTGCTCGGCGCAGGTCGGTTCTCCGACACCGTCACCGAGGCGCTCGCTCTGGCGGCGGAACGGCCACTCGACGAGCGGGTCTGGGCCACCTTGCTGCGGGGACTCGCCGGGGCCGGACGCACGTCGGAGGCGCTGTCGGCGTACGAGACGTTCCGCGAGCGGCTGCGGGACGAGCTCGGCAGCGATCCCGGCCCGGAGCTGCAGGCGCTGCACCTGGGTCTGCTGCGCGGTCAGCCGATCCCCGTCGGCCCCGTCACCGAGGTGGCTCCCGAGCCGCGGCCGGCTCCCGCACCGAGGCGGAGCAATCTGCGGGCCGCCCTGACCAGCTTCGTCGGCCGCGGCGACGACCTCGATCGGGTGCTGACCGCCGTCGACGGGCACCGCCTGACCACCGTGATCGGCTCGGGTGGGTCGGGCAAGACCCGTCTCGCCGTCGAGGCCGCGCACCGGTGGCTGGCCGCCCACGACCAGCCGGTCTGGCTGATCGAGCTGGCTCCGCTGACCGACCCGGACGATCTGGCAGCCACCCTGCTGGGGGTGCTCGGCGGCCGCGACACCCGGGTCACCGAGCGCCCCGAGCGCCTCCCGCAGGATGCCCGGGAGCGCCTGCTCGACCGGTTGCGGGACACCGCCTGCCTGCTGGTGATGGACAACTGCGAGCACCTGATCGACCCGGTGGCCCGCCTCGTCGACGACGTCCTGGCCGCCGCTCCGGACGTACGGGTGCTGGCGACCAGCCGGGAGCTGCTCGGGCTGACCGGCGAGGTCCTCTGCGCCCTTCCACCGTTGCCGCTGCCGCCGGAGGACGTGGCGCTGCCGGACGCCCCCAGCTATCCGGCGGTCCACCTCTGGCTCGACCGCGCGACGGTCGTGCGACCCGACTTCCGGCTCGATCCGACGAGTCTTCGCTGCGTGGTCGAGATCGTCCGCCGTCTCGACGGTCTGCCGCTGGCCATCGAGCTGGCCGCGGCCCGGCTCCGGGTGCTGCCGGTCACCGAGATCGCCGGTCGCCTGTCCGACCGGTTCCGGCTGCTGACCGGCGGCAACCGGACCAGCCTCCCCCGGCACCGGACCCTGCGGGCTGTCGTCGAGTGGAGCTGGGACCTGCTGTCTCCGCCCGAGCGCCTGCTGGCCGAGCGACTCGCGGTCTTCCCGGCCGGTGCGGACGCCGGCAGTGCCGCCGTGGTCTGCGCCGACGCCCGTCTCCAGGGCGGCGACGTCGAGGCCCTGCTGACCTCGCTGGTGGACAAGTCCCTGCTGCAGGCCGAGTCGGTCCAGCTGGCCGGTGTCGCCGAGGTGCGCTACCGGATGCTGGAGACGCTGCGCGAGTACGGCGTCGAACGGCTCGCCGAACGGGACGAGCTGGCCGCGGCCCGGCTGGCCCACGCCGACCACTACGCCGCGCTCGCCATCGCGAGCGAGCCGATTCTGCGCAGCCGGGACCAGCTCGGCGCGTTGGCCCGGCTGGCGGTCGACCGCGACAACGTCTCCGCAGCCCTGCGCTACCTGGCCGACGCCGGTCACGGCGAGCGGGCCCTGACCATGTTGCTCGCGCTGGCCTGGTACTGGGCCGTGCTGGAGACCAACACGGAGATGATCGGCTGGGCGAGACTGATCCTCGAGGTCAACGCCGGGTCCGAGCTGCCCGGCCTGGCGTACGCCCGGGCGGCCCTGGTGCTGGCCGACGTGCTCGAGAGTCCCGACAGCGAGCCTGCCAGCTGGGAGTCGACCCGCACCCAGCTGGCGCAGGTGAGCGACGAGCTGTCGGCCGCGGCCGATCCACCGTTCCCGGGTCTGGAGGTGCTGCGCTGCATGGTGACGGGCTTCGCGGGGCTGACGGAGCGGATGGAGCAGCTGTTCGCCCGGGCCGCGGCCTCACCGGACGGCTGGCTGCGGGCGGCGGTCCGCGCCAGCGCGGCCAACCTGTACGAGAACACCGGCGACCTGGAGCGGATGCGCAGCACGCTGGACCTCGCCCACGCCGACTTCGTGGTCATCGGGGATCGCTGGGGGTTGTCCACCACCCTGGTCGCCCGGGCCCAGCTGGCCACCCTGGACGGTCGGCTGGAGGACGCCGTGCGCGACTACCAGGCTGCGCGCCGCCACATCCGCGAGCTGGGGTCGGTCGACGACGACATCTACATCCACATCCGGCTGGCCGACCTGCTGATGCGGCGCGGCGACTTCGAGGCGGCCCGGGCCGAGCTCGACGCCCTGAACGCGGTGAGCCGAGTGGGGGCGGACGCGGAGCGGACGTTGTTCGCGGCAGCCGGGGTGGTGATGATCGAGTGGTACACCGGCGAGCCGGAGCGGGCGCTCGACCTCGCCCGTCAGATCCGTTCCGAGCTCGCGACCCGGGACGCCTCGGCGGCCATGCTGGGACACCTCCGCGGCGTGATCCTGGCCGCGACCGGTCTCGTCTCGGCGCTGGCCGGCGACCTGTCGCAGGCGGAACAGGATCTGCTGGAGGCGTACCCCTCCGCGATCGAGACCCAGGACCAGCCCATCGTCGCGTCGGTCGGGACCGCGGTGGCCGGCTGGCTGGCCGCCCGTGGGCAGCCCGAGGAGAGCGCCGTCGCGCTGGGTGCCGCGGCCGCGATCCGGGGGGCCGACGACTGGACCGACCTGGCGGTGTCGGCCCTGGCCTTGCGGCTCCGGGGTGAGCTCGGCGAAGCCTTCGAGGCCCGCTATGCGGACGGGCGCCACCTGGACCGGGCCGACGCGCGACGGCGCGTCGACCCGGTGCGGTACCTCTGAGGAAGGTGTCCCGTTCAGGCTCGCTTGCGGTAACCCCAGAGGGCGAGCGGTACGAAGACCACCAGCAGCACCGCCATCCAGCCCAGGGTCCAGGCCAGATCGGTCCCGTACGCACCGCCGAGCATCAGGGCCCGTACGGTCGAGACCAGGTGCGAGATCGGGTTGACGTTGACGAAGGTCTGCAGCCAGCCGGGCATCGTGTCGGTGGGCACGAAGGTGTTGCTGCCGAAGCTGAGTGGCAGCACGATCAGGAAGCCGATCGCCTGCACCGAGCCGGACGTGCGGGCGACCATGCCGACGAACACCGAGATCCAGCAGAAGCAGAGCGCGAACGCGATGCAGAGCGCCATGGCCGCGAGCGCCTGCGTCGGCCCGGTCTGCACCCGGAAGCCCATCAGGTAGCCGGCTCCCATGGTGACCACACACAGCGTGAGGTAGCGCGCGACATCGGCGACGACGGCCCCGACCAGCGGCACCGAGCGCCCGATCGGCAGCGACCGGAAGCGGTCGAAGATGCCCTTCTCGATGTCGGTGTTGAGGTTGGTGCCGAGGGCGATGCCCGCCATGGCGATGGTCTGCCCCAGGATGCCGGGCAGCAGGAACTGGAGGTACTGCTGCTGGGAGCCGTCGGGGGCGATGGCACCGCCGAAGATGTAGGTGAACATGGCCAGGAAGATGACCGGCTGGACGGTGACGTCGATCAGCGCCTCGGGTGTCCGCCAGGTCTTGATCAGGCTGCGCTTGGCGATCACCAGGACGTGCCGCAGGTAGCCGAGAGCGCTGCCCGCAGCGGGACCTTCGGGCGTCACCGGGGCCGACGGTCGCGTGGTCGTGCGGACGGTCGCGGACCCGGGTGCGTGGGTGGTGGTCATGCTGCTCTCCCCTCTGTGCTGATCGAGCTGTCGGCGCCGGTGAGCGACTGGCCCGACTGGTCGTCATCGCCGGCTCGCCGACCGGTGAGGGTGAGGAACACCTCGTCCAGGCTGGGCAGGTGCAGGGACAGCTCGGTGACCCCGATGCCCTCCTGACCCAGCCGCTGGATCGCTCGCGGCAGGGCCTCCTCGCCCAGCACGGGGACCGAGAGCTGGTTCCGGCCGGACGGTTCGGGCACGCCGGAACCGATCTCGGCCAGGATGCTCGCGACCTCGTCGAGGCGGCCCGCGTCGGTCGGGCGGACCGCGATCCGCTGACCGCCGACCACCCGCTTCAGGCCCTCTGGTGTGTCGTGGGCGATCACCCGACCGTGGTCGATCACGGTGATCTCGTCGGCCAGGGCGTCGGCCTCGTCGAGGTACTGGGTGGTGAGCAGCACGGTCGATCCCTCGGTGACGAGGTTGCGGATGACGTCCCACATGTCCTCGCGCTTGGCCGGGTCGAGACCGGTGGTCGGCTCGTCCAGGAAGATCACCGCCGGACGGCCGACGAGGCCGGCGGCCAGGTCGAGGCGCCGACGCATGCCGCCGGAGTAGGTCTTGGCCATCTTGTCGGCGGCGGCGGAGAGGTCGAACCAGGCCAGCAGCTCCGCAGCCCGGGACCGGGCCTGGCGGGTGCTCAGGTTGAGCAGCTGGCCGATCATGACCAGGTTCTGGGTGCCGGTGAGGTCCTCGTCGACCGAGGCGTACTGGCCGGTCAGGCCGATGGTGTTGCGGACCTGCTGCGGTTCGCTCATCACGTCGAAACCGCCGACGCGGGCGCTGCCGGCGTCCGCCTGCAGCAGCGTGGCCAGCACGCGGACGGCTGTGGTCTTGCCGGCCCCGTTGGGGCCGAGGACGCCCAGGACGGTGCCCTCGCGCGCAGCGAGATCCACCCCGTCCAGGGCCTGGGTGGTGCCGAACCGCTTCTGCAGCCCGGTTGCTTCGATCACGTTCATGACCCCAGAGTGAGCCCGGCCGCTGGCACGCCGCGCACACGCCGCTGTCATCACGACGCCGTCCGGTCTCAGGGGCGGTCGCGCACCATCACCACGATCGGCACCGAGCCCCGGACCTCCTCGGCCACGACGCGGTAGCCGCGACGGACGTAGAACGCCTGGTTGAACGCGCTGAGAGCGCCGGTGACCAGCACCGAGCGCGGCGTCCCGGGCGGGGCAGCGTCCTCGATCAGGTCGAGCAGTCGTCGGCCGAGACCGCCGCCCTGCAGGTCCGGGGCCACCATCAACCGGCCCACGAACCAGCTGCCGTCGTCCTGCGTGCGACCGAACACGGAGCCGACCAGGCGGCCACCCCGCCGCGCCACCAGACAGGTGGTGTCGGCGATGAGCTGCTCGACCGCGGCCAGGTCATCGGTCAGCGGGGGGAAGTCGAACGAGTCGTGCAGCCGGCCCTCGGTGACGTAGGCCGCCCGCTGCAGGGTCAACAGCTCACCCGCGTCGGCGGCCACGGCCGGGACGACGTGGATCTGGTCCTTCACTGCGGAGTCGGGCAGCAGATCCGGGCGGCGCTCGCGGGTCAGCTCGAGGGCGCGGGCCCGGCGCCAGGTCGCGATCTCGCCGTGGTGGCCGGAGAACAGCACCTCGGGCACGTCCAGGCCCCGCCAGGACGGGGGTTTGGTGTAGATCGGGTACTCCAGCAGCCCGTCGTGACCGGCCGAGTGCGACTCCTCGGACAACGACTCCGGGTTGCCGATCACGCCCGGCAGCAGCCGTACGACAGCTTCGATGACGACGAGTGCGGCGGCCTCACCGCCGTTCAGCACGTAGTCGCCGAGGCTGACCTCGTCGACCCGCAGCCGGGTCCGGGCGTACGGGACGACCCTGGCGTCGATGCCCTCGTAACGGCCGCAGGCCAGGATCAGGTGCTGCTCGCCCGCGAGCTCGTCGGCCAGGGTCTGGTCGAAGCGCCGACCGGACGGGGTGAACACGATCAGCCGTGGACCAGCGTCACCCGGGGCCGGCTCGGGCACGAGGGTGTCCAGGCACTCCCCCCACGGCTCCGGTCTCATCACCATGCCGGCCCCGCCCCCGTACGGGGTGTCGTCGACCGTCCGGTGGCGGTCGTGGGTCCAGGTGCGGAGGTCGTGGACGCCGAGCTCGACGGTGCCGCGCTCGATCGCCCGGCCGACCAACGACAGCCCCAGCGGCGCCAGGTAGTCGGGGAAGAGCGTGACGACGTCGAGCCGCATCAGCTGTCCTCGGGTGTCGCGGGGTCCGGTTGGGCTTGGGCCGACGGCTCGTCGAGGTCGGTGAGCAGCCCGGGCACGTCGGCCAGTTGTACGGTGCCGGCGGCCAGATCGACCTCGGGCACCAGGGCCTGGACGAACGGCACCAACCGGGTGCCGGCGTCGGTGCGCAGCTCGAGCAGATCCTGCTCGGGAAGATGGATGACGTCGGCGATGCGGCCGACCTCGGCTCCGGCGGCGTCCAGCACCCGGAGCCCGGTCAGCTGGCGGTCGTAGTACTCCTCGGTGGCCTCGGGACGCGCGTCGGCGTCGACGTCCACCACCAGCACGGTGCCGCGCAGGGTCTCGACGGCGGTCCGATCGGGATAGCCGAGGAAGCGGACCAGCAGTCGGCCACTGTGGTCACGTACCGACTCGACGACGAGGTCCGGTCCGCCACCCTCACGCCGGAGCACGGCGCCGGGCGTGAAGCGTCGCTCGGGCTCGTCGGTGCGGACGTCGATGCCGGCCTCACCCTTGATGCCGTGGGCTCGGCCGACGATGCCGACGATCACCTCGACGGTGTCACTCACGGTCCCTCCGATCCCAGGCCGAACGTGGCCAGCACGTGCGAACGCCCCGGACCCTGCCGGGTTCCGGGGCGAGCGCGTTCGAACGAGTCAGCTGCCGAGCAGGCTCAGCGACGGCCGGACCGCTGCGGCGGCTTGTCCACGTCGACGAAGTCGACCCGGACGGACTGGCCACCGGCCAGAGCACCCACCACGGTCCGCAGGGCTGTCGCCGTACGCCCCGAGCGGCCGATGACCTTGCCGATGTCGGACGGGTTCACCCGCACCTCCAGCATCCGGCCCTGGCGGAGCTGCTTGTCCCGGACCCGGACCTCGTCGGGGTGCGAGACGATGCCACGGACCAGGTGCTCGAGGGCGTCGTCCAGCATCCTCAGGCCTCGCTGGGCTCGGCGGCGGCCTCGGGCTCGGCCGTCTCCTTGCTCGACTTCTTGGTCGAGATGGCGGAGGTCTTCGGCTCGCTGCCGGCCTCGGCCAGAGCGGCGTTGAAGGCGTCGAGCTTGTTCTTCTTCTCCTTCTGCGGCTCCACGCCGGAGGGCGAGGTGTCGCCGGAGTGCTTCTGCCAGTCACCGGTCCGCTTGAACAGCGCGACCACGGCCTCGGTCGGCTGAGCGCCGACGGACAGCCAGTACTGCGCGCGCTCGGAATCGACCTCGATCACCGACGGGTCGTTCTTGGGGTGGTACTTGCCGATCTCCTCGATCGCGCGACCATCCCGCTTGGTGCGGGAGTCGGCGACGACGATGCGGTAGTGCGGCGACCGGATCTTGCCCAGGCGCTTCAGACGAATCTTGACAGCCACGTGTGTGGATACTCCTGTGTGGTGTGCCTGGGATACAACCCAGTCAGTACGGGTGACACCGCCGTTCGGCGTGGGACACCGGCCGACGGAATCGGATGGTTCCGTGTCGAACGGCGATGAGAGGGCACCACACGACACAGAAGCGCAGTCCATTCTGCCAGACGTCGGGCGAGGAGACGAACCGACGAGATCGCGCCCGCTCGGACCAGACGTTCAGGGCCTCCGCGTTCTCCGTCAGTCGACGGATTCCTCGGTCCCGTGACCTCGGGGTTGCCGCGTTTTCCGTCAGTCGACGGATTCCGCGGTCCCCTGACGTCGCGGCTGCCACGCTTTCCGTCAGTCGACGGAAAACGACATCCCCCGGCCCCCCGCGCAGGCGCCGCGCGCCGACCGGGCGGGCCGGGCAGCGGGTCCATCCGGTGCAGCCCCGGCGTACGGTGCCGCCATGGAGACCCTGACCGAGGACGTGACCATCGGCGACCGGCCGGCGGTGCTCAGCCGCCCGGCCGGGGCCGGCCGGTGGCCGGGCGTGGTGATGCTGCACGAGATCTTCGGGATCGACGATGTGCTCCGCCGTCAGGCCGATCGGCTGGCCTCGGCCGGCTACCTGGTGCTCGCCCCCGACCTGCTCGGCGAGGGCGGTCGGTTCGGCTGCATGAGGCGCGCGTTCCAGGCTCTGACCGCGCGGCAGGGTCGGCCGTTCGAGGTGATCTCGGAAGCCCGGTCCTGGGTGGCCGGACAGCGGGAGTGCAGCGGCAAGGTCGGGGTGATCGGGTTCTGCATGGGCGGCGGCTTCGCCCTGGTGGTGGCCGCCGACGGCTTCGACGCCGCCGCGGTCAACTACGGGATGATCCCCGCCGACGTCGACGAGGTACTCCGCGGCACCTGCCCGATCGTCGGCAGCTACGGCGCCAAGGACCGGACCAGTGCGAACGTGCCGGCGCTGGCCTCCGCCCTCGAGAGCCAGGGGGTCGACTACGACCTGAAGATCTACCGGACCGCCGGCCACTCGTTCCTCAACGACGCGCCTGTCGGGCCGGTGCTGGCTCGTCCGCTGATGAAGATCGCGCACGTCGGTCCGGACCCCGAGGCTGCCGCCCACGCCTGGCGGCGGATCGAGTCGTTCTTCGGTCGACACCTGAAGGGCTGACCCTCGGTCAGGGCGCCCGCCGCGAGCCGGGTGAGGCGAGGCCCGACTCAGCTGGTGATGTCCTTGCGCAGGAAGTGCCAGACGGCGGCCGAGGTCACCACGATCGCGTAGCCGACCGACCAGAGCACGCCGTTGATCATGTCGGAGGGGTCGATCCGGGCGGACAGCGCGTCGGCCCAGGCGTACGCGTAGTGGCCCGGTAGTGCCTGCCGCAGGTCGCCGAGGGCGGAGATGGTGTCCAGGATCGCCATCACGATCATGATCACCACCGCGCCGCCGACCGCCCCCAACGGCGCATCGGTCCAGACGCCGAACGCGAAGGCCAGGGCGGCGACGACGAGCTGGCTGAGCAGCAGGTAGATCACGATGATCACCAGCCGCCCGGCGAACGCCGGCCAGCCGATCTGCTCTCCCGTCGGCCCGATGTAGGGGCCGAAGCCGTACGCGATGCCACCGACCAGCAGCGACCACCCGGGCAGGAAGATCAGCGACGCGGTGCAGAAGATGGCGGCGGTGATCAGCTTCTGGCGGATCAGCCTGGTTCGGGGCACGGGCGCGGCGAGCAGGTAGCGCAGGCTGGACCAGGACGCCTCCGTGGGGACCGAGTCGCCGGCGAACAGGGCGACCACCACGATCACCAGGAAGCCGGTCGAGGCGAACAGGGCGAACACGGTCAGGTTGGCCCCGCTCTCCTGTCCCAGGTCGACGAAGGACCGCGGTCCGGGTCCACCGTCGTCCCCGGCCAGGGCGAACGCGGCGATCAGGATCAACGGCAGCGCCACCAGCACGATCAGCACGCCGACGGTACGACGGCGGCGCAGCTGCCGGACGATCTCGGCGCGCAGCGGCAGCGGCTGGGTGCGTGCGGCGGCCCGGGCCGCGACAGTGGTCATCGCCCGGCTCCGGTCAGGGAGGCGAGGAAGACCTGCTCGAGCGACACCGTGTGACCCTGGGTCAGCTCCTCCACGGAGCCGGACAGCACCACCCGACCGCCGGTCATCATCACCACGTGGGTGCAGGTCTGCTCGACCTCACCGAGCAGGTGGCTCGACACCACCACCGTCCGCCCACTCGCTGCGTAGTCGCGCAGCACCACCCGCATGGCGTTGATCTGGGGCGGATCGAGCCCGTTGGTCGGCTCGTCCAGCAACAGCAGCGGCGGTTGTCCGAGCATGGCCTGGGCGATGCCGAGCCGCTGCCGCATGCCCTGACTGTAAGCGCGGACGCGACGATCGAGGGCCGCACCCAGACCGGCCACGGCCAGGGCCTCCTCCAGGTGCGCCTCGGCCGCCGGTCGGCCCGTCACCTCCCAGTAGGCGTCGAGATTCTGCCGGCCGGTGAGGTGCGGCAGGAAGCCCGGTCCCTCGATGAAGGCACCCACGTCGCGCAGCACCTCGGCCCCCTCGCTGACCGACTCGCCGTGCACGAAGACGGTGCCCGCATCGGGTCGGATCAGTCCCACGAGCATCCGCATCACCGTGGTCTTGCCCGCTCCGTTGGGCCCGAGCAGCCCGACCACCTGACCGGGCTCGGCCCGGAACGAGACTCCGTCCACGGCTCGCAAGCCGTCGGCGTACGTCTTCACCAGGTCCTCGACGACCAGCGGCACCGGCCGCAGGTCCTCCCGCACGACGCCGGCCCGCTCTCGGCGACCCAGCAGCAGCGCGCCGACGATCGCGAGCACGACGAGGGCCGACACCACCAGCACCAGCGGCAGCGGCACGTCGAGGGTCTGCGGCACGACCTGCGCCGTGGGCAGCCGGGGCAGGGTCAGCTGGGTCGTCCCGGCCACCTCGATGTCGTAGACGGCCCCGGCCTTGGGGTTCGCGTACGCCTGGTCGGTGCTGGAGACCACCACCCGGAGCCGGTGCCCGATCGGCACCTGGTGGGCGACGGCGGGCAACGCCACGTCGACAGTGGTGGCCCGGTCCGGGGTCAGACCGACCAGGTGCACGGGAGCCACGACCGACTGCGGCAGCACCGCGGTCTGCGGGATCCCGGACTGCTCACCCGGTCCCGCGCCGGCACCAGGGCCCGCGCCGGGCGTCGGACTGACCGGAGCCGTGTCGGGGCCGAGGTCCCACAGCGAGACGAACAGGGTGGCGCTGGTGGCCGACGAGGTCACGTCCAGCCGGATCCGTCCGCTGCCCAGCAGGGTCTGCGGCGCTTCCAGCACCGGGGAGGTGAACACGGCGGACTGGCCGGGCAGCACGGCGAGCGGGTACGCCGCCACGGCGGCGGCTCCCCCGACGGCCTCCGAGCCGCCCGGCAGGCTGGTCATCGCCGTGGGTACGCCGCCGGGCGGCGACACGACCCGCTGCGTCTCCCCGTCCAGGGACTGGGTCACCTGCTCGACTCGGCCGCTGGTCCGGCCGGGGTAGTCGGCCGCGGTGACGGTGGTCGGCTCGTCGCGGTCCTGGTCCCGCCCCACCAGAGCCGTCGACGGTACGGCCGCGCTGAAGGTCGCCGGCATCGGCGCGCTCTGGTCGTTCCGCAGGTAGCGGTCGAACCAGGACTGCCACTGCGGCAGCAGCGCGTCCAGGTCGATGCCGCCGTCGTGGCCGCCTTCCACCCAGGCCATGGCGGCCGGGGTGGTCGCGGGCAGCCCACGGAAGTTGGCGTCCGCCTGATCCAGCGTGAACAGCGTGTCGTCCTCGCCCTGCACGATCAGGGTGGGCGCCGTGATGTCGGGCAGCACCCGCTCCATCGAGGAGCGATCCAGCAGGTTCAGCAGTCCCGGCGAGGGATCACCGGTCAGCGCCGACTGCAGGTACTCCTGGCAGATGTCGGCGGCGAACCGACCGCAGAGCTGACTGCCCTGGCCCGACGCCCCACCCGAGCCGGCGCCGCCCTGCAGCCCGCTGAGGAAGAAGAGCCCGGCCCAGCGCTCCTTGAACACCCCGACCTCGTCGTCCGGGGTCACGTCGGCCAGCGACGCGCCGGGGCCGCTCACCGCGTGCTGGGGCACCAGGGCCTGCCGCAGGCTGTGCCAGGTGAAGGCGGACACGATCGCGTCCACCCGCGGGTCGAGCCCGGCCGCCATCAGGGCCGCCGCTCCCCCGTACGAGGCTCCGGCGAAACCGATCACCGGGTCGCCACCCTCCTTGGCCACCTCCGGCCGAGCCGCGGCCTCGTCGATGACGTGGACCGCATCCCGGCCCTCGTACGACGGGTTGCCGAGGTGGATGAGACCACCCGAGGCGCCGAAGCCGCGGGCCGTGTAGGTGATCACGGTGTAGCCGGCTCTGGCCAGGGTGCCGGCGATCTGCGCCGCGTCGTCCTTGGTGCCGCCGAAGCCGTGGGCGAGCACGATGGCCGGCTTCGGCACGCCGGGATCGGTGGTCCACACCGACGTGTCCAGGTTGACCCGCTCGCCGTCCGGCTCCGGGGTGCCGGGCGTCTGCAGGGTGATCTCGGTGACCGGGACGTCGTCGGCGTACGCGGGCAGCAGGGCCGGGCCGATCCCGATCAGCACCGCGCAGGCCACGGCGAGGGTGGTCAGCAGCAGGCGGCGGGCAGCGGCGGGGAAGGACGCGGACTTCATGGCGCACCCATCCCACCACGCAGCCCCAAGGCCGGGAGCTACCCGGTCAGCCTGCGGAAAAGTCAGCTCGACCGAGCGTTCTCACGGCGTGTCGGCGCCGTGACGCCCAGGTCGAGCTGAGGTCGACGCAGCGGTCTCGACCACCCGGCCGCGCAGGATCACGTACTGCGGCGACCGCAGCACCGCCAGGTCGCGGCGCGGGTCGGTGTCGAGCACGATCAGATCAGCGGGGGCACCGTCCACCAGGGCGTCGGGGCGTCCGAGCCACCGCCGGGCGGCCCAGGACCCGGCCGCCAGGGCACCCTCCGGGCCGAGGATCTGGGCCAGCGCAGCGATCTCCTGCGCCACCAGTCCGTGCGGGAGATAGCCACCCGCGTCCGTGCCGGCGTAGATCGGTACGCCCGCGTCGTGGGCGGCGCCGAAGGTGTCCAGCCGGCGGTCGTAGAGGGCGCGCATGTGCGCCGCGTACCGGGGGAACCTGGCCTCGCCCTGGGCGGCGTACCGCTCGAAGTTGTCCAGCTGCAGCATCGTCGGCACCAGGGCGACCTGCCGCTCGGCCATCAGCGCGATCACCTCGGGCCCGAGACCGGTGCCGTGCTCGATGCCGTCGATCCCGGCCTCGACGAGCTCGGTGACGGCCTGCTCGCCGAACACGTGCGCGGTCACCCGCGCGCCGAGCTGATGGGCCCGCTCGATCGCCGCCCGGGCGGCCTCGACCGGCCACAACGGGGCGAGGTCGCCGACGTCGCGGTCGATCCAGTCGCCGACCAGCTTCACCCAGCCATCACCCCGCGCCGCCTGACGCTCCACTTCGGCGACCAGCTCCGCCGGCTCGACCTCGGCTCCGTAGTTGCGCAGATACCGCTTGGGGCGGGCGATGTGCCGCCCGGCCCGGATCAGCCGGGGCAGGTCCGGCCGGTCGTCCATCCAGCGGGTGTCGGCCGGGCTGCCGGCGTCTCGCAGCAGCAACGCCCCCGCCGCCCGCTCGGCCAGGGCGTGCTCCTCGGCCACGTCGTCCGGCACCGCGCCGTCGGACTCCAGCCCGACGTGGCAGTGGGCGTCGACCAACCCGGGCAGCAGATACCCCTGCTGGACGAGCGTGACCGCGTCCCGGACCGGCTCGAGCCGGACCAGACCGTCGACGACCCAGACGTCGCGGTGCTCACCGTCGGGCAGCAGCACCCCGCGCAGGTGCAACCGGTCCGCGCCGAGCACGCCGCCGTCCCTAGGACCCTGCCGACGGCCTACTTGCCGAGCCGCTTGGTCAGCTCGGGCGGCAGCTGGAAGTCGCCGAGCGCCTTCTGCAGCTCGGCCGGGTCCATGTTCTGCGGCACGCCGAACGCGGCCGCCGGATCGACGGCCGGCGCCGCCGGCAGCTGGTTGCGCTTGGCCGGGTTGCCGGAGACCCCCCGGGCGTTCTTCTTCTTGGCCTTGGGCTGCTGTCGCTTCTGGCCCCCGCCCATGCCGGGCAGTCCCGGCATGCCGGGCATCTTGCCGCTGGCCATGGCGGTCATCATCTTGCGCGCCTCGAAGAACCGGTCGACCAGGTTGTTGACCTCGCTCACCTGGGTGCCCGAGCCCTTGGCGATCCGGGCCCGACGGGAGCCGTCGATGATCTTGGGGCTGTCCCGCTCGGCCGGGGTCATCGAGTGGATGATCGCCTCGAGTCGATCGACCTCCTTCTCGTCGATGCTGTTCAGCTGGTCCTTCATCTCCCCCATGCCGGGCAGCATCCCGAAGATCTTGGAGAGCGGACCCATCTTGCGGACCATCTGCATCTGGGACAGGAAGTCCGCCAAGCCGAACTCGCCGCCCTGGCCGGTGAGCTTGGCCGCGGCCTTGGCCGACTGCTCGGCGTCGAAGGTCTTCTCGGCCTGCTCGATCAGGGTGAGCATGTCGCCCATGCCGAGGATCCGGCTCGCCATCCGGTCGGGATGGAAGACGTCGAAGTCCTGCTGACCCTCGCCGTTGGAGGCGAACATGATCGGCTTGCCGGTCACCCGCGCGATCGACAGCGCGGCACCGCCGCGGGCGTCGCCGTCCAGCTTGGTCAGCACCACGCCGTCGAAGCCGACGCCCTCGGCGAACGCGTTGGCGGTGTTGACCGCGTCCTGGCCGATCATCGCGTCGACCACGAACAGCACCTCGTCGGGGTGCACGGCATCGCGGATGTCGGCGGCCTGCTGCATCAGCTCGGCATCGATACCGAGCCGGCCGGCGGTGTCGACGATGACCACGTCGTACAGCCGGCGCTCGGCCTCGGTGATCGAGTTCTTGGCCACCTCGATCGGATCGCCGACCCCGTTCCCGGGCTCCGGGGCGAAGACGTGCACACCGGCCCGCTGGCCGACGATCTGCAGCTGGTTCACCGCGTTGGGTCGCTGCAGGTCGGCCGCGACCAGCAACGGCGAGTGGCCCTGGCCCTTGAACCAGACCGCGAGCTTGCCGGCCAGCGTCGTCTTGCCGGCGCCTTGGAGGCCGGCGAGCATGATCACCGTCGGCGGGCGCTTCGCGTACCGGATGGTCCGGGTCTCGCCGCCGAGGATGACCACCAGCTCGTCGTTGACGATCTTGATGATCTGCTGCGCCGGATTGAGCGCTGCATGCAGCTCGGTGTCGCGCGCACGCTCCTTGACCGCGGTCACGAAGTCCTTGACCACGGCCAGGTTGACGTCGGCCTCGAGCAGGGCGCGCCGGATCTCCCGGGCGGTCTCGTCGATGTCGGCCTCGGTGATGCGGCCCTTGCCGCGGAGGCTCTTGAACGTCGCCGCCAGGCGATCCTGCAGAGTGTCGAACACAGCGTTCCTCGATCGTCGTCACTGGTGGAGATGCTCGGATCAGCCTACTCAACCCGTCGTACGGAGATATTCGCCCGCTCGATCGATTGCGCGCCGGCGGTCAACTCGCCTCGGCCCGGACCACCTCCAGGATCCGGACCAGCGCCGCCACCGAGGCATCGACGTCCGCGTCCGTGGTCCGGAAATTGGAGACGGAGATGCGCAGCACGACCCGACCGTGCCAGGTCGACGGCGTCATCCAGGCCGTCCCGTCGGCGAGCAGCCGCCGGGCCACCTCGCGGGTGACCTGGTCGGACCCGAAGGACACGCACACCTGGGTGAAGACGACGTCGTTGACGATCTCCACCCCGTCCACGCGCCCCAGCCGGTCGGCGAAGCGTCCGGCGCGGGCGACCAGACCGTCCACCATGTCCGCCACCCCGGCCCGGCCCAGCGAGCGCAGCGCCGCCCACACGGTGAACCCGCGGGCCCGGCGGGAGAACTCCGGCACCGCGGCCATCGGATCCGGGCGCGAGTCCTGGATCAGGTAGGCGGCCTGTACGCCCATGGCGGTGTGCAGGGCCGCGGCATCGGCCACGATCGCGATCCCGTTGTCGTACGGGACGTTGAGCGTCTTGTGCGCGTCGGTCGCCCAGGAGTCGGCGCGTTCGGCACCGGTCAGCAGCGGCCGGAGCGTCGGCGAGGCCGCCGCCCACAGCCCGAAGGCACCGTCGACGTGCACCCAGGCCCCGTGGCGGTGAGCGAGGGCGATGGCCTCGTCGAAGGGGTCGAACGCCCCGCTGTGCACGTTGCCCGCTTGCAGGCAGACGATGGTGGCGACGTCGCTCGGCCCGAGGGCGAGCGCGGTGGCCAGGGCGCCGGGATCCATCCGACCCTGCTGGTCGACGTCGATCTCGATGGCCCGGCCGGCCCCCAGTCCGAGCAGCCGCAAGGACAGATCGATCGTGTCGTGCCGTTCGCGCCCGACCAGCACCCGTACGGGCGGACAGCCCAGCAGGCCGTCGGCCTCCACGTCCCAGCCGACCCGGCGCAGCACGGCGTCGCGGGCCGCGGCCAGGCAGGTGAAGTTGGCCATCATGCCGCCGGTGACGAAGCCGACCGCCGACTCCTCCGGCAGCCCGAGCAGGTCGAGCAGCCAGTCGCCGGCCACCCGCTCGGCCCCCGCGGCCGCCGGTGAGGACACCAGCAGACCGGCGTTCTGGTCCCACAGCGAGGTCAGCCAGTCGGCCCCGAGCGCGGCCGGCAGCACCCCGCCGATCACCCAGCCGAAGAAGCGGGGTGACGGCATCGCCACCACGCCCGGCTCGGCCCCGGCCAGCAGCTCCTCGATCACGGCCAGCGGTTCGGCGCCCTGCTGGGGCAGCGGACCGCCCAGCGCCGCGGCCACCTCGTCGACGTCCGCCCGGGCGTTCACCGACCGGGTCGGGAGTCCGTCCAGGAAGTCGAGCGACTCCGCCAGCACCCGCTCCAGCACCGCCCGCTGCTGATCCCCACGCTCATCCATCCCGCAGACCCCCTCTTCTCCCCTCCGCGGGTGAAGGATCTCCGGCGGAGTCGGGTAGGACCCGAGTCTGGTCTCTCCCGGCCCGCCGGGCCAGCCGATTCGGCCGGTGGGCGACTACCGTGTGAGGCTGGTCCGGCGGGGACTCCGCGGAACGAGGCGCAGGGAGCTGGTGCACGCGTGAGTGACGAACGGGACCGCGAGCTGGCCGCCACGGATGCGGCAGGCCCCGACCCGGTTGACCCCCTCGACACCCCCGTGACCTCCGATCCCGAACCCGGCTATCCCGAGCACAGCACCGAGCCCTTCGCCGAGGTGACCGACGACGGTGTGACCGAGAAGGAGTGGTGGGACGACCCACGGATGCCCTGGAGCGGCAAGCCGGGTCGCGCCGACCTGGTCTGCTGGATCGGCATCGCGGTGGTCGGCGTCTACGGCCTGGTCATGTTGCCGCTGCGGGCCTACCTGGTGGTGGCCAACCCCGTGCTGCAGGCGGCGTTGACGGGGTCGCGTTCGGCTCTGGTCGTGCTCGGGGTGACGAACAACTCGCTCTGGGGTCTCGGCCTCGTGCTGGGCATCCTGAGCATCGTCAAGTTCGACTGGATCTACTTCCTGGCCGGACGACTGTGGGGTCGCGGGCTGATCGAGATGATGGGTGGGCGGTCGAAGCGGGCCGCCCGCAACGCCGATCGGGCCGAGCGGCTGGCCCGTCGCTGGGGGGTGCCGGCGGTGCTGATCACCTACCTGCCGATCCCCATCCCCGCCGCGGTCATCTACGCCACGGTGGCGATGGCGGGCATGAGCTGGAAGAAGTTCTGGATCGTCAACATCATCGGCGCGGTGATCATCCAGTGCTCCTGGGTGGCGCTCGGCTTCTGGCTCGGCGAGCCGGCCCGGGTGGTGGTGGAGGCGTACGCGAACATCAGCATGTACGTGGCCTTCGCCCTCCTCGCCGCGGTGTTCATCGGGATCTTCCTCAACCGCAAGAAGGCGCCCCTCCCCCGCTGAGTGCCGAGCCGCTACCGTCGTGGGGTGCGGCTGGTGACGTTCAACCTCTGGAGCGGCCGGTCGCTGACCGCACGGGCTCGCGGAACGGGCCGGCGGCGGACCAAGACCGTCGATCTCGACCTGCTGCGGGCGGCCATCGTCGAGCTCGATCCCGACGTCCTCGCCCTGCAGGAGGTGGACCGCAGTCAGTCGCGGTCCCAGCACGCCGACCTGGCCGAGGTCGCGGCCGAGGCGATGGGCGCCCAGGACTATCGGTTCGTGCCGACGCTGGCCGGCACGCCGGGAGCGATGTGGGCCCTGTCGCCGACCCATCGGCCGGCTGGCGAGTACGGCATCGCGCTGCTCTCCCGTTATCCCGTCACCCGCTGGCAGGACATCCCGCTGCCGGCCCTGCGTCCGTCGTTCAAGGTGTTGGTGCCGGTGGTCCGGCAGCACCTGACCGTCGGCGAGGAGCCGCGAGCCGCGGTCGTCGCGCACCTGGACACCCCGTCGGGTCCGCTGGCCGTGGTGAACACCCACCTCACCTGGGTCCCCGGGTCCAGCTTGCGCCAGCTCCAGGAGGTGACCCGCGCGCTGGGCGAGATCCCCGACCCGGTGCTGCTGATGGGCGACTTCAACATGTGGGGCCCACTGCCCAGGATGATCACCGGCTACCGACCGCTGGCGGTGCATCCGACCTACCCGGTCGCCAAGCCGAATCGTCAGCTCGACCACATCCTGCTGCGCGGCCGCGGACCTGAGGTGCTGGCCACCCGGGCCGTTCGGGTGGCCGTCTCCGACCACCTGGCGCTGGTGGTCGATCTCGCCTGACCTGACCACTACCCTCGTCCGGGTGTTCGAGCTGCGCCCGGTGTCGTACGACCATCCCGACGCCCAGGAGCTGACCGCGCGCGCCCAGGCCTACTACGTCGAGCTCTACGGCGGTCCCGACGAGGATCCGTTGACGGCGGCCGAGTTCGCCGCCCCCCGCGGCGGGTTCGTGGTCGGCTACCTCGACGGCGCGCCGGTGGCCATGGGCGGCTGGAGCTTCACCGCGAGCGACCTGGGTGATCGGGTGGCCAAGATCCGCCGGATGTACGTCGATGCGGCCGCCCGGCGACAGGGTCTCGCCGGTGGCGTGCTCGCGCACCTGGAGGCGGAGGCGCTCAGCCACGGCGCCACCACGATCGTCTTGACCACCGGTCAGCCTCAGCTCGCGGCGATCGCCTTCTACCGCAGCCACGGCTACACCGACGTCGCCCCGTTCGGCTACTACGCCGACAGCGACGGGGTGGTGTGCCTCGGTCGAGAGCTCGAGCCCCGCTCTCAGCCGACCAGCTGACCGTCCCGCCGCACCCGGGCCGGCTGGGCGGGGGCCTGGAGCAGGCCCTGGGCCAACGAGACCAGGGCGGGCGAGCGCAGGATCTCGTACGGGTCGGAGGTGGCTCCGCGACGGCGGAAGGCACCGGGCGCGGAGCCGTACGCGCCCGAGAAGCGGCGGGAGAAGTGGTAGGCGTTGGCGAAGCCCGCCCGCGCGGCGATGTCGGCCAGGGTGCTGTTGCTGCGCTGCAGCCAGGTGGCGGCCCGCACCAGTCGGACCAGCTCGAGGGCTCTCGCAGGACCGACCCCGTAGGTCTCCCGGAACAGCCGGAACACGTGTCCCTGCGAGATGTTCGCCCGGCTCGCCAGCTCCTCGACGGAGACGATCCGCATCCCCTCGGCGATCCAGATCGACCGGGTGGCATCGATCACCGCCACCAGGGGGCCGGGCAGCCCGTCCCACGGCGAGCTCCCGAACGGACCGGTGACGAACAGGTCCAGCAGCAGCGCCAGCAGCTCGTCGGTCCGCCGGGCGGCCGGTTCACCCGGGAGCTTGGCGAGCTCCAGCAGGTAGGTCGTGAGGCCGCTGAGCAGTGGCGCGGCGGCCATGTCGCGGACCTTGGGCCAGCTGGTGCGCGGACCGAGACGCTCGGTGTTCTTGATCGTGAAGTGCGCGTACCCGTGGGTCGAGACCAGGTGCGGATCCCACTGCAGATGGTCCACGGTGCCGAGCCGCGACAACGCCAGCACGCCCGGCCGCAGGACGATCTGCTGCCCGGGCTGGCCGCGTCCCGCCTGGACGGTCCAGACCGCGGAGCCGCGCAGCAACCAGATGAACTCGTCGTCGAACAGCTCCCGTGGCCCGAACGTCGCTCCGGCCGGGTAGTCGGCGGCCCGCACCGACTGCCGCCGGACGATGGCGAGCGGTTCAGATGTCACGATCGGATATTAACCGGATCGTCCGCGACATTCCCCCGGTTGTCCTGGGCTGCGACGCTGGTGACACCCACGATGCCGCCAGGAAGGTTCCGATGACCGCCGTCTCCGCCCCCACGACCCGTGACCTCGTCTTCTTCGACGCGGCCGGGCCCGAGCTCGCCGCGCACTTCGCCGAGAACGGTTTCGCTCTCCTGCGAGACGCCCTGTCCCCGACCGAGGTGGCCGAGATCAACGCCGAGGCCCTGCGCATCTGTCGGGGCGACTACGGCGAGATCACCTATGGATACGCCGAGGGCACCGACACCGCGACCGTCCCGGCGGCCACCCGCGCCACCGCCTCCGACGAGGAGCTGCTGCGGCAGTACCTGTGCATCCACTACCCGCACAAGATCTCGGCGGCGGCCGAGCGGGCCCTGCACACGCCCAAGATCGTCGACGCCCTGGTCTCGGTGATCGGGCCGAACGTCAAGGCGATGCAGTCGATGCTGTTCATCAAGAGCGAGGGCAAGCCCGGCCAGGCCTGGCACCAGGACGAGTTCTTCATCCCGACCCGGGACCGCTCGCTGACGGCGGTCTGGATCGCCCTGGACGACGCCACCATCGAGAACGGCTGCCTGTGGGTGCTGCCCGGCTCCCACCGACGGGGGGTCATCTACCCGGCCCGGCAGCAGGACGACCCGCGCTTCGACTGCACCACCGAGTCGTACGACTTCCCGTACGCCGACGAGGACTCCGTCCCGGTGGAGATCCCGGCGGGCACGGCGTTGATCTTCAACGGCTACCTGCTGCACCGGTCGCTGGAGAACTCCGGCCGACACGGCTACCGGCGCGCGCTCGCCAACCACTACATGAGCGCCGAGTCCCTGCTGCCGTGGACCCCGCCCGGCCCGGAGGAGCACATGGGCATCGCCGACTTCCGTGACATCGTCCTGGTCGCCGGCGAGGACCCGTACGCCTACAAGGGGACCGTCGACGTGCACAAGCCCTACTCGCGCCCGGACAAGGACGGCGGCTGCGACCGCTGACCCCGGCCTCGTCGAGCGCCGTCCGGTTCGTCACCTGACGGCGCGGTCGAGACTCGCGAGCCGAATCGCGCAGTGTTGGCGTGCACACGTGCACGAGTGCGCAGTCCGCCCCACCACCCCGCTCACTGGCCTCATGAGCCGGGTCACGAACTTCCCGCTGGGGTGGTCGAGCGTGCCAGGCTGGATCCTGCACGGACAACAGATCCGCAGCACGACCGAAGGAGGAGGTGAACTCGTGATGATCACCCTGATGACGAGGACCGGCGATGCCGTCCGCACCGCGTTGCACTGGGCCGACGACTGGACGCTGGTGGCGTTCAACGCCGATCCGACCCTGACGCACTGACCAGAACCACCATCACCGCGCTCACGTCGATGCCGACGTGAGCGCTTCGCATCTCTGCCGGACCCCCGTCCTGCGAGTCGCCGGCTCAGCTCGACTCCCGGACCACCAGGTGGGTCGGCAGCAGGGTCACCCGCTCGACGGGCTCGCCCCCCAACAGCGCCACCAGGTGGCTGGCCATCACCTGACCCATCTCGCGGGCGGGCTGGTGCACGGTCGTGATGGTCGGGCGAGCCGCCCGGCTGAACTGGTCGTCGTCGAAGCCGACCACCGCCACGTCGTCGGGCACGACGCGTCCGGCGCGGGTCAGCGCCGAGAGAGCCCCGAAGGCCATCTGGTCGTTGGCGGCGAAGACGGCGTCGAACGCCGGTCCGGCGAGCAGCCGCTCCATCGCCTCGGTGCCCGACTCCGGGGCGAAGTCCCCCAGGGCGACCAGATCGTCCGGTAGCCCGGCCTCGGTCAGCGCATCGCGCCACCCGCTCAGCCGTTCCCGCCCGGCGGCCAGGTCCTGGGCGCCGGCGATGGTGGCGATCCTGGTCCGACCCCGGTCGAGCAGGTGCCGGACACCCACCGCAGCCGCCGCCCGGTTGTCGACGTCGACGAAGTGTCCGTGTTCGCCGAAGTCCACGGCGGGTCGGCCGGCGAACACGATCGGGACGCTCAGTCCCAGGCGGGTGAGGGGCAGATCGCCCTCGTGCTGGGAGACCACCAGCACGCCGTCCACGTTCCCCCCGGTCAGGTAGCGACGGCTCTTGTCGCCCTCGTTCGAGCCGAGCACCAGACTCAGCGTGTAGTCGGTCGCCGCCAGATGGGCCGCCACCCCCTGCACCACGGTGGCGAAGAACGGATCGGCGAACAGCCGCTCGGTCGACTCGGGGATGACCACCGCGATGACGGCGGTCCGCCGCCGAGCCAGGGATCGAGCTGCTTGGTTGGGCACATACCCCAGTTCGGCGATGGCGGCGTTGACGGAGGCGACGACGTGGGGGGCGACCCGGTCCAGGTTGTTGACCACTCGGGACGCGGTGGCGCGCGAGACCCCGGCCCGCGCTGCCACGGTCTCCAGCGTGGGCGGCCGGCCCGTGTCGGCGGCGGCCGGCTCGGCCAGGGCCACCGGGTCCGGCCGCGGCCGCACCCGTTGCTGCTGCGACGGCTTCTTCGCCACGACTCTCCCACCTGATGTGATCGTCAGAGCGCTCTCACCACTGCCGGGTAGGAGCGCTCTCACAACGCGTAGCCGTGATCGTAGCGGGGATGGGTCCCGGGGGGCAGTCGGGTAGCGTTCCGCCGTGTCGTCTCAACGTGTTGCCCTGGTCACCGGCGCCTCCCGCGGGCTCGGCGCCGTCATCGCCCGTCGGCTGGCGGCGGACGGTTGGGCGGTCGCCGTCAACTACCGCTCCGGTGCCGAGAACGCCGAACGCGTGGTCGCCGACATCCGGCGGGCCGACGGAAAGGCCTCCGCGTTCGCGGCCGACGTGACCGACGAGGACGCCGTCACCGAGCTGGTGGCTCGGGCCACCGCCGAGCTCGGACCGGTGCTTGCCGTCATCGCCAACGCCACCGGGCCACAGCCGATCACCGAGCTGGCGAGCCTGACCTGGCAGGACCACCTCGACCAGCTGACCTTCTTCGTCAAGAGCCCGACCCTGCTGACCCGGGCGGCGTTGCCGGCGATGAAGGACCAGCGATTCGGCCGGGTGGTGCTGATCGGCTCGGACATGGTGGACCGGGTCATGCCCGGCTGGTCGGCGTACTCGGCCGCGAAGGCCGCCGAGGCCGAGCTGGTCAAGATCTGGTCCCGCGAGCTCGGCCCGTACGGCATCACGGTCAACCTGGTCGCCCCGGGCTGGATCCCGGTCGAGCGGCATGTCGGAGCGGACACGACCGCGTACATGGCGGAGGTCCCCCTCGGCCGGATCGGGACACCGGAGGACGTCGCCGGAGCGGTGGCGTACCTGACCGGTGACTCCGCCGGTTTCGTGACGGCTCAGCGGATCACGGTCAACGGGGGCCACACCATCTGAGGCTCGAGCGGCGGCGCTGGTACAGCGCGCTAGCTGCTCGCGCGGAGGCGATGATGGACGGGTGCCCGTCCCCCTGCAGCTCGCCGTCGCCCAGCCACCGTGCGTGACCGGGGCCCTGGTCGCCAACGCCGAGGCGCACGCCCTGACGGTGCTGGCCGCCCGAGCCCGGCTGGTCGTGTTCCCCGAGCTCTCTCTCACCGGTTACGACCTCGAGGCGGCCGCGGTCGAGGTCGCCGACCCGGCGCTGGCGGCCATCGTCGACGCCTGCGCCACGATGAACACGGTGGCCCTCGTCGGCGCGCCGACAGACGGCCGCATCGGCACCGTCGGCGGAGCTGGCGGCACCGGCGGAGGCCGAGCGATCGCGATGCTGCAGATCGACGCCGATGGCGTCCGGGTGGTCTACCGCAAGGAGCATCTCGGTCCGGAGGAGGCCGAGCACTTCACGCCCGGCGCGGGGCCGGTGGTGCTCGAGCTCGACGGCTGGCGGGTCGGGCTCGGCGTCTGCCGCGACACCGGGATCGACGAGCACGTCACGGCACTCGCCGACTCCGGCATCGACCTGTACGTGGCCGGACTGGTCGATCACCCGGGCGACACGGACCGTCAACGGGAACGCGCGGCCCGGATCGCCACGACCTGTCGGGCGTACGTGGGCTTCGCCAGCTTCGCCGGTCCGACCGCCGGCGGGTACGACGAGACGGCGGGCCGGTCGGCGGTCTTCGGTCGGCGCGGATCCGTTCTCGCCGAGACCTCGCAGCTGCCGGGGGGCATCGCCCGGGCGCTGCTGGTCTGATGCTGGTGTTTACAACGTAAGCGCTAGTTTGGAGCCATGACTGACACGAAGAAGGTCGCATTCCTGGTCGCGAGCGAGGGCATCGAGAAGGTCGAGCTGGTCGACCCCTGGAAGGCGGTCACGGACGCCGGCCACACGGCGGTGCTGCTGAGCCCGGACAGCGGATCGGTGCAGCTGTTCGAGCACCTCGACAAGGCTGACACCCAGCTGGTGGACGCCGAGGTGGGCTCCGCCTCGGTCGACGACTACGACGCGCTGGTGCTGCCGGGCGGGGTCGCCAACCCGGACGCGTTGCGCATGGACGGCGACGCCGTCGCCTTCGTCAAGGGCTTCGTCGCCTCGGGGAAGCCGGTCGCCGCGATCTGCCACGCTCCGTGGACCCTGATCGAGGCCGACGTGGTGCGCGGCAAGCGAGTCACCTCCTGGCCGAGTCTGCAGACGGACCTGCGCAACGCCGGCGCCGAGTGGGTCGACGAGCAGCTGGTGACCGACGGGAACCTGATCACGAGCCGCAATCCCGATGACCTGCCGGCCTTCATCGGCGCCTTGCTGGAGGCGGTCAACCACGGGGTCTCCAGCGCCGCGTCCAGCGACGCCTAGGCCGAGCTCAGGCCGTCTCCAGCAGCGCGTCCACGAACACCGTGGCGTCGAACGGCGCCAGGTCGTCGACCCCCTCGCCGAGCCCGACGAGCTTCACCGGCACCCCGAGCTCACGTTGCACCTGGACCACGATGCCGCCCTTGGCCGATCCGTCCAGCTTGGTCAGCACGATCCCGGTCACGTCGACGACCTCGCGGAAGATGCGCGCCTGGGTGAGACCGTTCTGGCCCGTGGTCGCGTCGAGCACCAGCAGCACCTCACCGACCGGGGCCTGCCGCTCGATGACCCGCTTCACCTTGCCCAGCTCGTCCATCAGCCCGGTCTTGGTGTGCAGCCGTCCGGCGGTGTCGATCAGCACCACGTCGACCTCGCCCTCGATGCCGTGCTTCACCGCCTCGAAGGCGACACTGGCCGGATCCGACCCCTCGGGTCCCCGGACGGTGGGGACACCGACCCGGTCTCCCCAGGTCTGCAGCTGATCGGCGGCGGCGGCGCGGAAGGTGTCGGCGGCCCCGAGCAGGACGTCCTTGTCCTCGGCCACCAGCACACGGGCGAGCTTGCCGACGGTGGTGGTCTTGCCCGTGCCGTTCACCCCGACGACCATGATCACCGCCGGGGTCTCGGTGCGATCGGCCCGGATGGTCCGGTCCATGCTGGGGTCGACCAGGGCGAGCAGCTCGGAGCGCAGGATCTCGCGGGCCTTGGCCGCATCGGCGACGCCCTCGATGCGGAACCGGGTGCGCAGGTTGTCGACCAGCTCGGTGGTCGGGCCGACACCCAGGTCAGCGGTGATCAGGGTGTCCTCGAAGTCCTCCCAGGTCTGCTCGTCGATCTGGTCCCGGGACAGCAGCAGCAACAGGCCGCGGCCCAGCGCGTTGTTCGACCCGGCCAGCCGGCGACGCAGTCGGGCGAGCCTGGTCTCCGTGGCTTCCGGCCGGTCGAGCTCGGGGACGGCGACCACGTCCGGAAGGGCGACGTCGGCACCGGTGTCGAGGTCGGTGTCGGCCGAACCTGAGCGATCGAGGACGTCGACCGCTCCCCCGTCGTCACCGGTCCGACCAGCGGCTCCACCGGCGCGGAGCTGTTTCTGCTCCTCCGCCCGGCGCAGCGCGGCGCGACGGTTGACGGCGACGAGACCGACGATGACGACAGCGGCCAGGATGATGCCGCCGACGACGTACCAGATGGTGATGGGATCCACCGGCACATCCTAGGGGCGAGCGAGCGCCGCCCTTGCTCCGCCGGTCTTGAGTTTTCCGTCACTCGACGGAAGACACGACCACCCGGTCACGGGAAGCTGCAGGAGCCGTCGACTGACGGAAAGTTCGGAGACCGACCGTGCGACGGCGCCGACCGAGTGGGAACCGGCCGCTACCGCGAACCCCTCGGTCGCAGGGTCAGCGTGAGTGGGTGAGGGACCGCGGCGGCTGTCCCTCGCCGTTCAGGTGACGGGCGACCCGGGACATCTGGTCGGTCAGCTTCGGTACGTGCTGGCTGCCCCGACCCTGCATGCCGAACACGACGAGTCCGGCGATGCCGGCCGCAATGGTCAGCACGATGATCATGGCAACGAGGATGGCGGTCATAACGCACCCTTTCGGACAGTGGGCCACATGGCAGTGCGGCCTGGGGAAGGTCACTGCCGATCGCGTTCCGGAGGAACCCGTACCCGCATCTTCATAGGGTCTACCCGCTCGGGGGCGGAGTTCGGGGGTGTGTCGGCTCTCGGTTAGGTCACGATCCCGAAGCTGCCGCCCGAAAGATCACGAGGCATGTCACGCCACGGAGGCGGTCTCCCGCAGGCGCTGGGAGATGACTGTGGACACGCCGTCGCCGCGCATGGTGACCCCGTACAGGGCGTCGGCGATCTCCATCGTGCGCTTCTGGTGCGTGATGACCAGCAGCTGGCTGTTCTCCCGGAGCTCCTCGTAGATCTCCAGCAGCCGGCCGAGGTTGGTGTCGTCCAGGGCCGCCTCGACCTCGTCCAGGATGTAGAACGGGCTGGGGCGGGCGATGAACAGGGCGACCAAGAAGGCCACCGCCACCAGGGACCGCTCGCCACCGGACAGCAGCGACAACCGCTTGACCTTCTTGCCCGGTGGTCGCGCCTCCACGTCCACCCCGGTGGTGAGCCAGCTGCCCGGTTCGGTCAGCACCAACTTGCCCTCGCCGCCAGGGAAGAGCCGCGAGAACACCCGGCCGAAGGCCGCTTCCACATCCGCGTACGCCTCGGCGAACACCTGCTCGACCCGGCTGTCGACCTCGGTGATGATGTCCATCAGGTCGGAGCGGGTCTTCCTCAGGTCGTCGAGCTGCTCGGAGAGGAACTTGTGCCTCTCCGCCATCGCGTCGTATTCCTCCAGGGCCAGCGGGTTCACCCGGCCGAGCACCCCGAGCGCACGCTCGGCGGTGCGCAGCCGCTTCTGCTGCTGCTCGCGCACGTACGGGATCGGGTCCGGCACCTCGTCGTCCGGGCCCAGAGCGGTGCCGTCGGGCCTGGCCAGCACCGGGACGAGCTGGTCGGGTCCGTAGTCGGCGACCAGACCGTCCGGTTCGAGACCGAGCTCGGTCATCGCCTTGTCGGTCAGCGCCTCCAGCCGCATCCGCTGCTCGGCGCGGGCCAGCTCGTCGCGGTGCACGGTGTCGACCAGGGACTCGAAGTCGTGGGTGAGCGTCCGCAGCCGTCCGCGGATCTCGGCCAACGCGGCTTCCGCGTCGGTCCGGGCGGCGTCCGCGGCGGCCCGCTCGACCCCGGCCAGCTCGATGGACGCCTCGATCCGCCGGGCCAGGTAACCGGCGCCGGCGTGCACCCCGGCGGCCACCTTCGCCTCGCGCAGCATCCGTTCCCGGCGGGCCCGGGCCTTGGCCCGCGCGGACCGCTCGTGGGCGGCGGCGCGGCGCAGGGCGTCGGACCGACCGGCCAGGGCCCGCACCCGCTCCTCCATCGTCCGCAGCGCGAGCCGGGCGTCCATCTCGGCGCTGCGGGCGTGTCGCGCGGCCTCGGCGAGCCGATCGCGGTCCGCCGGGTCGGGCTCCTCGGTCTCGGGCGCCTCCTGAGCCAGCTCGAGCCGTCGCTCCAGGTCGGCGAGCCCACCCAGGTCGCGATCGCGAGCCTCCTCGGCCCGCACCATCCCCTGCTGCAGCCGGTCGGCCTCACCGTGCGCTGAGCGGGAGGCCGAGCTCAGCTGGCCCAGCTCCTCGGCCAGCGCTGCCATCGCCGCGTCCGACTCGTGCAGCCGGGCCAGGGTGGCTTCCACGGTCTCGTTGGTCAGCCGCAGCCGCTCCTCGAGCTCGGTCTGAGCGAACCGAAGACGCTCGCAGCGGTGATGCGCCTCGGCCAGGCGACGCTCGGCGTCGTCGACGGCGGCCTGCACCTCGATCAGACTCGGCTGCGCGTTGGAGCCGCCGGCCGCATAGTGCGCACTCAGCAGGTCGCCGTCGGTGGTGACGGCCGTCAGGTCCGGCAGCCGGTCGACCAGGGTCCGGGCCGTGGGCAGGTCCTCCACCAGGGCGATCTTGCGCAGCAGGCGGCGCGTCGCTCCGGCGATGTCGGCGGGTGTCTCGACCACGTCGACCGCGTACACGGCCCCCTCGGGCAGGCTCGGCCAGTCCGCGCGATCATCGGTGGCGTCGGCTCCGGTCCCCGGGCCGGCCAGCAGCAGGCCGGCCCGACCCAGGTCCTCGGTCTTCAACAGCGCGACCGCGCCCAGCGCCGCATCCACGTCCGTGACCGCGACCGCGTCGGCAGCGGCCCCGAGGGCGGCGGCGACGGCCGTCTCGTACCCTCCCCGCACGGTGACCAGGGCGGCGACGGAGCCGAGCAGACCCTGGACGGGCTCGGTGGCCGCCAGCAGCGCCCCGGTCGCATCCTTGCGCTGCAGACCGACCTGGAGGGCCTCCAGCCGGGCCGCCAACGCCGCTCGTTCCTGGGTCGCCGCCCGCTCCTCGGTGCGCAGGGTGCCGAGCTCGGCCTCGACAGCCTCCTTGGCCTCCAGCGCTGTCTCGTGGGCGGAGTCCAGTCCGAGCTCGCCGTCGTCGAGACCGGCGACCTGGGTCTCCAACGACGTGAACGCCCGACCGGCCACCTCGGCCCGCTGGACCGCCTCGCTGTGGGCTCCGGCCAGTCTGCCGATCTCGGCCTCGGCCGCCTCGGCCCGGCTGCGCAGCGAGTTGACCTGCCCGGTCAACCGAGCGAGCCCCTCCCGTCGGTCGGCCGCCGCACGGACCAGCGCGGCCAACCGCACCTCCTCCCGCTGGTGGGCGAGCTCGGTGTCCGTACGGAGGGTGGCGGCATCGGTGAGCGCCTGCTCACGCTCGGCGACCTCCCGGGCCAGCTCGGCCTCCTGCGCGGCGACCGCATCGGCTTCGGCGTCCAGCTCGTCGGGGTCGCGACCGACCCGGGTCTCGCCGGGATCGTTGTCGGCGTTGCGCATCCGTTCGCGCGCGATCGAGGAGGTGGAGGCGACGCGCTCCTTGAGGGCGGCCAGCGAGTACCAGGTGTCCTGGGCGGTGTTGAGCCGCGGGACGCAGGCCCGGACCGCGAGCTCGGCCTCGACCTCGATCGCGCGCGCCGTCTCCAGCGCGGTCTCCAGCTCGTGCCGGCGCTGCTTCAGGGCGCGCTCGTCGGCCAGGTCGGAGGCCATCGAGAGCTGCACCTGCACCAGGTCGTCGGCGATCAACCGGGCCTTGGCGTCGCGGACATCGGCCTGCACGACGGCGGCCTTGCGCGCCACCTCGGCCTGCCGGCCCAGCGGCTTCAGCTGCCGGCGGATCTCGGTGATCAGGTCCTGCAACCGGGTCAGGTTGCCCTCGCAGGCCTCGAGCTTGCGGAGCGCCTTCTCCTTGCGCTTGCGGTGCTTGAGGACGCCGGCGGCCTCCTCGATGAAGCCGCGCCGACCCTCGGGGGTGGCCTGCAGGATGGAGTCCAGCTGACCCTGACCGACGATGACGTGCATCTCCCGGCCGATGCCGGAGTCGCTGAGCAGGTCCTGGACGTCGAGCAGCCGCGCGGCGTGACCGTTGATCGCGTACTCCGAACCGCCGTTGCGGAACATGGTCCGCGAGATGGTGACCTCGGTGTAGTCGATCGGCAGGGCACCGTCGGTGTTGTCGATGGTCAGCAGCACCTCGGCCCGACCGAGCGGGGCCCGGCCGGAGGTGCCGGCGAAGATGACGTCCTCCATCTTCCCGCCGCGCAGGGACTTGGCGCCCTGCTCCCCCATCACCCAGCTGAGGGCATCGACGACGTTGGACTTGCCGGACCCGTTGGGCCCGACCACGCAGGTGATGCCCGGCTCGAAGTTGAGCGTGGTGGCCGAGGCGAAGGACTTGAACCCGCGCAACGTGAGGCTCTTGAGATACACCACGGACCTTTCGTCCGGTTCGATCCCGCTCGTACGGGCGGGAACACTGTCGCCGGGGAAGGCGCTGCCCACCCTAGCGGCGGCCGTCGACGATTCGCGGCACCTCGCGGTCGGCCGGAGGTCGGCGTGTCCGAGTTGTCAGACTCTGTGGTGGCCATGGCGACCACAGCATCTGACAACTCGGCTGATCACGGCTCGGTGGGTACCGACTCCTTGACCTCGGTGGCCGGCAGCTTGTTCTGCCCACGGACCGAGGAGAAGGTCCAGATCTTGTTCAGCAGGAACGACAGCGGGGTGACGATCGCGATCGCGATCAGCTGGCCCCAGTAGAGCCGGGTCCGGAAGCCGGTGGAGTCGTCGAAGAACGAGGTCGACAGCGCGATCGGCGAGCCGGGGTGCATCAGCAGAGTCAGGATGGCGAGGTTGGCGATCAGGGCGAGCAGACCGACGGCGAGGAACGGGAAGTACTCCCGCCACCAACCCGAGTGCTGGGCGCTCTTGAACGTCCACCACCGGTTGAGCTGGAAGTTCCACAGGTTCGCGATCATGAACGCGATCGTGGAGTAGACGTGGTACCAGCGGATGTTGAAGTCGGTGCCCGGCAGGTCCCAGGCCACCGTGTGCGCGTTCGGCCCGATCTTGTTGAGCAGGATCAGCACCGCCATGTTCACGAGCACGCCGGAGCCGCCGACCAGACCGAAGCGGAGCAGCAGCTTCCAGTTGTGGCGGTGGCGGACGACCACGTAGTGGTGCAGACGGTTCACGATCGAATCAGCCTAGCCGTCGGACCCGCCGATGCGAGATGCGGCGACGCGTGATGTTCGCCATCAGAACCGGGCGTGGGCGGCAGCGGGGGTCCGTTGGCAGCGGGGGCAGCGGTAGGACGAGCGGTTCATGAAGGCCTCCCGTCGGATCGGGGTGCCGCAACGGGGACACGGTTCGCCCTCTCGCCCGTACGCCGCCAGGGAACGGTCGAAGTAGCCGCTGGTGCCGTTCACGTTGACGTACAGGCTGTCGAACGACGTGCCACCCGCCTGCAGGGCTTCCGCCATGACGTCAGCGGCCGCGGTCAGCACCTGTACGGCCGCCGGCCGGGACATGGTGTCGGTCGCCCGGGCGTAGTGCATCCGGGCCCGCCACAGCGCCTCGTCGGCGTAGATGTTGCCCACCCCGCCGACCAGTTGCTGGTCGAGCAGCGCCCGCTTGACGCCGGTTCGCTTGCGCCGCAGCCGGCGGGCGACGTCGTCGAGGTCGTACGCGGGATCGAACGGGTCGCGAGCGATGTGGGCGATCTCCGGCGGCAGCTCGGCACCGCCCTCGGACAGGGAGAGTCCGCCGAACATCCGTTGGTCGACGAAGCGCAGCTGGAGACCCTGGTCGGAGAAGTCGACCAGCACCCTGGTGTTCGGCGCGTACGGGGCGTCGGCGGCCGAGAAGCGGAACTGCCCGCTCATGCCCAGGTGGGCCAGCACCGCATCGCCGTCGTCGAACGGCAGCCAGAGGTACTTGCCGCGTCGGCGGGGCTCGGCGAACGTCCGGCCGACCAGCTGGGCGGCGAAGTCATCGGCGCCCGGCAGGTGTCGCCGGACGGGTCGCGGGTGCAGAACCGCCACGGCGGCGATGGTCCGACCGGTCACACCGTCGGCCAGACCACGTCGGACGGATTCGACCTCGGGCAGCTCGGGCACGGTACGCGGCGGGGATTCGGAGAGCGCTGGGCGGGGCGCCGGCGTCAGGCGCCGACGATGTCGGCGACGGGCGTCGTCAGGGTCTGCGGGCTGATGGCGGCGAAGGCGAGTGCGGCCGCCTTCTGCTCCGCCTCCTTCTTGTTGCGGCCGGACCCCGGACCGTACGTCTGGTCGCCCAGCCCCACCGTGGCCACGAAGGTCTTGGCGTGGTCGGGCCCGGACTCGGTCACCTCGTAGACCGGCACACCGTGACCACCCAGCGAAGCGATCTCCTGCAGGCTGGTCTTCCAGTCCAAGCCGGCGCCACGGGTGGCGGCGTCGGCCATCAGGTCGTCGAACAGGTCGTGGACGAAGACGCGGGCGCCGTCGACACCGTGCTCGAGGAAGACGGCACCGATCACCGCCTCCATCGTGTCGGCCAGGATGGAGGACTTGTCACGGCCGCCAGTGCTCTCCTCACCGCGGCCCAGGTGGATCAGATCGCCCAACTCGAGTCCGCGTGCGACGTCGGCCAGCGCGCGGGAGTTGACCACGGCGGCGCGCAGCTTGGCGAGCTGTCCCTCGGACAGGTCCGGGTAGGACAGGAACAGGTGCTCGGTCACGACCAGACCGAGGATCGAGTCGCCGAGGAACTCCAGCCGCTCGTTGGTGGGCAGACCGCCCCGCTCGTACGCGAAGGATCGGTGGGTGAGGGCCCGGTCGAACAGCTCACCACCCACCACCAGTCCCAGCCGGACCAGCACCTCGCGAACGGGTTCGGGTCCACCGGGAAGACCGACCGATCCAGGCACCGCCGAGCCCCGGGACCGGCCCGGGGCGTCAGAGGTGTCGATGTCGGTCAAGACCACTCCGTCAGGACTCCAGCACCTGACGGCGGCTGGCGCGGGGGCCGTACTGGCCGCAGGACGGGCAGGCGGTGTGCGGCAAGTGCTTCTCGCGGCAAGCAGGGTTGGTGCAGGTGACCAACGTGGGCACCGAAGCCTTCCACTGGGAACGGCGATGCCGCGTGTTGCTGCGTGACAAGCGCCTCTTCGGGACGGCCACGATCTTCTCCTCGTTCGTACGTACAGTGCGTTCAGGCAGGTGCTCGACCGCGCACAACGCCCTGTGGGCGCGCAGCAGCGTTCGAGCAACCTGCACAGTCTAGGACGTTTCGCTCTCGGATTCGAACTGGGCGAGCTTCGACCACCGAGGATCGACCGCGTCGTCGTGGTCGTGCTCGTCGACGGTGTTGAGATCGAGACCGCAGTCCGGGCACAGACCGAGGCAGTCGGGCCGGCACAGCGGCTGGAACGGCAGCTCCAGCACGATGGCGTCCCGCAGCACCGGCTCGAGATCGATCAGCTCGCCGTCCAGGTGCGACGCCTCCTCGTCGGTCGCCTCGCTCCCGGGGTAGGTGAACAGCTCCTGGACGTCGACCTCGACCTCGTCGGTGATGGGTGTCAGGCAGCGGATGCACTCACCTTCGAGCTGGACCAGCGCGGTGCCGGTGACCAGCACGCCCTCGACGACCGCCTCCAGCCGCAGGTCGAGCTCCAGCGGGGAACCCTCGGGGACCCGGATGACCGCGATGCCCAGCTCGTTCGGCGCCTTCACGGTGGACTGCAGCGTGCGCAGCTCGCCGGCGCGACGCCTCAGGTCGTGGGTGTCCAGGACCAGCCCGGACCGGCGATCCAGTCGGCGGTGCGGGGACGTCATGGCACCGAGATCCCGAGATCGGCGGAGGTGCCTGCCCCCGCGATCGACGGCTCCTCGGCATCGACGACATCGTCCTCGTGGCGGTCGAGTCGGCTCCGTTCGGCCAGTCGGGCGCGCGCGGTGCGGACCTGGCTGGTGGTGCGAGCCAGCACGGACTCGAAGCTGGCCATCCGCGAGTCGACGAACGCGTCGGCCTCGCGGCGCAGCGCCGCGGCGTCGGTCTCGGCCTCGGCCACGATCTGGGCGGCCTTCTGCTGGGCGACCTTGATCACCTCGGTCTCGGTGGCCAGCTCGGCGGCGCGCTCCTTCGCCTCTTCGGTGATCCGCTCGGCTTGAGCCTCCCCGGCCGCCTTGGCGTCGTTGGAGTTCTCGATCACGTCCTGCGCCTCGGCGATCTCGTCGGGCAGGTGGTCGATCACGTCGTCGATGGCGGCGAGGACGTCCTGGCGGTTCACCACGCACGACGCCGACATCGGC
The DNA here is from genome assembly GCA_963707005.1 of uncultured Actinomycetota bacterium. Taxonomy (GTDB): domain Bacteria; phylum Actinomycetota; class Actinomycetes; order Propionibacteriales; family Propionibacteriaceae; genus Microlunatus. The sequence continues at coordinate 66,938 of CAVPPP010000037.1, forward strand.
ATCGAGCGGGCGTGCGCCACGAGGTCGCGGAGCCGGGCGAGCTTCGCCTCGGCGGTCTTCTGGTCGGCCATGTGTCCTTCTCCTGGAACTGAACGACCTAGAGACTAGTACGGGCCTCCTGAGCACGTCCCCGACTCCGCATGTGCGAGCGGACCCGACGCAGCGCACCATCGACAGCCCGTCGGCCACACCTTAGGCTGTGGTCTGAAATAAGGCCCTGGCCCGAGGAGCTCGGCATGAGCGTGCCGCTCGTCCGCCACAACCTCGTGCGCACCCGGGACGTGGACGAGGCTCGGTTCGAGGTGGCCCAGCAGTTCTGCGCCCACGATCTGACCCTGACCGATCGCGGCGGTCTGAACGTGGTGCACAACGGCTACCGACTGGGCTCGGTGGGTCTCAACTACCTCCGGTACGGCGCCGAGGTCCGCATCCAGCCGGTGGCGTTCGAGAGCTTCTGGCTGGTCCAGATCCCGTTGGCCGGTCGGGCGGTGGTCCGTACGGACGGACGGGTGGTGCACTCCGACTCCCGGGTGGCGTCGATGCCGTCGCCCGACGTCCCGACGGACATGTCCTGGGGCCGGGGCAACGAGCAGCTGATCGTCTACCTCGACCGGGCTTCGGTGCAGCGGCACAGCAGCCGGGACCTGGAGCCCGATCTCGACCTCGCCTTCGACCCGGCCGTGCACCTCGGGGCACCACGCCTGCAGAGCTGGCTGCGGCTGATCGGCTACGTCCGCGACGAGATCGACGCCGGGTCCGGGCTGCTCGAGACCCCGCTGATCCGCAGCCAGCTCGAGGACCTGATCATCACCGGTCTGCTCACCGGCCAACCCAACAGCGCCATGAGCCAGCCCTGCGTTCGCTACGGCCCGGCCACCAGCCGCACGGTCCGTCGAGTGGTCGCGCTGATCGAGGAGTCACCCGAGCACCCGTGGCGAGTGGAGGAGCTGGCCCGAGCTGTGGGGGTGAGCGCGCGCACGCTGCAGGAGAACTTCCAGCACGATCGCGGTCAGTCACCGATGCAGCTGCTGCGTCGCGTCCGGCTGCAACGCGCGCACGACGAGCTGGTCGCCTCCGACCAGCACGCGACCACCGTCACCCGGGTGGCGCTGCACTGGGGTTTCGGACATCTCGGGCGCTTCTCGACCACCTACCGGAGCACCTTCGCGGAGTCGCCGTCGGAGACGTTGGCCCGCTGCTGAGTCCCCGTGCGAGGCGCGAAGACCGAAGTCACCGCGGGAAGCGGACAGCGGCCGCGCGCACCGGCTAGCCGGGGGACGCCGGCCGGCGCACGCTGATGGCATCCCCTGAACCCGAAGGTAGGCCATGAACATCGTCATCATCGGCGCCGGCTTCGCCGGCCTCGCCTGCGCCAAGACCCTGCGCGAGTTCGGCTTCGACGTCGTCCTGCACGAGTCGACCCCGGACGTCGGCGGCGTGTGGAGCGCGACCCGCCGCTACCCCGGACTCAGCACCCAGAACACCAAGGACACGTACGCGTTCTCGGACTTCCCGATGCCGGACTCCTATCCCGAGTGGCCCTCCGGCGCTCAGGTCCAGGAGTACCTCGAGGCCTACGTCGACCGCTTCGGACTGGCCCCCTTCCTCCGCCTCGGGTCGCGGGTCGTCCGGGCCACGCCTCGTCCCGGCGGGGGCTGGACCATCACCGCGCGCCCGATCGAGGGCGGCGCGGTGTCGGTCACCGAGGCGGACCACCTGGTGGTGGCCAACGGCATCTTCTCGACCCCGAAGATCCCCACCTGGAAGGGCGCCGACGCCTTCGTGGCGTCCGGCGGCCGGGTCCTGGCGGCCGGCGAGGTCACCGACCTGGACGTCGTACGCGATCGTCACGTCCTCGTCATCGGCCACGGGAAGTCGGCCTGCGACGTGTCGATGCCGATCAGCACGGCGGCCGCGTCGACCACCGTCGTCGCCCGAGAGCTGTTGTGGAAGATGCCGAAGAAGCTCGGCAACGTGCTCAACTACAAGTTCTTGATGCTCACCAGGATGGGTGAGGCCCTCTTCCGCTACCTCCGGCCGGTCGGCGTCGAGCGCTTCCTGCACGGTCCGGGCGACCCCGTTCGCCGGGTGCTGCTGCACGGGGTCCAGGCCGTCGCCACCCGGCAGCTGCGGCTGAAGGAGCTCGGCCTGGTGCCGGACGGTTCGTTCGAGCGGATCGCCCGGAGCACGGTCAGCCTCGCCACCGACGGCTTCTCCGAACAGGTTGCGGCCGGACGGATCCGGGTGCTCCGAGACACCACCATCACCGAGCTGCTGGTCGACGCCGACGGTCGCCGTACGGCTCGGCTCTCCAGCGGTGCCACCGTCGCGGCCGACGTCGTGGTCTGCGGTACCGGCTTCACCCAGCAGGTGCCCTTCTTCGACGACGACCTCCAGCGGCGGCTGACCGACGAGCGCGGGAACTTCCAGCTGTACCGCCACATCCAGCCGCTCACGGTCCGCGACCTGTCGTTCGCCGGCTACAACTCGTCGTTCTTCAGCCCGCTCAGCGCCGAGCTGGCCTCGGTCTGGATCGCCAGCCTGTTGACCGGGCGCCACCAGCTGCCGGAGCCTGCGGCTCGAGAACGTCAGGTCACCGAGATGCTGCGCTGGATGGAGGAGCGGACCGAGGGTCGTCACGCCCGTGGCACCAACATCATCCCGTTCTCGATGCACAACATCGACGATCTGGTCTCCGACCTCGGCGTCCAGCTCGGACCGATCACCCGGGCCACGCAGTGGCTGCTCCCCGTCAGCCCGAGCTCCTACCGTTCGATCGCCGGTCAGGTGCGACAGCGGCCCTCCGGCTCCGACTCGGCGCAGCGACAGGTCGACGAAGCCGCCGACTCGGCTCCGGCCATCGCCGCCTGACCGGCGAGCGCGCCGGCGGTGCTCAGCCGGACGCGCGCTCGGCCAGCCGACGCGAGATCTGGGTCAGCACGGACGGTGTCACGAAGGGCGTCACGTCGCCGCCGAGCGAGGCGACCTCGCGCACCAGACTGGAGGACACGTACGCCAGCTGCGGAGCCGTCGGCAGGAAGGCGGTGTCCACCCCGGTCAGCTTGCGGTTCATCTGCGCCATGGCCAGCTCGTAGTCGTAGTCGGCGCCGGAGCGCAGGCCCTTGACGATGACGTCGACGGCGTTCGCGGCGCAGAAGTCGACGAGCAGACCGGAGAAGAGGGTGACCGTGACCGTCGACAGGTCGACGCACGCCTCCTGCAGCATGGCCACGCGCTCGTCGGGGGTGAACAGCGCGCTCTTGCCGACGTTCGACCCGATGGCGACGATCACCCCGTCGTACAGCGCGGCGGCGCGGGCGATCACGTCGAGGTGCCCGACCGTGACGGGGTCGAAGGATCCGGGGCAGACGGCGCGGCTCACGGAAGACGAACCTATCCGGCTAGCCCGCGCCGAAGTAGAGGACCGTCTCGCCGTACTTCTTCTCCCAGGTGTCGCCGAGCACATCCGGCCACCGCGGCGCCGGGTCTCGTCCTGATCGCTCGAGCACGACCAGGCCCTCGGCGGTCAGCCAGCCGTTGCTGACCAGATCGCGCAGGATGGCCTCCACGCTGGAGGTGGCCAGCTCGTACGGCGGGTCCAGGAAGACGATGTCGTACGGGTACGCCGGCTGCCGGCGCACCACGTCCTCGACGGCGTCTCGGCGCACGTCCACGTCGAGCCCGACGGTGGCCACGTTCTGCTCCATGGTCCGCAGCGCCCGTCGACTGGACTCGACCAGCAGCACGGGGCCGGCGCCGCGACTGGCCGCCTCGAGACCGACCGCACCGGAGCCGGCGAAGAGGTCGCAGAACGCCCAGCCCTTGAGGGCGACGTCGGCCGGCCCGGAGGAGCCGCCGGTCCACGACGCCAGCGCCGAGAAGAGCGCCTCGCGCACCTTGCTGGAGGTCGGTCGGGTCTGATCGCCGGGCGGCATCGCGAGCCGGCGGCCCCCGCGGGAACCCGAGATGACCCGTGTCATGAGCCGAGCCTCTCGGGAGTGAGGAGCGGTTTGGGGCGACATGTTCTTCGTCGCACGAAACCGTGAACGAACGAGCGAGACCTCGCGGAGCTCATGACCGCGGAGCGCGGAGCGCGACCATGTGTCCGTGTCATGTGCGCTCCAGCCAGTCGCCGGCGGCTCGGAGCTCGACCGAGTCGACGATGTCGGCCAGGCCTGGGTCGGTCAGCTCCGGATCCCGTTCCAGGCACGCCGTGGCCAGGTCGCGGGCGTACACGATCAGGTCCTCGTCCTCGAGCACCCGCAGGTGCCGCAGACCGGATCGGACACCTGACTGCTCGGCGCCGAGCACGTCACCCTCGCGGCGTTGGGCGAGATCCACCTTGGCCAGCACGAAGCCGTCCCGGGTCTCCGCGACGGCGGCCAGCCGATCCAGGGCCGGCAGCCCGGGCGGCGTGGCGGTGAGCAGCAAGCAGACGCCGGGATGGGCGCCCCGGCCGATGCGCCCGCGGAGCTGGTGCAGCTGGGAGATCCCGAAGTGGTCGGCGTCGCAGATCACCATCACCGAGGCGTTGGGGACGTCGACCCCGACCTCGATCACGGTGGTGGCCACCAGGACGTCGAGCTCGCCGGCGACGAAGCGCCCCATCACCTCGTCCTTCTCCTCGGCGGGTAGCCGGCCGTGCAGCATCGCCACCCGGAGATCTCGCATCGGTCCGTCGGCCAGCTGGGCGTACACGTCCTCCACCGCCGCCCCGCCGTCGTCGTCGCCGGTTGCATCGCTGATCCGCGGGCAGACCACGAAGGCCTGCCGCCCCTCGGCGACCTCCTCGACGACCCGCTGCCAGGCCCGCTTGAGCCAGCTGGGGTGGAGCTTGTAGTTGACGACCACGGTGGACACGTCGGCGCGCCCGGCGGGGATCTCGGTCAACGTGGACGTCTCCAGATCACCGAACACGGTCATGGCGACGGTGCGCGGGATGGGCGTCGCGGTCATCACCAGGGTGTGCGGTCGCTGCTGGGCCTTGGCCGCCAGCGCGGCACGCTGCTCGACTCCGAACCGGTGCTGCTCATCGACCACCACCAGCCCGAGGTCGGCGAACTGCGTGCCGGAGGTCAACAGCGCGTGGGTGCCGATCACGATCCCGGCCTCCCCCGAGGCGGCCGCCAGCGTGGCCTCGCGTCGTCGACCGGCCGACATCGACCCGGTGATCAACGTCACTCCGGTGCCCGGGCCGCCCGAGGACAGCAGGTCCCCACCGACCAGGTCGCCGAGCATCGCGGTGATCGTCCGGTGGTGCTGGGCCGCGAGCACCTCGGTGGGCGCCAGCAAGGCGGCCTGGCCGCCGGTGTCGAGAACCGTCAACATGGCCCGCAGGGCCACCACCGTCTTGCCCGAACCGACCTCGCCCTGCAGCAGCCGCTGCATCGGGTGCGGACGGGCCAGGTCGGTGAACAGCTGGTCACTGACCTGCCGCTGTCCCTCGGTCAGCTCGAACGGCAGCTTCGCGTCGAACGCGTCCAGCAGCCCACCGGTGACGCGCGGGCGCGGCACGGCCCCGTCCGCCGCCGCCAGGGCGCGACGGCGGGCCATGGCCAGCTGCAGCCCGAACGCCTCGTCGAACTGCACCCTGGCCACGCCGGCAGCGACCTCGTCCTCGGTGTCGGGACGGTGCACCGCCCGGTACGCCGTCGGCTGGCTCATCAGGTCGGCCTCCCGACGTACCCACTCCGGCAGCGGATCCTGCATCCCGTCCAGGCTGTCCAGGGCCAGCGAGACGCAGCTGGCGATCGTCCAGGTGCGCAGCTTGGCTGTCGCCGGATACAGGCCGATCCGACCGGACGCACCGGCGACCTTGCCCAGGTCGAGGTTGCGCTGGGCCCCACCGATGACGTTGCCGTCCTCGTCGACGATGACGAAGTCGGGGTGGGTGAGCTGAGGCTCGCCACGGAAGGCACCCACCTTGCCGGCGAAGATCCCGCGGGCTCCGGCACGGAGCTGGCCCTGCCAGTAGTCGACCAGGTGCTTGGCTCCGAAGAAGGTCAGGTTCAGCTCGCCCCGCCCGTCGGTGATGACCACCTGGAGCCGGAACTTGCCGGCGCCGCGAGCGGACTGGCTCATGCCGTGCACCGACGCCTGCCGCACCTGGGCGAGCACGGTGACGTCGTCACCCTCGGTCAGGTTGCGGAGGTCGCTGAGCTCGGTGCCTGAGACGTAACGGCGTGGCAGGTGCAGCATCAGGTCACCGACCGTACGCACCTTCAGTGACTCGAACGCCTTGGCCGTCTTGCCGCCCAGCACCCCGCTCAACGGAACCGCGAGGCGGGTGAACCCGGTGGTGCGCCAGAACTGTGCCGGTGGACGCTCCGCCGCCGCCGCCGCCGTGGCGGCGGCGGCTTTCTTCTTGGCCGTCTTCTTCGGGGTCGGCGCGGGCAGTTCCGGCACGAGCCGCAGGTGCCGGTTCACTCCAGGCCCACCAGCAGGGGATACCGCGCCTGTCCCCCGTCGATCAGCTCGACGTCGATCGTGGGGGACCAGGCACGGATCCGCGCGCTCAGTCCAGCCGTCAGCCGATCGTCCGCACCCCGGCCACGGACCAGGGTCAACAGCTCCCCGCCACTCGAGGTGAGCAGTCGCTCGATCACCCGCCAGGCGACCTCGGTCAGGTCGTCGCCGATCTCGACGAAGTCGCCGTCGACCAGTCCGAGCACGTCGCCGATGTCGCACCGACCGGCCATGGTCATGGCTGGGCTCTCGGCGACGGTGACCGCGCCGTGTCGGGCGTGCCCGGCGGTGCTGCTCATCGCCACCACCACCGAGTCGAAGTCCGCGCCCGGCTCGTGCACGGCCAACGCGGCCAGACCCTGGACCTGGGCGACGGTGGGGATGACCGCCACCCGCCGCCCCTGCGCGCGGAGCTCGTTGGCCAGGTGGGTCGCGATCTCCAGGCACTCCATGTCGTTGGGCAGCACGATGACCTCACCGCAGGACTGCTGCAGCGCCGAGGTCAGCTCCTCGGCACTGACGTGCGCGCCCGACGGCAGCACGGCCGTGCCGCCCAGGGCGGTGACGGCATCGGCCAGACCGGCACCGGCCACCACCGCCACCACGGCCCGTTCCGTGACTGCCGAGGCGGCGGTCGGCGGCAGTGCGGTGATCCTGATCTGGCTGATCCGGCCGCAGCTCAGCCCGGCCTCCACCGCCGCGCCGGCATCGCCGAGGTGCACGTGCACCTGGGCCACGGTCCGATCCCCCACGATCACGACACTGTCACCCAGCACCGACAGTCGCTCGCGGAGTGCGTCCAGGTCGTCGGCGCCGGTCCCGCGGAGCGCGTACATCACCTCGTACGCCAGCGGGGCCCCGTCGACCGCGCCGGGCCTGCTCCCCCCGGTCCGTGCGGGCAGGGCGGGCTGCGCGGGCAGGGCTTCCGCGCGCCGCCCGCCGAGGACCTCGACCAGCACGTCGAGCAGCAGCACGTACGCCTGCCCGCCCGCGTCCACCACGCCCGCCCGGGCCAGGCTGTCCAGCTCCTCCGGCGTCCGTCGCAGCGACTCGGCCGCCGCCGCCCGAGCGACCTCGGCGACGGCCAGCACCCGCGAGATGCCGACAGCCGGATCACCGGCCATCCGGTCGGCCACGCCCTCCGCGACGGCCTGCTCGGCGGCCGCGGCGGCGGCGCTGGCCACCGTGAGGATCGTGCCCTCGACCGGGCGCGCGACGGCACGGCGGCCCGCCACGGCGACCGTCTTGAGCACCTGGGCCAGGCCCCGCTCGGGCTCGGTCGCCACGATGAGTCCGGACCGCTCCAGCGCCCGGCTCAGGCTGATGATCATCTCGGCCACGATGGCGCCGGAGTTGCCGTGGGCGGACAGCACGGCGGCCCGCACCACCAGGTCGGCAGGACTCGGCTCGTCGTCGCCGTCGGGCGCCACCTGGGCGTCGACCAGCTCGGTGGTCCAGTCGTCGTCGACGGCTTCACCGCTCAGATGGGCGATGATGCCGGTCAGCGTCTGCTCCAGGTTGGTGCCGGTGTCGGAGTCGGCGACCGGGAACACGTTGATCGCGTTCAGACCGGCGGCCGAGGCCGTGATCACCTCGGCGCTGCGCTCCAGCCAGGTCAGGCAGAGACGCCAGATCTCGGGCGGAGCGAGGCTGCCCACTCCGCCCCCGGAGGTGACTGCCGACGACACTTGCCCACCCTACCGAGGGATCACCTCCGGACCCGGGTGACGGCAGTGCCCGGCGGGTCCGTCGAGGGCGACGGGCCCGGCAAGATGGACCACAGAAACACCGTTCGTACGCGCTGAGGCGCCGGCTCGTTGCACCGGCCGGCTTCCCGGTCGGCGGCGTTGGGCGAGGAATTCGCTTTACCTCGCCGCCGTCGGGTACGCTCTTCCGGTTGCCCTGATGGGCTTCGACCTTCGTATTTCCTCATCATGAGCTCGAGTAAGTGGGAGTGAACTCCAGTGGCTGCCGTATGTGACGTCTGTGCCAAGGGCCCCGGCTTCGGCCACAACGTGCCCTGGTCCAAGAAGAAGACCAACCGCCGCTGGAACCCGAACATCCAGCGCGTCCGCGCCCTGGTGTCCGGGACGCCGAAGCGGCTCAACGTGTGCACCTCCTGCCTCAAGGCCGGCAAAGTCACCCGCTGACCACCTGACGCCATGCGTCGCCAGGACCTGTCCCCCACGGGGCCAGGTCCTTTTGGTGTTCCCCTCAGTGCCCTTGGTGAGCACGGCCAGCGTGACCCTCGCCGATCAGCACGGGACGCAGCACGTCGAGCACCCCGGCATCCTCGATCGTGGACGGGACACCGGGCGTCTTGCCGTCGGCGATCTCCCGCATCACCTTCCGCAGGATCTTGCCGGACCGGGTCTTCGGCAGTGCCGCCACCACGTCGACCCGACGCAGGGCCGCCACGGCCCCGATCTCGGCGCGGACCAGGGCCACCAGCTGAGCCGACAGGTCCTCCGGGGCCATCTCGGTGCCCGCTTTCACCACCACCAGCCCACGCGGCACCTGACCTTTGATCTCGTCGGCCACACCGATCACCGCGCACTCCGCCACCGCCGGGTGGCCGGCGATCACCGCCTCCATCGAGCCGGTGGAGAGCCGGTGCCCGGCCACGTTGATCACGTCGTCGGTGCGCCCGAGCACGAACAGGTAGCCGTCGGCGTCGATCAGTCCGCCGTCACCGGTCAGGTAGTACCCGGGATGGGCCGACAGGTAGCCGTCGACGAATCGCTGGTCGTCGCCCCACACCGTGGTCAGCGTGCCCGGCGGCAGCGGCAGGGCGATCACGATCGCCCCCTCGACGCCCGCCGGCACCCGCTCGCCACGCTCATCCAGGATCCGGACGTCGTAGCCCGGCACCGGCACGGTCGCCGAACCCGGCTTGATCGGCATCGGCTCCAGTCCCCGGAGGTTGGCCGCGATCGGCCAGCCGGTCTCGGTCTGCCACCAGTGGTCGACCACCGGTACACCCAGCTTCTCAGTGGCCCAGGCGTACGTGTCAGGATCCAGCCGTTCACCCGCCAGGAACAGCGCCCGCAGTGACGAGAGGTCGCGATCGGCCGTCAGCAGGGCCTCGGGATCGACTTTGCGGATGGCGCGGAGAGCTGTCGGCGCGGTGAACATCACCGTGACCCGGTGCTCGGCGATCACGGCGGCGAACGCCCCGGCATCCGGTGTTCCCACCGGCTTGCCCTCGTACAGGATCGTGGTCGCTCCGACCAGCAACGGTCCGTACACGATGTAGGAGTGGCCGACGACCCAGCCCACGTCGCTCGCCGTGAACATCACGTCGCCTTCGCCGACGTCGTAGATCGTCCGCATCGAGTAGGTCAGGGCGACCGCGTGCCCGCCGTGATCGCGGACGATGCCCTTCGGTCTCCCTGTGGTGCCGGAGGTGTAGAGGATGTAGAGCGGATCGGTCGCTGCCACCTCCACGCAGGACGCCGGCTCGAACAGCCCGGGCTTCATGATCATCGACCAGTCCAGGTCGCGACCCTCGACCAGGTCCGCAGCCAGCTGCGGCCGCTGCAGGATGACGCAGTAGTCGGGCTGGTGCCGTGACCGGTCCAGGGCGGCGTCGAGCAGCGGCTTGTACGCGATCACCCTGCCGGCCTCCAGGCCGCAGGACGCGGAGACGATCACCTTCGGTCGGGCGTCGTCGATCCGGGCACTGAGCTCGGCCGGGGCGAAGCCGCCGAACACCACCGAGTGCACGGCGCCGATCCGGGCGCAGGCCAGCATGGCGATCGCCGCCTCGGGCACCATCGGCAGGTAGATCACGACTCGGTCGCCCGCGGCCACCCCCAGCTCACGCAGCGCTCCTCCGAACCGCGCCACCTCGTCCAGCAGTCGGGCGTAGCTGTAGGTCCGCCGCTCACCGGTGATCGCGGAGTGGAAGATCAGGGCCGGCTCGTCGGCCCGCCCGGCGATGACGTGCCGGTCGAGGGCGTTGAAGCAGGTGTTCAGGGTGGCGTCGGGGTACCAGCGGTACAGCGGTGCCGCGCTGGAGTCCAGGATCCGCTTCGGCTTGCGGATCCAGCTGACGGCGCGCGCCTGCTCACGCCAGAAGTCCTCGGGATCGCCGAGACTGCGCCAGTACTCCTGCCGATAGCCCACCGATCCCCCCTTCCCAGCTCGAGATGCTGACCGTCAGGTCTGGATGACCACCGGGATGATCATCGGACGGCGTCGGTGCTTGTCGTTCACCCAGCGTCCGATCCGCCGCCGGATCACCTGCTGCAGCCGGTGCGCGTCGTTGACCCCCTCGGCCATCGCCTGCTCCAGCGCCTCGATCAGCTGCGGCCGTACGGCGTCGAAGACCGAGTCGTCCTCACCGAACCCGCGGGCGTGGATGTCGGGCCCGCTGACGATCTTGGAGGAGTGCGTGTTGATCACCGTGATGATGGAGATGAAGCCTTCCTCACCGAGGATCCGGCGATCCGTCAGCAGGGTCTCGGTCACGTCCCCGACGCTGGCCCCGTCGACGAACACGTAGCTGCAGTCGACCTTGCCGACGATCTTGGCCGAGCCCTGCTGCAGGTCGATGACCGTTCCGTCCTCGGCGATGATCGCCCGCTTCCGCGGTACGCCGGTGGCCACGGCGAGGTCGGCGTTGGCCACCAGGTGACGCGCTTCGCCGTGCACCGGCATCACGTTGCGCGGCTTGACGATGTTGTACGCGTAGAGCAGCTCGCCGGCACTGGCGTGTCCCGAGACGTGCACCATGGCGTTGCCCTTGTGCACCACGTTGGCGCCGAGCTTGGTCAGGCCGTTGATCACCCGGTAGATCGAGCTCTCGTTGCCGGGGATCATCGAGGACGCGAGCACCACTGTGTCGCCCGCGGCGAGCTGGATCACCTGGTGCTCCCGGTTGGCCATCCGGGAGAGCGCCGACAACGGCTCGCCCTGGGACCCGGTGGAGATGATCGCCACCTCGTGCGGCCGGTACTTGTCGATGTCCCGCAGCTCGATCAGGGTGTCCGCGGGGACGTGCAGATAGCCCAGGTCGCGCGCGACACCCATGTTGCGCACCATCGAGCGCCCGACGTAGACCACCTTGCGACCGTGGGCGACGGCGGCGTCCAGGACCTGCTGGACCCGGTGCACGTGCGAGGCGAAGCAGGCCACGATCAGCCGTTGCTTGCTGGTCGCGAAGACCCGGTCCAGGGCCGGGGTGATGTCCCGCTCCGGCGTGGTGAAGCCCGGCACCTCGGCGTTGGTCGAGTCGACCATGAACAGGTCGACGCCTTCCTCGCCGAGGCGGGCGAAGCCGCGCAGGTCGGTGATCCGCCCGTCCAGCGGGAGCTGGTCCATCTTGAAGTCGCCGGTGTGCAGCACCAGGCCGGCCTTCGTCCGGACCGCCACCGCGAAGGCGTCGGGGATCGAGTGGTTGACCGCCAGGAACTCGAGGTCGAAGTGGCCGAACGTCACCCGCTCGGAGTCCTCCACCCGCCGGGTCACGGTTCCTCGGATCCGGTGCTCGCGGATCTTCTCCTGCAGCAGCGCCAAGGTCAGCTTGGAGCCCACCAGGGGGATGTCCGGTCGCTGCCTCAGCAGGTACGGGACGGCGCCGATGTGGTCCTCGTGGCCGTGAGTCAGCACCACCGCCTGGATGTCGTCCAACCGGTCCGCGATCACGTCGAAGCTCGGCAGGATGAGGTCGACCCCTGGATGGCTGTCCTCGGGAAAGAGGACCCCGCAGTCGATCACCAGGAGCTGGCCGTCGTACTCCAGCACCGCCATGTTGCGACCGATGTCGCCGAGACCACCGAGCGGGATGACGCGGAGCGCTCCGCCGGGGAGAGGTGGAGGGGTTCGTAGGTTTCCGGCAGCCGACACGGCCGTCAGGCTACCGTCTGCCGCCACCGGCCGGCGCCGCGCACCGCGCCCGTGGGCCGCGACGGGGAAGCCGTCGGGACATGAACGAAGTCCGTGGTTACCTGCTCGGGGGTTCAGGTAACCACGGACTTCTGTATTAATCATGCTGGGTGCACCGCCGGACCGCCTAGTCCTGGTGATGTGACCTGGATCACACTGACCAGGAGCTACGATCGCGTCCCATGGCCACGGATCATCCCGGTGCGAACGACGACCCCCACGCGGACTCGGTGCGGCTCGCGCTCCCGGCGGAGTCGTGGGGTATCGCGTCCGTCCAGCGACGCAGCTGGGGCGAGACCGCGGACGACGCGGCGCTGGCGCTGCTGGCGGGCATCGACCTCGAGACGATGGCGTCGACCTGGCACAACGCCATCAGCCGTCCACCGGAGGCCCGCTGGCGGGTCCTGGTGGCGGTGGCCGACCGCCAGGTGGTCGGCTTGGCCACCACCCTGCCCAGTCAGGACCCCGATGCCGACCCCGGCACCGACGGCGCGATCGACGAGCTGGTGGTCGACCCGACAGCTCGGCGCCGCGGTCACGGCTCCCGGCTGCTGAACGCCTGCGTCGACACGCTCCGGGCTGACGGCTTCGTGCGCGTACGCCACTGGCTGCGGGCCGACGACGACCTCCGCCGGGCCTTCCTGACCGACGCCGGGTGGGCAGCCGACGGGGCCCATCGCGAGATCGGCTCCGAAGACGACGCGATCCGGGTCAAGCAGATCCGGCTGCACACCGCCATCGGCTGACGGTCGGGTGCCGCCGTCGGCGCGCTCCCGGATCAGCGACCTCGTACCGGGATGTCCCGACCTGTGCCGGACAGCAGCACACCGTCGGGCTGAACGGTCAGACCGGTCACCGAGATGTCGTACGGCAGGTCCTGGATCGGGATCGGTTGCAGCACGACGCGTGACACCGCGTCCACCACCGCCTGGGGCACGTCGACCGAGGCGACGGTGACCTCGGGGTCGGCGACGGTGATCGTCTGGGCGTCGACGTCGAGCTGCGGCCGCCCGGTGATGAAGCCGTCGATGGACAGCCGGCCGATCGGCACCGAGAAGTCGATCCGCATCCGGTCGTCGGCCACGTAGCTCACCTGGTGTCCGGCCAGCGTGCTGATGCCGGCCCAGTCGACCAGCGCGCTGGCCTCGCCCCGGTCGGCCACGATGTTCTGGTAGCGATCGGTGGCCGTGATGCCGCTCAGCGTCGCGTCCAGGTGGGCGATCGCCACCGTGGTCGGCCCTTCCTTGACGGTCGCGTCGTCGGCGGTCACCTGCACCGAGGAGAAGGACCCGCTGAGCACCTGGGTGACGAACGGGAAGCCGGCGATGCTGACCTCGGGCTTGGTCGGCGTCGACAGCTCCGACTGCAGCTGACCGGCCAGCACGTTCTGGGCCACGGCGTTGGCCACCCGGTCGCCGGCGATCAGCACCGCCAACACGGCCAGCACACTGATCACGGCGATCATGACGGTCCGTGATCGCGGCTTCCGCGGCGGCTGGGGAGGCGCGTAACCGGCCACGGGCTGGACTGTGGTGGCGCCGGGCTGCGCGATCACCGACGTCGAGTCCGGTGCCGGATCTCCCGGTAGCACCTGGGTGTCGTCACTGCCGGGAGGGGCGAAGTCCGGTCCCTGCGTCTGCGCGGTGGGTTCGGGATCGGACGGCGTGCGCCCGTGGTCGTACCCGCTCATGATCCGATCTCCAACAGGTCGTCGATGCCGACGGTCAGACCGGGACGGTTGACCACCGCACGGACCGCGGCCAGCACACCCGGCATGAAGGACACCCGATCGAAGGAGTCGTGCCGGACGGTCAGGGTCTCACCGGGATCGCCGAACAGGACCTCCTGGTGGGCGACCAACCCGCGCAGCCGGACGCCGTGCACGCGGATGCCGTCGATGTCGGCGCCGCGCGCCCCGGGCACTTCCTGGCTGGTGGCGTCCGGGATCGGGGGCCGATCGGCGGCCCGCCTGGCGGCGGCGATCCGGTGCGCGGTGGTGCTCGCGGTTCCGGACGGTGCGTCGGCCTTGTCCGGGTGGTGCAGCTCGATGATCTCGACGCTCTCGTAGAAGCGGGCGGCCTGCTCAGCGAAGTGCATCATCAGCACGGCTCCGACGGAGAAGTTCGCTGCCACGACGATGCCCACCCGGGGTGCTTCGCCGAGCGCCCACCGCAGCTGGGCCAACCGGTCCTCGGTGAAACCGGTGGTCCCGACCACGGCGTGCACGCCGCGCTCGATGCACCACGACAGGTTGTCCATCACGGCATCCGGGTGGGTGAAGTCGACCATCACCCGGGCCGACTCGGCCGGGGCACGGTCATCGCCGACGTCCAGTCGGGCCACCAGCTCCAGGTCGGGCGCGGCCTCGACGGCTCGGCACACCTCGGCGCCCATCCGCCCGGCGGCCCCGAAGACGCCCACCGCGATCTGGTCGGCCATCTGCTCTCCTCACCTGGTCCACGACGGGCGACCCGTCGACGGACTCAACCTACCGGCGGACCGGCGGCGGAGTGCGTGGGTCTTGATCACCAGCGGGCGAGGACCGCCTCGAGCTGTCGCCGCGGCACCTTGGGGCCCACCACGCCGAGCACCGGCCCGGCCGCGAACAGCTGCTGCGCCATCTCCTGGACCTGCTCGCCGCTGACCGCGTCGTAGCGGGCCAGGTGCTCCTCGAGACCCCGTTCCTCGCCGCTCACCGTGCTCCCGCCGAGTCGACTCATCCGGGAGTTGGGTCCCTCGTAGCCGAGGATGGTCTGTCCGCGCAGCTGGATCTTGGCCTGCGCGAGCTCCCGGTCGTCGATGCCCGAGTCGGCGAGCTCGCCGGTGACCTGCCGGACGACATCGAGGATGTCGGTCAGCCGCTCCGGCGCGCACTGCCAGTCGATCGAGAACAGACCCGCATCGCTGTAGACGCTCTCCCCCGCCTCGATCGAGTACGCCAGCCCGCGGCGTTCCCTGACCTCCAGGAACAGTCGCGACGACATCCCACCGCCGAGCACCAGGGAGAGGAGACCGAGGGCGTACCGGCGGTCGTCGAACATGCCCGGGCAGCCGGCCGCGAGGATCGCCGACACCTGCGCGGAGTCGCGAACGGCGGTGACGACCTGCGCCCCGCCCCGGACCACGGTGGGGGCGGTCGGCCGCGGCACCCGGCGCAGACCCCGACCATGATCACCGGCGAAGCCGGCGAACGAGCCGAGCCGCTCCACGAGCTGATCATGGTCGACCGCACCGGCGGCCGCCACGACGATCTCCGTCGGGCGGTAGTGCCGCCGCCAGTAGGCGTCGACCTGGTTGCGCCGCAGCGCGGTGATGCTGTGGGCCGAGCCGATCACCGGCCGACCCAGACCGTGATCGCCGAAGATCGCTGAGGTCACCAGGTCGCCGGCCGCCTCGCCCGGATCATCGTGGTGCATGGCGATCTCGTCCATGATCACGGCGCGTTCCGCGTCGATGTCGCGGCCCAGCAGCAGTGAGTCGGTGATCATGTCGGCCAGCACGTCGACGACCAGCTCGGCGTCGTCGGCCATCACCCGGGCGTGGAAGCAGGTGTGCTCCTTGGCGGTGTACGCGTTCAGCTCACCGCCGACCGACTCGACCGCCTGGGCGATCTCCTCGGCGGTCCGCCGGGGGGTGCCCTTGAAGAGCACGTGCTCGAGGAAGTGCGAGGCGCCGTGCAGGCGGCTGCTCTCCTGCCGGGAACCGACCCCGACGAAGAAACCGACACAGAACGCGCGGCTACCGGCCATCTCCTCGGTGACCACCCGCAGACCGCTCGGCAGCGTGCTGCGCCGGATCTCGCCACTACGGTAGGCGCGCGGTTCGGGCGCCCGGCCCGAGGGACGACGAAGCCGGCCGCTCACCGAGCGGCCGGCCTCGTCATCGGTCTCAGACAGCAGCAGGCTCCTCGACCACGGGGATCAGCGACAGCTTGCCGCGGTCGTCGACCTCGTTGATCTCCACCTGGATCTTCTGACCGACGCTGACCACGTCCTCCACGTTCTCCACCCGCGCGCCACCGGCGAGCGGACGCAGCTTGGAGATGTGCAGCAGGCCGTCCTTGCCGGGCAGCAGCGAGACGAACGCGCCGAACGCCGTGATCTTGACGACGGTACCGAGGTAGCGCTCGCCCTTCTCCGGCATCGTCGGGTTGGCGATCGCGTTGACCATGGCCCGAGCGGCCTCGGCCTTCTCGCCGGAGTCGGCCCCGATGTAGATGGTGCCGTCGTCCTCGATGCTCAGGTCGGCGCCGGTGTCGTCCTGGATCTGGTTGATCACCTTGCCCTTCGGGCCGATGACCTCGCCGATCTTGTCGATCGGGATCTTCACCGTGATGATCCGCGGCGCGTAGAGGCTCATCTCGTCCGGGCGGTCGATGGCCTCGGCCATCACCTCCAGGATCGTCATCCGAGCGTCCTTGGCCTGGGTCAGGGCCTGCGCCAGCACCGAGGCCGGGATTCCGGCGAGCTTGGTGTCCAGCTGCAGGGCGGTGATGAACTCCTTCGTCCCGGCGACCTTGAAGTCCATGTCGCCGAAAGCGTCCTCGGCCCCCAGGATGTCGGTCAGCGCGACATAGGAGGTCTTGCCGTCGACCGTGTCGGACACCAGACCCATGGCGATGCCGGCGACCGGGGCGCGCAGCGGCACACCGGCGTTCAGCAGGGCCAGGGTCGAGGCGCAGACGGAACCCATCGAGGTCGAGCCGTTGGAGCCGAGCGCCTCGGACACCTGACGGATCGCGTACGGGAACTCCTCGCGCGTCGGCAGCACCGGCATCAGGGCACGCTCGGCGAGCGCACCGTGACCGATCTCGCGCCGCTTCGGCGAACCGACCCGGCCGGTCTCACCGGTCGAGTAGGGCGGGAAGTTGTAGTTGTGCATGTAGCGCTTGGTCTTCTCCGGCGCCAGCGTGTCGAGCTTCTGCTCCAGGCCCAGCATGTTCAGCGTGGTGATGCCCAGGATCTGGGTCTCGCCGCGCTGGAACAGGGCGGAGCCGTGCACCCGCGGGACCACGGCGACCTCGGCGGACAGGGTCCGGATGTCGGCCAGCCCGCGACCGTCGATGCGCACCTTGTCGGTGAGGATCTTCTGCCGGACGAGCTTCTTGGTCAGCGCCCGGTAGGCCCCGCTGATCTCCTTCTCGCGGCCTTCGAACTGCGCCGAGAGCTGGGACTTGATGGTTTCCTTGAGGGTCTCGGTGGACTCCTCGCGGGTCTGCTTGTCGGCGATCGACATGACCGTCGAGAGCTCCGCGGTGGCGGCGTCGGACACGGCGGCGTACACGTCGTCCTGGTAGTCCAGGAAGATCGGGAACGCTGCGGTCTCCTTGGCCGGGAACTTCGCCACCAGCTCGGCCTGCGCGTCGCAGAGAGCCTTCAGGAACGGCTTCGCGGCTTCGAGACCGGCGGCCACGACCTCTTCGGTCGGAGCGGTGCGGCCTTCGCCGACGAGCGCCCAGGTCTCCTCGGTGGACTCGGCCTCGACCATCATGATCGCGACGTCCCCGTCGTCGAGGACGCGACCGGCGACCACCATGTCGAAGGTGGCGTTGGCCAGCTGGTCGACGTCGGGGAAGCCGACCCACTGGTCACCGATCAGGGCGACGCGGACGCCGCCGATCGGGCCGTTGAACGGCAGCCCGGCGAGCTGAGTGGACAGCGACGCGGCGTTGATCGCGACCACGTCGTAGGTCTTGTTCGGGTTCAGGGCCATCACGGTGACGACGACCTGGACCTCGTTGCGCAGGCCCTTGACGAAGCAGGGGCGCAGCGGCCGGTCGATCAGCCGGCAGGTGAGGATGGCGCCCTCGCTGGGGCGGCCCTCGCGTCGGAAGAACGAGCCGGGAATGCGCCCGGCGGCGTACATCCGCTCCTCGACGTCGACGGTCAGGGGGAAGAAGTCGAGGGCGTCACGCGGCTTGCTCTGGGCCGTGGTGGCCGAGAGCAGCATGGTGTCGTCGTCGAGGAAGACGGTCGCCGAGCCGGCGGCCTGGCGGGCGAGGAGACCGGACTCGAAGCGGACGACGTGCTTGCCGTGCGCTCCGTTGTCGATGGTCGCCTCAGTGAACTGAAGGTCGGGTCCCTCCACAGGGATGCTCCTACTCTGGCGCCGGTGACGGCGCCGCTGTGGGACTGCATCCACACACCCTGGGCTGACGTGCGTCATCGCCTGGTGCTCCCGTCGTTCGACGAGAGCCGGTACGAGGCGAGAGCCGGTCTTCGATCGAGGTCCGCGGGGCCGCTCCTGCTGAGGAGCCGGGTCCCGAAGACCACTACCGGAGACCGAGCGTGCGCTCGTGAGCTCGTGTGGGATGCAATCACCGATGGTTTGTGGCTATGAAGTTGTTGTTGAGTTGTGGGTGAAGCAGCGGAGCGGTCCCCCTGAGCCTCGCAGGCTACGGAGAACCGCTCCGGTGAGGTCAGCGGCGAAGGCCGAGACGCTCGATCAGCGACCGGTACCGCTCGATGTCGGTCTTGGCCACGTAGTTGAGGAGCCGACGACGCTGACCGACGAGCAGCATGAGGCCGCGTCGGCTGTGGTGGTCGTGCTTGTGCTCCTTGAGGTGCTCGGTCAGGTGCGCGATCCGCTTGGTGAGGACGGCGACCTGGACCTCCGGAGAGCCGGTGTCGCCTTCGCTGGTCGCGTACTCGGCGATGGTCTTCTTCTTCTCTGCAGCGTCGAAAGACACTCAGTTCTCCCTTCGGTTTCCCGTTGCGCGGCGCCCCCTGAAGTCTCTGACGAGGTGCACACGGTGTGCGTGGGAGCTCTTGGGTGTCCGCGGCCGTTCGAACGGCGTCCCCGAGGTTACCAGCGGGCACGAAGGAACTCCCAATCGTGGCCCCTGGCCGTCGGCCGCTGTTCCGGGAGCCCGAGATCGTGGGTCCGACACCGGTCAGCCTACGGGCCGGACCCCCAGGGCGTGCGTTTTCCGACCACGGGCGGCTTCCGCGGCCAGCCAGTGCCCGTACGCGTGCGTTTTCCGACCACGGTCGGCTTCCACGGCCGGCCAGTCCGCGTACGCGTGCGTTTTCCGACCACGGTCGGCTTCCACGGCCGGCCAGTGCCGCGTACGCGTGCGTTTTCCGACCACGGTCGGCTTCCACGGCCGGCCAGTCCGCGTACGCGTGCGTTTTCCGACCACGGTCGGCTTCCACGGCCGGCCAGTCCGCGTACGCGTGCGTTTTCCGACCACGGTCGGCTCCCGCGTCATCGTCCAGGCCAGCTGGAGCCGCGCAGCGCACACGGGCGCTCCCAGGCCGCTCCCAGGTCGGTCGAGACCGACTGAAGCGACGGGCCGGTGAGAGACTCCGCAGGTGGACCGTCTCGCCTACCTGAGCTCGCTGCCGCGCAAGCGGATCGCCGCGGCAGCGCTGATTCGCGACGGGAACGATCGGGTCTGCCTGGTGAAGGGGAACTACCGCCCCGACTGGCACCTGCCGGGCGGCATCATCGAGCCCGCCGAGTCGCCGGCCGACGGCTGTCGGCGTGAGTTGCTCGAGGAGCTCGGGCTGGTGATCGAGCTGGGGCGCCTGCTGTGCGTGGAATGGGTCAAGGACGCAGATGACGACGAGCACGGAGGCATCCAGCTGGTGTATGACGGCGGAGTGCTCGACAGCGAGGCGGTCAAGCGCATCGTGTTGCCGCCCGATGAGCTGGACGACGTACGGTTCCTCGATCCGCAGGGCGCTCGGCCATTGATCAGCGAACGCAACCAGCGACGCGTCGCATACGGGCTGGGCGCGGTCGCCGACGGTGGAGTGATCGAGCTCGATCGGCTGCTCTGACCGCACGGGCTGTCGCACAACCCGACCACGGTCGGCAAACGCACCCCGGCCAGCCACGTACCCGTCCCGCGACCCGACCATGGTCGGAAACTGCACCCGAGCCGATCTCCGCCGCACACGAGCGGAACGTGGTCGGAACACACCCCGGCCCCTCCGGTCAGCATCCCGGGCCGGGCACCCACTTGACCGTGTCGTGACCTTTCCGTACGGTGGAGCACGAATGAAAGCGCTTACACGCCACCATCGACGAAGGAGTCGTTCATGACTGCCGTATCCCGCCGAGGCCTCCTGCTGGGCGGCGCCTCTCTGGCCGCCGCCGGAGCTCTGGGCACTGCCTCTCCCTTGCTCACCGACACCGCCTTCGCCGATCCCGGTTCGAAAGGACCGAAGGTCTCCGGCGCCCGTATCCGTCGGTGGGCCAGCGATACCTGGAACTGCCTGGTGGCCATGACCGACGAGAAGACCGGGCTGACGGCCGACAACCTGGACGGCCCCTTGGCGGAGAAGAACCGCAGCGGTTACACCTCCCCCACCAACATCGGCGGTTTTCTCTGGAGCGCCGTGGTCGCCCGGGATCTGGGGCTGATCTCCCACCGCGAGTGCAGCAAGCGGATCAACCTGACGCTCCGCACCCTCGCCCGACTCGACCGGCACCGCCCGAGCGGCATGTTCTACAACTGGTACGACGAGGCGAACGGGAAGGTGCTGACCACCTGGCCCGTGGACGGCAGCCGGGTCTACCCGTTCCTGTCCAGCGTCGACAACGGCTGGTTGGCTGCGGCTTTGATGGTGGTCGTGAACGCTGACCCGGCCAACGCCAAGCTGGCCCGCTCGGTGCTGGAGCCGATGAACTTCAAGGTCTACTACAACCCCGAGGTCGGCGTCGGCAAGGCCGGTCTGATGAAGGGCGGCTTCTGGGACGGCGAGCCCAAGCCCGGTGACGCGATCCAGGTCGGGAACTTCCTGGGCAGCGGACCGGACGTCACCTACACCGCGTTCCACTACGACACCACCGTGTCGGAGACCCGGATCGCCTCCTACATCGCCATCGCCCGCGGCCAGGTGCCGGCCAAGCTCTACTTCGGCACCTGGCGCACCTTCCCGGCGACCCAGGACTGGTCGTGGCCCGAGCAGCAGCCCACCGGCCGGACCCGGACCTACCTCGGGATCGACGTGTACGAGGGCGTCTACGAGCACCTGGGTCTCAAGGCGGTGCCGGGCTGGGGTGGCTCCATGTTCGAGGCGCTGATGCCCAACATGTTCGTGCCGGAGGAGCGTTGGGCACCCCGCTCGTGGGGACCGAACCACCGCAACACCGTGGCCATCCACCGCCGGCACGGCCTGGAGGAGGCGAAGTACGGGTTCTGGGGCTTCTCCCCCGCCAGCCAGCCGGGCGGTGGCTATCGCGAGTACGGCGTGGACGCGATCGGGCTCAACCCGGACGGCTACTTCTCCGACGTCGAGAGGACCAACTTCGACAAGGGCTTCGGTCCGTTCCGGGAGGGCAAGAACCCGCATCCGAGGTACGGCGACGGCGTCGTCACCCCGCACGCGCTGTTCCTGGCCATGCACCACGAGCCGAAGCAGGCGTACGACAACCTGGTGAAGCTGACCAAGGAGCACGACGCGTACGGCCAGGGCGGCTTCTACGACGCCATCGCGGTGAAGTCCGGCACGGTGGCCAAGCGCTACCTCTCGCTGGACCAGGCGATGGTGATGGGCTCGATCGGGAACGTGTACGGCCGGCAGGCCGTCCGCCGCTACTTCGCCGTCGGGAACATCGAGCGCCGGATCAAGCCGCTGCTGGCCATGGAGAAGTTCTCTCTGTGATCGTCACTCGCTACTCACTGCGCGCCTGACTGGCTCTGACTTCCCTCCCTCGCTCGCAGACGAAGAACGTGTCTGCTCCCTCGCTCGGTCCAGACAGAGCCCGGCGCTTCGTTCATGGCCGCTCGCGACGGGAGGAACGGGAGGAACGGGGCTACGCCTAGGGTGGCGAGATGATCACCGTCGCCGGTCTGACGCCCTCGGTCGACCTCACCTACGTGGTGGACCACCTCGAGCTCGGTCGCATCCACCGACCGACCGAGGTGGTCCGGCGGGCCGGGGGCAAACCGCTGAACCTGGCCCGGGCCGCGGCGGCCCTGGGCGCGGACGTCTCGATCGTCGCGGTGCTCGGCGGCTGGACCGGGGACTGGCTCGCCGACGAGCTGGCCCGGGCGGAGATCGCTGTGCACCGGGTGACGACGCCGGTGCTCACCCGGACCTGCGTGTCGATCAGTGCGGCGGACTCCGAAGATCTCACCGAGCTGTACGAGTACGCCGAGCCCATCCCGGCGGACGTCTGGACCCACGCCCGGGAGGCGCTGACCGCCGAGCTGGCCGACCGGCCGGGTTGGCTGGTCATCTCCGGCGGACCCCCACGGGGCCTGCCCCCGACCGGCCTCGCCGAGCTGGCCGAGCTCGCCCACCACGCCGGCTGTCGGGTGGCCGCCGACACGCACGGCGCCTCGCTGGTGCCCTTGCTGCACAGCCATCCGGAGCTGGTCAAGATCAACCGGTCCGAGGCGGCCGCCGTGCTCGGCGTCGATCACGGCACGCCACTGAGTCAGATGGCCGCGCGACTCCAGGCGAAGAGCGGGGGGATGGTCGTGCTGACCGACGGTGCTGCCGGGTCGCTGGGGCTGGGTGCGGACGGCCGGACGTACGCGATGACCGCACCGAAGCTGCGCGGCCGGTTCCCGGTCGGCAGCGGCGACGCCTACCTCGGTGGGTTGCTGACCGCTCTCGACCGGGACGACGACCTGGGCACGGCGCTGAGGCTGGCCACGGCCGCGGGGGTGGCGAACGCCCAGATCCCTGGGCCGGGCAGCTTCGCGGCTGACCTCGTCGCCGAGCTCACCGGGCGGACCGAGGTCGCTGTCGCCTGACTCAGTCCCGCGAGCGGGAAGAGGAGGATCCCGTCGCGAGCGGCCACGAACGGAGCGCCCGTCCCCGTCTGGACAGACGACCGAGCAGACGCGCTTTGTCTGCGAGAGAGGAAGGAAGGCGGGGACCTCAGGCGCGCAGTGAGTAGCGAGTGACGTCTACACAGCGTGCAGCAGGTGCCGGACCTGCTCGACATCGGCGTGCATCTGCTCGATCAACGCCTCCATCCCGCGGTACTTCACCTGGCCGCGCAGCCGGACGTAGAAGTCGATGGCGATCTCGACGCCGTAGAGCTCCAGGTCGTCGCGGTCCAGCACGTAGGCCTCCACCCGCCGCTCGACACCGTCGAAGGTCGGATTGGTCCCCACCGAGATCGCCGCCGGCCATCGGGGCGCGTCCGGGCTCGTCGAGCCGGGTGACCCAGCCCGCGTACACCCCGTCGGACGGCACGGCCAGTCCCGGCGCGAGATCGATGTTGGCGGTCGGGAAGCCCATCTCGCGACCGCGCTGGTCGCCGCGGACGACCACCCCGCTCATCCGGAAGACCTGGTCGCTGAGCTCCCGGACCCGCCCGAAGTCGCCTTCGTCGACCGCGTGTCGGATCAGGGTCGAGGAGCTGGGCTGCGCCCCGTCGGAGAACAGTGGGACGGCGTCGACCACGAACTCCCCCGCCCCCAGCTTCGCCAGCAGCTCGGGATCCCCGGCGGCACGGAACCCGAACCGGAAGTTCTCCCCGACCACGATCCGCTCCGGCTGCAACGGCCGCAGGACCCGGTCGACGAACTGCTCGGGAGTCCAGCTGGCCACATCTGGGGTGAAGTCGAGCACCACCACCTCGTCGACGCCCGCGTCGGCGAGCAGCTCCCGACGACGCTCGAGCGAGCAGAGCAGCACCGGGGCCTGGTCCGGCCGGACCACCGACATCGGGTGCGGCCAGAAGGTCACCGCGACCAGCCGTACCTCCGGCTCCGACTCCTTGGCCAGCCGCAGCAGGCCGATGTGGCCGCGGTGCACGCCGTCGAAGTTCCCGATGACCACCACCGTGCGCGCGCTCATCGGCCTCCCCCGCGATCCGTCTCGACCACGGACGTCAGTTAACCACGCTCGGCGGAGACCGCTTTCTGCTTGGCCTTGGTGATCAGGTCGTGCTCCCGTCGCCGGGCCTCGCGCAGCTTGCCGTCCGCTTCTCGGAGCCGCGCCTCAGCCTCCCGGCGCGCTCGGGTCGCCTCCTTCAGCCGAACGTCCCGGGGATAGTCGACGAGCTGCTCGAGGTCGTGCGGCTCGGTCGGGGCGGCGACATCCGGCTCAGGTCGTGTCGCGTCCCCGGACCCGACCACCACCGCCAAGCCGTCCAATGCCCGCTCCAGGGCGAATCGGAACGGATCGTCCGCCTCCTCGTCGCTCATCCCACCGTCGGCCAGCGCGGCGACCAGGGCCGGGTAGTGCTCGGCGTCGAGCAGCTCGGTGAAGACGTAGCGTTCCGCGTCCGCGGCCGCGTCCTCGCCGCCGGCGATGGCCCGGTCGATGATCGCCTGCCAGCGGGCCAGACCGCTGACCATCAACACGGCGGCCACGGCGTCGGTCGACGAGAGTCGCGCGGGCGCCAGGATCCGTAACCCCCAGTCCAACCAGGACAGGCTGTTGGGGGTGATCGGCGTCCCGTCCACGGGAATGTCCAGCAGCCAGGGATGGCGGGCATAGGTGGCCGCGGCCGAGCCGGCCCAACGACGCAGTCCCGTACGCCAGTCGTCGTCGATCGGATCGTGATCCGGTGGCTGGCCCAGACCCTCGTCGTTCATCAGCACGATCAGGTCGTCCTTGGCCGACACGTACCGGTAGAGCGACATGGTCGTGTAGCCGAGCCGCGTGGCCAGGCTGCTCATCGAGACCGACGCCAGTCCGTCGGCGTCGGCGATCTCGATCGCTGTGTCGACGATCTTCTCGACACTCAGCTCGCGCTTCGGACCGCGCTGCGGATCGGCGGCGATGCCCCACGCCAGAGCGATCCCTCGCGGTAGCTCGACCTCGCCCACCCCAGCCTCCTCAGTTCGATCGGCGGCAATGGTAGCGCTTCTGCGTACGGTATACACGATGTGTATGGTATAAACAGTTTTACCCATAAACAGTTTGCTGCCTACACAGAAGGAGTGATCATGGCGGCTATCGAGGTCGAGGGCCTCACCAAGTCCTACGGCGATCGACCGGTGCTCACCGGTCTGGACCTGCAGGTGCAGCCCGGGGAGGTGCTGGCCCTGCTGGGGCCCAACGGAGCGGGGAAGACGACGCTCATCACGATCCTGTCCACGCTCGCCCGCCCCGATGCGGGAGAGGCGCGGATCGCCGGATTCGACGTGGTCCGGCAGCCGGACCAGGTCCGGCGCGTGATCAGCCTGACCGGGCAGCACGCCGCGGTCGATGAGGTGCTCACCGGAGCAGAGAACCTGCGGCTCATCGGACGCCTCAACGGTCTGGACGACGTCATCGCGCGGAAGCGCTCGGAGCAGCTGCTGGTGGCGTTCGACCTCGTCGACGCCGGGCGGCGGCGGGTCAGGACCTACTCCGGCGGCATGCGACGCCGGCTCGACCTCGCGCTCGGGTTGGTCTGCGACGCACAGGTGATCTTCCTCGACGAGCCGACCACGGGTCTGGACACCCGCAGCAGACAGGCGTTGTGGGACGTCGTCTCCGGGCTCGCCCGCTCCGGGATCACCGTGCTGCTCACCACCCAGTACCTCGAGGAGGCCGATCGGCTCGCCGACCGGGTGGCGGTGCTGTCCGGCGGACGGATCGTGGCGCAGGGATCCCCGGCCGAGCTGAAGTCGCGGGTCGGCGCGGAGGTGCTCGAGATCCGGGCCGCCGACGAGTCAGTGCTGGCGGAGCGCCCGATCGACGGCTCACCGGAGTCGGTCCGCCAGGCCCTGGAGGATCTCGGCCCGGCCGTCCGGCCGGACACCCAGGTGGTGCTCCGACGGCCGACGCTGGACGACGTCTTCCTGGCCCTGACCGAGGAGGTGTCGGCATGACCGCCCTCGACGTGACCACGCTGTCGGCGATGCCCCGGCGGCACGACAACGGACGGCTGACGACCAGTCTGCTGTTCATCCGCCGCAGCCTCACCCACAGCATCCGCGACGTCGACGCCCTGATCATCTCGATCGTGCTGCCGGTGATGCTGATGCTGTTGTTCGTATACGTCTTCGGCGGCGCCATCGAGCCCGGCGGCCGCTACGTCGACTACGTGGTGCCGGGCATCATCCTGCTCTGCGCGGGCTACGGCGGCGCGAGCACCGCAGTCGGCGTCGCCCAGGACATGACCACCGGCATCATCGACCGGTTCCGCACCCTGCCGATCAGCAGCAGCACCGTGATCACCGGGCACGTCGTGGCCAGCCTGGCGCGGAACCTCGTGGCGACCGCCGTGGTGATCATGGTGGCGCTGCTGGCCGGCTTCCGCCCCAGCGCCGGTGTGCTCGGATGGCTCGGCGCGATCGCGCTGGTGGCGCTGTGGATCCTGGCGATCACCTGGCTGTTCGCCGCGCTCGGTCTGGTGGCCCGCAGCGTGGAGGCGGCCGGCAACTACGGCTTCGCGCTGCTGTTCCTGCCGTACCTGTCGAGCGCCTTCGTGCCGACCGACACCATGCCGTCCGGTCTGCGGTGGATCTCCGACCACCAACCGATCACCCCGCTGATCGAGTCGATCCGTGGGCTGCTGCTGGGTACCGACCCCGGCACGGCACCCCTCTGGGCCGTCGGCTGGTGCCTGGTGATCATGGTCGCGGCACGGCTGTGGGCCGGGCACCTGTTCAGGTCGCGGGCGGGCAGCCGATGAGTGCTCGCCGTCAAGCGAAATGGGCTGCTCCGCGGACGTCGTGGAGGACTAGGGATCGACCCTAGGTGAGTACACGGCCGATGGCCGTAGAAAAGGGTGTCCACGGATCGTCGAGCTGTGAGGTCACCGCCATGTCTGAGCCCACCGATGAGCTAGCTCCCGCCACGATCCCGGTGGGGATCCCCCGACGCGGCCTGCTCCGCGGCGGTGCGATCGCTGCCGGCGTGGCCGTCGGCGGGGTGGCTGCGGCTGCCTTGTCGACCCCGGGAACGGCGCACGCGGCCGACGGGGACCCGGTCCTGGCGGGCGACGCCAACGAGGCGACCGCCACCACCGGCATCAAGATCGGTGACACGAACGGCTCCGAGGACCCGGCGCTGTCCTTGGAGAACGACAACGGACCGTCCCTCTACCTGCAGCCGCTGGCCGCGGACTTCGCCGGGTTCATGGGGCTCGGGCAGGTGGCCAACACCACTCTCGGTCCGGTGATCGGCGTCAACACGGAGGTGGGCGAAGCCACCACGTTCCTGGCCACCGGGGTGGACCTGGCCGACCTGCCCACACCCGTCGCCCTGAACCGACCGATCCGGGTGCTGGACACCCGGACGGCCGCCGGGCGGGCACGCGTCTTCGCCAGCTCTCCCTCGCCCTACGACTCCGCCTTCCGGCTGAAGGCCGGTGCGTACCTCGACGTCGAGGTCTCCCCGGTGGCCGGGGACTTCGCCCTGCCGACGGTGTACCTGAACGTGATCGCTGTCGCGCCGACGGGTGCGGGGTACCTGAGCGTCTACCGACCTCATCCGAGCGTCGGACCCGGTACGCAGAACTTCCAGGCAAACCAGACCATCTGTGCTTTCACCATGGTCGCGACGGCGACGGCCGAGGGTCGCTACACGGTCCGGGTGTGGACGTCCAAGGCGACCCACATCCTCCTCGACCTCACCGGCTTCACGGTGAAGGGCGAGGTGCCGACGCCGGCGGCGGCCGCCAACCGCAACAAGCAGCAGAGCTCCAAGGCGCCCTCGAAGGCCAAGGCCGCCATCATCGGTTCGCGGTTGCGGTCGGCCCTGGTCGAACGCGTCCGCACCAGCCTGGAACGCTGATCGCGAACGGTGGCGTCGGAGTGTCCGGCATGTTTCGCACCCTGGCCGCGCGGCGCCTGCCCCGGGCGGTCGTGGTCGGTGCGTTGATCGTCAGCGCCTCCATCATCGTGCCGGCCGCCATCGGCGGCCAGCCGATGGCGCACGCAGACGGCGCGGCCTCGGGAGCGTTCGCCCTCGGCAGCGGGATGGGGGGGTCCATCGACCCACGGACCGGTCAGTTCTCGGTGTCCATCCCGCTGGTCAACGTGGCCAGCCGAGGAGACAGCGGGATCCAGATGACCTTGTCCTGGGAGCAGGCCCGCGCCAACGCGCAGGTCGACCGGGCGGGGTGGGGGGCCGGCTGGAGCATCGGCTCGACCTTCATCGAGGCCACCGGCACGCCCACGGTGTACCCCGCCGAAGGTGGCAGCTACCAGGCCGACCTGTCGGTGCCACTCGACTACGCCTCGGGGCTCCGGTACTACGTCCAGGAGGACATCTCCTTCTCGATGACCGGCGGCACCCTGCCCGGTCGCACCGTGCCGGCTGGGGCCCCCGCGATCGACGACCAGGACTACGGCTTCACGATCACCTACAAGAACGACGGTCGGGTCGACTACTACGATCCGGACGGCAACTTCATCGCCCGGGTGGACCGGTACGGGAACCGCACCGACCTGCAGTACACCCCACTCGGTCCGGACCAGTGGCAGCCGACCGACGTGATCGACGCCTACGGTCTGGTGACCACGTTCACGACCGACGACGACGGCAACCTGCTGGTCACCTCGCCGGTGCGCTCGGACGGCAAGCAGCCACAGGCGACGGTGGTCTTCGGCTCCGAGGGCAGCGGCACCCAGGTGTCGTCGGTGATCGACCCGACCGGGGGCACCGCCACGTTCGGGTACCAAGATGTCGAGGTCGACCCCAGCGGGGACGACACTCAGAGCCTCCTGGTCAGCGCCACCGGACCCGCCGGCGCCACCTCGCAGGTCACCTACGCCTACACCCAGGACGAGCCGTACGCGCTGTTCGCCCAGACCCTCGAGGTCGACGACGCGAACGGCGACCCCATCGGCGAGACCAGGACGTTCGACATCGATCCCGACGTCCCCTCGATCGACCTCGACAACTTCTCGCACAACTACCTGGGTTACCCCAACTACTCCACCCCCGACCCCGGCGACCCCGGCGCCGACCAGCTGTACGAGAGCCAGGACGAGAACTACCTCTACAGCACCATGATCAGCACCCCGTCCTCGGCGACCGTGTCGACCTACGACTCGGCCCACCGGTTGGTCAGCCGGTCCGTCCTCGGGGTGTTCAACAACGGCGCCCCGACGGTCCCGGTGACCACCCAGACCGCAGCGTTCCCCGATCTGGCCGCGATCAACAACCAGCCGGGCAACTACGCCAAGCCGACGAGTACCACCGTGCAGTACCGGTCGCGCTCCGGACCGAACGGTTTCATCCAGGTCCGCGACGCCGACGCCCGCACGGTCAAGACGTCCACGACCTATGACGACTCGGGCCGGATCAAGACGACGACCGACGAGCTCGACACGACGACCACCTACACCTACGACCCGACCTTCGGACTGCCGACCTCGGTCGTCGTCACCGCTCCCGACGGCACGGTCCAGAGCACGACGAACACGCTCACCGACGACGGCAAGTCGATCCTGAACAGCATGGTGGCCATCGGCGACGACGGGCCGTCGGTGAGTGCTCGCTCCGTCACGACCTACACCTTCGACGACTTCGGCGAGCCCAGGACCCGTACGGTCACCTGGGCCCCTGGCGCCGCTCCCGATGGGGACGGCGGCGGTCCGGCGAGCGCCACCACCACGTACGCCAGCACCATCGACGGCAGCACCCGCACGATGATGATCACGTATGCCGCCGGCACGTCAGCGGCATACAGCACCACGTCGGAGATCGACCTGGTCAGCGGCAAGGTGGTCAGCTTCACCGATCCGGTGGGCCGGGTGACCACGCGCGAGTACGACGCCGGAGGTCGGCTCACCTCGATCACGCCGCCGACGGGCCTGACCACGACGACGACCTACCAGCCGGCGGAGGGAACCGACCCGGCCACGATGGTCCGCAGCACGGCGGACGGCCACACGGTGGTGACCACCTACGACGCGCTCGGACGGGTGACCACGGTCAAGGACAACGTCGCGAAGGGCGCCTTCGTCGCGGATCCCGTCCGCACGGTCTCCACCCACCAGTACACCGAGAACGTGGTCACCGACGCCAACGGGACCCCCGGCACCACGCTCACGTCCACTGACGTGGCCGGTCGGGTCACCAAGACGGTCACCGACGGCTTGGGCAAGACGATCGTCGAGACCGCCGCCAACGGCGTCACGAAGACCACCGCCTACGACGATGCGCTGAACACCGTGACCCGGCAGACCCTGCCCGTCAACGCCTCCCAGCCGTCGCAGACCGACCGGATCGGCTACGACGCGCTCAACCGACAGGTGTCGGCCCGCACGACCTATGCGGTTGCCGGCACCCGAACCGGCTACGTGGCCGACCCCGTCGAGCTGGCCGAGTTCGACGGGATCGGGCGTCAGACGTCGCTGACCAAGGACGATCGGGTCAGCACCCCCGACTTCTCCGCGGCCGGCGGCGTGGCCAGCAGCACGACCGTGGCGCCGGCCCGGACGGCGAAGGTGCAAAGCCCCACGATCACCGCGTCCGACACCGCGATGATCGACGGGCAGACCACGCTGCGGCAGCTGCAGCAGCCCGGTCAGGACGCCCGGTCCGGCACCCAGCTCAGCTACGACGCCGCCGGTCGACTGGCCAGCACCGAGGACCCGCTCGGTCGGACCACCAGCTACACGTACTACGACGACGGGCAGGTGCACACCTCGACCTCCCCGTCGGGCACGGTCACCACCCAGACGTTCGACGAAGCGGGCCGGGTGAAGACCGTGTCCGCCGAGGACACCGACGGCGCCACCACCTCGGTGACCGCCGCCTACGTGCCGAGTGGGAAGCCCGGTGCCGGGCGGATCGCGAGCGTCACCGACGACTCCGGCACCATCAGCTACGGCTACGACGCCGACGGCAACCGGACCTCGATCAGCTACCCGGACGGCTCGTCGGTCAAGAACGCGTACGGCGACAACGGCCTGCTGCAGTCCAGCACCGACATCACCGGCGCGGTGACCACCTTCGCCTACAACCCCCCTACGCCGTCTCACACCGAGGCCAGCCTCAAGTCCGCCACCCAGACCAGGAACGGCGCCACCGTCGCCTCCGTGAGCTACACCTACGACGGTCTGGGACGACAGCTGACCACCACCCGGGGCAACGGACTCGTGACCACGAACACCTACGCCCCGAACAACCTGGTCGCCACCCAGACCACTGTCGACGGCCAGGGCACCCAGGTCGAGGTGCACAGCTACGGCTACGACAGCCACCACAACCTGGTGACCAAGACGTCCACCACGGCCAAACCGAGCAGCTGCGGCACGGTCTGCCTGGCCGGACCCACCACCTACGGGACCTACACCACCACCTACGGCTACGACGCCTACGACCGCCTGGTCCACTCCTCGGTGTACTCCGGAGCCAAGGCCACCGGTCTCTCGCTCACCGACAACAGCTACGTCCTGGACGTGTCCGGCAACGTCACCCAGACCACCCGGCTGCTGCGCACCGGCGGGACGAAGCCCACCACCACCCGCCAGGTGCTCACCGACCAGCTCGACGACTCGGGTCAGCTGACGCAGCGGACGACGGGGTCCACCGTGGCCGCCCAGCAGTACGACGACGACGGCCGGGTCACCACCGCGCTCAGCGGGGCCGTGACCACCTACCGGGCCGACGGGCTCCCGGCCACGGTGACCCAAGGCGGGGCGACCACCACCTTCGGGTACTGGGCCGACGGGACCAGGCGGCGGTCCAGCACGGTGACGGCCGGCAAGGCCGCCACCTCGACCGAGTTCCACTACGGCCCGGACGGCACGCTGGTCAACGACACGACGACATCGGGAGCCGGGGCGTCGGCCAGCGCCTCGTACCTGGTCACGGCGGGCCGGGAGGCCAGGACACTGCTGCCGGGGACGACACCCGCCGGCGCCGTCAAGACCGCGGCGACCACGGCTCCGGTCACCAGCGGCGCCGGTGTCGGCTACTTCCTGCGCGACCGCCACAGCTCGGTCACCGCCCTGGTCGACAGCACCGGCGCGGTGACCAACACCTACGCCTACGGCGACTACGGCGCCCCCGCCCTGCTCAGCGGGAGGCCCGGCTCGGTGGTCGGCACAACCCCGGGGACGACGCCGGGCACGGTCAACCCGCTGCAGTACTCGGGTGCCTCGCTCAAGGCGATGTACACCGACGCCGCCCTCGGCACGATGATGACGCCGGCCCGCTTCTACGACCCGAGCCAGGGCCGGTTCACCGCGCGCGACGCCGCCAATCTGCACAACCGGTACGTCGGCTTCGACGCGAACCCGATCATGAAGGCCGACCCGACCGGGCAGAGCGCGGTGGGCGACTTCTTCCTCGACGCGCTCTACGTCATCGTGTTCGCCGTCGCCGTGTACGTGACCGGTGGTGCGGCGGCTGCGGCGGCGCCGGCGATCTTCGGCGCCGAGGCGGCGACCGCGGCGACCGCGGCGGCGGTCACGACCTTCACCGCGCAGGCGGTGGCGACGACGGCCAACCTGGTCGGCCTGGCGGCCAACGCCACGAGGTTCGCCGACGACGTGGACAACGCCACCTCTGGTGCGCACTTCCTCACCGACAGCGTGCGCTCCGACCTCAACAGCGTGGCCACGGTGGCCGGCAGCGTCGCCGGGGTGGCCGGCATGTTCGCCGCCGGTGCGGAGACGGCTACGGCAGCCGCCGAGGACGCCACCGGAGCGGCCGCCAAGGCGGCGCCGGACGTCGAGCCCGTCGACGAGTCCGGTTACGAGGCGGATGACGAGTCCGGCTACGGGGCGGATGATGAGTCCGACGAGGAAGCCGGCGACCAAAAGCTGTCGACGAGCAGCCGGCCGCGATCGAGTTCGGCACCCGACCGGCTCAACCGCTCGTCCCTTGCGTCCGATGACGGCGCCCAGCAGCTCGGTGACCGCAAGATCGGCTCGGTCCTCCGAGACTCCCCTGGCCAGGACGCCACGGTCAAGGACGCCGTTTCCTCACAGCAGCTGAACGACGGTCTGCCCGACGGCTACCGACGAGCCCCGACCGGCAAGGACTCGGTGCTGCGCCGGGCCTGGGACGACTTCACCGGGAAGTCCGCCCGGGTGCGGGCGCAGGCGCAGGCCTGGGACGACGAACAGGCCCGGATGGACGCTCAGGAGCTCAAGATCTACCTGCGCAGTGATCGGTTCGCGACCGACAACACCTTGGCTCCGGACGACTTCTTCACCCTCGACATCAGCAACGGTGTCGGCGGATGACCAGCTCGCACTCGACAGCACGTGGAGGATCCATGAAGACGTCCGACCGTTCCCTCTGGCGCTGGCTGGTCGTGGGCGCCCTGTTGCTCGGCTCGGCCGCAGTGCCGGCTCTCACCGCCCAGGCCGAGCCCCCGCGCGACGGTCCCGTCTTCGCCAAGCCGGGTCCCCGGGTGGACCCTGAGCAGTCCGAGACGGCCAAGGCCTATCGACGGCAGGCCGCCGCCTCGAAGACGGCGGCAGCGGCACGGGTGAGCACGTCGCAGCGGGCCGCAGCGGCGCGGCCGAGCACGTCGCAGCGGGCCGGCGCCGCGGCAGACCCCCCGACCAGGGTCGCTGACTTCTCCTCCGGCACGCCGCAGACCACGCGGGACAACATCGCCGGCGACTTCCGCCGGGCGGGGTACGAGCAGCGGATGCGGGTCGAGGGCAACCAGCTGACCATCCGCGACCCCGCCCAGCAGGGCGGCAAGGTGACCGGCGTGACGACCGATCTCGAGCCGGCGCCGGACACGATCTTCTTCAACATCCGCACTCTCGGCGGATCGCAGAGCTTCCCCCTGAGCACCTACAGCCAGTGGGCGAGCGACAAGGCCCGGACCAACTCCGGTGGCTTCGAGTTCCTGTTCGACCTGTTCCACATCAACACCGTCTACCTGGCCGAGATGGACGGCTACGTCTACATCCTGGGCACCCAGGGCAGCAACGGCTACAACCCGGACGTCGACGCCACTGCGCCGGCCAACCAGTACCGGGTCCGGATCTACAAGATCAGGATGGACGATGCCGTCAACAGGTGCGCCACCGCGGACTGCGCCGTGGCCATCCACGACTTCGGCACCGCCTTCAACCTGGACGGCTCCGTCGGCAACATCCTCCCCTACTACCCCCGGGCGATCGGACCGTCCTCACTGGCTGCAGGGCACGTCAACGGTGTCGGCTACCTGGCGGTGGGACTCACCGATGGCGGCGTCCTCATCCTGGACACGAACCTCAACCAGACCGGTGGCTTCGCCGGGATGGCGGTGGAGGATCAGTCGCAGACCGTGCCGACCGCCCTGGCCTGGGACCCGGCCGGCTCCGGTCTCCTGTCCGTCGGCGTCACCAGCCACGGGGCCGTCGGCTACTTCACCAGCGTCAACAGCCAGGGCGTGGTGACCAACGGCGCCGGCAGCGTCTGGACGTCGGTCGCGGGTTACGCCCTGATTCCCACGCCGCTCACGGCCGCCATCTGGCAACCCGGCGACGGCACGACGATGAACGCCTTCGGCATGTCCGACTGGTCCGTGCAGGTGATGCAGCCGACCACCGACCAGCACACCCAGACCGCAGCCGTCATCAGCGACACCGGATCGGGGATCCCGGTGGCGATCACTCCGACCCCCCGGGTGAACAGTGCCGTTCCCGGCGGCCCAGACCTCGCCGTCTCCGGCCAGGCAGTCGCCGACATCACCAACACCAACGGCACCGTGCTCCGCTGGGACCCGGGCAACACCGCCCTGAGCCACGTCTCAGTCACCCCGAACAACGGCACGTCCCTCACCGGGACCACCGCTTTCGACAACTGGTTCCCCGGACTCAAGCAGGGTCGGCTCTCCATCACGAACTCGTCGGCGGAGGACATCGACGTCACCATCAAGTCCAGTCCGAGCGCGGGCAAGGGCTGTTGGTACGCCCCGGACTGGCTGGACGCGAACAGCTTCCCGGACCCGCTCACTCTGGGGCCAGGGGCGTCCTCGACTGACTACGTGATCGGGTTCCTGACCAGCGGTGCCAACGGGAACTGCTTCACCACCGACACGTCCGGGACCAAGCGGGCGTACCTGGTGATCAGTCCCTCGGCCCGGCCGGCCGATCAGCAGATCCTGCAGCTGCAGGTCACCAGCGCGCTGAAGGTGGTGCTCTGCCCGCTGAACCAGAGCGGGACCTGCAACGACCAGTCCGGCAACGGCACCACGACCGCGACGCTGAGCGCCAAGCTCGGGCAGCTGGCCGCCATCGGTGCCTACAACATCACCGTCAACACCTCGGGTGCGCCCACGGCGGCCGCGAAACCGGTGGTGAAGATCACCCAGCTCACCCCGGACACCAACGGCAACGACAACTCGGCGGCCACGTCACCGGTCTACAAGCTCACCGTCCAACCGCTGACCTGGAACGTCCCCGGGCTCACCAGCACCACCGCGGGATCCCGTCTGCAGGCCGCCCTCCCGCCCTACACCGTCCAGGGCAGGACCAACGGCGGTGCCTGGGCCACCATCGGCAGCTTCCTGCCCGTCGGCACCGTCACCTACAAGCCGGCGACCGGCACGTCCACCACCGGGACCGCCACCGTCGGCGGCGGCACCTTCTACTGGGAGAACACCAACAAGGCGTCCTACACCGACCTCCAGGTCGTCGCCGGCCCCGGCCAGAACGACCCGGCGTCAGGTCCGATCACCTTGACCCCGACCACGTTGACGCCGAAGTTCGCCGTCAGCGGCATCAACCTCGTCCCCGCGCAGAAGGGCGGCACCTTCGCCCCCAACGGCGTCGACTCCCTTCCCCTCACCCTGACCGTCAACCTCAGCTCGGCGTCCACCAGCGACCCCACGCAGGGCGTCTACTACCGCGACAGCCAGACCCTTGAGCTGGTCACCAACCTCTACACCCCCGGCCAGGAGGACCAGTTCTTCGGCATCCAACCCGACGCCGGGGCCTATCCGAACACCAGCAGCACCCGGACGAAGGGGTCGACGGCCGGCGCCAGCTCCACCGACTACGCCGTCAGCACCGACGTCGACACCAAGAACGTGGTGGCCGTGGTCTGGAGGGGGACCACGACTGCCGGCGTCAAGTACCCGACCACCGGTGCTGTGGCGGTCCAGGCCACGGCGATGGACCTGAAAGTCACCGGTGACTCGGACGGCTTCAACCTGGAGACCTGTGCCGAGGTCACCGGCACGTGCGGGGTGGCAACGATCGCCCAGATGGGCTTGACCCCGAGTGGCACGTCCGGCCGCGCCGCGATCTACCAGGCCGGACTGAGCACAGACGACACGGGCGTGACTCCGCCATCCCTCGGACTCCAGTTCGGCTCGATCGCCCTCAGCAACGCCGCCGGGACGTCCCTGCCCCTGACCTGGACCGCCGACTCCACGCCAACTCTGTCGACCTCGACGGTGACGCTGACGCTGAGCACCAACGCGCTGTCCGTGGATGACGCCAGCGGCTTCCCGTCCGGTAACGAGATCATCGCGGTGCCGGCCGTCAGCCGCGGGACCATGATCATGGCGCAGGTCGACAAGTCGTGACCTGACCTGGAGTCTCGCCCTCAGCCGACGAAGACCGCCTCCGGCACGGCGTCGCCCCCGTCGGGCCGGTAGAGGGCCAGGAACTCCCCGCCGGGGGCGAACACCGCCGTCCGCTCCGCCGGCAGCGCGGTGTCCGACAGCCGTCGGCCGTAGCCGACGTCCCGCGCCTGGTCGTCGGTCAGGTCGAGACTCGGGAAGCAGCGGCGGGCGACGTCGGCGATCGGGGTGACCGTCAGGCCCGGCCCGTCGAGGCCCTGGGCCTCGGTCAGCGAGAACGCGCCGACCCGTGTCCGTCGCAACGCGGTCAGGTGCCCACCGGTGGCCAGCGTGACGCCCAGATCGCGGGCGAGCGCCCGGATGTAGGTGCCCGAGCTGCACTCCACGACGACGTCGAGGTCGACGACGGCCGTGCCGTCGACCGTGTCGTCGCGGCGGGCGACCACCTCGAAGCGGGACACGGTCACCGGCCGGGCGGCCAGCGCGACCTGTTCGCCCGATCGGACCCGGGCGTAGGACCGCACGCCGCCGACCTTGATCGCCGACACCGAGGACGGGATCTGCTCGATCGGTCCGCGGAGTCCGACCAGGCCAGCCCCGATCGCCTGGTCGGTCACCCCGGCCGCGCCTGGCGATGCCGTGACGTCGCCCTCGGCGTCGTCGGTGACCGTGCTCTGACCGAGCCGGATGGTCGCCTCGTACGTCTTGTCGGTCAGGGCCAGCTGGCCGAGCAGTCGGGTGGCGCGCTCGACGCCGACGACCAGCACCCCGGTGGCCATCGGATCCAGCGTGCCGGCGTGCCCCACCTTGCGGGTGCCGAGCAGCCGCCGGCAGCGCCCGACGACCTGGTGGGACGTCCAACCGGAGGGCTTGTCGACCACCAGCACTCCCGACTTGTCAGACGCGGTGGTCGTCGGAGCAACCACAGGGTCTGACAACTCAGGTGCTCTCGTCGTCGTCGTCGTCCTCTGGCCGCTTGTACGGGTCCGGATCCCCCGCATACGCCGCCCCGGCGGCCTGCTCGGCCACCTTCGCGTCGCCGTCCTTGGCCGCCGCCAGCAGGTCCTCCAGCTGCCGCGCCGTCTCCGGTACGGCATCGGGGATGAACACCAGCGTCGGGGTGAACTTCAGCCCCAGCTGCTTGCCCACCTGCGACCGGATCATCCCGGTCGCCGAGTGCAGCGCGGCCGCCGTGTTGGCCTGCTCCTCGGGCGTCCCGAACGCGGTGTAGAACACTGTCGCGTCCCGGCTGTCCCCGGTCAGCCGCACATCGGTCAAGGTCACGAACCCCAACCGAGGATCCTTGATCCGCCGCTTCAACATCTCGGCCGCAATCACCTTGATGTCCTCAGCGAGCTTCAACACCCGTGGCGAAACCATCACAATCTCCTTCTACAACATGTCGTACGTGACCTCGAACGTCAGTCTTTCTGCCCCAACAGGTCGTACGTGACCCCGGGGCCGCTGGCCGGCAGCGACGCCGAGCGGCTGCTCCGGCCTGGGTCGGGTCATGGTGTGGTCGGGCGTTGCATCGCGGCCCAACGCACCGACCCTAGCGAAGGCACCGTACGCCGCGATGCTGGGCGAGACACGACCCAGGCCGGAGAAGACGCGATACAGGACCCCGAACCGACCAGCGGCCCGGGGTCCCGTACGACCATTCTCAGCTCCGTGCTTTTTCGCGCATCTCGTACGTCTCGACGATGTCGCCGGTCCGGATGTCGGAGTAGTTGTGCAGCGTCAGGCCGCACTCGTATCCCTCGCGCACCTCGGTGGCGTCGTCCTTCTCCCGACGCAGCGAGGAGATGGTGGTCTCGGAGATGACCACACCTTCGCGCAGCAACCGGGCCTTGGCGTTGCGCCGCATGATCCCGCTGGTCACCATGCAACCCGCGATGATGCCGGCCTTCGAGGAGCGGAAGATCTCGCGGATCTCCGCCTGACCCAGCTGGGCCTCCTCGTAGATCGGCTTCAGCATCCCCTTCAGGGCCGCCTCGATCTCGTCGATCGCGGAGTAGATCACCGAGTAGTAGCGGATGTCCACGTTCTCGCGGTCCGCCATCTCGGTGGCCTTGCCCTGCGGGCGCACGTTGAAGCCCACGATGACCGCATCCGACGCCGCCGCCAGGCTGACGTTGGTCTCGGTGATCGCACCGACACCGCGGTCGATGACCCGCAGGCTGACCTCGTCGCCGACGTCGATCTTCGACAGCGCGTCCTCCAGAGCCTCGACCGAACCGGCGCCGTCGCCCTTGAGGATGAGGCGCAGCTCCTGCGTCTCGCCCTTCTCGAGCTGCTCGAACAGCTGGTCGAGGGTCTTGCGCCGGGTGCCGGCAGCCTGAGCCGCCATCCGGAGCCGAGCCCCACGACGTTCGGCGATCTGCCGAGCCATCCGGTCGTCCTCGACGACGATGAAGCTGTCACCGGCACCCGGGACCGCGGTCAGACCGAGGACCTGGACCGGGAACGACGGCGGAGCCTCGGTGACGTTGTGCCCGTGGTCGTCGAGCAGCGCCCGCACCCGGCCGTAGCCGGTACCGGCCACGATCGAGTCGCCGACGTGCAGCGTGCCGCGCTGGACCAGGACGGTGGCGACTGCACCACGACCCTTGTCCAGGTGGGCCTCGATGGCCACACCCTGTCCGTCCATCTCCGGGTTGGCCCGCAGGTCGAGGGCGGCGTCGGCGGTCAGGATGACGGCCTCGAGCAGCTCGTCCAGGCCCTGACCGGTGACCGCCGAGACGTCGACGAACATCGTGTCGCCGCCGTACTCCTCGGGCACCAGGCCGTACTCGGTGAGCTGACCACGGACCTTGGTCGGATCCGCGCCCTCGCGATCGACCTTGTTGACCGCGACCACGACCGGCACCTCGGCCGCCAGGGCGTGGTTGAGCGCCTCGATGGTCTGCGGCATCACACCGTCATCGGCCGCCACCACCAGCACGGCGATGTCGGTCGACTTCGCACCACGGGCACGCATGGCGGTGAACGCCTCGTGGCCCGGGGTGTCGATGAAGGTGATCTTGCGCTCGTCGCCGTCGACCTCCGTGGCCACCTGGTAGGCGCCGATGGCCTGGGTGATGCCACCGGCCTCACCGGCGACCACGTTGGTCTTGCGGATCGCGTCGAGCAGCTTGGTCTTGCCGTGGTCGACGTGACCCATGACGGTGACGACCGGCGGACGGGCTTCGAGGTCGTCTTCGCCGCCCTCGTTCTCGCCGAACTCGATGTCGAAGCTCTCCAGCAGCTCGCGGTCCTCGTCCTCGGGCGAGACGACCTCGATCACGTAGTTGAGCTCACCGGCGAGCACCTGCAGGGTGTCCTCGGACACGGTCTGCGTGGCGGTCACCATCTCGCCCAGGTTGAACAGCACCTGGACCAGCGACGACACGTCGACGTTGATCTTCTCCGACAGGTCGGTCAGCGAGGCGCCGCGGGCGAGGCGGACGGTCTGCCCGTCACCCTGGCGGACGCGTACGCCACCGATCTCCGGAGCCTGCATCTGGTCGAACTCTTGACGACGCTGACGCTTCGACTTGCGACCACGGCGGACCGGACCACCGGCGCGACCGAACGCACCCTGGGTACCGCCACGGCCACCACGGCCACCGCGACCGGCGGGCGGACCACCGGGACCGCCGCCACCGGGACGACCCGGAGCACCGCCGCGACCACGACCGCCGGGTGCTCCCGGACGACCGCCGCCACGGGCGGGCGAGCCGAGCTGACCCGAGCTCTGCTTGGGCATCATCGCCGGGTTCGGGCGCGGCATGCCGGGCACGCCGCCACTGCCACCGGGGCGAGGTCCACCGGGACCGCCGGGACCACCCGGGCCACCACGGCCGGCGGGCGGCCGGGGTCCACCCGGACGCGGCGCATCGCTGCTGGGACGGGCCGGTCGTGACTGACCCATCCCCTGGGATGGGGCGAACGGGTTGTTGCCCGGACGGGGGGCACCACCGGAGCGGCGCGGACCCGGCGTGCCGCCGGGCAGACCGCCGGTGCCACCGGGACGCGGCCGCGGGGCGGACGGACCCGCGCCGGGGGTGCCCGGAGCGGTGGGTCGGGACGGCTCCGGACGCGACGGACCGTCGGTACGACGCGGCTGGTCGGCGCGGGCGGCCGGCTCGCTACGACGCGGGTCGGGACGCTGATCCGACCGCGGACCTGGTTGACCGGGCGCACGCGGCACGGCGCCGGGGCGTGGCGCCTCGGGTGCCCGAGGAGCCGGGGGCTGCTGAGCCTCCGGCTGACTCGGTGCCTGCTGGGCGGTCGGCTCCGCGGCACGCGGCGGCGGGGTCTGCGACACCGGAGCTGACGATGCCGGCGTTGCCGCGGCCGGAGCCACGGGAGCGACGGACGGTGCAGTCGACTGGGACGGCCGCGGACCGGGCGTCGCCGGACGCGGACCCGGACGAACCGGGCTGCCGGTGGGGGCGCCACCGGTGGAACCACCGCTCGACCGGGTGGCCGGTGCGCCGGATCCGTTACCGGGGCGGGGCGGGGCGGGTGCGGCCGGACGGGTCGGTGAGCCCGGATGTGACTCCGAGGCACCGGGTTCCGGGCGACTTGGGGCAGCGCTCTTGGCTGCGGGCTTGGACGACGAACCGTCCGTGCCGAACTTCTCCTTGAGCCGCCGTTCGACGGGCGGCTCGATGGTGGAGGAGGCCGATCGAACGAACTCCCCCATGTCCTTCAGCGTGCTGAGGACTGTCTTGCTCTCGACTCCGAGCTCCTTCGCGAGCTCGTAGACCCGGGTCTTTGCCACTGCTCTCCTTGATGGCGGCCCGGGTCGTGTGTCGACGCCGGACCAGTTAGTTGTTGTGCATGCTCATTGAGCGGTTCTCATCGAGAGGTCATGAGCGTGATGCCCACCTTCTGGTTCGGCGCCGGTCATCAGTCGACCAGCGCTTGCTCGAATCACCCACCACCGGGAGGCGGCGGGTCCAAGGAGCAATCTTATGCCCACGTCCCGCGATTTCGCGAAGTCGTCCCCGAATGGTCGACGGTCACCCGCCGAGATGGCCCTCCACGGCCGCCGTCAGGGCGGCGGGGTCGACTGCCGCCACGCGGAGCGCACGACCGGCTGCGCGGCGCTTGACCGCCAGCTGGAGGCAGTCGGCCGCGCGGTGCAGATAGGCCCCGCGACCCGGCGCGGTCTGCGTCGCGTCGACGACCGGTCCACGGTCGGCGTCCCGGCGCGCTTCGGCGCCCCAGACGATCCGCAGCAGGTCGGCCTTGTCGGCCCGACCACGGCACCCGATGCAGGTGCGGATGGGGGCAGACATGGCGGTCAGCCTACTGACCGGCCCGCTCAGGCCTCGGGTGTCTCCGTGTCCGAGCGGATGTCGATCCGCCAGCCGGTCAGCCGGGCGGCGAGCCGGGCGTTCTGGCCCTCGCGGCCGATGGCCAGCGACAGCTGGTAGTCCGGCACCACGATCCTGGCCGCGCGCGCGGCCTCGTCGACCACGGTCACCGACGAGACCTTCGCCGGCGAAAGGGCCTGGCCGACGAACCGGGCCGAGTCCGGCGACCAGTCGATGATGTCGATCTTCTCCTCGTTCAGCTCGTGCATCACCGCCCGGACCCGCTGTCCCATCGGGCCGATGCAGGCGCCCTTGGCGCTGACCTCGCGCTTGTTCGACACCACAGCGATCTTGCTGCGATGGCCCGCCTCCCGAGCGACGGCCTTGACCTCGACGGTGCCGTCAGCGATCTCCGGGACCTCGAGCCGGAACAGCTTCTCGACCAGCCCGGGGTGGGTGCGTGAGACCACCACCTGGGGTCCGCGCAGCTCCTTGCGGACCGACACCACGTAGACCTTGAGCCTGGTGCCGTGGGCGTACGACTCCCCCGGCACCTGCTCCGACAACGGCATGATCGCCTCGATCTTGCCGAGGTCGACCAGAACGGTGCGGGAGTCCCGGCCCTGCTGCACGACGCCGGAGACGATGTCGCCCTCGACACCGGCGAAGTGCCCGTACTTCTGCTCGTCTTCGGCATCACGCAACCGCTGGAAGATCACCTGGCGGGCCGTCGACGCGGCGACCCGGCCGAATCCGTCGGGCGTGCCGTCGTACTCGCCGACGGTCTCGCCGTTCTCGTCCACCTCGGGAACCATCACCGCGACGTGTCCCGACTTGCGATCCAGCTGCACCCGGGCGCCGGCCACCGCACCGTCGGTCTTGTCGTACGCCGTGATCAGGGCCTCCTCGATGGCCTCGACCAGCAGATCGAGGGGCAGGTCCTTCTCCCGCTCCATCAGCCGCAGTACCGACATGTCGATGTCCATCTCAGACCTCCTCCTCGCTCGCCGTGTCCAGCTCCACGAGATCCTCGTCGTCGGCGTCGCCTGCTGCGTCCGCCTTCGGCCGGTTGAACTCCACCTGCACGATCGCCTTGGCCACCTCGGCGTACGCGATCCGTCGTTCCGTCCCCTCGACGTCGAGCTCGACGCCCTCGTCGTCGGAGTCGCCGATCCGGCCGGTCACCGACGAGCCGTCACTCAGGTCGACCTTGACCAGCCGCTCCCGGTTCCGGCGCCAGTGCCGCGCGGCGGTCAGCGGTCGGTTGATGCCCCGGGAGGACACCTCCAGGGTGTACGCGGCGGACCCGACCACGTCGGAGGTGTCGAGGAAGGCCGAGATGGCCCTGGTCGCCTCGGCGATGTCATCGAGCAGCGGTCCGCGACCGTCCGGCCCGTCTCCGTCCACGACCACCCGCAGCAGCCGACGCTTGCCGGCCGGCATCACGTCGATGTCCTCCAGCTCGAGGCCGAAGTGCTCCAGGATCGGGGTCAGCAACGTACTGAGCTGGCTGTCCTTCATACGTCCTCCGTGGCCCACGATCCGATTGTGTCGAGCAGTTGTGTGAGTCGAGCAAGTCGAGCGGTGTGCCGATTGTCCCACGGCGGACCAGGGCCCGCGGTCAGCGGGAGCTCAGCGTGAGCTCAGCGGGAGTGGTGGGCCGCGTACTCGGCCCGCACCTCACTGCGCCAGTGCAGCAGGTCCGAGCGCAGCGCCTTGAGTCGCTCGGGGTCGACGTCGGCGATCAGGTTGTGCTGCTCGGCGGGGTCGTTGGCCAGGTCGAACACCTCGTCGGGCCGGTTGCCGAAGTGGTGCACGTACTTGGTGCTGCCGTCGATCTGGGCCAGGCAGCGGTTGTCGGACTGGCAGGCGCTCCGGACGGGTTCGTGGGGATCGGTGGCGTAGAGCGACTCCTCGCGGGTCAGACCGCCGCTCAGCCGGTAGCCGAGCGACTCCGCGATCGTGGCCGGCACGCTCATCGTGGTCACCGGCCGCTGCACCGAGCGGCCCCGCAGGTCGCTGGGGTCGTAGACCAGGTAGGGCACCTTGATGCCCTCGTTGTAGATCGTGTTGTCGTGCTGCCGGAGCCCGTGCTCACCGAAGCCCTCGCCGTGGTCGGCCATCACCACCACGAGGGTGTCGTCGGCGTGACCCTCCTCGGCCAGCATCGCGAACACCTTGGACACGAACCTGTCGACGTAGCGCGCCCCGTTGAGGTAGTTGTTCAGCTCCACGTCGTCGGACAGGTGCTCCAGGGGGAAGGTGTCCGGCAGCCGGTAGTCGTGGTGTCCGGTCACGGTCAGGTACGTCATCATGAACGGCTCGTCGCCCCGCTCGCGCAGCCAGTCGCGGCTGGGCTGGAGCATGATGTCGTCTTCCCAGCCGAAGTAGTTCGCCCGACCGAAACCGGCCTTCGGGAACGTCTCGACCGGGAAGAACTCGTCGTACCCGAGGTTGCGGATCAGGTCGGGACGGCGCTCGAACTCGCCGACCGCCGACTGGAAGAACGCGGTCCGGTAGCCGTGCTCGCGCAGCAGGCCCGGTAGGCAGGTGGACGGCAGACCGGCCGGCTCCGACTCGGTCAGCTTGGTGTCCAACGGCGGTACGTAACCGC
Source organism: uncultured Actinomycetota bacterium (assembly GCA_963707005.1). GTDB lineage: Bacteria > Actinomycetota > Actinomycetes > Propionibacteriales > Propionibacteriaceae > Microlunatus. Next base: position 111,557 of record CAVPPP010000037.1, read on the forward strand.
AGTTGGAGGCGGTCAGGGCCTTGGAGGTGTGGGGAACCACCGTGTACGCGTTCTCGGCGACCAGGCTTCGCTTGGCCAGGTCGGCCAGGAACGGGGTGGTGTCACGATCCGGGTTGCCGAGCGAGGTGGCCTCGGAGCGCAGCGACTCCATGGTGATCAGCACCACGTTGCGCGGCCGCTCCTCGGTGGCCGCCGCTCCGGTCCGGCGGGCGCTGCTGACGAGCTCCGCCGTCGACAGAGCCGGCCGCTCGGCCGAGGCCCGCTCGGACTCGACCAGACCCGAACCGAGCTCCAGCGCGATGTCGAGGGCGCGATTGCGGGAGAACGCACCGCCCCCGGTGAAGCTCGGCACGGCCGACGCCACCACCAGCACGAGTCCGGTGCTCACGGCCAGCACCGCGAGACGATGGCGGCCGCTGGCGGCCTCGAGTCGGCGGCCGCTGGCGGCCTCGGGTCGGCGGGCGCTGGCGGCCTCGGGTCGGCGGGCGCGGACGGCGGTCACCCCGGGCAGCCACCGGCCCCGCGACGACTCGCCGCGGTAGCGCAGCCGGTACAGGAGCACCGGACCCAGGATCGCCCAGGCGACCACGCCGACCATCAACCAGACGCTCGCCGACGAGGTCTCACTGGCTGCGATGTTGCGCGTCGCCTCGGGATCCTGCAGCGTCATCCGCAGACCGCCGGCGTCCAGGATCGAGCCGCTCTTGAGGTAGTAGCTGTGGGCGACCACCGCGAACAGCAGGTACGCCGCGACGCCGGCCTGACAGACGACCAGCAGCACGATCCGGGGCCAGCCGGACCGCAGCAGCGCGAACGCGACGACCCAGAGCAGCGCGAACCCGAGATGGGCGAGGGCGTCGGAACGGAGCTGACCCACAGCGGCCAGGCCGGTCGGCGCCGCGTACTGGGTCGTGATCCGGAACCAGCTCAGAGTGAGGTCGAACAGCGCGGCCGGCACGAGCAGCGCCGACAGGTAGAACCAGTCGGGCCCGGGAAGAAAAGATACGAGCATCGCACGAAGTCGACCGCCCAGGCTGCCCGCGGTGACGGCGGGTCGGCGACTCGTTGACATCTCAACGATGGAGGGTAGCAACGAATTGTTAACGTGTCGTTCAGACGTACGACAGCCGACCCGCGGAACACCGTTCTCGACTCCGTGGCGGGAACCGAACTGCCCGGACGCCCGGTGGTCCGCCGTTCTCGACTCCGTGGCGGGAGCCGAACTGCCCGGACGCCAGCTGGACAGCCGTTCTTGACTCCGTGGCGGCATCCTGTCCGTCCGTGCCCAGGCGCACAACCGTCCGTGGCTCCGCGGTCGCAACCGGCACCGGCGTGCGTCCGACGGCACACCGCCCCCGTGACGTCGCGGCTGCACCCGTCCGGGATCGAGCCCCCACGACCGTCCGGTGACGCCGGCCTCACACACCAGCCAGGAGCACGCCCCGGCCCCGTGTTCCGGGTAGGTTCTGGCGGGTGACCTCCGCGCTCCCAACCGGTCGGTGGTCTCGTCGTACGTTCCTGCTCGCCACCGCCGGTGCCGTCGGGTCGGTCGCACCGTTCGGGCTCGTCGCCTGCAGCGCTCCCGGCGGGCCGACGTCCGGCCAGGATCCCGGCGCCGATCCGGGTGCTCCCACCGCCGAGGTATCGACTGGGGCCGGGGCGCCCCGGCCTGCCGAGCCGTCGGTGTCGGTCTTCCCGGGCTCAGTCGAAGCCGCCGCGCTCGAGGACTCCCTGGCCGCGCACGCCGCCAGGGTGCTGGCGGTCGGCAAAGCTGATCTCGGCAAGGCCGGGCGCCGCCTCGTCACCGCGATCCGCGATCAGCACCTGGCCCACGCGGCCGCCCTGCGGACGACGAACCCGACCGACCCGAACACGGCCGGACAGTCAGCCGGAACGCCCGCGCCGTCCGCGTCGACCAGCCACTCGGCGAAGAAGCCCGGCTTCGCCAAGGCGGTCGACCAGCTGGTGGCCGCGGAGTCCGAAGCCGCCGTCGCCCATCGGGCCAGTGCCCTGACCACCAAGGGTCTGGCGTCTCTGCTCTGGGGGTCGCTGGCGGTCTCGGCGGTGCACCTCACGGCGACCCTGAAGGCCGCCGACCTGGCCGGCGACAGCCCCGATCCCACCGTCGCGACGGTCGCCGCCGTTCGCGCCCGGGCCCCGATGCCCCTCGTGCCGGTCGTCGAGGCCGAGCAGGAGATGGTCCGGCAGCTGCACGCGGTCGTCTACGGTTACCAGCTGGCGCTGGGCCGCCTGACCGGGGCCCGCCGCGACACGGCGGCCGTTGAGCTGCGGCGGCACCGGATCCTGCGCGACCGCCTCACCGCCCGGCTGCTGAACCGCAAGGCGGAGGTGCCGGTCGCCCACGCCGCGTACGTACCCAGCACGAACCCGCGCAACGCCACCACCGCGGCCAAGCTGATCCGTCAGATGGAGACAGCGCTGGTCCCGTTCTGCGGGCTCTGGCTGGCCGCTGCCACCGCTCCCGCCGAGCGGACCGAGGCGCTGAACGAGGTCGGTCGCACCCTGACAGTGGCGCGCCGGTGGGGTGCATCGCTGCCGGCCTGGCCCGGCTGGAAGCCAGCCTGACACCCTCTCGTCGTCGCTGCACCCTCTCGTCGTCCCTGCACCCTCTCGCCGCAGGTGCACCCTCTCACCGCAGGTGCACCCGCTATAGCCGGTGCAGGTCCGTGCGGTGGGTGCAGCTGCGTTGACGAGGTCAGAACAGCGTCCGCACGGTGTCGTACGCCAACCGCAGGGCGAGGGCGGCGACCACGACGAGGAACACCTTGCGGACGAAGCTGTTGCCCTTGTTGATGGCGGTCCGGGCACCGAGGAAGCCACCCACCAGGTTGGCCGCGCCCATCATCAGACCCAGCTGCCACAGCACCGCCCCGTGGGCCGCGAACACCGCGATCGCCGCCAGGTTGGTGACCAGATTGGCGATCTTGGCCTGGGCGCTGGCCTCCAGGAACCCCCAACCCAGCAGACCCACCAGCAGGATGACGAAGAACGAGCCGGTGCCCGGGCCGAGAATCCCGTCGTAGCCCCCCACCGCCAGCCCGATCGCCAGCGTGATCAGGTAGTGCTTCCGGCCGGTGTGCTTGCGCTCGGTGATCAGACCGAGCTCGGGTCGGCGCCAGGTGTAGATGCCCACCACGATCAGCGCGAGCAGCACGATCGGGGTGAACACCTCCCGCGGCAGGAAGCGGGCCACCTGGGCGCCGAGGGCGGAACCGACCGAGGAGCCGACGACCAGGGGCAGCACGCTCTGCCACTCCGGTCTGACCTTGACCGCGTACAGCACGGAGCTGGTTGCGGTCCCCCACACCGACGACACCTTGTTGGTGCCGAGGATCGACGCGGTCGGGGTGGTGTCGGGCAACGCGATCAGCAGCGCCGGCAGCTGCAACAGGCCACCACCGCCGACCACCGCGTCCACCCAGCCGGCCGCGAAGGCCACCAGCACCAGGACGACGACGGTCGCGGTGCTGATCTGCAGGGCGTCCATGCGTGTGGTCGCGGAGCCTCAGCCGAGGTCGGGACGCCCGTGCACGACGGCGACGATCCGGGAGACCGCGTCCTCCAGCGGGATGTTCTCGCTCCCCCCGGTGGCCCGGTCGCGCAGCTCGACCACACCTTCGGCCAGGCCACGACCGACCACCACGGAGGTGGGCATGCCCAGGATCTCGGCGTCGGCGAACTTGACCCCGGGGCTGGCCTTGCGGTCGTCCAGCAGCACGCTGACGCCGGCGTCGTCGAGCTCCCGGGCCAGGTCGGTGGCCGCATTCAGCACCGCGTCGCCTTTGCCGGTGGCCAGGATCTGCACGTCGTACGGTGCGAGCTCCCGGGGCCAGCACAGGCCCTTCTCGTCGCTGGTGCCCTCGGCCACGGCGGCGACGGCCCGGGAGACCCCGACGCCGTACGAGCCCATGGTGACCGTGACGAGCTTGCCGTTGCTGTCCAGCACCTTGCAGCCGAGCGCCTCGGCGTACTTGCGGCCGAGCTGGAAGATGTGGCCCATCTCGATCCCCCGGGCCAGGTGCAAAGGTCCGGAGCCGTCGGGTGCGGGGTCGCCCTCCTTGATCTCCGCCACATCGAGGACGCCGTCGGGGGTGAAGTCGCGACCGCAGACCAAGTCGAACACGTGCCGGCCGACGGTGTCCGCGCCGGTGACCCAGCGGGTTCCGACGACGACCCGGGGATCGGCCAGATAGCGGATGCCGGACGCGTTGTCGGCGCCGAGCACGCCGGGACCGATGTAGCCCTTGGCCAGGCTCGGGTGGTCGGCGAAGTCCTCCTCGACGAACGCCTCGGCCTCGTCCGGCTCGAGCTGCGCGGCCAACCGCTTCAGGTCGACCTCGCGGTCGCCGGGCACCGCGATGGCCAGCGGCTCGCGGGTGCCGTCCACCTTGCGCACCATCACCAGCACGTTCTTGAGCGTGTCCGCCGCGGTCCAGGGACGGTCCTCGCGCGCAACGTGGGCGTTGGCGTGGTCGACCAGGGTCTGGATGGTGGGGGTGTCGGGGGTGTCGTGCACGTGCGCGGCGGGCGCGTCCTCGTACGGCAGCGGGTCGGGCGCGGCCACGTGCACGGCCTCGACGTTGGCGGCGTAGCCACCGGCGGAGGCGACGAAGGTGTCTTCACCGTTCTCCGCCACGGCCAGGAACTCCTCGCTGGCCGAGCCACCCATGGCCCCGGAGGTGGCGTGCACGATGACGTACTCGAAGCCGAGCCGGTTGAAGATCTTGACGTAGGCGTCCCGATGGGCCTGGTACGCCTTCTCCAGCCCGATGTCGTCGATGTCGAAGGAGTAGGAGTCCTTCATCACGAACTCGCGGCCGCGCAGCAGCCCGGCCCGGGGCCGTGCCTCGTCCCGGTACTTGGTCTGGATCTGGTAGAGCGACAGCGGCAGGTCCTTGTACGAGGAGTACAGGTCCTTCACCAGCAGGGTGAACATCTCCTCGTGGGTGGGACCGAGCAGGTAGTCACCGCCCTTGCGGTCCTGCAGCCGGAAGATGTTGGGTCCGTAGTCGGCCCAACGACCGGTCGCGTCGTACGGCTCCTTCGGCAGCAGGGCCGGCAGGTGCACCTCCTGGGCGCCGATGGCGTCCATCTCCTGCCGGACGATCCGCTCGACGTTGCGCAGCACCTTGTAGCCCAGCGGCAGCCAGCTGTAGATCCCCGGGGCGGCGCGACGGATGTAGCCGGCGCGCACCAACCAGCGGTGGCTGGGCACCTCGGCATCGGCCGGGTCCTCGCGCAGGGTCCGGACGAAGAGCTCCGACATGCGGGTGATCACTGTGCTGCCTCCCTCCCGCCGGTCCACCCGGCGAGCCGTCCCACCCTATCCAGCAGTGCCTCCCGAGCCCGCGCGTTTTCCGACCACGGTCGGGTTCCGTGGGTCCTGGAGCGCCGAGCAGGTGCGTTTTCCGACCACGGTCGGGGCCCGCGGCCCCCGAAGCCACCCGCCGGTACGTTTTCCGACCACGGTCGGCTTCCGCGGCCCCCGAAGCCACCCGCAGGTACGTTTTCCGACCGCGGTCGGGGTTCCGTGGGACCTGGAGCGCCGAGCAGGTACGTTTTCCGACCACGGTCGGCTTCCGCGGCCCCCGAAGCCACCAGCAGGTACGTTTTCCGACCACGGTCGGGTCGTGGTCTGGCCGCCGTGCGAGTCGCCCGGCCGAACCGATGCGACCACGGAGTCACCAACGGTCACACCCACGGCGCCCGGCCGAACCGAATGCGACCACGGAGTCACCAACGGTCACACCCACGGCGCCCGGCCGAACCGAATGCGACGACCGCACGGAGTCACGCAGACGGTCACACGCACGGCGCACCGCCACACGCACGCGTCTCGAGCAGCCCGCGTACGCCGCTCAGTAGTGGATGGTCGCGAACTCCCCCACGTCGGCGAACCCGACCCGCTGGTACGTCGACCGGGCCGGCAGGTTGTAGTCGTTCACGTACAGGCTCACGGTGGGCGCGATGGTCCGGGCGAGCTGGACGACGGCGGCCATCGCCGGTGCCGCCAGACCGCGGCCGCGCAGCGACGGGTCGAGCCAGACGCCCTGCACCTGGCACACCGAGCCGGCCATCGACCCGACGTCGGCCTTGAAGACGACCCGCCCGTCGCGGATCATCCCGAACGCCCGGCCGGTGGTGATCAGCTGCCGGACGTAGAACCGGTAGCCGGCGGGATTGCCCTGGACGGGCGAGACGCCGACCTCCTCGGTGTACATCTTCACCGCGGCCTCGTAGTAGCTGTCCCAGTGCTCAAGCCCCATCCGGCGCACGCCGGGATCGGGCTCGACCCGGGGCGGACCGGAGATGGCCATCACCGGCTGCCGCGGCCGGACGTCGCGCACCTTGCTCCACGAGCTGCCCCAGCGCTCCGCCAGCCGGCGCCAGAGGTCGAGCGCCACCGCCGACGGCCCGATGATCGAGAAGCACATCCGCTCGGGACCGGCGAACTCGGTCCAGGCGGCCACGGCATCGGGGTCGGCGTTCACCGGTACGAGGTTGGCGCCCGCGTGGCAGAGCGAACGGAGCTCGCCGTCCCGCTCGTAGCCCCAGACCGGGCAGCCGAGACTCGACGCCTCCACCCCGGCGGCCCGGATCCGGGAACCGACGAACACGTTCTCGATCGGCCGCAGGGCCAGCAGCCGCAGCACCGCCGGCAGATCGTCGCGGCCCAGGACTCGAACGCGCCCGACGCCGCCGCCGGTGGACGACAACGGGGGGCGGAGGGCGGTCACGTCAGATCACGCTAGTGGTTGCGGTCGGAGCACGTCACGCGAGACCACTAGCCCACGCTGACGGTGGGTGCGCCCTCGGCGGCCGGCATCTCCTCGGCCAGCCGCATGGCCTCCTCGATCAGGGTCTCGACGATGTCGGCCTCCTTCACCGTCTTGATCACCTCACCGCGGACGAAGATCTGACCCTTGCCGTTGCCGGACGCGACCCCGAGGTCGGCCTCCCGGGCCTCGCCCGGACCGTTGACGACGCAGCCCATCACGGCGACCCGCAGGGGCACCTCGAGCCCCTCCAGCCCGGCCGTCACCGCGTCGGCGAGCTTGTACACGTCGACCTGCGCGCGACCGCAGGACGGACAGGACACGATCTCCAGCTTGCGGGGCCGCAGGTTGAGGGACTGCAGGATCTGGATCCCGACCTTGACCTCCTCGACCGGCGGTGCTGACAGCGAGACCCGGATGGTGTCACCGATGCCCCGACTCAACAGCGAGCCGAAGGCGACCGAGGACTTGATCGTGCCCTGGAAGGCCGGTCCGGCCTCGGTCACCCCGAGGTGCAGCGGGTAGTCGCACGCCTCGCTCAGCATCTCGTACGCCCGCACCATGATCACCGGGTCGTTGTGCTTGACGCTGATCTTGAAGTCACGGAAACCGTGCTCCTCGAACAGGCTCGCCTCCCACAACGCCGACTCGACCAGGGCCTCCGGGGTCGCCTTGCCGTACTTGGCCAGCAGCCGCTTGTCCAGCGACCCGGCGTTGACCCCGATCCGGATCGAGGTGCCGTGATCGGCCGCCGCCCGGGAGATCTCCTTGACCTGGTCGTCGAAGGCGCGGATGTTGCCGGGGTTGACGCGTACGGCGGCGCAGCCGGCCTCGATCGCGGCGAACACGTACTTGGGCTGGAAGTGGATGTCGGCGATCACCGGGATCTGCGACTTCGTGGCGATGGCCGGGAGCGCGTCGGCGTCGTCCTGGCTGGGCACCGCCACTCGGACGATGTCGCAGCCGGTGGCGGTCAGCTCGGCGATCTGCTGCAGCGTGGCGTTGATGTCGGAGGTCAACGTCGTGGTCATCGACTGCACGCTGACGGGGGCGTCGCCCCCGACCAGCACCTTGCCGACCTTGATCTGCCGGGTCGGCCTGCGCGGTGCCAGGGTGGGCGGAGGCATGGGCGGGAGCCCGAGATCGATACTCATATCCGTTCCAGCGTAGCCCTGCTCCCCCGTCGGTGGCCGGGGCTAGCGTGAGGCGGGTGACCGACATCACCCACGACCTCAAGGACATCCTGCAGCGCTACCTCAGCAAGGAGCGCACGGCCCTGCTCGCGAGCCTGGACGGACTGGACGATCGGCAGATCCGCTGGCCGCTGACGCCCACCGGGACCAACCTGCTGGGCCTGGTCAAGCACACGGCGAGCGTGAGTCTCGGCTACTTCGGCGAGACATTCGGTCGCGACCACGGCCAGGCGATCCCCTGGTTCGACGAGGACGCCCCCGTCAACGACGACATGTGGGCCACCGCCGACCAGACCCGGGAGCAGATCGTCGCGCTCTACAGGGCCTCGGCCCGGGAGGCCGACGCGACCATCGCCGCGTTGGAGCTGGAGTCACCCGGCCGGGTGCCGTGGTGGCCCGAGGGCAGGAACGAGGTCACGCTCGGACGGATCCTGGTGCACATGATCGCGGAGACGGCTCACCACGCCGGTCACGCCGACATCGTGCGCGAGATGCTGATCGGCACGGCCACCACCGATCCCAACCTGCCCGAGTGGTCTGCGGAGCGGTGGGCGGCCTACCGCTCGGGGCTGGAGCAGATCGCCGAGGCCGCCGGCCGCGGGTGACCGCCGGCGACCGCTGCCCGGGCACGGCCGGCGGTCACGACCGGCGCCGTCCTCGCTCGTCGCCGACCCGCCGACTCACAGCCGAGACCAGAACGTATGCAGCTCCCGGGCCAGCGCAGCCGGCTGCTCGAGCGGCACCAGAGTGCGGGAGCCAGGGATCGTCACCGCGGTCGCCGACGGCGTCAGGGTGGCGGCCGTCGCCGCCGCCTCGGGTGTCCAGTCGCCGCGATCGTCACCGGCGACGAACAGGCACGGGACCCCGATGTCCGCCAACCCGGCGGTGACGTCGACGCGATCGATGATGAAGGAGCGCAGGGCCAGGGACAGGCTGCGTCGACCCGGGGTGGCGACGCTGTCCAGGACGGCGGAGCGGATCACGGGGTCGGCCGCTGACGCATCGGTCAGCAGAGCCGCCAGGATCGCGTCGCGCACCGGTCCGATCGGACCGAGCACCCGCAACAGCGGTCCGAGCACGGCGATCTGGCGACGGAGTACGGCCGGGACCGGCTCGGTCGGGGCACTGACCGCCGCCAGGCTGCGGAGCACCCCGGGCCGCCGGGCCAGCTCGTACCCGACGTGGCCGCCGAATGCGTTGCCCACCCAGTCCACCGGACCCTCGACCCCCAGGTCGGACGCCTGCGCTCCGGTGAGCAGGTCGTGGGCCGCGGCGGCGGCTTCGGCGATCGTGGTCCGCCGGTGCAGCGGTTCGCTGGCGCCGAGACCGGGACCGTCGACCACGATCAGTCGACGTCCGGGCAGGAGCGGCAGCAGCGGATCGAAGGTCCGGCCGTCGACGAACATCGACGGCCACAGCACGGTGGCCGGACCGCTGCCGAGAGTGCGCACGTGGAGTCGGCCCAGCCGGGTCGGCACCTGGTGGGCTTCCTGGTGGTGAGTGGTCATGGGCGCTCCTCGAGTTTGATGTTAGTATCACTGACATGAATACGAGACGGTATCAGATGTCGCGACGAGCCGAGGCGGCTGCGGACACCGGAGACCGGATCGTCGATGCCGTGCTGGCCAGGTTCGCCTCACTGCCGTACGACCGGATTCGCCTCGAGGACGTCGCCACCGACGCCGGGGTGAGCCTGCAGACGGTGCTCCGCCGGTTCGGCAGCAAGGCCGGCCTGGTCACTGCGATGGCCGCGCGGGAGCTCTCCCGCATCGCCGAGACCCGGGAGCAGCATCGCGGCGAGCCGCCGGCTCGGGTGGTGGCGGACCTGGTCACCCACTACGAGGCGTACGGCGACCTGATCCTGAAGGTCTACGCCGAGTCGGCTCAGGTCGAGGGGCTGGCCGAGATCGCACGGCACGGACGCGCTTACCACGTGCGGTGGTGCGAGGAGGCATTCGCCCCGGCACTCGAGCAGCTCGGTGAGGAGCCGCTGCGACGTCGGCGCGCCCAGCTGGTGGCCCTCTGCGACGCCACCACCTGGCGGATCCTCCGCCGGGACGCCGGGCTGGAACCGAGCGAGATCGAGACCGCACTGCTGGAGCTGGTCCTGCCCCTCTGCGTCTGACCAGCCCGGGTGCGACGTCAGCCGACGTCGGCGGTCGACTGGTCGAGCAGGTAGATCGTGCTGCCAACCGGCATCGCGGTACCCGCCGATCAGGCGCGACAGGTGCTGAGCACGCTCAGAACAGGGTGATCGGGTCGATCAGGTCGGCCAGGATCAACACGATGCCGGAGATCAGGATGATGCCGCCGACCGCGTACGCCACCGGCAGCATCTTCGCGGTGTCGACGTAGCCGGGATCCGGCCGACCGCGCAGCCGGGCCAGCAGCTTCTTCAGCCCCTCGTAGAGGGCCCCCACGATGTGGCCGCCGTCCAGCGGCAGCAGCGGGATGAAGTTGAACAGGGCCACGAACAGGTTCACCGAACCCAACAGCATGAACATGGTCGCGACCTTGTCGGCCGCGGCGATCTGGTTGGTCGAGGCGACCTCACCGGCCGCCCGACTGGCCCCCACGATGCTCATCGGTCCGTAGATGTCGCGGGGCTTGCCGGTGATCAGGTTCGCGGCGGTGTAGTACACCTTCGCCGGGAACGCGAGCAGCGCGTGACCGGTCTGCTGGGCCATCGTCCACATGTCGCCGAGGACCACGATCGGACCGCCCCGCTCGCGCACGACGACCGGCTCGACCCCGAAGAAGCCGGCCGCGACCCGCTTGCCCGGATCCCAGCGATCCGGCACGCCGGTGATCACGGTGTCCACCGGGGTCAGCTGCACGGTCTGCCCGTCGCGCAGCACGGTGATCTGCGCGGACTGGTCCAGGTTGGCCCGGATCAGCTGGGACATCTCGTCCCAGTCGCCGACCGGCTGACCGTTGAACGCGACGATGGTGTCGCCGGACTGGATCCCCGACGCGTACGCCGGCGTCTTGGGCTTGCCGGCGCAGTCGTTGGCGGGTTCGCCGACCGGGACGATGCACTCCTGCACGCGGTTCACGGTCAGCTGGGTGCGGTTGACCCCGTAGGTCGCGGTGACGCCGAAGATGATCACGAAGGCCAGCAGCAGGTTCATCGTCGGGCCGCCGGCCATGATGATCAGCTTCTGCCAGACCTTCTTCTGGTAGAACAGCCGACCGTCGTCCTCCGGCCGGACGGTCTCCCACTCCGCGGCCCGGGCGTTGTCGGCGAGCGACTGGAAGATGCCGGTACGGGCGGTGCGGACCTGTCCGGGGTTGTCCTTGGCCGGCGGGTACATGCCGACGAAGCGGACATAACCGCCGAGCGGGACGGCCTTGAAGCCGTACTCGGTCTCCCCGCGGAAGCGGGACCACACAGTGCGCCCGAAGCCCACGAAGTACTGGGTGGTCCGGACGTCGAAGATCTTGCCGGGCACCAGGTGCCCGATCTCGTGCAGGGCGATGGAGGCCATCACCAGCACGAAGAACACCACGGCACCGAGACCGTAGATCAGGTACTCCATCTAGCGCGCGTGCTCCCTCTCCGCGATCGCGGACACCACCTGACGGGCCCGCTGCCGCGCCCAGGCGTCGGCCGCCAGCACGCGCTCCAGGGTGAGCTCGTCGTCCGACGACCACTCCGAGCGTACGTCGCCATCGGTCGACGCGACGTGTTCCTCGAGCACCGCCTCGACGACGTCGACGATCCCCGGGAAGCTCAGCTCGCCGGCGTGGAAGGCCTCGACCGCCTCCTCGTTGGCGGCGTTGTAGACCGCGGGCGCGGTGCCGCTCAGCCGGCCGGCCCGCCGAGCCAGCTCGACCGCGGGGAACGCCTCGTCGTCCAACGGCTCGAAGGTCCACGTCGCGGCGGTCGACCAGTCGCAGGCCGGGACCACGCCCGGGATCCGCTCCGGCCAGCTCAGACCGAGCGCGATCGGCAGCTTCATGTCCGGCGGGGAGCACTGGGCGAGCGTGGAGCCGTCCACGAACTGCACCATCGAGTGCACGATCGACTGCGGGTGGACCACCACGTCGATCCGGTCGAGATCGACCCCGTACAGCAGGTGCGCCTCCAGCAGCTCGAGTCCCTTGTTGATCAGGGTGGCGCTGTTGGTGGTGATCAACGGACCCATGGCCCAGGTCGGGTGCACCAGGGCCTGCTCCGACGTGACGTCGCGCATCTGCTCCCGGGTACGCCCACGGAACGGTCCACCGCTCGCGGTCAGGATCAGTCGGTCGACCTCGTCGGGCGCGCCGCCCCGCAGCGCCTGCGCGATCGCTGAGTGCTCGGAGTCCACGGCGACGATCTGGCCCGGCTTCGCCGCACCGGTGACCAGGGCGCCGCCGACCACCAGCGACTCCTTGTTGGCCAGCGCGAGGATCTTCCCGGCGGCCAGCGTGGCCAGGGTCGGGCGCAGCCCGGCCGAGCCGGTGATGCCGTTGAGCACCACGTCGCAGGGCAGACCCACGATGTCGGTCGTCGCGTCGGGGCCGACCAGCACGCCCGGCAGGTAGGGCCACGGCCCACCGAGCCCGCGCCGGTTCGCCTCGGCCCGGAGGGCGGCGTCGAGGGCGTCGAACGCGGCCTCGTCGGTGATCGCGACCGTCGCCACATCGAAGTCGAAGGCCTGCCGGGCCAGCAGCTCGACCTGGCTCCCGCCCGCGGCCAGCCCGACCACGGCGAACCGGTCGGCGTTGGCGGCGACCACCTCCAACGCCTGAGTACCGATGGAGCCGGTGCTGCCCAGGATGATGACGTCACGCACAGGGTGAGTCTGGCACGTCGAGCCGCACCGACCGGCCCATCGACCGGAGGGGTCGGAGCGGCCGGAGAGGCCGGTGGACGGTCTGCATAGGCTCGGGTCATGCCCAACCCCGTCTTCCCCCGCAGCACGCCCAGCGCCCAAGGCGTCGACCCGACCGGCGTCGAGGCCTTCCTCGACCAGATGGACGCCCACCCCGAGGTGGAGCTGCACAGTCTGATGCTGGTGCGCAACGGGCACGTGGTCACCGAGGGCTGGTGGGCGCCGTACACACCGGAGCGGGTGCACCTGCTCTACTCCCTGAGCAAGAGCTTCGCCGCGACGGCCGCCGGGTTGGCGGTGGAAGAGGGGCTGCTGGACCTGGACCGGACCGTGCTGTCCTACTTCCCCGAGCTGGACGCCGACGTCACCGACGAGCGCAGCCGCTCGATGCTGGTCCGTCACGTCGCCGCGATGGCCAGCGGTCACGACACCGAGACGATCGAGCGGGTGTTCGCCAGCGACCCGGACGACCTGGTCAGAGGCTTCCTGCAGATCCCGCCGGAGCATGAACCGGGCACCTGGTTCGCGTACAACCAGCCGTGCACCTACTCCCTGGCCGCCATCGTCCAGCGGCAGTCCGGAGAGAGCCTGGTCGACTACCTCACCCCCCGGCTGTTCGCGCCGCTCGGCATCGACCGGGTGGGGTGGCAGCAGCACCCGCCCGGTCGTGCCCTCGGCTTCACCGGTCTGCACGCCACCACCGACGCGATCGCCAAGCTCGGTCAGCTGTATCTCCAGCGCGGGTGGTGGGGAGACCGCCGGCTGCTGCCCGAGGAGTGGGTCGATGAGGCGACGCGGACCCAGGTGGCCAACCCGCGCGAGGAGAACCCGGACTGGAGCCAGGGCTACGGCTTCCAGTTCTGGATGGCCCGGCACGGCTATCGCGGCGACGGGGCGTACGGACAGTTCTGTGTCGTGCTGCCCGAGCAGCAGACCGTGGTGGCGATCACCGGCGCCACCATCACCATGCAGGCCGTGCTCGACGGGCTGTGGAGCCACCTGCTGCCGGCGCTGTCCGACGACCATCGCGCCAGCCCCGACAAGACGGCGGCCGACCTGCAGCTGGCCCGCCGGATGACCTCGCTGGCCCTCGCTCCGGCCACGGGCAAGCCCGAACCGGAGCAGACCGCCGATCACTGGGACGGGGCCGTCTTCACCCCCACCGACGGCCGCTGTGATCAGCCCACCCTGACCTCGGTGGAGCTGCACCGGGTGGCCGCGGGTTGGCAGATCGTGCTCGGCGAAGACGACCGGCGACTGCCCGGCACCATCGGCGGCGAGGACTGGGTGGTCACCGACGAGCCCGAGCCCAACGGCGCCGACGGGGTCCCGGTCGCGGTGAGCGGCGGCTGGGACGGCGGCCGGCTGACGGTCGAGGTGCTGTTCCTGGAGACGCCGCACCGACTGACGGTGAGCTGCGACCTGGCCGACACGACGTTCACGGCGACCTGGGGCACCGTGCCGCTGCGGGCCGGCACGCTGCACGACCTGCGCCGGCCGACCTGAGGCACGCGGTTCGGCACCCCGACGTTCAGCGGGGCGTGAGCGAGACCTCGTCGGCGGTGGACAGCGTGAGCACCGCCTCCTCGACGGCGTCGCGCTCCTCGATGGCGTGCTCGATCCGCCGCAGCCGCACCGCGACGTCGTGCTCCAGCTCGTCACCGAGCAGGTCGACCGCCGCCACCAGGAACACCCGCTCCGGCCCGACGAACTCCAGGTGCAGGTAGGTCACCCGGTCGATCTCGGGTGAGGCGAGCAGCTCGGCCAGGACCCGGTTGCGGTAGTCCGTCGGCACCGCCTCGCCGATCAGGAACCGCCGGTTGCGGTTGATCAGCACCACGGCGATCACGGCCAGCAGGACGCCCACCAGGATCGAACCGATGGCGTCCGGCACCGGCGAGCCGGTCACCTGGTGCAGGGCGATGCCGCCGAAGGCGATCAGCAGACCGACCAGCGCCGCCGCATCCTCGAAGAACACGGCACGCAGGGTCGGGTTCGAGGTGTTCAGCACGTACGCCAGGTGCCGCCGCTCGAGTCGGTCAGCGTTGCGGCGGGTCTGCCGGAACGCCTGGGTGAACGAGATCCCCTCCAACACGAAGGCGACGCCCAGCACCGCGTACGCGATCAGGTAGTCGGTCGCGGGCTCGGGATCGCGCAGCTCGCTGATGCCGTGACTGATCGACACGATCGCGCCGGCGGTGAACAGGCCGAAGGCGGCGAACATCGACCAGACGTACGCCTCCTTGCCGTACCCCATCGGGTGCCGGGTGTCGCGCTGCCGGTCGGACCTGCGCTCCGCGATCAGCAGGAAGATCTCGTTGCCCGTGTCGGCCCAGGAGTGGGCGGCCTCGGCCAGCATGGACGCGGACGACGTCAGGGAGGCGGCCACCGTCTTGGCGATGGCGATCAGCAGGTTGGCCACGAACGCGACGATCACCGTGACCATGCTGTCGCCACCGCCGGCCTCCGCCGGCTCGGTCGGGCTCTGCTCACCCACGTCCACATCCACCTCCTCGAAAGCCGACAGCCGGCTCACAGCTTCCTACGGTGCGATCCTCCCAGGCCCTCGACCGGGTACCGGGGCCGCACAGTCACTGACAGGCTCCTGACAGGTCGATGCCAGTGGGGGCTCAGTCGCGTTGCCGAGTCTCAGGTCACTGCATCATCCCAGTTCCAGACAGGAGTTCTCGCGTGCCTCGTTCCACCAAGGTCATCGTCGCTTCGGCCGCGGCCGGCGCACTGGCCCTCGGTGTCGGTGTCGGCATCGCCGGTTTCGCCTCGGCCGATCCGACCACCACCCCGTCGCCGAACCCGTCCGCCTCCGCCCCCGCCGATCCGGGTCGAGGCGGACCCGGCCACGGCGGGCACCGTGGCGGTCCCGGTCGGGGCTTCGCCGAGACCGACCTGGCCGAGCAGCTGGCCGAGAAGCTCGGCGTCACCGAGGCGAAGGTGACCAAAGCGCTGCAGGAGATCCGCGAGGCCGACCGTCCAGCCAAGCCGTCCACCGCACCGAGCGCCGACCCGAGCGCCAAGCCCACCCGGCCCGACCCGGAGAAGCGGGAGGCCGCGTTGGCCAAGGCCCTGGCCGAGAAGCTGGGCATCGACGAGGCCAAGGTGAGGAAGGCGTTCGACGAGATCCGGGCGGCGCGTCAGGCCGATCGGGCGGCCGAGCTGAAGACGAGGCTCGACGCCGCGGTCAAGGCCGGCACGCTCACCCGGGCCGAGGCCGATGCGGTCACCAAGGCCGTCGAGAAGGGCGTCATCGGCGGTCGCTGACGCGGTGACCGAGAGCGTCAGCGTCCGCTGACGACCCTCAGCAGGTCGCGAGCGCGCCGGTCGGTCAGCACGTCCTCCAACCAGACGGGCTCACCGTCCGGTCCGCTCAGCGGCACCCGCCAGTTCGGGTACTCGTCGATCGTGCCCGGCTGGTTCTGCACCCGCCGGTCGCCGATCGCGTCACCCAGCGCCACACAGAGCAGCAGGGACTCCGTCCAGGTGAGATAGCGGTAGAGGGCGGCCACGGTGGCTTCCTCGTCGGCCCCGTCGGCGAGCCCGTTGCGGGTCCGCAGGTTGTCCAGCCAGGCCCGCCGCTCGGCCTCGTCGACCGCCAGCTCCTCGTCCAGCGGCCGGGTGAGGACCCCGAGCCGGTCCCGCAGCCGGACGTGGTCGCCGGCCAGGTAGCCGGCCGTCGGCGGCAGATCGTGGGTGGTCACCGACGCCAGGCAGTACTGCCGCCACAGCTCCGGCGCCAGCGGCGAACCGTCGCCGTGGAAGTCGAACTCGAACCAGAGGATCGAGGTGCCGAGGATGCCTCGCTCGCGGAGGTAGTCCCGGACCCACGGCTCGACGGTGCCCAGGTCCTCGCCGACCACCACCGCGCCGGCCCGGTGCGCCTCCAGGGCCAGGATGCCGACCATCGCCTCGTGGTCGTTGCGGACGTAGGTGCCCTTCGTCGGCCCGGCGCCCTCGGGGATCCACCACAGCCGGAACAGACCGATCACGTGATCGACCCGGATGCCGCCCGCGTGCCGCAGGATGGTGCGCACCATCTCCCGATACGGCGCGTACGCCTGGTCGGCCAGCCGATCCGGTCGCCACGGCCGCTGACTCCAGTTCTGCCCGTTCTGGTTGTACGGGTCGGGCGGCGCCCCCACCGAGATGCCCTGGGCGTAGGTGTCCTTCAGGGCCCAGGCGTCGGCCCCGTACGGGTGCACGCCGACGGCCAGATCGTGCATGATGCCCAGTCCCATCCCGGCCTGCCGGCTGGCCGTCTGGGTCGCGGCGAGCTGCTCGTCCAGCACCCACTGCAGCCAGCAGACGAAGTCGATCTCGTCCCCGTGCAGGGCGGTGAACTCACCGATCTGGGCCGAGGTCGGGTGCTGCAGCTCGGCGGGCCAGTCGGGGAAGTGTGGACCATGGCGCTCGCTCAGCACCGCCCACTGGGCGAACCGCTCCAGTCCCTCTCCCGCCCGGCGGCGGAACGCCTTGAACGCGAGCTGACGCCCGGGCGACCGGGGCACGGCGTAGATGATGCGCAGCGCCTCCCGCTTGGCGCCCCAGGCCGCATTGCGCTCGACGGTCTGCCACGACTCCGGGGTGTCCAGCCCGGCGCGCAGGGCTGCCACGGCGGCGCGCTGGCCGTCGTCCAGATCGACCGCCTCGGGGATCCGCTCCGGCCGGATGTACAGCGGGTTGAAGAACCGCCGGGTGCTCGGCAGGTACGGCGACGGCTCCATCGGCGGCACCGGCTCGGCGGCGTGCAGCGGGTTGATCAGGATGTAGTCGGCCCCGTGCTCGCTGCCGGACCAGACGGCCAGGTCGGTCAGGTCGCTCAGGTCACCGACACCCCAGGAGTCGTGCGACCGGACGCTGTAGAGCTGGGTGGCCAGACCCCAGGCCCGTCGCTCCCCCACTCGCTCCGGGATCCCGAGCCAGGCTGGGGTGATGATCAGCGGCATCGCCGCCTCCTGACCGCCGCTGCGCGCCCGGAGCGTGTGGTAGCCCAGCGGCAGGTCGCCGGGGATCTCGAAGCTGGCCTCGCCCACCCAGCGCCCGTCGATCTCTCGGGCCGGGGTCCAGTTCTCCAGCTGCCGCAGCCCCCGACCGGCCCCGGTCTCCAGCTCGACCCAGATGTCGACCGGGTCACCGTCGGTGACGTGCACCGCGATCACGTACGGGCGGCCCTCCCGGGTCGCCACGCAACGCGGCAGCATCCGGGTCCACGGTTCGCGGTGGTGAGCCGCCAACGCCTCCCAGGCCCTCTCCGTCGTCGACGCGTCGACGTCCAGCCCGGCCAGCACCGCGATCACCGTCTCGGCGGCCACGCTGACGTGGTGGCCCTGCCAGTCCCAGTACTCCGTCGCGATCCCGTACGCCTGCGCCAGCTCCACCAGCGACTCATCGAGTTCACTCACGCGGTCATCCTGCCGCAGACCGTCCTGCCGTCCGGGTTCCGCCCTCGGCTGCGTCGAACTCATCCCGACCGGGGCCGTGCTCGGCGTGTCGCGGCCGTTTCGGCTCGGTCGGGTTGAGAAATCCGCACGTACCCGACCCGAGCGGGCCGCCACGCCCCGTCCAGCGGCTGGCTCCCGCGACGAAGAACCAGCGATCCCGATACTCTGCGGCTCGGAAAGCACGCCAGAGCAGGGAGATCGAGATGAGCCTGACCGTGCGGGTGGCCGCGCCCGAGGACCGTCGGGATGCGTTCGACACCGTGCTCGCGCCGAGCTTCGTGTTCGACGAGCTCGAGCCCTTCGACGAGTTCGACGCCAAGCTCGAGGACGGCGTCACCACGCTGCTGATCGGTGTCGACGACGACTCCGGGGACGTGGTCGCCGCGGCGGTGTTCGTCAACGTCCGGGCCGCCAGCGCGGTCGTGCTGCGGCAGATGGCGACCCGGGAGGACCTGCGGGGCACGGGCCTGGGCACCGAGCTCTACCGCGGCTTCATCGCCACCCTGGAGGAGACCGAGCAGCCGAGTCTGGTGCTGGCCGAGGTGCAGCATCCGGACTACCACGAGGCGCACCCGCGCCACGGCGACCCGCTGTCCCGGCTCCGCTTCTACGACCGGTTCGACGCGCTCATCATCGACGTGCCCTACTACCAACCGGCGTTGACGGCGGGACTGCAGCCGGTCTACGGGCTGCTGCTGCTCGCGCTCTACGTCCGTCCGGACCTGATCAACCCCGCTCGAACTCACCTGGATCCGCCGGAGAACCTGCTGTTCGCGCTGCGCAGTTTGCTGTACGCCGACGGCGACCCTGATGAGGCGGCGGCCGCCGCCCTGCTGTCGGCGGCCTCGGTCTCCCGAGTCCGGCTGGTGCCGACCAGTGAGTACGCCCAGGTCACCCCCGGGCTCCCGCCGGCCGCCTGAGGGATCAGCCCAGCCGCGCCACGATGGCGTCCACGTCGTAGACGCAGCCACCCCAGGTGCCGCCGCTGACCTGCTGCAGCGCGGCCCACAGGCGGGTGTCGGCGGGCAGCTCGGGATGCGGAGCCAGGCCTTCGACCGGTAGTCGTCCGGCCAGCTCGACCGCCCCCTGGGCCGGAGTGAGCTCCGCTCCGGGCCGCCCGACGAAGTCGAGGGTGCCGGTCAGCTGCCGGGTGTCGATCTCGATCCGGACCAGGTCGCCCGTCCGGAGCCGACCCACCGGTCCGCCGGCCAGCGCCTCCGGGCCCACGTGACCGATGCAGGCCCCGGTCGACACGCCGGAGAAGCGGGCGTCGGTCAGCAGGGCGACCTCGCGCCCGAAGGGGACGTGCTTGAGCGCGGACGTCAGCTGGTAGGTCTCCTCCATGCCCGTACCGGCCGGACCGCAGCCGATCAGGGCGATCACCTCACCGGCCCGCACCACGCCCGTCTTGATCGCCTCGATGGCCGCGTGCTCGTCGATGAACACCCGCGCCGGGCCGGTGAAGCGGTAGACCCCGTCGGCGTCCAGCGACCGAGGATCGATCGCGGTGGCCTTGACCACCGATCCCTCCGGCGCCAGGTTGCCGACCGGGAAGGCGACCGTGCCCGCCATGCCGACCTCGCGGGCCCGGTCCGGAGCGAAGATCACCTCGTCGGGGTCGAAGCCCCGCTGGGCCAGGATCTGCCGGAACCGCTGCCGCCGCTCGCTGCCCCGCCAGGCGTCCAGCCGCTCGTCCAGCGTGGTGCCCTCGACGACCCTCGCCTGCGTCCGCAGCAGCCCGAGATCACGCAGGTGCAGCATCACCTCCGGCACCCCGCCGGCCAGGTACACCCGTACGGTCGGGTGCTGGACGGGTCCGTTGGGCAGCACCGAGACGATCCGCGGGGTGGCGCGGGCCACCTCCAGCCAGTCGGCCGCGGTCGGCCGCCGCAGGCCCGCCGCGTGGGCGATCGCGGGCACGTGCAGCAGGAGGTTGGTGGAGCCGCCGAAGGCGGCGTGCACCACCATCGCGTTGTGGATGGCGTCGTCGTCGAGGACGTCGGCGGTGGTCTGACCCCGCTGCACCGCGGCCGACAGCGCGGCGACCGCGCGCAGCCCACCCTCCAGCCACACCGGCTCACCGGACGGGGCCAACGCGGTGTGCCCGACGGCCAGCCCGAGCGCCTCGCCCACCACCTGGGCGGTCGCCGCGGTGCCCAGGAACTGGCAGCCGCCACCCGAGGAGGCACAGGCGGCGCAGCCCAGCGACGCCGCGTCCTCGAGCGAGATCAGCCCATGGGCGTAGCGCGCCCCGAGGGTCTGGATCGTGCCGGCGTCCTCCCCGTGCCGCGGGGGCAAGGTCACCCCGCCCGGCACCAGCACCGACGGGAGGTCGGGGGCCCCGGCCAACGCCATCATCATCGCCGGCAGGCCCTTGTCGCAGGTGGCGATCCCGACCACCCCGACCCGGTGCGGCAACGAGCGGATCAGTCGTCGCATCACGATGGCGGCGTCGTTGCGGTACGGCAGCGAGTCGAACATCGCCGTGGTGCCCTGCGACCGTCCGTCGCACGGGTCCGAGACGAAGCCGGCGAACGGCAGGAAGCCCCGTCCGGTCAGCTCCTCGGCCACTGTCGCGGCGATGGTGCCCAGCTCGTAGTGGCCGGTGTGGTAGCCGAGGGCGGCCGGACTCCCGTCGGGGCGCCGCATGCCGCCCTGGGTCGACAGCAGCAGCACCCCGGGGTCCCCGGACCGTGCCGGGTCGGCGCCCATCCCCACGTTCTGGGTCATCCCGAAGACGGTGCCGCTCGGCGCGTGCCGCAGCAGGTCGTCGGTCAGCGGCAGCGCGCCGTCCGGACCGTCGGCCTGGCTGCGGACCTCGTACAGGTCGGGGCGCGCCGGCGCGAACACCTCGTCACCGTCGCTCACGAGCCGGCTGGACTCACGCGTCCGTGTCCGTCGCCGCCAGCTGACCGCAGGCGCCGTCGATCTCGCGGCCACGGGTGTCCCGGACCGTCACCGGCACCCCCTTGTCCCGCAGTCGACGGACGAACTCGTCCTCGTCCCGGCGACGGGAGGCGGTCCAGCGCGAGCCCGGGGTGGGGTTCAGCGGGATCAGGTTCACGTGCACCCAGCCCCAGTTGCCGCGCCGCTTGAGCACCTTGGCCAGCAGGTCGGCCCGGAAGGCCTGGTCGTTGATGTCGCGGATCAGGATGTACTCGATGGAGACCCGGCGCTTGGTCTGGCGCGCGTACTCCCAGGCGGCGTTCACCACCTCGTCGATGTTCCAGCGGGTGTTGATCGGCACCAGCTCGTCGCGCAGCTCGTCGTCCGGCGCGTGCAGCGACAGCGCCAGCGTGACCGGGATGCCCTCGGTGGCCAGCTGCTGCATCCGGGGCACCAGACCGACGGTGGAGACGGTGATCCCGCGGGCACTCATGCCGAGCCCGTCGGGACTCGGGGCCACCAGCTGGCGTACGGCTCCGATGACGGCCTTGTAGTTGGCCATCGGCTCGCCCATGCCCATGAACACGACGTTGCTCACCCGGTCGCCGTCGATGTCACCGCGGCGCAGTCGCCGGGCCCCGTCCACGACCTGCTCGACGATCTCGGCCTGGCTGAGGTTGCGCTGCAGGCCACCCTGGCCGGTCGCGCAGAACGGGCAGGCCATCCCGCAGCCGGCCTGACTGGACACGCACATGGTGACCCGGTCGGGATAGCGCATCAGCACGCTCTCCACCAGGGCGTTGTCGAACAGCCGCCAGAGGGTCTTGACCGTGTCACCCTGGTCGGCGGTCTGGGTGCGGACCTCGCGGAGCAGCTCCGGCATGAAGGCGGCGGCCAGGGAGGCCCGTACGGTCTCGGGCAGATCGGTCCACTCGTTCGGATCGGTGCGCAGGCCCTCGAAGTAGTGACTGGACAGCTGCCGCGCCCGGAAGGCGCGGTGCCCGGCCGCCTCGACGTACTCGCGCCGCTGGGCGGGAGTGAGGTCGGCCCAGTGCCGCGGCGGCTGTCCTCGTCGCGGAGACTCCAGGATCAGCGGAAGTGGTTCGCTCATCCGCCGGGGACCAATAGGTACATGATCAACCAGGCTACCGGGGCCGCCACCAGAAGCGAGTCGAGACGATCCATCACGCCACCGTGACCGGGCAGCACCGAGCTCATGTCCTTGATGCCCATGTCGCGTTTGATCAGCGACTCGATCAGGTCGCCCATCACGCCGATGCCGACCAGGCAGACCCCGAGGATGAGTCCGACCCAGAAGGGCTGCTTCAGGGCGAACACCGCCATCAGCACACCGGCCGCGATCCCGAAGAGCATGGATCCGGCGAAGCCCTCCCAGGACTTCTTCGGGCTGATCCGCGGGGCCATCGGGTGCTTGCCGAACAGCACTCCCAGCACGTACCCACCGGTGTCGCTCATCACCACCACGAGCATGTAGGTGACCAGCCGGGCGACACCGTTCTCCCCCGCCAGCATCAGGGCCGCGAAGGAGCCCAGCATCGGGACGTAGCCGATGATCATCAGACTGGCCGCCGCGTCGCCGACGTACCCGTTGGCCCCACCGGGAACCCGCCAGATGAGCGCGGCCAGCACGGTCAGCGCCAGCGCCGCGAGCAGCACGCTGGTGGTGGAGAAGACCACGGGCCGCTGGATGCCGGCCAGGTACGAGCCGATCGAGATGGCCAGCGTGCCGACGATGATCGGCTGGATGGCCGCCTTCATGCCGTGCCGCTGCAGGGCGTGGTAGAGCTCGAGCGACCCCATCGACAGGGCGACCGCGACCAGCAGCACGAACGCGGGCTTGAAGAAGATCAGGCTGAGGACGACGTACGCGCCCAGCACCACCCCGAGCCCGATGGCGGCCGGCAGGTTACGACCGGCCCGACCGTGGTCCGGCCCGGCCGGAGCCGTCGACGACGCGCCGTCCGTGGCCGGACCGGGAGTCTCGCTGCTGGGCATCGGTCCTCGCTGCGCTCGGTGACCTCGTCGGATCTTGACCTGTGGCCTAGACCTCGAGGAGCTCGGATTCCTTGTTCTTCAGGATGTCGTCGACCTGGTCGACGTAGGTCTTGGTGACCTGATCGAGCTGCTTCTCCGCGCGAGCGACCTCGTCCTCGCCGACTTCCTTGTCCTTGACCAGCTTGTCCAGCGAGTCCTTGGCCCAGCGGCGGTGGTTGCGGACCGAGATCTTCGCGTCCTCGGCCTTGTGCCGCGCCAGCTTGATGTACTCCTTGCGCCGTTCCTCGGTCAGCTGCGGCAGCGAGACCCGGATCACGTTGCCGTCGTTGGACGGGTTCACCCCGAGATCGGAGTCCCGGATCGACTTCTCGATAGCGGTCATCGACGACTTGTCGTACGGCGAGATCAGCACCATCCGGGCATCCGGAACCTGGAAGCTGGCGAGCTGTTGCAAGGGGGTCTGCGCACCGTAGTAGTCGGCCGTCAGCTTGGCGAACATCGCGGGGTGGGCCCGGCCCGTACGGATCGCCGCGAAGTCCTCTTTGGCGTGCTCCACGGCCGAGTCCATCTTGAGCTCGGCCTCGGTCAGGATGTCGGGGATCACAGGATCGCTCCTCAGCGCAGGGTTCAGGTTCTTGCAGGGTAGTGCGACCGACCGCTGCGGGCCTCACCCGTGGGTGGTGGTCAGGCGTGGACGGTCGTCCCGATCCTCTCACCCGCGACGACGGAGATGATGGAGCCGTCGGTGTCCAGGCTGAAGAAGATCATCGGCAGGGCGTAGTCCCGAGCCATGCTGATCGCGGTGGCGTCGGCGACCTTGAGGTCGCGGGCCAGGTACTCGTCATAGCTGAGATGATCGAACTTGATCGCCTCGGGATGGGTCTTCGGATCGGCGTCGTAGACGCCGTCCACCCCTTGCTTGCCCATCAGGAGCACGTCGGCGCTGATCTCCAGCGCGCGCTGGGCGGCGACGGTGTCGGTGGAGAAGTACGGCATCCCGGAGCCCGCGCCGAAGATCACCACGCGGCCCTTCTCCAGGTGCCGCTCGGCGCGGCGGGGGATGTACGGCTCGGCGACCTGACCCATGGTGATCGCGGTCTGGACCCGGGTCTGCACGCCCGCCTTCTCCAGGAAGTCCTGCAGCGCGAGACAGTTCATCACCGTACCGAGCATGCCCATGTAGTCGGCCCGATCGCGGTCCATGCCACGTTGCTGCAGCTCGGCGCCGCGGAAGAAGTTGCCACCGCCGACCACGATGGCGACCTGGGTGCCACCGGCGACCACCGTCGCGATCTGCTGGGCGAGACCACCGACCACATCGGGGTCGACCCCGACGCGGCCACCGCCGAACACCTCACCGGAGAGCTTGAGCAGGACGCGTTTGTACGGGCTGGTCATGAGATCTCCTGGAGAGGTGTCGGTGGCGGCCCCGGAGGTCACTCAGGCAGCAGCTTCGAAGCGGACGAACCGGGTGACCTTGACCCCGGCCTTGTCCAGGAGGGTAGCCACCGGCGTCTTGTTGTCGGTCACCGACGGCTGCTTGAGCAGGCAGACGTCCTTGAGGAAGGCGTTCACCCGACCCTCGACGATCATCGGCACGGCGCGCTCGGGCTTGCCCTCCTCCTTGGCCGTGGCCTCGGCGATCCGGCGCTCGTTCTCGAGCAGATCGGCCGGGACCTCGTCCGGAGCCAGGTACTGCGGCTTCATGGCCGCGACCTGCATCGCAGCGGTGCGGGCCGCCGCGGAGTCGTCACCCTCGTACTGCACGACCACACCGACCTGCGGAGGCAGGTCCGAGGCGCGCTTGTGCAGGTAGACGGCGGTCTGGCCGTCGAAGTACGCGGCGTTGGCGACCTCCAGCTTCTCGCCGATGGTGATCGACAGGTCGCTGATGGCCTCGGCCACCGTCTTCCCGGACGCCAGCGTGGCCGCGTTGGCGGCCTCGACCGAATCGGCCTTGGCCGCGGCGACGGCCTTGACCACGTCGTCGGCCAGCGCCTGGAACTCGGCGTTCTTGGCCACGAAGTCGGTCTCGGCGCCCAGCTGGACCAGCGCGCCGTCGGCGAACACGACCAGCCCGTTGCTGGCGGAGCGCTCGGCGCCGCGCTTGGCCGCCTTGGCCTGCCCGGAGATCCGGAGCAGCTCGGTGGCCTTGGCGAAGTCGCCGTCGGCCTCGGTCAACGCCTTCTTCGCGTCCATCATCCCGGCGCCGGTGGCGTCGCGGAGCTTCTTCACATCGGTTGCGGCGAATCCCGCCATCAGATCTCGTTCCTCGTCAGTTCGGTGGGTGAGCAGGTGTTGGGGCTGAGCAGCCGGCGTCAGCGGTACGCGGTCGCAGGACCGTGCACCGCTGACGTCCGCGGATCAGACCTCGGTGCGGTGCTCGCCCTGCTCGGTCGGCAGAGCGTTCGCGTCCGCCTCGGCCGCAACGACGGCCGGGACCTCGTCGGCGGGCACCGGAGCGGCGTCGGGAGCCGCGGCCAGGGCCTCGGTCTCCTCGGCGACGGTCTGCAGGCCGGGGACGTCACCGTCGGCTGAGGCGGTGTCCTCGGCGACCGGCGCCGGGTCCTCGGCGACCGGAGCGGCCTCCTCGGCTGCCGGAGCAGCATCGTCGGCGGCGGCCGGAGCCGCATCCTCGGCCGGTGCCGCGTCGTCCTGGGCACCGAGCAGCTCGCGCTCCCAGTCGGGCATCGGCTCGGAGGTGGTACCGGCCTCGCCGGTGCTCTGGCCGCCGGAGCGCGACATCAGACCGTCGGCGACCGCGTCGGCGATCACCCGGGTCAGCAGCGAGACGGAGCGGATCGCGTCATCGTTGCCCGGCACGGCGAAGTCGACCTCGTCGGGATCGCAGTTGGTGTCCAGGATGCCGATGACCGGGATCCGCAGCTTGCGAGCCTCGTCGACGGCCAGGTGCTCCTTCTTGGTGTCCACGATCCAGACCGCCTGCGGGGTGCGGGGCATGTCCCGGATGCCGCCGAGCGTCTTCTCCAGCTTGTCCTTCTCCCGGCGGAGACCGAGGAGCTCCTTCTTGGTCAGACCGGAGGCCGCGACATCGTCGAAGTCCATGCCCTCCAGCTCCTTGAGCCGCTGGATCCGCTTGATGATGGTGCCGAAGTTGGTCAGCATGCCGCCCAGCCAGCGCTGGTTCACGAAGGGCATGCCGACGCGGGTGGCCTGCTCCGCGATGGTCTCCTGGGCCTGCTTCTTGGTGCCGATGAACAGCACCTGGCCGCCCCGGGAGACCGTGTCCTTGACGAACGCGTACGCGCGGTCGATGTAGGTCAGCGACTGCTGCAGGTCGATGATGTAGATGCCGTTGCGCTCGGTGAAGATGAATCTCTTCATCTTCGGGTTCCAGCGACGGGTCTGGTGCCCGAAGTGGACGCCGCTCTCGAGCAGCTGGCGGGTGGTGACGACGGCCATGGCCGTATTCCTTTCGTTACCGGCACCTGGTGCCGGCGTTGCGGTTGTCGGCACCGAACGTTTCGGTGCCCCTGATGCCCACGCGTCGCGGGCGCTCGCCTGGACGAGACCGTTCCCGCGCCGCCCCGGTCAGGACCCGGGCAGGTGGACATGCGAAGTCAGCCCCGATGGCGGAGCTGCCGAGACAGTCTAGCCGATCCGTGAGCTGCTACCGGTCCGCTTCGATCCGGTCGAGCAGCCAGCCCGGACGACGTACGGTCGCCCCCAGATCCTGCACCCGGGCCGCGAGTCCGCGGTCCGCGGTGACGACGGCGACCAGCCGGCCCGCACCCGCCGCCCGGGCGGCCTCCGCGACGATCGTGTCGTCGCCCTCGCCGCCGGCGTGCACGACCTCGACGGCCCCGGTCAGACCCTCCGCCACACCGCCCCGCGCCCGTCCTTCGAGCACGAGGACGACCTGCGGGGCGAGACCGGGACTGGTGACGAGTCGGTCGTGCAGGCGTCCGGCCGCACCCGATCGGTCCTTCCACCATCCGTCGGGCCGGGAGCCCACCACGTTCGCGCCGTCGACCACCAGCACCTCGGGGTCGGATGCGGGAGCAGCGGGTGCCATCCCCCCAGTGCATCATCTCGGGGGCTGGCTGTCAGGACGTGCAGGGCGTAGCGGCGAGCTTGTCCACAGCGCGGACCTCACCTCGAGCGGCATCCACAGATTCCGAACCGGGTCGGTCGAAATCCGGGAACGTCCGCAGTGTGCAGATGTGCGACTGCGACGAATCACCATCACCCTGCTGGCGACGGCCGTCCTGGTGGCGGTCTGGGGCCAGGCCCCGGCGGCGGCCGACAGCCTGCCCTCCACCGGTCAGTGGCCGCTCGCCGGTGCGGTCCGGGTGGTCGCCGGCTACGACCCGCCCGCCCAGCGCTGGAACGCCGGGCACCGAGGTGTCGACCTGGCGGCTCACCGCGGCGCGGCCGTGCTCGCCGCGGCCGCGGGGCGGGTCAGCTTCGCTGGTCGACTGGCCGGCCGGGGTGTGGTGGTCGTCGACCACGGCTCGGTGCGGACCACGTACGAGCCGGTGGACGCGCTGGCCGCCGTCGGTGACGAGGTCGAGGCCGGCGCGGTGATCGGGCGGGTCGGCCGCGGCGGGCACTGCGGCTCGTCCTGTCTGCACTGGGGACTCAAGCGAGGCGACACCTATCTGAATCCGCTGCTCCTGGTCGGGGGCGGCGAGTCGGTGCTCCGGCTGCTGCCGGCCGACCAGCGCCCGGTCGCGCATCGGCGAGCGGCGAAGCGGCTCGCAGAGGCGCGGGTGGCCGAGCAGGAGGTCAGCACCTTCGCGGTGATCCCGGCCGGTCGCGGCGGCTTCGCCCGCCCGGTCCCGGGCGGCATCACCTCCCCGTTCGGGATGCGCTTCCACCCGGTGCTGCACGTCTGGAAGCTGCACGACGGCACCGACTTCGGCGCGGGCTGTGGCACCCCGATCCGGGCGCCGGCGGCCGGGCGGGTGGCGACCGTGTCGTACAACGCCGGCTACGGGAACCGGCTGATGCTCGACCACGAGATCGGCGGACGCCGGGTCCGTACCGGGTACAACCACGCCACCCGGTACGTCGTCCGGCCCGGCACCGTCGTCCGGCGCGGCCAGCTGCTGGGCTACGTCGGCACGACGGGCTACTCGACCGGCTGTCACCTGCACCTGATGCTCTGGGTCGGCGGTCGCCTCGCCAACCCGATGGCGATGTTCTGAGCGATGGATCTCGGGACGCGCGTCAGGCCCGGGGATGCGCCTGCTGGAAGGCGGCTCGCAGTCGGGCGTCGGAGACGTGGGTGTAGATCTGCGTGGTGGCCAGGGAGGCGTGGCCGAGCAGCTCCTGGACGCTGCGCAGGTCGGCGCCACCCTCCAGCAGGTGGGTGGCCATCGCGTGCCTCAACCCGTGCGGACCGAGGTCCGGAGCGCCGTCGACCACCCCCAGCGCCCGGTGCACGATGCGACGGACCACCCGCTGGTCGATCCGGTTCCCGCGATCGCCGACGAAGACCGCCGCGCCGGCCGCGGGCAGGGCGAGCTCGGCGCGCACGGCCAGCCAGGTCAGCAGGGCCCGTGCCGCGGGCGACCCATAGGGCACTGTCCGCTGCTTGTTGCCCTTGCCGAGCACCCGTACGGTCTGGCGGTCCGGGTCGACGTCACCGAGATCGAGCCCGCACAGCTCGGAGACCCGGATGCCGGTGGCGTACAGCAGCTCGAGGATGGCGACGTCCCGTGCGGCGCCGGGGCCTCCGCCGTCGGCGGCGACCCGCAGGGCCTCGGTCAACATCTCGACGGCGTCGACGCTCTCCAGGGTGGGCGGCAGCGATCGAACACGCTTCGGGGACCGCAGGGCGGCGGCCGGGTCGTGGTCCAGCCGTCCGGTCCGCAGGGCCCAGCGCCCGAACACCCGCACCGCCGCGGTCCTCCGCTGCAGCGTGCCGCGGGCCCGACCGCGGGTCTGCTGGTTGGCCAACCAGGAGCGCAACGACCGCACGGTCAGTCCCGACAGATCCTCCGCACCGAGCCGGCTCAGGTGGGCGAAGAGGTCGATCAGGTCACCGCGGTAGGCCCGGACCGTGTGGGCGGACAGGTCCCGGTCCCGCGACAGGTGGTCGACGTAGTCCCCGACGGTCTCCCGCAGCGCGGGTGGGAGAAGGTCCTCCGGGGCTTGGTCCACCCGCCCACTCTGCGGCCCGTCGCCACGCCCGTGTGATATCCAAGACGGCGTGTCATCCACTTCGGCCCTGCGCCACGTCTTCGTCGGCGGCTACACCGAGCCGGCGGGCCATGCCGTCGGCGTCAGCTCCCTGCTGAACGAGCTCTCCGCCAAGCGCGTCCGACTCGAGCAGGTCTCCACCATGGAGCTCGCCTCGCCGACCTGGCTGGTCCGCCATCCCAGCCTGCCGGTCCTGCTGGCGACCTCGGAGGAGAGCCCCGGCCGACTCAGCAGCCTGCGCTGGGACGACGACGGGTCGCTCGCCCTGCTGTCCACGGTCGCCACCGCCGGCGACGGCGCCTGCCACGTCGCCGTCACCGACGACGGTGCGTACGCGATCGTGTCCAGCTATCGCTCCGGCGTGCTGTCGGTGGTCCCGATCTCCTCCACCGGCAGCCTGTCGGAGGTCTCCGACTCGCTGGAGTTCATCGGCAACGGCCCGGTCCTCGACCGGCAGGACGGAGCGCACGCGCACCAGGTCGTCGTCCACGGCGACGAGATCCTGTCCTGTGACCTCGGTGGCGACCAGATCTACCGGCTGCGTCTCGACGAGGGGGTCCTGGTCCAGACCGGCGACCCGATCCGGCTACCCGCCGGGTTCGGACCTCGGCACCTGGTCGTCGCCCAGGACCACCTGGTCGTGGCCGGCGAGCTCAGCGGTGAGCTGTGGCTGGGGGCCCGGGACGGCGACGGCTGGCGCGAGGTGCAGGTGATAGCGACCTCGACCCGTGACGGCCTCGTCCAGCCCTCGGGGATCGCCACCGACGGGACCCGGGTCTACGTGGCCAACCGGGGTGTCGACACCATCTCGGCCTTCGACGTCGACGGTCCGGCCGGCACCCTCACCCCGGTGGCCGAGTTCGCGTGCGGCGGCACCTGGCCGCGGGACATCACCCTCGACCACGGACTGCTCTGGGTCTGCAACGAGAGGAGTGACACGGTCACCGTCTTCGAGGTCTCGCCGCTGCCCCCGGTCCGGCCCGCGGCGGAGCTGGCGCTGCCCACTCCGACCTGTGTGGTGCTCGTGCACGATCTCACCGAGGCTGAGCAGAAGGAGGCCGAGGCGTGACCCTGCCCGAGCTGCGTACCGGTGGGAGGGTGTTGCCGATCACCCGCTGGGGCACGCCCGTGATGCACGCACCGACCCGACACGTCACGGTCTTCGACGACCGCCTGCACGCGCTCGTCCAGGACATGTTCGCCACCATGGAGGCCGCCGAGGGTGTCGGTCTGGCCGCCAACCAGGTCGGCGTCGACCTCGCGGTGTTCGTCTTCGACTGCCCCGACGACGACCACCGACGGCACGCCGGGGTGATCTGCAACCCGGTGGTGACGCTGCCGGAGGGCAAGGACCGGAACCTCGAGAAGGCCGACGAGGGCTGTCTGTCGCTGCCCGGCGCGTACGGCGAGCTGGCCCGGCCGGACCACGCCGTCTGCCGCGGTCTGGACGCGTACGGCGACGAGATCGAGGTGATCGGGACCGGTCTCCTGGCCCGCTGCCTGCAGCACGAGACGGACCACCTGAACGGGACGGTCTTCGGGGACCGGCTCGCCGGACGGGCCCGGAAGAAGCTGTACCAGCAGCACGAGGAGCTCGCCGAGCGCTACCCGGACGACTGGCCGGTCTCGCCGAAGGTCCCGTCAGAGGACGACGACGAGGCCGAGCCGGACATCACCTGAACGTTCGCCGGTGCCCCTCAGCGGCCGAGGACGTAACAGGCGATCGCCGAAGCTGCCGCGACGTTGAGCGAGTCGATGCCGGCCTGCATCGGGATGACGGCCCGGACGTCGGCAGCCGCGGTCCAGCGCTGCGACAGCCCGGCACCCTCGGTACCCAGCAGGACGGCGACCTTGGTGCCATGCCGCCCAGCCTCAAGATCCCGCGGAGCCGGCCGCAGCCGTCCGGCCACCTCGGCGAGGTCGACGGCATCCTCGGCCAGGGTCAGCGCGACAGTGGTGAAGCCGGCGGCCCGCAGCAGCTCCGGCGCCGTGGCCCAGTCGGCCAGCCGTGCCCAGGGCAGGCTGAACACGGCTCCCATGCTCACCTTGACCGAGCGACGGTAGAGCGGGTCGGCCGCCCGCGGGCTGAGCAGCACGCCGTCCCAGCCCAACGCGGCGGCGTTGCGCAGCACGGCTCCGACGTTGGTGTGGTCGACCACGTCCTCGATCACCACCAGCCGCTCGGTCAGCAGCAGCTCGGCGACCGTGTGTCGGATCTCGCGATGCAGCGACGCCAGGGCGCCGCGGTGCACGTGGAAGCCGGTCACCTCCTCCGCCATGGCCTCGCTCACCACGTAGACCGGCGCATCGGGCCAGCGCCGGAGGACGTCGGCCAGGCCGGGCAGCCAGCGCTCGGCCAGCAGGAACGACCGCGGTCGGTAGCCCGCCTCGATGGCCCGGCGGATCACCTTCTCGCCCTCGGCGATGAACAGTCCGTGGGTGGACTCCAGGTGACGTCGCAGCGAGGTGTCCCGCAGCCGCACGTAGTCGGCGAGACGTGCGTCAGCGGGGTCGCTCACCGTCGCTCGGCCTGGGTGGTTCTCCAGCTGGGTCACGTACCCATGCTGCCCGAACAGCTCCCGGGTGCCGTCAAGCCTCCAGCCTTGCTATTACCCAAAGCAAGGTTCTAAACTTGACAGATGCCGTACGTGCTCACGATCGACCAGATCTCCTCCCGGCGCCGCCGGGACCTGGTGGCCGCGACCATGGCCGCCCTGACCGAGCGCTTCCCCGGCACCCCTGTCACCCGTACGGTCGGCGACGAGTTCCAGGTCCTCTTCAGCGGCCGACCTGTGTCGGTGGTGGATGCCATCCTGAGTCTCATGCGGGAGGGTGCGTGGCACGTCGGCGTGGGGGTCGGACGCGTCGAGGAGCCGACACCGGTGGACCTGCGGGAGGCACGCGGACCGGCGTTCCTGGCGGCGCGGCGCGCTGTGGAGGAGGCCAAGGAGCGAGCCGACCACCTGCGGGTCGTCGCGACGCCCCCGGCCGAGAACGAAGCCGACGAGGCCGAGGTGCTGCTCAGCCTGGTGCTGGCGCTACGCACCCGGCGCAGCGCTGCCGGGTGGGCCGCCGCCGACCTGTCCGAGGAGGGGCTCACCCAGGCCGAGATCGGAGACCGTCTCGGCATCAGCCGGCAGGCCGTCCACCAGCGGCTGCTCGCTGCCCGGTGGTCCCTCGACGTCGCCGCCCGCCCCGTGGCGGCGCGGCTGCTCGCGCGCACCGACGCCGCGGCGGCGGCGGCCGACCCCGGGAACCGAACATGAGCGTCGCGTCCGGGATCGTTCTGGGCCTCTGGCTGGCGGCGACGGTGCTCGCCGCCTGGATCTGGCTGCCCACCGGGACCGGGCCCTGGCCGACGGCTCGCGAGAGCCGCCGCGGCCGGGTCATCGTGCTCGCCGCGCTGGTGCTGCTGGTCGGTGTCGGGGCCATCCTGACCGCGACCACGCCACCCCCGACCGGACCGTGGCGCTGGGTCGCTGTCGTGCTCGCCGGCCCCCTCGTGGTGCTCGGCGGCGGGGCGGTCACCAGCTGCGTCCTCGGTCTGGCCAGTGCGGCCGCGCCGACCACCGCGCGGGTCCACCGCGATGTGCTGCGCGGCGGAGCCTGGATCGGTGCCCTCGAACGACTGGCCCTGCTGGGCACCCTGGTCGCGGGCTGGCCGGAGGGCCTGGCGGCGATCATCGCCGTGAAGGGCCTGGCCCGCTATCCGGAGCTGCGTACCCTGTCCGGCGCCGACACCGGCGCCGGCGAGCGCTTCATCATCGGGACCTTCGCCAGCCTCGGCTGGGCGGCCGGGTGCGCCTGGGTGCTGGCCGCGCTGATCTGAGCCGGCGGCGCGCGCAGAGCCGCTCGGCGAGGAGTCCGCAAGATTCGTCCGCCCGATCCGCAAAGAGCCCGACGGTATCTGGCCGACCGCGGGGGTCTCTGCCTAGCGTCGACCGCGTACGCACCCTCACAAAAGGGGATGATCATGACCGAAGCAGTCCAGCTGCCGATGCCCGCCGTCGTCGAGACTGCCGACCGTCCGACCGTCGAACCGACGCACCCCGGCTTCGCCGCCGGTGACCGCGGTGACTGGGCGCTGATGCTCGTCCCGGCCACCATCTGCCTGGTCATGTTCGTGGTCGCCTTCTGCTGGTGACGAGCACCGGGACGACACTAGGGTCGCCCCGTGACTGCTCCGATCATCGGCACTCTGTCCTGGCTCCCCGCGGCCGATCGACTCGACCTGCTCGCCGACCCCGTCGCGGCTGTGGTGGCCACCGCCGGCGACCTCTACGTCAGCGAGATCGATCCGTCGCTGGCCGACACGGCGGCGTTCTGTGCGGCGTACGAGGTCGGGCTGCACGCCTCGGCGAACTGCGTGGTGGTGGCTGGGCGGCGGGCGGAGACGACCACCATGGCGGCCTGTCTGGTGCTGGCCAGCGACCGGGCCGATGTGAACAAGATCGTGCGCAAGCACCTGGACGTCCGCAAGATCTCCTTCGCCCCGATGGACGACGCGGTCGCACAGACCGGGATGGAGTACGGCGGCATCACCCCGGTCGGGCTACCGACGGCCTGGCCGATCCTGGTGGACACCGCGGTGACCCGTCAGCCCTGGCTGGTGATCGGCAGCGGGCTGCGCCGCAGCAAGATCGCCGTCAGCGGTGACGCCCTGGCGGCGCTTCCCGGTGTGACGGTGCTGGACCTGGCCATGCCGGCGAGCTGAGCACGACAGCCGATCAGCCGACGGTCGGTCGGCCCACCAGGTCACGGACGGAGTCGAGCTCGATCAGCTGCGACTTGCGCGCGACCCCCACCTTCCGGAAGACGCGGGTGAGGTGCAGCTCGATGGTGCGCTTGGACATGAACAGCGCGCCGGCGATCTCCGCGTTGGTGCGTCGCTGCAGCACCAGGGAGACGATCTCGCGCTCGGTCGGAGTGAGACCGGCCTCGATCCTGGGCGCCGACGGTCTGGACCGCAGCCCCTCTGCGTGCGCGACCCAGCCGTGCAGCCGTTCGTTGGCGAACAGCGCCGCGGCCCGCTCCAGCTGCTGGTGGGCGTCGCCGGTCCTGCCCGCCTGCAGCAGACAGCGCCCGTACGCCAGGTGCGTGCGGGCCACGTCGACCGGGAAGTCCACGCTGGTGCGGTCCAGGGCGGCCCGGAAGCCGACATCGAGATCCTCGACCTCGGCGCAGAGGGCGTCGCAGCGCGCCTCCAACCCGGCGAACCGCTCTCCGTAGCGATCCGGCCACCAG
Source organism: uncultured Actinomycetota bacterium (assembly GCA_963707005.1). GTDB lineage: Bacteria > Actinomycetota > Actinomycetes > Propionibacteriales > Propionibacteriaceae > Microlunatus. The sequence goes on from CAVPPP010000037.1 coordinate 146,134, forward strand.
TCACCCAGCCCGGCGCGCAGCGAGCGGGTCGCAGCCGGGCTCGCCCCGAGCGCCCGGTTGGCCTCGAGCAGATTGGCCAGCACGGTGGTCGCCCCGGTGAACAGGACCGGCCGCGGCCGCAGAGCCTGATCGAGCAGCGCGAGCGCCTGTCCGTACGCACCGTCCACCAGGCAGCGCAGACCGTTCGCGGCGGCGACCTCACTGCGGGCGTGCGACGGCTGGCCACCCAGGTCGGGATGATCGAGCCGCCACTCGATGCGGTCTCGGGCCGGGTCGGGGCCGCGCGCGGCTCCCACGGTGACCACCAGGCCGATGGTGTGGGCGCCGTTGTCGGAGTAGGGCAGCTCCCGATCCATCGCGGTGATCAGGTGGTCGGCGGCGGTGTAGCGCCCCCAGACGAGCTCGGTCTGGATCCGTCCGACGAGGTGCGCGACGCGGACCAGCGCGCCGGCGTCGACCGGTGGTTCGGTGCGGTTCAGGATCGCGCCGGCGAGAGCGGGATTGCCCACCGCGAGCAGGTAGAAGACCATGACCGCGATGCTGAGCGGATCGTCGGCACCGTCCGTGCCCTGGAGCCAGTCCCCGGCGGCCCGACTGATCTCGGTGAGCGACCGCTCCTCCTGTCGCTGGTAGCCGAGCTCGGCCCGGACGAAGCGCGCCTCCGCACGGAGACTCGGCGAGGCCGTCGCCAGGCTCTCGGCCGTCGTGTCGAGCAGCTGCCGGGCTGCCACCAGGTCCTGCCGGTGGATGAGGGCCCGGGCCGTACCCAGCACCGTCCGCACCCACTGGTCGAGATCGGTTCCCGCCGGCGGCCGCCGATCGGGTTCGGCGAGGGCGTCGCGTACGTGACCACTCAGGACCGCGAGCTGGCTTCGCAGTGCGTCCAGCTCTCCCGCAGGTGTCCCGTCCGGCGAGACGGGCGCATCCACGATCCTGCGGACCGAGGCCACGTAGCCGTCGGCCATCAGCAGCTGGGCCACCGCGAAGCCCGTGGCCGGCAGCGCCCACCCGACGGCGTCCAAGACCATGGCGACGTGACCGGGCGGTCCGAGACGGTGACACATCGCGGCGGTGGCGAACGCCTCCGCCGCCGACGTGTCGTCACCGGCGAGCGAGCGATGGAGCGGGGCGCACCACGCCTCGGGTCCGTCCGCCAGGACGCCGTGCACACGTCGGCGGGTGACGCTCGGGGCGAGCTCCCAGGCAGCCAGGGCCTCAGCCGGCACCCGAGCGCGCAGGCCGAGCGGCGTCTGCTCGATCGATCCGGCGGCGACCGCCTCGTCGAAGGCGCCCGTGGACCCGGACAGGCGCACTGCTTGATCCCGGGTGACGAACGGGTCGACGGCCAGCGCAGCCAACAGCTCGAGCCGTCCAGAGGCGCGCGCGTCCTCGGTCCTGAGCAGCCGGTGCGCGGCCGAGCGGCTCAGTGCCAGCGGGTGCGGAAGGAGGTCGCGGCCGGTCAGCCGTTCCGGGGTCAGCTGACCCACCGCCTCGACGACCGCGAGAAGATTCCCGCCGGTGCCCTGCCACAGCCCCTCCGCCACCCGGTACGGCACCGGCTCCTCGATCAGGTCCTCGACGATCACGCGGACCTCGTCGGTCGTCAACGGGTCGATGTCCACGGTGGCGGCGTGGCCGCCGACCCGGTCGGCCCCGCTGGCCACCGACACCACCACGGGCACGCGGCCGAACTGAGCCACCCGATGCAGCAGGTAGCTGGCCACCTGTTGCGACGCCGGATCGAGCAGATCGAAGTCGTCCAGGACCACGACCTGGTCGCCCATGAGGGGCACCCCGACGCTGATCACCGACCAGATCAGCGCCCCGATCTCGTCAGGCTCGGGCGACGGCGACGCCGTGAGACGGTCGGCCAGCGCGGTGGCCATCTCGGCCGGGAACACCTGTGGGCTGGTCGAGGCCACGGCATCGTGAAGGCTGCGTAGCGGGCGCCGGTGCGCGAAGACCGAGCAGTCCACCCAGATCGCGTCGCGCTGCAGTCGCGCGACCGCCTCGCGCAACAGAGTCGTACGGCCGGATCCGGCGGCGCCGCTGACCACGACCATCTGGGGCGGAGATGACGCGGGGAGTGCCAGCCCGACCACTCGGTCCGACGTCGTCGCCGTGGGACTCGCCACCCGGCCCCGCTTGAGCATCGAATCCTCCCGTCGCGCGTCGAACTGTCGGAGACACTGGTCACCACAGTAGGACAACTGCCCTAGGCTCACTGCCATCCTCACCCCGTTGCGGGTGGCGAGCGCTCACCGTCTCGAGGGGCAGCTCGGGCGCTAGGGTTTCCGTCATGCCGAGCGAAGGGAGTCTTCTCCCCTGCGGTCCGCGTGAGTCGAGCGACGCCGTCCGCGACCGTCTGATCGACGCCGCCGAGCGTCTGGTAGCCCTGCACACCGACGAGGGCACGTCCTCGCGGGCGATCATCGCCGCCGCCGGCCAACGCCACAACTCGGCCATCACGTACCACTTCGGCGATCGACGTGGTCTGTTGGACGCCGTCTGGGAACGACGAAGCGCGGTGGTCAACCGCCGTCGACTCGAGCTGACCACCACCTGGTCCGGCCGCGAACCCGAGCTGCGTGAGCTGGTCGAGGCGTCGGTGCAGCCGTTCGCCGAGTTCATCGGCGCCCGCCGACCGAGCTACTGGGCCCGCTTCATCGAGGACGAGCTCCGTCGCTATCCGCTGGCGATGGTGCCCCGACTGCGACCGAACCTGGCCGGTCGGCCGCAGGAGGAGTGGCAGCTGATCCTGATCGAGTTGCTCGAGCAGATCGAGCGGCGGATCTGTGCCGGCTCCGAGGGCTCCATCCGGATCTCGACGGCCGTCCGGATGGTGATCAGCGCCTTCGCCGCCTGGGAACGCGATGTCGAAGCCGATCGCCAGACGATCTCGGCGGACGATCTCGGCGTGGTGATGGTGGACTGCGTGCTCGGCCTCCTCGAGCGCTGCTGCCCCGGCCAGGCGACGTCAGCGATCAGCGCACCAGCGCGATGATCGCCACCACGCCGACCGTCACGATCACCACCCGGTAGACGACCGGGGGCAGCTTGCGGCCGATCCGGGCCCCGACCTGCGCGCCCAGCACGGAGCCGACGGCCAGGGCCAGCACGATCCACCAGTCGACCTCGGAGATGATCACGAACACGATGCCGGCGACCGCGTTGGCGATCATCACCAGCACGTTCTTGAGCCCGTTGATCCGGGGCATCGTCTCGGCGAACGCGACGCCCATGATCGCCAGCACCAGCACGCCCTGCGCAGCACCGAAGTAGCCGCCGTACATGCCGGTGAAGATGATCGCGATGAACAGCCAGGGCGGGCCGTCGGCGGAGACCTCGCCCACCCCGAGCCGCTCCCGTCGGGCCGCGATCCGACGGGTCAGCCAGGGTCCGATGATCACGAGCACGCAGCCGATGCCGATCAGCACCGGCACGATCGCCTTGAACGCCGCGGCGGGCAGCCACAGCAGCAGCCCGGCCCCCACGATGCTGCCGAGCAGCGAGGCGATGCCGTACCGGATGATGCGGGCGCGCTGACCCACCAGGTCCGGCTTGCTGGCCAGGGCGGCCGACAGCGAGCCGGGCGCGAGCCCGATGCTGTTGGAGACGTTGGCCAGGACGGGTGGGACGCCGAGGGCCAACAGGGTGGGGAACGTGATCAGGGTCCCGGTCCCCACCACCGCGTTGATCAGACCGGCCCCGCTGCCCGCCAGCGCGATGAGCAGCAGCTCCCACCAGCTCACCTCAGCTGGGAGCCGTCAGGCTGGGTGAACTCGGGGCCAGGCTGGTCGTCGAGCGCAGCATCCGTCGGAGCGAACTGCTCCCCTGTGCCGATCTCGCGAGGCTCGCTCGGGCCGGCCAACGACGCGGCCTTCGGCCGGCCGGTCCGCTCGAGCTCCTGGGCCTCGGCGATCGCCGCCTGCACGATCCGCTCGGACTCGGCGGCATCGTCTTTCGCCTGCTGGGTGATCTCGGCCTGGACGTCGACCTTCTCCGGGGCCTTGAACTTGCCTTTGTCGCGCGTCGGGGCGGCGTCGGAACCGGTGAAGGCCTCGGTCAGCGAGCCGAGCGAACCACCCAGACCCTCGAGGGCCTTGCCGATCTCACTCGGCACGATCCAGAGCTTGTTCGAGTCTCCCCTGGCCAGCGTGGGCAGCATCTGCATGTACTGGTAGGAGAGCAGGGCCTGGTCCGGTTCGCCGGCGTGGATCGCGTTGAACACGGTCGAGATGGCCTGTGCCTCACCCTCGGCCCGCAGCATCTGCGCCTGCCGGTCGGCCTGGGCCCGCAGCACAGCCGCTTCGCGATCGCCTTGGGCGCGCAGGATCGAGGACTCTTTCTCGCCGCCGGCGGCCAGGATCTGGGACTGCCGCTGGCCTTCGGCGATCAGGATCGAGGCCCGCTTGTCACGCTCGGCGCGGGCACCCTTCTCCATCGCGTCCCGGATCGTCGCCGGCGGGTCGATGGCCCGCAGCTCGACCCGGTTCACCTTGATGCCCCACTTGCCGGTGGCCTCGTCGAGCACCACCCGGAGCTTCTGGTTGATCTCCTCGCGGCTGGTCAGCGTCTGCTCGAGGTCGAGCCCGCCGATGATGTTGCGCAGGGTCGTCATGGTCAGCTGCTCGATGGCCTTGATGTAGTCCTGAGCCTCGTACGCGGCCCGTCGGGCATCGAGGATCTGGTAGTAGATGACCGAGTCGATACCCACCATCAGGTTGTCCTCGGTGATCACACCCTGGGGCGGGAACGGGACCACCGCCTCACGCATGTCCAGCGTGTACCGGACCCGGTCGAAGACCGGGATCACCAGGTGCGGGCCGGGCTCGAGGGTGCGGTGGAACTTGCCCAACCGCTCGACGACGCCGATCTGCTGCTGTCGGATGACTTTGACCGTCGCTCCGAGGAACATCGCGACGGCCAGAGCCACCACGATGATCACGATCAGTACTGCCAGGTCCATCTCTCACTCACCCATTTCACGTCAGCTTCTACCTACCTTCGTACCAGTCGATCGGGCCAGGTCCGGCCGCGAGGCCGCCGAGCCGATCTCCTCAGGGCAGCTCGCCGTGCTTCGGGTAGACCACGGCGATGGCGCCGTCGACCTCGTACACCTCGATCTCGACGCCCTGGTCGATCACTTGACCGGGCACCATCGTGCGCGCCGTCCAGCTCTGGCCGGCGACCTTGATCTCGCCGCCCTGCGCCGTGATCGCCGACATCGCGACACCTGTGCTGCCGACCATCGTGTCCGCCGACGAGCGGTAGCCCGGCAGACTGCGGACCTTGTCGATCAGGGTCGGCCGCAGCAGCAGCAGGGTCGCCACCGAGACGACGGTTGCCACCAGGACCTGCAGCCACCACGCGCCGGGCGCGATCACCGCCGTGCCGGCACCCGCCAGGGCTCCGACCGCGAGCATGATCAACACCAGGTCCAGCGACACGATCTCGGCCACGGCGAGCAGAGCGGCCAGCCCGAGCCAGATGGCCCAGGCGTGCTCTCCCAACCAGTCGGTCAAGTTGACTCCCACGTCGCGACGCCTTTCGTGCCGTGCTTCCATCCTGCCAGACGGGCGAAACCCGCCGGCCGGCGAAAACTGCCGTGATCAGCGGGCCCGAGCGGCCCAGCGACCATCCGCCCTGGACAAGCTCAGCGGCAGGTCGAAGGTGGCGGACAGGTTCTCTGCGGTCAGGGTGGCGTCCACCGGGCCGGCCGCGACCAGGCGGCCGCCCTTGAGCAGCAGGGCGTGCGTGATGCCGACCGGGATCTCTTCGACGTGGTGGGTGACCAGCACCGACGCGGGCGCGTAAGGGTCCTGGGCCAGGTCGGACAGGGTGCGCACCAGGGCCTCCCGTCCCGACAGGTCCAGACCGGCCGCCGGTTCGTCCAGCAGCAGCAGCTCCGGGTCGGTCATCAGCGCCCGGGCGATCTGCACCCGCTTCCGCTCGCCCTCGCTCAAGGTGCCGAAGGTGCGATCGACGAGTCCGCCGATGCCGAGCTGATCGAGCAGCTCATCGGCCCGCTGGTGGTCCAGCTCGTCGTAGTCCTCCCGCCACCGACCGAGCACCGCGTACGACGCCGAGACGACAACGTCGTGCACCCGCTCGCTGCGTGGGATCCGCTCGGCGAGGGCCGCCGAGGTGATGCCGATCCGCGGCCGCAGCTCGAAGACGTCGACCGTGCCGAGCACCTCGCCGAGCAGTCCCGCCACGCCGTCGGTCGGATGGATCTGCGCACCGAGGACCTGCAGCAGCGTGGTCTTGCCGGCGCCGTTGGGACCGATCACCACCCAGCGGTCCGCCTCGTCGATCTGCACCGTGATGTCGTCCAGCAGGGTCGATCCTCCCCGGACGATGCTCACACCGGCCAGGTCCACCACTGCCACCATGAGGGCCAACCTACAGGCGCACAGGAGGGCGGCGCCGCGTGCGACACCACCCTCCTATGCTGCGCTGGTGACGTTGCTCGCCACGGTCCGTCTGGTCAGCTACCTGAACGCGGCCGGCCTCGACCCGGCGCTGCGCGAACGGGCGCCGTTCGCGGTGCAGGGCGCCGACCTGGCCCACCACGTGGTCGACCCGGGCGGTCTTCTCGGGGTCGATCCGTGGGCCGCGGTGCCGCTGCCGGAGGTGTTCGACGACCTCCTCGCCCAGCCGGGCGGGCCGTGGCTGCTGGCCCTGCCGGGTCCGGGTCGGCTCGCGCCGCTGCAGGGTCCGCCCGACCTCGTCCGCGCTGCGCTGGCCGCCGGGATGGCCGTGGTGGCGAGCGGCGGCGGCCTGGCCCTGGTGCCGCACCAGGTGGGCCCGGCGCTGCAGTGGGAGGTGCTGCCGGCCGAGCGACCCGGGGCGGTGCCGACCGCGTACGAGGCGGAGCGGGAGCTGAGTGAGATCGTGCTGACGGCGGCCCGGGAGCTCACCGATCTCGACATCGCCGGTGGGCGGCGGCCGAGGGACGCGGCCATCGAGCTCGCCCCCGGCTACCCACCGCGCCAGCGAGTGGCCGCCGATCGAGCGGCCCGACTGTGGCTGGCCTGCTCGGTGGCCCTGGAGGGCGACGGCTCCAGCATCTCGGTCTACGAGGCGGACCGGCGCCGTGCCGCCCTGCGCTCGGTGCGCGAGGCGGCGGCACAGTCCCTGATCGCCGCGGTCAGCTGGCTGGGCGTCGAGCAGGACTGAGTCTCACCCGTCCGCGGCCAGCGGTCCCCCGAACGGGTGAGGACCGGTGCTGTCGGGACCGCGACGCTCGAGGTATGAGTGAACCTCTCGTCACCACCCACCACGCCGTCCCCGGGCCGCCGTCGGTTCCACGCCTCGTGCCCGCAGGCCACCTGATCACCGCCGTCGCCCTCAGCACGACCGCCGCCGCGCTGGTGGCGACCTTGCCCACGACCGCCTCCGGCCTCATGTCGTCGACCGCCGCGACCGCCCTGGCCGTCTGCGCCGCCGCCCTCGGGGCAGTGGTGGCCGCCGCGACCCGGGGTCGCGTGGGCGCCACCGCACTCGCCGCCACGGGAGCGATCGAGGCCGTCGTCTTCGGCCTGCTGCTGCAGACCACGCAAGCCCTGGCCCTCGCCGGGTATCTGCTCGCCTTCGCCCTGCCCGTCGGGCTCGGTGTCGTGGTCGTCGGCGTGGTCCGTCGCTATCGCGTGCTCCGGTGGCCGGTGCTGGCACTGGCGCTCGTCGCGGTGGCTGCCGGCCTGGCGGCCGGGCTGCTGCGCTCCGACGCGCTCGGCACGCTGCTCCACGGACTGGCCACCGGTGTCGGCCGGGCCTGGCCCGGGCTGCTGCTCGCTGTGGTCGACCTGGCCGCAGCACTGGCCTGGGCCCTGATCACCGGCCGTCTTCTGAGCACGTCGGCGACCGGTCGCCGCCTGACCGCCCTGGTGGTCCGTCACCGCACGGTGATCACGGTGCTGGCCGCTCTCGGCCCGGTGCCCTACGGGCTGGTGCGGATGTCCTGGTTGACCCCCTGGCCGTTGTTCGTGCCGGCGACCGAGACGCTGCCGCCGAGCACCCGGCTCTGGGGCCTGCTGCTGGGGGGCGCCGCCCTGCTCGGAGCCGTGCTGACGATCGGACTGATCCGGCCGTGGGGCGAGCGTTTCCCCCGCTGGGTGCCGGTGGTCGCCGGGCGACCGGTGCCGATCGCTGTGGCCGCGGTGCCCGGCGGTCTGGTGGCCGCCGTGGTCACGTCGGCCGCGCTGCCGATGATCATGCTGCTGAGCGTGGCTCCGACCGACGCCGGGCCCGGCGGGATGACCGGTACGGAGCGGTTGCTCGCCCTCCTGCTGTTCCCCTGCTGGATCTGGGGACCGCTGCTCGGTCTCGCGGTCTGGGGCTACGTCGGGCACCGCCGCGGGTCGACGACCGCGGCGGCGCCACGGGCTCGCTGACATGATGCGGCCGTGCGACCAGCAGACCGAAACCGGCGCGGGCGCGGGCGCGGGACAGTGATCAGGTTCGTCACCCGCACCGCGTGGTTGATGCTGGGTGCGGCGATCGGCACGGCCGCCGTGCTCGTGGCTGCCAGCCTGGGCCAGCTGCTGGTCGAGATCACCCCGGTCCCGTGGGCCGCGGTGGCAACCAGCCTGCTGCTGGTTCCGTTGCTCGGGCTGGTGCCGGGCGCCCGTGAGCTGGAGGTCACCGCGGCCCGCGCCATGCTCCGCGTCGCCGACGACCGGCTGGTCCCGGCACACCGGCTCGGGCGCTGGCGATCCATCGGTTGGGTGGTCACCCACCTCGTGCTCGGTCTGCTGGCCGGCTTCTTGTTGCTGGGTGTGGTTCCCGGGGCTGTGGTGGTGGCCGTCAGCGCCCTGGCCGGCGCCGACGAGGTGCTCGCCCGGGTCTCCGTTCCGCCGCCCGACGGCCCCGCCGGCACCGCCGTCGTCGTGCTGATCGCCCTCGCCGCTGTCATCGCGTGTCTGGCCGCGATCTGGGGCATCGGCGCGGTCGCCGCCCGTCTGGCCCCCTCCTTCCTCGGCGCGACGGCCCGAGATCGGCTGCTGGTGGCCGAGGCCCGGCTGGCGGCCGAGGTGGAGCACGTCCGGTTGGCCCGGGAGCTGCACGACGGCATCGGTCATGCTCTGACGGTGATCGCCGTGCAGGCCACCGCCGGACGTCGGGGTGCGCTCGGGAACGCCGACCGCGCCACGGAGGCGCTCGAGGTGATCGAGACTGCGGCCCGGCAGGCCCTGACCGAGCTCGACGGTCTGCTCGGCATGCTCCGCGACGAGGTGGCGGACTCGGCCCCGGAGCCCGATCTCCGCGGACTGGCGGATCTGATCGGGGTGCATCGGCGCAACCAGCTGTCGGTCCGGGTGGAGAGCGATCCCGTCGACGACCTGCCCGCCCTGGTGTCGCGGTCGGCGTACCGGATCGTGGCCGAGGGTCTGACCAACGCGCAGCGGTACGCCGGTCCCGGTGAGGTCAGCGTCCGGGTCCGCCGGACCGCCACCGACCTGCAGCTGGAGGTGATCAGCCCGTTGTCGACGACAGCCGGCGGTCGGAGGCGACCCGGCGGACACGGCCTGCAGGGTGTGCGAGAACGGGCGCGCCTACTCGGTGGCAGCGTCCAGGCCGGCCCGGAGGACGACTCGTGGATCCTGCGGGCCGACCTCCCGACCGGGGAGTCCCGGTGACGGCTGACGGTGAGGTCCCGGCGGCGAGGGACATCACGGTGCTGATCGCGGACGACGAGCCGCTGGTCCGCTCCGGTCTCCGGGCGATCCTGGACAGCGAACCGGGTCTGCGGGTGATCGGCGAGGCGGCCGACGGCGCCCAGGCGGTGGCCATGGCCCGGGATCTGCGACCGCAGGTGGTCTGCATGGACGTCCGGATGCCCGCCCTCGACGGCATCCGGGCCACCGAGCTGGTGCTCCGGCTGGATCGACCGCCCCGGGTGCTGGTGGTCACCACCTTCGCCTCCGACGACTACGTGCTGGACGCGATGCGGGCCGGCGCCGCCGGCTTCCTGCTCAAACGCGCCACTGCCGAGGAGCTCATCCACGCGGTGCGTACCGTCGCCTCCAGCGACCATCTCCTGTACCCGGCGGCGATCCGCGACCTCGTACTCCGGCTCGGTCGGCCCGCCACCTACCGCGGCGAGCCGTTGACCCCCCGCGAGCTCGAGGTGCTCCGGTTGATGGCCGAGGGACTGGGCAACGCGGCGATCGCGGAGCGGGCAGTGATCGGGGTGGAGACCGTCCGCACGCACGTGGCGGCCGTGCTCCGCAAGCTGCAGGCCCGGGACCGTACGCATGCGGTGGTGCTCGCGCTGAGCTCCGGTCTCATCCAGCTGCCGCCCGATCTCGGCTGAGCCGCCGTGTTGTCAGCCTCTGTGGTCGCCCCAGCAACCACAGCGTCTGACAACCCGGCCCTATCCTGTGCGCCATGCATGCCGACCACGAGGGCGACCCCGAGCCGACGGCCGTGACGGGCACCCTCTTCGCCATCGGCGGTGCCGAGGCCAAGCTGCGGCGCCGTACGGTGCTGCGCGCCTTCGTCGCCGCGGCCGGCGGCGCGGACGCACGGATCGCCGTGGTGCCGAGCGCCTCGTCGCTGGGACCGGAGGTGGTCGAGGTCTACCAGGCCGTCTTCCGCTCGCTCGGTGCCGCCTCGGTGGAAGCGGTGCGGCCCGAGAGCCGTGCGGACGCTCAGGATCCCGAGCTGGTGGCTCGGCTCGGCGACGCCACCGGCGTCTTCATGACCGGCGGCAACCAGCTGAAGCTGAGCAGCTTCATCATCGGGACGCCGTTCGCCGCCGCCGTCCACGCCGCGTACGCCCGGGGCGCCGCCGTGGGCGGCACGTCGGCCGGGGCCAGCATCGTCGCCGAGCACATGATCGCCTTCGGTAGTGGCGGCTCGACGCCGAAGCAGCGGATGAGTCAGCTGTCGGTCGGGCTCGGGCTGCTGCGCGGTGTGGTGATCGACCAGCACTTCGAGCAGCGCAACCGGTACGGACGCCTGCTGTCCCTGGTGGCCCAGTCGCCGTCGCTGCTGGGCATCGGGGTGGACGAGGACACCGCGGCCGTGGTCCGGCGGGGTGACCAGCTGGAGGTGGTCGGGCGCGGTGCGGTCACGGTCGTCGACGGCACGCACCTGATCAGCAACGCGTACGCAGCCAAGCGCACCGCACCGCTGCTGGTGTCGGGGGCCACCATCCACGTGCTGCCCGCCGGCAGTCGGTTCGACCTGACCAGGCGGACGCTGGTGCAGCACGTCGAGCCGCTGCCGGACGCCGAGGTGGCCGAGGTGGCCGCCGCCGAGTCGGATCTGCGCGGTCTGGCCCGGGACATCGCGGCGGAGGGGATCTCTCCCACGCACTACGCCCGCCGTCTCCGGCGCGGTCGACGCGGCTAGCCCGAGAGCCCGCAGACACCGCGGGTGGGCAGGTGCAAGGATCGGTCGCGAACCGCTGCTGCACCACCACGTCGATCCTCACTCCCGAGAGGCTCCGCCCATGACCGAGACCGCCAGCGCGATCCCCCGCCCCGAGCTGAAGATCCTGTCCAGCCGGGTCTACCGCGGCCCGAACGTGTGGCACTACGAGCCGGCGATCCAGCTGGTGGTCGACCTGGGTGTGCTGGAGGACTTCCCCACCAACCTGATCCCGGGGTTCACCGAGGGTCTGTTGGAACGGCTGCCGGGTCTGCGCAACCACACCTGCAGCCGCGGTCGACGCGGCGGGTTCGTGGAGCGCCTGGAGGAGGGCACCTGGCTGGGGCACGTGTCCGAGCACGTCGCCCTCCAGCTCCAGCAGTCGGTCGGCCACGACATGCGCCGCGGCAAGACGCGGGGGGTGAAGGGCGTCCGCGGCCAGTACAACGTGATCTTCGCCTACTCCGACGAGTCGGTCGGGTTGGCGGCCGGCCAGCTGGCCGTCCGGCTGGTCAACGACCTGGTCGAGCACGATCCGGAGTTCGACTTCGAGGCCGAGCTGGAGAGCTTCATCATCCGCGGGGAGCGGTCAGCCTTCGGACCGTCCACCCAGGCGATCATCGACGAGGCCGTCAGTCGGGACATCCCGTTCATCCGGCTGAACAGCTCGTCCCTGGTCCAGCTCGGCCAGGGGGTGCACCAGAAGCGCATCCGGGCCACCATGACCTCCAACACCTCCTCTGTCGCCGTCGACATCGCCAGCAACAAGGAGCTCACCCTGACCCTGCTGGCGTCGGCCGGACTACCGGTGCCCCGCTCGCAGTCGGTCCGCCGGGCCGACGACGCGGTGAAGCTGGCCGAGCGGATCGGCTATCCGGTGGTGGTCAAGCCGCTGGACGGCAACCACGGTCGCGGCGTGATCTTGAACCTGACCGACCCCGACGCCGTCCGGGCCGGTTTCGAGGTGGCGGAAGGCGAGTCCCGCAACGGCTGGGTGATCGTCGAGACGTACGTGACCGGCAAGGACTACCGCTGTCTGGTGATCGACGGCCGGATCGCCGCGATCGCCGAGCGGGTGCCGGCCCACGTGGTGGGCGACGGGACGCTCACGATCACCGAGCTGGTGGACAAGACCAACGCCGACCCCCGCCGCGGCGTGGGCCACGAGAAGGTGCTGACCAAGATCAAGGTCGACCAGGCCGCCGTCGATCTCGTGGCCCAGCAGGGCTTCGGGATGGACGACGTCCCACCGGCCGGCGAGATGATCAAGCTCACCCTGACCGGCAACATGTCCACCGGCGGCATCTCCATCGACCGGACGCTCGAGGCCCACCCGGAGAACATCGAGATCGCCGAGGAGGCGGCCCGGGTGATCGGGCTGGACATCGCCGGCATCGACTTCATCGCCCCCGACATCACCCAGCCCGTACGCGAGACCGGCGGTGCGATCTGCGAGGTCAACGCCGCCCCGGGCTTCCGGATGCACACCCACCCGACCGTCGGTGACCCGCAGTACATCGCCAAGCCGGTGATCGACATGCTGTTCCCGCCCGGCTCGCCCAGCCGGATCCCGATCGTGGCGGTCACCGGCACCAACGGCAAGACCACCACCTCGCGGATGATCGCCCACATCTTCAAGGGCATCGGCCGCAAGGTCGGGATGACCTCCACCGACGGCGTGGTCATCGACGAGCGACTGGTCATCCGCGCCGACGCCTCGGGACCGCGCTCGGCCAAGATGGTGCTGCAGAACCCGCGGGTCGACTTCGCCATGTTCGAGGTCGCCCGGGGCGGCATCCTGCGCGAGGGTCTGGGCTACGAGCGCAACGACGTCGGCGTGGTGCTGAACGTGCAGCCCGACCATCTCGGTCTGCGTGGCATCGACACCCTCGAGCAGCTGGCCGACGTCAAGGCCGTCGTGGTCGAGGCCGTCCCGCGCAACGGGTACGCGGTGCTGAACGCCGACGACCCGCTGGTCCGGGCCATGCGCCGCCGCTGCTCGGGTCGCGTCGTCTGGTTCACCCTCTCCGAGCCGGGCAGCGAGGTGTGGGAGTCGGTGGACGACCACTGCCGCCGCGGCGGTCGCGCGGTGGTGCTGGAGCGCAGCGAGCTCGGCGAGATGATCGTGGTCAAGGAGGGTCGTCGGGCCATGCAGCTGGCCTGGACCCACCTGTTGCCGGCGACCTTCGGTGGCCGGGCGACGATGAACGTGCAGAACGCCATGGCCGCCGCCGCGGCCGCGTTCGCCGCCGGCGCGTCGCTGCACGACATCCGCCAGGGTCTGCGGTCGTTCTCGACCAACTACTACCTCTCCCCCGGCCGGTTGAACGAGGTGCAGGTCGAGGGTCGTACGGTCGTCGTCGACTACGCCCACAACGCCCCGGGGCTGCGGATGCTCGGCGACTTCGTGGACAAGACCGGGGCTGCCCTGGACAAGGCCTCGGAGCTGGGCAAGGTGAGCCGGATCGGCGTGATCGCCACCGCCGGCGACCGGCGCGACGCCGACATGCGTGAGCTGGGAGCGATCGCCGCCCACCACTTCGATGTGGTGATCGTCCGGGAGGACACCAGCCTCCGCGGCCGGAAACGTGGCGAGGTCGCCGACCTGATCGCCGAGGGGGTGCATTCGGCGATGGGTGAGGGGGTCCGGGCCAAGCAGGTCGAGATCGTGCTGGACGAGCTGGAGGCCACCCGGCACGCGATCGCCAGGTCCAACCCCGGCGACCTGATCATCGTCTGCGTCGACCAGCACGCGTCGGTGATGTCGGAGCTGGAGAGCTACGGTCGACAGGCCCAGCCGGGAGCGCGGCGGGGCGACCACGCCAACACCAACTCCGTCTCGGATCCCGACTTCGTGGCCGGTCCGACCGAGCCGGAGCCGACCGGCGAGCCGGCCCTCTTCTGACGATCCGGGTCGATCCGTCGATCAGCCCGACATCAACAGCCCGCGCGTCACGCCGGCCGTGGCCAGCGCCTCGGAGGCGGCCTTGCGCTTGAGCTCGATCGAGGTCCCGATCTCGGCGGCCAGCAGCGGGCGGGAGCCGACGAGAGTGTCGAGGGTGGCCAGCGGGACCACCAGGACGGTGAGCAGGTCGGCCGCGATCGCGGTACTCAGCGCCCGCTCCCGGGTCAGGGCGGTCTGGCCGATGTAGTCGCCGGGTTCGGCGACCCCGAACTGGATCCGGCTGCCGGCGGCCTCCACCATCAGCGCGGCGTGTCCACTGATGATGAAGCGGATGTGATCCGGGCGGATGCCGGAGCGCAGCACGATCTCACCGGCTCCGTACCGCTCGAGCCGCGAGCTCGCCAGCACCAGCTCGCGCTCGTCGTCGCCGAGGTGGAGCGTCGGGGCGACCACGTCCAGGGCGCGCTCCAGCTGTCCGGGTTCGGCGATCGGATCGCTGCTGTCGCCGTCCAGGGCCAGCCCACGACGTCGGGCCGCGAACCACAGCCAGCTGCGGTACAGGCTCATCGACGCGCTGACCTGCGCGGGTCCGGGCAGCGGGACGGTCACCGCATAGGCACCCCCGCCGCTGTACGCCACAGTGGTGGCCTGATCCGGCACCCGCTCCGGCAACGACTCCGCCACCTCCATCAGCAGCTGGACGACGTCGTGGGGTGGGTCGTCGGTGGTGAACTTCACGTCGATGCTGGCCCGGTGCGGACCGTCCGGCTGACTCAGGTTCGTGAATGAGGCGGCCGACAGCATCGAGTTCGGGATGACCTGGACACCGGTGCCGGTGTCGATGTGGACGGCCCGCCAGTTGACCTCGATCACCCGCCCGGTCACCGTGCCGACGGTCAGCCAGTCACCGATCTGGAAGGGCTGCTCGAACAGCAGCAGCAGACCCGAGATGACGCCGCCGACCGCGTTCTGCAGGGCCAGGCCGATGACGATGGAGGTGACACCCAGCGCCGCGACGACACCGCCGACGTCGGCACCCCAGACGAACTTGAACAGCAGGGCGAGGCCGACGATGATCAGGATCAGCCGGGCGATCTCGATGAAGATCTTCGGTGTGCGCTCTCGCCAGGACCCGCTGCGGGCGTTGGCGAACAGGGCGACGTTGAAGCCGGAGAGCACCAACAGGATGAGCAGCAGACCGAACACGGTCGCCACCACCCGCACCCAGACCTGGTCGGCCGGGGACTGGATGGCGAAGGTCAGCAGGACCAGCAGACCGGCCACCGGGATCACCCAGTTCCGCAGCAACCTCAGGGGTCCTACGGCCGGGTGCGACCGCTGCTGCAGAAAGCCGATCACCTCGGTCAACACGACCATCGAGAGCGGGATGCCGACCGCGAACGCGATCACCCACCAGATCGTGGCCTGCTCGAAGATGTTCATGCGCTGGCCAGCCGCCACACCGGCTGCGTCTTGCCCTGCAGCTCGACCGACCCGGCCTCGACGAAGTCGGCGGTCTCGGCCAACCGGTCTCGGACCGACTGGCTGACGAAGACGCCCGACTGGCCTCCGACGTTGCGCACCCGATAGGCCAGACTGACCGCGTCCCCCCACAGGTCGTACGCCAGGTTGGTGCGGGCCACCAGCCCGCTGGTGACGGTGCCGCTGTCGACCCCCGCCCGGAGCTCGATCGAGGACCCGTGCTGGGTGTTGAAGCGGTCGATGACGGTTCGCAGCTCTCGGGCGAAGTCGACCGCACGGCGCACGTTGTCGACCCTCGGGACCACGAGTCCCGATGAGGCGAGATAACCACCGCGCAAGGTCCGGACCTTCTCCACCCCGGTCTTCTCCGCCGCCTCGTCGAACCCGCGCATCAAGGCGTTGAGCTGGACGATCTCCTCGTCACCGGAGAGCTTGCGGGCATAGGCGTCGAACCCGACGAGCTCGGCGAACACCACGGCCACGTTGTCGTGCTGCTCGGAGATGCTCTCCTCGCCCTCCTTGTAGCGCTTGGCCATCGACTCCGGCATCAGGGTGTGCATCAGCTTCTCGTTCTCCGCCGTCTGGACGTCGATCAGCTCCTGCTTCACCCGCAGACTCGACGCCATGTCGTTGAAGGCGGTGCCCAGATCGCCGATCTCGTCCCGGGAACCCTGCGGCACCTCGACGGCGAGATCACCACCGGCCACCCGGCGGACGGCCGACACGAGTCGGTTGATCGGCCGCGTGAACACCTGAGCGAGCAGCAGCGACAGCAGGCTGACGACCAACACGATGCCCAGCAGCGACAGCAGCACACCACGGGTGAACGCGGTCACCGGCGCGAAGGCCTCCGCCGCGTCGATGTGGGCGACGATCACCCAGTCCAGGCCCTTGATCTCCAGCGGTGCGTAGGCCACCAGGCTGTCGCTGTTCGTGTAGTCGGGCGCCAGGGCCACCCCGGTGCGACCGGCCAGTGCCTCGTTGACCCCTGGGTAGGACACCGGCTGCAGCTGCACCGTCCCCTTCACGGCGACGATCCGGTCGGCGGTGCTGACCGGAGTGCCGTACTGGATCACGGTCTTCGCGTACTCGTCGGGATGCTCTTCGAGGAGGCGCGAGGTGCTTCGCATCAGCTTGTCGGTGCCTGCCAGATAGACCTCGCCGGTCTTACCCAGGCCCTGTTGCTCCCACTTCTTGTCGCCGGTCATCACCGCGTTGATCTGGGTGATCGGCACCTGCACGGCCAGCACCCCGATGATGTCGGTGGCCGTGCCGATCGGGGACATCACCCAGGCCGTGGGGACGTTCAGGGACGGGAGGTAACGCTCGAAGTCGGTGGTCACGACCTCGTCCAGGGAACCGTTGCGCAGCACCTGCTGGTAGCCCTTGGTCAGGGACGAGGACGCGTACGGCTCCTCGCGCAGGTTGACGCCGAGGTCCACGCTCTTGTACGCCGAGTAGGCGACGTTGCCGTTCCGATCGATGATCAGGGTGTCCTCGTAGCCGAGGGTGTCGACCAGACCGGTGAAGTACGGTCCGTACTCGGCGTTGGCCTTGCTCCAGTCGCTGCCGTCGCCCGCGTCGGCGAGCGCCAGCCCGGCGTCGAAGTCCTCATAGGGGCGACCGGCGGTGTAGTAGCTCTGGATGTAGCGCCCCGCGGGCGAGGCGGGGATGAAGGCGTCGGTGGCGTAGTCGAGCCCCGAGCGCTGCTCCAGCTTCGGCACGAAGTCGGTCTCGTAGAACTTGGCCAGCTTGGCGGTCTGGGCCGGACTGATGGTGCTGGACTGCAGCTTGTCGAACCCGTTGATGAAGGCCCTGGCCCCCTCCACCGCGCTCGAGTTGCGGGAGTCCAGCACCACCCCCTGCTGGAGGCTGGCGAACTCCCGCTCGATCGCGCTCGTCCGCAGCTCGCGGATGGTGGTGAGCTGCTGGAACGCCGCGTCGCGCAGCGAGTCGCGGCCGTTGACGTAGCCGATCACCGAGACCACGATCGAGGAGAGCAGGCTGACCGCCAGCAGCATGATCAACAGCTTGGACTGGATCGACAGACCGAGCCGTCGCCGTCGTGACCGCGGCGGCGGGGGGGACGGGTCGAGAGCCGCGGACGGAGGCGCGTGATCGCCCCCTCCGTCCTGTCCAGTCTGCGGGGAAGCGTCAGTGACCTCGGTGCTGCTGCTCAAGGCGAATCCTTCGGGGGAGAACACGCAACATATTGCCGCGCGTCACACTATGTCGTGCCGCTGAGGCAGCCCACACGGATCCCAGACTTCGCCATCCCTTTGCGGATTTGTGCGGACCTGTGACGCTCCGGTCAGGCGGACCCGGCGGCCGCCCGCTGCACCTTCACCCGCAGATCCGCCACCGAGTCTCGGCGACCGCCGTGCTCGACCAGCCAGGCGTCGACCTGCGCGCGATCCTGGTGGGTCATCAGGGCGATCACGTCGTCGGGCCGCGCCTGCTCGACCAGGGAGGTCAGGGCCGCGACCTCTCCCGGGTGCTCGGCCGTGATCGTCACGCCGGCATGCTCGGCTCCCTCCTTGATCAGTGCGCCCAGCTCGCCGGCCGGACGTCCCCGCAGGTACTCGTCCTTGTGCACGATCTCGACCACGTCGCCGGCCAGGGCAGCGATCTCCCCCAGGGTGACGAACACGTCGTCGGTGCGGTCGCCGGCCGTGCCGACTCCCAGCAGCAGCCGTCCGTCGACGGCGGTGATGCCGCGGGCGATCTCGATCAGGGCCTGCAGGCCGGCCTCGTTGTGGGCGAGGTCGATCACCACGCTGATCTCCCCGCCGGACACCGGCACGGTCCAGACGTTCATCCGGCCGGGGTTGTCCGCCCCGGGATCGAACGCGCGCAACCCGTCGGCGACCTGGTCCACGCTCAGGCCGATGGCCAGCGCCGCGGAGGTGACGGCGAGGGTGTTCTCGATGTTCACCCGGCTCAGTCCGGCCAGCGTCATGCCCACGTCGATCACGGGCACCACCGGCAGCGCGTCGGACCCGGGCCGCAGGACCGACACCCAGCCGTCGATCACTGTGGTCACCCGGCCGCCGTCGTCGATCACCGCGCGCGCGGCCGGCGAGTTCGGGTCGAGGGTGAACACCCAGATCCGGGCCTTGGTGCCCAACCGCATGGCGAACGTCCGGGGGTCGTCCCCGTTCAGCACGCACCAGCCGGTCGGCCGGGTGATCTTGGTGATCACCGCCTTGACCTCGGCCAGCTGGTCGAGGGTCTCGATGCCGCCGATGCCGAGATGGTCGGCGCTGATGTTGGTGACCACCGACACGTCGTTCCAGGCGACCCCCACTCCGCGCCGCAGGATGCCACCACGGGCGGTCTCGGTGACCGCGAGCTGCACACCCGGTTGCCGCAGCACCTGGCCCGCCCCGCTGGGTCCGGAGTAGTCACCGGCCTCCACGAGCTCGCCGTTCAGGTAGACCCCGTCGGTGCTCGACCACCCCACCGACAGCCCGGTCCGCTGGGCGATGAACCCCAGCATCCGCGAGGTGGTCGTCTTGCCGTTGGTCCCGGTCACCGCCACCACCGGGATCCGCGGCTTGATCAGCTGCGGCGCGGAGCCGGGCGGGGTGGCGGCGAGCCGTTCGCCGGCCCGCTGCAGCGCCTCCCCCACATCGCCTCGGTCGGCCCTCGCCGCGGCGTCCAGCACCGCACCGACCCCGTCGGCCAGCATCTCGGCGCGGGCGGAGTTGCGCCACGGGTAGGCGACCACCAGCTCGGTGACAGCGGTCCCGGGTCGTGACCGGACGGCCAGTCGCCGCACCCCGCCGGCGAGTGCGAGCCGCCGGACGAGATGGGCCACCGCCCGACCGGCGAACCGCTGCCGGAAGGCCGAGCCGGCCGGTCCGGGCTGGGACCGCCTCAGCCCGACGTCGGTCGCGAACCGGTGCGCCTGGGCGAGATCGAGCTCCAGCAGTCCCCCGATGTCGAGGGTCACCTTCGCGGCCGGCCGCGGGAAGTACAGATTGGGGCCGTCGAGCAGCCGTACCTCGACCAGCGACGCCGCCGCGGCCCCGCTCACGTCGTCAGGCACCCATCGCGTGCACGCCGCCGTCGACGTGCACGATCTCCCCGGTGGTGGCCGGGAACCAGTCGCTCAGCAGGGCGACCACGGCCTTGGCCGTGGGCACCTGGTCCTTCGGGTCCCAGCCGATCGGCGCCCGCTCGGCCCAGATGGTGTCGAACTCGTCCGCTCCGCCGATCGCCTTCTTGGCCAGCGTCTGGAGCGGTCCGGCGGCCACCAGGTTGACCCGGATCCCCTCGGGACCGAGATAGCGCGCCAGATAACGGCTGGTGCTCTCCAGTGCGGCCTTGGCCACCCCCATCCAGTCGTACACGGGCCAGGAGATGGTGGCGTCGAAGGTCAGACCGACGACCGAGGCCGGGTTCGCCAGCAGCGGCTTGACGGCCATGGTCAGCGAGCTGAACGAGTAGGCCGACACGTGCATCGCGGTCGAGACGTCGCCGTACGGCGTGCTGAGGAACTTCCCGCCGAGCGCCGTCTCGGGGTTGGCGAAGGCGAGCGAGTGCACCACACCGTCGAGCCGGTCGACGTGCTTCCCGACCGCATCGGCCAGCCCGGCGAGGTGCTCGTCGTTGGTGACGTCCACCTCCAGCAGCGGCGGCACCGGATCCAGCTTCTTGATCACCCGACCGGTCAGGCTCATGGCCCGGCCGAAGTTGGAGACGATCACGTTCGCCCCTTCGGCCTGGGCGATCCGGGCCACATGGAAGGCGATCGATGTGTCCAGGGTCACCCCCGCGACCAGGATGTTCTTGCCCTCAAGGATTCCCACTGCTGTCCCTCCACGCGCTCGGTGTCTGCTGCTGGTACGGCTCCGTGCATCCGCCGTAGCGGTTGCGGTCGAACTCTCTCAGTGACCCATCCCCAACCCGCCGTCCACCGGGATCAGGGCGCCCGTGATGTAGCCCGCGGCATCACTGGCCAGGAACTCGATCGTGGCCGCGATGTCGTCGACCGCGCCCAGTCGACCGAGCGGGATCTGGTCGGTGTACTTCTTCACCAGCTCGTCCGACAGCACCGCGGTCATGTCGGTCTCGATGAAGCCGGGCGCCACCACGTTGGCGGTGATACCGCGGGAGCCGAGCTCGCGAGCCAGCGAGCGGGCCAGACCGACCAGGCCGGCCTTGGACGCGGCGTAGTTCACCTGACCGGCCGAGCCGAGCTGGCCCACCACCGAGGAGATGAAGATCATCCGGCCGAACCGGCCGCGCATCATCGCCCGGGTCGCCCGCTTGGCCACCCGGAACGAGCCGGTCAGGTTGGTCTCGATGACCGAGGACCAGTCGTCGTCGCTCATCCGCATCAGCAGCGTGTCCTTGGTGATGCCCGCGTTGGCCACCAGCACCTCGACCGGGCCGAGGGCCGACTCGACCTCACCGAAGGCGGCGTCCACCTGCGCCGGGTCGGTGATGTCACACCGCACCCCGAGCACCCCGGCCGGCACCTCACCGCTGCGGTAGGTGGCGGCGACCCGGTGACCGGCGGCGTGCAGCCGCTGGGCGATACCCGACCCGATGCCCTTGCTGCCACCGGTGACGAGGACGACCCTCGCCGGGGTGGTCGGGTGGGCGGTGTCGGACGTCGTCGTCGGTTCGCTCTCGGTCACGGAGCCAACCTATCGAGACTTGCTCGAGGACTGCCATGTCCCATCGATCCGCTCCACCGGACCGTCGGCGTACGACGTAGGCTGAACCGGTGACGGGCAGCGCGCAGGACCGGAAGGGTCCGGACGAGCACATCGCTCCCGCGGCCGCTTCGCGGTCGGGCGGCGGAGTCGCCTTCGGCGGCGCGTTCACCGTGATCACCGATGCCCGGGGGGCCGCCAGCCAGGAGCAGGCCACCCGCCAACGCCGGTACGCGATCACCATGGCGTTCCGGACCGGTTGCTTCATCGCGATGATCTTCGTTCCGGGCGTGCTGCGCTGGGTGCTGTTCGCCGGCGCGGTGTTCCTGCCCTACATCGCCGTCATCTTCGCCAACCAGGCCCAGCAGCGCCCTCCCGGCGATGCCGTCGGTGGCGGCGGTGGCGATCCGAGCGACGCGCCCGCCATCACCACCGGCGAGGAGCGTGGTCAGATCATCAGCGGCGAGATCATCACGGACGAGGAGGAGCCCGATGACCGGGTCGCCTGACCCGCACCCGCTGTTGCGGGGCATCGATCCGCTGCCGACCGGTCCCGACGGTCTGGTCTGCTCGGCCAAGGACTGTCGCGCGGCGGCTGCGTACGACCTGCAGTGGAACAACCCGAAGATCCACACTCCGGACCGGCGCAAGCACTGGCTGGCGTGTGCCGACCACCGCGAGTCGCTGACCTCGTTCCTGGCGTCCCGCGGCTTCCTGCGCGACGTCGAGGACCTGCCCGCCGAGTAGCGCTCAGCCGCCGATGGCCGACATCGGCCGGTCGGGCTGCAGGAACGACGGGTCGTCGATGCCGTGGCCCGGACGTTTGGACGCCACCGCCAGCACCCACCGGTCCGCGATCTCCTCGTCGGTCGCCCCGGCGCGGAGCGGGGCGCGCAGGTCGGACTCGGTCCGGGCGAACAGGCAGTTGCGCAGCTGACCGTCGGCCGTCAACCGGACCCGGTCACAGGCGCCGCAGAACGGCTTGCTGACCGAGGCGATGATGCCCACCCGGTTCTCGGTCCCGGCGACGCGGAACAGCTCGGCCGGAGCACTCCCCCGGCGCGCCTGGTCGAGGTCGTCCTCGACCAGCGTCACGTGCGCGGACAGCCGGTCACGGATCTCGTCGGCGGTGACCATCTCGGTGCGCTTCCAGGCGTGCTGCGCGTCCAGCGGCATCTGCTCGATGAACCGGAGCTGGACGCCGGTGCGCATCGCCCACTCCAGCAGCGGGTACGCCTCGTGGTCGTTGACCCCGCGCAGCAGCACGGTGTTGATCTTGACTGGGAACAGACCCGCCGCCACCGACGCCTCGACCCCGGCCAGCACGTCCGGCAGCCGGGGCCGGCGGGTGATGAGCTTGAACGTCTGGGCGTCGAGGGTGTCCAGCGAGATGTTGATCCGCTTCAGCCCGGCCGAGGCCAGCGTGGTCGCTCGGTCGGCCAGACCGATGCCGTTGGTGGTCAAGGCGATGTCCGGCGTCGGGTCGAGGTCTGCGATCGCCGCGATCAGCCACTCCAGGTCCTGCCGCAGCAGCGGCTCGCCGCCGGTCAGCCGTACGGTCGTGATGCCGAGCCGAGTGACGCCGATCCGGATCAGCCGGATCATCTCCTCGTTGGTCAGCACCTCGTCCCGCGGCAGCCAGTCAAGTCCCTCGGCCGGCATGCAGTACTGACAGCGCAGGTTGCAGCGATCCGTCAGCGACACCCGCAGATCCGTCGCCACCCGGCCGTACGCGTCCCCCAGCTGCCGGACCGAGGCCACCTCGGTGGCCGGGTCCGCGGCACGGATCCGGGGCATCGGGAGCAGGGTGGTCACCACAGGAGTCTAGGTCGCGTCGTCGTCGGCGTCCTCGCGCGCCTGCAGCGTCTGCCGCCGGCTCCAGATCGTGTACGCCGCACCGGCGAGGGCGGCGGTGTAGGCCAGCCAGGTCAGACCGGACCTGGAGAGCACGTGCCCGGTCGCGTGGTCCAGCGAGATCCGGCCCGGACCGGTCAGGGCCAGGGCCGTCGCGGCCAGCGCGTACGTGGCCGGCAGCTCGAATCCGCCGCCTTGGTTGAAGAAGCCGTTCGGCGCGGACACGCTGCTGGCGGTGACCATGGTGGCGCTGGCGGCCGCAGCGGCCGGACCGGTGCCGAGACCGAGCGCGAGCAGCACACCGGAGCCCGCCTCCCCCGCGCCGGCCAGCGTGGCGTTGAGCTTGGGTGGCTCGAAACCGGCCGAGCCCAGGAAGTCGGCGGTGCCCTCGACCCCGCCGCCACCGAACCAGCCGAAGAGCTTCTGCGAGCCGTGCGCGAACAAGGCGCCGCCCACCCCGATCCGGAGCAGCAGCAGACCCAGATCGCGGATGCTGCCGGAGCGCGTCGTGCGAAGCGTGGTCATGTCGGTCTCCCTCGTGGTCGTCGGAGCCGACGCTACGTCACGACCGACCGGCGGCGACCTGGGCCCCTGGCCGGCTCAGACGGATCCGCTCCGGGTGGGTGTAGATGTTCATCGAGTCGCCGCGGACGAAACCGACCAGGGTGAGCCCGGCCTGTTCGGCCAGCTCGATGGCCAGCGAGGTGGGTGCGGACACGGCCACCAGCAGGCCGATCCCGGCCAGCACGGCCTTCTGGGTGAGCTCGAACGACGCCCGACTGGTGACGAACAAGACGGCCTCCGACAACGGCAGCAGGTCCTCGCGCAAGGCCCAGCCGACGACCTTGTCGACGGCGTTGTGACGCCCGACGTCCTCCCGCACGCAGCGGACCGTCCCGTCGGGATCCAGCAGCGCCGCCGCGTGCAGGCCGCCGGTCTTGGCGAACGCCGGCTGCAACGGCCGGATCAGCCGCGGCGCCGCCAGCAGCACCTCGCTGGACACGGTCGTCGGCGCCAACGGGTAACGGGCGACCCGGGTCACCTGATCGATGCTGGCGGCACCGCAGACCCCGCAGGCGCTCGAGGTCAGCACGTTGCGCTGCAGCCCGGGATCGGGGGGCACGGCACCTTCGCCGAGCGTGACGTCGACGACGTTGTAGGTGTTCACGCCGTCCGGACCGCTCCCGGCGCAGTAGCGAGCGAGCACGACCTGGGCCGCTTCGGTGATCACCTGCTCGCTGTGCAGCAAGCCGTGCACCAGGTCGATGTCGTCGCCGGGAGTCCGCATGGTCACCTGGAACGCTCGACCGCCGAGCCGTATCTCCAACGGCTCCTCGACCGCGACGGTGTCCACCGTCGGTCCGGGCCGAGGACCACCCACCCGCACCACCGGCTGCCGCCGCGTCACCCGCCCCATGAGAACATCCAACCAAACGCACCCAAGGACGAGGGAGTGAGAACCGTGGCGGAGCTGAGCACCTGGCTGGAGGCAGTCTCCGAGGAACTGGGCATCACCGACGTGGAGCTCGACAACAACAGCATCCACACCCTGCTGGACCTGGCCCGTGACTCGGCCCATGAGGTGGAGCGGCTGGCGGCGCCGCTCACCGCCTTCCTGGTGGGTGTGGCCGTGGGACGCGGCGACTCACTCGGAGGTGCGGCGGCGAAGGTGACCGCGTTGGCCCTGACCAGCGCCGCGGGCGCCGACGCGGCGGCGAAGGACCCGGGCGCCACGGACGGCCCGACGGCCGGGAGCGAGAGCGCCTAACCTGGGTGACGTGCGACGGCTGTGGGTGCGATGGGCGCTGCTGGTCGTGTTCGTGGTCGCCCTTGCGGTGCTGTTCGTCAACCTCGGCGAGTGGCAGCTACGTCGGCTGGCCGAGCGGGAGACGCGGAACGCGACCACGATCAGCAACGAGCAGGCGCCGGTGCGGCCGTACGAGCAGGTCTTCACCCGGGTGATCGTCGACGCCGACCAGTGGCAGCGCGTCACCGCCACCGGCACCTTCGACGGCGCGCACCAGTTCGTCGTCCGCAACCGCAACAACGGCGAGGACCGCGGGTACGAGGTCGTCACGCCGCTGCGGACCGCTACCGGGACGGTGCTGGTCGACCGAGGATTCATCGGCGTCGTGCCGGGCACCGGCATCCCGGCCGTCGGGCCGGCGCCCCCGAGCGGCGAGGTGACGGTCGTCGGTCACGTCCGACGCAACGAACAGGGTCGGTCCGGCGCGATCAACCCGGTGAACGGGTCGGTGCGGCTGATCAACTCCGAGGCTCTGCAGCCGGCCATCGGCTATCCGGTGGCGAACGGCTTCCTCAGCGCCATCGAGATGACTCCGCCGCAGCCGGGCGGCTTCGTTCCGGTCGGGGTGCCGGAGCTGACCAGCGGTCCGCACTTCTGGTACGCGATGCAGTGGTTCATGTTCGCGGGCATCGGCATCTTCGGGATCGTCGTGTTCATCCGCGGGGACCTCAGGGACCGCCGGACGGCCCGGGCCCGGGCGGCGGACCTCGAGGGCGTCGAGACCGAGCGACAGCGGACCCCCGCCGACACCTGAGCCGACCCGTCCCGTGCCAGGATCGTCGGTATGGATCTGGGACTGCGTGATCGTGTCTTCGTCGTCACCGCCGCGAGCGGCGGACTGGGTCGGGCCACGGCCCAGCAGCTGGTGGCCGAGGGCGCGAAGGTGGTGCTGGTCGCCCGCCGGGAGGATGTGCTCGCCGATGTCGTCGCCGCTCTCGGCGCGAAGAGCTCCGTGGCCCTGGCGGCAGATCTGGCGAGTCCGCAGACCTCGGAGGACGCGTGTCGGCTGGCCCTGGACAGCTTCGGCCGCCTGGACGGTGCCCTGATCAGCGTGGGCGGACCGGCCGCCGGTACGGCCCTGAGCACCCCCGACAGTGACTGGGTCGCGGGCTTCGACGCGGTGTTCCTGGCCGCTCTCCGGGTCACCCGTGCCGTCGTGGCGCACGGCACCGCCGACGATCTGGCGATCGCCTGGGTGCTCTCGACCTCGGTCAAGGCGCCGATCGGTGGGCTGGCCGTGTCGAACGGGCTCCGGCCGGGTCTGGCGATGCTGGTCAAGCAGCTGGCCGACGAGCTCGGACCGGACGGCACCCGGGTCGTGGCCCTGCTGCCGGGCCGGGTCGAGACGGATCGGGTCAAGCACCTCGACTCGCTCTCCCCCGACCCAGCCGCCGCCCGTTCGGCGAACGAGCACGGGATCCCGTTGCGCCGCTACGGGCGACCCGAGGAGTTCGGCACCATCGCGGCGTTCCTGCTGTCGCCGGCCGCCTCCTACGTCACCGGCAGCGTGGTGGCCGTGGACGGCGGGGCGACCCGCGCCCTGTGACCGGCTCCCGTCCATGATCACCGCACTGTCGGGAGTCGTCGACCTGCTGCGCTGCCCGCGCTGCGGCACGAGCTTCGCAGTGGACGGCGGAGCCCTGCGTTGCCACCGGCGACACGAGTTCGACATCGCCAGACAGGGGTACGTGAATCTGACCGGAGCCGCGCAGCCGGCCAACGCCGACTCCCCCGCCATGGTCGCGGCCCGCGCCGAGCTGCTGGGGTCGGGCCGGTACGCCGCGATCACCGACGCCCTGATCACCGTCCTACCCAGCGCCGTCCAGACCATCCTCGACGTCGGCACGGGCACCGGTCACTACGCCGCGGCCGCCCTCGATGCTCGGCCCGAGGCCCGGGCGCTCGGTCTCGACGTCTCGGTGGCTGCCTGCCGGCGGGCCGCCCGGGCGCATCCGCGTCTCGCCGTCGCAACGGCCGACGCGTGGTCGGCACTGCCGGTCAGGGACGCCTGCACGGACGTCGTCCTCAGTGTGTTCTCACCCCGCAACGCCGAGGAGTTCTCCCGAGTGCTGCGGCCGGGTGGGTGTGTGGTCACCGTGACTCCCGGTCCCGATCACCTGGCCGAGCTGCGGTCCGCGCTGGGTCTGCTCGGTGTCGAGGACGGCAAGGGGCGCCGGCTGACCGACGCGTTCGGGCGGGCCGGGTTGATCACCGCCGAACAGCGTGCGATCGAGCGAACCGATGCGTGGAGCCTGGATGACGCGGTGCGGTCGATCATGATGGGACCCAACGCCTTCCACTCGCGAGCCGAAGAGGCTCGGGCTGAAGCCGAGCGGTTGTCCTGGCCGCGTTCGGTCACCCTCTCGTGCGTGATCACCCGGTGGACGGCTTGAGCCGCCGCAGCAACGGCACCTGAGCGTTCCGCTCGGCTTCCAGCTGCTCCGCCGGGGTCGACGATCCGGCACTGACCATCAGGTTCTTGATCGCTCGGGCCACCAGCGGGTCGATGGCGAGGAGAGCGTCCAGGTAGTGCTCGACTCCGGACTCCAGCTCGGCGCGCGGGATCACCCGGTTCGCCAGACCGAGTTCCTCGGCCCGGGCGGCGTCCAGCGGCTCGGCAGTGGCACAGATCTCCAACGCCCGGGCGTAACCCACGGTCTCCACCAGCTTCTTGGTCCCGCCCAGATCGGGCACGAGGCCCAACCGAGCCTCCGCCATCACGAGCACGGCGTCGTCGCCGAGCAGGCGGACGTCGGCGGCGAGCGCGAGCTGGAAGCCCGCCCCGATGGCGTGGCCGGTGACCACGGCGACCACGATGGCGGGCAGCTCCCGCCAGCAGCTGAAGCCTCGTTGGAATCCGGCGATGGCCCGCGTCGCCTCGTCGTCGCCCTTGATCATCAGCTCGCGCAGATCGCCTTCACCGGCGGGGGCGGAGCCACGGAGCATCCGCAGATCGAGCCCAGCGCTGAAGTCGTTCCCGGATCCCCGGAGAACGACCACCGAGACGTCGCTGCGTTCGCCGATGATCTCCGCCGCCTGCGCCAGCGAGGCCCAGGTGGCCATGGTCTGGGCGTTGCGGACCTCGGGCCGGGTCAGGCGGACCTCGGCCAGTCCGCGGACGTGGTCGATGATCAACTCCACGCCACCGGGCAGCACCGTGGCGTCCACCTGCGTCTCTCGGGCGGGATCGACCGGGGGCGTCGGGCTCAGCTCTTCTTCGCCGCTGCCTTCTTGCTGGCCTTCTTGGCCGGAGCCTTCTTGGCCGCCGAGGTCTTCGCCGCAGTCGTCTTGGCCGGTGCCGCGGCTGCCGCGGTCGCCTTCTTGGTCGCGGCCTTCTTCGCCGGGGCCTTCACCGGCGCCTTGGTCACCTTCTTGGCCGGAGCCTGCTTGGCTGCGGTCTTGGTTGCCGACACCGTGGCGGTGGTCTTCTTGGTCGTGGTCTTCTTGGTCGCCGACTTCTTGGTCGCGGACTTGGCCGCCGACGCGGTGGTCTTCGCCGGAGTCGCCTTGGCGGCGGTGGCCTTCTTGGTCGCGGTCTTGGTCGGCTCGGCAGTGGTCTTCTTCACCGCACCGGAAGCAGCCCGCTTCGCCCCCCGGGTGGCGCCACCGCGGCCGCGCAGGGTGACACCGTGCTCGACCAGGACGCCGTGCACGAACCCGAAGGACCGACCGGCCGACTCAGCGATCTTGCGGATGCTCTGCCCGGCTTCGTACTTCTTGGCGTATTGCGCGGCTAGCGTCTCGCGCTGGGCTCCCGTGATCCGAGTTCCCCTGACAACCTTGGCCATTGCGCCTCCTCGAACAGGTGTGATCAGGCGATGATCACCGATTGATCACTTTCTAGCACCTTTCCTGCGCAATTGCGCCCCCTGGCGGAGGGTGATCATCGATATCGGGCGATTATCGGCGTTCCCGCGTCCTTGATCGGCACCCGCCGGCCGATGATCATGAGCCGGTGATCAGGCCAGGGTGATCAGATCGGCGTAGTCCGGGTTCCACAGGTCTTCGACCCCGTCCGGCAGCAGCAGCACCCGATCCGGGTCGAGCGCGTCGACGGCGCCCTCGTCGTGGGTGACCAGCACGACGGCGCCTGCGTAGCGACGGATGGCGTCGAGCACCTCGGCCCGGGAGGCGGGGTCCAGGTTGTTGGTGGGCTCGTCCAGCAGCAGCACGTTGGCGCTGGAGACCACGAGGACGGCCAGGGCGAGCCGGGTCTTCTCGCCACCCGACAGCACCGCGGCCGGCTTCTCGACGTCGTCGCCGGAGAAGAGGAAGGAACCCAGCACCTTGCGGACGTCGGTGTCGTTGAGGTGGGGAGCGGCGGTCTTCATGTTGGCCAGCACACTGCGCGAGGTGTCCAGGGTCTCGTGCTCCTGGGCGTAGTAGCCCAACCGCAACCCGTGGCCAGGCCGCACCTCGCCGGTGTCGGACTCCTCGACCCCGGCCAGGATCCTCAGCAGGGTGGTCTTCCCGGCACCGTTGAGCCCGAGGATCACCACCTGGCTGCCGCGGTCGATGGCAAGATCAACTCCGGTGAACACCTCGAGCGACCCGTACGACTTGCTGAGGTCCACCGCGGTCAACGGCGTCTTGCCGCTCGGAGCAGGGTCCGGGAACCTGATCTTGGCCACCCGGTCGACGGCCCGCTCCCCCTCGATCCCGGCCAGCAGCCGCTCGGCCCGACGAGCCATGTTCTGCGCGGCGACGGCCTTGGTGGCCTTGGCGCGCATCTTGTCGGCCTGGGTCATCAGCTGGTCGGCCTTGCGCTCGGCATTCATCCGCTCGCGCCGGCGGCGCTTCTCGTCGGTCTCCCGCTGCTGCAGGTAGCGCTTCCAGTCCATCGCGTAGACGTCGAGCTCGGCGCGGTTCGCGTCCAGGTGGAACACCTTGTTCACCGTGGCGGCCAGCAGCCCGACGTCGTGGCTGATCACGATCAGCCCGCCGCCGTACCCCTGCAGGTAGCTCCGCAACCAGCCGATCGAGTCGGCGTCGAGGTGGTTGGTGGGCTCGTCGAGCAGCAGGGTCTCCGCGCCGGAGAACAGGATCCGGGCCAGCTCGACCCGTCGCCGCTGACCGCCCGACAGGGTGCGGAGCGGCTGGTGCAGCACCCGCTCCGGGAGACCCAGGTTGCTGGCGATCCGAGCTGCCTCGGACTCGGCCGCGTAGCCACCGGCGGCGGCGAGCTCGGCCTCGGCCCGCGCGTACTTCGCCATCGCCTTGTCCTGCACCTCGACCGAGTCGTCGGCCATCGCCACCTCGGCGTCGCGCAGCCGTGCGACCACGGCGTCCAGCCCGCGGGCGGAGAGGATGCGGTTCTTGGCCAGCACGTCGAGATCGCCGGTGCGGGGATCCTGCGGCAGGTAGCCGACCAGACCGCCCGGGCTGACCGAACCGGCCGCCGGAGCCGCCTCACCGGCCAGGATCTTGGTGAGTGTGGTCTTGCCGGCGCCGTTGCGTCCGACCAGGCCGATCTTGTCTCCGGTCGCGATCTGGAAGCTGGCATGCTCCAGCAGCAGCCGCGCACCCGCGCGGATCTCGAGGTCTCTGGCTACCAGCATGGCGGGTCAACGGTTCCACATCTGGGGCTGGGACCCAAACCGACCATCGGGGAGGAGGGTCGAGGGTCGACAGCTGCGTCCGGGGCGACCTCTCGCCACGAACCGTACGTGTGACGCTCATCGCTCGGCTCCGTCTCCAGACGGCTGCCGTCGTCCGAAGGCGAATCGCCGGGTCGGACTTCGAGGCCGCCCACACCCGCATCTTCGACGCGCCGGGACCGCGCTGGTTCACCCCGGACGATCCGATCTGGCGGGTGCACGCCGACGCGTCGATGTTCGTCGGTGGCATCCGCGCCCTGTTGCTGCAGTCGCTGCACCCCCGCGCCATGGCCGCGGTCAGCCAGCACTCGGGTTTCCGCGGGGACCCGTGGGGACGGCTGCAGCGCACCAGCGCGTTCTTGGCCACCACCACGTACGGCACCATCCCCGCGGCCGAGCGGCTGATCGCCGCGATCAACCGGATCCACGCGGGCATCGGGGGCCTGACGGCGGACGGTGTTCCCTACCGGGCCAGCGATCCCGAGCTGCTGGCCTGGGTGCACGTCGCCGAGGTGGACAGCTTCCTGACGACCCATGATCAGTTCGGTGCGTCGCGCCTGGCCGACCCGGAGCGGGATCGCTACGTCGCACAGGCGGCCGAGACGGCCCGACGGCTCGGCGTGATCGACCCGCCGACCACCGTGGCCGAGGTCGCTGCGACCTTGCAGGCGTACCGCCCCGAGCTCCGGATGACCTCGGAAGCGCGCGAGGCGATGGATCTGCTGCTGCGGCACCCACCCCTGTCGCCCGTCGAGCAGGTCGGCTACCGATCGATGACTGCTGGTGCGATCTCGACCCTGCCCGCTTGGTCCCGCGTGCTGCTCGGGCTGCCGACGCTGCCGATCGCCGACCGGATGATCAGCCGTCCGGTCACCCGGACCACGCTGGCCGGACTGCGCTGGGCGCTGACACCGGTCTGAGGTTGACCTTCACCCAGGGGCAGAGCACAGAGTCGATGTCAGGCGCACCGAGCGCCGACAGCGAGAGGATGACTGGCGTGCTGAGTATCGGGGAGTTCGCCCTCGCGAGCGGTCTGACGGCCAAGGCGCTCCGGCTCTACGACGAGCTCGAGCTCCTGAGGCCGGCCGAGGTGGACCCGAACAACGGCTATCGCTACTACGCCCCGGAGCAGGTCGAGCAGGCGCGTTTCGTGGCGCGGCTCCGCTCGGCAGAGGTGCCGTTGGTTCGGATCGCGGCGATCCTCGGGGCTTCCACGCCGGAGGCGGCCGCCGACGAGGTGCTGACCTACTGGCGCGAGGTCGAGGCCGAGAGAGCGTCGGCCCGCGAGGTCATCACCTCTCTCGTTGCCCTTCTCCGAGGACAGGACAACCCGATGAAACCCCCCACCACAAGCGACATCGACCTCACCGCCGTGATCGCGCGTCTCGACGACGAGCTGGCTGACGCCGACGACCTGGCCAGAATCAGCGAGGCCCAGCGGCGCGCGCAGGCCCTGACCGACCTCGGCCAC
This sequence comes from uncultured Actinomycetota bacterium, assembly GCA_963707005.1. Lineage (GTDB taxonomy): Bacteria > Actinomycetota > Actinomycetes > Propionibacteriales > Propionibacteriaceae > Microlunatus. The sequence continues at coordinate 178,295 of CAVPPP010000037.1, forward strand.
CAGCTCGTCGACCACTTCGTCAGTGAAGCCAAGCTGCATGGCGCGTCGTGGGCTCAGATCAGCGACGCCCTCGGATCGTCCAGCCGCCCCGGCCGGCAGCGCACCTCCAACACCTTCGACCGCTTCACCGACCTGAGCCGCCACAGCATCGTGCTGGCCCAGGAAGCCGCGCGAGCGCACCAGCACGAGGTCATCGGCACTGAGCACCTCCTGCTCGGTCTGCTGTCGGAACCCCGGGGTGTCGCGTACCAGGTGCTCGTGGCGCAGACCGGTTTTGAGCAGGGCATCCGAGACGTGGTCGAGGACGCGATGCCGCCATCGGGATCGACCACGCTGCAGGGCCACATCGCCTTCGGGTCCGACAGCAGGGTGGCCATCGAACAGGCACTCGGCGCCTCGACCGACCTCGGCCACGATTGGGTGGGTACCGAACACCTCCTGCTGGGACTGTTCCGAACCGCAGACAGCCCCGCGGCGCTGATCCTGCGACACCTCGGCTTCACTTCGGACGGTCTGCACGACAGCGTCGTCGCCGCTGTCACCGACCGGCTCGCGACCCTCGATCGCGAGGCCGGAAGCGACAGCCGCGACCCGTCTCCTCGTTGATTCCGTGAGCCAGATCTCCCGCTACACAAGGAAGATCTCGATCCTGGGTCTGTACGAGCGAGGCCTGTTCGACTATAATCGGCTGTATGTTCGAAGACTGGGCGGAGGAGTCGGATCGGTGTGGCCGTTCAGCCCCCGCCACCACCATCAGTACCGGCGGTCGACTCGACCTCGACCACACCATCCCCCACACCAAGCACGGCCCACCCGGGCAAACCTCGATAGGCAATCTCGGACCACTCACCCGCACCGAGCACCGGGCGAAGACCCTCGGCGGATGGCAGGCCCGACAACCCGACCTCGGCACCTACCTGTGGCGCTCACCCGACGGACACATCGCCCTCACCACCAACCAAGGCACCCTCCTGCTCGGCGACCGCCACTGGGCCCACCAGGTCTGGCACACCGCCGAGCCCGATCTCAGTCGGACGACGTGACCAGACCGTTCCAGGACCAGCGCGGGATCTCCAGTCCGTCGGGGACATCATCCGCCGATCCGTGTGAGCGGTACATCGTGGTCCACGTCGCCCACTCGAAGTAGTCGTGCAGGGCCTGCGCGAGGTGTGGCTCGACCAGCCCGACGTCCTCGAGAGCGGCGTCGAAGCAAGCGACGGCGCGGTGATTCATCTCGTCGTGCTCGCCGTTGCCACTGTGGATCCGCACCACCGCCGTCTCGTCGCCGCCCATACCGGTGTACAGCTCTGGCCCACCCAGGGCCTCGGCCCAGTACGCCGCCAGACGATCGGTGTGGTGCTCGTCGAAGCCATGGCTGAACGCGTGTCCGACCACCTCATCGGCGATGACACGCTCGTGCCAAGCCTCCGCAAGACGAGTCAGTCCCTCGCTACCGCCCGCTGCCTCGTAGAGAGTGGCCACGACCAGACTCTGCCACGCGAACAGCTGACACGCCGGTCCACCCCAGGAGCCAGCCGGCTCGGATCGGTGACAGCATCGCTCTCGTGACCTACGACCTCGACCGCTTCATCGCCGCGCAGAACTCCGGGGGAACCTACGAGCGGGCCCTGCGCGAGCTGCGCGACGGACACAAGACCAGCCACTGGATGTGGTTCGTGTTCCCGCAGATCGCCGGCCTCGGCCGCAGCGGCATGGCTCAGCGCTACGCGATCGCGGATCTGGACGAGGCGGGCGCGTACCTGACGCACCCGGTGCTCGGACCACGACTGATCACGGCGGCGGAATCGGTGCTGACCCATCGCGACCGCACCGCCGAGGACATCCTCGGCGGGGTCGACGCGATCAAGCTGCGCTCGTCGATGACCCTGTTCGTGCACGCCGACGAGAGCCAGTCGGTGTTCAGGACCGTGCTCGACCGCTTCTTCGACGGGGACGAGGATCCAGCGACTCTCGACCGACTCTGACGTCGGCCGCACGCACCGCTCAGACGTTGAAGCCGAGGGCGCGCAGCTGCTCGCGACCGTCCTCGGTGATCTTCTCCAGGCCCCACGGCGGCATCCACACCCAGTTGATCGCGAACCCGTTGACCAGACCCTCCAGGGCGGTGTTGGTCTGGTCCTCGATCACGTCGGTCAACGGACAGGCCGCCGAGGTGAGCGTCATGTCGATGGTGACGGTGTGGTCGTCCTCCAGGTGCAGGCCGTAGATCAGACCCAGGTCGACGACGTTGATCCCGAGCTCGGGATCCACCACGTCCTTGAGAGCCTCCCAGAGGTCCTCCTCGGTGCCGGCGGCGCTCAGCTCGGTCAGGTCGACGTCGGGCAGCTGGTCGACCACCCGATCCGACGGCCGTACGGTCTCCTCGGTCAGGGCCTGCCCCGGATTCGTGGTCGTCTGGGTCTCGGTGCTTCCGGTCATGATCTTCCCTCCGTCGTCTCCTGCACACTCGCCCGGAGGGCGGCGTCCTTGAACGCCGACCAGCCGAGGAGTGCGCACTTCACCCGAGCCGGAAACCGAGCAACGCCGACGAACGCGACGGCGTCCTCCAGCTGCTCCTCGTCCGCCTCGTACGTTCCCTTGCTCTGCATCATGGTCAGGAACTCGTCGTGCAGGGCCAGCCCGTCGGCGACGGCCTGGCCGATCACCAGATCGGTCATCACCGAGGTCGACGCCTGCGAGATCGAGCAGCCGACACCCTCGTACGACACGTCGCTGACCACCCCGTCGGCGACGTGCAGGCGCAGCGTCACCTCGTCACCGCAGCTGGGGTTCACGTGGTGCACCTCGGCCTCGTACGGCTCCCGCAGACCGCTGTGGTGCTTGGCCCGGTAGTGATCCAGGATGATCTCCTGGTACAGGTCCTCGACCTTCATCGTCCCCCTCCGAAGAACCGCTGGGTGTAGCCCAGACCGTCCACCAGGGCGTCGATCTCGGACTTGGTCGTGTACAGGTAGAACGACGCGCGGGTCGAGGACTGCACCCCGAAGCGCTCGTGCAGCGGCCGGGCGCAGTGGTGCCCACCGCGGACCGCGATCCCCCGGCTGTCCAGCAGCTGGCTGATGTCGTGCGGGTGGATGTCCGGCAGCGTGAACGCCACCGCTCCCCCGCGCTCGACCGGCTCGCTCGGCCCGAGGATCCGCAGTCCGGGCACGGTCTGCAGGCCCTCCAGCGCGTACGCGGTGATCTCCTGCTCGTGTGCGGCGATCGCCTCCATGCCGATGGCGGACAGGTAGCCCACCGCAGCACCCAGACCCACGGCCTGGGCGATCGGCGGCGTACCGGCCTCGAACCGGTGTGGCGGTGCGGCGAAGGTCGAGCCGGTCATCTTGACCACCTCGATCATCTCGCCCCCACCGAGGAACGGCGGCAGCTCGGCCAGCAGGTCGTAGCGACCCCAGAGCACGCCGATGCCGGTCGGACCGACCATCTTGTGCCCGGTGAAGGCGACCAGGTCCGCGCCGAGGTCGACCACGTCGACCGGCAGCTGCGGGACGGCCTGGGAGGCGTCGAGGACGACGGTGGCGCCGACGGCGTGCCCCAGGGCGACGATCTCGCGGACCGGGTTGACGGTGCCGAGCACGTTGGACACGTACGTCACCGAGATGATCTTGGTGCGCTCGTTGACCAGTCCGGTGGCGGCGGCGCCGGCCAGATCCAGCCGCCCTTCGTCGGTCACGTCGAACCAGCGCAGGGTGGCGCCGGTCCGCTCCGCCAGGAGCTGCCAGGGCACGATGTTGGAGTGATGCTCCATCACCGAGATGACGATCTCGTCGCCGGGCCGCAGCCGAGCGCCCAGTGTGTACGCGCACAGGTTCAGCGCCTCGGAGGCGTTCTTGGTGAAGATCACCTCCTCGGGACGACCGGCCCCGATGAAGGACGCGACGGCCTGGCGACCACCCTCGAACGCGGCAGTCGCCTCGGCCCCCAGCACGTGCATGGCCCGGGCCACGTTCGCGTTGTGGTTCAGGTAGTGGTCCTCGATCGCCTCGACCACGCACCGCGGCTTCTGCGAGGTGTTGGCGCTGTCGAGGTAGACCAGCGGCCGGCCGTCGACCTCCCGCTCCAGGATCGGGAAGTCGGCCCGCAGGTGCTCGACGTCGAAGGCGATGTCATCCACCTCCCCCGCCGGTACGGAGACCGCCGGCGCGCTCATCAGACCCGCTCCGCACCCGCACCCGCGGTCGCGGCGGCGGCCCGGACGTACCGGTCGTAGCCCTCGGCCTCGAGACGCTCGGCGAGCTCGGCACCGCCCTGCTCGGCCACCCGGCCGGCCACGAAGACGTGCACGTAGTCCGGCTTGATGTAGCGCAGGATGCGCGTGTAGTGAGTGATCAGCAGCACACCGCGATCGCCCTGGGCGGAGAACCTGTTCACACCCTCGGAGACGACGCGCAGGGCGTCGATGTCCAGCCCGGAGTCCGTCTCGTCCAAGATCGCGAACCGCGGGTTGAGCAGCTCCAGCTGGACGATCTCGTGGCGCTTCTTCTCACCACCGGAGAAGCCCTCGTTGACACTGCGCTGAGCGAACTCGGTGTCCATCTGGACCCGCTCCATGGCGGCGTTGACGTCCTTGACCCAGGTGCGCAGCTTCGGTGCCTGACCGTCGATCGCGGTCTTGGCGGTCCGCAGGAAGTTGGCGACCGACACCCCCGGCACCTCGACCGGGTACTGCATGGCCAGGAACAGACCGGCCCGGGCCCGCTCGTCGACGCTCAGGGTGAGGATGTCCTGGCCGTCCAGGGTGACGGAGCCGGAGGTGATCTTGTACTTCGGGTGGCCGGCGATGGAGTACGCCAGGGTGGACTTGCCGGACCCGTTCGGGCCCATGATCGCGTGCGTCTCGCCGCTGCGGATGGTCAGGTCGACCCCCTTGAGGATCTCCTTCGCACCGGCCTCGGTGTCGACGGACACGTGCAGGTCGCGGATCTCGAGTGTGGACATTCAGAACTCCTGTGATGCGTTGTGATCAGGGGTGGCAGAGAGGTCGACGAGGATCTCGTCGTCGACCAGGCGGCAGCGGTAGACCGCCACCGATTCGGTGGCGGGCAGGCCCAGGGGCTCACCGGTGCGCAGGTCGAAGCGGGATCCGTGCAGGTAGCACTCGATCTCGCCGTCGCCCACGTCGCCTTCGGAGAGCGGGATGGCGGCGTGGCTGCACTCGTCGGCGATCGCGTAGAAGCGATCACCCGAGTGCACGATGGCCACGTCGACGCCGTCCACCTCGACCGCGATGGCGGTCTCGGGTGCGACATCGGCCACCGCGCAGGCGCGAACCAGGCTCACGACGGCAGTCCCACCGTCACAGCGAGCTCGGCCTCCAGCGCCTTGAGGAGGGCTTCCTCGATCGAGGGGACGCCGATCCGGCGGATGATGTCGGCGAAGAAGCCGTGCACGACCAGTCGACGCGCCTCGGCCTCGTCGATCCCCCGGCTGCGCAGGTAGAACAGCTGCTCGTCGTCGAAGCGACCGGTGGTCGAGGCGTGCCCGGCCCCGGCGATGTCGCCCGTCTCGATCTCCAGGTTCGGCACGGAGTCGGCGCGACAGCCGTCGGTGAGCACCAGGTTCTTGTTCGACTCGTAGGTCTCGATGCCCTCGGCCACCTTGCGGATCAGCACGTCGCCGATCCAGACCGAGTGCGCACCCTTGCCCTGCAGAGCGCCGCGGTAGTCGACGTTGGACCGGGTCTTCGGCTGGTTGTGGTCGACGAACAGCCGGTGCTCCAGATGCTGACCGGCATCGACGAAGTAGAGACCGAGCATCTCGGCCGAACCGCCCGGCGCGGCGTACTCCACGCCCGCGTTGATCCGGACCACATCGCCGCCGAAGGTGACCACGACGTGCTTGAGCGTGGCGTCCCGGCCGATCTTCGCGGCGTGCTGGGCCAGATGGACCGTGTCGTCGGCCCAGTTCTGGATGGAGGTCACGGTAGCCTCGGCGCCGTCCTCCAGCACGATCTCCACGACCTGGCCGTAGGTGGCGGAACCGTCATGCACCAGCAGCACGGTGGCTCTGGCGAACCGACCCAGCTTGATCACCACGTGGCCACCCTCGGCGGCCTCGATCCCGTTGCCGTGCAGGGTGATCACGATCGGCTGGGCGGCCTCGACCTCGGCCGGCACCTCGACGATCAGGCTGGTGTCGGTCTCGGTGAAGATGCGAGCACCGGTCCGGTCGATCGGCACGTAGCCGGAGACTCCCCGCCAGGAACGCGACTCGGCGCCCGTCACCGTACGGATCGACAGGTCGTCGTGGGAGCCGGCTCCGACGGTCACCGAGCCGGTGCCGAGGGGCGCGTCGGCGTGCAGCTTGCGCAGCCGCTTCAGCGGCGTGAACCGCCACACCTCCTCCAGGCCGTGGGGCACCGGATGGTCCTCGACGGCCCAGGAGCCGGCCGGGTGCAGGTGGCTGGCCACCGTGTCGGTGGTCTCCACCGCACCCGCCACGTTCGGCTGCGTCATCGGGGCGGCCTCGTCTACAACAGTCATTGCGTCATTCACTTTCTGGCAGTTCGGATGTCGGAGCAGCGGTCAGCCGACCGCGCCCTCCATCTGCAGCTCGATCAGCCGGTTCAGCTCGAGGGCGTACTCCATCGGCAGCTCCTTGGCGATCGGCTCCACGAAGCCGCGGACGATCATGGCCATCGCCTCGTCCTCGCCCATCCCCCGGCTCATCAGGTAGAAGAGCTGGTCATCACTGACCTTCGAGACGGTCGCCTCGTGCGCCATGGACACGTCGTCCTCGCGGACGTCCACGTACGGGTAGGTGTCGGAGCGGCTGATCTGGTCGACCAGCAGCGCGTCGCACTTCACCACCGACTTGGAGTGCGAGGCGCCCTCCAGCACCTGCACCAGGCCGCGGTACGAGGTCCGGCCGCCGCCACGGGCCACCGACTTGGAGATGATCGAGCTCGAGGTGTGCGGCGCGCAGTGCACCATCTTCGAGCCGGCGTCCTGGTGCTGACCCTCACCGGCGAAGGCGATCGACAGCGTCTCGCCCCGGGCGTACTCGCCCATCAGGTAGACCGCCGGGTACTTCATCGTCACCTTGGAGCCGATGTTGCCGTCGATCCACTCCATGGTCGCGCCCTCTTCGCAGGTGGCGCGCTTGGTGACCAGGTTGTACACGTTGTTCGACCAGTTCTGGATGGTCGTGTAGCGACAGCGGGCGCCCTTCTTCACGATGATCTCCACGACGGCGCTGTGCAGCGAGTCCGAGGAGTAGATCGGGGCCGTGCAGCCCTCGACGTAGTGCACGTAGGCACCCTCGTCGACGATGATCAGGGTCCGCTCGAACTGACCCATGTTCTCGGTGTTGATCCGGAAGTAGGCCTGCAGCGGGATCTCCACGTGCACACCCTTCGGCACGTAGATGAACGATCCACCCGACCACACAGCGGTGTTCAGGGCGGCGAACTTGTTGTCGCCCACCGGGATCACGGTGCCGAAGTACTCCTGGAAGAGCTCCGGGTACTCCTTCAGCGCGGTGTCGGTGTCGAGGAAGATGACACCCTGCTTCTCGAGCTCCTCGTTGATCTTGTGGTAGACCACCTCGGACTCGTACTGCGCCGCGACACCTGACACCAGGCGGGCCTTCTCGGCCTCCGGGATGCCCAGGCGGTCATAGGTGTTCTTGATGTCGGCCGGCAGGTCGTCCCAGCTGGTCGCCTGCTTCTCGGTGGAGCGGACGAAGTACTTGATGTTGTCGAAGTCGATCCCGTCGAGCTCGGCACCCCAGGTCGGCATCGGCTTGCGACCGAAGAGCTTGTGGCCCTTCATCCGCAGGTCGAGCATCCACTGCGGCTCGCTCTTCAACGCCGAGATGTTGGCCACGACCTCGGGGGTCAACCCACGCAGCGCGGTCTCGCCGGCGACGTCGGAGTCCGACCAACCCCATTGGTAGCGCCCGAGGGCGTCCAGGTGCTGGTCCTGCGTCTCGCCGGTGCCGACGAAGCCAGTCGCCGAGGTCGGCGCGTCCTGCGTCTGGATGGGGTCGATGATCTGGGTCATATCAGGGCCTTTCGCTGGTCTGCTCGGTGCCGGCGGTCTGGGGGTCGGGCCGGCGCTGGGTGTTCGTGCTGACGTGCGGGATGTGGGTCGTGCAGACACCGTCGCCGTGCGCGATGGTGGCCAGGCGCTGGACGGGCCCGCCGATCAGCCGGGCGAACGCCTCGGTCTCGGCCTCGCACAGCTGCGGGAACCGTTCGGCGACGTGGGCCACCGGGCAGTGGTGCTGACAGAGCTGTTCCCCGGCGACCGAGGGCCGGACGGACGCCACGTAGCCGTCGCCGGTCAGGGCGTCGGCGAGCACCTGGGCGGCGCTGACCCCCTCGGGAGCCGCGTCGAGCAGCTGCGCGTAGCGGGCTTCCATGTCGGCGACCCGGCTGACCGCGAACTTCTCGATCGCCTCGTCCCCGGCCTGGGCGGCCAGGAACTCCAGCGCCTGCACCGCGAGGTCGTCGTAGGCGGCGTAGAAGCCGTTGCGACCCGCGTCGGTCAGTGCGAACACCTTCGCCGGCCGACCACGACCACGAGCGCCGTACGTCCGCTGCTCGCGCGCGACCAGGTGACCGCGCTCGACCAGCACGTCGAGGTGCCGCCGGATGGCGGCCGGGGTCAACCCGAGCCGCTCCGCGAGGGCCACGGCCGTGGACGGCCCGTGCTCGAGGATGGAGCGCGCCACCCGCTCGCGCGTCGACTCGTCGGTCTCGCGACCGTCAGCCGCCGGCGACGTGGGCAGGGTCGCCCCGGCCACGTCGAGGGCGGACTGAACGGTTTTCACAACACAAGTGTGCTCTTATTAATCAGAACTATTCAAGGAAGGCCAGCCTTAGTGGCCCGGCTCACGCGAAGTAGCTACCCGCCTGCAGATCCTCCAGCAGGGTCGCCCCGGTGGGGGTCCAACCGTAGCGCTCGCGCGTCGCTTCGCTCGAGGCCGGCAGATCGAGGGCGAAGAACGCGCCGATCCACCCGAACTGGGCGCCGACGTCCTCGGGTGCGACCGAGATGACCGGCAGCCCGATCCCCTGACCGATGGACTCTGCGATCTGCCGCGTCGGCACCCCCTCCTCGGCGACCGCGTGCACCATCGAGCCGGCCGGTGCCGTCTCGAGGGCACGGACGACCAGCTGCGCGGCGTCCGCCACGTGGACGGCCGGCCAGCGGTTGCTGCCGTCGCCGACGTACGCCGAGGTGCCCCGCTCGCGAGCGACCCGGACGATCTCGGCGATGAAGCCGTGGTCACCCGGACCATGAACGGTCGGCGCGAAGCGGAGCGAGATGCTGTGCACACCGCGTTCGGCGAAGTCCATCGCCAGTGCCTCGCTGCCGCCGCGCGGAGAGTCCGGTCCGCTGAACGGCGAGACATCCTGCTCGGTGATCCGTCGCCCCGGGCTGAAGGCGACCCCGGAAGCGAAGAGGAACGGCCGGTCCGAGCCCAGCAGCGCATCACCGATCGTCTGGACGGCCGCCCGTTCGGCTCGGTTGGAGCTGGCCGGGTCGGCGAAATCGTGCTTGTTGGCGAGATGGATGACGGCGTCGGCATCGGCCGCGCCACGGCGCAGCGACTCGAGGTCGTCGAGGTCGCCGACGAGCGGCTCGACTCCCCGGCCCCGCAGCCGCTCGGCGGCTTCCGACGATCGAGCCAACCCGGTGACCCGGTGACCGGCGGCCAGCAGCTCGACCACGGTCGCCGAGCCGATCCAACCGGACGCTCCGGTGACGAAGACGTGCATGTCATACCCCTTTTCTGGTGATGTCAGGTTCTGTCATCAGCCTAGCACCGGCATGTCGCACTCTGACATCACTAAGATGCTCGGATGGCGAGGTGGCAACCGGGTACGCGTGGACGTCTGCAGGAGGTGTCCCTGCAGCTGTTCGCCGAGCGCGGGTTCGAGGCCGTGACGGTCGCCGAGATCGCCCGTCGGGCCGACGTCACCGAGCGCACCTTCTATCGCTACTTCGCCGACAAGCGCGAGGTGCTCTTCGAGGGGCAGGACATCCTGCGCGCCGCCTTCGTCGCCGGTGTCGCCTCCGCCCCCGCGAACGCGTCACCGCTGGAGCTCGCGGCCGCCGCTCTCGACCGCGCGGCCGACTTCTTCGCCGAGGACCGGCGATCCTGGTCGCGCGCGCGGCAGCTGGTGATCGAGACCGACCCCGCCCTTCGGGAGCGAGAGCTGCTCAAGCTCGCCGCGCTCTCGAGCGCCCTGTCCGACGCACTCCAGGAGCGGGGCGTGAACGCGCAACGAGCCGGGCTCACCGCCGACCTGGCGGTGTCGGTGTTCCGGATCGCGTTCGCCCGCTGGATCGCGCCCACGGAGGACCAGTCGATGCACGATCTTCAGCGGGACGTGCTCGGAACCCTGCAGGCCCTCGCCTCCCCGTGAGCGGGGGCGGGTCGTGCTCAGCGAGGCGTGGCCAGGATGTCCGCCAGGTCGAACTTGACCGGTTCCTCCAGCTGCTCGTACGTGCACGAGCGGGGCTCCCGATCGGGTCGCCAACGGTTGAACTGGGCGGTGTGCCGGAACCGGACGCCTTCCATGTGCTCGTAGCGCACCTCGACCACCAGGTCCGGTCGCAACGGGACGAAGGACAGGTCCTTGCCGTTGTTCCAGCGGCTACCCGCCGAGTTCTGCGGGGTCCGGTTGCCCTCCTCCTGCCTGGCCCAGGCCCAGGGGTGGTCGTCGAAGGTGGTCACCAGCGGCTGCAGCTCGGTGAACAGCTCCTTGCGTCGCGCGGCCGGGAAGGCGCCGATCACGCCGACGGACGCGAGCACACCCTGGTCGTCGTACAGGCCGAGCAGCAGCGAGCCGATGCTGTCCGGCCCGCTCTTGTGCACCCGGTAGCCGGCCACGACGCAGTCCGCGGTGCGGGTGTGCTTGATCTTGAACATGGTCCGCTTGTCCGGCAGGTAGCCCCCCGCCAGCGGCTTGGCCACCACCCCGTCCAGACCGGCGCCCTCGAACTGCTCGAACCAGTCCTGCGCCAACGCGGGATCCCGGGTGGTCGGGGTCAGGTGCACGGGCGCCTCGACGTCGGCCAGCGCCTGCTCCAACGCCGCCCGTCGCTCCGCGAAGGGTCGATGGGTGAAGTCCTCGTCGCCCAGCGCCAGCAGGTCGAAGGCGATCAGGGTGGCCGGCGTCTGCTCCGACAGCAGCTTCACCCGACTGGCCGCCGGGTGGATGCGTTGCTGCAGCACCTCGAACTCCAGGCGGTCCCCTACCACCACGACGATCTCGCCGTCGATCACGCACTTCTCCGGCAGGTTCGCCTTGACCGCCGCGACGATCTCGGGGAAGTAGCGGGTCATCGGCTTCTCGTTGCGCGACCCGATCTCCACCTCGTCCCCGTCGCGGAAGACGATGGCCCGGAAGCCGTCCCATTTCGGCTCGAAGGAGAGCTCCCCGGTGGGGATCTGGGGCACGGACTTGGCCAGCATCGGCTTGACGGGCGGCATGACGGGCAGCTGCATGAGACTCATTAGACTCTGCGGGTGTCCACGCCCGTTGCCGCCCTGGTGGTCGACCGCCTGACGGTGACGTTGGGCGGACGCGCGGTGCTGGACGGGCTCTCGCTGTCCGCGGCCCCCGGACGGCTGACCGCGGTGCTCGGCCCGAACGGAGCGGGCAAGACCACCCTGATCCGCTGCTGCACCGGGCTGCTGCCCGCCGACGCCGGAGCCGTGACGGTGCTCGGCCGGCCCGCCGGGAGTGCCGAGGTCTCGGCTCGGGTGGGTCTGATGCCGCAGAGCACCGGCGCCTGGTCCGGGATCCGAGCGGTCGAGCTGCTGCACTACCTCGCCGGGCTCTACGCCCACCCCCACGACGTCGACGCCCTGGTCCGCCGGTGCGGCATCGGCTCGTTCGCCCGTACGCCGTACCGGCGTCTCTCCGGTGGCCAGCAGCAGGCGGTCAACCTGGCCGGCGCCCTGATCGGACGGCCGGAGCTGGTGTTCCTCGACGAGCCGACCGCCGGCATGGATCCGCACGCCCGGCGCGCGACCTGGGCACTGCTCGACGAGCTCCGTACGGCGGGAGTGGCGATCGTGCTGACCACCCACGCGATGGACGAGGCGCAGGCCCTGGCCGATCAGGTCTACATCGTCGACGCCGGACGGGTGTCCGTCGCCGGCACGGTCGGCGAGCTCACCGCCGGCGACCGCACCCTCGAGGACGTCTTCCTGGCGCACACCCACGGGGCAGCCCGATGAGCGACGCGACCGTCTTCCCGCTCGACCTGACTCCCGCCCCGGGGGCCGCCCCGCCCGGGCGACGGGTGCTCCGCCACGCCCGGATCGAAGCGACGTTGCTGGCCCGCAACGGTGAGCAGCTGCTGCTCGCACTGGTCATCCCCGTCGGCGTCCTCGTGCTGGGCCGGATCATCGGCGGCTCGTTCGGGAACCTGTCCGTGCTGGCGCCCTCGGTGCTGGCCCTGGCCGTCTGGTCGTCGACGTTCACCTCGGTGGCGATCAGCACGGGCTTCGAGCGCCGGTACGGCGTGCTGGAGCGGCTGGCCTGCACCCCACTGGGTCGCGCCGGTCTGCTGACCGGCAAGGCGCTGGCCACCGGACTTGTCGTGCTCGCTCAGCTGCTGGTGATCGGCGCCGCCGCCCTGGCGCTGGGGTGGCGCCCGACCGCGACGCCGATCGGCGTTCTGCTGGCGGTGCCGACCGTGCTGCTGGCCGGGGTCGCGTTCAGCGGTCTGGCGCTCGCCCTGGCCGGCCGGCTGCGGGCCGAGGCCACCCTGGCGCTGGCCAACGTGATCTACGTGCTGCTGCTCGCCGGCGGCGCCCTGGTGCTGCCCCTCGACCGCTACCCCGCGGTGCTGCAGTCAGTCATCGTCCTGCTGCCCACCGCCGCACTCGGCGAGGGACTTCGGGCGTACGCGATCGGCGACGCCCCGCTGTGGCCGCTGCTGTCGCTGCTGATCTGGAGCGGGCTCGGACTGCTCGCCGCCTGGAAGGGCTTCCGATGGACGTCGTGACCGCTCCGCCCCGATCCCCGGCGGCGGGTGTGCTGCGGCTGATCAGCGGCGAGACCGCGCTGCGCCGCTGGGCCATCGCCTCACTGGTGGCCAACATCGGCATCGTGGTGACCGGTGGCGTGGTCCGGCTGACCGCCTCCGGTCTGGGCTGCCCGACCTGGCCGCGCTGCACCGAGGACGCCTACATCGCCCATCCCGCGCTGGGACTGCACGGGGCGATCGAGTTCGGCAACCGACTCCTCACCTTCGTGCTGATCGTGATCGCCGTCCTCACCTGGGTGACCGCGATGCGGGCGCGCCTCGATGGTCACCCCCGGCGCGGCGTCCGCCGCGTGGCCACCGCGATGGCGCTCGGCATCCCCGCCCAGGGGGTGATCGGCGGCATCACCGTGCTGACCCAGCTCAACCCGTTCGTGGTGGCGCTGCACTTCCTGCTGTCCATGGTGCTGATCACCCTGTCGGTCTGGCTGGTCCGAGCCGCGTACCGGGTGAACCGGGAGCCTGTCCGACCGATGACCGCCGCGGTGGTGACGTTCACGTTCGTGGCCATCTGGGTGGCGGTCTGGCTGGGCACCATGACCACCGGGTCGGGCCCGCACGCCGGCGATCTGGACGCCCGGCGGACCGGCTGGGACATCGTGCTCATCGCCCACGTCCACGCGTACGCCGTCTACGCCGCCATCGCCGGCACCGTCGTCGCGTTGTGGTTGGCCCGCAGCCGAGCCGTCGTGCTGCTGCTGGGGGTCGAGGTGATCCAGGCGACGATCGGTCTCACCCAGTACCACCTGGGACTCCCCATCGGCCTGGTCGCCCTGCACCTGCTGGGCGCCGCCCTCAGCGTGGCCGCGGTGGCGAACCTACGGTTCTCGGTGCGGGCCGTCCGCTCCTAGCGGTCACACCGTCGAGACAACAGCCAGTCGCGCTTGGCGGTGCCGTCCCAGCGCCGGACCCCGGTCACGGTGGCGGGCTGCGGTTCACCCGGCAGCAGGGCCAGCATGGCCGGCAGGTCGTCGGCGCGTGCCCGGCGAGCGAGCGTCAGGTGGGCGGCCCAGCGTCCGGGCCCGAACTGCCCGCCTCGCAGTGCCCCGCACCACGACGCCACGGCCTCCTGCAGCTCGAGCAGCGCCACCGACGGCAGCAGCTGACGGACCACCACGAAGTGGCCACGACGCGGACCGAAGAGCAGCACGGAGCCCAGGATCACCGACATCCCGGGTGCGTCAGCCACCAGAGCCGCCAGCTCGGACTCGGGTTCGGGCACCGAGGGACCGGCGAACAGGGTGACGTGCGGGCGGTGCGAGCCGACGTCCTGCGGCCGGTGCTCGCTGGGCAGACCCGCCTCGTGCAGGTCCAGCCACTGACCCCGGACCAGCGACTCCGTCTCGGCGTCCAGCAGCAGCTCGACCGACTGGGCCACTACCGCGGACCGGTCAGAACAGCAGCGGGTCGACGGCCGCGGCCACGAACAGCAGCGCCAGGTACGAGTTCGACCAGTGGAACAAGCGCATCGGCTTCAGGGCGGCATCCCGCAGCCCGGCGTTCGCCCGGCGCAGCAGTCCGATCGACTCCCAGATCAGGGCGGCACCGGCGACCGTGGCCACCAGCGGGTAGAGCCAGCCGGTGGGTGCGATCGGCCAGAGCGTCAACGAGACCGCGACGGTGATGACCGAGTAGACCAGGATCTGCCGAGCGACCTCGGGGGCCTCCTTGACCACCGGCAGCATCGGCACACCGGCGCTGGCGTAGTCCTCGCGGTAGCGCAGGGCCAGCGCCCAGGTGTGCGGCGGGGTCCAGAAGAACACCACGGCGAACAGGATGAACGGCGCCAGCGCGATCGACCCGGTCACGGCGGTCCAGCCGATCAGGGGCGGGAAGCAGCCCGCGATGCCGCCCCAGACGATGTTCTGCGACGTGCGCCGCTTCAAGATCATGGTGTACACGAAGACGTAGAACACGTTCGCCGTCAGGGCCAGCAGGGCCGACATCCAGTTGACCAGGAAGCCCAGCCAGAGCGTCGAGACCAACCCGAGCACGAATCCGAAGGCGGTCGCCGCGGCGGGCGACACCATGTGCCGGGGCAACGGGCGACGACGCGTGCGGCGCATCCGCTCGTCGATGTCGCGGTCCAGGACGCAGTTGAAGACGTTCGCGCTGGCGGCCGCCAGGCAGCCGCCGACCAGGGTGCAGAGCACCAGGGTGAGCGGTGGGATGCCACCGGCGGCCAGGAACATCACCGGCACCGTGGTGACCAGCAGCAGCTCGATGATCCGGGGCTTGGTCAACGACACGTAGGCCGAGAGCACGTCCCGCCACCGCACGCCTCCCCGCGCACCGATCTCCGGTGACGCGACGGCGTCGGTAGCCACGGTGCCGTCAGCCGACGCCGTCCCGGACACGTCGATGCTCGTCACCAGGGAAGTCTCTCTCGTCTCCTCGAGGCCACCGATCCGGGGGTGGACCGACGGTCGTGGGTGAGTCTAGGGCCCGATCAGCAGATTCTCACCTCGCCCGGGGGTGACACCCGCCACCGGCCCGCGTCCGCCGCCGACGGGCCCCATGCCGCCGCCCCGGCACCCTCGATAGGCTTCCCGGTGAACATGCCTTCGCGTACGCGCAGCCAGAGTCGGATCCGCGTGCCCACCACCGGAAGGACCATCGACGTGAATTCTCGCCAGGCCACCGCACCCGTCTTGCCGGAGGGTTGGTCGGATCTCGATGTGCAAGCGATCGACACCGTCCGCGTGCTCGCCGCCGACGCCGTGCAGAAGGTGGGCAACGGCCATCCCGGTACGGCGATGAGCCTGGCCCCGGCCGCGTACCTGCTGTTCCAGAAGGTGATGCGGCACGATCCTTCCGACGTGCACTGGCCGGGCCGGGACCGTTTCGTGCTGTCCTGCGGGCACTCCAGCCTGACGCAGTACATCCAGCTCTACCTCGGTGGCTTCGGCCTCGAGCTCGACGACCTCAAGGCGCTGCGGACCTGGGGCTCGCAGACACCGGGCCACCCGGAGTACGGCCACACCGACGCCATCGAGATCACCACCGGCCCGCTCGGTCAGGGGATCGCGAACTCGGTCGGGATGGCGATGGCCGCCCGCCGCGAGCGTGGCCTGCTCGACCCGGACGCCGCCCCGGGGGAGTCGCCGTTCGACCACCACATCTACGCGCTCTGCTCCGACGGCGACATCCAGGAAGGCCTGTCCGGTGAGGCGTCCTCGCTGGCGGCCACCCAGCGGCTGGGCAACCTGACGCTGATCTACGACAGCAACCGGATCTCGATCGAGGACGACACCAACATCGCCCTGACCGAGGACGTCGGCGCCCGCTACGAGGCGTACGGCTGGCACGTCCAGACGGTCGACTGGACCCAGGGCGACACCCAGTACGTCGAGGACGTCGCCGCCCTGGACGCCGCGGTCACCGCCGCCCGCGAGGTGACCGACCGACCGAGCTTCATCGTGCTGAAGACGATCATCGCCTGGCCGGCGCCCACCAAGCAGGGCACCGGCGGCTCGCACGGCTCGGCGCTGGGTGACGACGAGGTGGCCGGCACCAAGGAGCTGCTCGGGTTCGATCCCGAGCAGACCTTCGAGGTCCCCGACGAGGTGATCGCCCACACCCGCGGACTGGTCGAGCGCGGGCAGGCGGCGCACGCGGAGTGGCAGGCGTCGTACGACGCGTGGGCGAAGGCCAACCCCGAGGGCAAGGCATTGCACGACCGGCTGACCACCCGCGAGCTCCCCGACGGCTGGCGGGACGTGCTGCCGACGTTCGAGGCCGACCCCAAGGGGGTGGCCACCCGGGCCGCCTCCGGCAAGGTGCTCGATGCCCTCGCCCCGGTGCTGCCGGAGCTGTGGGGCGGCTCGGCCGACCTCGCCGGCTCCAACAACACCACCATGACCGGCGAGCCGAGCTTCCTGCCGGAGGACCGCCAGTCCAAGAAGTTCCCCGGCAACCCGTACGGTCGCACGCTGCACTTCGGCATCCGCGAGCACGCGATGGGCTCGATCATGAACGGCATCGCCGTGCACGGCGGCACCCGCCCGTACGGCGGCACGTTCCTGGTCTTCTCCGACTACATGCGCGGGGCGGTCCGGCTGTCGGCGCTGATGAAGCTGCCGGTCACCTACGTGTGGACGCACGACTCCATCGGCGTCGGCGAGGACGGCCCGACCCACCAGCCGATCGAGCACGTCGCCGCACTCCGCGCGATCCCGGGCCTGGACGTGGTCCGGCCCGCCGACGGCAACGAGACCGCGGCGGCCTGGGCGGCCATCCTCGAGCACACCGACCGACCCGCCGGTCTGATCCTGAGCCGGCAGAACCTGCCCACCTTCCCGCGGGGGGCGGACGGGTTCGCCGACACCTCCGGGGTGGCCAAGGGCGGCTACGTGCTGAAAGACAGCGAGACCACCCCCGACGTGGTCCTGATCGGCACCGGCTCGGAGGTGCAGCTCGCGGTCGCGGCCGCCGAGCAGCTGGCCGCCGACGGCGTCGCCGCGCGGGTCGTGTCCATGCCCTGCCGGGAGTGGTTCGACGAGCAGGACCAGGCGTACAAGGACTCGGTCATCCCACCCGAGGTCACGGCCCGGGTCAGCGTCGAAGCGGGCGTGAGCCAGGGCTGGCGGGAGATCGTCGGCGACGCCGGCCGGATCGTGTCCATCAACCACTACGGCGCCAGCGCCGCCGCGGGTCTGCTGTTCACCGAGTTCGGGTTCACCCCCGAGACGGTGGTCGCGGCCGCCCAGGAGAGCCTGGCCGCCGCCACGGAGTCCACGGCCGCCACGACCGCGACGGTCAAGCAGGGCGCCAGCGGCCCGGTCGGCACCGCCGACGAGGAGGAGGCTCCCGGAGCCACCACCAGCTGAGCGTGTCCACTCCTCCCACCACCCACCCGGCGGGACCCCGGCTGCACAGTCACGGACAGCAACGAGACGAATCGAGGAACGACGATGAGTGAACGACTGAAGGCCCTCGCGGACGCGGGTGTGTCGATCTGGTTGGACGACCTCTCCCGCGAGCGGTTGAACAGCAACAACCTCGCCGAGCTGGTCGCGGAGTCGTCGGTCGTCGGGGTCACCACCAACCCGACGATCTTCGCCTCGGCACTGGCCAAAGGTGAGGCCTACGACGCGCAGATGGACGAGCTCGCCGAACGTGACGGCTCGGTGGAGGACGCCATCAAGGCGCTGACCACCGACGACGTCCGTGAGGCCTGCGACGTGCTGGCCGCCACCTCGGCGGCCACCCACGGAGTCGACGGCCGGGTCTCGATCGAGGTCGAGCCCGGACTGGCCCGCCAGACCGAGGCCACCATCGCCCAGGCCCAGGACCTGTGGAAGATCGTCGACCGGCCCAACGCGCTGATCAAGATCCCCGCCACCCAGGAGGGTCTGCCCGCCATCACCGCGGTGATCGGTGAGGGCATCAGCGTCAACGTCACCCTGATCTTCTCCCTGGACCGTTACCGGGGGGTCATCGACGCCTACCTGTCGGGACTGGAGCAGGCGGCGGCCAACGGCCACGATCTCAGTCAGATCCACTCGGTCGCCTCGTTCTTCGTCTCCCGGGTGGACACCGAGGTGGACAAGCGGCTCGACGCGATCGGCACCGACGAGGCCACCGCGCTGAAGAGCAAGGCCGCCATCGCCAACGCGCGGTTGGCGTACGAAGTGTTCGAGAAGGCGTTCAGCACCGACCGCTGGGAGG
Source organism: uncultured Actinomycetota bacterium (assembly GCA_963707005.1). Lineage (GTDB taxonomy): Bacteria > Actinomycetota > Actinomycetes > Propionibacteriales > Propionibacteriaceae > Microlunatus. Next base: position 197,002 of record CAVPPP010000037.1, read on the forward strand.
CGCTGGCCGCCCAGGGCGCCACCAAGCAGCGGCCGCTGTGGGCCTCCACCGGGGTCAAGGACCCGTCGCTGCCCGACACCCTCTACGTCACAGAGCTCGTCGTGGCCGACACCGTGAACACCATGCCGGAGAAGACCATGCAGGCCTTCGCCGACCACGGTGAGCTGAAGGGCGACCAGGTCAGCGGTCGTGCCGACGAGGCTCGCGAGGTGATCGCGGCCATCGAGGCGCTCGGCATCTCCTACGACGACGTCGTCCAGGTGCTCGAGGACGAGGGCGTCGACAAGTTCGACAAGTCCTGGGGCGAGCTCGTGGAGACCGTCAAGGGCGCCCTCGACGGAGCCAAGGCGAAGACCTCGAGGAACGAGTGACGCCGCCGCTCGCGGCGCGGCCCAACCCGCTCCGCGACCCGCTCGACCGGCGGATGCCGCGGATCGCGGGGCCGTGCGTCCTGGTGATCTTCGGGGTCACCGGGGACCTGTCCACCAAGAAGCTGATGCCGGCGGTCTACGACCTCGCCAACCGCGGGTTGCTGCCGCCCGGCTTCGCCCTGGTGGGGTTCGCCCGCCGGGAGTGGGAGCACCAGGACTTCGCCCGGATCGTGCACGACGCCGTACGGCAGCACGCCCGGACCCCGTTCCGCGAGGAGGTCTGGAAGCAGCTCAGTGAGGGCATCCGGTTCGTGCCGGGTGAGATCGGAGACGACGACTCGGTTCGTCGGCTCCGGGACACCATCGCCGAGCTGGACGAGGCCCGCGGGACCGGCGGCAACCACGCGTTCTACCTCTCCATCCCACCGGGGCTCTTCCAGACCGTGGTCGACCAGCTGCGCGAGCACGGGCTGGCCGAGCAGCACCAGGGCCAGTGGAGCCGGGTGGTGATCGAGAAGCCGTTCGGTCACGACCTGGCCAGCGCTCAAGAGCTCAACCGAGTGGTCTCCAGCGTCTTCCCGTCGACCTCGGTGTTCCGGATCGACCACTACCTGGGCAAGGAGACTGTGCAGAACCTGTTGGCGTTGCGGTTCGCCAACCAGCTGTTCGAGCCGGTGTGGAACAACAACTACGTCGACCACGTGCAGATCACCATGGCCGAGGACATCGGCATCGGTGGCCGCGCCGGCTACTTCGACGGCATCGGGATCGCCCGGGACGTGATCCAGAACCATCTCCTCCAGCTGCTGGCGTTGACCGCGATGGAGGAGCCGACCTCCTTCGAGGCGGCCCAGCTGCGAGCGGAGAAGCAGAAGGTGCTCGCGGCGGCGCGCCCGCCGGAGCGGTTGGACCTGCACACCGCCCGCGGGCGCTACCGGGGTGGCTGGCAGGGCGGGGAGAAGGTCTCCGGCTACCTGGAGGAGAAGGGCATCCAGCCGACCACCACCACCGAGACCTACGCGGCGATCCGGGTCGACATCGACAACCGGCGCTGGGCCGGGGTGCCGTTCTATCTGCGGACCGGCAAGCGGCTGGCGCGGCGGGTGACCGAGATCGCGCTCGGCTTCAAGCGGGCACCGCACCTGCCGTTCACCGCCACCGACACCGAGGAGCTCGGGTACAACGCCCTGGTGCTGCGGATCCAGCCCGACGAGGGCGTGACCCTGCGGTTCGGGGCGAAGGTGCCCGGCACGCAGATGGAGATCCGCGAGGTGAACATGGACTTCGCCTACGGCGGGTCGTTCACCGAGTCCTCCCCCGAGGCGTACGAGAGATTGATCCTGGACGTGCTGCTGGGCGACCCACCGCTGTTCCCGCAGCACGAGGAGGTCGAGCTCTCCTGGCAGATCCTGGATCCCATCCTGGACTACTGGTCGAGTCTGAACACCCCGCCGGAGGACTACGAGCCCGGCGGCTGGGGACCGGCCTGCGCCACCGAGATGCTCGCCCGCGACGGCCACGTCTGGAGGCGTCCATGATCGTCGATCTGTCCGGCACCACCACCGCCAAGATCTCCGCCGCACTGCTGCGAGCCCGGCGCAACGCCGGGAGCCCGGCGATGGGCATGGTGTTGACGCTGCTCGTCGTGTGCGAGGAGAAGGAGTACGAGTCGGCCCTCAAGGCGGCCATGGAGGCCGGCCGCGAGCACCCCGCCCGGATCCTGCTCATCGTCACCGCCTCGGGTCGCACGGCGAGCCTCGACGCCGAGCTGCGGATCGGCGAGGGCACGCCCGGTGAGGTCGTCGTGCTGCGGATGCGCGGACCGCTCGCCGCGCACCCGGCCTCGGTCGTCAGGCCGTTGCTGCTGCCGGATTCGCCGGTCGTCATCTGGTGGCCGGGCAAGGCGCCCGCCCAGGGGACCGACGACGAGCTCGCCTCGCTGGCGGTCCGTCGGGTCACCGACGCCGCAGCGGCGAGGCGGCCACTGGCCGAGCTCAAGGCCAGAGCGTTCGACTACCAGCCCGGGGACACCGATCTGTCCTGGACCCGGCTGACCCGTTGGCGCGCGTTGCTCGCGGCCGCCCTCGACCAGTATCCGGCCCGGATCAGCGGGGCCACTGTGGAGGGAGAGCGCAGCAGTCCCTCCGCCGACCTGCTCGCCGCCTGGTTGCAGTCCTGTCTGAAGGTGAAGGTCGTCCGCAAGGTGACCGCGGGTCCTGGGATGACCGCGGTCCGGATGACCACGGCGGCCGGCGACATCGCGATCACCCGCTCCGACGGTCTGCTGGCGTCCTACACCGTGCCGGGGCAGCCCGAGCGCCTGGTGGCGCTGAAGCGCCGGGACACCACGGACCTGATCACCGAGGAGCTGCGGCGGATGGACGACGACGACGTCTACGCGCACGCGCTGCTGGCCCTGCAGCGCTACAGCGCCGGTGCGTCGCCGGGCCGGACCGCGGCCGCTCGCCCGTCGGCCAAGAAGGCGGCCAGCACCCGGGCTGTCGCCTCGGAGACGGTGTCGACCGGACCCGGCGCGCAAGGCTGCCGCGAAGAAGGCGCCGGCCAAGAGGGCGGCGGCGAAGAAGGCGCCGGCCAAGAAGGCGGCGGCGAAGCGGGCTCCCGCCACGAAGGCGGCCGCGAAGAAGGCGCCGGCTCGGAAGCGGGCGACGAAGACCGCCGGCCCGGGCCGGGAAGGTTGATTCGATGGCGTCCCGGGCCGAGATCCTGGTGCACGGCAGCGCCGACGACGTGGCGGAGGCGCTGGCGGCGCGGTTGATGTCACGGCTGGTGGAGATCCAGCGGGACGCCCGGACTCCGCAGGTCGCGCTGACCGGTGGTCGGATCGCCACCAAGGCCTACCAGCGCATCGGGCTGGAGGGTCGCAGCTCCGCCGTCGACTGGAGTCGGGTCGGGCTGTGGTGGGGCGACGAGCGCTTCGTCGCCGCGGACGACGACGACCGCAACGCCCGACAGGCGTTGACCGCCCTGTCGGCGCTGCCGCTCGACCTGGAGCGGGTGCACCCGATGCCCGCCTCCGGCGACGGCCTCGATCTGGACGGTGCCGCAGAGGCGTACGACGCGGAGCTCGGTCAGACCCCGCTCGACATCTGCCTGCTCGGGATGGGACCGGACGGCCACGTCGCGTCACTCTTTCCGGAGCACCCGTCCTCGTACGCCGACGGGCGGGTGATTCCGGTGCGGTCCTCCCCCAAGCCGCCGCCGGAGCGGATCTCGCTCACCCTCGAGGTGATCAACTCCGCGGCCGAGGTGTGGTTCTGCGTGACCGGTTCCGACAAGGCGTCCGCCGCCCGGCTGGCACTCTCGGGGGCCGGCCCGCTCCAGATCCCGGCGGCCGGCGTCCAGGGCCGGGAGCGGACGTTGTGGCTGGTGGATCGTGAAGCGGCCGCCGAGCTGCCCCCGAACCTGGTTCAGCACGGTCTCATCTAGCGGCTTCGCGGGGTTGGGTGTGGTTCGTCACCGTCATCGGGTGATCTCCCGCAATCCGACAGGTACGGTCCTCCAGTTGCTCAGATCCTGTCCCGATCCGCGGTCGACAATGCGGACAATGCGGCGGCTCCCCCACTCCATCCCCGAGCCATCGAGGAGCGCTGCCACCTCCCACGCCACCCGACACGGTTCTCGGTGACGTCGGCCCAGCCATACCGCAGCGTCAGCTCACCCTCCAGGAGGGCTGCGTTGTCGCGACGTGAGTCGCGAAGCGGCTGCCGGCGTGAATCTGACCGTCGAGCTCGACGACGGTGGCGTATCTCGTCGTACCGGACATCTCGGTAGGCCCGACCACGCCGAGCTCGCGCTTGTCGCGTCGCCCGAGGGCAGACCGTGGGGCTCGTTCCACGTCCTGCAGGTAGCGGAGTTCGAGCGCCGACTGGGCTCCCACGATCACGTCGTCCAGCAGGTCGTGCAGGTGAGCGACGATGGCGGACACGCGGCCGCCGGTCGACGCACGCCAAGATCCGGCGGGCGTTCGTGCGTCTGCCTTGCACCGCTCTGGTCACCAGGTCGAGCACCTCGGTCTGCCGGCTCCAGCGTCGGACAGGTCGACCACAGTGTCCTCGATGGTGGTGCGCGGAGGCGATCCCGGGACTCGCTCCATCGCGGACGCCGTCGAGTCTCCCGTCGGAAGACCCAGCCGCCCGGTCGACGATGTCTCACCTCCTGTGCGGCACCAGCACGGCCACGGACCGGGGCTCGTCGACCAGACCCCAGAGGAATGGCCGGCCGCCGAGAACCCGAGCCGAGACGTGGTCCACCGAGCAGCACCCCCGCCCACGCCCGTGCCCGCCAGGAGGGGTCGCCGGCACCCACCAGGTAGACGCCGGGGGCAGTCGACGCCAGTGACGTTGCGCCACCAAGCGGTCGATGGCGCGGATGAGCAGGGCAAGACAGGCTGACCAGTTGCTCAGCACCGATGACGCCGGACTGAGCAGCGGCCAGGGCCGGTAGCTCGTCTGAGGGATCACGACGAGAGTGCACGCCATCAGTCAAAGGACGTGGCACCGCCGATTCGACCGGGATACCAGCCGATCTGTGGATGAGGCTCGCACCGGCGCTAACGGCGTGTGGATGCTGGCTTGTCACCGTCACGGGGACCGAGCCAGCTCAGCAGATGTCGAGGCGGTGCTCAGTAGATGACTTCGCCGGCCGCTCGGCGGTCGCGCAGGGCCTGCAGCGCTTCCTTCAGGATGTCAGCGGCCTCCGCGTCGGAGCGCCGCTCCTTCACGTAGGCGAGGTGCGTCTTGTACGGCTCGATCTTCGGCGGCGGGGGCGGGTTGGTGGAATCCAGGTTCGAGGGCAGACCGCAGCGCGGGCAGTCCCAGGTCTCCGGGACCGGCGCGTCTGCGGCGAACGCAGGCCGGGTCTCGTGACCGTGCGCACAGTAGTAGGAGACATACAGCCGCGGGGCGGCATCGCCCCGTTCGGCCTCTCCCATCGGGCCGGCACCAACCCGGCTGCCGCGGATGGCACTTCCACCGGTCACGCTGCGTCCTTCCTCGTCATGGAGTCACACCTCATCGGACTCGCGTCCGTCCTGCTGCGTACTGCGCCGTCAGGCGCCGAGCTTGTAGAGCAGACCGAGCGCCACGATGCACGCCAGCCAGATCACCGACACGATGATCGTCAACCGGTCCAGGTTCTTCTCCGCGACCGAGGCGCCGCCCATCGACGACGACATGCCGCCGCCGAAGAGGTCGGACATGCCACCGCCCCGTCCCTTGTGCATCAGCACGAAGAGGGCGAGGACGACACTGGTGATAACCAGCACGATCGAGAAGATCAAGATCGGTGTGGTCATCATCACGATTGGTGCCGAAATCACGCGCGCTAGCCTAACTCACCGAACCTGGTCCGGAAGAACTCGCGAGATCGCCGAGCACCTTCCAGATCACAGGGACGGCAGGTCGTAGAACCGGGCGATCGCAGAGAACTCGTCGACGTTCAGGGCGGCACCACCCACCAGAGCACCATCGACGTCGGGCTTGTCCATGATCGAGGCCACGTTGTTGGCCTTGACGGACCCCCCGTACAGCACACGGACCTGGTCGGCGACGGCGGTGCCGTGGTGCTGGGCCAGCCAGCCGCGGATCGCCCCGCACACCTCCTGCGCGTCCTCGGGAGTCGCGACCTCACCGGTGCCGATCGCCCACACGGGTTCGTACGCGATGACGACCTTGGTCAGCTGGTCGTTGGTCAGATCGGCCAACGAGCCGGCCACCTGAGCCAGCGTGTACGGCACGTGCTCGCCCGCCTTGCGCACCTCGAGGCCCTCGCCCACGCAGACGATCGGGGTCAGCCCGCGGTTCAGGGCCTGGGCGGTCTTGGCGTTCACGATCGCGTCCGTCTCGTGGTGGTACTCACGACGCTCGGAGTGCCCGACAGCCACGTAGGTGCAGCCGAGCTTGACCAGCATGTCCGCGGAGATGTCTCCGGTGAAGGCCCCGGACAGGTGCTGCGACACGTCCTGGGCGCCGTAGGCGAGCTCCAGCCGGTCGCCGTCGACGAGGGTCTGCACCGTCCGGAGGTCGGTGAACGGCGGCAGCACGACGACCTCGCTCTTCGCCGGGTCGTGCTTCTTGTCCTCCAGGGTCCAGGCCAGCTTCTGCACCAGACCCACGGCCTCGACGTGGTTCAGGTTCATCTTCCAGTTACCGGCCATCAACGGCTTGCGGGTCACGCGCCTTCTCCTTCTTCCAGGACTGCAACCCCGGGCAGGGTCTTTCCTTCGAGGTACTCCAGGCTGGCGCCCCCGCCGGTCGAGATGTGACCGAAGTCGGTGTCCGCGAAGCCCAGCTGCCGCACCGCGGCCGCCGAGTCGCCGCCGCCGACGACGGACAGACCGTCGACCTCGGTGAGCGCCTGCGCCACGGCCTTGGTGCCACCGGCGAAGGCCTCCCACTCCGCGACCCCCATCGGACCGTTCCAGAACACCGTCTTGGCGCTGGAGATCACCGAGGCGAACACCTTGGCCGACTCCGGGCCGATGTCGAGACCCAGCTCGTCGTCCGGGATCGCGTCGGCGGCCACCACGGTGGCCGGCGAGTCGGCCTTGAACTCCGGGGCGACGATGATGTCCGACGGCAGCACGATCTGCTTGCCACCCGACGCCGCCTCGTTCAGGTAGCCCTTGACCGCGTCGATCTGGTCGGCCTCCAGCAGGCTCTTGCCCACCCCGAAACCCTGCGCGGCGAGGAACGTGAAGACCATCCCGCCACCGATCACCAGGGTGTCCGCGGTCTTGATCAGGTTCGCGATCACGGCCAGCTTGTCGGACACCTTGGCCCCGCCGAGCACGACGACGTACGGTCGGGCGGGGTCCCGGGTGAGCTGCTGCAGCACCTCGACCTCGTTCTTCACCAGCGCGCCGGCTGCGCTGGGCAGCTTCCTCGCCAGCTCGTAGACCGACGCCTGCTTGCGGTGCACGACCCCGAAACCCTCGGAGACGAAGAAGTCCCCGAAGGCGGCGTACCGGTCGGCCAGCGCCTCGCGCTCCGCGGCGTCCTTGGAGGTCTCCCCCGGCTCGAACCGGACGTTCTCCAGCATCGCCACGTCGCCGTCGCCGAGCGACGCGACGGTCTCCTCCGCGGACGGGCCGACGGTGTCGGCGGCCAGCGGGACGTCGGTCCCGAGCAGCTCACCGAGCCGCTTGGCCGCCGGGGCCAGCGAGTACTTGGCCTCGGGCGCACCCTTCGGGCGGCCGAGGTGGGCGAGGATGACCACCTTCGCCCCGGCCTCCCGCAGCTCCTTCAGCGTGGGCAGCGCCGCCTTGATCCGCCCGTCGTCGGTGATCTGGTCGCCGTCCAACGGAACGTTCAAGTCGCAGCGGATCACCACCCGCTTGCCCTGCAGGTCACCAAGATCAGCAACCGACTTCACGATGCCTCCCAGCACAGCCGTACGCGTTCACGAGGTCGAACAGAGACACCGGGCTCAGTCCCGGCGTGCGGGAGCCGGGCGGACCCGATCGTGGTGATCGAGGACCGACCCGGCTCCGGCGCTGCGTCAGAGGGACTTGCCGACCAGACCGACGAGGTCGACCAGGCGGTTGGAGTAGCCCCACTCGTTGTCGTACCAGCCGATGACCTTGACCAGGTCGCCCGACACCTTGGTCAGCGGCGCGTCGAAGATGCAGGAGGCAGGGTCGGTGACGATGTCGGTCGACACCAGCGGCGCCTCGCTGTACTTCAGGTAGCCCTTGAGCGGACCCTCGGCGGCGGCCTTGATCGCGGCGTTGATCTCCTCGGCCGACGTCTCGCGACCGGCCTGGAAGGTCAGGTCGGTGGCGGAGCCGGTCGGCACCGGCACCCGGATGGCGAAACCGTCCAGCTTGCCCTTCAGCTCGGGCAGCACCAGGCCGATGGCCTTGGCGGCACCCGTGGAGGTCGGGACCATGTTCAGGGCGGCGGCGCGGGCGCGACGCGGGTCGCTGTGTGGGCCGTCCTGCAGGTTCTGGTCCTGCGTGTAGGCGTGGATCGTGGTCATCAGACCCTTGACGATGCCCACCGAGTCGTTCAGGGCCTTGGCCATCGGGCCGAGGCAGTTGGTGGTGCAGGACGCGTTGGAGATGATGTGGTGGAGGGCCGGGTCGTACAGCGAGTCGTTGACACCGAGAACGACAGTCAGGTCCTCGTTCTTCGCCGGGGCGGAGATGATGACCTTCTTGGCCCCGCCGTCGATGTGGGCCTTGGCCTTGGTCGCGTCGGTGAAGATGCCGGTGGACTCCACCACGATGTCGGCGCCCACGTCGCCCCAGGGCAGGTCGGCCGGGTTGCGCTCCTCGAAGACCTTGATCGACTTGCCGTCGACCGAGATGTCGGTGTCGGAGGCCACCACGTCGCCGGGCAGCCGGCCCAGGATCGAGTCGTACTTCAGCAGGTTGGCCAGGCTGGCGTTGCTGGTCAGGTCGTTGACGGCCACCACTTCGATGTCGGCGCCGGAGGCGAGCGCGGCGCGGTAGAAGTTCCGGCCGATCCGGCCGAAGCCGTTGATTCCCACTCGTACGGTCATGCGTGCCTTCTCCTCAAGTCGGAACGGCCCCAGTCATCGGGAGCCGAGACACACCTTAACCAACGTCGCCGGGGGCCACGAACGGGCGGTTCGTTCGTCTCATCGGGCCGCAGGGCCCTGTTGTGGGACTGGTATGGGACCTGTACGAGCAGTGGTGCGCTGCCGAGCGGATCGCCCCGGACCGGCAGCGGGTCAGTCCGCGTCGTCCATCAGGTCGGCGCTGAGGCCGGCCTCGGTGTTCGGGATGCCCAGCTCGGCGGCCCGCTTGTCGGCCGTGGCCAGCAGGCGGCGGATCCGGCCGGCGACCGCGTCCTTGGTGAGCTGGGGGTTGTGCAGCTGACCCAGCTCCTCCAGGCTCGCCTGCTTGTTCTCGATCCGCAGCACGCCGGCGGCCTTGAGGTGGTCCGGGACGTCGTCGCCGAGAATCTCCAGCGCCCGCTCGACCCGGGCTCCGGCCGCCACCGCCGCCCGTGCGGAGCGCCGCAGGTTGGCGTCGTCGAAGTTGGCCAGTCGGTTGGCCGAGGCACGCACCTCCCGACGCATCCGTCGGTCCTCCCAGATCAGCACGGAGTCGTGGGCGCCCATCCGGGTGAGCAGGGCGGCGATGGCGTCGCCGTCGCGGATCACCACCCGATCGATGTTGCGGACCTCGCGGGCCTTGGCCCCGATCCCCAGCCGCCGGGCGGCCCCCACCAGCGCCAGCGCGGCCTCCGGGCCGGGGCAGGTGACCTCCAGCGCCATCGACCGACCCGGCTCGGTCAGCGAGCCGTGGGCCAGGAAGGCGCCGCGCCAGGCCGCCTCGCAGTCACCGAGACTGCCGCTGACGATCTGCGCGGGCAGTCCCCGGGCCGGGCGGCCCCGGCCGTCGACCAGACCGGTCTGCCGGGCCAGGGCCGAGCCGTCCTTGATCACCCGGACCACGTAACGGGTTCCGCGCCTGATCCCGGACCCGCTGACGATGACCAGCTCCGAGTCGTGGCCGAACACGTCGCCGACCTCGGTCCGGAGCCGGCGGGCGGCCGCCCCGGTGTCCAGCTCCGCCTCGATCACGATCCGACCGCTGACGATGTGCAGCCCACCCGCAAACCGCAGTGTGGAAGCGATCTCGGCCTTGCGGTTGCTCGGTCGGGTCACCTTGACCGTCGCCAGCTCCGCCTTCACCTGCGCCGTCATCGCCATCCGAGCATGATGCCACGGGTCAGCGTCCCTCTTCGCCCGAGTGCGGATCTGGCGGCGGCGGACCGGCGGTGCTGCGGGATTCTGCGGCCACACCCCGCCGAGAGGTTCGAAGCCGAGCGGGTCCGAGACCCCTCAGATGCCCATGATCTCGGCGTACGCCGACGCCAGTCGCAGGTGGTCGTGCCGGGCCGAGCCGTCGCGGACACCGAGGTCGGCCACGACCAGCTCCGCTCCCAGCGACGTGGCCCACGAAGCCAGGTGTGGGTCGTCCGAGGCGAAGCGCTGATCCGACAGCACCGCATCGAGCCGCAGGTCCGGAGCATGCTCGGCCAGCAGCTCGACGTGCCGGGCGGCGCTGAAGCCCGCCGTCTCCCCCGCCGGTTCGAGGTTCAGGGTGAGCAGACGCCTCGCCGGGGTGCTGTAGATCGCCTCGGCCAGCTCGGGGACCAGCAGGTGTGGGATGACGGAGGTGAACCACGAGCCCGGTCCGAGCACCACCCAATCGGCCTCCTGGACGGCCAGCAGCGAGTCCGGACAGGCCGGCGGATCGCTCGGCACCAGGTGCACGGCTCGCACTTCCGCGGTCGTCTTCGCCACCTGGGCCTGGCCGTAGATGCTGGAGATCTCGTCCGGGGACAACGGATCCAACCCGATCACCTCGGCCACGATCTGCAGCGGCACTGCGGCCATCGGCAGCACCCTCCCCTCCGCCCCGAGCAGTCGCGCGACCATGTCCAGCCCGGCCACCGGATCACCGAGTCGCTCCCACAGACCGGCGATCAGCAGGTTCCCGATCGCGTGACCCGCGAGCGTCCCCTCGCCGGGGAAGCGGTACTGCAGCACGTCGGCCCAGGTCCGGCCGGACTCGTCGTCACCGCAGAGAGCGGCCAGGGCCATCCGCAGATCACCCGGTGGGAGGCAGTTCAGCTCGTCGCGGAGCCGGCCGGACGACCCGCCGTCGTCGGCCACGGTGACGATCGCGGTCAGCCGGTCGGTGACCCGCCGCAGCGCGCTGAGCGACGCCGACAACCCGTGGCCGCCACCGAAGGCCACCACCGCCGGCAGCGGGGTCGGCCCGAAGCCGATGGTCGGACGGGTCGTGCGTCGCGGCGGTCGCCCTTGACCGGTCCTGGTCATGGGGTCACTCCCGGCCCACGTCGCGATGCAGCACCTTGGTCGCCATCCCGGCCTGACGGAGCCGGCGGCCGAACTCCTCGGCCATCGCCGTGCTGCGGTGCTTTCCACCGGTGCAGCCGATGGCGATCGTGGCGAACCGCTTGCCCTCCGTGATGTACCCCTTCGCGGTCACCTGGAGCAGCTCCTGCAGTCGCTGCAGGAACTCCTCGGCGCCGTCCTGGGCCAGCACGTAGTCGCGGACCGGCTGGCTGAGACCGGTCTGCGGCCGCAGCTCGGGCACCCAGTGCGGGTTGGGGAGGAACCGGACATCGACCACCAGGTCGGCGTCGACCGGGATGCCGTTCTTGAAGCCGAAGGAGACCACGGTGACCCGCAGGGCGTCATCGGCGGCGTCCCCGTACGCGTGCGCCACCCGCGAGCTCAGCTGGTGGATGTTGATCGAGGACGTGTCGATCACCAGGTCTGCGGCGGCCCGCAGGGTGGCGATGGTCTCCCGTTCCCGGGTGATGCCGTCCAGCAGCCGGCCGTCCCCCTGCAGCGGGTGCGGTCGGCGTACGGACTCCTGACGACGGACGATCACGTCGTCGGCGGCCTCGAGGAAGAGGATCTCCGGCATGGTGCCCGCCGCGGTCAGCTCGGTGAACATGCTCGGCAGCTGCTCGAAGAACGACCGGGTCCGGACGTCCAGCACGACGGCGAGCCGGTGGATGCCGTTCTGCTTGGCCTGGGTGCAGACCTCGGGCAGCACGGTCGGGGGGAGGTTGTCCACCACGTACCAGCCGAGGTCCTCCAGGGCGTTCGCGGCGGTCGACCGGCCGGCTCCCGACATGCCCGTCACCACCACCAGTCTCAGCGCGGGCTCGGCGGCAGGCACGTCCTCCGGCGACTCGGCGACCTCTGGCTCCTCGGCGGTCACCACGACTGGCTCACTACTCACCGGGCCATTATCCCGTCAGGACGAGATGATCTCGCCGGTGGCCGTGTTGACCGCTTCCCGCGTCGGCGCCTTGTCCAGCTGGATCTTGATCGCCGACGCCAGCACCGGACCGAATCCGGGCACCTCCGCGATCTCCTCGACGGTCGCCGCCCGAAGCTTCCGCAGCGACCCGAAGTGCGTGAGAAGGGTCTTCCGCCGGACCTCACCGAGTCCCGGGACGTCGTCGAGCAGCGACTCCACCATCGACTTGCTGCGCCGCGACCGGTGGTGGGTGATCGCGAATCGGTGCGCCTCGTCCCGGAGCCGCTGCAGGAGGTAGAGCCCTTCACTGGTCCGGGGCAGGATCACCGGCACGTCGCTGTCGGGCAGCCAGACCTCCTCCAGCCGCTTGGCCAGGCCGCAGAGCGCGACATCGTGCACGCCGAGCTCGTCCAGCGCGGCGGCCGCTGCGGCCACCTGCGGCGGACCACCGTCCACGACCACCAGAGCCGGCGCATACGCGAACCGGCGAGGCGCCCCCGTGGTCGGGTCGATCAACAGCGGACCCTCCTGCTGGGCGGCATCGGCCGCGCCGGCGGCCGCCGTGGCGCGCTGGTCATCGAGCATCCGCCGGAACCGACGGGTGATCACCTCGTGCATCGCGGCCACGTCGTTCTGCCCGTCGATCGACCGGATGACGAAGCGCCGGTACTCGCTCTTGCGCGGCAGACCGTCCTCGAACACCACCATCGAGGCCACCACCTCGGTGCCTTGCAGGTTGGAGATGTCGTAGCACTCGATCCGCAGTGGAGCGGTCGGCAGCTCGAGAGCCTCTTGGATCTCCTCCAGGGCACGGTTCCTGGTCGACAGGTCGCCGGCTCGGCTGGTCTTGTGCCGGATCAGGGCCTCGCTGGCGTTGCGTGCCACGGTCTCCATCAGGACCCGCTTGTCGCCCCGCTGCGGGACTCGGATCCGAACGGTCGAGCCGCGCTTCTGGGTCAGCAGCTCGGTGATCGACTCCAGGGACGTCGGCAGCACCGGCACCAGGATCTCGCGGGGCACCGCGGTCGGGTCGGGGTCGGCCGGATCGACCTCGTCGTAGAGCTGGAGCAGGAAGGCCTCGATCAGGGAGTCGGTGCCGCCGTCGTCCATCCGGTCCGCGACCCAGCCCCGCTCGCCGCGGATCCGACCGCCACGGACGTGGAAGATCTGCACGGCCACCTCGAGCGGGTCCTCGGCGAGAGCGATCACGTCCGCGTCGGTGCGGTCCTCGAAGACCACCGCGTTGCGGTCCATCGCCTTGCGCAGCGCTCCGATGTCGTCGCGCAGCCGGCCGGCCCGCTCGAACTCCAGCTCGTCGCTGGCCTTGCGCATCTGGGCCTCGAGGCGCTTCACGTACGCCGTGCCGTCGCTGGCCATGAACGAGCAGAAGTCCTCCACGATCTCCCGGTGGGCGTCGGCGTCGACCCGCCCGACACAGGGAGCCGCGCACTTGCCGATGTAGCCCAGCAGGCACGGCCGGCCGATCTGCTGGTGGTTCTTGAACACACCGGGGCGACAGGACCGCATCGGGAACACCCGGAGCAGCTGGTCGACGGTCTCCCGGATGGCCCAGGCGTGGGAGTACGGGCCGAAGTAGCGGTTGCCCTTGCGCTTGGGCCCACGACCCACCATCACCCGAGGGAACTCCTCGGAGAGGGTGACGCACAACCACGGATAGGACTTGTCGTCGCGGTACTTGACGTTGAACCGGGGGTCGAACTCCTTGATCCAGGAGAACTCCAGCTGGAGCGCCTCGGTCTCGGTCTGCACGACGGTCCACTCGACCTTGGCCGCGCTCTGCACCATCGTCCGGGTGCGGTGGTGCAGCCCGCTCGGATCGCCGAAGTACGAGTTCAGGCGGGACCGCAGGCTGATGGCCTTGCCGACGTAGATGACTCGGTTGTCCGCGTCCGAGAAGCGGTAGACCCCCGGCTGCTCCGGGATCGATCCCGGAGCCGGACGGTAGGAGACACGGGGTGGCACGCGCCCAGACTAGGCGGCCATGCGGACAGTGTCGGTCGTCACTCGCTACCCGTCGCGAGCGGCCGCGCAGCGGAGCGCCGGTCCGGTCTGGACCGAGGAGCGCGCAGACAACGCTGCACCGTCTGCGCGCGACGAGGGAAGACAGGACTGATCGACGCGCAGCGGAGCAGCGAGTGACGACCAGCAGACGACTAAGCCGTGATGACGATGTTGTCGCCGGACGTGACGAAGGGGATGGCCGGCAGAGCGGTCTGGGCCGGGCCGCTGATCACGGAGCCGTCGGTGATGGAGAAGTGGCTCTGGTGGAACGGACAGATGATCTGCTTGTCGGTCACCTCGCCCACCGGGTTGCCCTGATGGGTGCAGATGGCGCTGAAGACCTTGAACTCACCCTCGGCCGGCTGCGTCACCACGTACTTCTCCTCGATGATCACACCCCCGCCGACGGGCACGGTGGACGTGGGGACCTTCGTGCCTTCGGGCGCGGAGCCGGAGGTCTCGGTCGCACTCGCCGACGGGCTCGCGCTCGGACTGGCCGCCGCCGAGGTGGCGTCGGCGGTCGGAGCGCTGGACGGTGCCGCGCCGGTGTCGGCCCCGCAGGCCGCCAGGATCGCCGTCGTGCCGCCACCGAGGGCCACCAGACCCACGGCGCGCAGGACGGTGCGGCGTCCGCAGACGGGAAGCGGCTGGGTCGGCTGGTGTGCCGGGCTGGTCGGCGTGGGCGACGACATGAGGTGCTCCTCGGGGGTCGGGGTAGCGCTTGAGTGGACGATTCAACCAACCGACCCTGTGCGGAACCTGTGGGTCGACCCAAGATCATTACCGCGCGCCTCCGGCCTGCGTACCGCGCGCCTCCGGCACCTACGTACCGCGCGCCTCCGGCACCTACGTACCGCGCGCCTCCGGCACCTACGTACCGCGCGCCTCCGGCACGACCAGACCGGTCTCGTACGCGAGCACGACCGCCTGGACCCGATCGCGCAGCTCCAGCTTGGTCAGCACCCGACCGACGTGGGTCTTGATGGTGCTGTCCTCGACCACGAGCCGCGCAGCGATCTCGCTGTTGGACAGCCCCTCCGCGATCAACCGCAGCACGTCGAGCTCCCGCGCGGTCAGCGCCGCCAGTCGATCCGGCACCGCCCCGCCCGGAACCGGGGCCGGCCGCAGGGCCCGGGTGAAGGTGCCGATCAGGCGTCGGGTGACGGACGGGTCGATCAGGGCGTCACCCGCCGCCACCGACCGGATCGCGGCGATCAGCTGCTCGGCCGGTACGTCCTTGAGCAGGAACCCACTGGCGCCGGCCCGGAGGGCTTCGTACACGTACTCGTCGGAGTCGAAGGTGGTCAGGATCAGCACCCGGGCAGCGGTTCGTGACAACACCAGCCGGGTCGCCTGCAGTCCGTCCATCCGGGGCATCCGGATGTCCATCAGGACGACGTCGGGCTGCAGGGCGGCGGCCCGTTCGACGGCCTCCACACCGTCGCCCGCCTCGCCGACGACGTCGATGCCGCCGGCGCCACCGATGATCACCCGGAACCCGGTGCGGACCAGTCGCTGGTCGTCGGCCACGAGCAGCCGGATGGCTGGTTCGTCAACGTCCTCCACTCGGCACCTCCCCCGTGACGGCGTCGCACGGCTCAGTCGCTGCTGATCCGGCTCTCCGGTCAGCGTACGGGGACGGCTCTCCCCCGGTATCCCCCACGAGGCGGACTCCGTGGCCCCGAGGTCCGCCTCGGGTCGGACGCCTGGGTGAGGAGGAGGACGTCCTCCCCAGGGGGGACACGTCCGTCGAAGGTCACCCTGTGCGGCGACGCACGGCCCGTCGCTCGATCCCAGAATCGAACCATCGATCGGGCCGCGGGGGCCCGACGGGACCAACAGGAGTGATCATGACCAACCTCACCACCCGGTCGGAGCCGCAGTCGGCCGTACCGACCCCCACCGTGATGAGCCCCGGGCAGCGGCTCCTCTGGCTGGGACCGACCGGCATCGTCGTCGCCGTCGGCCTGAGTGTCGTCGAGTGGCTCGTGGTCCGAGGACCGGACAACGACGGCTCCGTCGCGGCGGCCGCGCTGGCCCTGCTGATGACGGCACCGGTGATCCTGGCTCGACGCTGGCCGATCGCCGCGGCGGCCGCGGTGGCCGGCGCCGCGGTGCTGAACGGACTGCTGTTCGGCGAGCTGGTCCGATGCGCCGGAGCCTTCCCGGCGGTCTGCTACATCGCCTTCGCCGTCGGGGCGCGGTCCCGTGCGGGAGGCCGGAGCTGGGCCCGGTCGTTCGCGGGTCTGGGTCTCGCGGTCGCCGCCTTGGTGGCCCAGTACGTCTGGGATCCCGCCTTGAACGCCGACAGCTCGTTCCTCTGGTTCGGTCCGGGCGTCGCCCTGCTGGCCTGGGCGGCCGGCACCGGGTGGTCAGTCCTGTCCGAGCGTCGCCGGCCGCAGCCGGCCACCGCTCGCTGACAGAGCGGCCGGTGCCACCGCTTTGTGGCGCCGGCCGTTGACCGGGTCGACAATGAACGCACAGGAGGAGGAGCCGTGTCGGAGTCGGTGGTAGGTCGGCTGAGGGCGTGGCCGGGCGCAGTGAGTCCGCCACGGTGGCTGGGACCGACCGGTCTGGGCCGGGTCGGGCTGGGGAACGCGCTGGCGACGGTGTTCCTGTCGGTCGTGGCCATCGGGCTGGTCTCGTCGCAGCTGACCGGCGGTGGGGTGATCCCTCGGACCGTCGTGCTGCTGGCGATCCTGCCGCTGCTCGGGATGCGGCGGTTCCCGGCAGCGGCACCGGTCGCGGTGGCGCTCGGCGCGCTGATCACGCAGCTGACGGTGGGACCGATGGTCACCTGTGGGGTGGTGCTGCCGGTCATGTGCATCATGGCGTTCCAGCTCGGCACCCGGCTGCTGCCCAACCGGCAGCTGGCGATCGGGGGCGCCGGCCTGGTCGGCACCGGCACCGTCGAGCTGGTGCTGGACCCGGTCCTCGGCACCGTGGACGCCGCCGTGTTCATCTTCCTGCTCGGCACCGGCTTCTTCGTCGGCGGGCTGATGATCAGGTCGCGGGTCAAGATGGTGGAGGACCTGCGGCGACGTACCGCCGAGCTGGCCGATCACCGCGACCGGACGGCGGCGTTGGCGGTGGCCGCCGACCGGGAGCGGGTCGGGGCGGACCTCGAGCGGGCCATCCGGCTCCGGGTCGCCGCGATCGGCGAGGCGGCGATGCTCGGTCGGGCGATGGTGACGACGTCCCCCGAGGTGGCCCGGTCGGCACTGGAGGAGATCGAGGGTCAGGGCCGCGAGACGTTGGCGGGAATGCGCGCCGTGGTGGGCACCCTGCGCGACGCCCCCACCGAGCCGCCACCCGGGCTCGCGGACCTGCCGACGCTGACCCGACGGGCGACCTCTGCCGACACCCGGTTGCGGACCGAGGGCGAGCCGCGCCGGGTCGGCTCCAACATCGAGCTGAGCGCGTACCGGATCGTCGAGCAGGTGCTCGGCACCCTGACCGACAGCCCGCGCGCCAGGGTCGAGGTGATCGTCCGATTCGCTCCGGACGCGCTCGAGCTGTCGGTGAGCGGACCGGCCCCGGCGCCTGGCCGGCGGGACGTCGAGGCGGACGCCTCGGCCAGGACGAGCGCGGCGCTGACCGCCGCCCGGACCCGGGCCGAGGTGGTCGGTGGGCGGCTGCAAGCCCTGACGACCTCCGGCCGTCGGCGGGTCCAGGTCTGGCTGCCGACCCCGGCCGCCGAGGGCTGAGACCGCCGATGACTCTCGTGGACCGCGCCGCCGGAACCGCCCCCTTGCCACCTGTGCGAGCCGGCGCGACCAACGACCACCTGGCTCCGTGGGCCAGCGTCGTCCTGGTGGCGGTGGTGACCAGCGTGATCCCGATCCTGGGCGTGCTGGCGGTCTCCGGTTCGGTGCCGGCCGGCTGGCCGTGGTGGGCGCTGACCGGTCCACCACTGATGGGCCTGGCGGTGCTGCTGTCCCGGGTTCGGGTCGAGCTGAGCGTCGTCGCTCTCGGGCTCGCGGTTGCGGTGCTGATCCCGCCGTTCGACACCGAGCTCGCCGTGACCGGGGTCTGGCCGACGGTCGCGAGCGCGGCGATGTTCCTCGGACTCTGCTGGGTCACCTGCTCGCTGGGGATGCAGCTCCCGCTGCGCTGGTCACTGGTCTGGCTGGCGGGGTTGGTGGGCGCTGCGCTCTGGGGGCTCGGGGCGGACGTACCCGCGGCGCTGCTCGGCGTCGGCTGGTGGTTGGTCGGGCAGACCTTCCGCTACCGCCAGCAGGTCGCCGATCGGCTGCAGCTTCGCGCCGACGAGCTCGCGGGCGAGCAGGAACGGTACGTGGCCGAGGCCGTCCGCCTGGAACGGGCTCGGATCGCTCGCGAGCTCCACGACGTCGTCGCCCACTGCATGACGGTCATCGTGATCCAGGCCAGGGCGGGTCAGCAGCTGGTCAGCGCCGACTCCCGAGCCACCGAGGAGGTCCTCGACGCCATCCTCGCCTCGGCTCGGGAGGCCGAGGCCGACGTCAACGCGCTGGTGGCGGTGATGGATCCGGACCAGGTGCGTCCGCTGTCCCGCGACCTGCTGGACACGATGGTGGAACGGGCCGCGGCGACCGGGGTCCGGGCGCGCCTGACGGTCCGTGGCGATCCGGCCGAGCTGCCGGCGCCGGTCGCCGAGGCGTGCCACCGAGTGGTCCAGGAAGCCCTGACGAACGCCCTCCGCTACGCGCCCGGGGCCGACGTCGTGATCGAGCTGGACTGCACGGACGACGTCGTCCTCATCGTGGAGAACGGGATCGCCGCCGAGCCCCACCTCCCTGGCGTCGGCGCCGGTCGAGGACTGGAGGGGCTCCGGGAGCGGGTCAGCGGCCTCGGCGGATCAGCCGTCTGGGGAACGCAGCCCGACGGCGCCTGGCGTCTCCAGGTGATCGTCCCGCTGGCACCGCCAGTCGACGCGAGTCAGCCCGCCAGTCGAGTCGCCTGACCGGTCGCGCGCGCGGCCGGGGTCTTCGCGGCGGGCCTCGCCGGTGCCTTGGTGGTGGTCCCCGACTGCTTCGCCCCCGTCTTGGCGGCCGCTCTCTTGGTCGGCCGCGCCGCTTTGGCGGTGACGGTCTCGGCGGTGACCGTCTTGGCGGCCGCCTTCTTGGCGGTGGCCCGCTTCGCGGGTGCGCTCTTGGTCGCCGCCTTCTTCGCCGCCGCCGCGGTCCGCTTCGCCGTCGCCTTCTTGACGGGCGCACTCGGGGTGACCTCCACCAGGCTCGGCTGGGCCTCGCCGACCGGGACCTCACGTCCCGCCAGGATCGGCTGCAGGAACTCACCGGTGTACG
This sequence comes from uncultured Actinomycetota bacterium, assembly GCA_963707005.1. Lineage (GTDB taxonomy): Bacteria > Actinomycetota > Actinomycetes > Propionibacteriales > Propionibacteriaceae > Microlunatus. The sequence goes on from CAVPPP010000037.1 coordinate 216,480, forward strand.
ACCGCGGATTCGCCGCGATCTGCTCCGGTGTGCCCTCGTCGATCACGGTGCCACCCCGGGAGCCGCCCTCCGGACCCATGTCGATCAGCCAGTCGGCGGTCTTGATCACGTCCAGGTTGTGCTCGATCACCACCACCGTGTTGCCGTTGTCGACCAGCCGACCCAGGACGCCGAGGAGCTTGCGGATGTCCTCGAAGTGCAGACCGGTGGTCGGTTCGTCGAGCACGTACAGGGTGCGTCCGGTGGACCGCTTCTGCAGCTCGCTGGCGAGCTTGACCCGCTGAGCCTCACCGCCGGACAGGGTCGGCGCCGGCTGACCGAGCCGGACGTAGCCGAGCCCGACCTCGTTCAGCGTCTTCAGGTGCCGCGCGATCGCCGGCAGGGCGGCGAAGAAGTCCACGCCCTCCTCGATCGACATGTCGAGCACCTCGGCGATGGTCTTGCCCTTGTAGTGGACCTCCAGGGTCTCCCGGTTGTAGCGGGCCCCGTGGCAGACCTCGCAGGGCACGTACACGTCGGGCAGGAAGTTCATCTCGATCTTGATCGTGCCGTCACCGGTGCAGTTCTCGCACCGGCCGCCCTTGACGTTGAAGGAGAAGCGCCCCTGCTGGTAGCCGCGGACCTTCGCCTCCGGGGTCTCGGCGAACAGCTTGCGGACGTGGTCGAACACCCCGGTGTACGTCGCCGGGTTGGAGCGGGGGGTCCGGCCGATCGGCGACTGGTCCACGTGGATGATCTTGTCGATCTCGTCCGCGCCGGTGATCGAGCGGTGGCGCCCGGGCACCTCGCGGGCGTTGTAGATCCGTTTGGCCAGCGCGGTGTAGAGGATCGAGTTCACCAGGGTCGACTTGCCGGAGCCGGACACGCCGGTGACCGCGATCAGCTGACCCAGCGGGAAGCTGACCGTGATGTCCTGCAGGTTGTGCTCGGTCGCGTGGTGCACGGTGATCTCGCGCCCGACCGGTCGCGGCCGGCGCTGGCTCGGCAGGGCGATCTGCCGCCGTCCCGAGAGATAGGCCCCGGTCAGCGACTCCTCGCACTCCAGCAGCTCGGAGACCGGGCCGGAGACCACCACGTTGCCGCCGTGCTCGCCCGCGCCCGGACCGATGTCGACGGCCCAGTCGGCCACTCGGATGGTGTCCTCGTCGTGCTCGACCACGATCAGGGTGTTGCCCAGGTTGCGCAGCCGGATCAGGGTCTCGATCAGCCGTCGGTTGTCCCGCTGGTGCAGTCCGATGCTCGGCTCGTCCAGCACGTACAGCACGCCGACCAGTCCCGACCCGATCTGGGTGGCCAGCCTGATGCGTTGGGCCTCGCCGCCCGACAGGCTCGCGGTGGGTCGGCTCAGCGACAGGTAGTCCAGGCCCACATCGAGCAGGAACCTCAGTCGCTCGTTGATCTCCTTGAGCACCCGCTCGGCGATCTGCTTCTCGCGGTCGGACAGCACCAGACCGGAGAGGAAGGTCGCGGCCTCGTCGATGGAGAGGCTGGCGACCTCGGCGATGTTCTTGTCGCCGACGGTGACGGCCAGCGAGGTGGGCTTCAGCCGGGCACCGTGGCAGGCCGTGCAGGGCACCTCCCGCATGTAGCCCGCGAACCGCTCCCGCGAGGTGTCGGTCTCGGCCTCGGCGTGCCGCCGCTCGATGTACGGGACGATGCCCTCGTACTTGGCGTTGTAGCTCCGCTCCCGGCCGTAGCGGTTGCGGTACCGGACGTGCACCTGTCCCGGCACGCCGAACAGCAGGATCTTCTTGGCCTCCGACGGCAGCGAGTGCCACGGCACGCTGGTGCTGAACCGCGTCTCCTCGGCCAGCGAGGAGATCAGCCGCTGGAAGTAGTCGGCGACGTGCGCCGACGACCACGGCGCGATGGCCCCCTCGTCGAGGCTCTTCTCGTCGTCGGGCACCACCAGCTCGGGATCGACCTCCATCCGGGTGCCCAGACCCGAGCACTCCGGGCAGGCGCCCCACGGGCCGTTGAAGGAGAACTGCCGCGGCTCGAGCTCGTCGATGGAGATGTCGTGGTCGTTCGGGCAGGCCAGCTTCTCGGAGTAGCGACGCTCGCGCTGCGGGTCGTCGGCGGACAGGTCGACGAAGTCGATGGTCACGATCCCCTGGGCCAGGCCCAGAGCGGTCTCCACCGAGTCGGTCAAGCGACGCTTGACCGATGGCTTGGCCGCCAGCCGGTCCACCACCACGTCGATCGAGTGCTTGTACTTCTTGTCCAGGATCGGCGGGCTGGTGAGCATCACGATCTCGCCGTCGACCCTCGCTCGCGCGAAGCCTTCGCCGGCCAGCTGCCGGAAGAGCTCCGCGTACTCCCCCTTGCGCTCCCGGATCACCGGGGCCAGCACCTGGAACCGGGTGCCCTCCTCGAGCGTCAGCAGCCGGTCGACGATCTGCTGCGGCGACTGCCGGCTGATCGGCTCGCCGCAGATCGGGCAGTGGGGTCGACCGGCCCGCGCGTACAGCAGGCGCAGGTAGTCGTAGACCTCGGTGATGGTGCCCACCGTCGACCTCGGGTTGCGGCTGGTCGACTTCTGGTCGATGGAGACCGCCGGCGACAGACCCTCGATGAAGTCGACGTCCGGCTTGTCCATCTGCCCCAGGAACTGCCGGGCGTACGCCGACAGCGACTCCACGTAGCGGCGCTGGCCCTCGGCGAAGATGGTGTCGAACGCGAGACTCGACTTCCCGGACCCGGAGAGACCGGTGAAGACGATGAGCGCGTCCCGCGGGAGCTCCAGCGAGATGTTGCGCAGGTTGTGCTCGCGCGCGCCACGTACGACGATCTGGTCAGTCACGCGCACGATGGTATGTCCGGCCTCCGACAGTGTTGTCCCGCGCTCGCTGTTCGCTGCGCGCCGGGTGTCCCTGTCTTCCCTCCTCAGAGGCAAACGGTGAAGCGTGTTTGCCACTTCGTCGGTCCAGACAGGGACGGGCGCTCCGTTCACGGCCGCTCGCCGGGGGTGCTCGCTCGCTGCGCTCGTTCGGACGGGCGCTCCGTTCACGGCCGCTCGCCGGGGGTGCTCGCTCGCTGACGCTCGCTCGGGACGGGCGCTCCGCCTCACGGCCGCTCGCGAAGAAGCTCGCTCGCTGACGCTCGTTCGGACGGGCGCTCCGTTCACGGCCGCTCGCCGGGGGTGCTCGCTCGCTGACGCTCGCTCGGGTGCAGAGGTCGGCCGGATAGGTTGGCTGCATGAGTGAGGCGGCCGACAAGCTGACGGCGGTACGGGCACTGGTGACGGCCTCGACGCAGTGACTGCTCGGCGACACGATCGGGGTGGACCAGGACTCCTGGGGAACCCCGAGCCGGCTGCCGCGCTGGAGCCGCGGGCACGTGGCCACCCACCTGGCCCGGCAGGCCGACGCGCTGGGCCGACTCGTGGGGTGGGCCCGGACCGGCGAGCGCCAGGACATGTACGCGTCGCCGCAGGTCCGTGAGAGCGAGATCGAGGACGGCGCCGGTCGCAGCGGACTCGAGCTGCAGGTCGACCTGGACACGAGCGCGGAACGGCTGACCGAGGGATTCGGCACCCTCGACGCGGACGACCCGACCGACGACGGGTCGACCAGCGCCTGGGACACCGAGGTGGAGCTGCGCGGGGGTCAACGCGTCGTGGCGCGGCTGCTCCCCCTGGCCCGCCTCACCGAGGTCGTGCTGCACCACGTCGACCTCGACATCGGCTTCGAGGTGACCGACGTCGACGACGAGACCGCCGAGTGGCTGCTGGAGTGGTCGGCCTACCGGCTCGGCGCCCGGGACGAGTTCCCGCGCCTCGAGCTGGTCAGCGACACCGGTTTCCACACCGCGCTGGGCAGCTCCGGCGAGGTCCGCCGGATCACCGGCTCCTCCCCAGCGCTGCTCGGCTGGCTCACCGGCCGGGCGGCCCCCGACACCGTCCAGGGCAGCGACGGACTGGTGCTTCCCGGTCTGTGACCCTCGGCTCCCATCCACCACCGCGAGAGGACCCAGGCATGTGCGACGACATCTCCGCCTTCGACGGAGCGACCCGATGAGCGGCCTCCACCACGTCGAGCCCGGTGGCGCGGCGCTCACGCTGCCCGTGTCGGGGGACGTGACGCTGACCAAGATCAGCGTCGGACCGATGGACAACAACGCGTACCTGCTGACCGCCGAGGACGGTGGGGCGGTGTTGATCGACGCCGCCGAGGACGGCACCCGGCTGCTGGAGCTGATCGACGGCCGCGAGGTCGCGGTCATCATCACCACGCACCGGCACGGCGACCACTGGCAGGCGCTGCCGGCTGTGGCCGAGGCCACCGGAGCCGAGCTGATCTGCGGACGCCCGGACGTCGACGCCATCGCGACCGGGGCCTGGGTGGAGGGTCTGGTCGGGGTGTGGGACGGCGACGAGGTGACGATCGGCGACGGCGAGCTCGAGGTGATCGGGCTCGTCGGACACACCCCTGGCTCGATCGCCCTGGCCTTCACCGGGTCCGACGGGGTGGTGCACCTGTTCACCGGCGACAGCCTGTTCCCGGGCGGCCCCGGCAAGACCTCCGGCCCAGCCGACTTCGACTCGCTGATGGCCGACCTGGAGAGCAAGGTGTTCGCCCGTTTCGACGACCGCACGGTGGTGCACCCCGGCCACGGGGACGGCACCACCCTGGGCAGTGAGCGTCCGCACCTGGCCGACTGGCGAGCCCGCGGTTGGTGACGGCTAGGCGGGCAGGCGGTCGCGGAGCTCGGTCGGCAGCAGCCGGCCGGATCTGACCAACCGGGCCGCCACCACCACGGTGATCGTCTGGGTCGCCAGCAGCCCGATCAGCACCAGCAGCTGTGCGGCACCCGCCTGCACCGGGGTGCCGCCGCCGAGCAGCACCCCGACGAACGCTCCCGGCAGGGTCACCAGGCCCACGGTCCTCGTCTGGTCCAGACCCGGCACCAGCGCTTCGGGCAGGTGCCGGCCGATCACCTCGTCGATCGCCTCCGGTCTGGTCAGTCCCAGGGCCAGCCCGGCCTCGAACGTGCCCAGCTCGTCGTGCAGGGCGGCGAACACGCGGCGACCGGTCAGCGAGCTGGCGGTCATCCCGCCGCCGATGATGATCCCGGCCACCGGCACCAGGGCAGCGCCGGTGAAGGGCACCGCCCCGGACGCGAAGATCACTGCCAGCGTGGGCAGCACGCCGGACGCGATGGCGACACCCACCCATGGCCACGCCCGTGGGGCCTCGATCCGGCGGGACGACGTGATCGTGGCGACCGTGAGCATGAAGACGCCGAACAGGATCGACCAGACCACGTGGCCGAGCACGGCCGTGATCACCAGGGCGACCACGACGAGCTGGATGGTCGCCCGCAGGGCCGCGCTGCCCAGCTGCCGCTCGCGATGGAGGCCGCCCAGCCGGGAGACCGTGACGGCCAGGGCGAGCAGCACGACGAGGGCGACCGCCAGAGCCGGTCCTGGTTGGCCGGGCACGATCAGGGAGTGATCTCGTCGAGGACCTTGGTGCCGACCGACCTGGGATGGTGCCGGCCGCGCACCGCGAACTCGCGGGCCCGGTGACTGGACAGGGCCAGCAGCACCAGGGCGCCGGTGGCGATGGTGGGCAGCTGCGCCAGCCCGATCACCTCGACTCCGGTGACACTCGAGATGAACGCGCTCGTCGTGGCGAAGACCGAGTAGAGCATCAGGGTGATCCTGGCCCAGTTCCGACCGACGAAGGTGGCCACCCCGAGCAGGATGTCGACCAGTCCGAACAGCCCGACCACCGCGGCGACCGCGATGATCACCGCGAGCTCGGACACGCCCTGGAGCTCGCCGTCCAGCGCCACCTCCGCCTGATCCCGCATCAGCACGATGATCAGCGCCGTCAGCAGGGTGCCGAAACCGCGCACGAAGGCGGTCCCGGCGCCGAACACGGTCTGCGCCGGACGCTTGTCCCGGCTGTCGCTCTCGTCGTCCTCGGCCAGGGGCTCGGCGGCCACCGCGGTCAGGTCGAGGACCGGTAGGTCGCCGTCGGTCTCGATCAGATCCCCGCCGCCGTTGCGGGCGTGATAGCCGGTGGAGAAGTCCCTGATCACCCGAACGGTGGCGGTCGGGGTCGCCTCGATCACCGTACGGACCACGAAGTCCCGCTCGATGTCGGTGTTCGCCTCGATCTTGTGGGTGATCTGGAAGGTGAACAGGGAGAAGCCGACGGCCCGGTCGTAGGTCCCGGCCGCCAACCAGTCGGCGGCGTAGCCGCCCGGCAGCATCCAGCCCTCCGGGCAGCGCCAGAAGCGCACGTGGTGTCGTTGGGAGGTGCTGCCCCCGACCTCCTGCTGGTAGGCGAAGTCCTGCTGCCGGTCGAACAGCAGCAGCGGGCTCACCGGTGCCTGCGGATAGCTGCGCCGGGTCACGGTGGCCGTGATCATGGAGCGGCCGGACCTGGCATCCAGGTCGTCGGCGCGGATCCAGCCGGCGGTCTCCAGGGCGGCGTGCAGCTGACCCTCGTGACCAAGTAGCGCGATGTTGACCGGATCGCCCAGCAGCCCGTCGCCGGTCCGGGTCCGGCCGATGAAGTAGCCGGGGACGTAGATGTTGGTGAGGATCCGATGCAGGCGTGGCAGCAGCAGGTAGGTGAACAGGACCCAGAACGCCACCAGCAGCAGCATCGGCCAACCGGGGCGGACCCCTTCCCGGATGAGCAGGTAGGCCAACCAGAGGGATGCCAGCCCGGCGAAGGCGAAGAAGGCCGAGTCGATCTTGGCCGTCAGACCGAGTCGTCGCCGCACCGAGCGCCGCGAGTCAGCCATGCGAACAGTCTGGCCGATCACCTGCACCGGTGGGACACCCGGCCCTGGTGTGAGCTCCACGGGCCCGCCAGAACCTCGCGTACGGAGGCGGCGAAAACCGGCTGCATCCTCCAGGTCAGTCCGGGCCTCGCTGCAGACCGAGCGTCGCCAACAGGTCCTCGTGCAGCTCCATCCACACGGTGTGACAGGAATCCTCACGGATCCGGGTGACCCAGCTCGAGTCGCCGTTCCGCACGCGGGTCAGTGCCCCGGTGAACCGCGCGTGGTAGCCGGAGAACCGGCTCAGCCCCGAGGTCAGTCGGGGTTCCAGCTCTGCCAGATCGTCGCCGATCCGGGTCAGGTCGTCGATCACGCGGGCGTCCCAGTCGGGATCGTCGTGCCGGTTCGGCGCGAGCGGGTCCGACGCACTCGGACGCAGCTGCCAGTCCGTCGTCGCCCGTAGCAGCCGGGCGTTGCTGGGCAGGAAGTCCCGGTGCACCGTGGCCACGTCCGCGGCCGCCCCCGCGCCGGCGAGCTCGGCTGCCAGCTGCTGCTCGTTGCGCCGTCTGCCGGTATCGGTCAGCGTCCACCCGCCGGTCCCGGCGAATTCGACCCGGCTCACCCACCCGTACGCCTGGAGGTCGAGCAACAGTTCCGACGTAACCGCTTGATCCAGACCGTAGCGGGCGGCCACCTGATGATCATCGGCCATCCCGGCGAGCCGCACCGCGTGCAGGACGAGCAGGTCGGTCGCGGAGCCGGTGGTCACCGGCCCGGGTCCAGGGATCGGCGCCGGGCGTCGGACGGCTCGCGGGCGGCCAGCAGCTGTTCGCGGAGGATGTCGGCGTGACCGGCGTGCTGGGCGAGCTCCCGCAGCACCTGCAGGTGGATCCAGCGCAGGGTCATGGCGCCCATCCGGTGACCGGTGACCACCTCGTCGAGGGCGTGCGTCCCGGCGACCTCGCGCGCCGTCGCGCACGCCTGGTCGTAGCCGGCCAGCACGGACTCGATCGTGTCGCTCTCCCTCAGGTCGAAGGACTCGTCGACCGTGGCGGGTTGACCCAGCCCGGTCCTGGGCGTGCCGCTGATCGCCTCCTGGTACCAGATCACCTGCAGGAAGGTCGCGTGCTTGATCAACCCGAGCAGGGTCGTCCTGGACGGAACCAGCCGGGCACGCACCTCCTCCTCGGTCATCCCGTCCAGCGTGGCCCGCAGCATCGATCGATGGGCTTCGAGGAAGACGGCGATCTGCGCGGCCTCCCCCAGGGTCCGTTCGGCCGTCACCCGGCCGAGCGCAGATGTCGCAGGCGTCATGGACGAAAGTGTGCCCTGCTTCGAGCCTCCCGACGAGCGGCGGAAGAATCACAGGCCCGGCAGGCGTTGCCCCGTCATGACCCTGGACGAAGCCATCGCGGCCGTCGAAGCGACCCTCGATTCCGCGTACCTGCGCGTCGACCGCCGATCGGCGCGGGAGGACGCAAGATCCTTCCTGCTTCTGGTGCTCGACGCCGGCAACGGGCGCGGCGCGGGCCTCGAGGCCGTCGCCAACGGTCCCCGACTGGTCGACAAGGTCACGGGCGACGTGGTCAGGCTCACCATTCCCGCGGCCCTCGCGCAGGCCGACCAGATGGTGGTCATGCGATCCTGAACTTGCGACCGAACCCCGACGTCAGTGGTGGTGGCCCTGCCGACCGAGGGACTCCACGGGTGTGGCGCCGGGCCTGGTCCACTGCGGCACGGGTCGGCCGGTCGGTCCCCAGGTGGGGTTGCCCTCCGCGTCCGAGCGCCAGTACCAGCACGCGTCGTTCCCCTCGGGCCAACCGTCGGGCGTGTCCTGCCAGGCCTCGCCGCGGCCGAGCGGTGTCAGGTCGAGCAGGGCCATCGAGCCGTTGACCGACTCGTTCCCACGGCCCGTCGTGGAGTAGGTCAAGAACACCCGGTCACCGGCGCGCAGGAAGCTGACCAGGTGCCCCATGTCTCCGCCGATCGGCGGCGCGACGTCGCGGACGGAGTACCAGGGCTGGGTGTAGCCCATGAACTCGACGTAGGTGGCCACCTCGTCCCAGCGTCCCGTGGTCACGATCGCGAACGAGACGCCGCGCGCGTTGAGGTAGACGGCGTCCTTGAGGTGCCAAGCGGTGGTGGTGCATCCCTCGCACTGCCCCTGGTGGGGTGCGCCGTCGTACCACATGTGCTGGTAGATCACGAGCTCGTCGCGGCCCTGGAACAGGTCGAGGAACGGGACCGGGCCGGTGGGCCCGACGACCTCGACCGTCCCGTCCAGCTCCACCATCGGCAGCCGGCGACGGGCCGCGGCAAGGGCGTCGCCCGCGCGGGTGTGGGCCTTCTCGCGGACCAGGAGGTCGTCTCGGGCGGCCTCCCAGGTGGCCAGGTCGACCACGGGTGGGCGGCCGGGCTGCGCGGCGGTCGGGTCCGGCGTGGTGCTGGTCATGGTGTCCTCCCTGGTGTCGGGGCCGGGCGATGCCACCCGGCACGCCGTGACGTTCGGCAGGACAGACTCCTAACCCGGACGGAACTCATCGCACCGCTCAGAACAGCACCGGCAGACTCGCCAGTCTCGACGCCGCCACCCCGAGTGTGGCCAGCGACGCGGCGAGCAGCAGCATCCGGGCCGCCCGGTAGCGGAAGGTCGAGACCACTCCGGAGAAGAACAGGGCCACCGCCAGCAGGATCGTCACCGACACGTACGCGGACGCCGTCGTCCCCGCCGCCTCGCTCTGTCGGGAGATCTCGGCCGAGGCCGCGACGCTCTGCTCGTAGGGGGCCAGCTGAGTCGCCAGGTACTCGGGATCCTGGCCCAGCGGGACGGGCGCCCGGCCGGCCCGCACCTCCGCCTCCCAGCGGTTCAGGGTCGGCAGGAAGCCCGGCCGGATGACGCTCTCCCGGTAGAAGGCGCGCAGCCGGGTGTTGCCGTCGGACACGGCCTGGGCGTACTGCGCCACGGTCATGCTGTCGTACGCGATGGTCTGCGTGGCCAGACCGAACAGCCGCGCGTTCTCGACACTCTGCTGGGCCGCCTGGCGACCGAGATCCGAGCTCTCACCGCCCCACTGGGTGGCCTCGTAGGCACACCAGGCCGTCCCCAGGGTGGAGAGTCCCAGCAGCAGGACGGCGATCAGCTCGATCAGCTTGTCGGCCCCGGGCAGCTGGATCGGCCCGTCCGTGGACTGCTCGCTCGACGACGTGACGCTCATCCGCGCGACTCGCCGGCACGGCGCTGCTCGTCATCGACCGGCGCCGGGGTGTCACCGGGGCCGACGTCTGCTCCCGGTGCGGCTCCGGGCACCCGGGGGCCACCTTGGAGCGCGACGTTGAGGATCTCGCGGCGGGCGATCAGCTCCCGCCACAGGTCGGTCTCCCGATAGCGCCACGGATCGCCGTCGACGGCCACCAGCTCGGCGTCGTGCGTCGCCTGCGCGAGCCGGACCGCGGCCATCGCCTGCTCGTAGTCGAGCTCGTGCGGGGCACGACTGACGGCCTGGATCACCTCACCCGTGCGACCGAGGTCGATCCCGCCGAACACGAAGGACACGAGCTCGAACCCGTCGTCGGCCAGCGCGCTGACGAGCTGGTCGGTCACCGCTGACTGGGTGGTCTCGCGGGGCTCTCCGAGGAGGTCGGCAACTCCGATGCCCGTCCGTCCGAGGGCGGTGGAGATCACCAGGGCGCTCTGGTCCCGCACGATGCCGAAGATGCCCTCCGGCCCGAAGCGCTCGTGCACCAGCCGCAGCTCGTCGGGCCGCAGTCGGAATCGCAGGGTGTAGCCCACAGTGGCCTGCACCCGATCCCCCAGGACGATCGGCACCGGTGCGCCCACGCAGTCGAGTCCCGATCGGTCGGCGGGGTCGGGCTCGCCGCCGGCGCGAAAGCTGAGCTCGACGGAGGGGTAGGTGACGATCATCCGACGGCGCAACGCGAAGAGAAAGTGCAGGCCGGGCGGCAGCGTGGTGTCGGTCGGCCTCCCGCGAACCAGCAGCAGGGCGTTCCGGCCCGTCGGCACCCGGACGAAGGAGGCACTCAACACCAGCCAGACCAGCAGGCCGAGAGCGGGAATGAGCAGGATCGCCAAGATGATCCAGCCGATGGTCGTCATAGGCACACCCTCTCGTCCACCCGTCCGGCGCGCCAGGCCGGGGCATGGTTTCACCCGAACCGTATGACCCTGCTCCGCGCGGCCGACGGTCGGCCCAGCAGAATGCTCCTCTACAGGAGACCCGCACGTCTGACGGATCCGTCGACGGCCAGGAGGAGCAAGTGTGAGTGCCACCGAGTTCACCGCCAGGGCCAGGCGCCGAGAGCGCGTGGTGGGCTACTGGATGACCTTGGACAGTCCGAGCCTGGCCGAGCGGTTGGCAGGCGTCGGTTACGACTACGTGGTGCTGGACGCCCAGCACGGTGAGCTGGACGGGCGGGCGCAGGCAGCCGCGCTGATCGCGATCGACGCCGCCTCGGGCGCGAGCGGTCTGGTCCGGGTGGAGGCCAACCAGGCCACCCCGATCGGTCGTGCCCTGGACTCCGGCGCAGCCGGCGTGATCGTGCCGCTGGTCAACTCGGCTGCCGATGCGGCCGCAGCGGTGGCGTCGAGCCGCTATCCCCCGGCGGGGATCCGGTCGTTCGGACCGCTGCGGTCCGACCTGCGGATCGGTTCGGCTCCGGCCGAGGTCAACGCCACGATCCTGGTGCTGGCCATGATCGAGACGGCGGCCGGGCTCGCGGCCGTCGAGGAGATCGCCGCCACTCCGGGGTTGGACGGGCTGTACATCGGGCCGTCCGATCTGTCGCTCGGGGTGGGTGCGTCGTATCCCGGCGATCCGGCCGCGGCGCAGGACCTGGACGCCGCCCTGGTGCGGATCCGGACGGCCTGCGAGGCCAGCGGCATCATCGCCGGTGTCCACACCCCGAGCGGAGAGGTGGCCGCGCAGCGGCTCGCCGAAGGGTTCACCTTCGTCACCGTCGCCCACGACGCCGGTCACCTGGTGGCCGCCGCCCGGTCACACCTCGAGATCGCCCGAGGTTGAGTCGAGGATCCGCCGTCAGACGGTCGACGTACGCTGCCGCGATGGCGACCAGACCTCGCTTCCCCACCGATCACGAGCCGACGATCGAGGTGCGCCCGGCGTACGGTCGATTCGACGACTTCGCCACCGTGGTGGGGACCCAGCGCCCGGATGCCGGCGGCTGCTGGTGCATGTCGTACCGGGACAGCCGGGTGAGCAACGCCGAACGACCCGGCTACATGCGGACCGAGTGCGAGACCGAGCCGGGCCCGGGGGTGCTGGTCTACGTCGACGACGAGGTCGCCGGCTGGTGCTCCGTCGCACCTCGGAGCAGCTACCGACGGCTGCTGGGCTCCCGCACGATCCCCATCCTGGACGACGCCGACGCGTGGCCGGCGGTCTGCTTCGTGGTCCGGGCCGGTTTCCGCAAGCACGGGCTGATGCACCACCTGCTGAGCGGGGCGGTCGAGCACGCCAGGGTCCACGGTGCCCAGGTGGTCGAGGGGTACCCAGTGGAGAGCGGCGGCAGCCGAGTGGACGTCATCTCCGGCTACGTCGGGTCGGTCGAGCTGTTCGAGGCGGCCGGCTTCGAACGAGCATCGGCGACCACGGGCCGGAGCGGCGGCCGGTCGCGCTGGGTGATGCGCCTGGACCTGCGCTGACCCTGGCGGTTGTCAGAGGGCCCGGCCAGGATGGTCCCGTGACCGTATCTGATGGTCGTGCTCCGCGCTCCGCGGTTCTGAGCTGCGCGGTGTCTCGCTCGTTCGTCGCGATTCCGGACGACGAAGAACGTGTCGCACAGATTCGCTCCTGCACTCCCGAGAGGCTTCGCTCATGACCGACACTCTCCGCCTCGGCATCACCTACGTCCCCTACCTGCATCCCGAGCACCTTCGTGATCTCGCGCAAGCGGCGCAGGAGTGCGGCCTGGACGACCTGTGGGTCTGGGAGGACTGCTTCAAGCAGAGCGGAGTCGCGGCCGCGGCGGCCGCCCTGGCCTGGACCGACACCGTCCGGGTGGGCATCGGGTTGCTGCCCGTGCCGCTGCGCAACGTCGCGCTCACCGCCATGGAGATCGCCACCCTGAGCCGACTGTTCCCCGGGCGGCTGCTGCCGGGCATCGGGCACGGGGTGCAGCCCTGGATGGCGCAGGTGGGCGGTCGGGTGGCCTCACCGTTGACGCTGCTGCGTGAGTACGCGACGTCGCTGCGGAGTCTGCTGGCCGGCGAGGAGGTCAGTGTCGACGGTCGCTACGTCCGCCTGGACGCGGTCACCCTGGACTGGCCGCCGGCCGATCCACCGGCCCTGGCCATGGGAGGTGACGGTCCCAAGTCGGTCGCGCTGGCCGGCGAGCTCGCCGACGTGTACCTGTTGAGCGCGGCCCGCACCGACGCCGAGATCGCGACGGCGTACGAGATCTTGACCACGACCCGGCAGCGTCACCGGCCCGCAGCCGCGGCGCCGCCGATGGTGAGTGCGCCGATCACCGCGACCGGACCCGGTGCCCGCGACCGGGTCGACGCCGAGATCCCGTTCTGGGGCAAGGAACCCGAGCCGGGCATCGGCTCCGCCGGGGACGCCGAGCAGGTCGCCGCCGACTTCCGCCGACTGGCGGGTCTGGGAGTGACCACGATCGCGGTCCAGCCCACCCGAGATGAGCCCGACCTGCTCGGTCTGGTCGAGTTCCTCGGTCGCGAGGTGAAGCCCCTGCTCGCCGCCGGCTGACGTCCGCGGTTCGGTGTGCCGGGGGCAGGTGGACAGCAGGTCAGCTGACGTTCACGCTGATCGTGTGCCAGCCGGTGGCCCCGTCGGGGGCCGGCGCCGCCAGGTCGGCGGTCTGCTGCTCGCCGGCGGTGTTGGTCGCCCGAACGGCGATCTGGTGGCTCCCGGGGGTCGCGTCCCAGCGGTAGCGCCACTGCCGCCAGGTGTCCGGCCCGGTCACGTCGGCCAGCTCCGCCTCCCGCCAGTCACCATCGATCCCGACCTCGACCTTGGCGATGCCGGTGTGCTGGTCCCAGGCCACGCCGGCCACCACGACCGACCCGGCCGTCGCGGATCGCTTGCGGGGCACGTCGATACGGGATCCGGTCTTGATCGGACCCTGCGCGGACCAACCCAGGGGCGTCCAGTAGCCCTGGTCCTCGGCGAACGTCGTGATCTTGAGCTTGCGCACCCACTTGGTGGCCGAGACGTAGCCGTACAGGCCGGGCACGACCATCCGGACGGGATAGCCGTGCTCGATCGGCAGGGCCTCGCCGTTCATCCCCACGGCCAGCAGGGCGAGTCGGTCGGGGTCGGTCAACGCCGCCAGCGGGGTGCCCGCCGTCCAGCCGTCCTCACTGGTCGAGAGCACCATGTCCGCTCCCGACTGGGGGCCGGCCTCGGCCAGCAGCTGACGGATCGGCAGGCCCAGCCAGACGGCGTTGCCGATCAGGTCGCCGCCCACCTCGTTGGAGACGCAGGTCAGGGTGGCCACGTGCTCCACCAGTGGCATGGCGATCAGGTCGGCGAAGCTGATCGTGACCTCGCGCTCGACCATCCCGGTGATCGTCAGCGACCAGTCGTCGGCCGAGAGGATCGGCACCTGCAGTGCTGTGTCGATCCGATAGAAGTCGTCGTTCGGGGTCACGTACGTCGACAGCCCGTCCTCCCCCAGCTCGGCCCCCTGCGGCACCGGATCCCGGCGGGTCGGGGTCGGCAGCCGGAACCGGGAACGGGCGTCCTCGACCGCGCCGGCGGTGGCCACCAGGATGCGACCCGCCACGGCGCCGACCGTCGCGGCGGCGGCGGCGACGCCGGTCCAGATCAGGAAGGTGCGCCGGGCCAGGACCGCGGTCTCCGGATCCGGACCGGTGGCCGCCGCCGACCAGCGACAGAGCCGGGCCACCAGCAACCGGAGCAGCAGATACCCGGCGAGCAGACCGAGAAGCGTCGGGACGACCGCCCGGATCGAGGACTGGCCGCCGGTCAGAACGGCGATCAACCCGACCGCGGCGATGGCCGCGAACACCAGCCCGCCGCCGTACTCCCGGCGCTGCTCCAGTCGACCCGCCAGCCCGCACAGCGCCAGCACCCCGAGCACGATGATCGCCAGCAGCACCGGCTTGTCGGCCGTGCCGAGGGTCTCCTTGCCCCAGTTGACCAGTCCCGCCGGGAGCAAGTTGATGATCATGGAACCGACGGCCGGCACCGGAGCGCCACCCGGGGCGATCGCGAAGGCGATCAGGTCGGCCACGGCGATCCCGGCGATGCCGCCCACCACCCCGCACAGCCAGGCCCAGCGACCGCTGGGGGCGGGCGGCGGTTCAGAACCGGCGGTGGGTGGTGATTCGGCGCGGGGCGCCGTCTGCGTCATGCGCCCATCCTGCGTCGCGCCGACGCGTTCCACAACGCCGACGACCGTCGAAACGACGAGCGGTGCCGTGCCCGAAGGCACGGCACCGCGCAGGTCGAGACCGATCAGGCGTCGTAGCGCTCACGGCTGCCGGCCTTCGCCAGGCCGCGGCTGATCATGTAGCCGACGCTCAGCAGGGTGACGTAGAACCAGGCCTGACGAGCATCGAAGCCCTGACCGTCGTCGCCGCTATCGGTCACCAGGGCGGCGATCAGGACGCCGACCACACTCAACACGAAGACGATCAGCTCTGTCGTCCTGAAGGCGGCCTTGGTCTCGGTTGTCAGACGACGCGATGCGTCGGTCGCCTGCATCGAGACGGGGGCATGGGAAGGATTGGTGGTGCTCATGGGGACTCCTCGATGGTTGAGCAGATCAGGGTGAGTTCCTGCCGCTCGACCGGGGCGGATGACTCCACCTCTCCGGCTCGAAACGCCTCTGTCATAGTGGCGTTTACGCTGTAAACGCTACGGGTTCGATGGTTGAAAGTCGAATCGACTCCTAGAAAGGTCGATGAGTCTCGGCGGCGGGTCAGGTCTGAAAAAGCAGGAGCATGGTGGGGGCGAGCGGTGACCGCTGGTCCCCAGGCCGTCAGTGAAGGAGCATCGGCATGACAGATCCTCGACCGTTGGACGTCACGTTCACGGCCCGACTCGGCAAGGTTCGTCCCGGGGACACCTGGACGTGCGTGCAGCTGCCGGACTCCGCGCAGATCTTCGGGACTCGGGGTCTGGTCAAGGTCTCCGGGACGATCGACGGGCATCCGTTCACGGGGGCGTTCATGGCCCTGGGAGACGGCACCCACAAGCTGCCCGTCGCGGCGCCGATCCGCAAGGCCATCCGCAAGTCCGACGGCGACGACGTCGACATCCACCTCACCCAGCGACTCAACTGAGGAACCTCCTCGGACGCGCCCGCTGAGCCGTCCGGATGCGAGGCTGGCCCGATGGCCCTGGCTCGACGCTTCAATCCCCCACCGAACTGGCCCGCCGCGCCGGAGGGCTGGGTCCCGCCGCCCGGTTGGCAGCCAGATCCCGGCTGGGGACCACCGCCGCCGGACTGGCCGGTGTGGGTCAGCTACCGGGCCAACCCACGCGCCTTCGCCTGGTCGTTCGCCTTCGCCGGCGCCTACTACCTGCTGATCCTGATCGTCGCGCTGGTCGGCACCGGCGGGAACCTGGATCCGGAAACTGCCGGTTACGTGCTGTTCCCGTTCCTGATGGCGGGACTGATCACCGGCTTGATCGCCCGCGCCCGGCCGGTGCGGTGGGGCATCTGGCTGTACCCGTTGGTCGTGTTCGGCGTCGCGCTGGCCTTCGGTGTGATCAGCAACCTGGGACGGGCGTCGGGCGGCTGATCGACGCACCGGCGCTGCTCAATCGACCTCGAGAGCGGCGGCTCGGCGCAAGAAGATCCAGCGCTCGCCCTCGTTGTGGGTCAGCTCGGCAGCCCGCCGGTACGCGGCGGCCGCCTCGGTCGGTCGGCCTCCGCGGTCGAGCAGGTCGGCCCGGACGGCCGGCAGCTGCGGGTAGCTCCCCAGGTCACGTGTCGCGGTGAGCGTGTCGACGATCGTCAGCCCGGCGGCGGGACCGTGGGACCGGCCGACGGCGACGGCCCGGTTGAGCTCGACGATCGGCGACGGCGCCACGTGGACCAGCACTGTGTAGAGCGCCGTGATCCGGGACCAGTCCGTCTCGCCGTCGCTGGCCGCGCGAGCGTGACAGGCAGCGATCGACGCCTGCAGCGCGTACGGTCGCAGGGCCCCGCCGAGGGCGATCGCCCGGTCGAGCGCGGTGAGTCCCTGACGGATCAGCAGCCGGTCCCAGCGTCGCCGGTCCTGGTCGGCCAGCAGCACCGGCCGCCCGGCCGCATCGATCCGGGCCGGCAATCGGGAGGCGTGCAGCTGCATCAGGGCCGCCAGACCGTGCAGCTCCGACTCCTCCGGCATCAGGTTCGTCAGGATCCGGCCGAGCCGGATGGCCTCGGCGCACAGATCGGGCCGAGTCCAGTCGGCGCCCGCCGTCGCGGCGTACCCCTCGTTGAAGATCAGGTACACGACCTCGCCGACGGCCTGGACCCGGTTCGGCAGCTGTTCGGGTGCCGGAAGCTCGAGCGACGCCGAGGCGTCGCGCAGGGTGCGCTTGGCCCGGGAGATCCGTTGCGCGACCGTCGCTTCGGGCACCAGGAACGCCCTGGCGATCTCCGCGCTGGACAGCCCGCCGAACAGACGCAGGGTCAAGGCGACCTGGGACTCACCGGTGAGCGCCGGATGACAGGTGAGGAAGATCAGCTGCAGCAGGTCGTCGGTCACCGGGTGGGCGAGGACCTCGTCGCTCGGGTCGGGGACGGCCCGTCGCTCGCCCTCGAATCCGGCCCGCTCGATGACCGCCGCGGTCCGCCGGCGGCGGCGGAGGACGTCGATGGCCCGGTGCTTGGCGGTGGCTCGGAGCCAGGGAGCCGGGTCTCGTGGCATGCCGTCCCTCCTCCACTGGTCGAGCGCGATCACCGAGACGTCCTGCACGATGTCCTCCGCGGTGCCCAGGTCACCGACCATCCGCGTCACCATCGCCACCAGGGCGGGGAACTCCATCCGCCAGACCGTGTCCAGCCGGCGGCGGACGTCATCGGAGTCCATCCGCGGCTCAGGCTGCGCCGGTGTCCGTCGGCGGCGCGAACAGCGGGAGCACGAGGGCCTCGCCTTCGTAGCCGGCCCAGAGATCGCTGTGCAGGCGCAGGAAGCGTTCGGTCCACTCGACCACCTCCGCGCGGGTACGGGTGTCGTACAGCGCGTAGCTGACGATCTCCTTGGACTCCGCGAACGGCCCGTCGGACACGTGGATGTCGCCGCGGCGCAGCGCGACCAGCGCGCCTTCGCTCGCCGGCAACAGGCCCGACTGGTCGAGCAGCACACCGGCCGCGATCGCCTCCGCGCCGAGCTGCAGGATCGCCTCGAACAGGTCCGGCGGGGGTGGTGTGTCGGGTGTGGTGATCGGGCTCAGCAAGACGAGGTGACGCATGGTGTTCTCCTTCTGGGGGTGCGGTGTGAGCGTACGGGTCGGTGGTGTTCAGCGCGACAGATGCCGCAGGTGCAGTGCGAAGGTGGTGAACCAGGTCCAGATGATCAGGACGGCGACCACGAAGATCGAGATGGTGGTCCGGCTACCCGCGCCGGAGGCGATGCCGACGAACGCACCCAGGAACACGATGCCGGCGCCGGCAGTCCAGATCGCCCACGCGCTGCTGGTGTGCGCCAACCGGCGGGCCAGCAGCAGGCAGGCCGCGGTCAGGCACCCGAACCCGACGGCGCCGGCCATCAGGTGAACCATGCCGTGCCAGCTGATCGCGGCGGTGGCCGGCGTGCCGACGGGGAAGCCGGGGACCGGATCGGCCCGGAAGATCCCGGCCGCGACCAGACTGGCGCCGTAGACGGTGATCAACCGAGGCGCCCAGCGGCTGGCTCGACCGTCGGTCAGCACGCGCCGCAGTCCGATCGCGAAGACGATCACCAGCGCACCGGTGACGATCAGGTTGGTCACCTGGATCCAGCCGAGGGCGCCGTTGGCCAAGACGCTCCAGGGGTGCCGGGTCAGGTCGAACCCGGGCCGGCTGAGTGCCTGGGCCAGGGAGACGCTGACGTAGAGAGGCCCGGCGACGATCCCGGCGGCGAGCAGGTCCGCCGTGCCGGGTCGGGTCGCCGTGCCGGTCGACCGGGTGCGAGAGGTGAGGGTCGGCATGATCGAGCTCCTGAGTGCTGTGGCACTCCGGATGAGCGCCGTCATCTGTCTCTCGAACGAGCACCGGCGTTCTCGACATGGTCGGGCGAGAAATCTTCTGGAGCCTGTGACCGGGGTCGACGGCGATCAGACCATGGTCCGATGTCCGAGCGTCGGCACCCGCCTAGGCTGACGCGGTCATGACTACGTCCGCCCTGCCGTTCGTCCGCGATCCCCGCTGGGTGTTCGACTTCCTGCTCGCGGCAGTGGTGACCGTCGGGTGCGCGGTGACCACCGCCGCGTACGGCGGCGAGGTGACGATCCTGTCCTTCCTCCTGACCTCGTCCCTGCTGGTCCGCCGCAGCCACCCGATGATCGCGCTCGGCGTGGCGACCGCTGCCGCTCTGGGGCTGGCGTTCTCCCTGTCGAGCCCGACCCTGAGCATCGTCGTCATCCCGATGATCGTGTACGCGGTCGCCCGCTACGGACAGCCGGGTGGCGGCGCGGCGGCGCTGTGGATCGGCCTGGCCGGTGCCGTGATCGGACCCGCGCGCTGGACCGGGACCAGTGGCACGAGCGCGCTCGCGTTCGCCGTCACCGCGACCGCGTGTGCCGCGATCGTCGCCGGCGCGTACCTGCTCGGCCGCCGACTGCGCGAGCGGCTGGAGGCGACTGAGCAGCAGAGCCGCGCGGCCTCGGAACGCCGGCGCCTGCAGGAGTCCGAGCAGGAGCAGCGGGCCCGGGCCGTCGCCATCGACGAGCGGAGCCGGATCGCCCGTGAGCTGCACGACATCGTGGCGCACTCGCTGTCGGTGATCGTGGTGCAGGCCGAGGGCGGCCGGGCCGTGGTGCTCAAGAAGCCGGAGGTCGGTGCGCAGGTGCTGGACACGATCGCCGAGACCGGGCGGACCTCGCTGACCGAGATGCGGCGCATCGTCGACCTGCTCCGCGGCGGCGAGTCCGATCCGAGCTATCTGCCCTCCCCCGGCGTGGAGGACATCGCCGAGCTGGTGTCCCGCTCGGGTGATCGGTTCGCCCTGACCACCTTCGGCACGGCGCCGGCGGTGTCGCCCGCCGTCGGCCTCACCGCCTACCGCGTGGTCCAGGAGTCGATCACCAACGTGCTCAAGCACGCCGGTCCGCTCGCCACCGCGCGGGTCACGGTCGCCTACACCCTGGACGCGATCGAGATCGAGGTGACCGATGACGGCCGGGGTGCCGCTGCGACCGACCCCACCGGCTCGCCGACGGTCGGCCACGGGCTGCGCGGGATGGGCGAGCGGGTGGCCCTGCTGCGTGGCACCCTCGACGCCCGACCGCGACCCGGGGGCGGGTTCGGCGTCCGGGCCTCCATCCCGCTGGCCGGGACCGGTGCGGCAGGCGACCCGGCCGGTCGGAGCGGCTCGTGATCACGGTCTTCCTGGTCGACGACCAGGCGTTGGTCCGCGGTGGCTTCCGGCTGCTGATCGAGGCCGAGGACGACCTCGAGGTGATCGGCGAGGCCGCTGACGGAGGGCAGGCCGTCGAGATGCTGGCGCGGACCGCCGCCGACGTGGTGCTGATGGACATCAGGATGCCGCGGATGGACGGCGTGGAGGCGACCCGACGCTTGAGCGCCCACCCGCGGCCGCCGAAGATCCTGATCTTGACCACGTTCGACCTGGACGAGTACGTGTACGCCGGACTGCGGGCCGGCGCCAGTGGCTTCCTGCTCAAGGACGCCCGTCCCGCCGAGCTGCTGTCGGCCATCCGCAACGTGGCCGCCGGCGACGCGGTGGTGGCTCCCAGTGCCACCCGCCGGTTGCTCGAGCACGTGCTGCCCTCGCTGCCCGCGGCGGGGGAATCCACCGGGCCGGACCCGCGCCTCGCCGTGCTCACCGACCGGGAGATCGAGGTCCTGGTGGAGATCGCCGACGGCGCCTCCAACACCGAGATCGGCGAGCGCCTCTACCTCGCCGAGGGAACGGTCAAGACCCACATCGGCAGGCTGCTCGCGAAGCTGGCGATCCGCGACCGGGTGGGTTTGGTGCTGTTCGCGTACCAGACGGGTCTGGCACCGCGTCGGGGATGAACACGACCGGATCCGACCAGGGGATGACGGACGGCGCTCAGACCGACGACTCTGCTCCGATGTGAGCGAGTCGGCCGGAGGCGAGGCTGATGGCCATGAACACCATCGTGTCCGCCACGGAGACCTCGCAGCCACGCGCCACCGTCGCGGTCAGCACCCTGAACCTGATCAAGACGTACGGGACCGGACCGCAGGCTGTCCGCGCCGTGGACGGCATCAGCGTGGCCATCGGCAGCGGCAGCTTCACCGCGATCATGGGACCGTCGGGTTCCGGCAAGTCGACCCTGATGCACTGCATGGCGGGCCTGGACACGATCACCGACGGGCGGGTGTTCCTCGGGGGCCACGAGATCAGCCGGATGCGGGACACCGAGCTGACGCTGCTGCGCCGGACCCGGGTCGGCTTCGTCTTCCAGTCGTTCAATCTGCTGCCCACGCTCACCGCCCGGCAGAACATCCTGCTGCCCCTCGATCTCGCCGGCCGCTCCGTCGACGAGGACCGGCTGCGTCGGGTGTGCACCTCGCTCGGACTGATCGACCGGCTGCAGCACCGCCCCAGTGAGCTGTCCGGCGGTCAGCAGCAACGGGTCGCCATCGCGCGGGCTCTGATCACCGAGCCGGCCGTGATCTTCGCCGACGAGCCGACCGGAGCCCTGGACTCCGCCAACGGCGAGGCTCTGCTCTCGCAGCTGCGGACCGCCAGCCGAGAGCTCGGTCAGACGATCGTCATGGTCACCCACGACGCAGGGGCGGCCGCGTACGCAGACCGGGCGTTGTTGATCAAGGATGGGCGGCTGGTCGGCGATCTCGATCGTCCGGACGCGGCGTCGATCCGCGTCGAGCTGACCCACCCGGGCGTCTGAGGTGCTGCGTGCCACGTTGGCCGAGGTCAGGGCACACCCGACCCGGTTGCTCGGCGTGCTGCTGGCGGTCGCCCTGAGCGTGGGTTTCGTGGTCGCCTGCCTCGTCTACGTCGACAGCGAGTCCGCGTCGCTGCAACGGGCCGTGGCCAGCCGGACGGCCGGGAGCAGCGTCGTCGTGCAGCCATCCGACGACCGCGACCTCACCCCGGTGATCACCCGTACGCCGGGAGTCGAGACCGTCGAGCGCTCCCGGTCCACGTTCCTGGACTTCAGTGCCGGCGGGCAGCGGGACCTGCTGGAGCTCAGCTCGCTCCCCCGGGATCCGCGGCTGCAGTGGAGGACTCTGCAGCGCGGCGCCTGGCCGACGCGAACCGACGAGATCGCGCTCGGCGCCGCGACGGCCGACCGCTCGAGGGTCGGTGTCGGCGACACCGTACGAGTGCAGGCCGCCGGCGTGGACGACCCGGGGGCCTTCCGCGACCTCCGCGTCGTCGGGCTGGTCGACGAGTCGGCCTCCCTGTTCGCCGATCTGCAGAGCACCGGCGTCGTGACCGGGGGGTCGCCGCTGCTGGACAGCGGCAACGTCGAGTACCTGGTCATCGCCCGCCCCGGCCTGGACCCCGACACCCTGGCGGACACGCTCGTGCGGCGGCTACCCCCCGAGAACCGGGTGATCACCGCCACCGCCCTGGCCGCCGAGCAGCTCGACGGTCTGACCGGAGGGATCGACGTGATCCGCTACCTGCTGCTGGGCTTCGGCAGCATCGCGGTGCTGGTCGGAGCCATGATCATCAGCAACATCTTCGGCATCGTCGTCGCCCAGCGCCGCCGTCAGATCGGTCTGCTCCGGGCCGTCGGGGCGACCCGTGCGCAGGTTCGCCGGACGCTGCTCGCCGAGGCGGTCGTGGTGGGCGTGCTCGGCGCCCTGCTCGGCCTCGGGCTGGGCATCGCGATCGCGACGGTCGGTGCGGCGATCTCCGGGTCCCTGTCGGCCGGTGTGGTGCTGCGTCCGCTCCCCCTGCTGCTGGCCACGACGGCGGGGGTCGTGGTGACGCTGGTGTCGGCCCTGGCCCCGGCCCGTCGCGCGACGGTGGTGAGTCCCCTGGACGCCCTCCGTCCGGTGGCCGCGGCGACCGACGCCCGGCGGTCGGGACTGGTCCGCTGGGTCGTCGGTGGCGCCCTCGGTCTCGTCGGCGGCGCGTTGGTGGCCGTGGCCCTGATCCGGGGCGGCAGCGGAGCGCTGATCCTGAGTGTCACGGGATCGGCACTGCTCGCCGCCGCCGTCATCGGGCTCGCTCCCGGCTACCTGCCGCCGGTGTTCCGGGGGGTGGCGAGACTGCTGCAGACGAGTCGCCCGAGTGTGCGGTTGGCCGCGGCGAACAGCGTCCGCAACCCGGCCCGGGCCGCCGCGGTGTGTGCGTCGCTGATGCTGGGCGTCGGCCTGATCGTCACCCTGCAGGTCGGGGCGGCGAGCGTGCAGAGCAGCACCGAGGCGTCCGTACGCCACGAGTTCCCGGTCGACGCCATCGTCCGCGCCCCCTCCGGGACGTTGCCCGCCGACGTCGTCACCGGCGTGCGGGAGCTCGGCGACGTCCGCGCCGCGATCGCCGTACCGTCCGCGGAGGCGACCGTCGGGGACGGTTCCGTCCGGCTCGACGGTCTCGGGGTGGACGCCGGTTCCGTCGTCGCCGCGGGACTCGACGTGTTGGACAGCAGTACGGCCCTGGCGCACCCGTTCACCCTCGAGATGCTCGGCAAGGCCGACGGTGACCGGGTCGACGTGCGGGTGGCGACGAGGACGACGAGCTTCGTGCTGCGGGCCAGCGACGTCGCGGACGCCGGCTCCCTGGTGGTCACCACCCAGGCCCTGGATCGGATCGCTCCCGACTCCCCGGTCGCGGCCGTCTGGGCCGCAGCCCGGCCAGGCGCCGATGCCGCGGAGGTGATGGGTGCCGTCCGCACCGTGGCCGCCGCGTATCCGCGGCTGGAGGTCGGAGGGTCGCTCGAGGAGGTCGCCGCCATCACCAGCGTGCTCGACGTGCTGCTGGAGATCGCGACCGCGCTGACGGCGGTGGCGGTGATGATCGCGTTGGTGGGGATGGGGAACTCGCTGGCGCTCTCGGTGATCGAACGGAGTCGCGAGTCCGCGCTGTTGCGCGCCCTCGGTCTGCAGCGTCGCCAGCTGCGCTGGATGCTGGCCGCCGAGGCGGTGCTGCTGGCCCTGATCGGCGCCGGCGTTGGCGTCGTCGCCGGGATCGGGTTCGGGATGATCGGCACGGCCGCGATGGCGGCCGAGGGAGGCTTCGCCGAGACCCGGTTCGCGATCTCGGCGGGCCAGACGACTGTGGTCGTCGTGATCGCCGTGGTCGCCGGTGCCGTCGCCTCCGTGCTGCCCGGGCACCGGGCCGCCGGTGCGCGCCCGGTCGAGGCGCTCGCCGAGGCGTGAGCCGGTCGGGCATCCCGGGCCCGAGCGGCTGGATCAGGCGCCGGCGGCGGCCGAGAACTCGAAGCCGTGCGGGCCGGCGATGTGGTCGATCGGCTGTTCGGTGAACTGTGCGGCCGTGGTCAGCACCGGATGCCGGAAGAAGGCCTCCGTGCCGGTCGGAAAGCGGAGCGGGGTGCCGGTCTCCAACCACGAGCTGGTGTGGATCATCGCGAGCATCGGCCGCGGCTCTGTGGTGGTGTTCGGCATCCCCGCATGCCAGAGCCGGATGTCGCGGATCAGCATGCTGCCGCGACGCATGGTCGGCTGGAAGGGTGGCACCACGGAGCGCCGCGCGGCCAGCAGCTCGCTGTCGATCTTGATGTCGTCGCCGACTCCGACGCCGAGCTCGCGATGGGTCCCCGGCCACAGCTCGGTGGCCCCGTTCGCCGGCGAGACGTCGACCGTGGCCACGTTGATCACCAGCTGCGCGGCCGGGTGCGCGATCTCCAGCGCATCCAGCGGCCACAGGTGACCGACGTCGGCGTGCACGGGCTGCCGTTGGTCGCCCGGCAACGCGGTGTTCCCGCCGTACATGACGTTCTTCAACCCCGGCCCCAGCAAAGCCGAGGTCACCGCGATCACGTAAGGGTTCAGCAGCACGTCGGCGAACAGGTACGGCGGGAACGGCGGCGGGTCCTGCTGGAGGTTGCCGGCGTTCCAGTTGTACGGGGTGTCCGGTCGCGCCTGCAGAGCCGCCAGGTCGGCGATCAGCCGCTCGTGCAGGGTGTCGAGGTGCGCCGGGTCGACCACCTCCGCCAGCACCACCAGGCCGTCGGTCCGCAGCGCCTCGGTGGCCGTACGTCGATGGTCGTCGGACAGCACGCCGGTGGCGCGCTCCTGGTCGGTCAGCTCGATCGTGATCATGGTCGATCTCCCTTCGCCCGGCGCCGCCTCGGTGCCGGCGTCCGCCGGACCGCACCAGCCGTCGACGCACACGTCCGCGGTGGTCGGATCACCGAACGTGATCAGCGGTCGCGCCGCCGGCTGCTCGGTCATGCGACGTTCTGCTCGGCCTCGGAGCGTACCTGCTCCAGCACCTGCCGGAACGTCGCCGACTCCTGGGCTCCCGAGACGCCGTACTTCTGGTCGAACACGAAGAACGGCACACCGTTGATCCCGTACGCGGCCGCCTGTGCCACGTCCGCCTTCACGTCGGCCAGATAGCGGTGATCGGTGAGCGCGGCCACGGCCTCGGCCCGGTCGAGCCCGACCTCGGCGGCCAGATCGGCCAGGTCGTCGACCCGACCCACGTGGCGGCCCTCCACGAAGTAGGCGGCCAGCAGTCGCTCCTTGAGCTCGGCCTGGCGACCACGGGCCTTGGCCAGATGCAGCAGCTCGTGGGCCAGCACGGTGTTGGTCTGGTGGATGGTGTCGTAGTGGTAGTCGAGTCCGACCGACGTCGCGATGTCGACCACTCGGTCGATCATGGTCTGGGCCTGCGCCGGAGCGATGCCCTTGCGCTCGCTGAGGTAGTCCAGCGGCGATCCGGCGAAGTCCACGGGCGTGTCGGGGGCCAGCTCGAACGAGTGGTACTCCACCTCCACCTCGATGTCGCCCCCGGCGAGCGCCGCCTCGAACTTGCGCTTGCCGATGTAGCACCACGGGCACTGGATGTCGGACCAGATGTCGACCTTGATCGGATGGCTCACGTCTGGGTCCAACGCCCGGCCCCCGGCCAGTCATTCCCGTCCACCGCAGCCCGGTGGCTCAGACCCGGGCCTCGGACGGCGACTCAGCCGGCGTCGACGATCTCGGCCTCGTCCGGCACCCAGTCCCCGATCCCGATCGGACGGTGGAAGGACATCGGCAGTCCGACCGCCGCCGACCACACCACCGAGTCGGTGACCTGCACGTGCACGTGCGGCTCGGTGCTGTTGCCGGAGTTGCCGCACTCGCCGACCATCTCGCCGACAGAGACGACGTCGCCGGGCGCCACCCGCACGGTGCCCCGACGCAGGTGCGCCAGCAGGACGAACGGCCCGGTCGGTCCGAGACCGAGCACGACGTGGTTGCCGGCGACCGCCGGGGCCCCGGCGCGCACCCGCGCCACCTGACCGACCGCGTACGGGATCTGGGCCGGCACGGACCGGCGGGCGACGTGGTCGGCTTCGCCGTCGTGGGTGACGACGACGGTCCCGGCCGCCGGCGCCAGGATGGGCTCCCCGAAGCCTCGGAAGCTCTCCGGGGGCTCGACCGAGAGGACCGACCGCCAGGACCGGGACGCCGACCGGCCGTGATCGTCGACGGCCACGAAGTCGATCGCGTACGTCACGCCGAACTGGTGCGTCCCGTGACTCGGCACCCGCCGGGCCGGGCTGTTGCGGGCCTGCCAGCGACCTCGGAACGGCAGCTGCAGGAGCACCGGATCAGCGGCGTGCGGCTCTGAGTCGGGCGGCATCGGACCACCGTACGCCGAGCCGGCGTCACGTCGACGGCCCGCGGACGAGCACGGTGTCGAGATCGGCTGGCCGGCTCCGACCTCAGGGTGTCAGGCTCATCCGGAGCCACCAACGCGAGGAGTCACCAGTGAAGTACGTGATCTTGATCCACAGCAATCCCCAGCCCTGGGGCCACCCGACGCAGCAGTTCACCGAAGAGGGCCGGGCGCTGTCGGCCGAGCAGCACGCCGAGATGGACCGCGGCTTCGAGGCCCTGATGGAGGAGATCTCCGCGTCCGGTGAGTTCGTCACCGCCGAGGCTCTCGCCGACCCGGCGTCCTCGACCGTGTTCGGCTGGAGCCCGGAGGGCCACGTGGCCACCGAGGGACCGTACGCGGAGACCAAGGAGCAGCTGGCCGGCTTCTTCCTGATCGACTGCGCCACCCGGGAGCGGGCCGAGGAGATCGCGGCGCACTTCGCCCAACCCGGCGGCACGGTCGAGCTCCGGCCGGCGATGTGGGCCGGCGGCGACGACCAGTGAGCTCGCGTCGATGAGCTCGGATCAGCTGCCCGAGGACCTGTGGCGGGCCCACGCGCCACAGGTCCTCGCGGCCCTGGTCCGCCGGTACGGCGACTTCGGTGCCGCCGAGGACGCGCTGCAGGAGGCTCTGCTGGCCGCGTACCAGCAGTGGCCGACGCAGGGCGTGCCCGACCGACCGGACGCCTGGCTGATCACCGTGGCCTCCCGCCGGCTGATCGACGGGGTGCGGGCCGAGCGGGCCCGAACCGAGCGGGAGCGGCAGGACCTGCTGAGGACGCCGGCGGACCAGATCCGCTCACCCGGCACCGCCGCGATCGACCCCGTCACCGCCGTCGACGACTCGGTCGCACTGCTGCTGCTGTGTTGTCATCCCGAGCTGTCGCGACCCAGCCAGGTCGCCCTCACCCTGCGCGCCGTCGGCGGCCTGACCACGGCCCAGATCGCCCGGGCGTTCCTGGTCCCCGAAGCCACGATGGCCCAGCGGATCAGCCGAGCCAAGTCCCGGCTGCGCCGGCTGGCCGCCCCGTTCGCCGCGGTCACCGGCAGCGAGGTGCCGGATCGGGTGGCTGCGGTCACCCAGGTGCTGTACGTGGTGTTCACCGAGGGTCACCTCAGCACCGCGGGTCGGGACCTGTACGACGTCTCGCTGAGCGAGGAGGCCATCAGGTTGACCCGGTGGTTGCACGCCCGGCTGCCGGAGGCGCCCGAGATCTCCGGTCTGCTGGCGCTGATGCTGTTGACGGACGCGCGTCGGGCCGCCCGGCTCGACCAGGACGGCTCGCTCGTCCCCCTCGACCGGCAGGACCGCACCCGCTGGGATCACGGCCGTCTCCGGGAGGGCAGCGCGCTGATCGAGGCGACCCTGCCGGTCGGGCCGGTCGGTCCGTACCAGCTGCAGGCGGCCATCGCGGCGGTCCACGCCGAGGCCGCGAGGGCCGAGGACACCGACTGGGCCCAGATCGAGCTGCTCTACGAGATGTTGGCGAAGCAGGCGCCCGGACCCGTGGTGACGCTGAACCACGCCGTCGCGGTGGCGATGGTGCACGGGCCCGACGCCGGTCTGCGGATGGTCACCCCGCTGGCCTCCACCCCGGAGCTGCAGCACAGCCATCGGCTACCGGCGGTGCGGGCGCACCTGCTCGCTCTCGCGGGACGGCCGGAAGAGGCGCGGATCGCGTACGCCGAGGCCGCCCGGCTGGCGACCAGCATCCCGGAGCAGCGCTACCTCAACGAACGGGCCGCGGAGACATCGTCCTGAGGCGGGTGTTCCGCCGATCACGACAGCCTTCGTCCGGTACGTGCTCTGGTGCGGCTGGCTCCTGGTCGTCGCGGTGATCTTGATCCGCACCCCCCGAACCGCTTCGGTGGTATCAGAACGCCACCAGCAGATTCCTCAGTGACAACTGTTTCCAGCTGCGGGGAGTCTCATCATGGTCGCTCGACAAGCCTTCACCCTCCTCGGCGTGGGCCTCCTCGCCGCTCTGGCACTCGGGCCCCTGGCAGTCGTCTCCCCCGCGTACGCCACCGCCGACGGCTGCAGCCCCGGCATGAAGTCGGACTTCAACGGCGACGGGCGCTCCGACACCGTCGTGGCCGATCCGTACGCCACCGTCGGTGGGCAGATCCAGGCAGGACGCGTCATCGTGCTGTACGGCGACGCCGACGCCCGGATCGGCGAGGGCAGTCGCGGCGTGGTGTCTCAGGGCACCGGAACCGTGGGCGGCGTCGCCGAGACGGGCGATCGCTTCGGCTCCGCCCTCGCCGTCGCCGATCTCGACTGCGACGGCTTCACCGACCTGGTCGTCGGCACCCCGCTGGAGGACATCAACGGTCAGGCCGATTCCGGTTACGTCCAGATCATCTGGGGCGCCGTGGCCGGCCTGGGCGCCGGCGACG
Source organism: uncultured Actinomycetota bacterium (assembly GCA_963707005.1). Classification (GTDB taxonomy): domain Bacteria; phylum Actinomycetota; class Actinomycetes; order Propionibacteriales; family Propionibacteriaceae; genus Microlunatus. The sequence goes on from CAVPPP010000037.1 coordinate 245,580, forward strand.
CCTCACGGCAGATCACCCAGAACGACTTCCCGAACGCCGACATCACCGCCGGTGACCAGCTCGGCTACGCCCTGGACGCCCTCGAGGACGTCGGGCAGGGCGGTACGCCGGCGCCCGACGCCTACGCCCTGGCCATCGGGGTGCCCGGTGGCGACATCGGCGGTCTGAACAACTCCGGGTGGGTCGGCATGCTGCACGCCCTGGACGGCGGCAACGTCGCCACCGCGATCAGTCAGAACTCCACCGGCGTGCCCGGCTCGGCGGAGGCCGGGGACCGGTTCGGTGCCGCTGTCTCGATCTCCCAGCTGCTGAGCTCCGGCGGCAGCGCGAACACCGTCGTGGACCTGGTCGTCGGTGTGCCCAACGAGGACATCGGCTCGGTCGCCGACGCCGGCGCTGTCTCGGTGATCAAGGACGTGTACGACGAGGAGTTCCCGGGTAGCCAGGACTTCCACCAGGACTCGCCGGGCGTCCCGGGGACGGCCGAGGCCGGCGACCAGTTCGGCCGCAGCCTGGACACCGTCCGGGTGGGTGGCACCACCCGCCTGGCCGTCGGCATTCCCGGTGAGGACGTCGGCAGCGACAGCAACGCCGGAGCCGTGCAGCTGTTCAGCTCCAACAACGTCACCATCACCCCCGGCGTGAACCTGACCCAGGACACCGCCGGCGTCGGCGGAGCCGCCGAGCCCGGCGACCTGTTCGGTGACCAGCTCGCCTTCGCCGCTCCGGGACTCGGTGACGTGACCACCAGACTCGCGGTCAGCGTCCCCGCCGAGGACGGCACCGCCGCCAACCAGGGGCTCGTGCAGGTCTTCCCGGTGACGGACCTGGACGCCGACACCACCTACACCCAGGACAGCCCTGGTGTGCCGGGAACGGCGGAGGCCGGCGACCAGTTCGGCAAGACCCTGGCCTTCGTGGGCGGCGCGACCGAGCGGGCCTGGATCGTCGGCGTCCCGGACGACGTGGGCAACAGCTCAGGGATGGTGAACGTGATCCCGCTGAGCGGCGCCACGCCTCGCTCCTGGGCGCCGGGAGCCGGGGGTGTGCCGGTGGGCGGCGCCAGCCGGTTCGCCGGGGCCGTGGCCAGCGTGCACGGCGGCACCACCTGACCAGTCACGAGCGACTCGCTGGGGCAGGTGGCGCCGACGCCGCGACTCAGCAGCCGGGCAGACCCTGCGGGACCCCGCCGATGACCGCCTTGGGCACCCAACCGGTTCTGCTGTCCACGGCGATCCTGAACCAGAACTCGTTGCCTTCGACCATCTCCCCGTCGTTGATGAAGCAGAGCGCCTCCACACTCGAGCCTGCGTTCAGGGTGGTGACGGTGGGGGCTTCCCGTGACGGGGCGTTGTGGATCCCCGTCGACCGGGAGATCTGGGCGTTGCCCCAGCCGGTGCTGGCCGAAGCAGAGTCGGCGCCGGCGCCGAGTCCGACCGTGGCCATGGCGAGGGCTGCGCCGGCGGTGAGCATCGTGCGATTCATGAAGTGGTACCTCCGTGTTGGTGACCGGACCTGTTCCGGCCGTGGTTCCATGCTCGGGCCGCCGACGTTCGAAGGCCGTCCACCGTTCGGCCGATCGAGAGGGTGAGCCGGGTTCCTCCGATCGGAGGAGCGAGGGGTCGGCCGATCGGCCGCAAACCGACCGGTCCTGGCCCCGAATCGTTCGTCCTGCCGCTGCCGACTCAGGTTGTCGCCGGCAACCCTCGCAACACGGCGATGTCCGCGAGATCATGTGGCCGCGGCGGGTACCCGCTGTGGAAGAGCAGCTGTTGAGCGACCGACAGGCATCTGACGCCGGAGCCGCCGATCGATCCCGCGACGAATGCCTGGGGCGGGTAACGGAACGGTGGTGCATCGTCGACGTTGGCCTGCCAACCGGTGCCTTGGTCATCGAAGACCAGCGGATGGAGGTCCACCCATCGCGACGACGGTGCGGCCACCTCCACCCGCGTCGGACGCCGATCCGTCTCGACGGTGTAACCGAGGACCTCGAGCGTCTCGAGCGCCAGATCGAGAGCGGTGTGCGTGACATCGAGCGCGAGGTCGAGGTCGCGGTGCACTCGCGTCTGCCGTCCGAGAAGGGCATCGACACCCCAACCGCCGGCGACCCAGGTCCGCAGTCCAGCGGCATCCATGGCGGCGAGCACCCGGAGAACCTCCGCCGCTGGCAGACCTTCCGGGACTGGTTGCATGTCATCTGACTATCAGTGTTCGGCACGTCTCCGCTCCGCTGGGATGGTGCTGGCCTCGAAGCGGAGGTCGTGGAGCTGGGGCATCGACCGGTCCGAGCCGTTGATCATCTCCGGACGTCGTCATCGGGAAAGATCCAGCAGGGTTGTCGGATCGGACGACTGCCGTTCGTGGTGTCATCGGAGGGCGGCAAGGGGCCGCCCGGCGTAGGAGGCACAGCGATGTCGAAGATTGTCGCGATCATGTCCATGTCACTCGACGGCTTCGTCGCCGACCCCGACGACGGGGTGGCCGAGGTGTTCGACTGGTACGCCAGCTCGGGCGACGTCGAGATCGACGCCGGCGGTATGACGTTCAGGATGTCCGAGCCCAGCGCGGCTCACTACCGCGACCTGACGTCCGGGCTGGGTGCCGTGCTGACGGGCCGCCGCACGTTCGAGGTCGCCGACGGCTGGGGCGGCAACCATCAGTGGGGTCCCGCCTTCGTGCTGACCCATGAGATCCCCGAGGGATGGCCGCGGGCGGACTCGTCGGTCCACTTCGTGACCGACGGCCTCGAGAGTGCTGTCGACCAGGCCAAGGCTGCCGCCGGCGATCGGGCCGTCGGTGTGCACGGCGCCGACACCATTCAGCAGCTGGTGAATGCTGGGCTGGTCGACGAGCTCAACATCGATGTCGCCGCGGTTCTGCTCGGCTCCGGCATCCGGCTCTTCGACCACCTCGTCGACACGCCGTCGGTCCTCGGTGACCCGACGGTCGTCCAAGGCGTCGGGGTGACCCACCTCCGGTATCCCGTGCTCGGCACCGATCGATGACGAGCCCGTGCACGATGACTCCTCGGTGAAACGCCTGGATGCTCAGCCGCGTACGCCGGCCGGGTGGACTTCGATCCCGCTGCCGTCGGGATCGGTCACGGTCAGATGTGGAGCAGTGGCGTCCCGCTCGTCGTCGACCCGGTAGCCGCGGGCGCGGAGCCGGTCGGCACACGCCGACAGATCTTCGGTGGTCTCGAACGAGAGTGCACAGCCGTAACCCGGCACCCGGTCTCGGTCCGTGGCGTGCAGACCGATCCCACCGGACACCTTGCCGGCCCGCAACGGCCGCCAACCCGTCCGGCTCTCGTCGCCGACGAAGCCGAACGCGGCGAAGAAGTCGGCCGCAGCGGCGAAGTCGGGCAGGTACAGAACCGCCAGGACGGTCACCTCGGGATCACCGGCTGCCGGCGTGACGTCGTGTCGCTGATAGCCGTGGAAGTCCGTCATCGGCTCGTTGATCGTCAGCTCCCCGTACGGGCCCCGCACCGCCGCCTGACGGCCGAAGGACTCGTCCCACCATCGGGCATCGAATCCGGCCCGCTGCATCTGGTCGGCCACCGCGACCGCGTCGGGTGCGAGCAGGCACAGCGACGTCGACGTCTCGGTGACGCCCGAGCTGGAAAGCGGATGCACCCCGACCCGGCCGCCGGCGCCGACCAGGTCGGCCCAGCCGTCCTTGCTTGCCTCCACCCGCAGTCCGACGGCCTGCAGGAAGGTGATCATCTCGTGTGGGCGATCGGTGAAGTGGTACGGGCTGACCTGGCAGACCGTCCGAGTCGTCTGGGTGGGCTGGGTCATCACAGCTCCTTCGTGATTCGGCCGAGGTAGTCCCTCAGCGCCGTCTCGACCAAGGCCGAGAGCGACCGGTTCTCGTCGACGGCGCGGTGCTTGACCTCACGGACCAGCCTCGGCGGGAGGTACACGTTGAACTGCACCTTGGGCGCAGCAGCTGGGGGGTCGGTCACATCCAGGCACACTACTCGCATCCTAGATTGCTAGCACGGGAGCAACGAACGGTCCAACACCCGCTGGGGTGTTCCACTCAGACCTGGTCGCGGGCGAGGAGCTCGAGCTGAGCGAGACGACCGCCGTCCACAGTCGTGAACCGGAAGCGCGAGGCACGGACGGTGCTGTCGGTCACGCCGAACGCGCGCGTCTGCCGCGGCCAGGTGAAGCTGGTCGCCGTCGACCCGGCGACCGTCGTCCAACCGGCATCGGTCTCGGCCTCGAGGGTCCAGTGCGACGGGGCGGCACCGTCCGGCGCTGAGGTGAGGGTGATCAGCTCGACGTCGACGGCGTCGCCGGCGTCGATCGTGATCACGGTTCCCGTCGGCAGATCGACAGCAGTGGCCGAGTGGTCGTCGGTCAGCGAGTTGGGGTCGAGACCGTCGGACCCGGTCAGCGTGGCGGTGGAGGCGACGTCGCGCAGCAGCCGCGGCGGGGTGACCTCCCCGTCGGTCTCGGGGGTGAGCGACGGCGGCTCCTCGGCACTCCCCCACGGTTGTGGGGTGTCGGCCAGGCGGAAGCGGAGCTCGCCGGCCCCGACCAGCTCACGGTGACTGATCCACGGCCGCGTCCAGGCAACACCGTCCACCTCGGCACCGGCCACGTAGACCGCGTCGTGGCTGATCCCGGGCGCCGAGACCTGCCAGGTCACCCCGTCGTCGCGGCGCACCCGGACACGTCCGTAGAGCGGCGACGACAGCGCGTAGACGGGACTGCCGACGGCGGCCGGGTAGATCCCGAGCGCGGCGAACAGCTGCCAGGCGGACATCTCGCCGTTGTCCTCGTCGCCGCCGTAACCCTGACCGATCTCGCTGCCCTGGTGGAACCGGCGCATGATCTCGCGGACGGCTGCCTGCGTACGGTCCGGGCGCCCGGCGTGCAACCACTGGAACGGCAGATGGTGTGCCGGTTGGTTGCTGTGCCCGAACATCCCCATCCTGACATCGCGGGCCTCGGTGATCTCGTGCATGCTGCGGGGGTACGAACCCTCGTGTCGGCCGGTCTCCGGACGGCTGAAGATCGTCTCCAACATGGCGCCGAGCTGATCACGGGAGCCGTGCAGGCCGGCCAGTCCCGCGCCGTCGTGCGGCACCGACACCGCCATGTTCCACGCATTGGTCTCGGTGTAGTCGTCGCCCCAATCGTCGGGGTCGAAGCCGTCGCCGACCCGCCAGGCACCATCGGCCCTGCGGCCGTGGAACATCCGCCAGTCGGCTCGGAAGAGCCGCGCGTAGTCGGTTGCCCGGGCCGTGAACCAGCGCAGCTCGTCGGTCAGCCGCGCGCGATCGTAGCCATCCGGAAGACGATCATGGTCGAGCAGCCACCGGGCCATCGACGCGATCCCGAAGTCGTTGATGTAGCCGTCGATCGACCACGACAAGCCCTCGGGCTCCTCGACCGGCGTCCAGCCGAGGAAGATCGCGCGATCGAGCGACTTGCGTCCGACCCGGGTGTCCTCGCTCGCGACCGTGGCGTTGCGGACGGCGGCGAGGTACGCGGTCTCGGCGTCCACCTCGACGTCCTTGACCAGGGCGTCGGCGAACGCGATGTCGCTCGACGTCCCGACCATGCAGTCGGCGAAACCCGGAGACGACCAGCGCGGGATCCAGCCGGCCTCCCGATAGTGCTGCAGGAACCCCTCGACCAGCTCGGCGGACAGCCGCGGATAGAGCAACGAGTACAGCGGCCAGGCGGTGCGGTAGGTGTCCCAGAACCCGTTGTTGACATAGATCTTCCCGTCGACGACGACCGAGCCTGTCTGGGTGTGGGTGTGCTCGTCGGCGGGGAGCAGCGGGCTGGCGTGCACCCAGTGCGGAGCGTCGGCGGTGCCGACGTTCTCGTGCCCGGAATTGGGATAGAGGTTCAGCCGGTACAGGTGCGAGGCGACAGTGGTCCTTGCCTCGTCGTCGACCAGCTCGCCGTCGATCTCCAGCGCCGCCAGTCGCTCGTCCCACGCCGCGGCGGCCGCGTCGCACAGGTCATCGACGTCGCGCTCGGCTCCCGACCCGCCCTGCTCGAGGTCGAGGTTGCGGCGGGCCTGGTCGACCGAGAGGTACGACGTACCGAGCCGCAGCACCGCGGTCAGCGGTCCCGAGGTCGTCGCGAGCTCGACGAAGCACGCGACGTCGGGACCGGCGCCGTCGTCCAGCCGTCCGCTCGACGTCACCGTGACGGAGCCGGCGTCGGTGTCGGTGTCGAAACGCCCGTAGACGAACATCGGTCCGGCACCCTCGGCCCGGGGACCGGGCAGGCAGTGGGTCCAGCCGGTGACGGTGCCGTCGGGTGCCACCTCGCACCGTCCGTCGGGGGTCGCGTTGTCGAGCACGAACCTGCCCGTCGGACCGGCGAAGGCGACCCGGATCGCCACCGTGTGGTCGGTCGGGATCAGCTCGGCGACCGTCGGCCCGTCGCCGTCCGGCTGCAGCTCGACCCGGTAGTGGTGGGGACGGGCCAGCTCATGATCATGGTCGAACGCGATCGAGCGAGCCGCGGGGTCGGCGGTCGGGGCCATGCTGGTCGACTGAGGCATCACCTGGAACACCAGCCGGTCACCCATCCAGGGACTGGGCTGGTGGCTGACCGCAAGTGCCTGCAACCGTGGGCGGTTCTGGTCGTCGTTGTGGTCGGACCAGGAGTACACCCAGCGCAATGTGCGGGCGTCGGTCACCGGGGTGAAGAAGGCGAACCCGTTGGGCCAGGCGGTGGCCGGGACGTTGTTGCCCCGGCTGAACCGGCCGTTCGACAGCGTGCCTCGGGTGGTGATGACCCAGTCGACCGGTCGGGAGCGGACCCCGTCACCGGGGTCGCCCAGGCGGATCCGGTCGAGGAAGCCGGTGACGTCCTGTCCCGGTGTCGCGTCCCAGCACAGCTCGACCGCGATCGCGCGCCGACCGGCCAGCGGCCCTAGGTCGACACGGCGCAGGTTCCACTGGTGCGGGTACATCGCCTTGGAGACGCCCTGGGCGGTCGGGTCGAGCGGGTAGCCGAGCTGGTCGACCACGCCGTGCTCGGACGCGCGGGCACCGTCGTCGAACACGACATCGAGAGCAACGTGACCGCCCACGTAGCGCAGCTCGTCGTCCAACCGGTAGCCGATCACGTACGACAGCTCGGTGGTGTCCTCGATGATCACGTCGACGTCGTGCAGCAGCGCGCGGTGCACACCGTGCGGCACTGCGCGGTGCACCCCGCTCGGCGCGGTGCCGTCGAACCGGATGGCATGCGTGCCGACGAACCCGTGACCCGGCACCCCGTGGTACCAATCCGTCGGGCCCTCGGCGACACGAACCGACAGCGCGGCGCTGTCGTCGGCACGGGGGGTGCTCAGGCCACTGGTCGCGGTGTAGCGCTCGGGAAGGTGCATGCGTCCATCCAACCGTGTTCGGTCTCGACCTCAGCACGGGTCGAGCCGGAAACGTCTACGGCCGAGGGAGCCTGACCCGCGCCAACAGGCGTCGCAGACCGCTCTTGTCCCCGGTGACCTCGGCCGCTGCGACCTTTCGCGTCGGCCGAGGGCCCAGCATGCGGGTGAACGACACCGCGTCGGTGGTCAGAACTGCCGCCGGCCCTCGAGCGGCACCGCGCTCGAGCTCGAGATGGCCGGTCACCACTCGAGCGTCGAACACCCCGCGTCCGATCCTCAGCTCATAGGTGCCGTCCCAGTCGCTCGGTCCGTCGACGAAGTAGCTGCTGAGGGTGAGGGCTGCGGCGTCGTCGCTCATGCCTCGGTCGGAGTCGAAGCCAGGAGACCGCAGCGCCCAGCTGCCCAGCGCGACGAGGATCGGCGCGAGCTCGCGTCCCCACGGCGTGAGCTCGTAGAGCTGCACGCGTGACGGCGGCGCGGCTCTGCGACGCACCACGATCCCGTGCGCCTCGAGCTCACGCAGGCGGTCGCTGAGCACGCTCGCGCTCGCTCCCCCGAGATCGGCGGTGAGGTCGCTGAACCGTTTGGGTCCCAAGATCAGCTCGCGGATCACCAGCCCTGCCCACCGCTCGCCGATCAGGTCCAGGGCCTGCGCCATCCCACACGACTCGCCATAGCTCCGACTTGTCACGGCCCCATCGTAGACATTGACGTTCCAACCGGATAGTAGTTCACTACTACTTACTACTAGGTTTTAACTACTGAATGGACATCATGACGCGCCAGCAGATCTGGGTTCTCGTCCTGACCGGCGTACCGGCGTTGATGGTGTCGCTGGACATCCTCAGCCTGACCACCGCCCTGCCGGTGATCAGGACTGAGCTGGACAGCTCGGTCGCAGCTCTCGAGTGGTCGGTCACCGCGTACAACCTGGCCTTCGCCATCGCGTTGATGCCGTTCTCGGCGCTGGGCGATCGGCTCGGACGGCGACGTTCCTTCGCCGCAGGCGTGGCTGCGTTCACCCTCGGTTCTCTCGGGTGCGCACTGTCAGAGTCGGCCGGAGCGCTGATCGCCGCCCGGGCAGTCCAGGGACTTGGTGCGGCGATGGTCGTGCCGCTCGGACTGGCGCTGGTGGTCACCGTGTTCCCGGTGGCCCACCGCGGACAGGCCCTGGGGATCGCCGCGATCGGCACCGGTCTGGCCACCCTCGCCGGCCCGGTGGTCGGCGCCGTGATCACCGAGTTCCTGGGGTGGCAGTGGATCTTCTGGGTCAACGTTCCGTTGGGGCTCGCGGTGCTGCCGTTGGTGCTGCGGAAGATCCCGGAGAGCACGGCCAGCCCGGAGCCGGTCGACCTGTTCGGACTGGTTCTCGTATCCGTCGTGGTCCTCGCGACAGTGCTGGCGACGACGCCGAGCCTGTCGTCAGCCACGACCGCCGGACTCCTCGGCGTCGCGGCACTCGGGGTCGCGAGCCTGGTCCGGTGGCTGCGCCGGCGTCCGAACGCGATCATCCCCGCGGACTTCCTGCACGATCGCGACCTGATGGCCGGGAACGTCGCCAGCCTGTTGCACTCGGCGTCCATCCTCGGCTCGGTGTTCTGGATGGCCCAGCTCTTCCACGACGGGCTCGGCTACGGCACGGTGACCACCGGTCTCGCCCTGTTGCCCTGGACCGGGACGTTCCCGATCGTTGCGCCGTTGGCGGGGCGTCTCATCGATCGCGTCGGCTCCCGTCCGGTTCTGGTCGGCGGGCTCGTGTTGCAGGCATTGGGTCTGGCCTGGATCGGGCTCGTCGTCACTCCGTCCACCGCGTACACGGCACTGGTCGTCCCGCTGTTGATCGCGGGTGTCGGTGGGTCGGCCGTCTTCCCCGCTGCTCAGACCACGGTGCTGGCGTCGGTGCCCGAGACGAGGATCGGGCGAGCCTCCGGACTGAACGCGGTGGCCCGGGAGTTCGGGGGCGTGCTCGGGATCGGGGTCGTCTCGGCGGTCTTCGTCGCCGTCGGTGACTTCACCTCGCCGGATCATGTCGTCGCAGGGATCCAGGGCGTGCTGCTGTTCAGCGCTTTGCTCGCCGTGGGCGGCGCTCTGGCCGGAGCGACCACGTTGCGTCGCCGGCAACCGCATCTGACTGAGCAACCACTGCAGACGTGATGACTCAGGACTCGATCTGGAGGAGCAGGTCGGCTATGACTGGAGGATGCTCGCCAGCCAGGAGATCGCCACGCTGGCCTTACCTTGCTGGTGACGACGCAGACCGTCGGTCTGTGGTGTCCACGGCTGGCGGCCGGCGTGCACGAGGTATCCGGCCCAGCCGGCTAGGAACTCTGTTTTGAGATCCTCCGGGATCACCATGCCCAGGAGGTCGAGAACTCGGTCGGGGTGCAGGCCGCTCTCGGCGGCAACCGAGATCGAGAACACCGCTGCGTCGAGCCAGTCCGCGCCCTCGCAGCAGTGCGCCCAGTCCACGACGAGCGTTGACCCAGTAGCCGTCACCAGGAGGTTGTCGCTGCGGATGTCGTTGTGGACGAAAGCTCCGCCACGAACGGTCTCGAGGCTGTGCCGTTCGAGATCTTGAAGCAGTGACAGCCGCGGCCCCCACCACGACTCCGTAGCCTCAGCTCGTGGTCGGGGCGCCCCGGCTGGGTCGTCTGCTGCGAGGCGTGCCCAACCACCCAGCCACTCTTCGTACACCTCGGCCGCAGCAGGCAGGCCGATCACCGGCAGTGCACGCACCAGTCCCAGTGTGCGGGCCACCCCGCGAATCTGCTCTTCCGTCCACGGATCGCCGGGCGAGGATCCGTCCACGGCCTCCCAGGCGCCGACCGTCCAGCCGTGGCCGGTCCACCGGCCCAGCAGCGCCGGCGCCGGTGGGCTGTGCGGGGCAAGGGACGCGTCGATGTCGATCTCTCGTGTGAGCGCGCCGCCCAGGCCTGGATGCCGGTCTAGAGGAATGCCCTTCACGAAGACGCGCCGCTCGTCTGCCAACTGCGCTACGCCCGCCAAGGCTGGCGAGTAGCCGCTCGAGGTAGATGCGAACCCCGTCACCTGACTACCGAGACCGGCCTCCACCATGTGCTGAGCGACCGTAGGGACCTGATCCCATCTCCAGCGAGTGCCCATCGTGGCGACCGTAGCGCAACCGGCCGACGAGCGGACCGAGACGGGCTCTCGCACCCTTGACCGACGAACGGGCGTGGACTCCCTCTGCGGAGCCGTATCCAGCCGACGACGATCTGTGCAGACTGTGGCCATGACGGTTCGCATCCGAGGTGTCCGAGACGAGGACCTGACATCGCTGCTGTCCATCTGGCGTGCGGCTGTCGAGGCGAGTCACGGGTTCCTGACGTCGGAGGACGTCGACTGGTACGAGAAGCTGGTGGCGGGCTATCTGCCGCAGATGGGCGATCTCAGAGTGGCTGTCGACGCGGGTGACGCGGCCCTCGGTTTCATCGCGCAGGAAGCCGGCGAGATCCACATGCTGTTCGTCTCTCCGGACGCCCAGGGTCGGGGTGTGGGGACTGCCCTGCTCGAACACGTCGCACAGGGTCAGCCCGAGTTGCGGCTCGACGTCAACGAGCAGAATCCGACCGCGCTGGCGTTCTACACCGCCAAGGGTTTCAAGGAGGTCGGACGATCCGAGGTGGACGGACAGGGACGGTCGTTTCCGCTTCTGCACCTGGCTCGCGGCGCTGGAGCTGAAGCTTCTTCGCCAGGAACGACGCCCCCGATGGAGAACCTGCCCGAGGTGGTGTCACTCGCTGAGTGGCTCGCGGCCCGCAAGGAGCTCCTGGCCGAGGAAAAGGACCTCGTCAGGCTGCGCGATCGGGTCAACGCCGACCGCCGACGCCTGCCGATGGTCCGGGTGGTCAAGCCGTACGTGTTCGTGGGCCCGGACGGCGAGGTCAGCCTGCTCGATCTGTTCGACGGCCGGTCTCAGCTGGTGCTGCACCATTTCATGTGGACCTACGACATCGACGAGGACGGCGAGGAACACCCCCGCGACACCGGGTGTGCCAGCTGTGCAACCGCCGCCGACCACATCCCGGCCACGCTCAGGCAGCTCCATCTTCGCAACACGTCACTGGTCGCCGTCAGCCGCGCTCCCTACGAGAAGCTCGCCGCGTACCGCGACCGGATGGGCTGGACGTTTCCGTGGTACTCGTCGTCGGACAGCGACTTCAACTACGACTTCCACACCACCGTCGACGAACGGGTCGCGCCGGTGCTCGTCCACTTTCGCACCGAAGCCGAGCTCGCCGAAGCAGGAACCCCCTGGGGCCAGGACTGGCGGGCGCGCGGTGACTACCCCGCCGTCAGCGCCTTTCTCCGCGTCGGCGACGAGGTCTTCCACACGTACACGACGTTCGGCCGCGGAATCGAGGAGTTCCACTACGGCATCCCCTACCTCGACCTCACCGCTCTCGGACGCCAAGAGCGCTGGGAAGAGCCGAAAGGCCGCGTGGCCCCCCTCGACCTCCACGTCGGCAGCCCCAACCTCCGCCTGCCCGACGAGTACGACACCTGCTGCTGCCACCAGGTCTGATCTTCCCCGGGCCAGGTGAGCCTCGGCGATCGGGAAGGAGAAGGTCTGCGGGGCTGACTGCGGAAGCCGTCGGGGCCTGCTGCTCACGGCAGGAGAGACGCGATGAGCGTGCGGGCGAGCTGTGCGCCGTATCGAGCGGGCGTCCAGCCTCGTTGGATGACGAGCAGCTGCCACAGCTCCGGCGAGTTCTGTGCCCAGAGCAGGTCGCGGGCCTGGTCGGTGGTGACGTCCTCGCGCAGGTACGGCGTGAGTGCTCGAGCGAAGATTCCCATGCCCAGGAGTCGTTCGCCGCAGAGGTCGGCCCATACCACCGCGGCATCGGTGTCGGTGAGGGCGGCGTCGCGGAGCAGGAGCTGGATCGGCACATGTCGAGGTGCCGTGTCGGCGACGAAGTCACCGTACCGTCGCAGCTTCTCGTAGGGGTCGGCTTCGTCGCGGACTCCGCTCAGCGCCTGGCGTTCGAGCATCGTCCCCTCGTCGTCGTCCCCGGCGATGGCCACGTCGAACACGGTCTTGGCCAGCTTGGCTTTGCTGCCGAAGGCCTTGTAGACGCTCTGGGTGGAGACCCCGACGGCTGCCGCGACGGCAGGGATGGTGACCTCGGTGTAGCCCTGCGCGAGGAACATCGTCCGTGCGACCTCGAGGATGGCCAGCCGCGATCGGCGTGCCTGATCCCTGCGGCTGCTGGAGTCGTACCGGCGCCGGCTGGTCGGGGTGGTCTTGACATCCTGATTCATTCGGCGCGACACTCCTATAACGAATAGAGACGACTCGTTTCAATCTAGCGGAGGAGACGACCATGGCGTATGCGCTGTACTACGACGCGCCGGGGAACCCGGAGCTGTACCGGCTCGTCGGTCAGGAGATCGGCGACAGGCGTCCTGCTGGACTACTCGTCCAGATGGTCACCGCCAACGATGTCGGCCTGCGCCACCTCGACGTGTGGCAGACCCGCGAGCAGTGGGAAGAGTTCCGCGACCAACACGTGCGGCCCGCCGTGGCGGCGGTGCTCGAGCGTCTGGGAATAGCGGCGCCGGCGGGGATTCCTGAGGAGCACGTCCTCGACCTCATCGATCTCACGGTGCCACCCGGTCGATGACCGTTGTTCGCCCACGGTGAACGAGGAACAAATCTGCGAGACCAAGCCTTGAGTGGATGTCGCTCAACCCTACGAGCGACCTTCGATTCTGGAGGCTTCGCATGACCACGACTCAACTTCCTGTGCTTTTCCTGACCGACCTGGTCGCCCTCCCCGGCATGGTCGTCCCCATCGAGCTCGACGACACCTCCCAGGCTGCGGTCGACGCCGCCCAGGCCAGCAGCGACAGCGAGCTGTTGGTCGCTCCCCGCTTGGCTGACCGATACGCCTCATACGGCGTGGTCGCCACCATCGTCCAGATCGGTCGGCTGGCGACGGGTCAGCCGGCGGCCGTCATCCGCGCCGAGCGACGGGTCAAGATCGGCTCCGGGGTCACCGGACCCGGCGCGGCCCTGTGGGTCGAGGCCGAGGACGTCCACGAGGACGCCGACGAGTCCGAGACCGTACGCACGCTGGCGGCCGAGTACAAGGCGCTGGTCATCGCATCCCTGCAGCGGCGTGACGCGTGGCAGGTGATCGAGACCGTCAACCGGGTCACCGATGCTTCCAACCTGGCCGACCTGGCCGGGTACGCGCCGTACCTGACCGACGAGCAGAAGATGCAGCTGCTGGAGACGCCCGACGTCGCCGAGCGGCTGACCGCGCTGATCGGCTGGACCAAGGACCACCTCGCCGAGATCGAGGTGAACGACAAGATCGCCTCCGACGTCCGCGAGGGGATGGACAAGAGCCAGCGGGAGTTCCTGCTCCGCCAGCAGCTCAACGCCATCCGCAAGGAGCTCGGCGAGGACGAGCCCGACGGCGCTCAGGACTACCGCACCCGGGTGGAGGAGGCCGAGCTTCCCGAGGACGTCCGCAAGGCCGCCCTCCGTGAGGTCGCCAAGCTCGAACGTGGCAGCGACCAGAGCCCCGAGGCCGGCTACCTGCGGACCTGGCTGGACACCATCCTCGACATCCCGTGGGGCACCACCACCACCGACTCCGACGACATCGTCGCCGCGCGGGCCGTGCTGGACGCCGACCACCACGGCCTGGACGACGTCAAGGAGAGGATCGTGGAGTACCTGGCGATCCGCTCCCGTCGGGCGCGTCGTGGGCTGGAGGTCGTCGGCGGCCGTGGCTCGGGCGCGGTGCTCGCGCTGGTCGGGCCGCCCGGTGTCGGCAAGACCTCCCTCGGCGAGTCGGTCGCCCGCGCGCTCGGCCGCAAGTTCGTCCGGGTCGCCCTCGGCGGCGTCCGCGACGAGGCCGAGATCCGTGGTCACCGGCGGACGTACGTCGGTGCGCTGCCCGGCCGGATCGTCCGGGCCATCACCGAAGCCGGTTCGATGAACCCGGTCGTGCTGCTGGACGAGATCGACAAAGTGGGCTCGGACTACCGGGGCGACCCGAGCGCCGCCCTGCTGGAGGTGCTCGACCCGGCGCAGAACCACACGTTCCGCGACCACTACCTGGAGGTCGACCTCGACCTGTCCGACGTGGTGTTCCTGGCCACGGCGAACGTGCTCGAGTCGATTCCGCAGCCGCTGCTGGACCGGATGGAGCTGGTCAGCCTCGACGGCTACACCGAGGACGACAAGATCGCCATCGCCCGGGACTACCTGCTGCCCAAGCAGCAGGAGCTGGCCGCGCTGACCGTCGACGAGGTGGAGATCACCGACGACGCCCTGCGCGAGATCGCGGCGGACTACACCCGCGAACCGGGCGTACGGCAGCTGGAGCGGCTGCTGGCCAAGGCGCTGCGGAAGGCGGCGACCGAGCTGGCCGCCGACACCGCCGACGAGCCCACCAAGGTCGTGGTCGCGGCCGACAACCTGAAGCGGTTCCTGGGTCGGCCCCGGTTCACTCCCGAGGCGCATGAGCGCACCTCGGTGCCGGGTGTGGCCACGGGACTTGCCGTCACCGGGCTCGGTGGCGACGTGCTGTTCATCGAGGCCGCCGCGGACACGCCGACCTCGGGACCGACCTCCGAGCGTCGCCGCGGCACCCTGACCCTGACCGGTCAGCTCGGCGACGTGATGAAGGAGTCGGCGCAGATCGCCTGGAGCTACGTCCGGGCCCACGCCGAGGAGCTCGGCATCACCGACCGCACGGCGCTGGATCGCGACATCCACGTCCACGTGCCGGCCGGCGCCGTACCCAAGGACGGTCCTTCGGCCGGCGTCACCATGGTCACGGCTCTGGTCTCGATGGCGACCGGCCGTCCGGTGCGGTCCGAGGTCGGGATGACCGGTGAGGTGACGCTGAACGGGCGGGTGCTGCCGATCGGCGGGGTGAAGCAGAAGCTGCTCGCCGCGCAACGGGCCGGCCTCACCACGGTGTTCGTGCCGCAGCGCAACGAGCCCGATCTCGACGAGGTGCCTGAGGAGGTGCTCGCCGCGATCGACGTCCGTCCGATGACGGATGTCGCAGAGATCGTCCGGCTGGCCCTGGCGCCCGGCGCGGCGGAGTCCCGGGTGGTCGACGCCGCCTGAGCCGGGTACATCCCGTACGACACCGAGGGCCTCCGGAATTCCCGGAGGCCCTCGGCATTTCGCCGCGTTGCTGCTCAGGACGACAGATCGGCGCCCTCGAACTCCTCGGCGGTGTAGGCGCGGGGCTCCACCAGCACCATCCAGTTCCCGGAGTTGTCCCGCATCAGTGCCTCGATCCCGTACGGCCGCTCCTCCGGCGGCTGGATGAACTCCACGCCCTTGGCCACCAGCGCTTCGTAGGTGGCGCGGCAGTCGTCGACGTTCAACCCGACGCCGGGCAGTCCGCCGGACTGCTGGGCTCGCTGCATCGCGGCGATCAGGTCGTCGGAGAGCGGCTTGCTCGGCGTGGTCAGATGCACCTGGAGCTCCGGTTGGGCCGGGTGCACCACGGTGCACCAGCGGAAGTCCGGTCCGAGCTGCATGTCGTCCTTGGCTTCGAAGCCGAGCACGTCGGTGTAGAAGGCCAGCGAGGCGTCGATGTCGGTGACCCAGACGCTGATGAGGGAGATGTTGGTGATCATGGAACGAGACTAGGAGTCGAGGTCGGTGCCTGGCTTCTCCTCGATTGCGCTGGTCGAGCGGCCGCCGGCGGGACGTCGTTCGGCCAGCCCCCACATCAGCACGTAACAACCCGGAATCCGCGGCGCCCCGTCGCGTGCCCAGCGCGCCTGGAAGGCGCTCGGGGTCTCCCCCGTGATCGCCGCGAACCCACTGCTGAACGAGCCGAGACTGGAGTAGCCGACCGCGTGGCAGACCTCGGTGACGGTGAGGTTCGTCGTACGGAGCAGATCCTGTGCCCGCTCCACCCGTCGCTCCGACACGTACGCCGACGGCGTCCGCCCGTAGACGGCGCGGAACAGCCGGAGGAAGTGGTACTTGCTGATCGTCGCGACCGCCGCCAGGTCCTCCAGCGTCAGCGGCTCGGCGAAGTTGCGGTCGGCATGGTCCTTGGCACGCCGCAGTCCGACCCGCAGATCGTCGGGCACCCGCGGATCGGACACGAACGAGCTCAGCTGTCGTTGGCCTGCTCGGTGGCAGGTTGCTCGTCGGCCGCGCGCCGATCCTCGTCGTACCGGCTCTTGATCAGGCTGGCCACGGTGGTGATGACCAGGGTGACGATGATGACCAGGAGCGAGAACCAGATCGGGATCTCCCCGTCCCACGGTGCCCAGTCGGCCAGGTGGTAGTGGTGCAGCGCGTGCAGCACCAGCTTCACGCCGATGAACGCCAGGATGACCGAGAGACCGAGCGAGAGGTAGACCAGCCGCTTGAGCAGCCCGCCGATCAGGAAGTACAGCTGCCGCAGACCCATCAGCGCGAACACGTTGGCGGTGAAGACCAGGTACGGCTCCTGGGTCAGCCCGTAGATGGCCGGGATCGAGTCCAGGGCGAACAGCAGGTCGGTCGAGCCCAACGCCACGATGACGAACAGCATCGGCGTGATGTAGCGGGCCCCGTCCAGCATCACCGTCAGTTTGGTGCCGTGGTACTCGTCGACCGATTTGAACCGCTTCTTCACGAACCGCATCGCCGGGTTGTCCGGCATCTCGTCGCCCTCGTCGTCGTGGTTGCGGTAGTCGATCACCAGCTTGACCGCCGTGTAGATGAGGAACCCACCGAACAGGAAGAAGATCCACGAGAACCGGTTGATCGCCGCCGCACCGAGGGCGATGAAGATCCCGCGGAAGATCAGGGCCAAGATGATGCCGAACATCAGGGCGAACTGTTGCAGCTGCCGGGGCACCTTCATCGCGCCCATGATGATGATGAAGATGAAGAGGTTGTCGATCGACAGGCTGTACTCGGTCAGCCAACCGGCGAAGAACTCACCCGCGTACTTCGGGCCGGCCGTGGCCCACACCCCGAGACCGAACAGGATCGCCAACGTCACGAAGATGCCGACGGCGATGCCGGCTTCCTTCATGGAGGGCTCGTGCGGGCGGCGACCGATGATGAACAGGTCGAAACCCAGCACGGCGATCATCACCACGACGGTGATGATCCAGGTGTACAGATGGACGTCCATGGGCGATCGTGGCCCTTTCCGAGGGGAGGTTCCGAGAACGACGAGGTCTCGGAGGTCTCTTCCACCAGCCACACTAGGCCAGCCGTCGCACCGGGCGCACCCCTCGACCGCCCGTGCGTCAGCGGTGACGTTGAGTCGTGGGGCGTCCGTGGTGACGACGCGACGCGTGAGGAATACTCCCCTCCGGCGGCCAGTATCTCAGCCTGCGACGGGCCCGCGAAATCTTGTGGTCATAGTGGTCACCACGCGCAATCTGGACTCGACAGCCGGCATCAGCACCGGCCAGTCAGCCGCACCCCGATCGACCGTGACCACAACCAGCCTTCCCGCGACCCTCGGTGAGGCGCGCGAGGTGTCGCCGTGGCGGGGTGAGTTCGGGCGTGGTCGGGCGTTCCGAGCGGAGCCTGCGAAGCGAGGTGGGCGGAACTCACCCCGCCACGGCGGCACCGATCTCCCCCGAGACTCAGCGACTCGCTTCCACCATTTGCCGCAGCTCCTTCTTGAGGTCGGAGATCTCGTCCCGCAGCCGGGCCGCGACCTCGAACTGCAGATCGGCGGCGGCGGCGTGCATCTGGGCGGTCAGGTCCTGGATCAGGTCGGCCAGGTCGCCCGCGGGGATGCCCGCGAGGTTGCGGGCGGTCTTGCTCGCGTCCTTCATGCCCAGGCTGGGCACCATCGTCTTCTGCTTCCGACCGTTGCGGCCGCTGAACAGCTCGTCGGTGTCGGCGTCCTCCCGGGCGAGCAGGTCGGTGATGTCGGCGATCTTCTTCCGCAACGGCGTCGGGTCGATGCCGTGCTCGAGGTTGTACGCCACCTGCTTCTCACGCCGCCGGTTGGTCTCCTCGATCGCCGCCTCCATCGAGTCGGTGATCTTGTCGGCGTACATGTGCACCTGCCCGGACACGTTTCGGGCCGCGCGACCGATGGTCTGGATCAGACTCTTGGCGCTCCGGAGGAAGCCCTCCTTGTCCGCATCCAGGATGGAGACGAGGGAGACCTCCGGGAGGTCGAGGCCCTCCCGCAGCAGGTTGATGCCGACGAGCACGTCGTACTCCCCCATCCGCAGCTCTCGCAGGAGCTGGATGCGCTGGAGGGTGTCGACCTCGGAGTGCAGGTAGCGGGTGCGGATCTGGTGCTCGAGCAGGTAGTCGGTGAGATCCTCGGCCATCTTCTTGGTCAGCGTGGTCACCAGCACCCGCTCGTTGCGCTCCGCGCGGAGCCGGATCTCGGCCATCAGGTCGTCGATCTGGCCCTGGGTGGGCTTGACGATGACCTCGGGGTCGATCAGCCCGGTCGGCCTGATCAGCTGCTCGACGTAACCGTCCGACTTCGCCAGCTCGTAGTTGCCGGGAGTGGCGGACAGGTAGATGGTCTGGCCGATCCGCTCCACGAACTCCTCGAACCGCAGCGGTCGGTTGTCCATCGCGCTCGGCAGCCGGAAGCCGTGGTCGACCAAGGTGCGCTTGCGGGACATGTCGCCCTCGTACATGCCGCCGATCTGCGGCACGGTCACGTGCGACTCGTCGATCACCAGCAGGAAGTCCTCGGGGAAGTAGTCGAGCAGGCAGTTCGGCGCCGTCCCGGGGCCACGGCCATCGATGTGACGGGAGTAGTTCTCGATGCCCGAGCAGGTGCCGATCTGGCGCATCATCTCGATGTCGTACGACGTCCGCATCCGCAGCCGCTGCGCCTCCAGCAGTCGCTGCTGCTGCTCGAGCTCGGTCAGCCGCTCCCCCAGCTCGGCCTCGATGCCGCCGATCGCCCGCTCCATCCGCTCGGGTCCGGCCGCGTAGTGGCTGGCCGGGAACAGATACACCTCCTGGTCGCGGTCGGTGACGACCTCGCCGGTCAGCGGGTGCAGCGTCGACAGGTTCTCGATCTCATCACCGAAGAACTCGACCCGAACGGCCAGCTCCTCGTACATCGGGAACACCTCCAGGGTGTCGCCGCGGACCCGGAACGTGCCCCGGGCACCGGACAGGTCGTTGCGCGCGTAGTGGATGCCGACCAGCTCGCGCAGCAGACCGTCCCGGTCCCTCTCCTCACCCACCCGGAGTCGGACCATCCGATCCACGTACTCCTGGGGGGTGCCCAGGCCGTAGATCGCCGACACGGTCGCCACCACGACCACGTCCCGTCGGGTCAGCAACGAGTTGGTGGCGGAGTGGCGGAGGCGCTCGACCTCCTCGTTGAGGGAGGAGTCCTTCTCGATGTAGGTGTCGGTCTGCGGGACGTACGCCTCGGGTTGGTAGTAGTCGTAGTAGGAGACGAAGTACTCCACCGCGTTCTTCGGGAAGAAGTGCCGGAGCTCGTTGGCGAACTGGGCCGCGAGTGTCTTGTTGGGCTGCATCACCAGGATCGGCCGCTGGAGCTTCTCCGCCAGCCAGGCGATGGTGGCGGTCTTGCCGGTGCCGGTGGCGCCCAGCAGCACGACGTCGTTCTCGCCGGCCAGCACCCGGCGCTCGAGATCGGCGATGGCCCCCGGCTGGTCACCGGACGGCTCGAAGTCGCTGACCACCTTGAGCGGGGCCACCGTGCGCAACAGGTCTTCGATCGGACGCATGCTGCGAAGCGTACGTGGACGTACCGACAGCCCCTCCCCAGCAATTCAGCCGGGAGGGCCGGTCGACAGCAGCGCGTCCGCTCCCGACGGCTAGCCGCCTGCTGCCTGGCCCTTCAGCATCGAGTTCACCATCGCGCTGTAGTCCTTGTCGAGCTGCTTGGTGTCGGAGTCCTCGGTGAAGTAGACGGTGCCCACGACGGTCAGACCGTCGGTGCGGATCGACACCAGCGAGAAGATGGTCACCTTGATCGCGTTGCCACCGTTGGCCACGGTCACCTGCGCCTGGCAGGTGGCCGCACTCAGCTTCTTGGTACCGAGATCGGCCTTCTTCGGATCGGCGAACTTGCCGTTGGTGTACTCCTTGGCGATGTCGCGGTGATAGGCGTCGCAGGTCTGTCCCGGGTTGCTGTCGGCCGGCAGCTTCGCGGCGATGCCGACGAAGATGTCACGCCCGTTGGCCAGCTGCGCGGCGCCCTTCTGCTGGCTGCGGACCTGCCAGTCCGGGGCCGGCGTCAGCTTGATGCCGTTACCGAGGTCGATCGCCTTGCCCGCAGGGGGCTGCGTCGGCTTGTCGGTCGGCTTGGTCGTGGACGGCGCACCCGACGGTTCCTTCGTCGGTTCCTTCGTCGGTTCCTTCGTCGGCTCGGTCGTCGGCTCGGCGGTGGGCGTGGGCGGAGCCGAGGGGGTGATGGTGCTGACCGGCTCGTCGTCACCACCGCTGAGCGCCATGATGATCCCACCGACCGCCACCAGCAGCACGACGGCCGCCACGACGATGCCGATGATCAGTCCGGTGCTCTTGCGCGGCGACGGCCCACCCGAGGGACCCCCGGGAGCGCCGGCACCCGGTGGAGGTGGTGGCTGGTAGCCGCCCTGACCCTGCGGGGGGTAGCCGCCTTGCGGCTGTCCCTGAAACGGTCCGGCATAGCCCTGCGGCTGATAGCCGCCCTGCGGTTGGCCACCCTGCTGGGGGTAACCGCCCTGTTGGGGATATCCCCCCTGCGGGTAACCGCCCTGTGGCGGGTAGCCGGGACCTTGTGGCGGGTAGCCACCTTGCGGGGGGTAGGAGCCTGGGGGATATCCGCCGCCCTGCTGCGGCGGGTAACCGCCGCCCTGCTGCGGGGGGTAGCTGCCTCGGGGATCCTGCTGGGGCGAGCCCTGGCCGTGCGGCGGCCACGGAGGATTCTGGCTCATGCCCGACCCTCCTCGTCGTCGTACAAGCGGTTGCGGGCGTCGGAGTCCGACCCGGACGTCGCTGGTCCGGACGAGCTCACCGAACCGGGCGGGTTCGACGGCCGGGGCGCCGAGGTGACCTCCCCACCGGTCGAGCTGGTCGACCCGGAAGCGGACCCAGGACCACTGGGCGCCGTTCCGGTGGCGCCGGCGGCACCCGATCCCTGGTCGGCACCCACCGCCACGGGCGTCGCGGCCTTGTGGGGCTTCGCCTGGGCGCGGACGGCGGTGCCGCAGGC
This sequence comes from uncultured Actinomycetota bacterium, assembly GCA_963707005.1. Taxonomy (GTDB): domain Bacteria; phylum Actinomycetota; class Actinomycetes; order Propionibacteriales; family Propionibacteriaceae; genus Microlunatus. Next base: position 267,134 of record CAVPPP010000037.1, read on the forward strand.
CGTGCAGAAGGAGGCGTCGTCCAGCAACGGCATCTCGCACCGGACGCAGAACTGGAGCTCCCCGGACGAGCCGATCCCGCCGTCCCGGGCCGACCGCTCCAAGGCGGCCTCCATCAGGCCGGTGTGCAGCACGTTGCGCACCCGGAGGATGAGGATGCCCAGGATGAGCAGGCCCCAGCCCGTGCTGAGCACGACCGAGGTCGTCGGGTTGCTGAGGAAGGACAGCAGGTAGATGCCGCCCCAGAAGCCGATGTTGGCCAGCACCGCCTCCACCGCGCCGCGGTAGTAGCGCGGCGTGAAGCCGTCGTACCCCCGGCCGAGGCCCGAGTACTCCGCACAGGCGATCCCGGTGGCCGTGCCCAGGACCAGTGGCTTGACGAAGCCGTGCAGGAAGATCAATGACATCCACAGACCGGGGTCGGCCTCCACCCGGCCGCCGATCAGCAGATCCCAGAAGCGGACGATGGTGTCGAAGCAGGCGTACGCGACGCCGCTGACGACACCGAACGTGAGTCCGTCCATCAGGTCGTCGAACTCCGGCCGGCTGGCCAGCAGCACCGGACCGATCTCCCGGATCGCCTCCCCGACGATCGGCACCACGAGGGCGACCAGCAGGAACGTCCACACGCTCGGCCCGCCACCCAGGTCGGTGCCGTCCAGCGACGTCGTGGGCAGCGACGGCCGCAGCAGCCACATCACCAACATGGTGAAGAGGATGGTCAGCACCCCGGTCAGCCCGAACGCCAACCCCGTCACCGGGATCGGCTCGTCCTCCCACAGGTTCACGTCGTACAGGTAGACGATGTAGACGATCGGGACGGCGAACGCCGCCACCAGGATCGCGATCGGGAGGGCGCCGAAGATCGCCGCGACCAGCGCGACCACGATGGCGATGGTGAGCGCGATCCGGTAGGTCTGAGGACGCTCCCCCGCTCCGCGCGGCATGATCGTCGAAACCAGCGCGAAGGATGCCACCGGCTCGTCGGGCTTGGCCGCGAACGAGCGGCGCCGGGTGAGGTCTTCGGAGCGGACGTCCTGGCCGCAGACGTGGCAGAAGTGCGCGACGTCCGGAAGCTCGGTGTGGCAACGGGGACAGTTCAACGGACAGTCCTCCTGGCAGCAGCTGGCGATGAGTACGGGTACGGGTCTGGTCCGGCGCCGACCGTGGCCGGCCTCGGACAAGAGTTGGCAGAGAGTATGTCAGCCGGCGGTGGCGCGAGTGCGGAGATCGCGCCACAGACGGTCGACCTGGTCGGCGAGGTCGTCGATGCCGGCGTCGTTGTCGAGGACGACGTCGGCGACGGCGAGCCGAGCGGGCCGGGTCGCCTGCGCCGCGATCCGAGCCTGCGCAGCTTCCGCGTCGAGACCGTTGCGCCGCCGCAGGCGTTCCAGCTGGCGCTCGGGCTCGACGTCGACGACGACCAGCACGTCGAAGTCGTCCTGCTGTCCGGTCTCCACCAGCAGCGGGATCACGTGCACGACCACGGCAGCGGGATCCGCGTCCGCCTCGATGGCGGCGGCCCGAGCCCGTACGGCGGGGTGGACGATGGCTTCCAGGTCTCGTCGCGCACCCGGGTCGGCGAAGACGATCTCGGCCAGCGCCTCTCGGTTCAGGCGACCATCGGCCGTCAGCACGTGAGGGCCGAACCGCTCGACCACGGCGGCAAGACCCGGGGTGCCGTGGTCGACGACCTGTCGGGCGAGCACGTCGGCGTCGATGACCACCGCCCCACGCTCAGCCAGCGCGTCGGAGACAGCCGTCTTCCCCGACGCGATCCCACCGGTCAGTCCCACACGCAGCACGACCGCCAACGGTACGCCCGACGCCGCGGGAGGCACGGAGCCCCCCGGACAAAGCCGAACGACCCCCGTACGCCGGAGCGTACGGGGGCCGTTCTGGGCGATCAGACGAGCGGGCCGATCAGGCGCCGCCGCCGGTCAGCTTCTCTCGCAGGGCCTGCAGCGCCTCGTCGGAGGCCAGCGAGCCCTCAGGCACGGCTGACGACGACGATGCGGCTGCTGCCGGACGACTGTCGCTGGTCGACGACGAGTACGACGCGGAGCCTGCGGTGCTGGCCGCGACGGTCGCCTCGTTGGCGGCCTCCTCGACCTGCTTCTTGTGCGCTTCCCAGCGCGTGTGCGCCTCGGCGTACTGGGTCTCCCAGGCCGCGCGCTGGTCCTCGTAGCCCTCGAGCCACTCGCCCGTCTCCGGGTCGAAGCCGTCGGGGTAGAGGTAGTTGCCCTGGTCGTCGTAGCTCGCCGCCATGCCGTACAGCGTGGGGTCGAACTCCTCGGCGTGGGCGTCCACACCCTCGTTGGCCTGCTTCAGCGACAGCGAGATCCGGCGACGCTCGAGATCGATGTCGATGATCTTCACCATCACGTCGTCGTTGACCTGGACGACCTGCTCCGGGATCTCGACGTGACGCTCGGCCAGCTCGGAGACGTGCACCAGACCCTCGATGCCCTCCTCCACGCGGACGAACGCACCGAACGGCACCAGCTTGGTGACCTTGCCGGGCACGATCTGCCCGATCTGGTGGGTCCGGGCGAAGGCCTGCCACGGATCTTCCTGGGTCGCCTTCAGCGACAGGGAGACCCGCTCGCGGTCCATGTCCACGTCGAGCACCTCGACGGTGACCTCCTGGCCCACCTCGACCACCTCGGACGGGTGGTCGATGTGCTTCCAGGACAGCTCGGACACGTGCACCAGGCCGTCGACGCCACCCAGGTCCACGAAGGCCCCGAAGTTGACGATCGAGGACACGACACCCTTGCGGATCTGGCCCTTCTGGAGCTGGGTGAGGAAGTTCTGGCGGACCTCGGACTGGGTCTGCTCGAGCCACGCCCGGCGGGACAGCACCACGTTGTTGCGGTTCTTGTCCAGCTCGATGATCTTGGCCTCGAGCTCCTGGCCGACGTACGGCTGGAGGTCGCGGACCCGGCGCATCTCGACCAGCGAAGCCGGCAGGAAGCCGCGCAGACCGATGTCGAGGATCAGGCCGCCCTTGACGACCTCGATCACCGAGCCGGTGACGACGCCGTCCTCTTCCTTGATCCGCTCGATCGTGCCCCAGGCGCGCTCGTACTGAGCCCGCTTCTTGGACAGGATCAGGCGACCCTCTTTGTCCTCTTTCTGCTGGACGAGAGCTTCGATCTCGTCACCGACGCTGACCACATCGAAGGGGTCGACGTCGTGCTTGATCGAGAGTTCCTTGGAGGGGATGACCCCTTCGGTCTTGTAACCGATGTCGAGGAGGACCTCGTCTCGGTCGACCTTGACGACGGTGCCGGTGACGATGTCACCGTCGTTGAAGTACTTGATGGTTGCGTCGATAGCCGCGAGAAAGGCTTCGGGCGAACCGAGGTCGTCGAACGCGACCTGGGGTGGTGCCTCGAGAGAGGACGTCATGTAGTGAAGCTCCGATAGGGATGGGACTCGTTCGTGCGCGCTGCAGCCCGGTCCGTACCAAACCGACCAACCGAGGCGAGCGTGTGAAACCGACGACGATCCTGGGGGCTCGTACGAGCGTGACCTACTCCGTCTGAAGTCGCGCAGGCCACAGCGACACCCCAGGATACCTATCCGCCGGAAGACCGGTCAAACCTGCCCACGCTCAGTGCGCGGCGGCGTGCCAGGAGCGACCGACCCCGACGGAGACGTCGAGCGGGACCTCCATCTCCACCGCCTGACCCATCTTGTCCCGGACCAGCGCCGTGAGGGCCTCGCCCTCCCCGGTGGCGATCTCGAAGACCAGCTCGTCGTGCACCTGGAGCAGCATCCGACTCCGCATGCCGGCGTCGGCCAAGGCCTTCTCGACGTCGAGCATGGCGACCTTGATGATGTCGGCGGCCGAACCCTGGATGGGAGCGTTGAGGGCCATCCGCTCGGCCATCTCCCGGCGCTGCCGGTTGTCGCTCATCAGGTCGGGTAGGTAGCGACGACGGCCGAGCAGGGTCTCGGTGTACTCGGTCCGGCGGGCGTCCACCACCAGGGAGCGGAGATAGTCACGCACGCCGCCGAACCGCTCGAAGTACTCCTCCATCAACGCCTTGGCCTCGGAGGTGTCGATGCCGAGCTGCTGGCTCAGACCGTAGGCACTGAGCCCGTACGCCAGCCCGTAGTTCATCGCCTTGATCTTGGCCCGCTCCGCGGGCGACACCTCGTCGGGAGCCACCCCGAAGACCCGGGAAGCGGTCACGGTGTGGAAGTCCATCCCGGACTTGAACGCCTCGATCAGGCTCGCGTCCTCGCTGACGTGGGCCATGATCCGCATCTCGATCTGCGAGTAGTCCGCGCTCATCAGGGACTCGTAGCCCGCGCCGACCACGAAAGCCTCCCGGATCCGGCGGCCTTCCTCGGTGCGGATCGGGATGTTCTGCAGGTTCGGGTCGGTGCTGGAGAGCCGCCCGGTGGCGGCGATGGTCTGCACGTACGTGGTGTGGATCCGGCCGTCGTCCGCGACCGACTTGAGCAGACCCTCGACGGTCTGGCGGAGCCGGATGGCGTCGCGGTGGATGAGCATCTGGGCGAGGAAGGGGTGCTCGGTCTTCGCGTAGAGCTGCTGCAACGCCTCGGCGTCGGTGGTGTAACCCGTCCGGGTACGTCGGGTCTTGGGCATCTTCAGCTCGTCGAAGAGCACGACCTGCAGCTGCTTGGGCGAGCCGAGGTTGATCTGCTTGCCGAGGATCCGGAACGCCTCGTCGGCAGCCCGGTTGACGGTGGAGTCGAACTCCGCCTCCAGCGCCTCCAGCAGGCCGGTGTCGACGGCCACCCCGGTCTGCTCCATCCGGGCCAGCGTGCGTTGCAGCGGCAGCTCCACCCCGTACAGCAGGCTGGTCCCGTTGTGCTCCTCGACGTCGTCGTCGAGGGCGTCGGCCAGGTCGATGACCGCACGGGACCGCACCATGGCCGCCTCGGCCGCGATCTCGGTGCCGGAGTCGTCGTCCCCGAAGTCGAGGGCCAGCTGGTCGGCGTCGGCGTCGAGCACGTCCGGCCCGGCGTCGACCTTGAGCTCCCGCTTGAGGTAGCGGATGGTCAGGTCGGCCAGGTCGAAGGTGCGCTGGTCGGGTCGCACCAGATACGCCGCCAGCTGGGTGTCCGACGTCAGCCCGGCCAGCTCCCAACCGCGGGCCCACAACGCCAGCAACGGACCCTTGGCGTCGTGCATCGCCTTGCGCTTGGTGGCATCGGCCAGCCAGGCGGCCAACGCGTTCTCGTCGGCGGGCAGCAGCTCGGTGACGTCCACGTACGCCGCCGCACCGTCCCCGGCCGCCAACGCGATGGCAGCGATGTCGCCGCTGCCCGAACCCCAGTGCCCGATCACGTCCAGACCGGTCCGGTCTCCGGCCGCGTGCTCGTCGAGCCAGGCCGACAGCTCCCCCGACTGGAGGATGACGCCTGACAGCTCGAAGCCGCCCTCGGGGACGATCTCCTCGTTGGGCAGCGCCTCCAGCAGGCGGTCCCGCAGGACCCGGAACTCCAGCTGGTCGAACAGCTGGTGGGTCGCCTCCCGGTCCCACGGCCGGCGCTCGAAGTCGTCGATGCCCAAGGGCAGGTCGAGGTCGCGGATCAGGGCGTTGACCTGCCTGTTCAGCCGCACCGCCTCGATCCGCTCCTTGAACGCGTCGGCCGCCTTGCCCTTGAGCTCACCGGCGTGGGTGATCAGGTTCTCGAGACCGTCGTACAGGGTCAGCCACTTGGCCGCCGTCTTGGGCCCGACACCCGGGATCCCGGGCAGGTTGTCGCTGGACTCTCCGACCAGCGCGGCGAGCTCCGGATAGCGGCCGGGCGTGACGAAATAGCGCTCCTCCACGGCCGACGGGGTCATCCTGGCCAGGTCGGACACCCCCTTGCGGGGGTAGAGCACGGTGACCCGGTCGCTGACCAGCTGGAACGCGTCCCTGTCGCCGGTGCAGATGAGCACGTCGTAGTCGGCCTGCTCGGCCTCCGTGGCCAAGGTCGCGATGACGTCGTCGGCCTCGAAGCCCTCCACCCCCAGGTGCGGCACGTTGAGAGCGTCGAGGACCTCCTTGACCAGGTCCACCTGCCCCTTGAACTCGTCCGGACTGGCCGAGCGATTCGCCTTGTACTCCACGTACAGCTCGGACCTGAATGTCTTCCGGGACACGTCGAACGCCACCGCGAGATGGGTCGGCGCCTCGTCCCGGAGCACGTTGATGAGCATCGAGGTGAAGCCGAACACCCCGTTGGTGTGCTGCCCCGTCTGGGTGGAGAAGTTCTCCACCGGCAACGCGAAGAACGCTCGATAGGCCACCGAGTGACCGTCGATCAACAGCAGCTTCGGCCGCTCGGGCGTCGTCGCCGCCGAGGCAGCCGTCTTCTTCGCAGCAGGCACGCAGAGGACTCTATCCGCGCCCACCGACAACCGTTCCCACGCCGACCGGCCGTGCTCGTGCTCACCTGGTCCGTCAGCATGCCCCTGGGGTTTGTGAATTTTCCGTCATTCGACGGATTTCACAGCACCCGACCCTGTCCGATGCCGCAGAAGCCGTCGAATGACGGAAAGTTCAGGACCGCCCGACCCGCCCACCTACGCCCTCGTGAGTGGAGCAGCACGTCTGCCGCCCCAGGGGTGAGGTCCGGCCATCCGTACGAAGGCCGAGGGACGGATGGGGCGAGGGTGACATCCGCCCGAAGGTCGGGGCGTCCACACCCCGGCCGCGTCCGGGAGTGGTGGGCGTTCTGAGCGGAGCCTGCGGAGCGAAGTGGGCAAGACGTGGCCGGGGTGTGGGTGCCCCGGCCGACCCCCCACGCCCCACCCGTCCCGGGAAGCAACCCGTACGGGGTCAGTCCTCGCCGAGGTACGCCTTGCGGACGTTCTCATCCACGAGCAACGCCTTGCCCGTGTTCTGCAGCACGATCTGGCCGACCTCGAGCACGTACCCGTAGTCGGCCAGGGACAAGGCAGCCTGGGCGTTCTGCTCCACCAGCAGGATCGTCACGCCCTCCCGCTGCAGCTCGACGATCGTCGACATGATCTTCTGCATCATCAGCGGCGACAGCCCCATCGACGGCTCGTCCAGCATCAGCAGCTTGGGCCGGCTCATCATGGCCCGGCCGATGGCCAGCATCTGCTGCTCGCCGCCGGAGAAGGTGCCGGCCGGCTGGGCCCGCCGCTCCTTCAGGATCGGGAACAGGTCGAAGGCCCGGTCCAGGTCCTTGGCGATCGCCGCCTTGTCCCGGCGGGCGAACGCGCCGAGCATCAGGTTGTCCTCGACCGTCAGGCGGGGGAAGATCCGGCGCCCCTCCGGGGAGTGCGCCAGCCCGAGGACGGTGATCTCGTGGGCCGGGGTGCCGTCGATCCGCTTCCCCTGGAACCAGATCTCCCCGGCCTCCGGCTTGATCAGCCCGGAGATGGTCCGCAGTGTGGTGGTCTTGCCGGCCCCGTTGGTGCCGACCAGGGTGACGACCTGCCCTTCCTCGACGGTGAAGGAGATCCCCTTGACCGCGCGGACCCGACCGTAGGCGACCTTCAGGTCCTTGATCTCAAGCATCACGGCCTCCCGCTGCGCCGCCGTCGGCCGGTGGAGCCTGCGGCTCCGATCCGTCGGCGGAGTCGTCCGGTCCGGTCCCGATGTAGGCCTCGATCACCCGCGGATCGCCCTGCACCTCGGCGGGGGTCCCCTCGATCAGGGCCTTGCCCTGCACGAGACAGAGCACCCGGTCACACAAGTTGAAGATGAACCGCATGTCGTGCTCGATCACCACGACCGCGAGCCCGAGATCGCGGATCCGGAAGATCAGCTCCTCGGCCTGGCGGGTCTCCTGCGGGTTCATGCCGGCCGTCGGCTCGTCGAGCAGGATGAGCTTCGGGTCGGTGGCCAGCGCTCGCGCGATCTCCAACCGACGCTGATCGCCGTACGGGAGGTTGCGGGCCAGGTGGTCGGTCGTGTGCCCCAACCCGACGAAGTCGAGCAGCTCCTGCGATCTGACCCGGACCGCTGCTTCGTCCCGCTTGAACTTGGGGCCGCGGATGATCGAGGTGAACGGTCCGGTGGTGGTGCGGCAGTAGCGACCGACCATGACGTTCTCCAGCGCGGTCATGTTGCCGAAGAGCCGGATGTTCTGGAACGTTCGGGCCATCCCGGCCAGCACGACCTTGCGTGGCTTCGGCGGCAGCACGGCCCCGTCGAACACGACCTGACCGCTGGTCGGCAGGTACAGACCCGTCAGGCAGTTGAAGAAGGTCGTCTTGCCGGCCCCGTTCGGCCCGATCAGCCCCATGATCTCGCCGCGGCGGACGGTGAAGTTCACCGAGTCGACGGCGGTCAGGCCACCGAAGCGCATGGTGACGTTCTCGACCTGCAGGATCACCTCACCCACGGCACCAGCGGCCTGGTCGTACGCGCTCGTGGCGGTCACAGCGCACCTCCCTTCACGATGCCGGTCTCCTCGACTTCTTCCTCGATCCGCTCGGCGAGCTCTTCGTCGTCCTCGTGGAACTCCAGCTGGCGCCGCTGGCTGGGCACCAGACCCTCCGGCCGGAACCGCATCATCAGCACGAGCAGCAGACCGAAGATCAGCAGCCGGTACTCGCTCACGAAGCGGAGCTTCTCGGGCATGAGCTTGAGGATGGTCGCTCCCACCAGGACGCCGAGCACGGTACCCATGCCGCCGAGCACGATCGCCGCGAGCAGGAAGGCCGACTCCAGGAACACGTACTGGTCGGGTGTGACCGAGACGTCGACGTGCGCCTTCACCGAGCCGGCGACCCCGGCCAGGAAGGCGCCCCCGGCGAAGGCGAAGAGCTTGAGTCCGAAGACGTTGACGCCCATGGCCTCGGCGGCCTTCTCGTCCTCGCGGATCGCCACCCAGCCGCGCCCGATCCGGCTGTTGTTGAGCCGGACGAAGATCAGGATGATCAGCCCGAGCACGAGCAGGAGCAGGAAGTAGTAGTTGGAGAACCTCCCCAGCGGGATACCGAACAGAACGTGCGGTTCACCGAAGTCGAAGCCGAAGAGCACGAGATCCGGAATGGCGGGGATGCCGTTCGACCCGTGGGTCAGGTTGGGTCCGTCGCTCCCGTCCAGGTTGTTCATGGAGATCCGGAAGATCTCCCCGAAGGCCAGCGTGACGATGGCCAGGTAGTCGCCGCTGACCCGGAGCGTCGGGGATCCGATCAGCAGGCCGAGGCTCGCCGAGACGCAGCCGCTGATCGCCATCACGACGATGAACGGAGGGTGCCAACCGACCGTCGAGAACGCCGACTCCGAGAGGATCGCCGCCGTGAAGGCACCGGCTCCGAGGAAGGCGATGTAGCCGAGGTCGAGCAGGCCGGCGAGACCGACCACGATGTTCAGCCCCATCGCCGTGCCCGCGAAGATGATCACCTGGGTGGCGATCGACATGTTCGCGTCGGAGCCATCCTGGGTGAACGGGAAAGCGAAGGCCACCACGAAGGCGGACAGGATCAGCACCCTGCGGTGCCGCTGGGTGCAACCGGACAGGAAGGCCATCACACCGGTGGTCAAGAGCACCGCGATGACGGCCCCGATGAAGCCGAGGAAGGAGACGAACGAGCCGCCGTCGTCCATGTTGAGTGCGAAGGCCACTCCGAACAGGGCCAGCCCCATCACGGCGGCGATCGCGAGGATCTCGATCCAGGGCTTCGTGACCATGGTGGCCAGGTTCGGCGCGCGGTCGGCGAGCATCAGCTTGGTGCCGACGAAGGCGGCGAGCGCGCCGACGAGGGCGACCCACCCGCCGTACTCGACGTTGACCAGACCCTCGAGCTCGACGGCGATGCTAGTGATGATGAGCACGATGTAGACGAGTGCCCCGGTGGCCGCGGACTTCGCGCCGCGCACCCAGCCGATGCGCCGCTTGCGCTTCTTCTTCAGGTAGAAGTGCGAGCCCACCAGCAGCCCGACGACGAGGACGCCCAGGAGCATCGACAGGAACTGCAGCGGGGACGGGTACCCGAGCACCGTCATGTTGTCGAGCGCACTCCGCCCGTACGCCCAGGGCAGCAAGGGGGCGACGATGACGATCGCGCCACCGGCCAGCGCCAGGATCCGGCCGATGCCGTTGGTCCGCTCCTGCAGCTCCGGAGTGACCAGGTCAGGGATTCTCATGCTCGGTCCACCACCCTTGCTCCCAGCAGACCTTGGGGTCTGAAGACCAGCACCAGAATCAGAATGACGAAGGCCCAGACGTCCTTCCAGGCGGAGCCACCGAACTGGCCGGGGATGTAGGTGGTCGCCATCACCTCGATGACGCCCAGCACCAGACCGCCGACCACGGCTCCGTAGATGTTGCCGATTCCCCCGAGGACAGCTGCGGTGAAGGCCTTGAGACCGGCCAGGAAGCCCATCCGGAAGTCGATGTTGGTGTAGCGCAGGCCGTGGGCGAGGCCCGCCACCGCGGCGAGCGCAGCTCCCAGGGCGAAGGCGACCATGATGATCCGGTCGACGTTGATGCCCATCAGGCGGGCCGTATCGGGGTCCTGGGAGGTCGCCTGCATCGCACGACCGAGACGGGTGCGGTTGACGAAGATGTAGAGGAACACCGTGCAGATCGCGAGCATCACGAGCGTGAACAGCGCCGCGCGCTGGATGGTGACCCCGCCGAGCTGGATGGCCGGGCCGGTCACCACGTCGATCTGCGGGAACGGGATCGCTCGCTTCGAGTCCGGGAAGCCGGGGATGTCGCCGTAGAACAGCCGGACGAACTCCTGCAGGAAGACCGACACACCGATCGCGGTGATCAGCGGGGCCAGCCGAGGAGCGTTCCGTAGCGGGCGGTAGGCGAAGCGCTCGGTCAACAGGGACACCGCGATCGCCGCCACCATGCCGCCGAACAGCATCAGTGGCAGCATCCAGAAGGCCGTGACCTCGCCAGGCACCACCAACCAGACGGTGAGAGCACCGAAGGCCCCGATCATGAAGATCTCGCCGTGAGCGAAGTTGATCAGCTGGATGATGCCGTAGACCACGGTGTAGCCGACAGCGATCAGCGCGTAGAGCGCGCCGAGCGAGAGTCCATTGACCAGCTGCTGGAAGAACAGTTCCATCCGGACCTCCCCGAAGGTTGAGTGGCCTGCCGGACTGCCGAGGCAGCCCGATGGGGGCAGGCGACGCCTGCCCCCATCCGAGCTACATCTCAGCCCTCGTCGATCGAGTCAGAGGGCTGTTGGCTACTTGAACTCTTCGGTCTTGTCGGCGACCCACTTGCCACCGGTCACCTTGTAGGCCGTGATGATCTTCGTCTTGGTGTCGCCGAACTCGTCGAAGGCGATCGGACCGGTTGCCCCGTCGAAGGACACCCCGCCGACGGCCGTGACCGTTGCCTCACGTGCCGACTTGGCGTCGGGCGCGTCGGCCAGCGAGACCTTGAGCGCGTTGATGATCGCGTTCGCGGCGTCGTAGGACTGGGCACCGTAAGCACCGTACGGCTCCTTGAAGCCGGCAGCGGTGTAGTCAGCCACGAAGGCCTTGGCCGACTCGAGGCTCTCGGTCGGCGCGCCGACCGAGGTGGCCAGGTCGCCGTCGGAGGTCTTGCCCGCGAGCTCGATGAAGGCGGGATCGAAGATGCCGTCGCCACCCATCAGGGGAACGTTCAGACCGGCTGCCTTCATCTGCTGGCTGAGCGGACCGGCCTGGGGGTACTCACCGCCGTAGTAGACGGCCTCCGGGTTGGCACCCTTGACCTTGGTGATGACGGACCCGTAGTCCTTGTCATCGGGGTTGATGGTCTCAGCTGCCACGATCTCGCCGCCGAGCTCCTTGTACTTCGCGGTGAAGGCTTCGACCAGACCCTGGCCGTAGGTCTTCTTGTCGTGGATGGTGGCGACCTTCTTCAAGCCGACCGTGGTGTACAGGTAGTTCGCGGCAAAGCCGCCCTGGACGATGTCGGTGGTGCAGGTCCGGAAGAAGGTGGGGTACGGCCGCTTGGGATTGGTCGCATCCGGACCCATGGTCAGGGACGGGCCGGTGTTGGCCGGAGAGATCTGCGCGATGTTGGCCGCAGCGAACACCGGCTGAAGCGACTGCGACACGGACGAGTTGAGCGCACCGACCACGCCGACGACCTCATCCTCGCCGGCGAGCTTGGTGGCGGCGTTCTTGCCGACGTCGGGCTTGGCCTCGTCGTCCTCGGCTGCCAGCTCGAGCGTCCAGCCCGGGACGGTCTTGGCCTCGTTGGCCTGCCTGATGGCCAGGTCGACCGAGTTGCGGATGCCCAGACCCAGTGCGGACAGATCCCCCGACAGCGGGGCGACGACGCCGATCTTGGCGACCTTGTTGGTGCTCTCTCCGGTGGTGCCGCCCTCTTCGGCGCGGCTGCCACAGGCAGACATGGACAGGGTGGCCGCGAGCAGGGTGGCTCCGACGGCTATGAGCCGATGCTTTCGCACGTTCCTTTTCCTCCTGAAGGTCGTTGCATGCTCACGGGCCGGACAACGACTGGATGACGGCCTGACGATTCCGCGAGCATGTGCACAGTAAGCGCGGAGTCTCAGCGGAACGTCAGGTTTCGTGGTCGTGTTGCCAGTTCGTTACACGACTGAATGCCCACGAGGCGCATTCTCGCTACTTCTTCTTGGCTCCGGCGCCGTGCTCGATGACGCCCTCGGCGACCTCGCGCATCGACTTGCGCAGGTCCATGGCCGTCTTCTGGATCCAGCGGAACGCCTCCGGCTCGGTCAACCCGAGACCCGTCTGCAGCATCCCCTTGGCCCGGTCGACCGCCTTGCGCGACTCCAGCCGCTCGGTCAGGTCCTCGACCTCGGCCTCGACCGCCGTGATCTCGGCGAACCGGGCCCGAGCGATCTCGATCGCCGGGATCAGGTCGGCCTTGCCGAACGGCTTCACCACGTACGCCATCGCGCCGGCCTGCCGAGCCCGGTCGACCAGCTCACGCTGGCTGAAGGCGGTCAGCATGACCACCGGAGCGATCCGCTCGCTGGCGATCTTCTCGGCCGCGCTGATCCCGTCGAGCTTGGGCATCTTCACGTCCATCACGACCAGGTCGGGCCGTAGGTCCGTGGTCAGCTCCACTGCGGCCTCACCGTCTCCGGCCTGACCGACCACGTCGTATCCCTCTTCGGTCAGCATCTCCACCAGGTCGAGGCGGATCAGCACCTCGTCCTCGGCCACGACCACTCGGGTCGCACCTTGGGTCTCGCCGGCCTTGCCGTCATCTGTCGTCACGCGCTCACTCTAGCCAGCGCTTGTTACGGCCAGCAGTCCTCGCACCCCGGTGGTCCTACCGCGCTGGGTGCCACCGCACGCGTAGCGAGGGTGGGTCGAGTGCCGGGGAGGGGAGTCGAACCCCCATGTCCTTGCGGACAAACGGTTTTGAGCCGTCCGCGTATGCCATTCCGCCACCCCGGCCGGAGCAGCTGCGACGTGCCCGTCGCGGGGACGAAGATTACTACGCACGCTCGTCGGTCGCGACCCGATGCCCGAAGGGCAACGCTGACGCACGCTCTGATGCGCTCACGCACGCTGTGCGGCACGTGCGCGAGCGACCTGGGACGTGCGTCAGCGGTCTTCAGCGAGGTCCGGGTGTTACAGCGGTGCCCCGATCCGGCGGACCCGGATCATGTTGGTGTGGCCGGCGACGCCGGGCGGGGAGCCGGCGACGATGACCACCCGCTCGCCCTCGGCCAGCAGGCCACTCTCCATCAGCGCCTTGTCGACCTGCCGGATCATGTCGTCGGTGTGCGACACCATCGGCACCAGGATGGACTCCACCCCCCAGTTCAGGGTGAGCGTCGCCTGGGTCTGCTCGATCGGCGTGAAGGCCAGGATCGGGATCGGAGACCGCAGCCGGGACAGTCGGCGAGCCGCGTCGCCCGAGTGGGTGAAGGCGACGAGGAACTTCGCGTCGATCCGCTGCGCCACCTCGGCGGCCGCCTTGGTGATGACGCCGCTGGTGGTGTGCGGGTCCCAGTCGATGTTCTGCAGCTGCTCCATCCCGTGGTCCTCGGTGTTCGCCACGATCCGGGCCATGGTCTGCACGGTCAGCACCGGATAGTCCCCGACACTGGTCTCGCCCGACAGCATCACCGCGTCGGCGCCGTCCAGGATGGCGTTGGCGACGTCGGACGCCTCGGCCCGGGTCGGCCGCGGGGCGGAGATCATCGACTCGAGCATCTGGGTGGCCACGATGACCGGCTTGGCCCACCGGCGGGCGGCGGTGACGATCTTCTTCTGGACCAGCGGCACCTCCTCCAGCGGCAGCTCCACACCGAGGTCACCACGGGCGACCATGAAGGCGTCGAAGGCGTCGATGATCTCGTCCAGGTTGTCGATCGCCTGAGGCTTCTCGAGCTTGGCGATGACCGGCAGGCGCTTGCCCTCCTCGTCCATCACCTGGTGCACGATGTCGATGTCGGAGGCGCTGCGGACGAAGGACAGCGCGATCATGTCGACGCCGTTCTGCAGGGCCCAGCGAAGATCGGCGATGTCCTTCTCACTCATCGCCGGCACGCTCACCGCGACCCCGGGCAGGTTGATGCCCTTGTTGTTGCTGACGGCCCCGCCGACGACGATCTTGGTGATGACGTCGGTCTCGGTGACCTCGACGGCCTCCAGCTGCAGTCGACCGTCGTCGATCAGGATCGCGTCACCCGGTCGCACGTCGCCCGGCAGACCCTTGTACGTGGTCGAGCACCGGTCCACGGTGCCCTCGATGTCGTCGACGGTGATGACGAAGCGGGCGCCGTTGACCAGCACCTCCTTGCCGTTGGCGAACCGACCGAGACGGATCTTCGGACCCTGGAGGTCGGCGAGCACCCCGACCGGTCGGCCGACCGCCTTCGAGGCGGCCCGGACGTTGTCCAGGTTGGCCTTGTGGTCGGAGTAGTCGCCATGGCTCATGTTGAGCCGGGCGACGTCCATCCCGGCCTGGACCAGCTCGACGAGTCGCTCGGGCGCGGACGAAGCCGGGCCCAGCGTGCACACGATGTTTGCTCTACGCACGAGGCGACCCTACAGAAGGGAACTGTGCCTGTCTTACCGTCTCCCGCCCGGCGCCCGGAAGCGGGCCGGTCCGAGACCTCAGGCGCGAGCGACGAGATCCAGGGCGTGCTGGAGATCCTGCGGGTAGTCGGAGCTGAAGGTGACCTGCTCACCGCGGACCGGGTGCAGGAACCCGAGTCGCACCGCGTGCAGCCACTGACGCTCCAGGCCGAGCCGGGCGGCCAGCACCGGGTCGCTCCCGTACATGGGATCCCCCACGCAGGGATGGTGGGTGGCGGCCATGTGCACCCGGATCTGGTGGGTCCGACCGGTCTCCAGGTGCACCTCGAGCAGCGTGGTGCCGATGAAAGCGTGCAGCGTGTCGTAGTGCGTGATGCTGGGCCGTCCCGACGCGGTGACCGCCATCTTGTACTCCGCGCTCGGGTGCCGGCCGATGGGTGCGTCGATGGTTCCGACGAACGGGTCCGGGTGGCCCTGGACCAGCGTGTGGTAGGTCTTGTCGACCGTACGGGAGCGGAAGGCGCGCTTCAGGCCGGTGTAGGCGACCTCGCTCTTGGCCACCACCATCAGCCCAGAGGTGCCGACGTCGAGCCGTTGGACGATGCCCTGGCGTTCGGGCACGCCGGAGGTGGAGATCCGGAACCCGGCGGCCACCAGGTGCCCCAGCACGGTCGGCCCGCTCCAGCCGACACTCGGATGGGCGGCCACGCCGACCGGCTTGTCGACGACCACGATGTCGTCGTCGTCGTAGACGATGGTGAGGCCCGGCGCCGTCATCGGCTGGACGACCGCGGTCCGGCGCTCGGTCAGGGTCACCTCGAGCATCGCGCCCGAGCGGACCCGGTCTGACTTGGACGCGACCGCGCCGTCCAGGAGCACGCCACCGTCGGCCACCAGATCGGCGACCCGACTGCGGGACAACCCGAGCAGCCGAGCGACGGCAGCGTCGACGCGCTCCCCCTCCAGACCTTCTGGGACCAGCAGCACCCGGCCCTCGGTCACGAGTCCGACCTCGACGGGTACTCCGGCGCGCCGGGTGACGCTGCCATCAGGACTCCCGGTCCGGTCGCTCGACCGAGTCCTCCGCAGCATCCGCGGACTCCGCGCGGGGCTCGGTGGATTCGTCGTCGCGTTCGGCGGTCGCCATGACCTCCCGGGTGTAGTGCTCGCCCCCGATGCCGACGTTCTTGATCACGGCCAGCACCATGATCAGCACCGCGGCCGAGGTGATGCAGACGTCGGCGACGTTGAAGATCGCGAAGTGCGGGAGCTGAAAGAAGTCGACGACGTGGCCGCGTAGGAAGCCGGGCTCGCGGAAGATGCGATCCATCAGGTTGCCGCTCACGCCCGCCACCAGGAGACCGAGGGCGACCGCCCAGCCCGGGTGGTCGACCTTCGGTACCAGCTTGATCAGCACGAAGGAGACCACGGCGACGGCCAGCAGCGCGAAGACCATGGTGAAGTTCTCCCCGAGGCTGAAGGCCGCGCCCGGGTTGCGGATCAGGCGCAGAGTCAGCAGCCCGCCCGCCAGCACGGGTGGGTCGGCTGGGTCGAGCCAGCGCACCGCGATGATCTTGGTCAGCTGGTCGAGCAGCAAGCCACCCGCGGCGACGAGGACGAAGATCAGTCGCATCCGACGCCGGTGAGCGTCGGACGGGGCATCGCCGGCTATCGGCGCTCCTCGCGCTGCTTGCAGGTGACACACAGGGTCGCCCGCGGGAACGCCATCAGGCGGCCCTTGCCGATCGGCTGGCCACAGTTGTCACACCGACCGTAGGCACCCTGGTCGATGTGGCGCAGCGCCAGGCGTGACTGGTCCAGCATCTCCCGAGCGTTCTTGGCCAGCGACATCTCGGCGTCACGCTCGAAGTTGGCGGAGCCGACGTCGGCCGGATCGCGACCGGCGCCCTCGTTGCCGTCGCGCAGCAGACCCACCAGCTCGGCCTCGGAGATCTCCAGCTGACTGGCGAACCGATCGATGTCCTCGGTGAGCGTCTGCCGGACCTCGGCCACCTCGTCATCGGTCCAGGGTTCCTCGCCGTCCCGAACCGGCAGACTCGCGGCGTCCACCTTGGCCGGCGTCTTGTCGCCCGCTGTCTTGTCGTCGGCGCTGGACCGCGTGGTCGTCATGGGTGTCCCCTCGGGTGTTGCAGCGTCGGCTGGCCGCGCCGCTGAGTTCGTCGCACGAACCATAGGGCCTGGAGGGACGTTCTTCAACGACCTCCAGGGATTCTTACCTGATTTGCGTCCTTCGCCGACCCACCGTCGTGCGGGGGATCACAGGGGCACCGAAACAGCGACCCGCCCGGCCGCAAACGGCCGGGCGGATCGACGTCTCTGCTCCTCAGCGCTGGTCGCCCAACAGGGCGTCCAGGCGTGGGGTCTCGCTGGTGGCGGGGCCGTCAGCTCCGTCGGCAGGGTCATCGTCGGGGAACACCGACTCGCCTCCCTTGTCGCTCGACGGTGCGTCGTCGGTCGGGTCACCGGCCGCCTCAGCAGCGCCTGCCCCGTCCTCAACGCTCGCCGTGCCGCCCCCGTCGGTCGACCGCTGCTCGGCTGCGGCGATCGCTGACTCCTCGGCCAGCGCCGGAACCTCGTACGGCTGAGCGGTGCCCGACTCCAGCGAGGCGATGTGCCGCCGCAGCTCGTCGCTCAGGTTGGCCCGGAAGCTCGCCTCGAAGCCACGCAGCTGCCCGACGGCGACCTGGAGGTCGTCCCGCTCGACGTGCAGGGCGTCGAGCAGCTCGGAGCGCCGGCCGGCGATCTCGGCGTCGAGGTTGTCGGCGCGCTCCTTGGCCTCGGCCTGCACGCGCTCGGCCACCTCCTGCGCCTCGGCGGCGATCCGGTCGGCCCGCGTCTGCGCGTCGCCGGTGACCTCCTGGGCGGAGGCACTGGCGGTCGCGCGGATCTCGTTGGCTTCGGCCGTGGCCTCGTCGAGCACTCTCTCCGCCTGCTCGGTCGACAGCGTGACCAACCGCACCACGGCGGAGCTCGCCTCGGCGCCGGTGGTGACCACGATGGTCTCCGGCTCGGCCGGGCCGGCCGTGGCCGGCGCAGCCTGCTCGACAGTGGGCGAGGACTTCAGCGCCTCGATCTGCTTCTTGAGGTTCTGGTTCTCCTCGGCGAGCTGCTCGAAAGCCACCTCGACCTCGTCGACGAACTCGTCCACCTCGAGCACCTCGTAGCCCGACTTGCGAGCCATCCGGAACCGCTTGTTGCGCACGTCATCAAGCGACAGCGTCATCGTCCACCTCAGTTGTTCTCGACATCTCGATCGGCCGACCCATCCTCAGATCGGCCCGCCCCACCGTACTCGCCCGGAGCCGTCACCGCCCCGTGCGACAACCGCCGAGGCCGACTGCGACCGAAGTCACTCGGCACGCGAACATGCCGTGCGGCGGCAGAACGTGACCTGCGCAGAGCAAACAGAGAGCCACATCGGCGTTCGTAGCGCAAGGCCGCGCGTTCCACGAGTGAGGAGGAGTCGTGCGAAGGACACGCCTTTCCGTCCTTCGCACGACGACGACGCACGAAGGGAACCAAGAGCGCGACCGAGCAGCGAAGAGCGATAACTCAGAAGAAGACAGCCCGGTTGACCTGCATCAGGATGCTGACACCGATGGCCAGTCCGATGAACGCGAGGTCGAGCATCATGTTGCCGACCCGGACCGGCTTCAGCACCTTACGCAGGGCCCGCAGCGGCGGATCGGTGACCGAGTAGATGACCTCGGCGACCACCAACATCGGCCCCCGCGGCTGCCACTCGCGCACCAGCACCGGGATCCAGGACAGGATCATCCGGGCGAACAACACCAGCAGGAAGATCCACAGCACCCACCCGATGACCGTTCCGATGATGAACATGCGTTCGTGAGTCCCTCAGTCCGTGTCGGTTGACGTCACCGGCCGGGTGCTCAGCTCTGGTTGAAGAACCCGCCTGCGATGCGTTCCTTGTCCTCCGCCGTCACGTTGACGTTGGGCGGCGACAGCAGGAACACCTTGCTGGTGACACGTTCGATACTGCCACGCAGACCAAAGATGAGACCAGCCGCGAAGTCGACGAGCCGCTTGGCGTCGACGTCCTCCATCTCGGACAGGTTCATGATCACCGGCACGCCGTCACGGAAGTGCTCGCCGATCGTGCGGGCCTCGTTGTAGGTCCGCGGGTGCACGGTGATGATGCGAGACATGTCGGCCGTCCGTTGGGTCGGGGCAGCAGTCGGGGTCGAGGTCGTCACCGCCGAGGCGACGACGGGCCGCTTGGTCTCCAGCGGGGTCACGCTGCCGCCGGTGGCACGAGAGTCGGCCTGCGGGCCGACGTCCCAACCGGACGCCACCGGCTTCGCCGCATCCGGATCGCCGCCGACCAGCTCGTCGCGGCTGATGCCTTCGGTCTGCTCACCGTCGACCTCGTCGTACTGCCCGTACCGGTCGTCGGTCACGAGTCCGAGCCAGGCAGCTGCCCGCTTCAGTCTTTCGGCCATGGGATGAGTTCCTTACCCTCCGTGCAGGTCCAGGTTCGCGCTCGACCTTACCGTCCGAAGACGGTCGGTAAGGGGATCGTTCGGTGACGACACGCGGTCAGATCCGGCCGGACCGTCTGCGCACCTGCGGCCTCGGCACCGTTCGACGTGTACCGCCGCGCCGACACGGACCGAGGTGGTCCGCGCCGACGCGACGACAACGACTACTTGAGGAAGTCCGGTACGTCGAGGTCGTCGTCATCCACGGCCGGTGCCGACGGGCGCGGGGTGGACACGGGTGGCGGGCTCGACGGACGAGTCGTCGGCTGGGCGCCCGGGCCGGACTGCGAGCCGGTGCTCCGCTCCGGCTCGGACGAGCCGTAGCCGCCGGTGGCCGGCGCCGGTCGCGAGCTGCGCAGGTCGCTGGCCCGGCTGATCCCGGGCTGACGGCGCGGAGGCTGGCCGCCCTCGAAGCCGGCGGCGATCACGGTGACCCGGACCTCGTCGCCGAGGGCGTCGTCGATCACCGTGCCGAAGATGATGTTGGCATCCTCGTGCGCGGCGTTCTGGATCAGGTCGGCCGCGGCGGACACCTCGAACAGTCCGAGGTCCGAGCCACCGGCGATCGACAGCAACACACCGTGCGCCCCGTCGATGCTGGCCTCCAGCAGGGGGGACGAGACGGCCATCTCGGCCGCCGCGCGGGCCCGGTCCTCACCTCGCGCGGAACCGATGCCCATCAGGGCCGAACCGGCGTTGGACATGACGGCCTTGACGTCGGCGAAGTCGAGGTTGATCAGACCGGGGGTGGTGATCAGGTCGGTGATGCCCTGGACGCCCTGCATCAGCACCTGATCGGCCTGCTTGAACGCGTCCAGGATCGCGATCTGGTGGTCGATCATCTGGAGCAGCTTGTCGTTGGGGATGGTGATCAGGGTGTCCACCTCCTCGCGGAGGCTGCTGATCCCCTGGTCGGCCTGGCTGGAGCGACGCTTCCCCTCGAAGGAGAAGGGTCGGGTCACCACACCGATGGTCAACGCGCCGAGCGCCCGCGCGATCCGGGCCACGACCGGGGCGCCGCCGGTGCCCGTGCCGCCACCCTCGCCCGCGGTGACGAACACCATGTCCGCACCCTTGAGGGCGTCCTCGATGTCCTGTGCGTGATCCTCGGCGGCCTGCCGTCCCTTGTCCGGGTCGGCGCCGGCACCGAGTCCGCGGGTCAGCTCGCGGCCGATGTCGAGCTTGACGTCGGCGTCACTCATCAGCAACGCCTGGGCGTCGGTGTTGACGGCGATGAACTCGACCCCGCGCAGACCGGCTTCGATCATCCGGTTGACCGCGTTGACCCCACCGCCGCCGACGCCGACGACCTTGATGATGGCCAAGTAGTTCTGTGATGCGGAGACCACGTGGTTCCTGCCTCTGGTTGCTGATGGACGCTTTCGAGCGTGCGAAAGTTGGTGCCTCAGGTCCACGGGGGAAGGAAACAGGAGGTGATCGACGCCGCGACGGCCACGCTAGTAAGTCGCTTCGACCACTGTCCACACGAGGCCGTCGGACACGCCAGCGGGTCCGAAAATCGGCCCCAATCCTGACCCTGAAGTTGACCTTGAGGTCGAATCGTTACCTGACACAGGCAGCAGATAACGGAAAGGTACGCCCGTCGCCGTCAGACATACGTCGTGAGCGGCCGAAGTCCGCACCCCAGCGTGCGGAGGAGGAGCGGAGCAACACGCTTCTCCGTTGCGCCGGGACGACGACGTAGCTGGGACACGGTGCGGGCTTCAGCGAGCGCCGTCAGACATACGTCGTGAGCGGCCGAAGTCCGCACCCCAGCGTGCGGAGGAGGAGCGGAGCAACACGCTTCTCCGTTGCGCCGGGACGACGACGTAGCTGGGACACGGTGCGGGCTTCAGCGAGCGGCGTCAGACAACACGACATCAGGTGATGGTCGGGTTGTGGGGGGAGGACACGTCGATCGCCTTCGGGTCCTGCTTCAGCAGCGCGAGGGCCACCTGCCCCTTGAGCGTGGACTGGTCGGAGGTCCCCCACGCGATCTCCACCCCCGAGTCGAGCACCAGCACGAGTGCGTACGGCGATTCGGCCCGGATCGTGACCACCTGGTCGCGGAGCTTCTTCGACAGCTCGCGCGAGACCACGGCGATCTCGGCCAGGCTGGCCCGGTCGGCCTGACTGGCCGCGGCCAACGGCAGGTCCTTGGGCTGCTTGCTGACGGTGAGGTACGGGATGCCGCTCTTGTCCACCAGGACGTACAGGTTGGCGTAGCGGACCGCGAAGACGGGGGTTCGCTCGGTCACCGTGATCGTCACAGCGTCCGGCCAGGTCCGCTGGACCACGACGTGCTCGGCCTGCGGGAACGTCGCGATCCGCGAGGCGATCGCCGACAGGTTCTGCCGAGCGAGCGGAACCCCCAGCGGAACGGCCGCTTTGGCGGTGACCTCCGCCTTGGTCAGGGTCTTCAGCCCGCTGATCTGGACCCGCTGCGCCGCGAGCACGGTGGAGAAACCGACCAGCCAGACCAGTCCGCCGGCCAGCGCCAGCACCAGCACGCCGATCAGCACCAGCGGCCAGATCCGGCGCCGCCGGGGCCGTCGGCCGCGCTTGCCGTCGGCCACCGAAGGTGGGCGGTTCTGGGTAGCGGTGGCCATCACGCCCCCCGATCGCGGTGCCGGGTCATCCGACGCCCCGTTCCCGCTGCAGGGCGTCCACGATCAATGGCGCGACCTTGGTCACGTCGCCGCACCCGACCGTGATCACCAGGTCCCCGGGGCGCGCGATCCCGGCGACGACGGGCGCCGCCGAGTCCCAGTCCGGCTCGTAGGTGACGGTTGCGGTCCCGGGGGCCACGGCCGCCGCCACCATCGCCCCGTCGATGCCGGGGATCGGGTCCTCACGGTCGCCGCAGACGTCCATCACGATGGCCTGGTCGGCGAGCTCCAGGGCGGCCGCGAGCTCGCGCCAGAAGTCCCGGGTCCGGGTGAACAGGTGGGGCTGGAAGCAGACGACGACCCGGCCGCCGTCCCCCACGCCGGTCCGCGCGGCCCGCAGGGTGTTGGCGACCTCGGTCGGGTGGTGCGCGTAGTCGTCGTAGACCCGGATGTCGTCCACGGTGCCGATCAGCTGGAAGCGTCGGTTGGTCCCGCCGTACGTCTCCAGCTCGGCGCGCACGGCGGCCGGGTCGGCTCCGAGGTCGAGAGCGACCGCGTACGCCGCCGCGGCGTTCCACACGTTGTAGGCCCCCGGCACGTTCAGTCGGACCGGTTCGCCGTCGAGCACGAAGGTGGAACCGGTGCCGGCGAAGCTGGCGTCGGTGATCCGGACGTCGGCGCCCTCGCTCTCTCCGTACGTGACGATCGTCGGTCGCTCGCTCCCCACCGCCCGGGACCGGAGTCGTTCGGTCAGCGTCACCGCGCCGGGGTCGTCCGCGCTGATCACCAGCAGCCGGACCGAGCCGCCGGTGGCGAACCGGAGGAACCCGTCGGCGTAGTTCTCCGCGGTCCCCCAGTTGGACAGGTGATCGGGGTCGACGTTGGTGACCACGGCGATCTCCGCGGGGTACTGCAGGAACGAGCCATCCGACTCGTCAGCCTCGACCACGAACGCGTCGCCGCCACCGATGTGGCCACCGGTGCTCGTTCCGGTCAGGGCGCCGCCGATCACGTACGAGGGATCGGCCCCGATGCGGGAGAGGACGTGCGAGATCATCCCGGTGGTGGTGGTCTTGCCGTGGGTGCCGGCCACGGCGACCCCGCGACGGCCGAGCATGATCGAGCCGAGGGCGGCGCTGCGGTGCAGCACGCGCAACCCCCGCCGGCGCGCCTCCGCCAGCTCCGGGTTGTCCTCCCGGATGGCGGAGGAGGCGACCACCGTCCGCGCACTGCCCAGCTGGGCGGCGTCGTGCCCGACGTGCACGCGGGCGCCCTGTGCCTCCAGGGCGCGCAGGTACTTCGAGTCCTGCCGGTCGCTGCCGCTGACGTCGACACCGAGCTGCAGCAGGGCCGAGGCGATGCCGTTCATCCCCGACCCGCCGATGGCGATGAAGTGGACTCCGCCGAGCTCGCTCACCTCGACCAGCTCGACCGGCTCGACCAACCCCATCAGCTCGTCCGTCCTTCCGCCTCGTCATCGCCCGACCAGCCCGCCACCCGCAGGGTCTCGCGGGCCAGCACGGTCGCGGCGTCGGAGTGTCCAACGCCGGCCAGGGCCGCGGCCATTCCGCGCAGCACGTCCGGTCTGATCAGGCTGGGCACCTCGGCGGTCACCCACTCCGGGGTGCAGTCGACGTCGGCCAGCAGCACCCCGCCGCCCGCGGACACCACGCCCGCGGCGTTGCGAGCCTGCTCGCCGTTGCCGTGCGGGTAGGGCACGAACACAGCCGGCAGCCCGACGGCGGCGGTCTCCAGCACGGTGCTCGCCCCGCAGCGCCCCAGCATCAGGTCGGCGGCGGCGTAGGCGACGTCCATCGCCTCGATGTAGGGCAGCGGCCGGTAGACCGCCCCGGTCGTCTGGTCGGTGACGGCGACCAGATCGTCGGTGATGTTCTTGGGACCGACGGCGTGCAGCACCGACACACCCGCCGCCAGCAGGGCACTGCGAGCCCCCAGGACGGCCCGATTGAGAGAGGCCGCGCCCTGCGATCCCCCGCTGACCAGCAGGGTCTGCCCGTCGTCCGGCAACCCGAAGGACGCGCGCGCCGCCGACCGACCACCGACCCGGTCGAGCTCGGTGATCCCGGCCCGCAACGGCAGCCCGATGCACCTCGCCCCCGGGAGCGGGGTGTCGAGGAAGGACGTGAAGACGTGGTCACTGAACCGGGCCGCCAGTCGGTTCGCGAGTCCGGGCAGCGCGTTCTGCTCGTGGATGACGATCGGGATCTTGCGACGTCGGGCCGCGAGGTAGACCGGGGTGGAGACGTAACCACCGAACCCGAGCACGACGTCCGCCGCCACCCGGTCGAGCAGCCGAGCAGCCTCGGCCACGGCGCGGCGCAGCCGGACCGGCACCAGCAGCAGGTCCTTGCCGGGCTTGCGCGGCATCGGCACCGGCGGGATCAGCTCGAGCGTCAGCCCCGCCGCCGGGACGACGGAGGTCTCCAGGCCCCGGGCCGTCCCCACCACCGTCACCGTGGCGTCCGGGGCGAGACGACCGATCTCCTGGGCGGTGGCGATCAGGGGCGACGTGTGACCGGCCGTGCCGCCGCCGGCCAGCACCACACTGACGGCGGCCGCCGGCCGCCCCGAGGACGACATGCGGCCGGCGGGCACACCGCTCATGTGGACTTCCGCCGCGAGCCGACCACGGCGCTCACCCTCGGTTTCGGCGCCTTCCGCGACCGCGAGGCCAGCAGCTTGCGGGCGTCCGGTTCGTGACGCGCGCAGGACAACAGCACACCGAGACCGAGCAGGTTGGCGATCAGGGCCGAACCACCGTAGGAGACGAGCGGCAGCGGCACGCCCGCGATCGGCAGCAGCCGCAGCACCACGGCCAGGTTGATCAGCGCCTGGACCATGAACCAGACCGTGACGCCGGCCGCCGCGTACCGCCGGAACGGCTCATCGCTGCGGGTGGCGATCCGCAGCCCGGCGTAGCCGAGCACCAAGAACAGGGCGAGCACGATCAGGCTGCCGAACAACCCGAGCTCCTCGCCGATCACGGCGAAGATGAAGTCGGAGTGGGCGACCGGCAGGCCGCCCCACTTCTGCCGGCTGCCACCGAGCCCCTGACCCCACCAGCCGCCGGAGGCGATGGCCCACATGCCCGCGTTGGCCTGGTCGTTGGCACCGTTCAGATCGGCCGTCGGGTCCAGGAAGGCCGCCAGGCGGCGCATCCGGACCGGGCTGGTGACGAAGAGGGTGACCACGCCGCCGATCGCGCAGAACCCGAGAGCGGCGAGCACCCGGATCGGGGTGCCGACGATGAAGAGGACGCCGACCATGATCGAGCCCATCACCACCGCCGTGCCGGCGTCGCCCTGGAAGACCACCAGCAAGATCAAGATCCCGCAGACCGGCAGGTACGGGATCAGCAGGTGCCGAGGCTGGTCGAGCAGCTTGTCCTTGCGGGCCAGCACATCCGCGCCCCAGATGATCATGGCCAGCTTGGCGAACTCGGACGGCTGGATGGAGGTGAAGCCGAGATCGATCCAGTTGCGGTTGCCGCCGCTCTCGAAGCCCAGCGCCGTGTACGTCAAGATGAGCAGCACCGTGGCCAGGGCGAGACCCACCCAGCCGAGCACCCGGAGCACGTGGTGGGGGACGCGCGCCAGGACGAAGGCACCGATCAGGCCCATGACGAGGAACGCCGACTGGCGCTTCACGTAGTAGTAGGCGTCGTCGTAGCTCACGAACGCGCTCACGCTGGAGGCCGACAACACCATCATCAACCCCAGGGCGACCAGGATCGAGGCCGAACCGAGGACCAGGTGGTAGCTCGTCAGGGGTCGATCCAGGACCGTGTGCAGCCACAGCCGCAGGTTCCGGCTGGGACTGGGGGCGATGTCGGTCTTGGAGGCCGAGCGCGCACTCTTCGCGGTGCTGCGCGGGGTCTTCGGCGGCGGGGTCCCTGCGGTGCGGCCCGGCGTCACAGTCGCCACGCGGTCACTCCTCACCCAGTGCGTACGGCCGCGGCGAAGGCGTCCCCTCGGGCGGCGTAGTCGCGGTACATGTCCAAACTGGCGCACCCCGGGGCCAACAGCACCGTGTCCCCCGGTCGGGCCAGGGAGACGGCTGCCGCCACGGCTTGCGCCATCGCCCCATCTTCGGATGCCTCGATCGTGATCACCGGGACATCGGGCGCGTGTCGGCTGAGTGCCTCGGCCACCACGGCTCGGTCGACGCCGAGCAGCACCGCACCGCGAAGCCGGTCACGATGCGCGACGACCAGGTCGTCGAATGTCGTCCCCTTGGCCTGCCCGCCGGCGATCCAGACCACCGACGCGAAGGTCCGCAGGGCCGCGTCGGCGGCGTGCGGGTTGGTGGCCTTGGAGTCGTCGACGAAGGTGACCCCGTCGCGTACCGCCACCGTCTCGATCTTGTGCGCCCCCAGCTGCACCCCGCGCAGACCGTCCCGGACGGCCGCGGCCGGCACCCCGAAGGCTCGGGCCAGGGCCGCCGCCGCCAGCGCGTTGGCGACGTTGTGGGGGGCGGCAGGGGTCACGTCCGCGACAGAGGCGAGCTCGAGGGCCGAGTCGCGACGCTGCTCGATGAAGGCGCGGTCGACCAGCAGGTCGTCGACGACCCCCAGCATCGACAAACCCGGGATGCCCAGAGTGAAGCCGATGGCCCGGGCGCCCTCGATCACGTCCGCGTCCTCGACCATCCGCTCGGTGGCCGGGTCGGCGACGTTGTAGACGCACGCGATCTGCACCCGTTGGTAGATGCTCGCCTTGGCGTCCCGGTAACCGGACGCGCCGCCGTGCCACTCGACGTGATCGGGCTCGAGGTTGAGCACCACCGCCGAGTGCATCGACAGCGAGTGCGACCAGTGCAGCTGGTGGCTGGACAGCTCGACCGCCAGCACGTCGTACGGCTCGGAGTCGAGCACCGTCTCCATCACCGGTCGGCCGATGTTGCCGACCGCCGCGGTCCGCAGACCGGCGGCCCGCAGCATCGACTCCAGCATCTGGGTGGTGGTGGTCTTGCCGTTGGTTCCGGTGATGCCGAGCCAGGGCACCGGACGCCGCGGGCGGGCGAGTCGCCAGGCCAGCTCCGGCTCGCTCCAGATCTCGATCCCGGCGGCAGCCGCCGCAGCGAGCAGCGGGTGACGGGGGCTCCAGCCGGTGGTGACCACCAGGTCGATGCCGTCCGGCCGCAGCGCGCTCGATCCGGGACCCAGGCGGACCTCCGCACCGAGCGTGCGGAGCAGCTCGGCCTTGTCCGCGTTGACCTCGCTGACGGTGTCCTCCACCACGACCACCCGGGCGCCGAACTCCAGCAACCCGTCGGCGGCGGCGAAGCCGGAGACCCCCAGGCCGGTGACCAGCACCGTGGCCTGGGCCCAGGGTGAGGCCCCGTCGGCGGTCGCCAACCAGGAGAGCTCGCCGGCCATCACGACCCCTTTCTCACGTACCTGCGACCCACTCGGCGTAGAAGATGCCCAGGGCGGCGGAGACGAACAACCCGCAGATGATCCAGAACCGCATCACGATCGTCACCTGGGCCCAGCCCAGCAGCTCGAAGTGGTGGTGGATGGGAGTCATCTTGAACAGCCGTCGAGGGGTGCCGGTCATCCGACGAGTCAGCTTGAAGTAGCTCGTCTGCAAGATCACCGACATCACCTCGATCACCAGCAGACCGCCGAGGATGATCAGCAGCAGCTCGGTGCGGGTGAAGATGGCCAGCCCGGCGAGCGCGCCGCCGAGGGACAGGGAGCCGGTGTCCCCCATGAAGATCTTGGCCGGCTCGGCGTTCCACCAGAGGAAGCCGAAGCAGGCCCCGGCCAGCGCGATCGCGACCACGGCGAGGTCGTACGGGTCGCGCACCTCGTAGCACTTGGCGCCGGCCGAGGCGGTGTACGCACAGGACTGGTTGTACTGCCAGATGTTCACCAGAGTGAAGGCGCCGAAGATCATCGTGCAGCTGCCGGTGGCGAGCCCGTCGAGACCGTCGGTCAGGTTCACCCCGTTGCTGGCCGCGGCGATCAGCAGGATGACCCAGATCACCACCAGGAACACCGGTAGCTGGAGGAAGTCGATGTCGCGCAGGAACGAGATGTACTGAGAGGCGGGGGTGATGCCACGTTCGTCAGGGAACTGCAGCGACAGCAGCGCGAAGATGATCGCCACCAGGGACTGCCCGGCGATCTTGGCCTTGCTCCGCAGCCCGAGCGAGCGCTGGTTGCGGATCTTCAGCCAGTCGTCCAGGAACCCGACCGCCCCCAGTCCGGTGAACAGGAACAAGATCAGCAACGCGGACGCCGAGGGTCCGGTCCAGGTCAGCAGGTGGCTGCCGAAGTAGGCGGTCAGCACGGCCGCGATGATCACCAGACCACCCATCGTCGGGGTGCCGCGCTTGACGTGGTGCGAGGTCGGTCCGTCGTCGCGGATCAGCTGGCCGTAGCCCTTCTGGACCAGGATCCGGATGGCCAGTCGGGTGCCGAGCAGCGTGCCGAGCAGAGCCAACCCGCCCGCGAAAACGATCGTCTTCACGCGCTGTCCTCACCCTGTTCGTTGTCGGGCCCGACCGGTCCGGCCGCTGCCAGCGCGGCGGCCACGGTGTCCAAGGCTAAGCCACGCGAGGCCTTCACCAGAATCACGTCGCCGGCCGTCAGGTCGGTCAGCACCCGCCGTACCGCGTCGTCACGATCGCTCGCCACCTCGGCCCGAGCACCGATCGGACCGCTCCGCGTGCCGGCGACCACCTCGTCGGCGAACTCCCCCAGCGCGACGATCCGGGAGATGCCCAGGCCGGCCGCGTAGGCCCCCAGGGCCCGGTGCTCCGCGGCGGCGTCCGGGCCCAGCTCGAGCATGTCCCCCAGGACCGCCCAGCCGGTGGACCCGGGCCGGTCCGCCAGCACGCCGGCCACGGTGTCGAGAGCCGCGCGCATGGACTCCGGGTTGGCGTTGTAGGCGTCGTTGACGACCAGGACGCCGTCGCCCCGCTCGGTGAGCTCCATCCGCCACCGCGACCGCACCCGGGCCGCCGTCAGGCCGGCAACCACCGTCTCCGAACTCACCCCGAGGGCCCGGGCCAGGGCCGCCGCCGCGACTGCGTTGGCGACCTGGTGTCGGCCCGACAGACCGAGCTGGACCCGGACCGGAGTCGTCGGTACGCCGGCGGACTTCTCGTACAGGGTGAAGGCACACCGGCCCAGCGCGTCGGCCTCGACGGCTCCGGCCCAGATCGCGTCTCCCCCGTCCGGTTCGGCGAGCACACTGGTGGCGATCACGCGGGCCTTCGTCCGGGCCCGCATCGCCCAGACCAGGGGGTCGTCTGCGGTCAGCACGGCGGTGCCGCCGGCCGGCAGGGCCTCGACGATCTCCCCCTTGGCGACGGCGATCAGCTCCTTGCTGCCGAACTCGCCCACGTGCGCGGTGCCAACGTTCAGCACGGTGGCCACTTGCGGCGGAGCGATCGTGCACAGGTACGCGACGTGGCCGACTCCCCGAGCACCCATCTCGGCCACCAGGAACCGGGTCCCGGGGTCGATCCGGCAGACCGTCAGCGGCAGCCCCAGCTCGTTGTTGAGATTGCCCACCGGCGCGACAGTTGGTCCGGCCGCCTCGAGCAGCTGGGCCAGCAGGTCCTTGGTCGAGGTCTTGCCCGCCGAACCGGTGATGGCCACCACCCGCAGTCCACCGGCGACCGCCCGGTCGACCTGGTCACGGGCCAGCCGTCCGGCGGCGCGCAGCGGGTCCTCGACCACCAGGCACGGACCGCCCGCGCCCGGCACCGGTCGCGACGTCAGCGCCGCGGCGGCGCCGTGCGCGAAGGCCGTGGCCACGTAGTCGTGGCCGTCCACCCGCTCGCCCGGGAGGGCGAGGAACAGGCTGCCGTCGTCGACCCGGCGGGAGTCGACGACGAGACCGGTGACCCGACGCTCGAGGGCGGCCGGGATCGTCTCCGCCGACGGAGTGACGGTGGCTCCGAGCAGCTCGGCGACCTCGCGGACGGACAGCGGGATCATCGGCTGCCGCTCCCAGACCCCGAGTTGTCAGATCGTGTGGTCGCCCTGGCGACCACACGATCTGACAACTCGGGTGTGGTGGTGGGGTTCAGCTCGGCCCAGACCTCGCGGATGGCGTTCTCGTCGGCGAAGGGCAGCAGCTCTCCGGCCACCTCCTGACCCTGTTCGTGTCCCTTGCCCAGCACGGCCACGATGTCGTCGGGGCCAGATGCGGCCAGGGCGGCGGCGATCGCGTCCCGACGCTTCCCGCCGTCGATGACGGTCACGGCGCGGCCACCGCGCTCCGCCTCGGCGTACGCACCCGCGAGCACAGCAGCCCGGATCGCCGCCGGATCCTCACCGCGGGGATTGTCGTCGGTGACCACCACCAGCTCGGCGGCGGCGGCCGCGGCCGCGCCCATCGGGGCCCGCTTCTCCGGATCGCGGTCGCCGCCGCAGCCCAGCACCACGATCCGGCGATGACCGACCAACCCGGCCAGCACAGCACTGACCGCCTGCGGCGTGTGTGCGAAGTCGACGAACACCGTGGCCGCACCCTCGCCGAGGTCGACCCGCTGCATCCGACCGGGGACCAGGGCGTCAGCGAGGCCGGACGCCGCGTGTTCGAGATCGACGCCGACCAGGTCGGCCATGGCGAGCGCGGTCAGCGCGTTGCGGACGTTGAACTCGCCCGGCAGGCCGAGGGCGAACCGGACCGGTCCGCGCGGGGTCGAGGCGGTGACCCCGGTCCGCCCCTGACCGGCTGCGGCCCGGTTCAGGATCTCGTAGTCGGCCGGACCGTCGAGGCTGACCGACCGGACCGCTGACAGGCCCTCGGCCAGTGCCTGCTGGATCAGCTCCCCGCCGCGGGCGTCATCCAGGTTGATCACCGCCCGGTCAGACCGAGCCGAGGTGAACAGCGACGCCTTGGCCGCGAAGTAGGACGCGATGTCACCGTGGAAGTCGAGATGGTCGGAACCGAAGTTGGTGAAGGCGGCGACGGCGAAGCGCAGACCGGCGACCCGGCCGAGGGACAGCGCGTGCGACGACACCTCCATCACCACCGCCTCTGCACCCTGCTCCACCATCACGGCCAGCAGCGCGTGCAGCTCCGCCGCCTCGGGGGTGGTGACTGTGGTGCGACGGGCCTCGAGTCGCCGGTCGTCGAGCTGGAACCCGATGGTGCCGATCAGGCCGACGTGCTGACCGGCGGCGCGCAGGGCCGCCTGCAGCAGGTACGCCGTCGTCGTCTTGCCGTTCGTGCCGGTGATCCCGTACAGCTGCAGCCGACCGGCGGGATGGTGGTAGACGCGGTCGGCCAGGGCCGGGACCAGCGACCTCGGGTCGGGGACCACCGCCACCGGCACCTCGGCGGGTACGGCGGCGACCGTCAGCTCCCGCCCGACGGGATCGGTGAGGACGGCCAGGGCACCCCGTCGGACCGCCTCGGCCACGAAACGGGCACCGTGCACGGTGGCCCCGGGGGCGGCGACGTACAGGTCGCCGGGGTGCACCAGCCGCGAGTCGGCGGTCACCCCGGTCACGATCGGGTCCGGCGTCGCCTGCGGCACCGTCTGCCCCGCGGCGGTGGCTCCGGCGGCCGTCTGCAGCTCCCGCCAGCCGATCCCGGTCAGCCCGGACGGGCGCAGGCTCGGCGGCGCACCGCTACCGTCAGCTGCCGCCACGGTCCGACGGTACCGAGTCCGGGCCGACGATGTCCGCGGCGCGACGAAGCCCACCCGTCACCACGTGAGCTTCTTGGCCTTGAGGACGTACTTCTTGGTCGGCTCGACCGAGTAGCGGGGCAGCGCGTACTGCATGATGTCGCGGTAGACGGGAGCCGCCACCTGGGTGCCCGTCGGGTCGCCCTTCTTCGGGTTGTTGATCACCACGTAGGTGATGATCTGCGGGTCGTTGAGCGGAGCGAAGCCCACGTACGACGTGATGTAGCCCTTGTAACCGGTGGCCGTGCCCCGCTGCGCGGTGCCCGTCTTACCGCCCGTGGTGTAACCGTCGAGCCGCAGTGCGGCGCTCGGGCCGGAGTTGTCCACCACCGCCCGCATCAGGTCTCTGACGTGGGCCGAGGTCTCCGCGGAGACGACCCGACGCGAGTCCCTGACCGGCAGGGCCACCGGCTTCCCGTTGGAGTCGGTGGCCGACTTCAGGATGGTCGGCGGGTGGTAGATGCCGCCGTTGACGATGCCCGCGATGGCGGACACCTCCTGCAGCCCGGTGACCGCGAGGCCCTGACCGAACGCCACCCGGTCACGGGTCAACCCGTCCATCGTGGCCCCGGGCAGGATGCCGCTGTCCTCACCCGGCAGCTCGATCCCCGTCCGGGAGCCGAGACCGAACTCGACCAGGTACCGGTGCAGCTCATCGGTCGGCATCTGCCGGGACAGCATCACGGTGCCGATGTTGGACGACTTGGCCACCACGCCACGCATGTTGAGCTTGAGCGGCTTGTGCTCGAAGTGGTCCTTGATCTGGTACGGGCCGGACGTCAGCCGGTTCGGTACCTCGAGCCGCGTCTCCTCGCCGGCCACCCCGGACTCGATCAGCGCCGCGGTGGTGAGCACCTTCTGCACGCTGCCGGGCTCGTACGGTGCGCTGACCGGCTGCAGCGAGCGGAACTTCTTGGTCGCCAGCGGATCGTTCGAGTCATAGCTCGGCGCCTGGGCGAGAGCCAGGACCTCGCCCGTCTTGATGTTCATGGTGATGGCGAAGCCGAAGTCCGCATCGGTCTTGGCCACCTGCTGGGCCACTCTCCGCTGGGCCGCCCACTGCAGCTCGGAGTCCAGGGTCAGCTGGTAGTCGTTGCCGTTCTGCGCCGGGGTGATCTTGCTGGTGCCGAGCGGGATCTTGCTGCCGTTCGGCGCGCTCTCGTACTCCTCGTGACCCTCGACGCCGGCCAGCTGGGTGTTCAGCTTGTACTCCAGACCCTCCAGGCCGTTGCCGTCCGCACCGACGAAGCCGACGATCGGTCCGGCCAGGGGTCCGTTCGGGTAGGTGCGGATGGGGTCGCTCTCGCGGAAGATCCCGTACAGGTTCCGCTCGGCGAGCGCGGCCGCCATCCGGGTGTACGTCATCGCCGGCACCTTCTTCTTCAGGTACACGAAGCGGGTGTTCGGCTTGGTCAGCAGCGGCTGCAGCTGGGTGACCGTCATCTGGAGGAACGGCGCGATCACGTCGGCGAACTCACCGGGACGCTTGCTGGTCAGACCCGGGTCGGCGGTCACCGCCACGGCCGGCTCGGTCGCGGCCAGCACCGTGCCGTTGCGATCGGTGATGTCTCCCCGGGACGGCAGCAGCGGCAGCTTCTGGGTCAGGGCCGCGGCCGACTCGGCCGCGTAGGCCGAGGAGTCGAAACCCTGCAGCTGCAGCAGTCGACCCGCGCACAGCGACAGCCCCATCGCGAGCATGATCAACACGACGTGCAGCCGGCGTCCCCCGTCGGCGAGGGGGACCCGCCGCGCCTTCGGTCGGCTCTTTCGCTTCGACGCGGGTCGCGCCGCTCCGCCGTTGCGCAGGGTGCGACCCGCCTCGTCGTGCCGGCGGTGGGTGCGCGGGGCCGTCTGCCGGCTCGAGCGGGGCTGACCGCTGCGGCCGCGGGTTTCGCGCCCGTGACCGGCGGGATCGGCCCCGCCGCCGGTGCGCAGCTGACGGCCCGCCGCCGGGTGTGGTCGCCGCTCGGCCATCAGTTACCCCCACCCTGCCGGGTCTTCTTCTTCGCAGCCTCGGCCGCCTTCTGCTTCGCCGCGGCGTCGGCCGCCGCCTGCTTGGCCGCGGCGTCCGCGGCGGCGCGCTGCTTCAGGGCTTCTGCCGCGGCCTTGTCCGCCGCCTTCTGCTGGGCAGCTTCCGCCTTGGCCTTCTTCGCCGCTGCCGCGGCAACCGCCTTCGCCCTCGCCTTGGCCTCTCTGGCTGCCTTCTCCGCGGCCAGCTGGGCGGGGCTCTTGACGATCAGGCCCTTCATCTCGTTGCCCTTGATCCGGTGCTGCTCGCCGACCACCTTGCCGGCGGGCAGGATCAGGAAGGCCGGGTACGGGTTCGCCCGCATGCCCAGCGCCGACGCCTTGGTGGCGATCTGCTCGGGGGTCCGCACCCGGTTGAGCTGGGACTGCAGCTCGGCCTCGGCATAGACCAGCTGCGCCGCCTGTCGATTCAGCGCCCTCGACTCGAACGCCTGGTTCTGCAAGGACGTGTTCACCACCAGCAGGCCGACCATGCCGACGCCGAAGATCGCGATCAACACGGTGATGAACGGGATCCGGGCCATCCGCTCCGGCAGGGCCGGCACCGCGCGTAGCCGGCGTGACTCACCGTCGCGACCTCGCCGTTCCCGTCGGTCGTCGCTCGGCGCCTGCAGCGGAGCCCACAGTGCGCTCATGGGCGGAGGCTCCCGGGCGTCGGGAGCGGCGCGGAGCGCGCAGCGCGACCATCGAACAATGCGCTCATGGGCGGACCACCTGTCGGCCTTGGGGTTCTCGGATCCGTTCGGCCGCGCGGAACCTGGCCGAGGCGGCGCGGCGGTTGACCGCGATCTCGGCGTCGGTCGGCTTGGCGGCGCCGCGGGTCAGCAGCCGCAGTCGGGGCTGGTACTCCTCCGGCACCACGGGCAGGCCCGGCGGTGCGGTCTCCTTGGCGCCGGCGGCCAGCACCTGCTTGACCAACCGGTCCTCGAGCGAGTGGTAGGCCAGCACGGCGATCCGGCCGCCCAGGGCGAGTGCGGCGACCGCCTGGGGAAGCACCGACTCCAGGGATGAGAGCTCGCCGTTCACCTCGATGCGCAGCGCCTGGAAGGTTCGCTTGGCCGGGTGGCCACCGGTCTTGCGGACGGCGGCGGGAATGGAACGGTCGAGGACCTGCACCAGCCGGGCGGAGGTGTCGAACGGCTGATCCTCGCGGACGGCGACGATCCGCCGGGCGATCCGATCGGCGAACCGCTCCTCCCCGTACGTCCGCAGGATCCGGGTCAGCTCGCGGGCGCTGTAGGTATTGAGCACCTCGGCGGCGGTCAGCTCCTGGTGGCCGTCCATCCGCATGTCCAGCGGGGCATCGACCGCGTAAGCGAAGCCGCGGCTGGTGTCGTCGATCTGCAGCGAGGACAGTCCGAGGTCGAGCAGCACGCCCTGGACGCGGGGGTGGCCGAGCCGGGCGAGCACGTCGGCTAGCTCGTCGTAGACCGCTTCGACGAACGTCGTGCGGTCGGCGTAGGGAGCGAGCCGCTCGGCGGCGAGCGCCAGGGCCGCCGGATCACGATCGAGACCGATCAGATGGGCGTCGGGGCAGGCCCGCAACAGCGCCTCCGCGTGGCCGCCGAGTCCGAGGGTGCAGTCCACCAGGATCGGCGGGGTGCTGGGGTCGCGCTCCACGAGCACCGGCGCCAGCAGGGCCACGATCTCGCTCAGCATCACCGGCTCGTGGCGCGGTGGGATGGGTGGGGTTGCCATCTCGACCCTTCGTCGTCCTGCACCTGCTCGTGCCTTGCTCATCGACACGGGCCGTACGGCCAGGTTTCAACCCGAGACCCGAGGTTCGTGACCTGGCACCGGGGAAGGTGTGTCAGGGCACTAGGACCTGCGGGTTGAAGCCTCGCCGTACGCGCCGTGCTGCCGTGCTCTGCTTGTTCAGGGCCCTGGTGGTGCTGTCTCCCGGACCGGGCTCACAGCCCCGGGAAACCCTCGTCGTTCATGTCGGCGAACTCCGACTCCTGCGCGGTGGAGTACGCGTTCCAGGACGTGGCGTCCCAGACCTCCACCCGGTTCATGGCCCCGACCACGACGCACTCCTTGTCGAGCGCGGCGTAGCTCCGCAGGTGCGGCGGGATGGTGATCCGCCCCTGCTTGTCCGGCACCTCGTCGGATGCTCCCGAGGCGAGCATCCGTTGGTAGTCCCGAACCTGCTTGCTGCTGGACGAGGCATTGCGCAGCTCCGTGGTCTGGGCGATGAAGGCCTCCATCGGCCAGATCGCCAGACACCGGTCCTGCCCTCGCGTGATGACCAGGCCGGCAGCCAGCTCGTCACGGAACTTCGCGGGCAAGATCAGCCGTCCCTTCTCGTCCAGGCGGGGAGTGTGAGTGCCGAGGAACATGCCGTTCCGCACCTCCTCGCT
The DNA here is from genome assembly GCA_963707005.1 of uncultured Actinomycetota bacterium. GTDB lineage: Bacteria > Actinomycetota > Actinomycetes > Propionibacteriales > Propionibacteriaceae > Microlunatus. The sequence goes on from CAVPPP010000037.1 coordinate 303,281, forward strand.
CCACCTACCGCCCTATTCCCTCCACTTTCCGCCACTGTACTCCACTTCACTCCACTTGGGCACCGGGTCGACCCCGCGGGTCCGACCGCCTCACCCGACCGCTGCCGTGCGTTTTCCGACCACGGTCGGCTTCCGCTTGCCGTACGCGACCACCGCCGTGCGTTTTCCGACCACGGTCGGCTTCCGCTTGCCGTACGCGACGCTGCCGCACGTTTTCCGACCACGGTCGGCTTCCGCACCCGTACGCGACCTCTGCCGCACGTTTTCCGACCACGGTCGGCTTCCGCACCCCGTACGCGACCGTCTGCCGCGCGTTTTCCGACCACGGTCGGCTTCCGCACCCCGTACGCGACCACCGCCGTGCGTTTTCCGACCACCGTCGGTGTGCGTATCGACGAGCAGTTGGCCCGACTCCCTACGGTTGCCGGGCAGCACCACGTAAGGTGCGAGAAGACCTGTCCGGGCGTGCACCGGGCGCAACGGGGCGGGAGGGCCGAGTGACACTCAGTTACCAACGCAGCGCGGCGGACCAGCAGTCGCTGGGAGACGTGGTGTCGGTGATGGGCCGGGTGCGGACCGCCATCGAGTCCGTGATCGAGGGCAAGCGGGTGGCCGTGGACCTCGCCTTGACCGTGCTGCTGGCCGAGGGTCACCTGCTGATCGAAGATGTCCCGGGGGTCGGCAAGACCATGCTGGCCAAGGCGCTCGGCCGCTCCATCGACTGCTCCGTCCGCCGGTTGCAGTTCACTCCCGACCTGCTGCCCTCCGACATCACCGGGGTCTCGGTCTACAACCAGGAGACCCGCGACTTCGAGTTCAAGCCCGGGGGCATCTTCGCCAACATCGTGGTGGGCGACGAGATCAACCGGGCTTCACCGAAGACCCAGTCCGCGTTGCTGGAGTCGATGGAGGAGCGCCAGGTCAGCGTCGACGGGACGACCTACCTGCTGGAACGGCCCTTCATGGTGGTGGCCACCCAGAACCCGATCGAGATGGAGGGCACCTATCCCCTGCCGGAGGCGCAACGTGACCGCTTCACGGCACGGATCGCGATCGGCTACCCGACTCCCAGCTCCGAGCTGGACATGCTGGACTCCCACGGCACCTCCGACCCCCTGGGCGACCTGAGCCCGGTGACCGACGGAGCGACGGTGAAGGGCCTGATCGATGCGGTCAAGGGCGTCTACGTGAGTCCTGCCGTCAAGCACTATCTCGTCCAGGTCGTCAACGCCACCCGGACCTCGCGCGAGCTGCGGCTCGGCGCGTCCCCGCGGGCCACGCTGCAGCTGCTGCGGGCCAGCCGGGCGGCAGCTGCCCTCGCCGGCCGGGACTACGTGAGCCCCGACGACGTCGCCGGCCTGGCCACCGCCGTGCTCGCGCACCGGGTGCTGCCGTCGACCGAAGCCCAGCTCGCCCGTCGTACGGTCGACGACGTGGTGGCCCATCTGGTCGCCTCGGTGCACCTGCCCGACCACCGCTGAGGCAGGCCGCGAGCATGCGCAGACCCTGGCGGCTCTTCACGGCCCGCGGCCACGTGTTCGTGGTCGTCGGACTGCTGGTGGTGATCGCCGCCATGGTCGCCGGCCAGCGAGACGTGATGCGGATCGGGCTGCTCCTGCTGGCCCTGCCCGTGATCGCCGCGGTGCTGGTGGCCCGGGCCCGACTGCGCCTGTCCTGCGAGCGCAGCGTCGAGCCGCCTCGGGTGGCCCTGGGCTCGCCGATGCGGGGGCGGATCACTCTCGGTCAGGAGGGTCGGCTGCCCGCCGGGATCCTGTTGCTGGAGGACTCCGTCCCGGCCGAGCTCGGCAACCGGCCCCGGTTCGTGGTGGACAAGGCGGATCTGAGCTGGCGTCGGGAGATCGAGTACCCGATGCTCGGCCGGGTGCGCGGCCGGTTCCACACCGGTCCATTGATGGTGCGCACCACCGATCCGTTCGGACTGGTCCAGCTCGACCGCCATTTCCAGGCGACCACTGAGGTGATGATCACGCCGGTGGTCGAGATCCTGCCCGCGATGCGATCGGCGGGCGGCGCGGGCAGTGCCGGTGAGGCCCGACCGCACCGGGTCGGCGTCACGGGTCAGGACGACGTGCTGGTCCGCGAGTACCAGCAGGGAGATGACCGGCGCCGCATCCACTGGCGCTCCACCGCTCGTCGCGGTGACCTGATGGTGCGCCGCGAGGAGCAGGCGTGGGATCCGACCGCCAGCGTGCTGCTGGACGCCAGGGTTGGCACGCACGCCGGTCGCGGCATGCACAGCTCGTTGGAGTGGGCGGTCTCGGCCGCGGCCTCGGTGGCGGTCCACTTCCTGGACGACGGGTTCGGGGTCGAGATCTACGAGCCGGACGGGTCGATGCACATCGCCGGTCACCTCGGGCAGCACAGCACCGCGTCCGGTGACCTGGCCCTGAACCGGCTGACGGACCTGCGCGCTCGGCCGACGACCAGCATCCACTACGCGATCGAGGCGGCCGACGTGGACAAGGCCGGCCAGCTGGTGGTGGCGATCATGGGCCGGATGACCCCGGAGGACGCCACCTCCCTGCTCCGACTCCGCCGCAACCGCGCCCAGGGGCTGGCGATGGTGATCGACATCGACACCTTCAGCGACGAGCCGACGAGCGAGCGGACCCGTCGCCAGCACGAGCTGGCGACCGAGATCCTGATCGACAACCAGTGGCGCGTGGTCCAGGTCCAACGAGGCATGAGCGTCGCGCAGGCCTGGTCGGGACTGGACCGCCTGGGAGCGGCGGCCTGATGCGCTCGAGCGACCGTTTCGTGCTGGCCAGCACCGTGTCCGTGCTGTTGATCAGCTTCACCGCGCGACCACTCACCACCGACAGCTCCTACCTCGGTCTGTCCTGGTTCGTGGTGCTGATACTGGCCGCGGCCACTGTGGCACTGCGCCGGGCCCGGCTCTCCGCCGGTCTCGTCTTCGCCGCCCAGCTCGCGCTGCTCGCGGTGCTGCTCTTCCTCGCGTCGTCCTTCGCTCCCGGCCGGGGCGAGCCCTGGTACGCGCATTACATCGACCTGTGGCAGCAGGGCCTGCAGCACATGCAGACCCAGGCGGCACCGATGGACGCCGACGCCGGGGTCAAGATCATCTTCGTATCGGTGATCGGACTGATCTACGTCCTCACCGACCTGCTGGTCAGTGGCCTGGACCGTCCGGCCTGGGGCATCGCGCCACCGGCCGCCGCCTTCGTCGTGCCGGCCATCGGACTGGGGATCGACACCGGCATCGGCCCGTTCGCCTGCTTGGCGCTCGGCTATCTCGGCATCCTGGTGGCCGATGGGCTCAACCGGACCGGTCGCTGGACCCGAGGCCTGTCACGGGACTCGGCCGACGGCTTCGGTACGGCGACGCCGATGGTCTGGCGCGCTGCCGGTCTGATCGGCGTGCCGGCGCTGGTCGCGACCGCGGTGCTGGGGGTGGCCCTGCCGACCCTGGCCCTGCCGGGGCTCGGGATCGGCAACGGACCCGGCGGGGGCGGCCCCCTGCAGCTCACGGACCCGACGCTGGATCTGCGACGCAACCTCAACCAAGGTGCCGACACCGTCGTGCTCCGCTACACCACGGACAGGCCCGGTGGTTTGTACCTGCGGATGGCCTCGCTCCCGCGGTTCGACGCGAGCGGCTGGCGCAATGTGCAGATGCGGTTGGACTCCGGCACCGAGCTGCCGCAGATCCCAGGGATGAGCGGCGAGGGCGGCGACCGGCGCAGCACCGAGATCTCGGTGCTCGACTTCGGGTCCGAGTACCTGCCGCTGCCGTACGCCCCGCGCGCCGTGGCGGTGGCCGGCGACTGGGCGTACGACCCGAACTCCCTGATCATGCTCTCCTCGGCCGGTGGCGACCGGGGTGACGCGATCCGCAACCTCTCGTACACGGTGCAGAGCGTCGACGTCGACCCGGACGCTTCGGCGCTGTCCCGGGCAGTGGCCGGCACCCCGGCCGACGGCAGCATCACCGCCGAGCTGCCGGCAGATCTGCCCGACGATCTCAAGGAGATCACCCGGAAGGTGACCAAGGGCGCCGACACCGACGCCGCCAAGGCGTGGGCCATCCAGGAGTTCCTGCGCGGGTCCGACTTCACCTACAGCACCGAGCCACTGCCGGGCAGCGGGTACCGAGCGCTGGAGAACTTCCTGCTCCGGGATCGCCGGGGCTACTGCGAGCAGTTCGCCGCCTCGATGGCGATGATGGCCCGTGAGGTCGGCATCCCGTCGCGGGTCGCTGTGGGCTTCCTGCCCGGCGAGCGGGTCGAGGGCAACACCTGGGAGGTGTCCATCCGCGACATGCACGCCTGGCCAGAGCTGTTCTTCGCCGGGTACGGCTGGGTCCGCTTCGAGCCGACGCCCGCCAGTGTCACCGGCACCGCGCCCGCCTGGACCCTGCCCCAGTCGGACTCGCCGAGCGACCAGGAGTCCCTGGCCAGCGCGCAGCCGTCGACGGAGGCGTCGACGCAGTCGCTGGCGCCGACCGACCAGACCACGACCGGCCCCACGGATGTGGGCGCCGGGGCGGGACTGGCTTGGCAGCAGGCCCTGATCGGTGCCGGCATCGGCCTGCTCGTGCTGCTGGTTCTCGCGGCCCCGGCCACCATCAGGTTCCGACGTCGGTCTGCGCGACTGGCCGGTGAGGGCGCCCCCGAGGACCGGGTCGAGGAGGTCTGGGCAGAGCTCCGCGACTCCGTCATCGACTACGGCGGAAGCTGGCCGGACGGCTCCCCGCGGACGATCGGCTCGACCGTCGGGCACCAGCTCGACGCCGAGGAGTCCGCGGCGATCGGTCGGGTCGCGGTGCTGGTCGAGCAGGGGCGCTACGCCCGCTCCCTGGACGGCTCGGGTCTCGATGACCTGCCAGCGATGACCCAGCAGATCCGCCGAGGTCTCGCCCCCACCTCGCGCTGGCGTCGGATCCGAGCGACCCTGCTGCCGAAGTCCCTGCTCAACCGGCCGAAGGTCTGAGGGCGAGGTCCGCTCGCGGCGGTCCTCTGGCTGGTCGGGTCGGTCGGGCGTCGGTCGGGCGTCGGTCGGGCGTCGGTCGGGCGTCGGTCGGGCGTCGGTCGGGCGTCGGTCGGCGGTCGGCGGTCGGGTTGGCCGTCGGTGACTTCTCGGTGGGTTCCGGTGGGTTCGTAGGCGCGCCGGTCCACCGTTCATGACTCCCCGGCGGAACCCGGCGGCGCTGTACGTCAGCGGGTCCGCCGTCGGCGACTCCCGGGTGGAACCAGGCGGTGCCGTGCGGCGGCGGGTAACCGAGTGCGAATCCAGGTGCGGTCGAGTTGTCCACAAGGCCGCCGCACGCGGCTGCTCCCTGTGGATGGTGGTGAACGATTCCGGCCGACGTCCTTAGGACTACAGGTATGACATCATCCACAGCCCAAGGCCGGTTCGATCCGCGCGTCCCGTTCAGCCGGGCCGACGCACGTGCCGCCGGCATCGCCGAACACCTGTTGCGGACGCCGGCCTACCAGCGCCTGTTCCACGACACGTACCTGTGCTCGTCCATCAGCGTGAGCACCGAGATCCGGGCGGCCGCAGCGATCGACCGGGCCGGTTCGGCTGCCTACGCCAGCCACCACACCGCCGCCGAGCTGTGGGGCGTTCCTGTTCCGATCGACGGCCTCGTGCATGTGACGACCGCCAAGCTCGAGGGGCGTAACCGCCGCCGTGGCGTCCTCACGCATCAGCCGTTGACGGTGCGGGGCGCCGTGACAGTTCGTCATGGCGTGCGGGTCTCCCGCCCTGACCAGGTCTTCTGCGAGCTCGCTGCTGCCGGCGTCGGCCTGGTCGACCTCGTGGTGGCCGGCGACGCGATGGTGAAGAAGGGACTGGCCACACTCGAGTCACTGACGAGATCGGTCGCCGGCATGAGTGGTGCCGGGGTGAGAAACGCCCGGCGAGCTGTGGCCTACGTACGCGTCGGAGTGGATTCTGCGATGGAATCGCGGTTGCGCATGCTCCTCGTGCTCGCCGGGTTTCCGGAGCCGGAGGTCAACGTCATCTTGCGCAACCTCAGCGGTGATTGGTCCCGGCGCTTCGACATGTGCTACCTGGCCTTGAAGCTCATCATCGAGTACGACGGCGAGCAGCACGGGGATCTGGATCACCGCGACTCCGACATCCACCGACGCGAAGAGCTGCAACGACTCGGCTACACCCTCGTGCAGGTGACGTCGCGGGGGATCTACCGTGATCCAGCGAGAACTCTGCGGAGGGTGGCCGATGCCCTCCGCGAGGCCGGCGGCCACGCGCCCGGCCGCTGGCGCCCCGAATGGCGACAGCACTTTCCTGCCCGGAGGTGGGACAAGGCCGTCGCCTGAATTGCCTCCACCCGGGGTCCACCCCGATCGCTCGGAGCACCCTCCCCTGTGCTCTGGGTCGGCGCCGCCGTGCCGCCAACCAACTCAGATCCGACACCAGAACGACCGGATCCCGCCGCCGAGCCACCAACGGTCAGACAGCCCCGCGGCCAGCGTGACCGGACACCACCCCGGAGCCACAGACGGTCGCCCCCGTCCCGGACACCACCGCCGAGCCACAAACGGTCGCCCCGGTCGCGGACAGGTCAACCAGAAACCGCCGCCAAGCCACAAACGGTCTCCCAGGCCGCCACAGGTAAACCGGACACCACCGCCGAGCCACAGACGGTCGGCCCCGGTCGCCGACAGGTCAACCAGAAACCGCCGCCGAGCCACAAACGGTCCACCAGGTCGCCACACGTAAGCCCGAAACCACCGCCGAGCCACAGACGGTCGCCCCGGTCGCCGACAAGTCAACCAGAAGCCACCGCCGAGCCACAGACGGTCAGCCCGCACCGGTCAACCGAACGCGAAACAGCCGCCGGGAGCGGGTGCTCAGCCGGCGGCTGGTGGTGCTGCAGAGGTCGAGAGTCAGAAGCCCGACTCGTCGCGCCGGCGACGCCAGCGCTCCTCCATCTTGTCCATGAAGGTTCCGTCCGAGGAGCTGCCCTGGGGAGCCCGGGGACGATCGCCGCCCCGCGTCGGGGCGCTCGTGCCCACGTGCTGCCAGGAGTAGATCGCGGTCACCGCGGCGGCCACCATGATGCCGAACCCGAGCAGGCTGAGTCCCGCGTAGCCGATCGGGCCGTCGGACATCAGATACATCCCGGCGATCAGCAGCGCGAGACCGACGAAGAAGCCGACTCCGGCAACAGCAGCCCGGCGCCGATGGAACCTGCGGACCCCAGTTCCGCGCAGGGTGTTCACCAGCTTGGGGTCCTCGGCGGCCAGGGCCGCCTCCATCTGCTCGAGAAGCCTTTGCTCCTCTTCTGAGAGGGCCATCGGCCGCCTCCCATGTCTCGGTCGTGCGCTTACTCTGACTGTACGCGCTCTAAGTGTTCGGCACGGACCTCGGACTCAGATTCACTTCCCGAGAGCAACGCCATTGGTGACGCCAGTGTATGTGTCGCAGGTGTCGAGCGAAACTCTCCTGTGGTAACGCTCTCGACTCGTTCTGCAGACTCTTCAGCTTCCCTCAGCCAGCGCTTCGGGCCCCACCGCCGGCGTCCGATCAGCTCTCGGCCGGATCGGACATCGAGCTGCGGGGCTGCCAGGTCGGCGCCGGCGGCCGGGAGATGCGGCGGGTCAACACGGCCCGCTGCACCGCGCCCGGGCCGAAGCGCACCACCGCTGCGTCGACGGCTCGATCGGCGTCTCTCCAGCCGTGCTCCGGCTCGATCAGCGTGGGCTGCAGACAGGCTTTCTCCACCGGCACCAGACCCTCGACCCGGACCCCCACCCGGCGGATGCGCGCGCGGTCCAGACCGAGCCTTTCGTAGAGCCCGAGGGCGGCGGTGTAGATCTCGTCGGTGACCGCCGTCGGGGACGACAGGGTCGCCGACCGCGTCAGCTCGGCGAAGTCCGCGAACCGTACGGAGATCGTCACCGTTCGGCCGACCAGCCCGGCCTTGCGCATCCGCCCGGCCGTCTTGTCGGCCATCCGCAGCAGCTCGCGCCGCACCACCTGCATCTCGTCGCTGTCGGCACCGAAGGTCTCCTGGGAGCCGATGCTCCGCTCCGGTTCGCTGATCACGACCCGGCGACCGTCGCGGCCCCAGGCCAGCTCGCGCAGCATCCCGCCGGCGTGCGGCCCGAACGTCCGCCGGAGTCCGCCTCGCGGGGTGTGGGCCAGATCGCCGACGGTGGTGATGCCGAGGTTGTGCAGTCGCTCGGCGGTCTTGACCCCGACCCCCCACATCGCCTCCACCGGCAACGGGTGCAGGAACGCGTCGACCCGATCGGGCGCCACCTCGACGAGCCCGTCCGGCTTGGCCTGCTTGGACGCGACCTTGGCCACGAACTTGGTGGGGCCGATGCCGACCGAGCAGGAGATCTGCTGCTCGTCGGCCACGACCGCGCGTACGTACTCCCCGATCTCGACCGGGGAGCCGAACATCCTGCGGGCGCCGGTGATGTCCAGGTAGGCCTCGTCGATCGACGCCGCCTCCACGACAGAGGTGACAGATCGGAACACCGCGCCGATGCCGGCCGACACCGCACTGTAGGAGTCGAAGTCCGGACTGAGGAAGGTCGCGTTCGGGGCCAGTCGGATCGCCTGCGACGACGCCATCCCCGATCGCACCCCGAAGGCACGCGCCTCGTACGTCGCCGACAGCACCACCCCGCGCGGGTAGCCGCCGACGATCACCGGCCGGCCGCGCAGCTCCGGGCGGCGACGGAGCTCCACCGAGGCGTAGAACGCGTCCATGTCGACGTGCATGATGATCCGAGCGGCCACCCGGTTATCGTACACATATTCTATTCTCCAGCTGGGGTCGGTTCTGTCATCATCGGCGGATGAAGGTCGTCTTCGCGGCGCTCAACGCGTACGGGCACCTGTTCCCGATGCTGCCCCTCGCCATGGCCTGTCGTGAGGCCGGCCACGATGTGGTGGTGGCCACCGGCGCTCCGTTCCTGGGCCGGCTGCCGGTGCGGACGGTGCCCGGGCTGCCGCCCGAGATCGACCTGGCGTGGGCCGAGCGGGAGGTACGACGTCGGCACCCCGACCTACACGGCTTCGAGGCCACCCTGGCCATGTTCGGTGACGTCACGGCCGGCGCCACCACGGCGACCATGCTCGAGGTCCTCGGCTCGGAGCGGGCAGATCTGCTGGTGACGGACCCGCTGCACCTCGGTGCCGCCATCGCCGGCGATCTGCTCGACGTGCCGACCTTGGCTTTCGCCATCGGCCTGGTGCCGTTCATGGCCGCGACCCTGCACCCGATCACGATCGGCTACCAGCGGGAACGCTGGCTCGAGCGCGGGCTGACACCACCGGACACGAAGCTGCTCGGGCAGGCGTTCCTCGACCCCTGCCCACCGTCGCTGCAGGTGCCGTACGCCGACGTACCGCGGATACCCATCCGGTCGGTCGCGTGGCGGGGCGCCGAGGCGGCGCTGCCGCCCTGGCTGGCCGAACCGGGTCAGCGACGTCGGGTCTACCTGACGCTCGGCACGGTGTCGTTCGGTGCGGTGGAGATCCTGCGTCGCGCGGCGTCGGAGATCGCGACCCTGGACGTCGACCTGCTGGTCGCGGTCGGCCCGAACGGCGATCCGGCCGTGCTCGCCGGACTGCCGGGCAACGTCCACGTGGAGCGGTTCGTCTCTCAGGCGGAGGTGCTGAGCCGAGTGGATCTGATCGTCCACCACGGGGGCACCGGGACGGTGCTGGCTGCCCTGGAGGCCGGGCTGCCGCAGCTGATCCTGCCCCAGGGCGCCGATCAGCCGTTCAACGCCGACCTCATCGCGGGGTCCGGCGCGGGTCGCCAGCAGGCGAACGACGACTACACACTCGGCTCGATCGCCGCCCTGGCGGAGCCGCTGCTCGGCGACTGCCCCGAGCGGGCGACAGCGGTCCGGCTCGCCGCCGAGATCGCCGGGATGCCGGCACCGGCCGAGGTCGTGCCAGAGCTGGTCGAGCGCGCTGCCTCCGGTGCGGTTTAGGGCCGGATCGCGAAGACGTGCAGGTGCGGGGCGAGCGCCTGGAACGAGGGATCCTCGGCGACCTCGGACTCCAGCGCCAGCAGCTCCGCGTGCGCCCCCGGCTCGGTCTCCAGGACGGACTCGGCCACGTGGCCGGACACCGTCCCGACTCCGTGGGTGGCGCGCACCTCGAAGCCGGCGGCCGCGACCAGCGTCAGGATCGTGTCGCGGTCGAAACGCTCCGCGTCGTTCCAGACCCGCCGGGCCTGGGCGATGTGACCGGCCAGAGCCTGGGTCAGGACCGCCGCGTGCCGTTGAGCCACCACGAGACTGAGCGCTCCCCCGGACCGGAGCACGCCTGCCATGGCCGCGAGCGCCTCCTCGGGATCCTCGACCACCTCGAGCACCTTGTGGCAGATCACGAGATCCGCACTGGCGGCGCCGACCACCTCGACCAGCTCCGTGGCGTCGCCCTGGATCGCCGTCACCCGGTCGGCCAGACCCTCCTCGGCGGTGCGGCGGTCCAGCGCGGCCAGCGCGTCCGGACTGGGGTCGACAACCCGTACCCGGTAGCCGTTGGCTCCCAGCTCCATCGCCATGCCGCCCGTGCCGCCACCCAGGTCCACGACGTCGCGACCGGGATGGTCGACCGACCACGTGGCCAGCTGCGCGGTGAGCAGGTCGTCCAGGTGCGTCTGGGACACGGATCGGCGGCGACGCAGGTCCGGCACTTCGTCCTCCTCAGACTGGGCTCACCCGTGAGGCTATCCGGACCGCCAGGGTGGCGCCCACCGGCGGCACCTGCTGCACGTGGCCCATCGGGAGGCCCGGCACGCACGGGGGTCGAGGTCCGTCCGTGCCGGGGCCAGCCCGGGCACGCAGGCGCGAATCACTGCGTCGATCCGATCACCATCGCCGACCAGGTCTTCCCCAAGTCCTGAATCGAAATCGCGTTCGAACTAGGAACCACGCTACACGCCGCTGCCGACACTCGGTCGAGGAACGCCGACCCGGCGCGTCGTGTCGTGATCGGAACGTTGTGCCGGTCCGCAGATCACGAAGCGGTCACTCGCCCCAACCCATGGCAAACACCTCGAACGTCGTCGCCATCGGTACGCCGAGTCGGGTGCCGGCGGGTCGGGCCGCGCCCTCCAGGAACTCCCGTGGGTCGAAGAACTCCCAGCCGAGTCCGTCGATGTACGCGCGATGCGCCTCCAGGGACGCCACCCCCCGATCGAACGTGCCGGTGGTCTCGACCGCGTGCCGGCCGGTCGGCGACCCCGCGGCCCACACCTGCTTGACGCCGCCCCAAGGCTGTAGCCCGGCCGCGATCTGGTCGTGGAAGACCCACCGGTTCCCGGCGTCCCGGACGGCGTCGAGAGTGGCCATGCCGACCGCTATGTGGTCGGCCTGGTTGAGCGACTGACCACCCCAGGTGGACCGGAAGTTGTTGGTGATGACGATCTCGGGCCGATGTCGCCGCACCGACGCGCAGATCACCTGTCGCAGCTTCACCCCGTACTCCAGCACCCCGTCCGGCTGGCCCAGGAACTCGACCACGTCGACCCCCACGACCAGCCCGGACTCGACCTGCTCGGCCTCGCGGACGACCCGGCACTGGTCCGGGCTCATCGCGTCGATCCCGGCCTCGCCGCTGGTGACCATCGCGTACACGACCGTCTTGCCCTGCTCCGTCCAGCGGGCCACCGCCGCGGCCGCCCCGAACTCGAGATCATCGGGATGCGCCACCACGCACAGCGCGCGATCCCAGTTCTCGTCGACAGGGATGAACGGTTCGGGTGCGGTCTCGTCAGCCATGCCGCAACCTTAGGAGGCGGGCGACTCGGCCGCTCTATCCGTGTGGCCCAGGGGACGGCCGGGAGCGACCCGGTCACGAACCAGTCGCTTCAGCGGAGCGATGTCGGGGAAGCCGCCGTCCCGGGTACGGTCCCAGAGCAGCTCCCCGTCGAGCTCGACCCGGAACACCCCGCCGGTGCCGGGCAGCAGGGCGACCTCCCCGAGATCGGTGGTGAAGGTGGTCAGCAGCTCGGACGCCAGCCACCCCGCCCGGAGCAGCCAGCGGCACTGGGTGCAGTACGTGATCGCGACTCGGGGCCCCGTCCCGGACCCGGACTCGGTCACAGGCGCAGGCTCGCCAGGTGCGGGGCGATGTCGGCGGCGGCCTCGGCGCCGTACGCGTCGGCGAACCGGCGCTGGAACGAGCCGTTGAACCGGTACTCCTGGGTGCCGACCACCGCGATCACGTACGCGGACAGCATCGAGCCGATCTGGGCGCAGCGCTCGAGCGAGACACCCCACGACAGTCCGGCGATGAACCCGGCGCGGAAGGCGTCGCCGACCCCGGTCGGATCGAGCTTGGCCGTCTCCTGGGCGATCGACACGTCGATCGGTTCCTGACCCGCCACCTCGACCCGGGCGCCCCGTCGGCCGCGCGTCATCACCCGGACACCCACCCGGGACACGATCTCGTCGTGCGACCAGCCGGTTTTCTGGGTGATCAGGGTGTCCTCGTAGTCGTTGGAGAACAGGTAGTCGGCACCGTCGATCAGCCGGGTGATCGAGGGCCCGTCCAGCCAGGCCATCTGCTGGGAAGGGTCGGCGATGAACCGGTAGCCGCGGGCCCGGCACTCGTCGGTGTGCCGCTGCATCGCCTCCGGGTCGTTCGGGGAGATGATCACCAGATCCAGCCCACCCACCTTGGCCGCGATCGGGGCGAGCTCGATCTGCCGAGCCTCGGCCATCGCCCCGGTGTAGAAGGAGCCGATCTGGGCGTTGTCCGCGTCGGTGGTGCAGACGAACCGGGCCGTGTGCTTGGTCTCGGACACGTGGATCGGCCAGGTCAGCACGCCGTGCCGGTCGAGCCAGGCCCGGTACTCGCCGAAGTCCTCCCCCACCGAGCCGACCAGCAGCGGGCTCAGGCCGAGGGCGGCCAGCCCGAAGGACACGTTCGGCGCGATCCCGCCGCGCTTGATCTGCAGGTCCTCCACCAGGAAGCTCAGCGAGATCTTGTCGAGCTGCTCCACCACCAACGACTCGGCGAAGCGGCCCGGAAAGGTCATCAGGTGGTCCATGGCGATGGAACCGGTCACGGCGATCTGCACGGCCGCAGCGTAACGGCCCGCGGCCGCGATCCGTGCGACGTTACGCTGGCCGACTGTGACCGTGGCACGGGCGAGAGGCATGACGGAGGGTCCACCCGTCGTCGTGGTGGGTGGTGGTCTGGCCGGGCTGGCGGCGGCCGTCCGCCTGGCCAAGGCCCGGCACCCCGTCCGGCTGTACGAGGCCACGGACCGGCTCGGCGGCCGCTGGGCGTCCCGGACCGAGGTGTTCCCCGGTGGCACCGTGGTGCTCGACGACGCATCCCCCGTGCTGGAGTTCCCGGCGCCGTGGCGCGATCTGTACCGCAAGAGCGGCCGAACCCTGGCCGAGGAGTTCGACCGCTCGGCCGCGGCGCTGTCGGCCGCGGAGCCCGCGTCGTACCGGTTCGCCGACGGCACCGAGCTGAGCTGGCCGACCGATCGGGGCGAGCTGTTCGCCGTGCACGAGGAGCGGTACGGAACCGCGACCGCCGACCGCTGGCGCAGTCTCGTCGACCACCTCGACGACGTGTGGCAGACCGTACGCAAGCTGGGCTGGGAAGCCGAGCTGACCGGCCGGGCGGAGCTGACCGGACCGGTGCGTCGCCGGATCCGGCAGGAGCGCACCGTCGCGGACCTGGCCGAGGAGATCGCTCAGCCCCAGCTGGCGGCGGTGCTGCGCGCCGGCGCCTATCGACAGGGCGGCGAACCCGAGACCACGCCGGCCTGGTGCGCGGTGTCCCAGTCCATCGAGCGCCGGTTCGGACGGTGGACGCTGCAGTCGGACTGCGTCGACGACCACCGGGACCGGACCGGTCGGACGTCGACGTTGATCGACGCCCTGATCGAGCGAGCCCGGTTGCGACGGGTCGACATCCGCCTGAACGAGCGGGTCGATCAGCTCGACCTGGACCGGGGTCGGATCCGCGGGGTGGTCACCACCCACGAGCGACTGGCCGCGACCGCCGTGGTCTGGACCGCCGATCCGTGGCAGCTGCCGGCCGCCGGCCTGCCCCGCTTCCGGTCCCGCCTTCTGCGGAAGCGGCTGCGCCACCTCGCCCCGGCGCAGGCCCCGACGGTGACCCACGATCTCCTGCCGCCCGCCGTCGACTGGGCTCACGGCCGCGTCGAGGAGACCATCAGCCTGGATGAGCAGGGGGTGCCGACGGTCACGTACCGACGGCCGGTCACCGCCGGCACGCTGCGCAGCGTGCACGACTGGCAGACCCGCCACCCCGATCCTGGGGCCGGCGCGGCGTGGCACGGTTTCGAGAGCTGGCTCGACCGGCCGCCGATTCGCAGCGGGCTGGACCGCCTGCTGCTGGCCGGCCCGTGGTCCCCGGCCGGCAACAGCCCGGCGGCCACGGTGCTGTCCGGCGCGCTGGCCTCGTACGCGGTGCACGAGCTGATCGGCTGACACACGCTCGACCGACCCCTGGCGCACGAGTAGAGTGAGTCGTCCGTTTTCGGCAGTCCCGCAAGGTAAGGCCAGGTTCTTCTTGAAGCAAGCGACGCTGGAGCACGAGCTGGCCGTCGAGCAGGCGCACGTGGATCTCGTCTACGCCCGTCTGGAGGAGGCCACCCGCTCCGCCCAGCAGGTGGCGTCCGAGGGCGCGAACCTCTACAAGTCGGATCGGGGCAGCTTCGTCCGCGAGGAGGACGGCACCGGCCTGTACGAGCGTGACGTGTTCGCTTTCCAGGCGGCCAAGCGGCTCGCCGTGCTGGACGCCGAGCACGAGGGCCTCGTGTTCGGTCGGCTGGATCGCACCGACGGCGAGATCCGCTACGTCGGCCGGATCGGGGTGCGTGACGTCGACTACGAGCCGCTGGTCATCGACTGGCGCGCCCCGGCCGCGGAGCCGTTCTACCGGGCCACCCCGGTCAACCCGATGCAGGTCGTCCGTCGACGGGTGCTGCGCTGCTCCGGCGACCGGGTGATCGGCATCGAGGACGACCTGCTGGGCGAAGGCTCCGACGCCGATCTCGTGGTGGTCGGCGAGGGTGCGTTGATGGCGGCGCTGAGTCGGGCCCGCGGACCGCAGATGCGTGACATCGTCGCCACCATCCAGTCCGAGCAGGACGAGGCGATCCGCGCGCCCTGGCAGGGGTTCACGATGATCTCCGGCGGACCGGGCACGGGCAAGACCGTGGTCGCCCTCCACCGAGCGGCCTTCCTGCTCTACTCGCACCGTCGCCGGTTCGAGAACGGCGGGGTCCTGGTGGTCGGCCCCAGCCAGGTCTTCATGACCTACATCGAGCGGGTGCTGCCCTCCCTCGGCGAGGACGCGGTGACGCTCCGGTCGATCGGGGGGGTCGCCGCGGACGTGGTCGAGCTGCGCGGCGAGCGCGCGGACGACGCCGCGGTCGCCACCATCAAGGGCAGCCTGCGGATGGTCGCGGTGCTGAAGAGACTGGTGAACGAGCCCTGGCAGGACGTGCCGCTGGAGCTGTTCGTGACCCTGCAGGGAGACGTGCTCCGGTTGGGGGCCGACGAGCTGACCCGGATCCGCGCCGACGTGCTGGCCCACACCAAGCTGAACGCGGGCCGGGAGCCCGCCGAGCGGGCCCTGCTCAACGCGTTGTGGCGCAAGCGTGGGGACATCGACCTCGAGCGCGAGGACTTCGACGAACGGGTCAGCGACAGCGCGGCCTTCGCGGTGTTCACCAACGCGTGGTGGCCGCGGGTGAGCGCGACCGAGGCCCTGGCCCGGCTCGAGTCGCCTCGGCTGACCGCGCGGCTGACCGCCGGCATCCTGAGCGCCGACGACGCCGAGCTGCTGAGTGCGTCCTATCGCGACCGGCAGGGCAGCCGCGACTGGACCATCGCCGATGCCGCCCTGTTGGACGAGCTCGTGCACCGCCTCGGGCCGCTGCCCGAGCCCGAGGAGCGCGAGGTCTCGCTGTTCCTGGAGGACGACTCGGAGGTCAACGAGCTGGTCACCACGATGGAGCGGCTGGCGCCCCAGCGCGAGGTCGACCCGTTCGCCACGCCGCAGGACACGTTCGCCCACATCCTGGTCGACGAGGCCCAGGACATCACGCCGATGGGCTGGCGGATGCTGCGCCGCCGCGGTCCCAGCGCGAGCTGGACGATCGTCGGCGACCCGGCGCAGAGCTCCTGGCCCGATCCGCTGGAGACCGAACGGGCGCTGACCGAGCTGACCGGCAGCGCGCCGCTGCGCCGGTTCCGGATGAGCACCAACTACCGGTCCCCCGCCGAGGTGTTCGATCTCGCCGCCAAGGTCGTCGTGCACGCGTACCCGGAAGCCGACCTGCCGAGAGCGGTCCGTTCCACCGGCGTGGATCCCGAGCTGCGGACGGCCGAGGAGCTCGGCACCGGCGTACGCGACGCCACCCAGGCCCTGCTCGCGGCCGTCGAGGGCACCGTCGGTGTGGTCGCACCGCCGTCGCTGGTGGGCGAGGTGACCCGAGCCCTCGAGGTCGTCGGTGGTCGCGACGAGCGGGTGCTGGTGGTGACGGCCCTGCAGGCGAAGGGGCTCGAGTACGACGGCGTGCTCGTCGTCGATCCGGACACGATCGTGGCCGAGTCGGCCGGCGGGCTGCGCTCGCTGTACGTGGCCCTGACCCGTCCCACTCAGCGGCTGATGACCCTCGACCTCGGACCGGATCCGGCCTGGCGCAAGAACCTGACCTGAGGTCGTTCCCCCTCGTCAGCGCACGCGGGCGAGGGACTCCACGCCGGCCAGGATCTCCAGGGTCGCGGTCGAGCGGTTCATGGTGATGAAGTGCAGGCCGGGCGCGCCACCCTCCAGCAGCTGCCGGCTGAGCTCGGTGGCGAGCTCCACGCCGACCCGTCGGACGGCGCTCGGATCGTCGCCGGCCGCGTTCAGCCGATCCACCACGAACCGGGGCAGGTCAGCTCCGGACAGCTCGGCGAACCGCTGGATCTGGCTCAACCGGGTCACCGGCATGATGCCCGGGATGATCGGCAGGTCCGAGCCGAGAGAGCGGACCCGGTCCACCAGCTCGAAGTAGCGCTCGGCGGTGAAGAACAGCTGACTGATCGCGAAGCCCGCCCCGGCCCGCTCCTTCTCCACCAGGACCCGGGCGTCCAACGCGGCGTCCTTGCGCTCGGGATGCAGATCGGGGAAGGCGGCCACGCCGATGCAGAAGTCACCGAGCCCGCTGACCAGCTCGACCAGCTCGGTCGCGTTGGCCAGTCCGTCGGGGTCGCGGACCCACGGTTGCGTCGGTCCCCCGGGCATGTCGCCGCGGATGGTGAGGACGTGTCGGATGCCCGCGTCCGCGTACGACCCCACGACCCGCCGGAGCCGGTCGCGCGTCTGGCTGGCGCAGGTCAGATGGGCCATCGTCCGCAGCGTGGTGTGCTCGGCGATCGCCCGGGTCACGTCGATGGTGCGGTCCCGGGTGGAGCCGCTGGCGCCGTAGGTCACGGACACGAAGTCGGGTCCCAGCGCCTCGATCCGCCGTACGGTGTCCCACAGCACCCGAGCCTGGTCGTCGTCCTTGGGCGGGAACAGCTCGAACGACACCAGCGGTCGATCGCCGGCGGTCAACAGCTCGGTGATGGTCGCCGGGCGTGACGCGTACGAGAGCCGACCGACCATGCGCGCCACCCTAACAACGGCGCACTGCCCGCCTCCGTAGGCTCACCCTGTGGTCGACGCCCCCGTTGTCTCGATGCTCCTGGACCCTCGCCGACCCCTGGGGGCACCGTTCCGGTCGGCGATCGACGATCGGATCACCGACTTCCTCGACCGTCAGGCGGGTCGGCTGGGTGATCTGCAGCCCGACATCGATCCGCTGCTGGCCCTCACCGGCCGGCTGCTGGCCGGCGGCAAGCGGCTGCGGCCCGCGTTCTGCACCTGGGGGTACGTGGCCGCCGCCGGCCTGGCTGACGATGAGTCCCGGCTCGCACCCGTGCTCGCAGCCGCTGCCAGTCTCGAGCTGTTGCACGCCAGCGCCTTGGTGCACGACGACGTGATGGACGGCTCGGACACGCGGCGCGGTGATCCGTCCGCGCACCGGCAGTTCGAGGGCCTGCACCTGGCGGAGGGACGGCTCGGCGACCACGAGACCTTCGGCCGGGCGGGGGCGATCCTGCTGGGCGACCTGCTGGTGATGTGGTCGGTGGAGATGCTGGAGCGGGCCGGGTTGCCGCCGGCCTCCCTGCCCGCCGCGCTGGCCGTCGCGCAGGCGATGCGGACCGAGGTGACCTGCGGGCAGTACCTGGACGTGGCGGCTCAGTCGCGGCCGCTCGGCTCCGACCTCGACCACGCGCTGGCCGCGGCCAACCGCGTGGTGGAGTACAAGTCGGCCCGCTACACGGTCTACCGGCCGGCCCAGCTGGGCGCGATCATCGCCGGCGGCTCCACGCAGCTGGTGGAGGCGCTGGCGGCGTACGGGTCCCCGTTGGGTCGGGCGTTCCAGTTCCGCGACGACCTGCTCGGGGTCTTCGGCGACCCCGGGCTGACCGGCAAGCCGGTCGGTGACGACCTGCGGGAGGGCAAGCGCACGGTGCTGATCGCCTACACGATGGCCCACACCGACGACGCCGGCCGAGCCCAGCTGACCGAGCGCCTGGGCGACCCCGAGCTGGACGCGGACGGGGTGGCCGCGCTGCAACGGATCATCGTCGCCTGCGGCGCGCACGAGGCGGTGGAGACGATGATCGCGGACTACTACGACGAGGCCATGGCGGCTCTCGCGGGCCCGGAGATCAGCGCTGCGGGTCGGGAGGGGCTCACGGCGCTGGCCTCGGCGGCCGTGCACCGCAGCACCTGACGATGCCGCTACGTCAGCACCACGGCGAACGGCGGATCCTGGCCGGCTCGTTCCTCCAGCACCGCGAGGATGCGCTGCCAGGGACCGGGCCGGGCCATCACGAAGGTGGCGTACCGGCGCCAGACCAGGGCGGTCGGCTCGGTCAGATCGGTGAGCACGTCCCACAGCGCATCCAGGTTGGCACCGGTCCAGTCCGGCAGGTCCAGCGCCCGGCGCAGCTCGGCGTAGACGTCACGGGTCCGCGCCACCTCGGGCAGCACCGCCACCCGCCAGCCGGCCGCGGCCAGCTCCGCCTCGACGGAATCCAGCGGCGACAGGATGCGATAGACCCCGCCCTGTCCCGAGGCCAGCCCCGGCTGCCACCGGCTCGAGCCGGGCTCGGTCATCGCTGCACCCGCGCGAAGCTCTCGTAGTGGTCGGCGGTGTAGAACAGCTCGCGGTCGCGATCGCCGGTGACGATCCGTCGGGCGCCGCGGTCCCGCTCTCCCGGTGTCTTCACGGTGTACTCCCGGTAGTAGCCCCGGGGCCTGCTGGGCAGCACGCCCTCGAAGTTGTTGAAGGTCGCGCCGTCCTTGGCGTACGGGAAGGGTCCGCCCGCGTCGATCAGGGCCACGGTCTGCCGAGCCTGCGGCGGCAGGTCGGCGAGTCGGACGACGGGCAGCCCGTCGCTGTTGCTCGGCCGCGGTGTCGTCCGACCGGAGCTCGGTGTCGACCCGGACGGCGTGCTGCCAGGCGACGCCGGCTGCGGGGGGCCACTCGGCTGCAGGTAGACGAACGCCAGCACGATCACGACCGCGACGGCCGTGACGATCCCGCCGACCGCCCGGACCGTACGGTTCACGCGTCCGCCCGCGACCTCACCGCGCCGAACCGGTGAAGCCGGCGGCCGCCAGCGTGTACTGCTCCATCGCCGGATCGGCCCGCCAGGCTCGCCGGAGCCGTGAGCTCAGCTCCCGGGCGGCGGCCTCCGGGTCCTCGGCCAGGGTCAGGGCCCGCACCACGCAGACCCGCCGCGCACCCGCGGCCAGCACGTCGTCCAGGTTGTCCAGGTCGATGCCGCCGATCGCGAACCACGGCTTGGCGGCCAGATCGCTCGGCGGAGCGGCCTCGGCGGCGTAGCGCACCAGGTCCAGACCCACCGGCTCGTAGTCCGGCTTCGTCGACGTCGGGTACACCGGACCCACGCAGAAGTAGTCGGCCTGCTCGTCGGCGATGGCCTCGTCGGTCTGGTCCGGCGCGTGGGTGGAGCGCCCGATCAGGGCCCAGCGGTGCAGGTGCCGGCGCGCCCGTCGGGACGGACCGTCGGTCTGACCGAGGTGCAGCATGTCGGCCGAGAAGCGCTCGGCCAGCACCGGCGAGTCGTTGACGCAGACGATCGCCTGGTGCCGCTCCGCCGCCCGCCGTGCCACCTGCAGCGCCTCGATCTCCTCGTCGGCGTCCATCTCCTTCTGCCGGATCTGGAGGATGTCCACCCCGCCCGCGAACACCGCCTCGCAGAAGTCCTCCAGGTCGCCGGTCTCGGAGCGCGCGTCCGTACACAGGTAGAGCCGGGCCAACCGCAGTCGCGCCTGCAGCCCCATCAGCACCGTCATGAGCGCACCGTCATGTCCACACCGTCATGTCCGCGACCCTACCGATCTCCGGTTCGCTCGCGGGGCGGGCGCATTCCGGTTCGGCGCCGTGCGGAGGCATCCTCGACGGGTGAGGGACGCATCGACCGACCAGCCGGCGGGTGCCGACGACCGGTACCGGACCGCAGTGGGCACGGCGCGGCGTACCCGAGCCGGAGCTCGCCCGTGCCTAAACTCGGCCGGAAGGCCGCCGTGTCATTCAGCATGGGGGCCGACTTCCCCACCGTGTTCGGAGCAGGCGTGACCATGACGAGTGTTGGTGACCCCCTCGTGGGGCAGCTGCTCGACGGTCGCTACCAGATCACCCACCGCCTCGCCCGGGGCGGCATGGCCACGGTCTACATCGCCACCGACATCCGTCTGACCAGGACCGTTGCCGTCAAGGTGATGCACATCGGGCTGGGTGACGACGCCGAGTTCGCCCGGAAGTTCGATCGGGAGGCCCGGTCCGCGGCCAAGCTGTCCCACCCCAACGTGGTGTCGGTGTTCGACCAGGGACACGATGACGGCCGGCCGTACATCGTGATGGAGTACGTCGAGGGCCGCACCCTGCGCGACATCCTCAACCACGAGGCGCCGTTGCCCCCGGATCGGGCCCTGGAGATCATCGAGCCGGTGCTCGGGGCCCTCGCCGCCGCCCACGAGGCCGGGCTGGTGCACCGGGACGTGAAGCCGGAGAACGTGCTGTTGTCCGACCGCGGGCAGATCAAGGTCGTCGACTTCGGGCTGGCCAAGGCGATCTCGGCGCAGACCTCCACCGCCACCCAGGGCCTGCTGATCGGCACGGTCTCCTACCTGCCGCCGGAGCTGGTGCTGTCCGGTCGGGCCGGTCCGCGCGCCGACGTCTACAGCGCCGGCGTCGTGCTGTTCGAGATGCTGACCGGCCGGAAGCCGCACGTCGGCGACACCCCGATCCAGGTCGCGTACGCGCACGTCCACAACGACGTGCCACCGCCATCGCAGTTCGCCACCGCGAGTCACATCCCGCCCTACCTGGATGCCCTGGTCATCGGAGCGACGGCGCGCAATCCCGATGCTCGCCCGCACGACGGCAAGGTGTTCCTGTCCCAGGTGCGCCGGGTGCGGGCGGCGCTTCGGGAAGGTCTGAGCGACGATCCCGAGCTGACCCAGGATCTCAGCGTGCTGCAGCGCTCGGACCTGTCCGCCGCGATGCCCCCCGGCGTCGATCCGAACTCCGAGATCACCCAGCTGGTGCCGCCACCCGGTGCCGTACCGATCGGTCCGCCGCAGATCGTCCATCAGCGCGGCCTCACCCCGACCTCACCGCCGACCTTCCGCGATGCGCCGCCGCCCACCGTGCCCGCCGCCGCAACCGGCGGGACATCGCACAACCCGGCGTCGTACGTCGCCGGCGACCGACTGGCGTCCCGCCGCGAGCGCGAGGGTTCGCGGCGCCGGCGTGGCTGGTTGATCGTGCTGCTGGTGCTGATGCTCACCGCCATCGCCGCGTTGGCCGGGTGGTATCTGACCGAGGGTCGCTTCACCGCGGCCCCGGCGTTGACCGCCTTGCCGCAGACGGAGGCGGCCACCGTCGCCCAGCAGGAGGGTCTGCAGATCGACTTCGTGGACGAGTTCTCCGAGACGGTGGCCCCCGGTGTCGTGATCGACACCGAGCCGATCGCGGGCACCAAGGTGCCGGACGGCGGTTCGATCACCGCCGTCGTGTCGAAGGGACCGGAGCGGTACGCGATGCCGAAGGTCGTCGGGCTCAGCCAGACCGCCGCGATCGGGGCCATCAAGGAGGCCAACCTGACCCTCGGTTCCGTCTCGCAGGCCTTCCACCCCAAGATCGACAAGGGGGTGGTGACCAGCGCCTCGTACGCCGCCGGCACCAAGCTGAAGTCGGGTTCCACCGTCGACCTGACCGTGTCCAAGGGTCCGCAGCCGATCAAGATCACCGACTACTCCGGCAAGGACGCCGCGGGAGCACGGAAGGCGCTGCGCGACGCGGGCTTCAAGGTCAAGATCACCACCGAGAACTCCGACACCGTGGCCAAGGGCGTGGTGATCAGCCAGTCACCCGACAAGGGCACCGGGGTGAAGGGGGACACGGTCACGCTGAAGGAGTCGCTCGGACCGGTGATGGTCACCATCCCGAACGTTCGCAGCATGGGTGTCGACGCGGCTGAGAAGGTGATGACCGAAGCCGGCTTCAAGACCAAGGTGCAGGCCGTCGCGGTCAACTACATCGGCATCGGCTACGTCGTCTACTCCAAGCCGAGTGCGAAGAGCGAGGCCCCGAAGGGCTCGACGATCACCCTGTACGTCGTCTGACCGGCAGCTCGTCGCGCGTGGCCGTCCGCCGGGGGGAGCTCGGTCCCCTGCTGGCCCTGCTGGCCATGACCGCGGCCTGGGGCTCGACGTTCTTCATGATCAAGGACGTGGTCACCCGGATCCCGGTCCCGGATCTGCTGACGATCCGGTTCGCGATCGCCGCGCTGGCCCTGGCGGTCGTCGCCGGACCCCGCCTCCGGATGTCGAGACTCACGCTGCGCCGGGGTCTGCTGCTCGGCCTGTTGTACGGCATCGCGCAGCTCCTGCAGACCTTCGGGCTGGCCCACACCGCAGCCAGCGTGTCGGGGTTCCTGACCGGCCTGTACGTGGTGCTCACGCCGCTGCTCTCGGCGATGATCCTGCGCACCCGGATCCCGCCCGCGGTCTGGGCGGCGTCCGTGCTCGCGACCCTGGGCCTGGGAGTGCTGTCCCTGCAGGGGTTCGCGATCGGCTACGGCGAGCTCCTCACGGTGGCCTCCGCCGTCGTCTACGCCTTGCACATCATCGCTCTGGGACGGATGAGCGTTCCCGGCACCGCCCTGCAGCTGAGTGTGGTGCAGATGGCGACCATCGCCGTCGTCTGCGCGGTCGCCGCCGCCCCGGGCGGCATCCAGCTACCCGCCTCGGCGACCGACTGGGCGATCGTGCTCTACCTGGCGTTGATCGCGGGGGCCCTCACCATGGTGTTGCAGACCTGGGCACAGGCCCGGGTCGAGGCCTCCCGGGCCGCGGTGATCATGGCGATGGAACCGGTCTGGGCGGCCGCCTTCGCGGTCGTCTTCGGCGGCGAGAGCCTGACCGGCCGGATGATCATCGGCGGCGGCGCCATCCTGGCCGCCATGTACCTGGTGGAGCTCGCCCCCCCACGCCTACCCCGAGTTGTCAGACGCAGGCGTCGCTCGGGCGACCACAGCGGCTGACAACTCGGCAGCTCAGACGGCTGTGAGGGCGTCCGGGATCGGGGTGTCGCCGCTGATCACCTCGAACTGCTTCCGCACAGCCGTCCCGTCGACGACCAGGCGGGTGACGATCTCGGCCACGTCGTCCCGCGGGATCTGACCCCGGCCGGTGCTCGCGGCGGCCCGCACCTGTCCGGTGGCCTCGGCGTCGGTCAGTCCGCCCGGGCGCACGATGGTCCAGTCCAGGTCCCGGGAACGAACGATCTCGTCGGCCTCGGCCTTGGCCCGCAGATAGATCTGGAACACCTCCTCCGATCCCACCACGAAGTCGTCGGCGGCCAGCGCGGAGATCACCACATAGCGGCGGATGCCGGCCAGCTCGGCGGCATCGGCCAGCAGGATCGCGCCGTCCCGGTCCACTGTCATCTTCCGGGCCGACCCGCTGCTCGGTCCGGCGCCGGCGGCGAACACCAGCGCGTCGGCGCCGGCGACCAGCTCGGCCAGCTCGGCCGCGGTCTGGCTCTCCAGGTCGAAGACCACCGGCTCGGCGCCGACCGCCAGCAGGTCGTCGGCGTACTCCGGCTTGCGCACCAGTCCGACGGGCCGGTGGCCCTCGGCCGCCAGGCGCCGTTGGGCCAGCAGGGCGATCTGACCGTGGCCGCCGGCGAAGACGACCCGCAGACCCGGCTTCTCTGTGGTCTCAGAACTCATGGGTGGTACCGCCGCGCAGATCGGTCAGCCGGGTGCCGGTCATGTCGACCACCCGGCCGTAGATCAGGCCCCGACCGCGGTCGTTCAGCAGCTCGTCGTGGATGGGGAAGCCCTCGAGCGCACCCACCTCGCGGACGAAGTCGATGGTCTCCTTCATGGCTGCCCAGGGACCCATCATCGGCACCGCCAGGATGTCGACACCGCTGGGCACCGCAGTCAGCGAGTCGCCCGGGTGGAACAGCGTGGGCTGACCCTCGGAGCGGAGCACGAAGCCGACGTTCCCCAGGGTCGGGAGGTCGCGGTGGATCACGGCGTGCTGCCCGCCGACCGCGCTGACCAGCAGGTCGCCGACCACCACCTGCTCACCGGCGGCCAGGGCATCGCCCTGCACCTGCGGGAACTTGCCAGCTTCCTCGGCCAGCACGATCGACGGCTCGACGTACACCTTGGCCTGCGGATTCGCCCGCACCAGACCGGGCAGGTGCTCGGGATCGGCGTGGTCGGGATGGGAGTGGGTGATCAGGATCGCGTCGAGGTCGGTGAGGCCGTGCCAGCCGTCGGAGAAGTTGCCCGGGTCGATCAGCACCCGTGCGTCGTCGGTCTCGACGAGCACGGCGGAGTGGCCGAGGTGTGTGAGGCGCATGCCGCCAACCTACCCAGCCGGTCGTCAGCCGAAACTGCCCACCACGACCTCCCCCGCCGGCACGTACGTCGCGATGATGGTGCCGCCCTTCGTCACTCGACCCTCGAGCAGGCGGAGCGAGCTCGGGATCGTCCCGTCGGCGAAGAGCCGTCGCCCCGAGCCGAGCAGCACCGGATGGATCACCAGGTGCCAGCGATCCACCAGGCCGGCCGCCAGCAGCGTCTGGACGAGGTCACCGCTGCCGTGCACCTGGAGCTGCGGGCCCTCGGTCTGCTTGAGGGCGGTGACCGCCTCGGCGAGGTCGCCGGTCAGCAGGACCGACGTGTCCCAGGTCAGCTCGGGTGTTCCCCGCGAGGCCACGTACTTGGTCGCCCGGTTCAGTGGGATCGAGTTCTCGTCCGCCGGAGCACTCGGCCAGAAGCTCGCGAAGATGTCGTACGTCCTCCGCCCGAGCAGCAGGTCGAACGGCTCGGCCATCAGCCGCTCCATCTCCTCGCCGACCTCGTCGTCGAAGTAGTGGAACGACCAGCCACCGAGCTCGAAGCCGCTGCTCGGGTCCTCGTCGGGTCCGCCGGGCGCCTGCATCACGCCGTCCAGGCTCAGAAAAGTGGTCACCAGCAGGTCGCGCATGATTCGAGTCCTCTCGAGACGGTTGTGTCAGTGATGACCGAGCGGACGGGGCGGACTCATCGTTCTCGCCGAACCGGATGCGGGCTCGATGGATCAGGCGTCGACCAGGATCGAGCCGACGACCTCGCCCGCCGTCCGCGCTTCGTCGACAGACACGTCCAGGTGGGTGACTGCGCGCAGCATCCGGGGTCCCAGAGCGGAGACCAGCACTCCTCGGTCCTTGGCCTCGGCGGCCACCTGGGCGGCGGGCACGGCACCGGTGTCCAGCACCACGATGTTGGTCTGCACGGCCGCCACCTCGACGGCCGCGGGCACCCGAGCGGCCACCGCGGCGGCGAAGACGGCCGCGGCCCGGTGGTCCTCGGCCAGTCGGTCGACGTGGTGGTCCAGGGCGTGCAGGGCGCCCGCGGCGAGGATGCCCGCCTGCCGCCAGCCACCGCCGAGGCGTTTGCGCCAGACCCGGGCCCGCGCGACGTTCGCCGCGCTGCTGACCAGCACCGAGCCGACCGGTGCGCCCAGTCCCTTCGAGAAGCAGACGCTGACCGTGTCGAACAGGCTGCCGTACGCCTCGAGCGCGACCCCGGTGGCCACATGGGCGTTCCAGAGCCGCGCACCGTCCAGGTGGTAGCCCAGCCCCGCCGAGCGACACACCTCTCCGAGGGCGACCAACCGGTCGTACGGCTGGATCGTGCCGCCGCCGAAGTTGTGGGTGTTCTCCACGGCCACCGCGGCAGTCGACACCAGGTAGGGGCCGGCGTTCGGTGCGACCACGCGCTCGTACGCGTCCACGTCGACCAAGCCGTTGACCGACGGGACGGTGCGCATGGTCAGACCGTGGACGGCGGCGTGCGCGCCCATCTCGGCCCGGGCGATGTGGGCCCCGACGTCACAGACGACCTCTTGCCCGGGCTCGACCAGCAGTCGCACGCCGAGCAGGTTGGCCAACGACCCGCTGGTGCAGAACAGCCCCGCCTCGTGCCCGAGCAGCTTCGCGGTCCGTCGCTCCAGCTCGATCACGGTGGGGTCCTCGCCGTACACGTCGTCCCCGACGGGTGCGTTGACCATCGCCTCCCGCATGGCGGGCGTGGGCACGGTGACGGTGTCGGACCGCAGGTCCATCATCAGTGCAGATCCGAGCCGATCAGAACGAGACCGGCACGAACGACTGCACCGAGTTGGCCCGCCGGATCCGACCCGTGGTCAGCCGCTCGGCCACCAGGAACGCGAGCTCCAGCGACTGGTTGCGGTTCAGTCGGGGATCGCACAGGGTCTCGTACCGGTTGACCAGATCCGCCTCGACGAGGTCGTCGCTCCCCCCGACGCACTCGGTGACGTCGTCACCGGTCAGCTCGACGTGGACGCCGCCGGGCCAGGTGCCCAGCTCTTCGTGCACGTCGAAGAAGCCGTTGAGCTCGCTGATCACGTCGGAGAAGGCCCGGGTCTTGAAACCGTTCCGGGCCTCGAAGGTGTTGCCGTGCATCGGGTCGCAGACCCAGGCGACCTGACGGCCGCTGGCGGTCACCTTCGCGACGATGTCGGGCAGCAGGTCGCGGACCCGGTGCGCCCCCATCCGGGTGATGAAGGTGATCCGGCCGGGCTCGTGGTCGGGGTCGAGACGGTCGGCCAGCTCCAGCGCGGTGTCCGCGGTGGTGGTCGGCCCGAGCTTCACCCCGAGCGGGTTGCGGACGTGCCGCAAGAGCTCGACGTGCGCGCCCTCCAGCTGCCGGGTCCGCTCACCGATCCAGAGGAAGTGGCCGGACACGTTGTACGGCAGATGGGTCCGGGAGTCGGTCCGGGTCATCGCGTGCTCGTACTCGAGGCTCAGGGCCTCGTGGCTGGCGAAGAAGTCGACTGTGTTGAACGCGTCATCGTCGATGCCGCACGCCACCATGAAGGCGAGCGCTCGGTCGATCTCGCCGGCGAGGGTCTGGTACTGCACGCTCGCGGCGGAGCTCTTGGCGAAGTCGGCGTTCCAGTTGTGGACGCTGCGCAGATGGGCGAACCCACCGGTG
Organism: uncultured Actinomycetota bacterium; assembly: GCA_963707005.1. GTDB lineage: Bacteria > Actinomycetota > Actinomycetes > Propionibacteriales > Propionibacteriaceae > Microlunatus. Next base: position 330,913 of record CAVPPP010000037.1, read on the forward strand.
ACGAAGGCCCGGACCAGGTTGAGGGTCGCCGCCGACGCGTTGTAGACCCCGAGCAGCCGCTGCGGATCGTGCCGTCGGGCTTCGGCCGTGAACGGGAAGCCGTTGACCGCGTCGCCGCGGTAGGCCGGCAGAGTCACGTCACCGCGGGTCTCGGTGGAGGCCGAACGGGGCTTCGTGTACTGCCCGGCCATCCGACCCACCTTGACGATCGGCACCTGCGCCGCGTACGTCAGCACGACCGCCATCGACAGCAGGGTGCGCAGCTTGCCCTGGATGTTGGCCGCGGTCACGCCGTCGAACGTCTCGGCGCAGTCGCCGCCCTGCAGGATGAACGACTCCCCTGCCGCCACGCTGGCCATCTTGCTGCGCAGGCTGTCGCACTCACCGGCGAACACCAGCGGCGGGAGCGAGCGCAGCCGGGACACGACCCGGGCGACCTCGTCCGCGTCGTCGTACGACGGCTGCTGCAGCGGCTGGAGCGCGTGGAGCTCGTCCATGGTGGGAATGGGCGGGTTGTCGGGCACCCGCCAACTGTAGACTCCGGCGCCGACCAGCAGAATCAGATTCCATGAGCGCACCCGTGGTGATCGTGGGGTCCCTGAACGCCGACCTGTTCGTCGAGGTCGCGGCCCTGCCACGACCCGGAGAGACGGTCCGCGGATCCGATCTGACCGTTCGACCGGGGGGCAAGGGTGCCAACCAGGCGGCCGCCGCCGGGCTGCTCGGTGCCGCCGTCACCATGGTCGGCGCGGTCGGCACCGACGACCACGGCCGCCTGCTGATCGCCGCCGCCGAGTCGGCGGGGGTGCGGACCGCACGGATCCGGACTCTCGACGTGGCCACCGGCACGGCGATGATCACCGTGGACGGGGCCGGTGAGAACACGATCATCATCTCCGCCGGCGCCAACGACCGGCTCTCTGCCGACGACGCGCGGGCGGGGATCGGTGCCGGGACCGCGGTGGTGGGACTCTGCCTGGAGATCCCGGCCGACACGGTGGCCGCCGCGGTGCTCCGGGCCCGCGAGGTCGGGGCCACGGTCGTCCTCAACCTGTCGCCCTACCGTCGTGTCGATCCCGAGGTGCTGGCCGCCGTCGATCTTTTGCTGGTGAACGAGGTCGAGCTCGAGCAGCTGGTCGGCACCTTCGACGAGCTGCTCGAGGCTCTCGGCCGGTTGGCGGAGGCCGGTGTGGGACGAGCCGTCGTCACCCTCGGCGACGCCGGCGCCGCCATCCTCGACGCCGCCGCCGGCACGAGTCGACGGGTCGCCTCACCGACGGTGGAGGTGGTCGACACCACCGGCTGCGGCGACGCGTTCGCGGGTGCGCTGATCAGCCGGCTGGCCGCCGGGGACGAGGTGGCCGACGCGGTGGCGACGGCGGTCCGGGTGGGCGCGTACGCGGCGACGGGCAAGGGCGCCCAACCGTCCTACCCGACCGCGCAGCAGCTGGCCGCCTGGACACCCTGAGGCGTCCGGCACCGGGACGCAGCGTCAGGTCTGCGGCGAGACCTCGTCCGCCTCGTCCTGCTTCGCCTGCTTGGCGGCGAGCTCCTTGGCCGAGGAGGCGTACAGGTCGACGTACTCCTGACCGGACAGCTCCATGATCGCGTACATGATCTCGTCGGTGACCGAGCGGAGGATGAACCGATCGCCGCTCATCCCCTCATAGCGGGAGAAGTCCAGGGGTGTGCCGAACTTGACCGTCGGGCTCATCACCTTGCTCAGCACCTTGCCCGGCGGGGCGATCACGTCGGTGCCGATCACGGCCACCGGGATCACCGGCACCTCGGCCTCCAGCGCCATCCGCGCGACACCGGTCCGTCCCTTGTACAGCCGGCCGTCGTGGCTGCGGGTGCCCTCGGGGAAGATGCCGAACAGGTCGCCCCGTTCCAGCACCTTCATGCCCGCACGCAACGCCCCCTCCGAGGCCCGGCCGCCGCTGCGGTCGATCGGCACCTGCCCCGTCCCGGCGAAGAACCGCCGCTGGGCCCAGCCCTTGAGGCCCTCCCCGGTGAAGTAGTCGGACTTGGCCACGAAGGTGATCCGGCGGTCGAGCGCCAGGGGCATGAACACCCAGTCCGCGAACGACAGGTGGTTGGCGGCGAGGATGGCCCCACCCTTCTCCGGCACGTTGTCGGCGCCCTCCACGATCGGGGAGAAGATCTTCTTGACCGGCGGGCCGAGCAGCACGTTGCGCATCACCCAGTACAGACCGCGACCCTCGCCGCTGTCGTCGCCTTCGCCCTCGGGCGGGACAACCGCCAGCTCGGCCCCGGAGGCGCCTCGACGGGCGCGTGACCTGGCCACCGTCCGGGCCCGCTTCTCGGCGTCCTTCGCCGCCTTGCGCGCTGCCTTGTCGGCGTCGCGGGCGGGGTCGCTCACGTGGTCACGTCCTCGACGGTCTCGGTGGGCGCGGCGTTCACCGGGGTCGGCGTCGGCCCGGTCTCGGCGGTCGGCGCGCTCGGCACCGGTGGCACCGGCCGACCCAGCCCGGGCCGCGTGACCACGACTGCCGACGCGAGCTCGCGACCGTCGGCCAGCGCCGCTTTGACGGAGGCGCCGTACGCATCGACGTACACCTGACCCGACTGGGCCTGCACGGCCGCCATGATCTCGTCGGTGACGTAGCGCAGCACGGTGCGGTCACCGGCGGCGGCGGCGTACCGGTCGAAGTCGATCGGGGCCCCGATCGCGATCTTCGCGCGGCGGTAGTAAGGGATCTTGAACCGCTTGGACCGCTGGACGCGGGTGTCGCGGATGCCGACCGGGATGACGGGCACCCGGGCCTGCAGCACCAGCCGGGCCACCCCGGTCTTGCCCTTGTGGAGGCGACCGTCCGGCGAGCGGGTGCCCTCGGGGAAGATGGCCAACAGCTCGCCGTTCTTCAGCACCTGCAGCACGCTGTCCATGCTGCCGGCACTGGCCCGACCGCCGGAGCGATCCATCGGCACCTGGCCGACCACGGTGAGGAACCAGGCGACCAGCCGCTTGGCCGGCCCGCCGCCTTCGGCGAACAGCTCGGCCTTGGCGGGGAAGGTCAGCCGGCGTGGGATCACCGCCGGCACGATGAAGGTCTCCACGGCGGAGGTGTGGTTGCACACCACGATGGCCGGCCCGGAGTCGGGAACGTTCTCTCGGCCGGTCACCTTGGGTCGCCACACCAGCCGAACGACCGGCAAGAACAGCGACCACTTGAAGATCCAGTAGAACAACGCCCCTCCAGAACCCTGATTCGTGGTGAGCCTAGTGGTTGCGGTTATCTGTGCCACCATGCGCACGTGACGTCCGCCCTGGGCCAGGCCCTCCGACCCGTCGTCCAGCTCGTCGACCGGCTCCGTGGCCGGAGCGACGATCCGCTTCCACCGTCAATGGCCGACGATCCCGCGGTCCAGCCGTACCAGGCGGGGGACGGCCCCGACGGTGTGCTGCTGGTGCACGGCTTCACCGGCACGCCGCAGTCGATGCGGCCGTGGGCCGAGCACCTGGAGGCGGCGGGCTTTGCCGTCTCGTTGCCCAGGTTGCCCGGCCATGGCACCCACTGGAAAGAGCTGAACCAGACGGCGTGGACCGACTGGTACGCGCACGCCGACGCCGCCTTCGCCGACCTGCGCTCACGCTGCGACCGGGTGTTCGTCGCCGGGCTGTCGATGGGTGGCGCACTGAGCCTGCGGCTCGCCGAGCAGCACGGGGACGAGGTGGCGGGGCTGGTGCTGGTCAACCCCTGCATCAACATCACCGATCCCCGGATGAAGATCCTGCCGGTGCTGCGGCACCTCACGCCGTCGCTGGCCGCGATCGGCAACGACGTCGCCGACCCGAGCTCGCGGGAGATCGCGTACGACCGCAACCCCCTGCACGCGCTGCACTCGCAGACGTTCCTGTGGGCCGACGTGGTGGACCACCTGGACCTGGTCACCCAGCCCCTGCTGGTCTTCCGCTCCGAGCAGGACCACGTCGTCGACCCGTCCTCGCTCGCGATCCTGAAGGAGCGGGTCGGCTCGGACGACGCGGAGTACCGGACGCTCACCCGGAGCTATCACGTCGCCACCCTCGACTACGAGGCCGACGAGATCTTCGCCGCATCGGTGGAGTTCTTCCACCGCCTGACCGCCTGACCCGAAAAGTCTCACCCTCATCTCGACCTCGACGGCGTGTCGCGTTGCATAGTCGGTCGAAATACTGCTCGTGACCTTGCCGTGACCAATGTGGCGTGGTTAGCCTCCTGAGGAAATCTCAGTCTCTTGTGACTGAAGTGACCAAAGGAGTTGTTCATGGCCTCAGCCGGCCGACGGGCGATCACGGTGATCGCCGCCCTGGGCAGTGCTGCAGCCCTGTTCGCCACCGCGGGAGTCACCACGGCGGAGGCCGCCTCCAGCTCCGGGGTCGCGACCACCACCGTGAACATCCGCACCGGGGCGAGCACGTCGGCGGCCATCGTCGGCCGCCTGGTCCGCGGCCAGAAGATCAAGGTCACCGGCGCGGCCGCCGGCGACTGGGTGAAGGTCCGGTTCCGGAGTGGCACCGCCTTCGTGGACGGGGACTACCTCGACCGTTCCGGCGCCCGACCCGCCGCACCCAAACGGCTCCCGACCGCCGGCACCCGGATCGCCACGGCCGAGCTCAACATCCGCTCCGGCGCGAGCGCTCGGTATCGGGTGGTGGGTGAGCTCGCCGAGGGCAGCGCCGTCACCCTGACCGGCCGCTACGGCAGCGGGTACGCCGAGTTCCGGTTCCAGGGCTCGCTGCGCTGGGTGTACGCGGCCTACCTCGCCGAGTCCGTCGGCACCTCCGGCCCGTCGCTGGGGTCCACGCCCGTCGCGACCCCGATCGTCCAGCCTGCGCCGGTCAGCGGATCGACCAAGGGGGAGATCGCCCTCGCGTTCGGTCGTGCCCAGCTCGGCGAGCCGTACGTCTACGGCGCGACGGGCCCGAACCGCTGGGACTGCTCGGGACTCACCCAGGCGGCCTGGCGCGCGGCCGGGGTGTCGATCCCCCGCACCACGTACACCCAGGTGAACATCGGCCGGCGGGTGGCGCGGTCCGACCTGCAGCTCGGTGATCTGGTCTTCTTCTACGGTTCCCGTCCCAGCCACGTCGGTCTGTACGCTGGCAACGGGATGGTCCTCAACGCCCCTCGTCCGGGCCGGGCCGTCTCCTACAGCAAGATCAGCTCGATGCCGTACGCCGGTGCCGTCCGGCCCGGCTGACCGCCGTCCAGGAGAGCGTCATGACCGTGTTGGATGTTCGCGCTCCGCGCTCCGCGGTCCAGAGCTCCGCGGCATCTCGCTCGTTCGTCCCGATCCCGGACGACGAAGAACGTGTCGTCCCGAATCGCTCCTGCACTCCCGAGAGGCTCCGCTCATGACCGATGCCGACGACAAGGAGTCGGTGGACCGCGCGTTCGCCGAGCTGGTCGCCGGTTTCCACCTCACCGCGGACCGACCCGAACCGGAGTGGGACACTCCTCCCGGCGGCCGTGCGCCGGCTCCCGGATCCGTCTTCGAGCTGCCGACTCCGTTGCCACCGGCCGCGCTCCCGGCCCCCGACCCGAGCGACCAGCCGGAGCCGCCGGACGAGCGCTACGAACCCGACCCACCGCCACCGCTGCCGCGACCCGCCTGGCCGGTGCTGATCGGCTGGATCGGTCTCGGGTACGCCGTGTTGACGGTGCTCGTCATCGCCATCGGGATCGAGCTGCCGCAGTGGGCGGCCGCGGCCGGGATCATCGGCTTCGTCGGGGGCTTCGCGCTGCTGGTCAGTCGCCTTCCGCGTCAACGTCCGCCCGACGCAGGAGACGGCGCCGTCCTCTGAGCCGCAGCCGGCGGCCCCGACCCGGCCAGAAACCACCGCGGTCGGCCATCGGCGGATCGAGCACCGCGTGTCGGGCCAGGTCCGCTGCCCCGATCAACCCGGCGTCGTTGCGGAAGTGGGCGAGCTCCAGCCGGGCCTGCTGGCGGAAGCCGCGGCCGGTCAGGGTCCGGGCGAACATCTGCCGGGTCGGCTGCAGCAGCAGATCACCCGCGGCACTGACTCCTCCCCCGATCACCACCAGGTCGGGGTCCAGCGCCGCGGCCAGGTTCGCGATCCCCTGTCCCAGCCACTGACCGACGTCGGCCAGCAGCTCGATCGCGGTCTGCTCGCCCTGGAGCGCGGCCGCCGTCACGCCGGGCCCGGTGATCTGGTCCGGGTCGCCGCCCAGCATCTCGAGCAGCCGGTACGCCATCGGGGAGTTGCTCCGGGCCAGCTCGCGGGCCTCGCGGACCAGGGCGTTGCCGGAGGCGTACTGCTCCCAGCACCCGCGGTTCCCGCACTGGCACCGGTGACCGCCCGGGACGCTGATCATGTGCCCCCACTCCCCCGCCATCCCGTAGGTGCCGCGGAACAGGTCCCCGTTGATCACCAGCCCGCCACCGATGCCGGTGCCGAGGGTGATGCAGACCATCACCGACGAGCCCCGCCCGGCGCCGAACCGGTACTCCGACCAGGCCGCCGCGTTGGCGTCGTTGTCGACGATCAAGGGGAGGTCGATGCGCTCGTGCAGCCGGTCCTTGAGCGGTTCCTCGCGCCAGGCCAGGTGCGGAGAGAACCGGACGATCGACTGGGTGTTGTCGACCCAGCCGGCGGCCCCGATGCCGACCGACTCGACCCCGGCGTGCCGGGACCGGAGCTGGGTGACCAGGTCGACGATGGCGTCCTCGACCGCCTGCGGACTGTGCGAGGGGGTCGGCACCTGCAACCGCTCGGTGATGATGCCGCGCGCGTCCACCACCCCGGCCGCGACCTTGGTTCCGCCGATGTCGATCCCGATGCTGAGCGGTCGGTCGGGGCCCCGACCGTCCGTCGCCGAACGGAGCGCGGGAGGGTCGCCAGCAGCGGGTCCGGGCGTGATGGTCAGCCCTCCACCCGTCGCTTGAGATCCTTGAGCGCGCCGTCGATGATCGTCTTCTCGGCCTTGCGTCGGAACATCCCGATCATCGGCATCCGGACGTCGACCGACAGGGCGTAGGTGACCTCGGTGCCCTTGGTGGACGGCGTCAGCTCGTACGAGCCGTCCATCGCCTTGAGCAGCTGACCTTCGACCAGGTTCCAGCTGACCGAGTCGGCCTGCCAGCTGTAGGCCAGCGTGTAGTGGTCGGACACCACGGAGTGCTCGAGCTTGATCTTGACGTGATCGGGCTTGCCGTCGGGGTGCGTGCTCAGGATGTCGACCTGCTTCATCGCTGACACCCACTCGGGATAGGACGCGACGTCGGCGATCACCGCCATCACCTCTTCCGGCGAGGCTGCGATCTCGATGCTGTCCTTGGTCTGGTCGGCCACCTGGATCCCCTTCCGCGGCGGGCGTCACCCACCCGCATCTCGACCTCACACAGTAGCGACGCCGGGCAGCCCCAGCGCAGCGCGGAGGACGCGACGCGCTCGGTCGGCACCGTAGCGGTCGCTCACGAACACCCGGCCGGCGGCACCGAGCTCGCGAGCCCGACCGGGATCGGCGAGCAGATCGGTCAGTCGGGCAGCCAGCTCGTACGGGTCGTCCGGATCGACCACGAAGCCGGTGCGGCCCTGCTGGACCGTCTCCGGCGCGCCACCTGAGCGACCGACCACCACGGGCAGGCCGCACGCCGACGCTTCCAGGGCCGCCAGCCCCAGTCCCTCGGGATCCAGTCCGCCCAACCTGGTACGGATCGGGAGGGCGAACACGTCGGCCCGGTGCAGCTGCGTCAGCACCCCGGCCTGATCCAGGGCCCCGGTGAACGTCACCCGACCCAGGCGCGAGCGCCGCACCTGCCGCTCGAGACTGCTGCGTTCGGGCCCGTCGCCCACCAGCACCAGCTCGGGTCCGTGCCCAGCCGCCGCCGGCGATGCCTGGTTCACCAGGCCCCAGGCGTCCAGCAGGGTGTCGAACCCCTTCCGCCGCACCATCCGCCCGACCCCCACCACGCGTTTTGTACCGCTATCGACAGCTGACGTGGTTCTTGCTCCAGAAGTCGGCGGCCGCGGGCTCGGTCGGAAGACGTCCAGATCCACCGGCGGGGGCAGCCGGACCAGCTTCGCGCGACCGGCCGGGCTGAGCGCGGACGCGATCCGGACCGTCACGAAGTCGGAGATCGTGGTCAGCACATCCACCTCGTCCCCGATCCGGCGCAGCAGACTCCGGGAACCGGGCAGGGTCGCCCACCAGGTCTCGTGGCCGTGGGTCAGGGCGACGATGCGCTCCGCGCCGGCTGCCCGGAGGGTGGGAGCCACCAGCGCGAGCGGGGCCGCGGCACCGAACAGCACCCGATCGGCACCGCTGCGCCGCAGCAGGTCGACGGCGGCGCGGCCGACGGCGGGAGTCGGCAACAGGGGTCCCGGCAGCCGCTCGATCGGGTAGCCGTGCGCGACGTCCCCGTACGCCGATCCCGGGGCCGTCGAGGTCAGCACGGCCACGTCATCGTCGAGGAGGTGGCAGGCCAACGCCACGAAGGACTCGATGCCACCGATCCGTGGCGGGAAGTCGTTGGTCACCACGAGCGTCGTCATCGCGCCGCCAGCTCGGTGAGATCGGCCCGCCAAAGCTTCCGCAGCTGCTGCTCCGTGGTGCCGATCTTCTCGGCGGCCTCGTCGACGGAGGCACCGCCGTCGACCGCCGCGTAGAAGCGGTTGAGAGCGTCGTCGCCGTACGCCATCGCGATCGACCGTGCCGCCGTCCAGGCCAGGTCGTAGCTCAGATCCAGATCGGCCGCGTCGGGGGCGAAGTCGTCCTCGGCGGGCCAGTCGCGCGGGACCCCGTGCTCGCGTACGGCATCGCGCGCCGCCTTGGTCGCGGGTGCGGCGGCGGTCGGATGGGCCCGGTAGGCGATCCGGTCGGCGTACCCCTCGACGAGCCACGTCGGCGCCGGGGACCCGGGAGACCGGGTGGCGACGTGCACGGCCTCGTGAGTGAGCAGCACGTCTCGCCCGAGCACACTCAGCCGAGCGGTCGCCTCCGGGTTGACCACGACGTGGATCGGAGCCGTGTCGGTGTCGGCGGCCATCGGCCAGGCCGCGGCGGCCACCCGCGTGTAGCTGCCGTTCGCCACCCCCAACGTCCGCTCGAACGCCGACCGGCTCTGCGGGACCTCGACGACGAGCGATCCGTCGGGGTCACGATCGGCGACACCGATCCGTTTCCGTACGGCGCGCTGGGCCGCCGACGCCTGGTCGAGCCACGCGCTGTCGTGGTCAGCGGTGAGCAGCGACGTGGTGTGGTCGCGCTGCAGGAACACGGGTTGCTGCCACCAGATCGGCGCCGGCGAGCCGGCTCCGGGTCCGTCGGAGTCACCGGCCAGGCGGAGGGCGCTCGAACCTTCACCGTCGGCCGCCGGCTCCTCGACGAAGGTCAACCAGAGGTCCTCCTCGGCCGTCCGCGACTCCCCGGGCAGCGCCCAGGAGACGGTGACCGACTGCACCCAGGCGTCCGGGCCGAGCAGGGCCTGCCGGGCGGTGGACAGGCTCGCCTGTCGCGAACCAGCGGTCCAGGTGAGCACCGACCAGTCGATCCGCGCGAGATTGGTGGACAAGACTGCGGCACGCCCGGCGAAGACCTGATCCCGCGCGGACACCAGGGCCTCGATGCTGTCACCCCGTCGGCCCGCTGTGACGATGTCGTCGAGCAGCCGTTGCGCGTGCTCCCTGCGGGCCGCGGGCGATGCGGAGGAGGATGCCGGTGGAGAATCCTCGCCACGCAAGGCAGCCGGAGAACAGCCGGTCAGGAGGCCCGCTACCAGGAGCAGACCGGTCAACCAGGCGCCGAGGGAGGCCCAGGGCGGGGTCCCTCGGTGGGGAGCGGCGCTCAGCCGGGTCGACGTGCGCCGGCGAACGGCATCGAGTCGAGCGAGGCGTACTCGACCGACTTGCCCGGACGGGGGGCGTGGACGATCTGACCGTTGCCCGCGTACAGCCCGACGTGGGTGATGCCGCTGTAGTAGAAGACGAGGTCGCCAGGCTGCAGCTCGGACTTCGACACCGATCGGCCGACGCCGATCTGGGTCTGAGAGGTGCGCGGCAGTGACACGCCGGCCTTGGCCCAAGCGGCGGACGTGAGGCCCGAGCAGTCGTACGCGTTGGGGCCGGCCGAGGCGTAGCGGTAGGGCTTGCCGAGCTGGGACTTCGCAAAGGCCAACGCCTGGGCGCCCTTGCTCGAACCGTCGACGGGTGTGTCAGTGGTCGTGGTCGAGGTGCCGGTGGTGCCCGCCGTGGTGCCCTCGGCAGCCGCCTGGGCTTCCTCGCGGGCCTTCTGCTCCTCGGCGGCGATGCGCTGCCGCTCCTCCTCGGTGAGCTTGGCCAACACCGTCTTCGACTCCGCGATCTTGCTGTCGGAGGAGACCCGGAGCTTGTCCAGCTCGGCCTGCTCCTTCTTCAGCTGCGCCGTCTCGGTCTCAGTGGAGCGCTCGAGCTCGGTGAGCTTGGCCTGCTCCTCCTGGAAGTCCTGGAGGGCCGAGTTCTGGTTCTCGCTGACCTTCTCGACCGTGGAGATCTGGCTCAGGAAGTCGTCGGTGTCATCGCTCAGCAGCAGCTTGGCCGCGGTGTCGAGGTGACGATTCTGGAACTGGGCCAAAGCGACCTGGCCCGCCTGCACCCGAAGCCGCTGCACCTTCGTGGTCTGGGTGGTGACGTCGGCTTTCTTGAGCTTCAGCTGGGCCTTGCTCTGCGCCAGGCCCTGCTTGACGCCCACGTACTCCTGATCGATGGCCGCAGCCTCGGTCTCGAGCTCAGCGATCTGGGCCTTGGCCTCGTCGACCGTCAACGGCGGATCCGCGTGCGCCAGCTGAGGGGCGGCCACCATGGCGCCGGTCAGAGCGAGCGCGGTCAGTCCGAGGGCAGCATTGCGCGCACATCGACGCAGACGTCCCCCGGATTGGACGGCCTCGGAACACCATGAGGTCACCTCCACAGGTTAGGTCACGGAATGGTCACCGCAAAATCGTTCTACCAGGTTCACAGGGTCCTGACAGGGAGATCGCTCACCCCGACTCCGTCCACTCCAAGGGGGTCTGCACCGCCTGCACCCGTCGCGCTCCGGGCACCAGTCGAAGCGGTGGGACCAGACCGGCCCGGGCCAGCGCGGCCAGCGCCTGCTGCTCGTCGCCGTCCAGGTCCACGCCGTGCTGGGGTGACCCCAGCAGCACCGTCACGACGCAGTCCGAGCACGCCGGCCCTCGCGCCACACACGAGTCGCAGTCCACATGAACCGTGTCCATTCGAATCTCCCCATCCCACCTCGTCGTCGGCCCACCAGCGATGGGATCCGATCTGGTCGCCACCCTGCCCGCCCCCACTGACAGTGCTGGTTTTGGTCACTCGCATCGCGCCCTCTGACTCCGTCTTCCCGTCGTCGATCGCAAACGGAACAGCATGTTTGCTCCCTCCTCGGTCCAGACGGAGTCGGCGCTCCTGCTCCTTCCCGGAGTGGTGGTTTTGGTCACTCGCATCGCGCCCTCTGACTCCGTCTTCCCGTCGTCGATCGCAAACGGAACAGCATGTTTGCTCCCTCCTCGGTCCAGACGGAGTCGGCGCTCCTGCTCCTTCCCGGGGGTGGTGGTCCTGCTTCATTCGTCGGTCTGCGGACGGTGGCCACTGGGCGGAGCGGGCGGCGGGAGACTGAGGTCATGACCGATGTCCGTGATCCCGATCGCTATGCCCACGGCCACCACGCGTCCGTGTTGCGCTCACACCGCTGGCGTACGGCGGAGAACTCGGCGGCGTACCTGCTCCCCCACCTCCGTCCGCGGGATCGGCTGCTCGATGTCGGGATGGGGCCGGGCACGATCACGGTCGACCTGGCGGAGCGGCTGAGCGAGGGGTGGGTGACCGGCATCGACAGCGCCGAGACGGCGGTGATCGCCACCCGCGAGCTGGCCGCGGAGCGCGGGGCCGGCCGGATCACGGCGGAGGTCGGCAACGTCTACGCGCTCGCGTACGCCGACGACAGCTACGACGTCGCGCATGCGCACCAGGTGCTGCAGCACCTCTCCGACCCGGTCGCCGCCCTGATCGAGATGCGTCGGGTGGTGCGATCCGGAGGTCTGGTGGCGGCCCGTGACGCCGACTACGCCGCCATGACCTGGTACCCGACCGATCCGCGGCTGGACCACTGGCTCGAGCTCTACCACCAGGTCGCCCGGGCCGCCGGTGGAGAACCGGACGCGGCCCGCCGGATGCGGCAGTGGGCCCAGCGAGCCGGCTTCGGCGCGGTCAGCTACAGCGCCTCCACCTGGTGCTTCGCCAGCCCGGAGGACGTCGCCTGGTGGTCCCAGACCTGGGCCGAGCGCGTCGTCCGCTCCGACTTCGCCACCCAGGCGGTGGCGGCCGAGCTCGCCGACCCGGCCGAGCTGGACGAGCTGGCCGCCGGCTGGCGGTGGTGGGGCGACCAACCGGACGCCTGGTTCGCCGTCCTGCACGGCGAGCTCCTGGCCGAGGTCCCCTGACCGACGCCGCCCCGAGGACCGTTCGCGACTCCGCGGCGCGATCCGGCCCGAGACTCCGCTCGCGCACCCGCCGTACGCGACTCCGCGGCGGCATCCGGGGAGGGTCCGAAGCGTGCAGCGGCTGAGCTCAGCACGTGGTGTCAGAAGGTCCCTCTAGTTTCGCGTCATGATCGCGACCAGGGCCAGCGCGCCGGGGGCCAGCCTCCAGGACTCCTTCGAGGACCTCGGCACGCACCTGTCGCAGGTGACGTTCTGCGTCGTCGACCTGGAGACGACCGGCGGCGCCGAGACCGACGCGATCACCGAGTTCGGAGCCGTCAAGGTGCGCGGCGGCGAGATCCTCGGCCGGTTCCAGACCCTGGTCAACCCGAAGGGTCACATCCCGCCGCTGATCGCGGTGCTCACCGGCATCACCAACGCGATGGTCGCCGACGCGCCCCCGTTGCGTCAGGTGCTGCCGGCGTTCCTGGCCTTCGCCGAGAACACGGTGATCGTGGCCCACAACGCGCCGTTCGACACCGGGTTCCTGCGCCGGGGCTGCGAGGCGCTCGGCTACCCGTACCCGAAGTGGCCGGTCCTCGACACCGCAGCCCTGGCGCGGGCGATCCTGCTGCGCGACGAGGTGCCCAACTGCCGTCTCGCCACCCTGGCGCAGCACTTCCGGTCCGTCACCACCCCCAACCACCGCGCCCTGACCGACGCGGAGGCCACCGTCGACGTGCTGCACGCCCTGATCGAGCGGGTCGGCAACCTCGGGGTGCAGACCATCGAGGACCTCCGGGAGTTCACCCGGCGGGTGTCTCCGCAGCGGCGCGCGAAGCGGACCTGGGCCAAGGACCTACCCGAGCAGCCGGGGGTGTACCTGTTCGTCGCCGAGCGCGAGGACAGTCGCGAGGTGCTGTACGTGGGCACCTCGCGCAACATCCGGCGGCGGGTCCGGACCTACTTCACGGCCGCGGAGAAGCGCCCTCGGATGGAGGAGATGGTCCGGGTCGCGACCGGGGTCGAGGCGGTGCCCTGTGCCACCGCCCTGCAGGCCGAGGTGGTGGAGCTGCGGCTCATCGCCAGCCACGCCCCTCGTTACAACCGCCGTTCCAAGTTCCCGGAGCGGAACCTGTGGATCAAGATCACCCAGGATGCGTTCCCCCGCCTGAGCGTGGTGCGAGCCGTCCGCGACGACGGCGCCACCTACTTCGGCCCGTTCCGACGGCGCAAGTCGGCCGAGGAGGTCGTGCTGGCGGTGTACGACGGGTTCCCGATCCGCCAGTGCACCCAGCGACTCAGCACCCGCCGCCCCTCACCCGCCTGCGCGCTGGCCGACATGGACCGCTGCGCCGCCCCCTGCACCGGCGCGATCTCAGTGGACGGGTACGCCGACCTGGTCGAGCAGGTGCGGTCGGCCCTGGCCGAGGACGTGCGGCCCGCGGTCAGGGGACTCCGGGATCGCCTGCAGCGGCTGGCCGCCGAGCAACGGTTCGAGGAGGCAGCCACCATCCGAGGACGGCTGGACACCCTGATCAGGACGGGTGCCCGCTTCCACCGGGTGGGCAGTCTCGCCGCCTGCCCCGAGATCGTGGCCGCGCGGCGCAACGGCGACGACTGGGAGATCCACGTGATCCGGTACGGCCGCCTGGCCGCGGCCGGACTGGCGCGTCCCGGCGATGTCCCGCAGGCGGTCGCCCGCGCCGTTCGGGCCACCGCCGAGACCGTGCTCGCCCCGCTGGGTCCGTTGCCCGCCGCAGGGATCGAGGAGACCGAACGCATCGCCGCCTGGCTGGAGCAGCCGGGGTCGCGACTGATGGAGCTCACCGGCGACTGGGCGTGGCCCCTGCACGCCACCCTCGACCACCCGAGCCTGGTGTCGGAGCTCGGCGTCGGCTCTCCGGGTGTCTCGACCTAGCCGTGCTGTTGACCGGGGACAGCGGACAGGGCGTCGAACCGGGTCCTTAGGATGTCGTCCATGCTGACCGCGATCGTCTTCGTCAAGGCCGACGTGGCCCGGATCCCCGAGATCGCCGAGGAGATCGCCGCCCTGCCGGGCGTGAGCGAGGTCTACTCGGTGACGGGCACGATCGACCTCATCGTGTTGGTCCGGGTGGCCGGCCACGAGCAGGTGGCCGATGTGGTCGCCGACCGGCTGAACAAGGTGCTGGGTGTGCGGGAGACCGAGACGCACATCGCCTTCCGTGCCTACTCCAGTCACGACCTCGAGGCCGCCTTCTCCCTCGGCGACGCGTGAGCACTGCCTCCGCCACCACGCGTCTGCCGCGAGCCCTGCTGATCGTGCTCGGCGTGCTGGTGGTCGCCTTTGTGGCTGCGCTCGTCATCCTGATCTCGGTCGCGCGCCCCCCGTCGTACGAGCCGGTCCCGGTGCCGAGCGTCAGTCGGGTCTAGACCCGTAGGTCACCGACGACGCACTCACCAGAGGGCGATCTTGGCCACCACCAGGCCGAGGCAGACCGCGACCAGGGAGAGCATCCCGACCAGCTGGATGGCCATCCGGTTCTGGCGGGGGGCGTACGCGAGGATCGCCCCGGACACGCCGCCGACGATGATGCCGCCGATCAGGCTGACCCAGCCGAAGCTGGCGAAGCCGACCAGCACCGCGTAGAGGACCAGCAGCACCAGCAACCCGATGTCCGGGCGTACGTCCTCGCCGCTCTTGGCCTTGCCGATCGTGTTGGCCGCCAGCAGACCGACGATCGCCGACGCCGCGCCGACCGACCACGAGGTGACCGGCGCCACCAGGAAGAACAGCGTCGCCCCGCCGAAACCCGAGGCCAGGAACAGCAACGCGAACCGCCAGCTGCCCAGCTCCGACTCCAGGGCACGCCCGGCCAGCCAGAGCACCAACAGGTTCATCAGCACCCCGAGCAGCTGACCGGAGACGAAGGAGGTCGTCACCAGCCGCCAGAACTGCCCGATCAGGACGTAGCTGTTGCTCATCGCGAGCAGCCCGGACGCCAGACCTCCGGTGACCAGGTCGAGCAGCCAGACCGCGACGAACGTGCCCATGATGACCTTGGTCGCCAACGCGCCACCGGGTCGGACGGCCGCGCCGAAACGCGTCCTGACCTGCCGGACGGTCGATCGACCGATGCCGACACACTGCGGGCACTGGAAACCGACCGATGCCTCGGTCATGCACTCCCCGCAGATCGGACGCCGGCACCGCTGGCAGGTGATGCCGGTCATCCGCTCCGGGTGCCGGTAGCAGCCCGTGAAGTTCGGGGCGGTGAAGCTCGGCCCTGGCTCGCTCACGAGGCCCCCTGGGTCAGTCGACGACCGTTGACGTCACTCAGAGATGTCGACGGAGGTGATCACGACGGCTTCGGCCGGGCGATCCATCCGCCCGGTCTTGACGCTGCCGATCTCGTCGACGACGTCGCGGCTGGCCTGGTCGGCCACCTCGCCGAAGATCGTGTGCTTGCGGTTCAGGTGCGGCGTCGGACCGAGGGTGATGAAGAACTGAGAGCCGTTGGTGCCGGGTCCGGCGTTGGCCATGGCCAGCAGGTACGGCTTGTTGAAGGCCAGCTCGGGGTGGAACTCGTCCGCGAAGGAGTAGCCCGGGCCGCCGGTGCCGGTGCCCAGGGGGCAACCGCCCTGGATCATGAAGCCCTCGATCACCCGGTGGAAGACGAGTCCGTCGTAGAACTTGCCGGTGGTCGGCGCACCGGTCTCGGGATCGGCGTACTCCTTGGTGCCGGACGCGAGCCCGACGAAGTTCGCCACGGTCTTCGGGGCGTGATCGGGGAACAGGTTGATCGTGATGTCGCCGTGATTCGTGTGCAGCGTCGCCGTGGTGGCCACCGGTGGTCGTACCTTCCGTCAGTCTCCGTCGGCGGTCGAGGAGATCGGGAGCCATCCTGTCATGCGTGGGCAAGGCGACCGGCCCTGAGCAGGCGACCGGACGGGCGGTACGGTGGTCGAATTCGGCAGCCCACGATCGGTTCGGGATCAGCTGCCGCACCTGACGATGGAGGAATGTGATGGGGAAGAAGAGCAGCCCAGCGGAGGAGGTCCTGCCGGCGGCGCAGGACTTCGCTCATCTGGCGGCCGACCGCATCAGTGCGGCCGCGGACAGGGTCGGACCGCTCGCCCAGCAGGCGGCCGATGCGGTCAGCCCCTATGCCCAGCAGGCGAAGGAACGGGTCGCGCCGTACGCACAGCAGGCCGTCGACACCGTCAGCCCGTACGCCCAGCACGCGGCCGACGTGGTCGGCGACAAGGTGGGCCCGTACGCCCAGCAGGTCAGCGAGACGGTCGGTCCGTACGCCAAGTCGGCCAAGCAGCGGAGCGCCCGGGTGGCCCAGGAGGCGGTGGAGAAGTTCGGGCCGGCCTTCGATGACGCCCTGGACAGGGTGCCTCCCGCCGTGGAGGCCGCCAAGATCAGGATGCACGACGACGTGCTGCCCAAGCTGGCCGAGGCGCTGGCCGCCGCGGCGGCCGCCCCGATCGTGGTCGAGGCCACCGACCGGGGCAAGGCAGTGGTGGCGGAGGCGGCCGGTCGTGGCAAGGCCGTCGTGGCCGCCGCCAAGGGTGAGGTCCCGGCCCCGAAGCCGAAGAGCCGCTGGCTCAAGCGGCTGGCCATCGTGATCGCCGTCGGCGGCATCGCGGCGATCGTCGCCCGCAAGCTGCTCGGCAGCTCGGATGCGGACTGGCAGGCGGCCAGGCCGACCGCGCCGTACGTGCCGAAGGCGACCACGCCCGCCGGTCCGGCCACCTCACCGGCCAGCACCTGGTCGGCCGCCACCGACCCCACCTCGGCGACCAGCGCCAACGCCGTGACCGCCGCCGAGACAGATGACGACACGGCCGCCACCGAGGCCGTCGAGGACGAGATCGCCGCCGAAGCCACGACCGACCAGGAGCCCACCGAGCCGGAGGCGGATCAGGCCACCGAGCCGGAGGCCGAGCTGGGCTCGGAGAGCGGCGAGGACGTGGACCCGGACACCGAGGACGGCGAAGGGGGCGAGCTGCCGGCCGAAGACGCCGAGGCCGAGGGCGGCGAGGTCTCCGCGTCGGGTGACACCGAGGGGACGAGCGACGACACCAAGTAGCGCCCGGACGACACGTCGGTAGTCGGGACGACATCGTCGCCGAAACCGACGACACCTGACGCAGAAAACATCGGCTGCAGCGCTCACAGCGGCCCCTCCGAAAAGGCCTTCTCCAGTAGAAGTCCGACGAGGAGGAACCGTGATCGAGGCGCTGCAGCCGATTCTGTATTCCTACGACCCCGAGCAGGAGGGCGTGTGGGTCGACGCCGCTCCCTTCCGAGCTCATCTCACGCACCTGCTCGCCAGCGGGCTGACCGAGCCGGTCATCGCCCGGATGGCCGGGGTCAGTGTGCGTTCGGTGGAGCACCTGGCGCACGGACGTCGCGGTCGCCCGGTGCGCCGGATCTGCGGCGACACGGGCCGGCGGCTGCTGCGGATCACGACCTTGGAGGCCAGGGCGATTCGCTTCCGGCCGGTGCCGGTGCGGCCCAGCCGTTATCGGCTGCGATCGATGGTGGAGTCCGGCTGGACGGTGCAGCGGCTCGCCGACCACATCGGCGTGAGCATCAGGGACGTGGAGCAGGTTCTCGATCACCACTCGGCCACCTGCCCGCAGCTGGCGGCGCTGAAGATCGCGGCGGCGTACGAGCGTTGGGAGACCGACCAGGAGCTCGGTGCCGGCTGCGTCGCCGCGGCCTGAGTCGGTCGGTGCGCAACGCCTCGGGCCGGCCGCTATGACGCTCCCGACCGTCCTGATCCTGGCGGTGGCGACCGGCCTGGCCCTGTTCCTCGCGACACCGGCTGTGCTGCGCCGGCTGCCCGAGCCGAGCGTCGACCCCGGTGCCGACGACCCGGACGACTCCGAGGATCCCGCGGACACCAAGATCCCCTACGCCACCCTCGGCACGCGACGGTTCGCCGCGATCGTCGGAGTGCTGTCGGCGGTGGCCGTCGCGATTCCCGCGCTCGCCCTCCCCCGATCGGTGCTGCCGGGCTGGCTGGTGCTGGCCACCGTCGGCCTGCTGCTGGCCGCGATCGACGCCAGGACGACCTGGCTGCCCCTGCCGTTGACCCGCGTGGCCTGGGCCGCGATGGGGGCGGCCACCGTCGTCGGAGCGCTCCTCGGCGGGTGGGTCCAGCTGCTCCGCGGACTGGGCGGTTTCGTCCTGGCCGGGGCGGTCTTCGGGGCGGTCTGGTTGATCACCCGGGGCGGGATCGGCTTCGGCGACGTGCGGTTCGCCCCGCTGGTGGGGGCCGCGACCGCCGCCGCCTCGTGGTCGCTGCTCGCCTGGGCGCTGGTGCTCGGCAGTCTGGCGGGAGCCGTGGTCGGTCTGGTCCGGCTGGCGGCCGGGCGCCGCGGCTCGTTCGCCTACGCTCCGTCGATCCTGGCCGGTGCCTATCTGGCCGCCGTCGTCACCTGGCTGACCACGTAGAGCAGCGCGCGGGCGTACGCGTCCGCGGCCGACCTCTCCGGTGCCGTGTGATGGGCCCGACCGGGCCCGCTGAGTCCCACCACGTACCCGTCCGGAACCACGTCCATCGACAAGAAGTGCTCGCCGAGTCGCTCGCGGAGCTGGTCCTCCCGCGGCAACCAGATGACATCGCCGAGCTCCACCGAGTCCAGCGCCCACTCCACCGTGCCGTTGAAGTGGAACCGGGTGTCGCCGTTGCGGGTCACCAGCTCCACCACCATGTCGCTCATCAAGAACACGGAGTCCGCGATCTCCGGACGCGGGATGAAGAACTGGTCGCCGTTCTGCGGCTGCCAGTGCAGGTACGCCGCCAGCTCACGGGCAAGCTCACGAGAGATCATGCGCCGAGCCTAATCAGGCCCCGGTACGCCGAGCTGACGCGACGAGGACTGACGGTTCGCCACGGCCAACTAATCTCGCTGTCGTGACCACGACGCCGCGACCGGGTTGGTATCCCGACCCCGCCGACGACGTCCCCGCCGACGCCGGGTACCGGTGGTGGGACGGTGCCACCTGGACCGATCACACCGCCGACCACGCCTACGCCCCCTCGCCCGACGACACCGTCGCGGTCGACTCGCCCCGCCACCAGTCGCGGATGGTGCGGGCCGTGGCCTGGACGGTCGTCGTGGCGCTCGTGCTGACGACCTCGGCGGGTGCCTTGCTGCTGCTCTGGTCCGGACCGCCGTCCGGGTCGAGCCGCCAGCCGGACGAGGCCGCCGCCTCCGTCGGGGGTCAGCTGGACGAGCGGGCCCGCCGCGCGAGCATCGGTCCGGTGACGATGGACCTGCCCCCGTCGCCGTACAAGGTGGCCGGCGGCACCCATCAGGTGCCGGGCGTGCTGGACGTCGTCTTCGTCGCCGAGGCCACCGTGCACCCGCGCACCGGCCAGCACTCGGGCTGGACGGCGATGACCTGTCTCGCCTCGGTCGACGATCGACTGGCCGACGACTTCGACCTCGACGACGACTCGGTCACCACCGTTCGGAAGCTCGCCGGCACGATCTACGGCAGCGCGTCCACCCGGGTCGACCACGTCGACGTCGCCGACCATGCCGTCGACGGGCACAGCGGCGTGCGCGTGACCGCGCGGGTGAGCTACGAGATCCCGGGACTGCCCAGCCGCTACGACGACGTCACCGCGATCCTGGTGCGTCTCGACGACGGCTCGGTGGTGGTCGCCTTCAGCTCCGTGCCCGACGACGCGAGCGAACAGATCCACACCCTCGCCGAAGAGTCACTCGCCTCTTTGCGCATCAACTGAGGTGAGTCTTTTCTCCACTGAACCCGACCGGATCGCGCGCCGACGGATGGAGGAGCGATGAGGCGAAACACGCTTTTCGTTCCGCGAAGAGCGACGACACCGTCGGGTTCGAGCGCGATCCGCGTGCGAGCGGAGCGAGCACCATCAGATCTGGGTGGCGGCGACCCAGGTTTCGAGCTTCGCCTTGCCCGCGCCCGAGTCGATCGCGTTCCTCGCCCGCGACAGCGCTTCGGACAGCTGGGCCTCGAGATCGTCGGCGACCGGCCCGTCGTACGCCACCAGGGCCGCGGCCGCGTTCAGGACGACGATGTCGCGAACGGGTCCGCTCCGGCCGTCCAGCAGGTCGCGGACGACTCCGGCGTTGGTGGCCGCGTCCCCTCCGACCAGGTCGGCGACGGTGGCCCGCGGGATCCCGAGGACGGCCGGGTCGAGCTCCCGCCGGCGAACCTCCCCGTCGGCGTAGACCCAGACCGTCGACGTGGTGGTCGTGGTCAGCTCGTCCAGCCCGTCGCCGCCGTGGACCACCAGCCCGCGCTGGCCCCGGGCCGCGAAGACCCCAGCCATCAGCTCGGCCATCCGCACGTCGGCCACGCCCACCGCCTGGGCGATCGGCTGAGCCGGGTTGGCCAGCGGACCGAGGAAGTTGAACGTCGTCGGGATGCCCAGCTCGCGGCGCCACACCGCGTGCCGCAACGCGGGGTGATAGAGCGGAGCGAACAGGAACCCGATGCCGACCTCGGCGACGACAGCGGTCTGGCGCTCCGGTGGCAGATCCAGCACGATCCCCAGTGCCTCGAGCACGTCTGCGGCGCCGCAGGCCGAGGAGGCCGCTCGGTTGCCGTGCTTCACCACCCGAGCCCCGGCTGCGGCGGCGACGATCGCGGCCATGGTGGAGATGTTCACGGTGTTGGCACGGTCGCCACCGGAGCCGACGACATCGACGGCCGGACCCGGCACCTCGATCGGCGTCGCGAAGTCGAGCATCGTGTCGGCCAGCCCGGCCAGCTCCTCGACCGTCTCCCCCTTGCAACGCAGCGCCACCACGAAGGCCGCCTGCTGTGCCGGTGTGGCCTCACCACTCAGCAGCCGCTCCATCGCCCAGGCCGTGCCCTCGTGCGACAGGTCACGACCGGACACCAGCGGCCCGAGGACCTCCGACCAGGTGCGGTCGGCCGGGCGGGCACCTGCGCTCGGCATGTCAGGCGGGACCGACGGACACGTCTGTGCTCGACCTCAGCAGCGCGGCCACGGCCTCCGGCAGGCGCAGCGGATCGACAGGGTGCGGGACCACTCCGTCGGCGCGTGACCACGTGGCCAGCCAGGCGTCGTCCCGGCGGGCCGTGAGCACCAGGACCGGCGGGCACGGGAAGATCTCGTCCTTGAGCTGGCGGCACAGACCCATGCCCCCGGGAACCGCTTCGCCGTCCAGGATGGCCAGGTCGATGCCGCCGCGGTCCATCGCGGTCAGCACCGCGGGTTGCGTGGCCACCTCCTGCACCCGGATCGGCGGCAGATCGGACGCCACCTTGCGGCCGAGGGTGAAGCGGACGTTCTCCCGTACGGTCCGGTCCGACGCGTAGAGCAGGATCACGAGCTCCCGCGTCGGCTCGGTCGCGGTCGGGTTGGTGTGCTGGACCTCATCGGTCATCGCGGCCATGTCCTCCTCCTCGGTGTGCCAGGGGATCGTATCGGAACGGCCATCGTCGACCCCACGCTCGACCGGCCGGGTCTCGTGCGGCCGCCGCCGGCGTCCGTCACCGAGGTGACGATGCACCGGGGCCGGGAGGCGCCGTACGAGCCGGCGACAACTCGTTTGCGTGCCCCGGGGTGACCTTGCGGTGTCGTACGGCAATAATGACCTCGTGGCTCTGCATACACACGAGATCAGCGGCTCGATGATCAAGCCGCACGGCGCGCTGCACCGCATCCCGCAGTCGCGCCTGCGGGGGCACGAAGGACGCCCCGACATGGTCGCCGTCGGCACCATCGTGTGGTTGGCCTCGGAGCTGATGTTCTTCGCCGCCCTGTTCGCGGCCTACTTCACCATCCGCAACGTGACGAACGCCCAGGCCGCGGCCGCCGGCACCGAGTCGCTGTGGCAGTCCTCGACCGAGATGCTCAACATCCCGTTCGCGGTGGTGAACACCACGGTCCTGGTGGCCAGCTCCTTCACCTGCCAGATGGGGGTCTTCGCCGCCGAGCGCGGTCAGGTCAAGCGGACCGGTTCGCTGGCGGCGATCAAGAACTGGGGCCTCCGTGAGTGGTACATCCTGACCTTCCTGATGGGCGCCTTCTTCATCGGCGGCCAGGTGTTCGAGTACGCGGCGCTCTTCTCCGAGGGCGCCACCATCTCCACCAACGTCTACTGGTCGGCGTTCTTCCTGGCCACCGGCTTCCACGGACTGCACGTGACCGGCGGACTGGTCGCCTTCGTGCTGTTCCTCGGCCGCACCTATCTGGCCCGCACCTTCACCCACGAGCAGGCCGTCAGCGCCGTGGTGGTGTCGTACTACTGGCACTTCGTCGACGTGGTCTGGATCGCCCTGTTCGGTGTCATCTACCTGCTTCGCTGACCGCGGGCGCATCCGCGCCCGACCACACAACTGAATGATCAGATGGGCGAACTTCCCATCAACGGAAACCGCCTCACCGCACAACCGAGAGGGACCCCCACGTGCGATTCCTGACCGCAAGACGACGGCACCCGGCAGCCAAAGGGCTGGCCCTGGTGTTCGCCCTGCTTGTCATGGGCGCTCTCTACTCGGCAGTTGCGCCGACCTCGAAATCTGCCGCGGACACCGGCACCAGCCAGCAGGTCGCTGAGGGCAAGGCACTGTTCGCCGTCTCGTGTGCCTCGTGCCACGGTCTCAACGGTGAGGGTCAGGTCTCCGGGAGCATCCAGGGTCCGCCGCTGAACGGCGTCGGCGCGGCAGCCGTGGAGTTCCAGGTGGCGACCGGTCGGATGCCGATGGCACACCCCGGCCCGCAGGCCCAGAGCAAGCCGAGTCAGTTCACCGAGGACGAGGTGCTCGCCCTCGCCGCGTACGTGGCCACCCTCGGTCCCGGCCCGGCCATCCCCGAGCCCGAGCAGTACGACCCGGCCGGTCTGAGCGAGGAGGAGATCGCCCGCGGTGGCGAGCTCTTCCGCACCAACTGCTCCGCCTGCCACAACTTCGAGGGCGCCGGCGGCGCCCTGCCGAACGGCAAGTACGCCCCGGCCCTGTTCGGCGTCAGCAACATGCACCTGTACACGGCCATGATCACCGGCCCGCAGCAGATGCCGGTGTTCTCCAACGGCGTGCTGACCGTCGAGGACAAGCGGGCCATCATCGGCTACCTGAACGAGCTGCACGAGCAGCCCAACCGCGGTGGACTCGCGCTCGGCGGACTCGGGCCGGTGGCCGAGGGTCTGTGGGGCTGGGTCGCCGGTCTCGGCGTCCTGATCCTGTTCGCGATCTGGATCGCAGCGAAGGGAGTGAAGGCGCGATGACCGACCTGGAGCACCGCACCGGCGACGGCAGCGGCGGACCCGGCAGCGAGCTCGCCACCGTCGACGATGCTCGGTTCCCCGTCCCGGACCCCGGTGAGCCCGAGCACCTGCCCCGGCTCACCGACATCGACGAGGACGCCGCCGACCGGGCCACCCGGCAGGTGGCGACCATGTTCGGGCTCGTCCCGATCCTGGCCCTGATCTTCGTGGTGACGTACTTCGCGATCCCCAAGACGGCGTACGTCGACTTCGGCCCGTTGCGGTCCAACCTGCAGCACGTGATCTTCGGACTCAGCCTCGGGATGGCGCTGATCCTGATCGGCACCGGCGCCATCCAGTGGGCACGTCAGCTGATGGACGACCACGAGGCCGTGGACTACCGGCACGGGGCGGAGTCCAGCGACGAAGAGCGCCAGGAGACTGTCGCGATGCTCGAGCAGGGCATCGACGAGTCCGGCATCACCCGCCGGAAGGTGCTCGGTCGCAGCCTGCTCGG
Organism: uncultured Actinomycetota bacterium; assembly: GCA_963707005.1. Lineage (GTDB taxonomy): Bacteria > Actinomycetota > Actinomycetes > Propionibacteriales > Propionibacteriaceae > Microlunatus. The sequence continues at coordinate 355,085 of CAVPPP010000037.1, forward strand.
CGCCCTCGGTCTGATCGCTCTGCCCGGAGTCGTGCTGCTGGCCGATCTCGGTCCCTGGCCGACCAAGAAGTTCATCGCCAACACCATCGCGACGACCATCTGGAAGGAAGGCATCCGGCTGGTCAACGACGTGACCTACGTCCCGATCAAGGCGGAGCAGGTCCAGATCGGCCAGCTGGTCAACGCCCAGCCCGAGAACCTGCAGGAGTACCACGGGACCGAGTTCCTGCAGGAGAAGGCGAAAGCTTCCATCATCGTCGTCCGGATGAACCCGAACACGATCAAGATCCCCGACTCGCGCAAGGACTGGCACGTCGGCGGCATCCTGTGTTATTCCAAGATCTGCACCCACGTCGGGTGCCCGATCAGCCTGTGGGAGCAGCAGACGCACCACCTGCTGTGCCCCTGCCACCAATCGACGTTCGACCTGGGCGACTCCGGTGTCGTGGTCTTCGGACCCGCCGCACGGTCCTTGCCCCAGCTGCCGATCACCGTCGACGCCGAGGGGTATCTGGTCGCCCGGGACGGCTTCAGCGTGCCCACCGGCCCCAGCTACTTCGAGCGGGACTCCAAGAACGACTTCCAGCAGGGTGATAACTGATGGCCAAGCCCGCCCCCACCGTCTCCTCCAGCAGCTCGGTCGCGGCTGAGACACCACCCAAGCAGCTCGGCCCGGTCTTCAAGGTCGCCGCCGGCCCCGCCACCTGGGCCGACGAGCGGATCGGCGTGGCCAAGCTGAGCCGCCCGTTCATCCGCAAGGTGTTCCCCGACCACTGGTCCTTCCTGCTGGGCGAGGTCGCGCTCTACTCGTTCATCATCCTGCTGCTCACCGGGGTCTTCCTGACGCTGTGGTTCAAGCCGTCGATGGCCGAGGTCGAGTACGGCGGCACCTACCAGCTGCTCCGTGGGCTGCAGATGTCGGAGGCGTTCGAGTCGACGCTGAACATCTCCTTCGACATCCGCGGCGGTCTGCTGGTCCGCCAGATGCATCACTGGGGCGCGATGCTGTTCCTCGCCGCGATGCTGGCCCACAGCCTGCGGATCTTCTTCACCGGCGCGTTCCGCAAGCCGCGGGAGATCAACTGGCTGATCGGTGTCGGCCTGCTGAGCATCGGCCTGATCGAGGGCTTCGCCGGCTACTCGCTCCCCGACGACCTCCTGTCGGGCACCGGGCTGCGGTTCGTGGACGGCTTGATCCGCGCGATCCCGATCATCGGAACCTGGGCCGAGATGTTCGTGTTCGACGGACAGTTCCCCGGCTCGCTGATCGTGGCGCGCCTCTACATGGCGCACATCCTGCTCATCCCGGCCGTGCTGCTCGGTCTGATCGCGGCCCACCTGGCGCTCGTGGTCTACCACAAGCACACCCAGTACCCGGGGCCCGGCCGCAACGACGGCAACGTCGTCGGCTACCCGGTCTTCCCGGTCTACATGGCCAAGGCCGGTGGCTTCTTCTTCATCGTCTTCGGGGTCATCACCTTGATGGGCGGGTTGATGCAGATCAACCCGGTGTGGACCTACGGTCCGTACAACCCGGCTCAGGTGACCGCCGGCAGCCAGCCCGACTGGTACATGGGCTTCGTCGAAGGCGCGATCCGGATCATGCCCAACTGGGAGTCCCACATCGGCCACACGACCTGGTCGTGGAACGTGGCGATCCCGGGGCTGGGGTTGATGGGAGCGATGTTCGGCCTGATGGCCATCTACCCGTTCCTGGAGCAGTGGGTGACCGGCGACAAGTCCGAGCACCACATCCTCGACCGCCCTCGCAACGCGCCGACCCGGACCGGCTTCGGCGTCGCTGCGATGACCTGCTACGGCCTGTTCTGGGTCGCCGGCGGCAACGACCTCATCGCCACTCAGTTCCAGGTGTCCCTCAACTCGGTGACCTACTTCATGCGGGTCGCGGTGTTCGTCGGGCCGGTGATCGCCTTCATGGTCGCCAAGCGGATCTGCATCGGTCTGCAGCGGTCCGACGCGGAACGCCTGCTGCACGGCTCGGAGAGCGCCATCATCGTGCGCGACCCGTCCGGTGGGTACTCCGAGGCGCACGAGCCGATCGAGCAGGAGGAGGCGTACACCCTCACCCAGCACGTCGAGCCGCTGCCCCTGGCCGCGGTGAGTGAGCAGGGTGACCTCTCCGACAAGGAGCTCAAGGCCGAGCAGCGTCGTCGCAAGGCGACCCGGTTCTGGTATCTCGACGCGCTCCGCAAGCCGACCCGGGCAGAGCTCGAAGAGGCTGCCCACCACCACGACGATGACCACGGCGACGGCATCGGTCACGGTGAGATCGGCAACGGTCACGGCGATGGTCACGGAAACGGCAACGGCAACGGCACCCAGGAGATCGGGGCCGGCTCGGGCGCTCGAGGTTCCCAGGACTGACTGACAACCAGCACCACCCCATCACCGACGCCTCGCCCCTCCGGGCGGGGCGTCGCTGCGTTGTGGCCGGTGTGGGTTTGATCACCCCGAGTGGTGAGTGGGTAACGATCGGCGGTTCCCTCGCGTTGGGCGGAGTGGACAGGGGCGTCCAGTGCCCACGGGCACGACCTCGCCCGAACCCCAGAACACCAGGAACTCGCTCTCCACGATGACTGACACCAAGACCCTGACCCGCCCAACCCCTGAGCAACCCCCAGAGCCGAAGACCCCGCGGCTCGAGATGTCCGCGACCCAGCTCGTCGGCGGTGCCCTGGCCGCGATGACCGCGGCCGTCATCGGCGCCCAGCTCGGCGTGGCCGGTACCGTGCTCGGCGCGGCCATCGGTAGCGTCGTCGCCGGCGCGGCCGGCTCGCTGTACACGGCGTCGCTCAAGCACACCAAGGACAAGCTCGCGTCCGCGTTCGTCGGTCGGGTCGGCCAGACCGACGTCGAGGTGACCTCCGTGTCGACCAGCACCGCGGTCGACGGCTGGACCACCGTCACCCCGCCCACGGCCGCCGTCGCTCCCGCCTCATCCGACCCGGTGGCGACCGCCGCCGACGTCGACAGTGCGGGACGACCCGTCTCACGGTGGCCCTGGAAGCCGATCCTGGTCAGTACGGCGGCCGTCTTCCTGCTGGCGATCGCCGGTATCACCGCCTTCGAGCTGATCAGCGGCCAGTCCGTCTCCGGCGGCGAGGGCACCACGATCACCCAGGTCAGCGAGGGCCGCTCGGGTGGCACGGACACCCCCACTCAGGCGCCGTCGAGCAGCACCTCGACCGAGCCGAGCGCCGAGCCGTCGGCGACGCCGAGCGCCGGTACCGGCACGGAGCCGTCCAGCCAGCCCAGCCAGCTGGCCGAGCCCTCCACCGAGCCGAGCCAGAGCACGGAGCCGTCCGCCAGCACCGAGCCGACCCCGAGTGCGTCACCGTCGACGGCCGGCAGCGAGGACCCGCAGGTCGGCAGCACCGATTCCGGTACGACGGGCGGCTGAGACCGGCATCACATCGCAACTCCGCTGGAGTTGTATCACCAGCGAAGTCGAGTACAGCCAACTCCGCGGGTGATATTTCCACCGCGGTCGAGTAGGGCTAGCTCCGGGCGCGATCCGGGCTGAGGTCAGCCGCGATCTCCCAGCGACGAGCGAGCCAGCGGGGAGTCGGCCAGGCTCGTACCCAGGTAGCGGGTGAGCGTGCTGTCGGGCTCGAGCAGCTGGTAGGTCACCAGATCGGACGGTGTCGACCGGGAGTGCCGGTCCGCGGCAGTCGCCGGGGTCGAAGCCGTGCGGTCTGGTGCCCATTCGCCCGCTGGGGCGCCCAGGCTGAGCACCGAGTCGACGACCCGCACCCCGCCCAGCACCCCCGGCCGCGAACGGGCCGCCGGATCGAGCATCAGGCGCTCACGACAGAACTCGGTGCCCTCACGGCGGAGCACGGTCGTCGCGTCCACGGTTCCACCGACCTCGCCGGCCCGGCCGAACACCATCGTCTCCCGCAGCCACGCGGCGGCGCGGTCGGCGAGGTCGACGGTCAGCGTCCGGGTGACATCGGAACCGTCGCTGAGGACCAGCGGCTCACCGGCGTAGTGGAGCCGCGCTCCCCACCCGAGCCGGATGCTCGTGTGCCAGGAAGCCGGTCTCCCCCGCCCGTGGTACGCGACGGTGCCCGCGATGTCGGACAGCTCCAGCATCGCTCCGGGGCCGACCTCGATGTCCAGACCGACCCGATCGCCGCCGAGCAGCAGAGCGGTCTGACCCACCAGGGCAACCCGGACCCGATCGGTGGGCCCGTGCAGCCGCTGGGCGCGGAGCGGCCCGGCGCCGGTACGCAGCTGGTGCCGACCGTCCCGCACCTCCACCAGCAGCCTGGTCGTCGTCGACGTGATGCGTTCGTGCAGCTCAGTGGGCGTGACGACTCCCGTTCACCGGTGTGGACGACGCCTCGTCACCGGAGTGGGAATGCGCGAGGTCGCCGGGGTGGGCGTGCACGACCCCGTCGGCGTGGGCGTGCGGGGCCATCGGACCCGGGTCGCGAGGCCGGAGGGAGCCCGACCGGAACTCGGCCAGCGTGTCCAGCACCCACTGGCGCACCCGGACGATCGACGCCGGATCGGTCCGCGACAGCGCGATCACCGTACGGCCGTCCCGGGCCGCCGAGGCGTCCAGCACCATCTGGTCCACGTCGACCCCCACGTACGGGGCCAGGTCGGTCTTGTTGACGATCAGCACGTCGGCACCGGCGATCCCGGGACCACCCTTGCGGGCGACGTCGCCCCCACCGGCCACGTCCAGCACGAAGAACTGGGCGTCGACCAGGGCCGGCGAGAACGTCGCCGTGAGGTTGTCGCCGCCGGACTCGACCAGCACCACGTCCACCGGCGAGAAGTCGTGCTCGAGGTCCTCGACGGCCAGGAGGTTCTGGCTGATGTCGTCCCGGATCGCGGTGTGGGGGCACGCCCCGGTCTCGACCGCCCGGATGCGCTCCGACGCCAGCACCCCCGCCGAGCGCAGGAAGCGAGCGTCCTCGTCGGTGTAGATGTCGTTGGTGATCACGCCGAGGCTCAGCTCGGTGCCGAGCTCGCGACACAACAGGGCGATCAGCGAGCTCTTGCCGGTGCCGACCGGGCCGGCCACCCCCAATCGCAGGGATCGCTGGACGTTCGGGGAGGAGTGGTCATGCACGGAACAGGCGCCTCTCGGTTCGGGTGTGCAGCTCGGCCCAGTGCTCGATCTGCGGTGCGGCGTACGCGGGGATCTCGTCGATGGTGCACAGACCGGCGACCCGGGCGACCATCGCCTCTACTTCGGGGCCTGCCGCCACCGCCCAGGCGACCGCGACCGCCGGGTCGAACGGCTGCAGCTTCACCGCGGCGGCGATCACCGTCTGGACCTCCTCGAAGCCGATCAGCCGGGCCGTCTGCTCCCCGCCCAGGCCGGCTTCGGCCGCCGTCGCCCCGATCACCACCGCCCGACACCACCTGGCCGAGATGCTCGCTCCGCTCGACTGAATCCGGTTCGCGGTCAGCGGCGCCAGCCTTGTCCACACGGTCGCGGCCAGCCGCAGATAGCTGCGGCCGAGCAGGTCCGAGGCATCGCGCAGGGCTGCGGACGCCGTCCGGACCCGCCAGGCCCGGTCCACCTCCGTGAGGGCCGGCACGCTCGGGTCGGCCAGCCAGCGCCGACGGGCCACCACCGCGGCGGCCGCCTCCACCTCGGTCACGGTGGTCAGCCGGGCAACCAGGTAGTCCGGCACCCGATCCAGGCGCAGTCCGTGGTTCAGGGCCGGCTCCAACCCGGCCGACTGGGTGTGCGCGCCGGTCGGCAGCCGCCCATCGGCCAGCAGCAGACTCAGGTACGCCGAGTTGTCAGCACCCGTGGTGGTCATAGCGACCACAGGCGCTGACAACTCGGCATCGGAAACACCCTCAGAACAGCTTGTACAGCTGGGCCAGCGGGAGCTCCTGCGCCGGTGCTGGGCTGATCGGTTCGCCGTCGATGGCGATGGCGTGCGTCTCCGGGTCGATCTCGATCCTCGGCAGCGCATCGTTGTTGATCATGTCCGCCTTGCCCACCTCGCGGGTCGACCGGATCGCCACCAGGTCGCGGCCGAGACCGAGCTCGGCGGCGAGTCCGTTCTCCAACGCGGCCGGCGCCACGTACGACTGCGAGAGGTGCGGGGCACCGGGGCCGTACAGCGCGGGCCGCATCAGCACCGGCTGTGGGGTGGGGATCGACGCGTTCGGGTCGCCGAGCGCGCCGACCACGATGCCGCCGCCCTTGATCACCACGCTGGGGCTGACCCCGAAGAACTTCGGCTCCCAGAGCACCAGGTCGGCCAGCTTGCCGACCTCGACCGAGCCGATCTCGTGGTCGACCCCGTGCGAGATGGCCGGGTTGATCGTGTACTTCGCCACGTACCGGCGGGCCCGGAAGTTGTCCGCGGGCAGCCCGCCGGCCAGGGCTCCGCGCACCTGCTTCATCAGGTGCGCGACCTGCCAGGTACGAGTGATCACCTCGCCGATCCGGCCCATCGCCTGGGCGTCGGAGGAGGTGATCGAGATCGCCCCGAGGTCGTGCAGATGGTCCTCGGCCGCGATCGTGGTGCCCCGGATCCGGGACTCGGCGAAGGCCAGGTCCTCCGGCACGGCCGGATTCAGGTGGTGGCAGACCATCAGCATGTCGAGGTGCTCGGCCACCGTGTTGACCGTGTGCGGCAGGGTCGGGTTGGTGGAGCCGGGCAGCACGTTCGGCAGCCCCGCAATGGTCAGGATGTCCGGCGCGTGACCACCCCCGGCCCCCTCGACGTGGAACGCCGAGATGCTCCGGTCCTTGAACGCGGCGATGGTGCTGGCCACGAACCCGGCCTCGTTCAGCGAGTCGGAGTGCAGGGCGACCTGCAGCCCCCAGCGCTCCGCCCCGGTCAGGGCGGCGTCGACCGCGGCCGGCGTGGAACCCCAGTCCTCGTGCACCTTGTAGCCACCGGCACCGGCGAGCGCCTGCTCCTCGAAGGCGGACTCGGCGACCGTGTTGCCCTTACCCAGCACCAGCAGGTTCACCGGGAACGCATCCAGCGAGCGGTGGAACTGCTTGAGGTGCCAGGCCCCCGGCGTGACGGTGGTGGCCTTCGATCCCTCCGACGGCCCGGTTCCGCCGCCACCGAGCGTGGTGAGACCGGCGGCCAGCGCCTCGACGATCTGCGACGGCGACAGGAAGTGCACGTGCGAGTCGAAGCCGCCGGCGGTGAGGATCTTGCCCTCACCCGAGATCACGTCGGTGCCCGGTCCGATCACCAGGGCGGGGTCGACGCCGTCGGCGATGTCGGGGTTGCCGCTGCGGCCGATGCCGACGATCCGCCCGCCCTTGATGCCGACGTCGGCCCGGACGATGCCCCAGTGGTCGAGGATCACCGCGTTGGTGATGACCGTGTCCAGCGCGCCCTCGGCCGAGGAGGCCAGTGACTGGTTCATCGACTCGCGGATCGACTTGCCGCCGCCGAACACCGACTCCTCGCCACCGAAGGTCAGGTCGGTCTCGATCTCGATCCACAGGTCGGTGTCACCGAGCCGGATCTGGTCGCCGGCGGTCGGCCCGTACAGGGCGGCGTAGTCGTCTCTGCTGATCCGGCTCATGAGCCAACGCTCCCGCTCGTACGGATCTGGATCCCGGGGACCTGCCGGCGCCCCCGCAGGGCGACGATCCCGACCGTACGGGAGACGCCGGGCTCGAACCGGACGGAGGTCCCGGACGCGATGTCCAACCGGAAGCCCTGCGCCACGGATCGGTCGAACTCGAGACCCGGGTTCACGTCCGGCAGGTGGATGTGCGAGCCGATCTGGATCGGTCGATCGGCGACGTTCGTGAAGGTCAGCTCGCCGCGCTCGGACGGTCCGCGATCGGCGTTCAGCTCCAGGTCGCCCGGAGACACCTTGATCGCACCCGGTCCGCTGCTGCTCGTCCCGCTCATCAGGTTCGCCCCCTCACTGGATCGGATCGTGCAGGGTGACGAGCTTGCGCCCGTCGGGAAAGGTGGCCTCGACCTGGACGTCGGTGATCATCTCGGGGACCCCGGCCATCACCTGGCCGCGACCGAGCACCTCGCGACCGGTGGTCATCAGCTCCTCGACGCCGACACCCTCCCGGGCGCGTTCGATCACCCAGGTGCTCAACAGGGCCACCGACTCCGGGTAGTTCAGCTTGACGCCACGCTCCAGCCGGTCGCGGGCGATCATCCCCGCCACGGCCATCAACAGCTTCTCGGTATCCGATGGAGCCAGGTTCATGCACGGTCTCCTTCGACGAACGGGTGGGCGCACGGCAGCGCACCGTCAGCAGGCGTCACGCTAGCCGCCGATTGTTTCACCGGCGTTGCACCCGATCCGGGACCGCCGACACAGAGAGCCGACTACTCCGCCTGCGTAACCGGCCGGTGCTGGTTCCCCGCCGGGATCGGGCGACCCCAGCGATCGTCGGTGACCGGCCGCAGATCGGTGGCCGACACCCAGCGCAGCAGGACGGCGTCGTCCCGGACGAGGGCGACCTGCGCCTGCCAGCCGTCGCCGTCCCGTCGCCAGGCCACCACCAGTCCCGGCAGCCGGCTGCCGCCCGGCACGGCCACCCAGACGTGCCGGCGACCCGCCGCCACCTCAGCGCTCCTGCGGAGCCGGATCGGCAATGGGCTCGACCCGCTCGGCCGGCACCCACTGCATCGCCACGGCTCCCTCGAACGGGACGTGCACCACCAGCGCCGCCCAGCCGCTCGCGGTCGCGTTGTGCACCGGAAGGTACTGCCACTGCACGACCACCCCGGGGGTGGGCGCCACGTACCCACCGTTGCCGGTGACCCAGACGTGTCGACCGGTCGGCGCGCTCGGCTGGACGTCCACCCGGTCAGGATAGACCGAATGTGAACACAGGTTCTATTTCGGCCCGTCTCGACAGGTCCGACGGCGCCGGGACCACCGGCAGTCACTGCGAGGATTGCGGCCATGGTCGATCCCGTCCGTCGTGCCCGCTACGCCGTCGGGGCGACCTTCGCCGTCAACGGGATGACCTTCGCCAACCTGGTCCCGCGCTACCCCCAGATCGTGGCCGATCTCGGGCTCGACAAAGCCGCGTTCGGGGCCGCGGTGGCGGCCTGGCCGCTCGGCGCTCTGCTCTCCGGACTCTTCGCGGGTGTCGCCGTCACCCGTTGGTCGTCGAAGAGGGTGATCGTCGTTGCCTCGCTGGCGATGACCACCCTCCTGGTGGGGGTGGGGTGGGCCTCGAGCTGGCTCGCGTTGGCGGCCGTGTTCTTGTGCGTCGGGCTGGTCGACGCCCTCGTCGACATCGCCAACAACGCGCAGGGGCTGTGGGTGCAGCGCCGGATCGGCACCTCGATCATCACCGGGCTGCACGGGTTGTGGAGCGTCGGCGCGGTGATCGGCGGCCTGATCGGCTCGGTCTTCGCCGGGCTGGGCGTCCCGGTGCGCTGGCACCTGCTGGTGACCGGAGTGGTGTTCGCCGTCGCCCTCCTGGTGGCCAGCCGGTTCTTGTTGCCGGGCCACGAGCCGGTCACCGAACGGGACGGCACGACCGGCCGGCTCGACGCCGCCGACCGGCGGCCACGCGTCGCGGGGGGCGTGATCGTCAGGCTGCTCCTGATCTGCCTGGTTGGCCTCGCCGGTGCGGCCGGCGAGGACGCCGGCAACACCTGGGGCGCCCTCTACTTGACCGGCTCACTCGGCACCACTGCCGCGGTGGGCGGCGCCGTGTTCGTCGCGATGCAGACGACCATGATCATCGGCCGGTTCGCCGGCGACCCGATCGTCACCAGGTTCGGGCCGCGAGGGGTCAGCCGGGTCGGCGGGATCTTGACGGTGCTCGGCTTCGGCGTGGTGATGGCCGTGCCGAGTGTGATCGCGGCGGTGGTGGGCTTCGGCATCGTCGGACTGGGTATCGCCGTCCTCATCCCCCTGTCCATGCAGGCCGCCGACGAGCTTCCCGGCCTGCCGCGGGGCTTCGGCCTGGCCGTCTCGGGGTGGATGATGCGGGTCGGCTTCCTGCTGACCCCGCCGCTGGTGGGGATCATCGCCGACCAGGTCGGACTGCGCTGGGCCTTCGCCGTGCCGGCGGCCCTCGGGTTGCTGGCGATCGGCTGCGCCGGTCTGCTGGCCCCGCTCGAACGGCGGCAGATCCGTGCCTGACCTCTGGTACGCGGCGTACGGCTCCAACCTGGCGCGGGACCGGTTCGAGACCTACCTGTCCGGCGGCCGACCGGACGGCGCCGCTCGTCACTACCCCGGCGCCCGGGACCCGAGCCCACCGATCGACGACCGGCCGCTGCTGGTGCCCGGACACCTCTTCTTCGCCTGGCAGTCGCCCACCTGGGGCGGTGGCATCGCGTTCTACGACCCGGACGGCGAGGGGACTGTCTACGCCCGCGCCTATCGGATCACCGCCGCCCAGTTCTCCGATCTCGCTGCCCAGGAGATGCGACGTGACCCCGGTGTCGACCTCGATCTGACCGAGGTTCTCGCCCGGCGCCGGCACTCGTACGGACCCGGTCGCTACGAGACGCTGCACCTGGTCGGCGAGCTCGACGACCTGCCGGTCCTGACGTTCACCGCGCCCGAGGGTCACGGACTGAGGCCGAATCCCCCGGCGCCGGCGTACCTCGCCACGATCCGCCGCGGACTCCGGGAGTGCCACGGGCTGAGCGACACTGCGGCGGCCGCCTACCTCGCCGCGGCGCAGGGCGACGGCGCCTGACCCGACCGGCCCGGCGTCAGCACGCCTTCCACAGACCCAGCTTCTTCTTCTGCGCCGAGGCCTGGGCCTTCTCCATCACCGGCCAGTACGTGACGTTCGGCCAGACCCTGATCGCGCGCCCGTAGCCCTGCGCCACCAGGTCCCGATCGATCAGTCGGCCCTGATCGGTCCAGACGTTGAACAGTCGCCGACGGTAGTCATCCCAGCTGTCCTTGTCCGGAGCCACCCACACCACCGATCCCGCTGGGGCGAGCTTGCGCAGCCGGTCGGTGGCCTGCCGCGCGTAGCACTGCTTCTTCGGCGTCATCTCCGGTGCGTCCACCCCGATCAGCCGGACCTTGATCTTGGCCTTGGTGGTGACGTAGCGCCCGGGCTTCGCCGTCTGCAGCTGCAGCGTGTCTCCGTCGTAGACGTAGCGGACGGTCATCCGCTGCGCGTTCTTCGGCCTCGTGGGCACTCCGGCGACGGGTTTGGCCGGCGTCGCCGGCTTCTTCGTGGTGGGCGGCTTGCTCGGGATCGCCGGCTTCTTCGTGGTGGGCGGCTTGCTCGGGATCGCCGGCTTCTTCGTCACCGCGGGCGTGCTGGGCGCAGGCTTGCCCGGCGCCGACGGCCCGCTGGTCAGCGACGGCTTGCCCGGCCCCGGCGCCCCGCCCGGCACCGACGGCGTGGTCGACCCCGGCCGACCGGCCTCGACCAACGACGGGTCCCCCGGTGCGCCGGGCGCGAGATACCGGTCGCGGACCCACACCGCCAGCATCGCCGCCCCGGCGACCAGGGCCAGGATGACGACAGCGGTGACGGCTCGGCGCACGGTGGTGGTTCCGGCTCAGCCGACCGGCACCCCATCAGCGAGCGGCACGACCTCCGCCGGCCGCGGCGGGCCCGGAGGCGTGCCGTCCCCGAACGGCCGGCCGCCCAGCTGCTCGCGGAAGTGTGGGCTGGACCAGCCGGCGAGCTCGGGACCGCGAGGCACGATCTGGGTCGGATTCAGGTCGGTGTGCACCACGTAGTAGTGCCGCTTGATCTGACTGAAGTCGGTGGTGTCGCCGAAGCCCGGAGTCTGGAACAGATCTCGCGCGTACGCCCACAGCACCGGCAGCTCGGTCAGCTTCTGCCGGTTGCACTTGAAGTGACCGTGGTAGACGGCGTCGAAGCGAGCCAGGGTGGTGAAGAGTCGGACGTCGGCCTCGGTGATCGTGTCGCCGACCAGGTAGCGACGGTCGGTCAGCCGGTCCGACAGCCAGTCCAGCGCGGTGAAGAGTCGGTCGTACGCCTTGTCGTACGCCTCCTGCGAGCCCGCGAACCCGCAGCGGTAGACGCCGTTGTTGACCTCGGTGAAGACGCGTTTGTTCACCGTGTCGATCTCGTCCCGCAGCTGCTCGGGATAGAGGTCCGGGGCACCCTCGCGATGGTGGTCGACCCATTCGGTGGAGAGATCGAGAGTCATCTGCGCGAAGTCGTTGGTCACCACTTTCCTGGTCGACACCTCGACCAGCGCCGGGACGGTGATGCCGCGGGGGTAGTCCGGGAAGCGGGCGAAGTAGGCCTGCTGCAACCTCTCGTAGCCGAGGACCGGATCGACCCCACCCGGATCGAGGTCGAAGGTCCAGGAGCGCACGTCGTGCGTGGGGCCGCACAGTCCCATCGAGATGGCGTCCTCCAGGCCCAGCAGCCGACGGACGATGATCGTCCGGTTCGCCCACGGGCAGGCCCGGGCCGCGATCAGTCGGTACCGCCCCGGCTCCACCGGGTAGCCGTCTCGATCGTCCCGGGTGATGCGGGTGTCGATGTAGTTCGTGTCGCGAGTGAAGCCGGATTCGTCGGCCACGTAGGCGCCGTCTGTCGAGAAGTCGTCATCGGCCATGATCGTCAGCCTAGGTCGGCGCCTCGGACCGTTTGCGTCAGACTCAGCTCGACCGGGGCACTGCACGGCGTGTTGGGCTGGATCTGGCCAGGTCGGGGTGACTTCGACGCACCTCTCGGGGGAGACGGCCTCGGCCGACTGGTGGACAATGAGGCACGTGCGTTTTCTCAGCTCCCCGCCCACCTACGACCTCACCTACTCCGACGTCTTCATGGTGCCGCGCCGCTCATCGGTCACCTCGAGGCTCGACGTCGACCTGCGCAGCACCGACGGGGTGGGCACCACGATCCCGCTGGTCGTCGCCAACATGACAGCGGTCTCCGGTCGGCGGATGGCGGAGACCGTCGCCCGGCGCGGCGGGGTCGCGATCATCCCCCAGGACATCCCCGCCGACGTGGTGGCCGAGGTGGTGGGCAAGGTCAAGGGATCGCACCCCGTCTTCGACACCCCGGTGCGGGTGACCCCGCACACCCCGGTCGGCCAGGCCCTGTCGCTGCTGCCCAAGCGGGCACACGGGCTCGTGGTCGTGGTCGAGGACGGCAAGCCGCTGGGCACCCTCAGCGAGGCCGATGCGGCCGGGATCGACCGTTTCGCCCAGGTACATGAGGTGATGTCGTCCGACGTGCTGGTCGTCGGCGCCGACGAGTCGCCGACCGAGATCTTCGCCGCCCTGAGCGCCAGCCACCTCGAGGTGGCCCTGGTCGTGGCCGATGAGCGGTTGATCGGGGTGATGACGCGCAAGCACGCCCTGCGCTCCACCCTCTACCGGCCCGCGATCGACCCCGACGGCCGGCTGATCCTCGGGGCCGCGGTCGGCATCAACGGCGACGTCGCCGGGCGGGCCGAGGCGCTGCTGGCCGCGGGCGTGGACGTGCTGGTGGTCGACACCGCGCACGGGCATCAGGAGAAGATGCTGCAGGCGCTGAAGTCGGTCCGCGACGTCCGCGACCGGCTGGCCGACCAGACGGGCCGCCGGATCCCGCTGGCTGCCGGCAACGTCGTGGCGGCCGATGGCGTACGGGATCTGGTCGAGGCCGGTGCCGACGTGGTCAAGGTCGGCGTCGGACCCGGCGCCATGTGCACCACCCGGATGATGACCGGGGTCGGCCGGCCGCAGTTCAGCGCGGTGCTGGAGTGCGCCGAGGCCGCCCGAGAGGTCGGTGGCTCCATCTGGGCCGACGGCGGAGTGCGCTATCCCCGCGATGTCGCCCTGGCCCTGGCCGCGGGCGCCGGATCCGTGATGATCGGCTCGTGGTTCGCCGGCACCTACGAGAGCACGGGCAACCTGCTGACCGACGCCCAGGGCCGGATGTACAAGGAGTCCTTCGGGATGGCGTCGGCCCGCGCGGTCAAGATGCGGACCAAGGACGCAGGCGCGTACGACCGGGCCCGGGCCGCCCTGTTCGAGGAAGGCATCTCCACCTCGCGGATGTACCTCGATCCGGAGAGACCCAGCGTCGAGGACCTGATCGACTCCATCGTGGCCGGGGTGCGGAGCAGCTGCACGTACGCGGGTGCGACGTCGTTGGCGGAGTTCTCCGAGCTGGCTCTGGTGGGCGTTCAGTCACCGACCGGTTACGACGAGGGCCGACCTCTCCATGCGTCCTGGTGACTTTTGATCACGACGAGGTAACGATTCACGATGAGGGCGTGTCAATCACGGCTTTGACCGGACAACAGGGGTTGGCCGCCTTTATCCAACTCTTATGTTTCGGCTACCGTAACGCTCGTTCCGGCAACTGCGCCGGACGGTGACTTCCACTAGAAGGAGTCAGCGGTGCGGCTCTCCCCTGTCCGCCGCTTGTCGGGGTTCCGTCGGGCGTTGATCGCGCTGGTGATCGGTGTGCTGCTGTTCAGCGGCGCTCCCGCTCGCGGCCTGGTCGGCTCCCACGCCGAGCCCGACCCCGACCGACACGGTGAAGGCGCAGGACGAGACCGCCGCGAAGGACGCCGAGGAGACCCCCGCTCCCGACGACACGACACCGGCCACGGAGAAGAGCCCGAGCGACGACGAGTCGGCCGGCGAGAAGCCGTCGGCCGAGCCCACCGACAAGGCCGAGCCGTCGCCGACCCCGGAGGCCTCCGCGTCCGCGAGCGAGGAGCCGAGCGAATCCGACTCGGCGACGCCGTCGGTGACGGCCTCTCCGAGCAAGAACGGTCGGGTGGTGGCTCAGGTGGTGCCGCAGCCCACCGGCAACAACGCCGTGATCACGGTCAAAGTCGGCGGAAACCGGACGACCCAGACGGCGGTCGGAGCGCTGGCGGGCGTGCAGCTGGGTCTCTACACCACGGCCGACGGTACGACGCCGGTCGCCGGCTTCGGCACCTGCACGTCCGACGCCGACGGCGACTGCTCGTTCACCGTGCCGAACACCCAGTTCGGTGGAGCGAACCGCGATGTCCGCTACTGGGTCAAGCGGATCACCGGCACGACGGCACCCGGCTATTACACCAACCCGCATTGGGGACCGGCACCACGGTCGCGTCCGATCAGTACCGGTTCCAGACCGCCACCCAGCTCCGCAGCGGCACCGTGTACGCCTCGAGCGCGGACTTCATGATCTCCACCGGCAACACCAACAACGAGGCTTCCGGTGGCATCTGGCAGAGCTCGCGGAACAACCCGACGTTCCCGGCCAAGTGCGGCATCAACGTCGCGATCGTGCACGACCTGTCGAACTCGGTGACCGCCGCCCAGCTGGTCCAGATGAAGGCGGCCAGCGCGGGTTTCGTCGACGCTCTCACCGGTACGCCGTCGCAGGTGTCGACCTTCACCTTCGCCTCCGTCGCTCCGGCGGCGGGCGCGTCGAACGCCACCCTGGCGCTGACCTCGGTGTCCACCGCGGCCGGGGCGACCACGGTGAAGAACCGGATCAACGGGATGACGCTGCCCGGTGGCGACGACGGTGGCACGAACTGGGACCGCGGCATCTACCAGGTCGCCCAGTCGGCCTCGACCTTCGACGTGCTGATCGTGATCACCGACGGCAGCCCGACGTTCTACGGCAACGCCGAGGGACCGGGAAGCCGGACACGGTTCCGTGAGGTCGAGAACGGCATCTTCTCCGCCAACGCCGTCAAGGCGGAGGGCACCAAGCTGATCGCCTTCGGCGTCGGCGACGGTGTCGGTAGCGCGGCGGCCGGTCTGAACCTGCGGTCGATCTCCGGTCCGACGCTCAACAGCGACTACTACCAGACCAACGACTACGCGACCGCGGGCGCTCAGCTCAAGGCGCTGGCCCTGGGCAACTGCCAAGGGTCGATCACCGTGGTCAAGCAGGTCGTTCCTTCGACCACGGCCACCGGTTCCACGGCGGGCGCCCAGCCGCAGGGCGGCTGGGACGTTCACCGGTGCCGGCACGACCGGCGTCGCGTTCGACACCCCGACGACCCGCACCACGACCAGCGGAACGGGGGCGGCGAACTTCCCGCTCACCTTCAGCGGCGGCACCACCTCCGGCACCATCACCCTCACCGAGACCCCGCAGGCCGGCTACACCCTGCATCAAGGGGTCACCGGCCAGAACGCCGTCTGCACCCGGGTCGACACCGGCGCCAATGTCGTGCCGGGGAACGTGGGGAACGGGTTCACGGTCGCGGCCAACTCGGCGTACCCGATCTCCTGCACGGTGTACAACAAGGCACCGGCCCCCCTGGCCGCGGTGACGGTGAACAAGCAGTGGCGGATCAACGGCACCGACTACGCCGACGGCAGTCAGCCGAACAACTTCGACGCCGGGGCCACCATCAACGGCACGGCACAGGCCTGGGGCGTCGAACGCACGGGCTTCCGACTGGGTGACCAGCCGGTCATCAACGAGTCGATCAGCAACATCCCGATCCAGTGCACGCTCACCTCCAACCAGGTGGTGCTGGCCAACGGCGCGACCGTCGCCCAGAATCTGCCGTACAGGCCGACGCTGATCGCTGGGGCGAACAGCTACACGATCCGCAACGTCGTGACCTGCCAGACCAAGCTGACCCTGGCCAAGACGGTCCAGGGCGGCACCGAGCCGGTGGGCAGCTGGACCCTCGACGCCGTGGCACCGGCCGGTGCGGCCGCCGGCCCCAACGGCACAAGTGGTTCGGCGGGCGCGACCGGAGCCGCTGTCACCCCCGGCGTGACGTACCCCCTGGCCGAAGCGGGCACGACCACGGGCGCCCTGAACTACACGCAGTTCGTCGACTCCTCCGCCACCCTCATCGCCGGCTCCACCGGCAGCTGGACCTGTCAGGAGGTCGGCACCGACGGGACCACTGTCATCCCCGGCTTCGCCGACGGTCTGAACGGCGGCGTGACGGTGCCGCTCGGTAAATGGGTCCGCTGCACCGCGGTGAACCGTACGGCGACGCTGGTGCTGCGAAAGACCGTGATCAACGACAACGGCGGCACCGCGGTCCCGGCCGACTGGACGTTGCGGGCCACGCCCACCGGAAGCTTCCCGGCCGGTCTGCCGGTGTTGTCGGCCCCGGGCTCGGCGATAGGCACCTCGTTCAACCTGCGTCCGGGTGTGACGTACGAGATCATCGAAACCGGCGGCCCGAGCGGCTACCGGAACACAACGACGGTCTGCGACACCGTCCCCGGTGACACACGGGTCACCACCATCGTGCCGGACCAGCTGGACACGATCACCTGCACCTTCACCAACGACGACAACCCCTCGACCCTGACCCTGGTCAAGACCGTCACCAACGACAACGGTGGCGCCGCCACGCCGACGCAGTGGACCCTGAACGCCGCTGGTCCGACCCCGATCACCGGCGCCACCGGCTCCGCGGCGGTGACCAACGCCAACGTCAACTCCGGCACCTACAACCTGAGCGAGAGCGGCGGACCCGCCGGTTACACGGCGGCCGCCTGGTCCTGCACCGGCGGCACGGTCACCGGGGCGAGCGTGGTCGTGGCCAACGGGGCCAACGTCACCTGCACGATCAACAACAACGACCAGGCCGGTCGACTGACCTTGGCCAAGACCGTCACGAACGACAACGGCGGCACCGCCCTGCCCGAGGCCTGGACCCTCAGCGCCAGTGGCCCGACCCCGATCACCGGCGCCACGGGTTCCGGACCCGTCACCAACGCGACGGTCAACGCAGGCACCTACAACCTGTCCGAGTCCGGTCCGGCCGGCTACGCCGCCGGCGCCTGGGTCTGCACGGGCGGCACCCAGACCGGTGCGAATGTCACCGTGCCCAACGGTGGCAACGTCACCTGCACGATCAACAACAACGACAGCCCGGCGACGCTGACCCTGGTCAAGACCGTCACCAACAACAACGGCGGCACGGCAGTGCCCACGGCCTGGACCCTGGCCGCAGCCGGGCCGAGCCCGATCACCGGCACCACGGGCACCCCCGCCGTCACCAACGCCACGGTCAACGCCGGCAACTACACCCTCAGCGAGACCGGCGGGCCCTCCGGGTACGCCGCCGGCCCCTGGACCTGCACCGGCGGCACGGTCACCGGAGCCAGTGTGGTCGTGGCCAGCGGGGCGAACGTCACCTGCACGATCAACAACAACGACCAGGCGGCCCAGCTCACCCTGCGCAAGATCGTGAACAACGGCACCACGGGCGGTACCGCAGTACCCGCCAACTGGACCCTGTCGGCCACCGGACCGACCCCCATCAGCGGTCCGGGCAACTCCGGCGCCGTCACCGGCATCACCGTCAACGCCGGCAGCTACTCTCTCGCCGAAGCCGGTGGGCCGGCCGGGTACGCGGCCGGCGCCTGGTCCTGCACCGGCGGCACGCTGACCGGGACCAGCGTCACGGTGCCCAACGCCGGCGACGTGATCTGCACGATCACCAACACCGCCCAGCCCGCTCAGCTGACCCTGGTCAAGACCGTCACCAACGACAACGGCGGCAGCGCGGTGGCCACCGACTGGACGCTGACCGCGACCGGCCCGACCACCGGCGTCACCGGCCCCACCGGCAGCGCGGCGGTCACCGACGCCCCGGTCGCGATCGGCACCTACACCTTGTCCGAGACCGGTCCCGCCGGGTACGCGGCCGGCTCCTGGTCCTGCACCGGGGGCGCCCGCGCCGGATCAACGGTGACCGTCGTCCTCGGCGCCGACGTGACCTGCCGGATCAACAACGTCGACCGGCCCGGCACCCTGACCTTGATCAAGACCGTCACCAACGACAACGGTGGCACCGCGGTGCCGGCGGACTGGACGCTGAACGCCGACGGGCCCACGCCGGTGAGCGGGGTGAGCGGCTCGGGCGCCGTCACCCTGGCCTCGGTCGATGCCGGGACCTACGAGCTGTCCGAGACGGACGGGCCGAGCGGTTACACCGCCGGAGACTGGGACTGCGGCGCGGCGACGTTGGACGGCACCACCCTGACCGTGCCCAACGGCAGCACCATCACCTGCACCATCGACAACGACGACGAGCCGGCCACGCTGACCCTCGTCAAGGTCGTCCAGAACGGACCCGGCGACACCGCCGTCCCGGCGGACTGGACACTCACGGCGGCGGGATCGGTCACGGTGACCGGTCCGGGCAACTCGGCTCAGGTGACCAACCAGACCGTGCCGGCCGGCAGCTACGACCTGTCGGAGACGGGCGGCCCCGGCGGCTTCGTCGCGGGTGCCTGGTCGTGCACGGGGGCCACCTCGGTGGACAACTCCGTCCCGGTGCCCAGCGGCGGTGACGTCACCTGCACGGTGACCAACACCGCCGAGCCGGCCTTCCTGACCCTGGTCAAGACGGTGGTCAACGACAACGGCGGCAGCTCCGAGGCCACCGACTGGACGCTCACCGCCACGGGACCGCTGTCGAGCATCTCCGGAGTCACCGGAGCCGACGAGGTGACCGAGGCCGCCGTACCGGCCGGCACGTACGCGCTGACCGAGGCCGGCCCGGACGGCTACAGCCCGAGCGACTGGACCTGCACCGGCGGGACCTTCGCCGCCGGCTCGGTGACGGTGGTCACCGGCGCCCGAGTGACGTGCGCGATCAACAACGACGACCAGTCCGCCCTGCTCACCCTGGTCAAGGTGGTCGACAACGGCGAGACCCGCGCCACCTTCGGACCCGGCGCGTGGACGCTCACCGCCGACGGACCGAGCACCGTGACCGGCGCCGGCGACTCGGTCACCATCGTCGACCAGACCGTCGACGCCGGCGACTACGACCTGTCGGAGTCGGCGGGACCCGGCGGTTACGACCCCTCCGCCTGGACCTGCGAGGGCGGCACGGTCACCGACGACACCGTCACCGTGCCGAGCGGCGGCGACGTCAGCTGCACCATCACCAACACCGCCATCCCGCCGATCTTGAGCTTGATCAAGAACGTCGACCCGAACGGCACCGGTGCCACCGAGCAGCCGAGTGACTGGACGCTCACCGCCACCGGTCCCAGCACCGTCTCGGGAGCTGGCAACTCCGACGAGGTCACCAGCCAGCCCGTCTTCGTCGGCGACTACGCGCTGTCCGAGGCCGGTCCGACCGGCTGGAGCGCCTCGGACTGGACCTGCTCGGGTGGCACGGCCGCTGACGGCGACTCCGTGACCATCGGCCTCGGCCAGGAGGTCGAGTGCGAGGTCACCAACACCGCCATCCCGTCCACCCTGACCCTGGTCAAGAACGTGGACGCCGGCGGGACCGGCGCGACCGACCAGCCGGGCGACTGGACGCTGACGGCGACCGGTCCCACCCCGGTCAGCGGCGACGGCAACTCCGACGACGTCACCGACGTCACCGTCGAGGTCGGCGACTACACGCTGTCCGAGTCCGACGGCCCCGACGGCTACACCCCGTCCGCCTGGCAGTGCGTCGGCGGCGGCAGCCTGGCCGGCGCCACCGTGCCGATCGGCGTCGGTCAGAGCGTCGTCTGCACGATCACCAACGTCGCGGTCGCGCCCACCCTCACGCTGGTCAAGGTCGTGGACAACGGCAACACGGGTGCCACCACCGCGGCGGACGCCTGGACGCTGACCGCGACCAACGGGCCGAGCACCATCGAGGGCACCACCGGGATCAGCGACAGCGCGCTGGTCGGCACGTACGACCTGAGCGAGGCCGGCCCGGCCGACTACACCGCCTCGGACTGGGTCTGCACCGGCGGCGCCTCGACGACCGAGGACTCGGTCACCTTGGCCCTGGCGCAGAACGCGACCTGCACCGTCACCAACACCGCTCAGCAGCCGCACCTCACGCTGGTCAAGACCGTCACCAACGACAACGGCGGCACCGCGGAGCCGACCGACTGGACCCTGACCGCCGACGGCCCGACCACGGCGATCAGCGGGGCGACCGGCAGCGACCCCGTGACCGACGTCGCCGTGCAGATCGGTGACTACGACCTGTCCGAGGCCAACGGCCCGCTCGGGTACGCGGCCGGGCCGTGGACGTGCGCAGGCGGCTCCGTGACAGGCTCGACGGTCACCGTGGGTCTGGGCGACGACGTCACCTGCACGATCGACAACGACGATCAGGCCGCCCAGCTGACCTTGGTCAAGGTCGTCGACAACGGGACCACCGGCGGGACCGCGATCCCAGCCGACTGGTTGTTGTCGGCAGACGGCCCGACCCCGGTCACCGGCGCCGGCAACTCCGCCGACGTCACCGGGATCACGGTGGACGCCGGCGACTACGACCTGGCCGAGGCCGACGGGCCGACCGGCTACACCGCCGGCGACTGGACCTGCGAGAACGGAGACATCACGGGCTCCACGGTGACCGTGCCGAATGGCGGCAACGTCACCTGCACGATCACCAACACCGCGCGGCAGGCGTCCCTGACCCTGGTCAAGCAGGTCGACAACCGCGACGGTGGCACCGCCGAGCCGACGGACTGGACACTGACCGCCGACGGACCGACGGCCGGTGTCAGCGGTGTCGTCGGTGACCCAACGGTGACGTCCCGATCGGTGGCCATCGGCGACTACGACCTGTCCGAATCCGGCGGGCCCGACGGTTACGAGGCCGGCGACTGGAGCTGCACGAGTGGACTCGACGGTTCGACAGTGAGCGTGCCGCTCGGCGCGAACATCGTCTGCACGATCATCAACAACGACATCCCGGGACGTTGGACCCTGGCCAAGACGAGTGACCCTGCCGACGGGGCGACGGTGCGGCCGGGCGACACGATCACCTACACCGTGACCGCCAGGCACACGGCGGGGATCAACCCGCAGACTCTGGTGGTCATCGACGACCTGTCCGACGTCTTGAGCAACGCGACGATCGTCGGCACTCCGGTCGCCTCCATCGGCACCGCGAGCGTGACCGGCACCACGTTGAGATGGAACGTCCCTGTCCTGCAAGGCATCGAGACGGTCACCTACACGGTCCAGGTCACCGAGGACGCGTACGGAGTCACCCTGCGCAATGTGGCCACCGGCGTCGGCAGCGACAACTGTCCGCCGAATACGGAGAACCCGGGCGACGACTGCACCACCAGTCATCCCACTCCGCACTACGTGCTGACCAAGGGCAGTGACCCGGCGACCGGCAGCACCGTGAAGCCGGGCGACAGCGTGACCTACACGCTGACGGCGACCAACGACTCCGACGGCGTGGTCGAGGGAGCAGTGGTCACCGACGATCTGTCCGATGTCCTCGACAACGCGACCCTCGGCCCGATCGACGGCGACGGGTCCGTCACCGGCACCACCCTGTCCTGGACCGTCCCGAGACTGGAGCCCGGCGACGACGCCACCCTCAGCTACACGGTCACGGTGAACGACGACGCGTACAACCAGACGCTGACCAACGTCGCCACGCCAGGTCCGGGGGGTGACTGCGAGGAGGCGAACGACTGCACCACCACCCACCCGACGCCGCACTACGTGCTCAGCAAGAGCAGTGACCCGGCGTCCGGGAGCTCGGTGGAGCCCGGCGACGAGATCACCTACACACTGACCGCTCGCAACAACTCGAACGCGGTGCTCACCGGCGCGGTGGTCACCGACGACCTGTCCGACGTACTGGACGACGCGACCCTCGGTGACGTGGATGCTGGTGGATCGGTGACCGGCACGACGCTCACCTGGGCGCTGCCGACCCTCGATCCGGGCGAGTCCGCGACTCTGGACTACACCGTCACGGTGAACGACGACGCCGTCGACGTGGTGCTGCACAACGTGGCCACTCCGGGTCCGGGCGGTGAGTGCGTCGCCAGTGCCCTCACCGGAGACGCGGTGCGAGCCGCGCTGACGGCGGCGGCCGACGAGGTCTGCGAGACGACGCACACGACGGCTTCCTGGACGCTGGAGAAGTCCTCGGATCCGGTGTCCGGCTCGACCGTCGACCCGGGTGGCCAGGTCACCTACACGCTGACCGTGACGAACACCGGATCGGGTGCCCTCGCCGGTGCGGTGGTGACCGACGACCTGTCCGACGTCCTGCTGTTCGCGACCCTCGACTCCGTCCCCGACGGCGCGTCCCGCTCCGGAGACACGCTGACCTGGCAGGTGCCCAGGATCGACACCCCGGGAGACACGGCTGAGCTCAGCTACACGGTGACGGTCGACGACGACGCGTACGACGTCTCGTTCGCCAACATCGCCACGCCGGGCCCGGGCGGCGCCTGCACCGGCTGCACCACGACGCACCAGACACCCGGCCAGCCGAGCAACCCGGACGAGCCCAGCAATCCCGACGAGCCCGGTCTGCCGAACACCGGCGGCACCAGCGTGCTGCCGCTGGCCCTGGGCGGCGGGTTCCTGATCGCGGGTGGGCTGATGCTGATGGAGTCTCGCCGGCGGCGCCTCGCTCAGGCCACCGTCCGGATCCAGTCGAAGGGCTGACCGCCAGGGGCGTACGCGATCGGGTATCACCAGCCCGCGCCGACCCCTCCTCCGGGGAACACTGGGGGTCCTCATGGGTGACAACTTCCGCTGGCTCGTGGCCCTTGCCGCAGCCAGTGTCACGATCGTCGTCATGGTGTCTGCGTGCCGGAAGCGCTCGACTCGCACTCGCGGCAGGTGCGCCGTGGGTATCGGGTGCCTGCTGCTCGCCTGGGCCGCCTCCGAGCTCCCGCCGTTCGTCGCCTGGACCGGCGGCGCCTGGACCGATCTCGCGGTGGTGATCGACAGCGCCGCCTCGCCCCAGGTGCTGGTGGCCTGCGCCGCCTACTTCGGCATCGCGATGGCGAGCAGCCGAGGACTGATCGGCATGCCCATCTACCGCCAGCTCCAGGCGCGAGCCGGCGAGCTGCGCGGCATCGTCGACACCGGCTGCTTCGAGGCGTCCGGCGGGACCAGGCTCGAGACCAAGATCAATCAGGCCGAGCGCTTCGGAGCACGCTGCATCGGACGCTTCGTGGTGCTGGTGCCGTTGGCCGACGTGCTCGGGGCCAATCGGACGCTCAACGGTCTGGAGCGACAGATGCTGTCGACGCTGTCCGGGGCGCCGCTCAGGCTGGCGGCCAGTCAGATCGCGGCGCTGCTGCCCTCTGGTAAAGACGGCATCGCGGCAGCGTCGCGGATCGCCGCCGCGATCTCGGCCCAGCCGGGCGCGGACGGACTCGAGACCGATCTGGACGGACCGGTCCGCAACGCCGCTGGATCTGCGCTGATCCTGTTGCAGCGCCAGCGCGACGCCCCGCAGGAGCGCGAGGTCAACCACATCCGGGTCGCCGTGTGGCTCACCCTGGTCGGGCTGGCGGCGATCTACGCGCTGAGCGTCACCTTCCCGGGCCGGGAACCGATCTTCGTCGCCGGGGCGCTGGGTGGGTTGCTCGGGTCGCTGTCCGCTTTGTTCATGAACCGCACCCTGTCGCTCGGCATGGTGGTCCTCAGCCCGGTGGCCGGCGCTCTCAACGCCATCGGCGGGATCATGATCGTCGGTTTCCTGGCGCAGGACCAGATCGCCCTGCTGGGAGACGCCTTCGCCGGGATCTGGAGTGACGGCAGCGCCTCTCTCACCGCCCTCGCCGTGGCCGTCCTGCTCGGCTTCTCCGGCGGGTTGTTCTCACGGATCGCCGTGGCCGGCACGGCTCCGCTGCTCGGCCCGGACCGAGACGACGACGGAGCGCGCCCCGACGTCGCCCTCGTCTCCCCCGAGGCAGAACCCGCGAGCTCGGACGGTGCCGCCCCCTCCGACGGTGACGCGACCTCGGCCGCGCCCGCGGAATCGCCATCCCGGAACGGACGCAGCGATCGCTCGTCCGCCCGACGGATCGGCGCGGTGCTGGTCAGCGATCGCCGCACCCCAGAACGCTGAGCTCAGGCGGTCGCGTACCGCTTGGCCGCACGGGCGCGGGCCTTGAGTGCTTCTTCCTCGCGGTTCTTCGGTGGTGCGGTCGTGCTCAGATGCTCGAGCAGGTGCTGGGTGGCGTGCGCGATCTGGTGCACGGCCTCGTTGAAGGCCTCCTCGTTCGCCTTGGACGGCTTGGTCGTCCCGGCGATCTTGCGGACGTACTGCAGGGCGGCCTCCTGGACCTCCCGGCTGGTCGCCGGCGGTTCGAAGTTGTGGAGCTGACGGATGTTCCGGCACATGGTGTGAGCCTAATCCGCTGTCGGCCGTGCCTGCCACACTCCGACCATGGACGTCATCACCGAGGAGGACCGGCGCGCCCGACTCGCGCAGCGACATCGGCTGCTGCCGCGGCTGCGGACCGATGACGTCGTGCGGATCGCCGAGGACGTGGTGGCCCTGCACTCCACCGATCCGGTCACGGTGATGTTGTCGGCCCTGGTCCGGATGGTTCACCCCTCGATCGCAGCGGTCGAAGAGGTCGTCTACGAGCGGCGGGCCCTGATTCGCCACCACGCGATGCGGCGCACGCTGTGGCTGGCGCCGCCGGACACCGTACGGCTGATGCACGCCGCCGCCACCCACAAGCTCGTCGGACCGGCCCGCCGCCAGCTGCTGAAGATGCTCACCACGGCCGGCGTACCCGATCCGCAGGGCTGGCTCGAGCAGGCGAGGAGCCAGGTGCTCGCCCACCTGCACGATCACGGTCCCAGCACGGCGCGCGAGATCGGGCGAGAGGTGAGCGGACTGCGGGTGCCGCTCCAACTCGCCGCCGGCAAGCCGTACGCCTCCACCCAGGGCGCGCACAGCCAGCTGATCACCCTGCTCGGCTTCCAGGGCGATCTGCTGCGGACCCGCCCGAGCAGCTGGATCACCGGCGCGTACGCGTACGCGGTGACCGACGACTGGCTGCCCGGCGGCCTGGGCGACCTGGACGAGGTGTCCGCCGCGACCGAGCTGGCCCACCGCTGGTTGCGCCGGTTCGGTCCGGGCACCACCACCGACCTGCAGTGGTGGATGGGGTGGACCCTGGGTCTGACCCGTCGGGCACTGGAGGGCTGCGGCGCGGTCGCCGTCACCCTGGCCGACGGTCCCGGGTGGCTGGCCGCCGACGACGAACCGGTCGCCGAGCCGGAGCCGTGGGTGGCGTTGCTGCCCTCACTGGATCCGGCCACCATGGGCTGGAAGCAGCGCTCCTGGTATCTCCCGGTGGCCGCCGCCGACGCCTTCGACTCGGTGGGCAACGGCGGTCCCACGATCTGGGTCGACGGTCGCATCGTCGGGGCCTGGGCGCAGGACAAGCAAGGCGAGGTCCACCTGCACTACTTCGAGCAGGTCGCCGCCAAGCGCCGCCGCGAGGTCGACGCCCGAGTCGCCGACCTGAAGGCGATGGTCGGCGACACGCGCTTCGCCGTCCGCTTCCCAGGAAACATCCAGGCCCGGATACTCACCTGAACATCCACTGCACGGTGGATATATCAGCCGCGGAGTCGGAGTGAGGAGCGCAGCGAGTGACGACTTCCATCCCGAGCGGCCTTCCGGCGAGCGTCAGCGAGACGGCTCCCGTCGCGAGCGACGGCGCGGCGCAGCGGCTCTGTCTGGACCGACGACCGAGCGAACGCGCTTTATGTTCGCTCGTGAGGAGGGAAGACAGAGACTGAGCGGAGCCTGCGTAGCGAGTGACGACCAGCTAGTGCGCGTAGTCCCCGCGGTAGAACTCGTAGATCCAGCCCGTCACGGTGGCCACGGCGATGCCGGTGGCGACGATCGACAGCCACCAGCCGAAGACCGGGCCGAGGACGAACAACGCGAACGTCAGACCGCAGAACAGCGGCCACTTGCTCTGCGGCGGGAAGAAGCCGAGCTCGCCGGCGCCTTCGGCGATGTCGCCGTCCTTGCGGTCCTCGGGTCGGGCCGGGATCCGCCGGGAGACGAGTGCGAGGTAGCCGGAGATCATCAAGACCAGGAAGAAGGTCAGGATGAGAGCGACGGTGCCGGTGATCTCGTGACTCATGAACCAGTAGACGGGTGTCACGATGACCAGGAAGATCACCAACGCACCGAAGATCCAGGCTTCGACCTTCACTTGCCGCCCTCTCCCTTGATCTGGTCGGTCGACTCGCCGATCACGTCGTCGGACTCACCGGCCAGCCGAGCCTTCAGCTCATCGACCCGGCCGACGTCGTCAGGA
Organism: uncultured Actinomycetota bacterium; assembly: GCA_963707005.1. Classification (GTDB taxonomy): domain Bacteria; phylum Actinomycetota; class Actinomycetes; order Propionibacteriales; family Propionibacteriaceae; genus Microlunatus. The sequence continues at coordinate 382,031 of CAVPPP010000037.1, forward strand.
GCGTCGGCGTTGACCAGCTCGTCCTCGCCGGCATCGTTCGCCGGGTACTCCGCCAGCGCCACTTCCGGGTGGTGCAGGTCGAAGGCGGGCGACTCCGAGCGGATCCGCGGCAGCGAGGTGAAGTTGTGCCGAGGGGGCGGGCAGGAGGTCGCCCACTCCAGCGACCGGCCCCAGCCCCACGGGTCGTCGGTGGTGACCTTCGGGTTGTTCCGGCTCTTCCACACGTTGTAGAGGAAGGGCAGCATCGAGGCGCCGAGGAGGATCGCGCCGACCGAGGACACCTGGTTCAACGTCGTGAACCCGTCGCTGGGCAGGTAGTCCGCATAGCGCCGCGGCATGCCCTCGACCCCCAGCCAGTGCTGCACGAGGAACGTGGTCTGGAAGCCGATGAACAGCATCCAGAAGTGGATCTTGCCGATCCGCTCGTCCAGCATGTGCCCGGTGAACTTCGGCCACCAGAAGTAGAAGCCGGCGAACATGGCGAACACGACGGTGCCGAACACCACGTAGTGGAAGTGGGCGACCACGAAGTAGGAGTCCGAGAGCGCGAAGTCCAACGGCGGGCTGGCCAGGATGACCCCGGTCAGGCCACCGAACAGGAAGGTGACCAGGAATCCGACGGCCCAGAGCATGGGCGTGGCCATCGTGATGTTGCCGCCCCACATCGTGCCGATCCAGTTGAAGAACTTCACCCCGGTCGGGACGGCGATCAGGAACGTCATGAAGGAGAAGAACGGCAGGTTCACCGCACCGGTGACGTACATGTGGTGAGCCCACACCGCCACCGACAGGGCGGCGATCAACAGGGTGGCGCTGACCAGGCCGATGTAGCCGAAGACCGGCTTCTTGCTGAACACCGGGAGCACCTCGGTGATGATGCCGAAGAAGGGCAACGCGATGATGTACACCTCTGGGTGCCCGAAGAACCAGAACAGGTGCTGCCAGAGCATGGCGCCGCCGGTGGCCGCATCGAAGATGTGTGCCCCGAGCACCCGGTCCGCTTCCAGCACCAACAGCGCCGCCGCCAGGATCGGGAAGACGATGAGCACCAGGATCGAGGTGACCAGGATGTTCCAGGTGAAGATCGGCATCCGGAACATGGTCATGCCGGGGGCCCGCAGGCAGATGATCGTGGTGACGAAGTTGACCGACCCCAGCAGGGTTCCGATACCGGCCAGGTAGAAGCCCATGATCCACAGGTCGCCGCCGACACCTGGCGAGTTCACCGCGTCACTCAGCGGCACGTACGCGAACCAGCCGAAGCTGGCCGCGCCCTGCGGGGTCAGGAAGCCCGAGCAGGCCATCAGCCCGCCGAACAGGTACAGCCAGTAGGAGAACATGTTCAGCCGGGGGAACGCCACATCGGGCGAGCCGATCTGCAGCGGCATGATCGCGTTGGCGAAGCCGGCGAACAGCGGGGTGGCGAACAGCAGCAGCATGATCGCGCCGTGCATGGTGAAGAACTGGTTGTACGTCTCGTACGAGAGGAACTGCAGACCCGGGAAGGCGAGCTCGGCCCGGATCGCCAGAGCCAGCACACCGCCGAAGGCGAAGAACATCAGCGACGTGACGAAGTACAGGTTGCCGATCACCTTGTGATCGGTGGTGGTCATCCACCGCCAGATCTTGGTGCCCAGCTCGCGGGTCGGTTCGGCGACCTCGGTCGTCGTCGCCGTGCGCTGCAGAGTGGTCATCTCGTCTGCCCCTCTCCGGCCGGGCCGTACTCGTTGGCGTTGACCGGGCCGGTGGCCTCTCCGGTCTGGCCCTTGGCCACCAGCGTCTTCAGGTACGCCGTGTACTCGTCCTCACTCACCACGTGGACGTTGAACAACATCGCCGAGTGGTAGGTGCCACACAGCTCGGCGCACTTGCCGGCGAAGACGCCTTCCTTGGTCGGGGTCGTCTGGAAGGAGTTGTTGCGACCGGGGACGACATCCATCTTCTGGTAGAACGCGGGGACCCAGAAGGAGTGGATGACATCGGGCGACCGCAGGTCGAACTGGACGCTCTTGCCGACCGGGAGATACAGGTCGGGTGTCTGGTTGATGGTGCCGGCGTTCCAGACGTCGGCCCCTACCTCGGGATCATCGGCCGACTTGTAGTTGAAGGTCCACGACCACTTCTGACCGACGACCTCGACCGTCACGTCCGGGTTCGGGTCCTTGGCGATCACCTTGTTCTGGGCGACGACGGTGAAGTAGAAGAGCACGCCGATGATCACGAACGGGACGATCGTGTACATGATCTCCATCGGCAGGTTGTAGCGGTTCTGCCGTGGCAGCAGATTCGCCCGCTGCCGGTACCGCAGCACCGCCCAACCGATCAGCCCCCAGACCAGGATGCCGACGATGCCGGCCGCGATCCAGGTGCCGAGCCACAGGTCGCCGATGGGGATGGCGTTGTTGCTGGCCGGCGCAGGCAGCCCCAACCGCTGGAACTGGTTGGTGGTGTCCTGGATCGAGCAGGAAGCCAGGAACAACAGGCCCAGACCAGCAGCGCCGGCAACCGGTCGCCGTAGCCGCCGCCAGCGAGCCGACGGGCGTGACCGCCGTGTCAGCTCAGGCATCTCCGCGCCACCCACATCGCGCCTTTCGTCAGTTTCAGCAAGGAGTCCCGGCTGGTCCCCGGCGATGACCCGACAGACGCTCGAGTACGAGGGTCGCGGGGGGAACCGATCCTCTTGGGAAACCATAACGTAGGAGTTCCCCGGCGACGGTGGCAGTGGGTCACCCCGCACGCTCGTGGCGACCCAGGCACTTCGACGGGTTCCGGACACACCGGTGGTTCTGTCCGCACTGGCGAGACAGAGGCACCCGCAAGGCCTCGATCACCGGCTGGAACGACGAAGCTCCCCGTCCCGTGATCGGGAGGGGAGCCTCGAGGTCGGGCGGCGGTCACGCCACTCGGTTGATCAGTGGAAGCTGTCGCCGCAGGCGCAGGATCCGGTCGCGTTCGGGTTGTCGATGGTGAAGCCCTGCTTCTCGATCGTGTCGACGAAGTCGATGGTGGCGCCCATCAGGTAGGGCGCGCTCATCCGGTCGGTGACCACGTTGACGCCGCTGAAGTCAGCGACGATGTCACCGTCGAGACTGCGCTCGTCGAAGAACAGCTGGTAACGCAGACCCGAGCAGCCGCCGGGCTGCACGGCGATCCGAAGGGCGAGGTCGTCGCGACCCTCACCGTCCAGCAGCGCCTTGACCTTGCTCGCCGCTCCCTCGCTCAGGATGACTCCGTCGGCGACGGGGGTGGTGCTCTGGTCGATTGCCGTCATATCACTCTCCACAGTGTGGGCTTGCTGATCCGGGTGGACCTACCGGGTGTGACCAGCATGGTCCTGACTCAGTCTAGGCCGTCGGCGACGAGGTCGAAAGATCGTGTGGTACGGGTCACCAACGCCAGCTCCGCGCCACCCGCACGGCGACACCGGTCACCTCCTCGTACGACAGGTCGCCGCCGGTCGGCGTGTCGAGGCTCGACGCCCGGATCGGGTACGCGGCTTCGATCCCCATGGTCCGCATCTCCCGCGCCCCGATCAGCACCTCGCCGGCGATGACGACGCAGGGCGCGAGGTGCGCGCCGGCCGTCTCCGCGGCTGCGGCCACCACTCCCCCGCCCCGGGACGCGAAGTCGAACACGCCGCAGCCGGACACCACCAGATCGGGCGTGGCGGTGAGCTCGCTCAGCCCGATCTCGGGTCCGGTGGTCAGCCGACCACCGAGGGCGAGCACGGCCCAGCCGAGGCCACCGCAGGCGCCGGCTCCTGGATCTGTCGCCTGCCCTGGCGCGACCAGCTCGGTGAGGCGCTGCAGGGCCGAGTCCGCGGCCAGCAGCGGGGCCGGATCCTCACCCGCCGCGCGGCCACGCCGGGACGTGATCCCGCGCAGACCGAGCAGCAGGGCCTCTCGCTCGGGTGTCGGAACCACCCCGACCAGCTCGACCCCGCCGAGCAGATCCCGTACGGCGTCGAGCTGCACGGCCGAGAGCCCGGTCAGACCGATCACCCCGGCGGTCAGGTCGGCCCCCGTAGCCCGCGCGCCGAGTCCGGCGAGCAGGCCCGCGCCGGCATCGTGCACGTCGATCCCAGCGAGGTCGACGAGCAGTCGCCGCGGGCGGTGCTCGGTCAGGATGGTGGCGATCGCCTGTCCGAGGGCGAGTGAGCCGGATCCGTACGGGATCGGGCTGCCCTCCACCGCGAGGTCGCTGACTCCGCTGACCCGCAGCACCGCCCGGTCGCCGCGGATCGCCCACTCGACGGGCAGCCCGTTCCAGACGGCGGTCTGCAGGGCGCCGCCCCAACCGTCGGCGGTGGCCTCGACGAACCCCTGCCCGGCCTCGCCCACCGGACGGAGCTCGGCACCGGGCCAGCCCTCGGCCAGCGCACGCCCGGCCTCGGCGGAGGTCAACGCCCCCATCCGGTCGGGACAGATCAGCACGCGCACGGCAGGCATCCTGTCAGTCGCGCAACCAGAGTGTCGGTGGTCGATGGAAGGTTCGCACCATGGACTGGACGACCTCGCTCGCTGATCAGATCGACTGGCACTGGCAGAACCAGGCGCGACCCCGCCTGGACGGGCTCACCGATCGTGAGTACTTCTGGGAGCCGGTCGCCGGCTGCTGGAGCATCCGCCCCCGCGCCGAGGCGGTGGCGATGCCGGTGGGCACCGGTGACTTCATCATCGACTTCGACCTGCCGGAGCCCTCGCCGCCACCGTTCACGACGATCGCCTGGCGCCTCGGGCACGTCATCGTCGGTGTGCTGGGCGAGCGGAACGCGCGGTACTTCGCCGGCCCGCCCCTGTCGTACGCCGACTTCGACTACCCCGGCACCGCCCAGCGCGCTCTCGCGCAGCTGGACGACTTCTACGCACGGTGGATCACCGGCGTTCGCGACCTCGACCTCGCGCAGCTGACCGGTCCCTGCGGCGAGCCGGGCTTCGAGGACTCTCCGATGGCCGACCTGGTGCTGCACATCCACCGCGAGCTGATCCACCATCTCGCCGAGATCGCACTGCTGCGCGACCTCCGTCTGGGGGCCTAGAAGCAGGGGGCGGGAGGTCAGCCCAGGCCGTCCAGCGCCGCCTTGCTCTCCGCGTCCAGCTCGATGTCGGCGACCGCGAGGTTCTCCTCCAGGTGCGCCAGCGACGAGGTGCCGGGAATGAGCAGCACGTTGGGCGCCACCGTCAAGGTCCAGGCCAACACCGTCTGGGCCGGCGTCCGGCCGAGCCGTTCGGCGGCAGCCAGCACCGCCGGGTGGCTCAGCACCGGGTTGGTCGCGTGGAATGCCGAACCCAGCGGGAAATAGGGCACGAAGGCGATGCCGTAGTCCGCACACAGGTCGAGCACCGGCTGGGACTCGCGCTCCAGCAGGTTGTACGGGTTCTGGACGCACAGCACATCCGTGCGCTTCAGGGCGTGCTCGAGGTGCTCGACGGTGATCGTACTGAGGCCGATGCCGGCGATCAGCCCGTCGTTCTTGGCTTGGATCATGGCGCCGAGCTGGCCGTCGAACTTCTCGTCGGGACCCGAACCCTCCATCAGGCGGAGGTTGACCGCGGCCAGCTGGTCGATCTGCAGGCTGCGCAGGTTGTCCTCGATGCCCTGCCGCAGCTCGTCGGGAGCGTCCCACGGGATCCACCCGCCCTGCTCGTCGCGGCGGGCTCCCACCTTCGAGACCAAGGCCAGGTCGTCGGCGTACGGGTGGAGGGCCTCGCGAATGAGCTCGTTCGAGACGTCGGGTCCGTAGTACTGGGCGGTGTCGATGTGGTTGACCCCGGCCTCGACCGCGCGCCGCAGCACGGCGAGGGCCTGCTCGCGATCGCGGGGCGGACCCTTCACTCCCGGACCGGGGAGCTGCATCGCGCCGAACCCGACGCGGGAGACCTCGAACGGACCGAGCGGAAATCTTTCCATGATCACGACCCTAGTCCCGCCCGGAAACCATCGGTGCGTTCCCGGCTCTGCTCCAGGGTGTAGACGACGTCGGCCGCGAGCAGGCTCGCGAACCGCTCCCAGTCGCGGGCCTCGGCGGCCGACCAGTAGGCGCGGACCGTGTCGGCGTGAGTCATCAGGCGATCCTGGCACTCGCCGCCGACAGCATGCGGCACCGGCGACGAGGTGCAGCGCCTAGTTGGGGATGAGGCCCTCGTCGCTCTCACTGAGCAGGGCGCGGACCTCGTCCAGCGAGGCGTCGACGTCCGGGAGGATCAGGTCGGAGTCCGCCAGCTCCTCGTCCGGGACGACGACGCCGACCGCACGGACCTGATCGTGCAGCCGTCGCAGGGCCTCGCCGAGCTGAGCCTGGTCACCCGACTGCACCGCGGCCTCAATCGCGTCATCCAGGGCGTTGAGTCCGGCCTGGGCCCCACTCTCGATCCGCCACTGGCCCTCGCTGAGGATGCGGACGATCATCGCAAGTCCCCCTGGTTGGGCTGCTGCGGTGCGGCCGGCGGCGGCGCGTACGTCTGGTTCGGAACCGGTTGCGCCACCGGCGGCTGCCCGACACCCTCGATGGCCTGCGGCGCACTCGACGGCCCCGCTCCCAGCTGCGCCTTCATCCGGCTCAGCTCGTCCTCCACCTCCGAGGTGGAAGCCAGCTGCTCGAGCTCGCGGGTGATGTCGTCCTTGGCCGTCCCGGTCGGGTCGTCCAGGGCGCCCGAGGCGAGCAGCTCGTCGATCGCACCCGCGCGGGCCTGCATCTGCTGGGTCTTGTCCTCGGCGCGCTGGATGGCCATACCGACGTCACCCATCTCCTCGCTGATGCCCGAGAACGCCTCGTTGATGCGGGTCTGGGCCTCGGCGGCGGAGTAGGTCGCCTTGATCGTCTCCTTGCGAGTCCGGAACGCGTCGACCTTGGCCTGCAGCCGCTGGCTGGCCCGGGTGAGCTTCTCTTCCTCACCCTGCAGCTGCGCGTGCTGCACCTGGAGGTCGCTGAGCTGCTGCTGGAGTCCGGAGCGACGGGTCAACGCCTCGCGGGCGAGATCCTCGCGGCCGACCTCGAGTGCCTTCTGCGCCTGCTGGGTCAGCTTGTCGATCTGGGTGTTCAGACCGTTGGCCTGCAGCTCCACCCGCTTGCGGCTGGTCGCGACGTCGGCGACGCCGCGCCGGACCTTCTGCAGCAGCTCGAGCTGACGCTGGTAGGAGTAGTCGAGCGTCTCGCGCGGATCCTCGAACTTGTCCAGGGCCTTGTCGGTCTTGGCCCTGAAGATCAGTGACATTCGCTGAAAGATGCCGGCCATCGTGTCCTCAACTGGTCCCTTCGGAGTCCCGGACCGAATGGCCGGGCGGGTGTGCACAGGGATCTACCGTATCCCCGCCGCAGAAACGCCGGACACGGATCCGGGCTGGAGGATTCGAGATCGCGGGAGTCCCCTGACAGAATCCAGGGATACCCACCCGCGTCACCCATCCCGGTGGCATCCCGCCAGACGCTCACCGGACGCACGATCGAGAGGCAGCAGTGGCACTCTTCCGCCGGAACAAGTCGCAGGCCCCAGAGCCGGAGCCGGACGACACGCTCCCCAGCATGATCTCCGAGCCCGGACGGAAGAAGGCCGGTCCCACGCCGTCCCGGAAGGAGGCCGAGGCCCTGCGCCGGCAGCGGGTGACGCGACAGCTCACGCCCAAGGAGGCCCGCAAGGAGTCCGCATCCAGAAACCGGTCCGAGCGGATGCGGACGCTGACCGCCCGCGAGGCCCAGCCGGAGAAGGCGTTGATGCGGGACTACATCGACGCCCGGTTCAGCGTCGGGGAGTTCCTGCTGCCCGCACTGGTGATCATCCTGGCGCTGAGCTTCCTCAACTCCGTCTGGCCGGCGATGACGCTGTTCGCCACCGTCACCATGTACGTCTACATCCTCGCGGTCCTGTTCGACGGCTTCCTCATGTGGCGCGGGTTCAAGAAGGTGCTGGCCGAGCGGCTGCCGAGGGTGTCGCCGAAGGGTCTGCTGATGTACGGGATGAACCGGATGATCCAGATCCGCCGGTTCCGGATGCCCGCTCCCCGGATCAAGCGCGGCGACGTGTACTGAGGGAGCTGGCTGAGCTGCCTCCCGTCGCGAGCGACCGAGAGGCGGAGCGCGGGCTCTGTCTGGACTGAGGAGGGAGCAGACACGCTTCTCCGTCTGCTCCCGACGAGGGAAGTCAGAGCCAGATGCGCGCAGCCGAACAGTCGAGTGACGACCAACTGAGTAGGGTCTGACGTCGGGTCGGTGTTCGGCCGGTCCTCGACGACGTGCGTAGGAGTGAAGAAGACGATGGAGTTCCGTTATCTCGGCAACAGCGGTCTGAAGGTCTCCGAGATCAGCTACGGCAACTGGGTGACCCACGGTTCGCAGGTCGAGGCCGAGAAGGCGACCGTCTGCGTCCGGGCCGCCCTCGAAGCCGGTATCACGACGTTCGACACAGCTGACGTGTACGCGAACACCAAGGCCGAGGAGATCCTCGGCAACGCGCTGGCCGGTGAGCGCCGGGAGAGCCTGGAGATCTTCACCAAGGTCTACTTCCCGACCGGACCGAAGGGACCCAACGACACGGGCCTGTCGCGCAAGCACATCCACGAGTCGATCAACGGCTCGCTGAAGCGGCTGCGGACCGATTACGTCGATCTCTACCAGGCTCATCGGTACGACCACTTCACGCCGCTGGAGGAGACGATGGAGGCGTTCGCCGACGTGGTCCGCGCCGGCAAGGCCCTCTACATCGGTGTCAGCGAGTGGACGCCCGACCAGCTGCGGGCGGGGCACGCCCTGGCTCGCGAGCTGCGGATCCCGTTCGTGTCGAACCAGCCGCAGTACAGCGCGCTCTATCGGGTGATCGAGGACGCGGTCGTCCCGACCAGCCGGGAGCTCGGCATCAGCCAGGTCGTGTTCTCCCCCATCGCCCAGGGGGTACTCACCGGCAAGTACAAGCCGGGTCAGCCGGTGCCGGAGGGCTCCCGGGCCACCGATCCGGACGGTTCGGCGTTCATCAAGAACCTGCTGACCGACGACACCTTGACCAAGGTCCAGCAGCTCCAGCCGCTGGCCGACGCCGAGAGCCTGACCATGGCTCAGCTCGCCGTCGCCTGGGTGCTGCAGAACGACAACGTCGCCACCGCGATCACCGGCGGTTCCCGGCCGGAGCAGATCACCGCGAACGCCGATGCCGCCGGCAAGAAGCTCTCCGCGGAGACGCTGGCGGGGATCGATGCGGCGCTGGGCGACGCGGTCCAGCGGGATGGATCGGTCGTGGGCAAGGCGTCACCGACCCAGCGACTCACCTGAGCGCGGGAGAACCGCGATGGCCTGGCGTTGGATCGGCGATCCCAGCATCCCTGCCGAGTTCGAGCACACCTGGCACAGCCAGGGAGACGCCGAGACGTGGCTCGGGGAGTTCTACCCCGAGCTGCGCGAGGCCGGTGTCCGGACGGTGAGCCTGTACGAGGAGCAGCGGCTCGTGTACGGGCCGATGCCTCTCGATCCCGAGTGAGCCGGACCGCTCCGAGGTCGGTCGAGACGGCCGAATCCGGCCCAGGCCGATGGCATACGCTCCGATCATGATCGAGAGGCTCCGTTCATGACCGCGTTCGCCGGTCGCGCTCCGCTCATGACCGGCACCCGCCTCGTCGCGGTCGGACACTTCCAGCCGGAGCGGGTCGTCCCGAACTCCGAGCTGGAGACGATGGTCGAGACCAGCGACGAGTGGATCCAACGCCGGGTGGGGATCAAGGAGCGCCGCTGGGCCGCGCCCGAGGAGACCGTCGACGTGATGGCGGAGAAGGCGGCGCTGGACACGCTGGCCAAGGCGGGAATGACCGCCGACCAGGTGGACCTGGTCATCGTGGCCACCTGCAGCGCACTGGACCGGTCCCCCAACATGGCCGCCCGGGTCGCTCACCGGCTCGGGATCACCGGCTTCCCGGCCACCATCGACGTCAACACCGCCTGCTCGGGCTTTCCGCACGCCGTCGCCCTGGCCCAGCACGCGATCGCCGCGGGCGCCTCCACCACGGCCCTGGTGATCGGTTCGGAGAAGCTCACCGACGTCACCGACTTCACCGACCGGACGACCTGCGTGCTGACCGCTGACGGCGCCGGGGCGTTCCTGCTCACCGCCGACGAGGAGCAGCACATATCGCCGGTGCTGTGGGGGTGTGTGCCCGAGCTCGGCGACGCCGTACGGATCGAGGAGGTCGACGGCGGCAAGTTCGCCCAGAACGGTCGCGCGGTGTACCGCTGGACGACCTTCGAGCTCCCCCGCATCGCCCGCGAGGTGATCGACCGGGCCGATCTCGCTCCCGAGGACGTGGCCGCCATCGTGCTGCATCAGGCCAACCTGCGGATCATCGAGCCGTTGGCCGCCAAGATCGGGGCGGTCAACGCCGTGGTCGCCACGGACGTGACGGAGTCGGGCAACACCTCCGCGGCCTCGATCCCGCTGGCCCTGTCCAAGCTGCAGGAGAAGACGCCGCTGCCGTCGGGTGCACCGGTGCTGCTGTTCGCGTTCGGCGGTGGACTCGCGTACGCGGGCCAGATCGTCCGGATGCCCTGACCATGCCGACACCCACCTACATCACCGAGCTGCGCGAGGTCTGGGGTCACGGTCCGCTGCTGCTGCCGGGGGTTTCCGGCGTCGTCCTGCGTGGCGATCCCGGGCACCAGCAGGTGCTGCTCGGGCAGCGATCGGACAACGGCCGCTGGAGCGTACCGGCCGGGATCGTCGAGCCGGGTGAGCAGCCGGCGGACAGCCTCGCTCGCGAGCTCTGGGAGGAGACCCGGGTCGAGGTCGTCGTCGAACGCCTGGTGAGCCTGATCGCCGACCGGGAAGTCACCTACCCGAACGGTGATCGCTGTCAGTACATCTCCATGACGTTCCGCTGCCGGTACGTCTCCGGCGAAGCCGCGGTCGGCGACGAGGAGTCCCTGGCGGTCGGCTGGTTCGACCTCGACGCCCTGCCCGACGATCTCAGCGAGCGGGGCCGACAGCGGATCGCGGCAGCCCTGGCCGACGACCCGGCCTGCGCCTTCGTCACCTCCGGCTGACGCTCAGCTCGCGTCGGCGCCGACCTGCTGCCGGTCGCGACGAACGTCCGCGATGAACAACCCGGCGCCGAAGACCGCCACCAACAGCCCGATCCCGACGATCACCGGGGCCGCGTTGCGGGCGTCGGCGGAACGGGCCTCGTAGCTCTGCGCCGAGCTGCCGTCGGCCTTCGGACAGGCCTCACCCGGGCTCAGCTCGACCCCACGGCAGGTGACCGCCGGGTCGGCCCCGAGCGTGAACGGGTAGATCGCCACCAGCAGTCCGGCGACGGCGAGCAGCAGGTGGGCCAGGCGGCGCCGGCTCACCGTCACGGCTCCCGTACCCCTGGGGTGACGAACGGTGGCTTGGTGATGGTGAACGCCTCCCGCCGACTCCGGACGTCGACCTGGACCTGCTCGTCGACCACGAAGCGGGAGTCCAGCAGAGCCAGTGCGATCCCGGTCTTCAGGGTGGGTGAGAAGGTGCCGGAGGTGACCGAGCCGATCTCGTGACCCTCGGCGTCGCGGACCAGCATCCCGGGCCGGGGAATGCCCCGGCCGACGGCGCGCAGTCCCCAGAGCAGGCGGTTCGGGGTCGCTTCCTTCTCCGCCCGAAGGGCCGCGTCGCCGAAGAAGGCGTCCTTCTTCCAGCCGACCGCCCAACCCAACCGGGCCTGGACCGGCGAGATGTCGGGTGAGATGTCCTGACCGTGCAGCGGGTAGCCCATCTCGGTGCGCAAGGTGTCGCGGGCCCCGAGACCCGCGAGCTGGATCCCGTACGGCTCCCCGGCCGCGACCACCGCATCCCACACCACACCCGCCCGATCCGCCGGAACGACCAGCTCGTACCCGCGCTCTCCGGTGTAGCCGGTCCGGCAGATCGTGAGCGGTACGCCCCTCAGGTCGGCCCGCACGAAGGACATGTAGCCGTGTCCGGCCGGCAGCCCGACCGCCTCCAGCACCTCGTCGCTGTGCGGACCCTGCACCGCGAACACCGCGTACGCCTCGTGCTGATCCCGAACCGCGACCCCGGCGGGTGCCGCGACCGTGAGCAGCCGGGCCACCTCGGCGCAGTTGCCCGCGTTGGGGATCAGGAAGACGTCGGCCGGCCCGTTGAGGTAGGCGATCAGGTCGTCCACGACCCCGCCGTCGTCGTTGCAGATCAGCGTGTACTGAGCCTGACCGGGTGCGATCTTGCCCAGGTCGGCGGTGAGGCAGCGGTTCACGAAGTCGGCCGAGCCCGGGCCGGTGACCGTGATCTTGCCGAGGTGGCTGACGTCGAACAGGCCCACCGCCGTGCGGACCGCGGTGTGCTCGGCCAGGACGCCCGCCCCTGCGTACTCCAGGGGCATCGACCAACCACCGAACTCCGAGAACTTCGCGCCGGCAGCCTCGTGCCGGTCGTGGACGGGAGACCGCTTCGACACGCAGGCGAACCTACCCCACTACTGTGGGCGTTGCTCGCGATCCGCCCAGGGTGATCTGCCGAGTGAATCCGCCCGTGAAGGAGTGCCCCGTGCCCGTGCCCAGTCTGCCGACCCTCACCGTTGCCAAGGCCCCGGACAAGGCGGCCACCGCGCTCGTGGTCGGCTACGGAGCCGACGGAGTGGTGGGTGCGCCCGCCGGACTGGCCCGGGAGTACGGCAAGCGGCTGGGGTTGGAGCTGAGTGCACTCGCCACGAGTGTGGGCGCCAAGTCCGAGTCCGGTCACACCAGGACGCTGCCCGCGGTCGGCGGCTGGCCGGTTGTCATCGTGGTCGGCCTGGGTACGGAGACACCGACACCCGAGGACCTGCGACAGGCCGCGGGGGCCGGGGTGAAGCAGGCCGCGAAGCACAGCGACGGGAACGCGAGCATCTCGGTCGCCCTCGGCGCCGATGAACCCGAGACGGTGCAGGCGGTGGCTGAGGGCGCCTTGCTCGGCAGCTACCGCTACCGCCCGCTCACCACCGGTGAGGAAGGACCCGCAGCGGTCGCCTCGATCACGGTGGTGACCCCGTTGGCCGGTCGTCGGGTGGCGACCACCGAGTCCGCGTCCAGCGCGCAGGCGATCGCCCAGTCGGTCGTCGCGGCCCGCGAGTGGGTCAACATCCCGCCGAACCTGCTCTACCCGGCCTCCTTCGCCGAGGAGGCCAAGGCGTACCTCAAGGACACCCGGGTCTCGGTCGAGGTGCTGGACGACAAGGCGCTCGCCAAGGGTGGGTACGGCGGCATCCTGGCCGTGGGCGGCGGCTCCTCGCGACCGCCGAGGCTGGTCCGGCTGGCGTACGCGCCGCGGGGGGCCAAGCACCATCTGGCCCTGGTGGGCAAGGGCATCACCTTCGACTCCGGCGGCCTGAACCTCAAGCCCGGCGACAGCATGTACACGATGAAGTGCGACATGGCCGGTGCGGCCGCGGTGATCGCCGCGGTCAAGGCGATCGCCGAGCTCGGACTGCGGGTGAAGGTGACGGCGTACGCGTCCCTGGCCGAGAACCTGCCGTCCGACACGTCCTACCGGCCGTCGGACGTGTTGACCATGTACGGCGGCAAGACCGTCGAGAACGGCAACACCGACGCGGAGGGTCGGCTGGTGATGGCCGACGCCATCGCCCGAGCCAGCGAGGACGCCCCCGACCTGATCGTCGACGTGGCCACCCTGACCGGTGCCGCGGTCGTCGCCCTGGGCGACAAGACCGCCGGGCTGATGGCCAGCGACGACGACACCGCCGACCGGGTGCTGGACGCGGCGGAGGCCGCCGGCGAGGACGTGTGGCAGCTGCCCATTCCCAAGCACATCCGCGGCAAGCTCGACTCCAAGGTGGCCGACATCCGCTCCACCGGTGGCGACCGGGCCGGCGGCGCCCTGGTGGCGGCCGCGTTCCTGCGGGAGTTCGTCGGCGACGGCATCGCCTGGGCGCACCTGGACATCGCTGGGCCGGCGTGGACCGACGGCGGCGGCAGCGGCTACATCTCGCCCGGTGGCACCGGGTTCGGAGTCCGGGCACTGGTCGCGCTGGCCCGCTCCCTGGAGGACTGAGTCCAGCGCAGCGGAAGACGGCACGCCGGCCGCGCGACCAGAACCCACCCGGAAGTCACATCCGGCAAACCCGCACGCCAGCCGCGCGACCAGATCCCACCCGGAAGTCACGTCCGGCGGACTCGCACGCCGGCGCATGGAGGACCGGTGTTGAGCAAACCCACTCAGCGCAGGTCGGGGTGCTTCTTGTTGCGGGTGTTGTAGTCGCGCATCCGCTGCGGGTACCCGACCACGGCAGCGTCGTAGCCGGGGATCTGCAGGCTCTCGGCGAACTTGTGACCCCACTCGGGGGTGGGTACGACCCGTCGGGTCCACTCCCCGTCCCAGGCCACCAGCAGCAGCGTGGTGTGGGTGACCGAGGTCTGCGGCTCGACGAACGCCTCGACACCGCGATGGGACCGGGCGAAGTCGGTCAGGTGCATCGTGACGGCGTCGTCGGCCTTGCCCGAGGGCTTGCCCGCACCGCCACCCCGCCGCAGCTTCTGCGCTCCGCGCTTCAACCAGCCCATGGGACCCAGTATGAAGGGCGCGCCCTAGTGCGCTGCTTTGCTCACTCGCTGTTCGCTCCGCTCACGGCCGCTCGCGAGGGAGAGCTCGGCGAGCACCTCCGTCAGCTGGTCGACGACCCAGGTGAGCTCGTCAGCGGTGACCACCAGGGGCGGCGCCAGTCGGATGGTCGAACCGTGGGTGTCCTTGACCAGGATCCTGCGGGCCATCAGCCGTTCGCTGACCTCGCGGCCGGTGCCCAGCGCGGGATCGATGTCGACCCCGGCCCAGAGCCCGGAACAGCGCACCGCCGTGACCCCGTGGCCCATCAGGCCGCGGAGCCCGCTGCCCAGCACGGCGCCGAGCTCGGTCGCCCGTCGCTGCCAGGATCCGTCGGCCAGCATCCGGACCACGCTCAGACCGACGGCCGCCGCCAGCGGGTTGCCCCCGAAGGTCGAGCCGTGCTGACCCGGATGCAGCACGCCGAGGACGTCGGCGTTGCCGACCACGGCCGACACCGGGACCACCCCGCCGCCGAGCGCCTTGCCCAGCAGGTAGAGGTCAGGCTCGACGCCGACGTGCTCCGACGCGAAGGTCTTCCCGGTCCGCCCGAGTCCCGACTGGATCTCGTCGCAGACCAGCAGCATCCGCCGTCGGTCGCACAGCGCCCGCAGCCCCGGGAGGTACTCGGCCGGCGGGATGACCACCCCACCCTCGCCCTGGATCGGCTCGACCAGCACCGCCACGGTGCTCTCGTCGCAGGCTGCCTCCACCGCGGCCACGTCGCCGTACGGGACGATCCGGAAGCCGGGTGTGTAAGGGCCGAAGCCCGCGCGGGCGTCCGGGTCGTCGGAGAACGAGATGATGGAGATGGTCCGGCCGTGGAAGTTGCCGGCCGCGACGACGATGCTCGGGTTCTCGATCCCCCGGACGTCATGACCCCACTTGCGGGCCACCTTGATCCCGCTCTCCACGGCCTCGGCGCCGGTGTTCATCGGCAGCATCATGTCCTTGCCCGCCAAAGCACACAGCTCGGCCGCGAACGTCCCCAGCTGGTCGGAGTGGAAGGCCCGGCTGACCAGCGTGACCCGGTCGAGCTGGTCCTTGGCCGCCTGGATCACGGTCGGGTTGCGATGCCCGAAGTTGACCGCTGAATAGGCCGCCAGGCAGTCGAGGTAGCGGCGGCCCGTCACGTCGGTCACCCAGGCCCCTTCGGCCTCGGCGATGACCACCGGAAGGGGGTGGTAGTTGTGCGCCACGTGGGCGTCCTCGAGCGCGATCTCGGTCCCGGTGAGATCGGCGACGGCGTCGGTCATGACGTTCATCATCACGCACTGACCTCCACGCCCTGCTCGACGAGCGGCAGCGGACGGCGCAGCTCGAGGGTGCAGCACTTCACGCCGCCACCGCCCTTCAGCAGCTCGGACAGATCGACGGGCACGACGACGAAGCCGCGGGCCGCGAGCTGGGCGGCGAGTCCCGTGGCGCCGGCGGCGAGCAGCACGTGCCGGCCGTCGGAGACCGCGTTCAGGCCGAGCACCGCGGCGTCGGCGGCGGTGGCGATGACCGCGTCCGGGTAGAGGGTGGCCAGGACGGCCTGCGCCACCGGGGAGAACGCCTCCGGGAAATAGGCGACGGTGCGGTCGTCGAGCACCGCTAGCGCGGTGTCCAGGTGGTAGTAGCGCGGATCGACCAGATCGAGGCTGATCACCTCCATGCCGGTCAGTCTCGCGACCTCGGCGTGGGCGGCCGGGCTGGTGCGGAAGCCAGTACCGGCCAGGATCTTGTCGCCGACCACCAGGAAGTCACCCTCGCCCTCGTTCACCTCCACCGGCACGTAGACCGGACCCAGACCGTGCGCACCGAGCCAGCTCGCGTACACCTCCGACTCGGCGGCGCGCTGCGGGTAGGCGAAGCGGGCTGCGACCGTGGCCGTCGCGGTGACCAGGGCGCCGTTGGCGGCGTAGACCATGTCGGGCAGGCCCTCGACGGGGTCGAGCAGGTCCACGCGGTGGCCGAGGCCGCGGTAGGTGTCGACCAGCAGCTGCCACTGACGCAGCGCGAGCTCGCGGTCGACCTCGACGTCCGGGTGCATCCACGGGTTGATCGCGTACTCGACCGCGAAGTGCCGCGGCGGGGTCATCAGGTAGTGGCGTGGCCGCGGGCGGCGCTGCGTGCTGCCCGCCGGGGCATAGGCCAGATCTGTCATGTGGAGCTCCGATCGACGCGAGAAGCGGGTGGGTTTCCCCGGCCGGTCTGGGGTGAGGCGCGGTAGACCTCAGCCTAGAAACTCCCCGATGCGCAATCAATCGTCGGATGTTGCGAGTCTGGCGTCATACACAGATGCCTGTTCCGCTTGAACAGCGATTTGTTGCGCGGCTAGGTTGGAACTCATGGACGTCGTGGACGAACGCATCCTGCATCACCTGGTCCGCAATGCGCGGGCGACCTTCGCCGACATCGGCGCCGAGGTGAATCTCTCGGCGCCCGCGGTGAAGCGGCGGGTGGATCGGATGATCGCCGACCAGACGATCGCCGGCTTCACCACCATCGTGGATCCGGAGTCACTCGGCTGGGGCACCGAGGCGTACGTGCAGGTCTACTGCAAGGGCACGGTCTCCCCGCAGGCGCTGTTCAACACCTGGGAGTCGATCCCCGAGGTGGTCAGTGCCTCGACGGTGACCGGGCAGGCGGATGCGATCCTGCGCGTCCGGGCCCGCAACGTCCGCGATCTCGAGCGCGCCCTGGAGCGGATCCGTGGCGACGCGACCATCGACCACACCGAGTCGATCATCGTGCTGTCCCGGCTGATCGAACGCGGCTAGTGCGCGGTGGCCGGTGCGCCTCGCCGACCTGGCGAGCGACGATAACTTGTCTTCATGACTGATCAGCCGGACGTGGTCGTCCTCGGCGGTGGCAGCGGCGGGTACGCGGCCGCGCTCCGCGCCGCGCAGCTCGGGCTGCGGGTGACCCTGGTGGAGAAGGGCAAGCTCGGCGGCACCTGCCTGCACCGCGGCTGCATCCCGACCAAGGCGATCCTGCACGCCGCCGAGGTGGCGGACGCGACCCGGCACGGCGGCCAGTTCGGCATCCACGCGACCCTCGACCGGGTCGACGCCTCGGAGATCACCGCCTACGCGGACTCGGTGATCCAGCGCTTGTTCAAGGGACTCACCGGCCTGGTCAAGGGGCGCGGCATCACCGTGGTCCAGGGCGAGGGGCGGTTGGAGAAGGCGCCGGACGGCGCCGTCGGGGTGCGGGTCGGCGACGAGCTGATCGTCGCACCGGCCACCGTGCTGGCCAGTGGATCGGCGCCGAAGTCGCTGCCCGGTGTGCAGATCGACGGGAGCCGGATCCTGACCAGCGAGCACGCCGTCCGGTTGGAGACCCTGCCGACCCGGGCCGTGGTCCTCGGCGGCGGAGTGATCGGCGCCGAGTTCGCGTCCGCGTGGACCTCGCTCGGGGTCGAGGTGACCATCGTCGAGGCGCTCCCCCGCCTGCTGCCGGGGGAGGAGCCGGAGATCTCTGCGGCGGTCGAGCGTGCGTTCCGCAAGCGCGGTCTGACCATCAGCACCGGCGTCGGGGTCGACGCGGTGCTCACCACCGATGACGGCGTCCTGCTGCGGCTGGCCGACGGCGCCGAGGTCGGCGGCGACCTGGTCCTGGTCGCGGTCGGCCGTGGCCCGGTGAGCGAAGGGCTCGGCTACGCGGAGGCCGGTATCGGGCTGGACCGTGGCCTCGTCCAGGTCGACGAGCGGCTGCAGACCAGCGCACCGTCCGTGTACGCCGTCGGCGACCTGGTCGCCGGGCCCCAGCTCGCGCACCGCGGCTTCGCCCACGGCATCTTCGTGGCCGAGGAGATCGCCCACCGGTCCGGCCGTCTCGATCGGGCGCCGGTCCCGATCCGCGATCAGGATCTCGCCCGGGTGACCTACAGCGATCCCGAGGTCGCCTCGGTGGGGCTGACCGAGGCGGCCGCCCGCGAGGCGTACGGGGAGGTCGAGACCCTGACCTACGACCTGGCCGGCAACGGCAAGTCGCAGATCCTCAAGACCCAGGGTTTCGTCAAGCTGGTGCGCCGGGTGGACGGTCCCGTGGTCGGCGTCCACCTGGTGGGGTCGCGGGTCAGCGAGCTGATCTCGGAGGCCCAGCTGATCACCGGTTGGGAAGCCTTCCCCGAGGACGTCGCGGCCCTCTCGCACGCCCATCCCACCCAGGCCGAAGCCCTCGGCGAGGCCCACCTGGCGCTGGCCGGCAAGCCCTTGCACGCCCACGGTTGAGGAAGAGACGCCGCCCCGATCGGAGTGGCGGGCCGATGGCTGGGCCCTGAGCAGTGCCGGATGCCTATGGCTAGGCTGAGCCACACCGTTACGCTCAGGTCACACGCGACCAGCGTCTGACCCCCCGGTTCTGCGCCAGAAGGAGTCCCACCACCTCATGTCGACCTCCGTAACTCTCCCCGCCCTCGGTGAAAGCGTCACTGAGGGCACCGTCACCCGGTGGCTGAAGCAGGTCGGCGACGCCGTGGAGGCCGACGAGCCGTTGCTCGAGGTCTCGACCGACAAGGTCGACACCGAGATCCCCTCGCCGGTGGCCGGGGTGCTGCTGGAGATCAAGGCGGCCGAGGACGAGACCGTCGAGGTCGGTGGTGAGCTCGCCGTGATCGGCGACGCCGACGAGGCCGCGGGCGGGGACTCCGGCGGTGGCGAGTCCGCAGCAGAGCCCGAACCCGAGCCGGAGCCCGAGACCGAACCGAGTGCTGAGGCCGACACCGAGAAGGCGGCCGAAGCCAGCTCGAACGGCCCGGCAGCCGGCACCGGTGGCGGCAGTGGCGGCGGTACGGAGGTGACGCTGCCGGCCCTGGGCGAGAGCGTGTCCGAGGGTACGGTCAGCCGCTGGCTCAAGCAGGTCGGTGACACCGTCGAGGCCGATGAGGCGCTGCTGGAGATCTCCACCGACAAGGTCGACACCGAGATCCCCTCGCCCACCGCCGGCACCATCCTGGAGATCCGGGTGGCCGAGGACGAGACCGTCGAGGTCGGAGCGGTGCTGGCGGTGATCGGCGAGGCCTCGCAGGCAGACTCAGCTCCCGAGGCCGAGGCGCCCGCGAACAAGACCGCGCAGGTCGACAGCGCGGACACGATCGAGGAGCAGACCGCCGCCGGCGACGAAGGTGGGCAGCAGCCGATCCCGGCCCAGCCCGAAGCCGCCGAGCCCGAAGCCAAGACTCCCGAGCCCGCGGCCAAGCCCAGCGAGCCCGAGACGAAGTCCGAGCCCGCGAAGTCCGAGCCCGCCGACGGTGACCGCAGCTACGTGACCCCGCTGGTCCGCAAGCTGGCCGCCGAGCACAAGGTCGATCTGGCCTCGGTCACCGGTACCGGGGTGGGCGGTCGGATCCGTAAGCAGGACGTGCTGGCTGCTGCCGAAGAGGCGAAGAAGGCCGCCGAAGCACCGGCCGCGGCGCCCGCAGCGGCTGCCGAGGCCCCCGCGCCGGCGGCGAAGAAGCCGGCCGCCGAGCCGAGCAACCTCCGCGGCACCACCGAGAAGCTGTCCCGGCTGCGCAAGACCATCGCCAAGCGGATGGTGGAGTCGTTGCAGGTCTCCGCCCAGCTCACCGCGACGGTCGAGGTCGACCTGACCGCCATCTCCCGGATCCGGGCCAAGGCCAAGGACGACTTCAAGGCGCGTGAGGGCGCGAGCCTGTCCTACCTCCCGTTCATCACCAAGGCGGCCATCGAGGCGCTCAAGGTGTTCCCCAAGGTGAACGCGACCATCGACACCGAGGCCGGGGTGGTGACCTATCCCGACGCCGAGCACATCGGCATCGCGGTCGACACCGAGCGCGGCCTGCTGGTGCCGGTGATCAAGGACGCCGGTGACCTCAATCTCGCCGGCATCGCCAAGAAGATCGGCGATCTGGCCGCCCGCACCCGGCAGAGCAAGGTCGGGCCGGACGAGCTGAGCGGCGGCACGTTCACCATCACCAACTACGGCTCCGCCGGGACGTTGATGGACACCCCGATCATCAACCAGCCGCAGGTCGCCATCCTCGGCACCGGTGCGCTGGTGAAGCGGCCGGTGGTGATCAAGGACGCCAACCTCGGTGAGGTCATCGCGGTCCGCGACATGATGTACCTCTCGATGTCGTACGACCACCGCATCGTCGACGGTGCCGACGCGGCCCGCTTCCTGTCGCTGGTCAAGGCCCGGCTCGAAGAGGGCGACTTCGGCTCCGAGCTGGGGCTGTAGCCATCAGGTATCTGCTGGCCGGCGCGTCAGGGTTCCTGGGTACGGCTCTGCGCGTCCGGCTGGCGTCGGAAGGCCACGAGGTGGTCAGGCTCGTTCGTCGGGAGCCGGGCTCGGCCACCGAGGTCGGCTGGGATCCGGACGCGGGGAAGCTCGACGATCAGGTGTTCGACGACGTCGATGCCGTGGTGAACCTGTGTGGCGTCGGCATCGCCGACCGGCCGCTCACCACCAAGCGCAAGGAGATCGTCTGGTCCTCGCGCATCAACCCCACCCGCACGCTGGCCGGCGCCCTGGTCTCGCGGCTGGCGCGGACCGGTTCAGCCCCCGCGCTGCTGCAGGCGAGCGCCACCGGCCGTTACCCGACCGAAGGCTCGGAGCAGCCGCTGACCGAGTCCGCGTCATCGGGGTCGGGTTGGATCGCCGATCTGGTGACGGAGTGGGAGAGCATGGCCCGTCCGGCCGCCGACGCCGGCGTCCGGGTGGTGCTGCTGCGCACCAGTCCCGTGTTCGACTCCAGTGGCGGCCTGTTCCCGGTGATGAGGCGGGCCTGGTCGTTCGGCGCCGGGGCGAAGCTGGGCGATGGCCGCCAGCACATGCCGCTGATCCAGCTGGGCGACTACCTCCGCTTCGTGCTCTGGGCGGCGGCGAACCCGGAGGCCGTGGGACCGTACAACCTGACCCTGCCGCAGCCGACCACCAACGGCGAGTTCACCGACGAGCTGGCCCGTCAGCTCCATCGACCACGCTTCCTCCGGGCGCCCAAGGCGGTGCTGTCGACGGTGCTCGGTGACTTCGCGGACCAGCTCCTGGGCGACGTCTGGCTGGTGCCGCAGCAGGCGCTGGACCAGGGTTTCGACTTCCTGGCGCCCGACGTGGCCACGGCCATCCGGTTCTCGCTGCGCGACTGACCGCTCCGTCCGGGGGCGGCTCAACTCGCGGACCACCGTCCCGATCTCCGCCTAGACTTCGGCCATGACTCTTGACTTCCTCTACCCCGGTCCCCTCGGGACGCAGGAGGTCGACTACGTCGCCACCTGGGAGTCGCAGCGCCAGATCCACGCCGAGGTCAAGGCCGGCGACCGGCCGAACACGGTGCTGCTGCTCGAGCACGCCAGCGTCTACACCGCGGGCAAGCGGACCGAGCCGCACGAGCGCCCGCTCGACGGCACGCCGGTGGTCGACGTCGATCGTGGCGGCAAGATCACCTGGCACGGTCCCGGTCAGCTGGTCGGCTACCCGATCGTCAAGCTGCCCGAGGCGGTGTACGTCGTCGACTACGTCCGCCGGCTCGAGGAGGCGCTGATCGACCTGTGCGCCGAGTACGGACTGGATTCCGCCGCCCGGGTCACCGGCCGCTCCGGGGTGTGGCTGCCGGCCGCGAACGGCAGACCGGAGCGCAAGATCGCCGCGATCGGCGTCCGGGTGGCTTCCGGGGTGACCATGCACGGCTTCGCCCTCAACGTCGATCCGGATCTGGCTGCGTTCGACGCGATCATCCCGTGCGGCATCACCGATGCCGGCGTCACCTCGCTCGCGGCCGAGACCGGGGAGTCCCCCGGCCTACCCGAGGTCGCTCATCTGCTCCGACCCCACCTGGAGCGCTACCTGTCGTTCGAGCCGTATCGTCAGTCGGCTCCCCTGTCGTCCCGGGAGACGACCCCGGCTCCCGCGGTGACCTACGGCCTGGATGTCGCCGTCGCCTGAGCGCCCTTCCGCGAGTCGCCGGGTCGTCGGGTCCGCGCTCTGACAGGCTCTGGCCATCAGCGAGGTCAGGGGTGTGGTGTCCGATCCGACGACGGCGTGGGCGTTGCGCACCACGGGTCTGCACAAGACGTACCGACGCCGACGGGTGCCCGTTCCGGCCGTCGATCGTCTCGACCTGACCGTCCCGGCCGGCGGCGTGCACGGCTTCCTCGGCCCGAACGGGTCCGGCAAGACCACCACCATCCGGATGGTGCTCGGCCTGATCCGCGCCGATGCCGGCCGGATCGAGGTCTTCGGCACCGAGGTGCCGGCACGCCTGCCCGAGGTCGTGAACCGGGTGGGCGCCATCGTCGAGCAGCCCAAGTTCTTCCCCGGCTTCTCCGCGCGCCGCAACCTCGAGCTGCTGGCCACGGGGATCGGTGTGCCGGCCCAGCGGGTCGGTGCCGTGCTGGAGGAGGTCGGGCTGACCCAGCGGGCCCGGGACCGCTACAGGACGTACTCGCTCGGCATGAAGCAACGGCTGGCGATCGCCGCGACCCTGCTCAAGAACCCCGATCTGCTCATCTTCGACGAGCCGACCAACGGGCTCGACCCGGCCGGCATCCACGCCGTCCGGCAGACGATCCGCCACCTGGCGTACCAGGGCAAGACGGTCCTGGTCTCCAGCCACATCCTGGCCGAGGTGCAGCAGGTGGCCGACACCGTGTCCATCATCGGCCGCGGGCGGCTGCTCGCCGAAGGACGGGTCGCCGACCTCCTGGCCAGCGGCGGCGGTGCGATCCGGATCCGGGTGCCCGACCCCGGCGTGGCCCAGCGGCTGCTGGCCGAGTCCGGTTTCGGGTGCGCGCCGACGCCGGACGGTGCGATCAGCGTGACCACGGCCCCCGACGGGACGCCGGTCGACGCCGGCGGACTGAACCGCTTCCTGGCCGACCGCGGCGTGTACGCCTCCGAGCTGATGCGGGTGCAGGCCGACCTCGAGCAGGTGTTCCTCCGGCTCACCGCGGGTGAGGCGCTGGGCTCTGTGCCGTCACCGGCACCACCAGCCGTACCGCCCTCGGCACCCGCCGCCCCGACCGCGACACCCTCCTCGGTTCGCGAGGACCGGCGATGATGCACGCCCTCCGGGCCGAGGCTCGCCGCCTGCTGAGCCGGCGGCTCACCCTCGTCGCGCTGCTGGTGCTGGTCGCCTTCATCGGCCTGTTCCAGCTCAACGTCGCCGACATGGTGTCGCCACCGTCGGCGTCCGAACGGGAGTACGCCCAGCAGGCGGCCGACGACGAACGGGCGGACTGGGAGGCCCACCACGAGAGGCGCGAGCAGGCGTGTCTCCAGGACGGCGGATCACCCGCAGACTGCACCGAACCGGCGCCGACGGCGCAGGACTGGATCGACGGGCCCTACCCGTTCGCCGAGTCCGCCGACGTGGCCGTCAACTTCGGGATCTACCTGACCGGACTCGTCGCCTTTCTGGTCGCGGCATCATTCGTCGGCGCCGAGTTCACGACCGGGTCCATGGCCAACTGGCTCACCTTCGTTCCTCGCCGGTCGACCGTCTTCGTCAGCAAGCTGGCCGTCGTGGCGGCGTTCAGCCTGCTCGTCGGCCTGCTGGCCGGGGCATTGACGGTCGGCGCGGCGGTTCTCATCACCCTTGCCTACGACCAGCCGCTGGCGGGCCTCGGCCCGGTGGTGCAGATGGCTGGACGCGGCGCGCTGATCTCTCTCATCTTCGCCGTCCTGGGCTTCTGCTGCGCGATGCTGACCGGTTCCACGGGAGCGAGCGTGGGTGTGCTGCTGGCCGGTCTCTTCGCCGTGTTCGCTCGCGACATCGTCTTGCTCGCGTCGGACTGGGCGGGCCGGCTGAGTTCGTGGTCGCCCGAGGTGAATGCGCAGGCGATCGTGGAGAACGGCACGACCTACTGGATCCCGACGCCCGGAGCCGGCTGGGACGACGACAGCGAAGGCATCGAGCGTCACCTCAGCCTGGTGCACGGACTCGGCTACTGGGCAGTCCTGCTCGCCGTCCTCATCGCGGTCACCTGGCTGCTGTTCCGGCGCCGCGACGTCGTCTGACCCATCGGCCGGATCAGCTGTCCGCAGCGCTTCGCGGCGGAGCCGTCCCGGTGCTCACCGAGTAGGCTGAGCCGGTGACCGTCGCCCCCGAAGGACGCAAGATGCTCCGCCTCGAAGTGCGGAACGCCAGCGTGCCCATCGAGAAGAAGCCGTCGTGGATCAAGACCACGGCGCGGATGGGGCCGCAGTACACCGAGCTGCGCAACCTGGTGAAGAACGAGGATCTGCACACCGTCTGCCAGGAAGCCGGCTGCCCCAACATCTTCGAGTGCTGGGAGGACCGCGAGGCCACCTTCCTGATCGGCGGTGACCAGTGCACCCGCCGCTGTGACTTCTGCCAGATCGACACCGGCAAGCCCGCCGACTTCGACGCCGGTGAGCCGCTCCGGGTGGCCGAGTCGGTGCAGAAGATGGGCCTGCGGTACGCCACCGTGACCGGTGTCTGCCGCGACGACCTGCCCGACGAGGGGGCCTGGCTGTACGCGGAGACCATCCGCCAGATCCACCAGCTGAACCCCGACACCGGGGTGGAGATGCTGGCCCCGGACTTCTCCGGCAACCCTGACTACCTGAACCAGCTGTTCGAGACCCGGCCCGAGGTGTTCGCGCACAACGTGGAGACGGTGCCGCGGATCTTCAAGCGGATCCGGCCCGGCTTCCGCTACGACAGGTCCCTGGACGTGCTGCGGGCCTCCCGCGCGGCCGGTCTGGTGACCAAGTCCAACCTGATCCTCGGCATGGGTGAGACCCGGGAGGAGGTGTCGGAGGCGCTCCGCGATCTGCACGCGGCCGGCACCGAGATCATCACCATCACGCAGTACCTGAGGCCCTCGCCCCGCCATCACCCGGTGGAGCGCTGGGTCAAGCCGGAGGAGTTCATCGAGCTCCAGAGCGAGGCGGCCGAGATCGGCTTCGCCGGGGTGATGAGCGGGCCGCTGGTCCGCTCCTCGTACCGGGCCGGCCGGCTCTATCGACAGGCCATCGAGTCCCGCGACGATCTCGTACCATCGGCTGTCACCGGCTGAGCCGGTACGAGGAAGCACCAGAACCACCAGATGAACCACGAGGGAGCACGGCATGGCTGACCAAGCCGGCAAGGACGCCAAGGCGCAGCTGAAGGCCGCGAAGCAGGCGGAGAAGGCGCGCCGCAAGGCCAGCACCGACCCGGCCGACATGGGCCGGCTGCGCCAGATCCAGCGGGCCTATCAGCTCACCCACGAGTACGACAAGCAGCTGCCGCTGTGGGTGTTCGGCCCCTGGGTGGCCATCCTCGTGATCGCGCTGGTGATCGGCTTCGTCGTCGGTCACCCCATCTACGCAGGGATCCTCGGCCTGACCCTGGGCCTGCTGGCGGCCATGCTGATGCTGGTCCGGCGGACCAAGAAGGCCACCTACAAGCGCTACGCCGGCCAGGCCGGATCGGCGGAGGTCGCGCTCTCGATGCTGCCCAAGCAGTGGGTCTCCAAGCCGGTCATCGCCGTGACGCGGCAGCAGGACGCCGTTCACCGCACGCTCGGTCCCGGCGGTCTGGTGCTGATCGGCGAGGGCGAGCCCGGCCGCCTCAAGGCGCTGCTGGCCAGCGAGGTGCGCAAGCACGAGCGGGTCGCGTACGGGGTGAAGGTGACCACCATCGTGATGGGCAGCAAGGAGGGTCAGGTCCCGCTGGACAAGCTGGCCGACCACATCAAGAAGCTGCCCAAGACCCTGCAGGCCAACCAGGTGACCGACATCCGGCAGCGGCTGCGGGCCCTGGACGCCGTCCGCCCCCAGCTGCCGATGCCCAAGGGTCCGATGCCGACCAGCTCCCGTCAGGTCAAGGGCTCCCGTCAGGCCATGCGCGGGCGCTAGCCGGCAGTCCTCACTCGCTGTTCGCTGCGCGCCGAGAGAGCTGTCGTCCTCGCCCGCAGACGTAGAGCGGGTGTGGATCCACGTCCAGTACAGACACATCCGGGCGCCTCGCTGACGGCCGCCTGCGAGGAAGAGGTTTCCTATCCCCAACGTGGTGAACGCCGAGCGCGTGAGTGTGCAGTACGGCACCCGGCTCGTGCTGGACGAGGTGAGTCTCGGGGTCTCGGCGGGAGACGTCATCGGTGTGGTGGGGCGCAACGGCTCGGGCAAGACCACGCTGCTGCGGGTCCTGAACGGCATCGACGAGCCCGACTCGGGTCGGGTCGTGCGGACGGCGACGGCCTCGATCGGCTATCTGCACCAGGCCGACGACTTCGCGCCGGAGGCGACCGTACGGGACGTCATCGTGGGCGGTGAGGCCGATCACGTCTGGGCCGCCGACGCCTGGACCCGGGCCCTGGTCGAGCACCTGCTCGGGGCGGTCGACCTCGACAGCCCGGTCGGCCGGCTGAGCGGCGGCGAGCGGCGCCGGACGGCGCTGGTCGCGTTGATGCTCGGCGGCCACGACCTGCTGGTGCTCGACGAGCCGACCAACCACCTGGACGTCGAGGCCGTCGACTGGCTGGCCCGGCACCTGCGCACGCTGCAGGATCGCGGCACCGCGATGCTCGTGGTCAGTCACGACCGGTGGTTCCTGGACGCCGTCTGCTCGCGGGTCTGGGAGGTCCACGACGGCGTGGTCGACGCTTACGACGGTGGTTACGCGGCGTACGTGCTGGCCCGGGCCGAGCGTTCCCGCCAGGCGTCCCAGCTGGCCACCAGGCGCAAGAACCTGCTCCGCAAGGAGCTGGCCTGGCTGCGCCGCGGCGCCCCGGCCCGGACCTCGAAGCCGAAGTTCCGGATCGACGCGGCCACCGTGCTGATCGAGGACGAGCCACCGCCGCGGGACCGGCTGGAGCTGGAGCGGTTCTCCGTGACCCGGCTCGGCAAGGACGTCTTCGACCTGACCGACGTGACAGTACGCATCCCGGATCGCACCCTGATCTCCGATCTGTCCTGGTCGATCGGACCGGGCGACCGGATCGGCCTGATCGGCATCAACGGGGCCGGCAAGACGACGCTGCTCCGGCTGCTCACCGGGGACCTGGCGCCGGACTCCGGCCGGGTCAAGCGCGGCCGCACGATCGACATCGGCCACCTGTCGCAGGCCATGGCCGAGCTGCCGGCCGGTGAGCGGGTGCTCGACCTGGTCAACCGCGAGCGCCGCGTCACCCAGGTCGCCTCGGGCAAGGAGGTGACCGCGACAAGTCTGCTGGAGGACTTCGGCTTCACCGGCGAGCGGCTGACCACCCGGGTCGGCGACCTGTCCGGTGGGGAGCGCCGCCGGCTCCAGCTGCTGCGGCTGCTGATCGGCGAGCCCAACGTGCTGCTGCTCGACGAGCCGACCAACGACCTGGACATCGACACCCTCACGGTGGTGGAGGACTACCTCGACTCCTGGCCGGGCACGCTGATCGTGGTCAGCCACGACCGCTACTTCCTGGAGCGGGTCTGTGACGTCACGTACGCCCTGCTCGGTGACGGGAGCTGCGTGCTGCTGCCGGGCGGCGTCGACCAGTACCTGGACATCCGGCACGCCGCCGAGCGCGCCGGATCCGGGTCCACGAGCGTCGCAGCGCTGGGGGCGGACAGGGCTCCGGCCTCCGACGCGCCCTCACCGGCCGAGACCCGCCAGGCCCGCAAGGACCTGGCCCGGATCGAGAGCCAGCTGGCCAAGCTGGACCGCCGGGTCAAGAAGCTGCACGAGCAGATGGCCGAGACGGCCAGCGACTACGGCAGGCTGGCCGAGCTCCAACAGCAGCTGACGGCGGCGACCGCCGAGCAGACCGAGCTGGAAGACGCCTGGCTGTCCTCCGCCGAAGCCCTCAGCTGAGGTCACCGACTCCGCGTTCTGTGCCGGTATCCACGTCTATCGAGGTTCTTGCTCCACAAGGCTGGGCCGGAGCGCGCGGTAAGTTGGCGCGCATGAGCGTGCTCACCGTCGACTCGTTGCTCACCGCGCTGCCCGAGGGCGTCGTCGTCACCGATCCGTCCACGCTGGAGAACTACCGGTACGACTGGTCGCGCGACCCCGGCGCCGGTACGCCGCTCGCGGTGGTCCGTCCCACGGACGCCGCGCAGGTCCAGACCGTCGTCCGCTGGTGCGCTGAGAATCGGGTTCCGCTGGTGCCGCGCGGTGCCGGAACGAGCCTTTCCGGAGGATCGTCGGCCGTCGACGACGGGATCGTGCTGTCGCTGGAGCGGATGCGGGCCATCGAGATCGACACCACGACCCGGGTGGCCGTGGTCGAGCCGGGGGCCTTCAACGTCGAGGTCAAGGCGGCCGCGGCCGAGCACGGACTTTGGTATCCGCCCGACCCGTCGTCGTACGAGATCTGTTCGATCGGCGGCAACATCGCCACCAACGCGGGTGGTCTGTGCTGCGTGAAGTACGGCGTCACCACCGACTACGTGATCGGACTGGACGTGGTGCTGGCCGACGGCGAGCTGATCACCCTCGGCGGCAAGCGGATCAAGGACGTGGCCGGTCTCTCGCTGCTCAAGCTGTTCGTGGGTTCGGAGGGGACCCTCGGCATCATCACCCGGGCGGTGCTGCGCCTGCTACCGGCGCAGCCTCCCAGGGCCACCCTGGTGGCGACCTTCCCCGACCCCGAGGCCGCGGCGCGCGCCGTGGTGGCCCTGGGCCTGGTCGCACGTCCGTCCATGGTCGAGCTGATGGACAACGCCTCGATCAACATCGTCGAGGACTACCGGTCGATGGGCCTGGACCGGACGGCCGGTGCGCTGCTGCTGGTGCAGTCGGATGCCCCGGGTGCGGCCTGCACGGCGGAGATCGCGCTGGCCGAGGAGGCCTGTCAGCGGTACGGGGCGACCGAGTGCTTCAGCACCGACGACCCGGAAGAAGGCGAGATGTTCGCCGAAGCGCGACGGATCTTCTTCCCGGCCGTGGAGGGACGTGGAGCCTTGCTGCTCGAGGACGTCGGCGCACCGGTCCCCCAGCTGCCGGC
The DNA here is from genome assembly GCA_963707005.1 of uncultured Actinomycetota bacterium. Taxonomy (GTDB): domain Bacteria; phylum Actinomycetota; class Actinomycetes; order Propionibacteriales; family Propionibacteriaceae; genus Microlunatus. The sequence goes on from CAVPPP010000037.1 coordinate 411,474, forward strand.
CCTGTTCGCCGGGATCGCCGCCATCGCGGCGCATCGCCGGGTCGACATCCCCGTGGTGGCTCACGCCGGCGACGGCAACACCCATCCGACCATCGTGTTCGACCCGGCCGACACCGCGGCCCGGGACCGGGCGGCACTGGCCTTCACCGAGATCATGGAGCTGGCCATCTCCCTCGGCGGCACCATCACCGGAGAGCACGGCATCGGCCGGCTGAAGAAGGAGCTGCTGCCGACCCAGCTGGGTCCGCGGGTCACACAGCTGAACCGGCAGGTCAAGCAGCTGTTCGACCCGGACGGCATCTTCAACCCGGGCGCGATCTACTAGCGGCTGGCCTACGCCGCCTTTCTTGAACATTCCGTCAGTCGACGGAATGTTCCGTCCTTCGGCGGGTGCAGGGCGTGGCTGTTGGCGTGAACATTCCGTCATTCGACGGAGAATCGCGGCCGTGCGGGTGTGCATGCGCTAGATCCCGTCGACTGACGGAATGTTCGAACCACCAGGCCGCCGAGCCCACCGAGCCCACCGAGCCCACCGAGCCCAACGACCGCAGGTCTACTTGCGGTTCACCACCACTGTCGTCGCCGCCATGTCCTGCAGTCCGCGCCGGTCGGGCCCGATGATCAACGCCGGCAGAGCCAGGCAGATCATGGCCTGGCGCAGCGCGGCTCGCGGGAAGCCGACCGGCTTGGTGTCCAGCCGGACGACGGCGATCCGGCAGATCAGCTGGCCGAAGCTCCCGCTGGCCAGGGTGACCAACAGGGTCGACTCGACGAAGAACGTCGCCAGGGTCATCCACGCCCGCCAACCGCTGCCGGTGACGACCTCGGTGCCGAACAGCCCGACGGCGACGGCCATCGAGGCCGCCCAGTCGAGGAGGAGGGCCGCGACCCGGCCCCGCCAGCCGGCCAACGAGCCACGACCGGACGCGGGCAGCCCCAGCCGCTGCCCCGGATAGGGCTCGGCCGGGATCTCCGGCGCGCCTCGCGTCGCCACCCCGCGAGGCTACCCGTTGCGACCTCCGGGACCCGCGCGCTCGGGACCGGTCACAGCGGGCCGTCATGCCGGCGGCACAGAACCGAAACAGGGCGGACATGTGGCCTCAGTAGGTTCGCATGCGTCACCCGCCGTCGAGGTTCCGCCGGGGCATCCCCACCCGCACGCCCCCGACTTCATCGGGCACGGTCTCACCACACACGGCCGGGCCCCGCACCCGAGGAGCATCATGAGTGGAAGCGCCACCCGGCACGACGCGGTCGAAGCCGTCACGTCGTACGAGATCCCGCACAAGGACTTCGCCGAGCCGCTGGGTCAGCTGTTCGGCAAGAACGTCTTCGACCTGTCCCGGATGAAGAGCCGGCTGCCCAAGAACGTCTACACCTCGGTGCTCGCCACGATCGAGAAGGGTGCTCCGCTCGATCCCTCGATCGCTGACTCCGTCGCCTCGGCCATGCGGGACTGGGCGCTCGAGAACGACGCCTCGCACTACGCCCACGTCTTCTACCCGCTGACCGGTCTGACCGCGGAGAAGCACGACTCCTTCCTGGAGCCCGACGCGAACGGCAGCTCGCTGGCCCAGTTCACCGGCAAGACGCTGACCCAGGGCGAGCCGGACGGCTCGAGCTTCCCCAACGGTGGCATCCGCAGCACGTTCGAGGCCCGTGGCTACACCGGCTGGGACGTGACCAGCCCGGCGTACATCCTGGAGAACCCCAACGGGAACACGCTCTGCATCCCGACGATCTTCATCTCCTGGACCGGTGAGGCCCTGGACAAGAAGACCCCGCTGCTGCGCTCCCAGCAGGCGATGAGCGTGCAGGCCTCCCGGCTGCTCAAGCTGTTCGGGCACACCAACGTGGACACGGTGGTGTCCTTCGCCGGCGCCGAGCAGGAGTACTTCCTGATCGATGAGCACTTCTACTACGCCCGCCCGGACCTGATGAGCGCCGGCCGGACGCTGTTCGGCGCCAAGCCGGCCAAGGGTCAGCAGTTCGATGATCACTACTTCGGCGCCATCCCCGAGCGGGTGCTGGCCTTCATGATCGAGGTCGACCGGGAGCTGTTCAAGCAGGGCATCCTGGCCAAGACCCGGCACAACGAGGTCGCCCCCGGCCAGTTCGAGATCGCCCCGCTGTTCGAGAAGGCCAACCTGGCCCATGATCATCAGCAGCTGATGATGACCACCCTGAAGAAGGTGGCCGAGCGCTACGGGATGATCTGTCTGCTGCACGAGAAGCCGTTCAACGGCGTCAACGGGTCCGGCAAGCACGTCAACTTCTCGCTCGGCAACAGCAACCAGGGCAACCTGCTCAACCCGGGCGACACCCCGCACGAGAACGCCCAGTTCCTCACCTTCTGCGCCGCGATCATCCGCGGTGTCCACCTGTACGGAGGCCTGCTGCGCGCCGTGGTCGCCTCGGCCAGCAACGACTTCCGACTCGGCGCCAACGAGGCTCCCCCCGCGATCATCTCGATCTTCCTCGGCGATCAGCTGATGGACGTGTACGACCAGATCGCCAAGGGAGGGGCCACCGGCTCGAAGGGCGGTGGCACCCTGGAGTTCGGCGTCGACACGCTGCCGAAGCTCAAGGCCGATCCGGGCGATCGCAACCGGACCAGCCCGTTCGCCTTCACCGGCAACCGGTTCGAGTTCCGTGCCCCGGGGTCGGGCCAGTCGATCTCCGGTCCGATGGTCGCGATCAACGCGATCCTGGCCGACTCGCTGGACTTCATCTCCACCGAGATCGAGGCCCGGCTCGCCGAGGGGACCGAGTTCAACGACGCGGTCCAGTCGGTGCTGCAGGGCATCGTCACCGACCACGGCGCGGTGATCTTCAACGGCGACGGTTACTCCCAGGCTTGGCAGGATGAGGCCGCTCAGCGCGGGTTGAAGAACCTGCGCACCACGCCGGACGCGCTGCCCGAGCTCGCCGACCCGGCCGTGATCGCGATGCTGGACAAGTACAAGGTGCTCAGCCCGCGGGAGCTCAACAGCCGCTACGAGGTCTACCTCGAGCAGTACATCCTCAGCGTGCACGTCGAGGCGCTCGAGACCGCGAAGGTGGGCAAGACCGCGATCCTGCCGGCGGCGCTGCGCTACCAGGCGCTGCTCGCCGACAACGTCGCCAAGCTGACCGCCGTCGACATCCCGGCCGACCGGACGATGCTGGACGCGGTGACCGCCGAGATCACCAAGCTGACCACCGGGATCACGGCGCTCGAGACGGCGCTGGCGCACGAGGCCGGCGACGTCTCCTCCCTCGAGCACGCGACCCAGGCCAAGGACGAGCTGATCCCGCCGATGGGCGACGTCCGGGCGGCGGCCGACGCCCTGGAGGAGCTGGTGGCCGACGACCTGTGGCCGCTGCCGACGTACCAGGAGATGCTGCACATCCTCTGACGTCGGTCGGCAGCCCCGGATGGCTGCCCGTGGACGAGTCGAGAACGGGTTTTCGCCGACAGCGCGTGTCACACCAGTGAAACAAACGCGCAACTCGGCGGAAACCCGTTCTCCGTATCTTCGCTTGAGCCGAGGGCGATAGGGTGGCGCGCGCCAGCGAGACCACACGCCCACCCCTCGTACGGTTCCAGCCGCACCTCGGGTTCACCCACGATCACCGGAGGACAGATGTTCCAAAGCGCCGACGAGCTGTTGGCCTACATCAAGGACGAGGGCGTCGAGATCGTCGACGTCCGCTTCTGCGATCTGCCCGGCATGATGCAGCACTTCACGGTGCCGGCCGGTTCGTTCGACATGAGCGTCTTCGAGGACGGCCTCGCTTTCGACGGATCGTCGATCCGCGGCTTCCAGAAGATCCACGAGTCGGACATGGCCCTGCTGCCGGATCCGACCACGGCTTATCTGGACCCGTTCCGGGCCGCCAAGACCCTGTGTCTCAACTTCTTCGTGCACGACCCGTTGACCAAGGAGCCGTACAGCCGCGACCCGCGCAACATCGCGCGCAAGGCGGAGAACTACCTGGCCTCGACCGGCATCGGCGACACCGCCTTCTTCGCGCCCGAAGCCGAGTTCTACGTCTTCGACGACGTGCGCTTCGAGACCAAGCAGAACACCGGCTCGTACGCGATCGACTCCGTGGCCGGCGCCTGGAACACCGGGCGGGTCGAGGAGGGTGGCAACCGCGGCTACAAGGTCAAGTACAAGGGTGGCTACTTCCCGGTCCCGCCGGTCGACCACTTCGCCGATCTGCGTGACGTGATGACCCTGAACCTCGAGGCCGCCGGTCTCACCGTCGAGCGCTCGCACCACGAGGTCGGCACCGCCGGACAGGCCGAGATCAACTACCGGTTCAGCACCATGCTGAGCGCCGGCGACGACCTGCAGAAGTTCAAGTACATCATCAAGAACACCGCCTGGGCCGCCGGCAAGACCGCGACCTTCATGCCGAAGCCGATCTTCGGTGACAACGGCTCCGGCATGCACGTGCACTCCTCGCTCTGGAAGGGCGGCGACCCGCTGTTCTACGACGAGGCCGGCTACGGCGGTCTTTCCGATCTGGCCCGCTGGTACATCGGCGGCATCCTGGCCCACGCCCCGGCGCTGCTCGCGTTCACCAACCCGAGCGTGAACTCGTTCCACCGCCTGGTGCCGGGCTTCGAGGCTCCGGTCAACCTGGTCTACAGCTCGCGCAACCGCTCGGCAGCCATGCGGATCCCGATCACCGGTACCAACCCGAAGGCCAAGCGGGTCGAGTTCCGTTGCCCGGACCCGTCGTCCAACCCGTACCTGGCGTTCGCGTCGCTGCTGCTCGCCGGCATCGACGGCATCCAGAACAAGACCGAGCCGCCGGCCCCGATCGACAAGGACCTCTACGAGCTGCCGCCGGAGGAGCACGCCAACGTGCCCACCGTCCCGGACAGCCTCGGTGGCGTCCTGGATGCGCTGGAAGCCGACCACGAGTTCCTGCTGCAGGGTGACGTCTTCACCCCCGACCTGATCGAGACCTGGGTCGAGCTGAAGCGGCAGGACATCGACGCGGTCCGGCTGCGCCCGACGCCGCACGAGTTCGAGATGTACTACGACTGCTGATCGTCTCCGCCGATACGACTGCTGATCGTCTCCGCCGATACGACTGCTGATCGTCTCCGCCGATACGACTGCTGATCGAACCTCGTAGGAAAGCCCGAGAGCCCCGAGTCCCCAGCGGACTCGGGGCTCTCGTGACAAACGGGGGTCTCAATCGGCCCCAAGGGCCCGACACGCCGGGCGCGCCCCGTTGAGCCGCAGCTCTGTCACGCCGTGATGACCCCAGCGCGCTCCACCAGCCGCTCCCGCGCGACTCCGACCCGAAGCGCGTCGGCCAGCCGGGCCCGGACCGGCTCGGTCAGCCGGCTGCCGCCGAACAGCTTGTACGTCTGGCGGAACAGCTCGTCGGTCCCGATGCCCATCGCCTGACCGGCCACGTACGCCATCGCGTTGGCGATCTCCAGCAGCGCGATGTCGCTCAGCGGGCGGGCCTTGACGTCGGGTGACACCCGGAAGCCGGTCCAGTCCAACGGATCCCGGGTCGCCGGCCAGCAGAAGCCGTCCTCCCGGTCGCGCTGCAGGTCAGCAGGCAGCAGCGCCCGCAGCTGGGCCAGCCGATGATCGACCAACCGGGTGCGTCCATACGCCCTGACCAGTCGACGGCCCAGCCGTTCCACGCTGATCGGACCCGACTCCTCGACGATCTGTCGCATCAGGTCGACCACCTCGTGACGGGACCGGGGGTCGTGATCGAGCCCCTCCAGAACCGACGAGGAGAAGGGGCCCAGGTCGCTCTCCAGGTACGACTCGAGCCCGGGCAGCACCGGCTCCGGCTCGGGTGCGCCGGCCGCGACTTCCTCGGCGGTGCCGTCCGGCTCGTCGACCACCCCGGGTTCGGCGATCTCCAGCTCCGGATCCTGGGCATCCGGCTCCGCGGGTTCCCCCGACTCATCCGCGGGCTGCTGGTAGGTCTCCCACGAGGTCGACACCGACGCCTCGCCCACCTGCCGCGGCGCCTCAGCCGACGCGTGCGCCCGGTCCACCAGCTCGCGCACCACCCCCTCGGGGTCCGACAACCAGGCCGGTAGCCACACCCGGGCCACGCCCGGCCAGCCCATGATGGTGGACAGCACGCTGACCGGTGCGCCGTCCCGGTCGCCGGTCGTGGTACGCGCCGCCCAGACCGGCCCGTCCAGCAGCACGGCCAGGGTCGGCACCTCTCCCCGCCCGGGGGCGGCCACGGCCAGGTCGATCCGGAACTCCGACAGCCCGACCTCGGTCTGCACCGCGCAACCCGCCGCCCGCAGGTCGGCCGCGATCTGCTCGGCGTGCCGATCGAGCGCCACCTCGCTGCGGACCCGGGGAGCGGCACCGTCCCTGGCCTGCTCCAGGTAGCCCCGCAGGTGCCGGATCCCGACCGAGGAGGTCTGGTCGGTGCGGATGTCCTCGGGCTCGAACGAGCTGAACACCATCACCCGTCGCCGGGCCCGGGTCACCGCCACGTTGAGGCGCCGCTCACCGCCGGAGCGGTTCAGCGGACCGAAGTTCAGCGGCAGCACCCCGGTCGCGTCCACCGAGAAGCCGGTGGAGAAGATGATCACGTCCCGCTCGTCCCCCTGGACGTTCTCCAGGTTCTTCACGAACAAGCCGTCGTCCTTGAGCGCCAGGGCCTCTCGGACGCCCTCGACCTCGCTGTCCCACAGCATCGACTCGATCAGACCACGCTGCTGGATGTTGAACGTCACCACGCCGATCGAGCGCTCCCGCTGCTGCCAGCGTCGCAGCACCTCCTCGACCACCGCGGCCGCCTCGACCGGGTTGGTCCGCAGCAGTCCTTTCTCGGTCCCGCGGGTCCCACTCCGCAGGAAGGTCCCGGCCACCCGGGTGAAGCTGACACCGGTGTCGAACAGCTGCCCGGGAAAAGCCGGGAACGACGACAGACGGTCCTCGTAGTACTGCGCGTTGGAGAAGCTGATCAAGCTCTCGTCGCGGCTGCGGTAGTGCCAGGACAACCACAGCCGCGGCAGTCCCGCCTGCACGCACTCCGACAGGATGCTCTCCTCGTCGGGCACGACGACGAAGTCGCCGTGGTCGGTGTCCTCGCCCTCGTCGTTGCCGGGCTGACCGAAGCTGTACGGCGGCATCTGCTGCGAGTCACCGGCCACCACGCAGGCCGCCGCACGACCGAGCGCACCGATGGCGTCCGGCACGGTGATCTGGGACGCCTCGTCGAAGACGACCAGGTCGAAATCCATCGCGCCCGGGGCGATGAAGCGGGCCAACGAGTCCGGGCTGACCAGCACGCACGGGGTGATCGCGGCGATCACCTCGCCGTAGGTGCTGATCAGGGACCGGACGCTGAGTCCGCCGCGGGTGCGTCCGACCTCCCGCTCCAGGGCGGCCACCTTGCCGAACACGGCGCCGTTGCCGAAGGGGCGCGCCTGGATCAACGCCGAGGGGAGCACCGACACCGAGGCCGCCCGGACGGCGTCGGCGGCGGCCAGGAACCGACTCACCGAGCGGTCCTGGCCACCGCCGTCGAAAGCACGGAACCCGCCGTCCTCCCACCGCTCGACCAGGGATCCCTCGGCCATCCCGCGCTCCAGCGCGGCAACCGCCTCGGCCCCGGGCACCTGGGCGCTGAGCAGCTGCCACCGCGCCTCCGCCAGATCACCGGCCAGTGGCTCCAGAGCCGCCGCCGCCCGGGTCCAGCGGCGGAGTGCCCCACCGTGCGGGCCGTCGGCCATCCGGGCCGCTGCGCCGTCCCGCCAGGCGTCCAACAGACCGCCCGCCCCGTACGCCGCCTGGTCCGAGGGACGGCTGCCGGTGGCGCTGAACACGGCGTCGAGTCGCGCCAGCGCCTCGGCCAGCGCTCCACCCGCCGCGGGGATGAGCGCGGGCTCGCTCCGGCGGACGGCGACGGTCTCGGCCGCGACCCGGGGACCGAGCCGAGCGAGGGCGGCCAGGTGACGATCGACCACGTCCAGGGCGGCCGTCAGCTGGTCCGCACCGACGTCGCTCACCAGGTTCAGCTCGGGCGCCAGCCAGCCCAGGCCGGGTAGTGCCCGCCAGCCCTCGACCACGGCACGGTGCTGGTCGGCAAGGACCGCCAGGGTCTCCACCCGAGCGGGCAGCTCCCGGGGCTGCACGTCGCGACCGGGGCGCAGTCGGGCGAGCACGGGACCGGCCGCCGTCAGCAGCCGACCCTTGCGGCCGAGGAAGAAGGAGTGCTCGGCGATCCGCAGGTCCTGCCGGACCGGGCCGAGATCGACCCCGAGAACGTCGGGAGTGAAGTCCGCGAGCACCGGTGCGGCCGCGCGCCGCAGCGCGTCCGTACGGGCGGCCAGCTCCGTCCGGGCCGCCGCCCACCGTGGGCTGCTGAGCTCGGCCAGCTCGTGCCCGCCGACCGGCGCGGTCAGCAGCTCGACCAGATCCTGCAGCTGCGACCGGACGGCCGCCCGTCGCAACAGCTCGGCCGCTCCCGGTGTCATCTGGGCGAGGGCGGCCATCGCGGCGCTCACCGCCGCATCGGCCGCCGGCAGCAGCGGGAACACCGCTCCCGGATCGACCGGATGCTCGCCGGGACCGACGAAGCCCCAGGCCCGCGCGACGTCGGGATCCACGGCACCGAGATCGTCGGCGGCTCCGGCCACGACCCGCCGCAGGCCAGCCAGGTCGAGCCCTGCCCCGGCCTCGGCGGACGCCACGTCCTGGCCCAGCACGCCAGGAGGCACGGTGAGCGTCGGACCCGCGCCCCGGGCCAGGGCGGTGGCCCGCGCACTCCACAAGGACAACCCGGCTCGGTTCGCCCGGTGCAGTCGCTCGGCGTACCCGCGCAGGGCCGACGCCGAGCCCTCGACCTCGCCGAGGGCGGCCCGGTAGCCGTCGAGGTCCGGTCGGACCCGCTGGGCGAGCGCCGTCCGGATCCGGGCCCGCACCTCCACCGGTCGGGCGTTGTGATCGTGCAGGTCGAGCGCGTACGGCAGCAGCCCGATCTCCCCGAGGCGATGTCGCACCACATCCAGGGCGGCGCCCTTCTCCGCGACGAACAGGACCCGACGGCCCTGCGCCAGCTGGTCGGCCAGGATGTTGGTGATCGTCTGTGACTTCCCGGTGCCGGGTGGGCCCTCGAGGACGAAGCTGTGACCGGCCCGGGCCGCGGCGATCGCTTGGGCCTGAGCACCGTCGGCCGGGATCGGGGCGGTGGCCACGATGGAGTCCAGGGCGGCTACTGATGCAGCCGCGTCGAGCCCGACCACCACCGCTGGGTCGCCGTCGGTCGGCCGGGAGAGCTCACCGAGCTCGGGCACCTCGCTGAGCCTGCCGTCCAGCAGCTGACGGACCAGCGGCCGCTGAACGAACCGCTCCCAGTGCTCGTCCAGGTCTCGCCAGAGCAGGAAACCGGTGAAGCCCCCGATGATCAAGCGGGCTTCGCTCTCCACCCGGAAGGACAGACCCGACTCGGCGATCGCCTCTCGGAACCTCCGCACGACGGCCTCGACGTCGACCCCCTCACCGTCGGCACGGGCCGGCAGCTCGTCGAGGTCCGGTGCGGCGAACCCGAACTCGACGCGGAGCTTCTCCAGCAGCGACAGGTTCACCGTGACCGCCCCGGTCGGATCGGCAGCCAGCCGGTACGGCATCACGACACCCTTGATGTCCACCGGCAGCAACAGCAGCGGCGCGGCCAGGGTGCGCTCCCCCAGCTGCCAGTCGAGCCGGCCGAGGGCCAGCATCAACGGGTTGGCGCCGGTCTCCTCGCGCCCCGTGCGGGCCCGGTAACGGAGCCTGGCGAAGGCTCGATCATGATCATCGCGGGCGTGCCCGGAGTAGATGGTGCCCTTGCTCGCCAGCATGGCGCGCTGTACGTCGGCCGGCAGGGCGTACGCGTCCCGAGCACCCTCGCTGACCACGGCACCGGTGAGGTCGTCCACCGCCCGGACCGACACCGTCCGCCCGTCCTGCAGCTGGTCGGCGAGCATGCCGAGGTGCTCGGGCGGCAGCAACAGGGGCACCTGGGTCATCGGCTGGCGCAGGTTCAGCAGCTTGTTCCGCAGCGTGAGGTCGAGCAGGGCGTTCTTCCACTGCTGCACCCGCGGTGGCGTCGGCGCGGTCGGCTCGGCCGGCGTCCGGGGCCGGCTCGCCGGTGCGGGTGTCCTGCTGCCGGTGCCCGCGTCGGAGGTCGCCGCGGGCCGACTTGCGGGCACGTACTCGATCACCTCGACCACGCCGTCCGACCGCTCCCGCCGCGCCGGCAGCGGATAGACCTGCAGCATCCTGGCCATCCCGATGTCGACCACCCCCAGCAGCTCCGCCGCCCCGCCGAGGAAGTAGGCGTCACGCGGGGCCTGCCGGGCCCGCCGGACGAGATCACGGGGCGGCCGCCGCTCCCGGGTGACCAGAGTCGTCTCCAGGACCCCCATCAGCTCCAGGTCGACCGCGTTGGCGGGCACCGCGATCTGGGTGCTGGCGGCGTCGGGCAGACCTCGCTCGGGCTCCCGCCAGTAGCCAAGAAAGGCGTGCCCGGTCGCGATCCAGAGCACCGGCGAGATGCCCACGTGCTCCAGCGCCGACGCCAGCAGCACGGTGGTGTCCAGACAGGTGCCGACGCGGTCGGTGAGCACATCACCGGGGTTACGCACCTTCTGGCCGTAGCCCCAGCTGGGTGGCGGTTGGGCGTAGTAGACCTCCCGGTCGTGCACGGCGGTGAAGACCGCCCCGACGATCTCGTCGACCCGTTCCCCGGTGGCGTGGCTCACCGCCAGCGAACCGCTACCGGTCTCCCGGGCCAGGAGCTGGGCGGCCTCGGAGATCAGTGCGGGCAGGGCCGGGTGGTTGGGCTGGACGAAGGCGGCCAGCATCTCCAGGGACAGCACCGGGGCGGCCGGGTCGAGAGTCCACTGGCGGGCGGCCTGCACCCGGATCGGGTGGGTGGCGCCGCCGATCGGGGCGCCGCCGGCGGTCACCTCGATCACGATCTCGGCGCCGGTCTCCTCCTCGACCCCGGACAGGTAGCCGGGGTCCAACCGCAGCGCTGGCTGGTCGATGACGAGGGGAAGCCCCGCCTGGACGCGCTCGACCGGGTGCTGCCACGGGCGGCTCAGCACGGTTCCGAAGGAGTCGATCACCTCGGCGGTGACCAGCACGTCGGTCAGCGGCTCGGACTCCGCGTCCCCGGACGCGCTGCCGCCACGGGAGACGACGATCCGGTGCAGGAACGGCAACCCGTTGTGAGCCATCGCGTGGTTGACCACCGGTGCCGCCAGCACCTCCACGGTCAGCTCGGTCGGCACCCGGCCACCCTAGTGCCGCGGGGTGACACCCCTCCCGGGCACACGCGGACCTCGCCGGGTGGTCGACCCCTGCGGTCGGGGTTAGCCTGAGCCCGTGCGTCCGACCCTCCCCCAACCGCGACGCGCCGACCCCCTGGCCCACCCGCGACGCGTCGACGCTGCGACTCACCCGCGACGCGTCGCGATGATCAGCCTGCACACCTCGCCGCTGGCCACGCCGGGTGTGGGCGACGCCGGCGGCCTCAACGTGTACGTCGCGGAGCTCGCCAAACGGCTCGGGGAGCGCGGCCTCGGGGTCGATGTCTTCACCCGGCGCGGTGATCGGGACGTCCCGGACATCGTGCACATCAACGAGTACGCCCGGGTGATCCAGCTGACCGCGGGACCGGTCGCCGAGGTGGCCAAGGAGGATCTGCCGCGCTACCTCGACGACTTCGCCGCTGCCCTGGAGCCGTACGTCACAGAGCACCAGGTGCTGCACTCCCACTACTGGCTGTCCGGGATGGTCGCCCGCACCCTGCGCGCACGGCACCGGATCCCGATGGTGCACACCATGCACACCATGGCCCGGGTGAAGAACGAGCTGCGCGGCGACGGGCACGCGACCGAACCCGACGTCCGGGAGCGCGGCGAGGCCGAGATCGTCGCCGCGGCCGACATCCTGACGGCGAACACCTCCGACGAGGCGGCCGAGCTGCAGCGGCACTACGGCGCCCGCCCCGAGCAGATCGCGGTGGTGCCCCCGGGGGTCGATCTGCACACCTTCCACCCCTGCGACCAGCCCAAGTCGCGGGCCCAGCTCGGGGTGGCCCAGGACGCCGAAGTGATCTTGTTCGTGGGGCGGATCCAGCCGCTCAAGGCCCCCGACGTGCTGATCAGGGCAACGGCCCGGCTGGTCGAGGCACGTCCCGAGCGTCGCGAGCGGTTGCGCCTGATCATCATCGGGAGTCCCAGCGGGCCCGAGGCCGCATGGGCGACGACCCTGCCGGGTCTGGCCGCGGACCTCGGGATCGCCGACGTGGTGGAGTTCCGGCCGCACTCACCCCGCGCCGAGCTGTTCCGTTGGTACTGCGTGTCGGACGTCGTCGGCGTACCGTCGCACAACGAGTCGTTCGGACTCGTCGCCCTGGAGGCCCAGGCCTGTGGCCGACCGGTGGTGGCCACCGACGTCGGCGGCCTGCGGCACGCGGTCGACGACGGCGCCACCGGTCTGCTGGTGGCGGGTCATGATCCGGCCGAGTGGGCCGCCGCCCTCGGCTCGATCCTGGACGATCCTCAGGGGTCGCAGTGGCTCGGTGCGACCGCCGCGGTCCATGCGGCCACCTTCAGCTGGTCCAACACGGCTGCCTCCACCCTGCGGGCGTACGCCTCGGCTCAACGGGTGTACGCAGGATCAGCCCCGATCTGAGCCGGGCCGCCCGTCGGCGGTGACACCTCGGCCGAACCGCGTCACCATGGCGAGGGTGGGCGGGCGTGTGAGCGGATGGGTCGTGGTGCTGGCGGCCTGCGGCGTGCTCACCGTCGGCTGCGACGCGGTCGCTCCCGGACCCCACGCGTGCACCGAGATCGGCTCGCCGGCCGGGGTGTCCGTGACGATCGACCGCGAGCTGGCGGAGTCCGGCCCGGACCTCACGCTGCGGATCTGTCAGGACGCCTGCGTCGAGCAGCGGGTCGAGCTGATGCCCGGGTCCGTCACCGCCGGTCAGACCTGCAGTCCGGACACGCCGGACGGCAGCTGCTCCGCGTCATCGTCCCCGGACGGCACGTTGGTCGGCTTCGTCGACGTTCCCGCCCTCGCGGTCGGTGACGTACGGATCCGCGGGTCGCTGCGAGTGGACTCGGGCACCACCCGGTTCGAGGAGGTCGCCGTGACGGCGGAGGCGACGTACCCGAACGGTCGGGACTGCCCCGCCGGCGGGCCGCAGGCGTCGATCCGGGTCACCGGCGCCGGGCTCCGCTGAACACCCGGCCGGTCGGCCTCAGTGCGGTCGCTGGTCGCTCTCGGCGAGTCCCCAGAACACCCGCTCGACCACTGCGTGGGCCCGGCGGGTCACCCGCCGGTAGTCGGCCAGCAGGTGCGAGGACTCCCCCGGGCCGTAGCCCATCAGCTCGGCCAGCGCCGCCAGCTCGCGGTTGTCGCTGGGCAACGAGTCCGAGCCGCGACCACGGACCAGCATGATCTGGTTCCTGATCTTGCTGGCCAGCAGCCAGGCCGCTTCGAGGTGGCCCGCGTCCTGGGCGTCGATCAGGCCTTCCTGCTGGGCCACGCGGAGCGCCCCGATGGTGCGGGAGGTCCGCAGCGCGGGTACCGCGTGGGCGTGCTCCAGCTGCAGCATCTGCACCGTCCACTCGATGTCGGCCAGTCCGCCGGGTCCGAGCTTGGTGTGCTTGGCCGGGTTCGCGCCCCGCGGCAGGCGCTCCGCCTCGACCCGCGCCTTGAGTCGACGGATCTCGTGCACCTGGGCGGGCGACAGTCCTCCTTCGGGCCACCGCTTCGCGTCGATCAGCTCCATCAGTGCCCCGGCCAGGGGTCGGTTGCCGGCCATCGCATCTGCCCGCACCAGGGCCTGCATCTCCCAGGTCGACGACCAGCGGCTGTAGTAGTTGCGGTAGGCCGACAACGTACGGATCAGGGCCCCGCCCTTGCCTTCGGGCCGCAGGTCGGCATCGAGGCTCAGTGGCGGGTCCGCGCTCGGGCGGGTGAGCAGCCGGCGGAGCTCGGAGATCACGGTGCCGGCGATCTTGGTCCGGTCCGGTGCTCCCGGCTCGCTGTCCTCCATCACGAACATGGCGTCGGCGTCGGAGGCGTACGACAGCTCGCGGCCACCCCAGCGACCCATCCCGATCACCGCGATCTCCGGCACCTCGGTGGCGTCCGAGGCCCGCCGAGCGATCTCCAGGGTGGTGTCGATGGTCGCCGAGGCCAGCTCGGACAGCGCGTCGCCCACGAGCAGCACGTCGCTCATCCCGAGCAGGTCACCGGCGGCGATCCGGAACAGCTCCCGGCGACGGATGGCCCGGACCGACTCGACCGCCTTCACCGGGTCGGTGTGGCGTCTGGCGGCGGCCTGCATCTCCGCGCACAGGTCGTCCTGCGACTTGGGCACCAGCTCGGTGTCGTCGGCCAGCATCTGCATGGTCTGCGGCGCCCGTTGCAGCAGCGCGACCGCGTACCGGCTGGAGGCGAGGATCCGGGCCAGTCGCTCGGCCATCATCCCCTCGTCGCGGAGGGCGCGGAGGTACCACGGCGTGCTGCCGAGGGTGTCCGAGACCTGTCGGAAGGCGAGCAGACCGTGATCGGGGCTCGGAGCCGTCGCGAACCAGCCGAGCATGGCCGGCAGCAGCTGGCGCTGGATCTCGGCCTGTCGGGTGACCCCCTGGCTGAGGGCGGCGATGTGGCGGAGGGCGGCCTGGGGGTCGGCGTAGCCGAGAGCCTTGAGCCGGTCCTGTGCCGAGGACTCGGTCAAGCGCAGGTCCCGGGTGGGGATGCGGGCCACCGCGTCCAGCAGCGGGGAGTAGAACAGCCGCTCGTGCAGCCGGCGGACCCGCTGGCCGGAGTGCTTCCAGATCGACCGCACCTGCTCGGCCGGTTGGCTGTAGCCGAGGGAACGACCGAGCCGGCGCAGGTCACCCTCGTTGTCCGGCAGCACGTGCGTGCGCCGCAGGTGGAACAGCTGGATCCGGTGCTCCAGGGTCCGCAGGAACTGGTACGCCAGTCCGAATCCCTTGCCGTCGTCGCGGCCCACGTACCCGTTGTCGATCAGGGCCTTGAGCGCGTCGAGGGTGGCGCGATCCCGGAGCCTCTCGTCGACCCGGCCGTGCACGAGCTGCAGCAGCTGGACGGAGAACTCCACGTCCCGCAGGCCACCGGCCCCCAGCTTGATCTCGCGCCCGGCGTCGCGGGCCGGGATGTGCGCGATCACCCGCTTGCGCATCGCCTGGGTGTCGGCGACGAAGTTCTCCCGTTCCGCCGCCCGCCACACCATCGGCGCCACCATGTCCACGAAGTCCTGGGCCAGGACCAGGTCGCCGGCGCTGGGCCGGGACTTGAGCATGGCCTGGAACTCCCAGGTCTTCGCCCAGCGCTCGTAGTAGGTGCGGTGGCTGGACAGCGTCCGGACGAGCTGCCCGGCCTTGCCCTCCGGCCTCAGGGCGGAGTCCACCTCCCAGATGGTGCCGGCCGCGGTGAACGCCGAGCAGACCCGAGTGAGCTCGGCGGCCATCCGGGTCGCCACGCTGACCGCCTGCTCGCTGGTGATCAGCGGCGCACCCTCGTCGTCCAGCATCGGTTCGGCGACGAACAGCACGTCGACGTCGCTGACGTAGTTGAGCTCCTGCGCCCCGCACTTTCCGAGGCCGACGACGGCCAGCCGCGTCTTCAGGCCGTTGGCCCCGACCTTGGCCCGACCCATCGCCAGCGCCGCCTCGAGGGTGGCGTCGGCCAGGTCGGACAAGGCGGAGGCGACCCGCGGCATCACCTCGATCGGCTCCGGGTCGCAGACGTCCCACGCTGCTATCCGCAGCAGATGTGCCCGGTACGCCAGCCGCAGCCCGTCGCCGACGGGATCGGTGGCCACCGGCAGCGCGGCCTCGGGATCCGCCCCGACCGACCGGACCAGCTCGGCTCGGATCTCCTCGGCGGTGAGCGGTTCGACCGGGCCGTCGAGCCAGTCGAGGTGCTCCGGGTGGGCGATCAGGTGCCGACCGAGCGACTCGCTGTTGCCCAGCACCCCGACCAGGTGCCGGGCCAGGTCACGCGAGCCGACCAGCCGGTCCATCAGGTCGGGGACGACTTCGGCCAGGCGGTCGAGGCCGATCAACGCCAGGTCGGGATCGGCGGCATCCACGACCAGATCCAGCAGCTGCGCCCGGTCGTCCTCCCAGCCCGACAGGATCCGTTCGGCCGCCGCGGCGTCGTGGAAGCCGCGCCTGGCCAACACGCCCTGGGTGGTCTCGATCCGGCTCACGGGAAGTGATGTTACTTGTGTGTAACTGCCGCCCCCGGCGTCTGCCCGTACGTGCGCCAAGATGGGTCGGTGCGCAGCCGACCGACCGCCGCCGAGGCCCTGATCGACCAGAGCCGGAGTCTGCTGTCCTGGCTGCAGGACCTGCCCGACGAGGCGTACGCGCGAGCGACGGTGCTACCGGGCTGGGACGTCAGGATGCTGGTCGGCCACCTGCTGCTGATCGAGCGGGGCACAGTCCGGGTGCTCGGCCTGCCGAGCCGGGACAAGCCGCTGGCCCCGTACGCCTTCGTGGCCCGCTACCGGCCGAGCGTCGAGGCCATCGCCGCGTCGACGGCGGACGTCGCCGGCGCGCACCCCGGCGCCGACCTCGTGCTGGCCCTGGGCGAGGCCATCGAGGCCGTCGAGCTCGGCCTGGCCGGCCCGCACCCGCCGGTCGTCGAGGCGCCCCGAGGTCCCTTCCGGGCCGAGGACTGGATCGAGACCCGGATCATCGAGCTCGTCGTGCACGCCGACGACCTCAACCGGACCTTCCCCGAACGTGAACCCGTTCCCGTGGTGCGCTCGGCGTGGGGTCGGACCATGCGCACCCTGGCCCAGATGCTGGCCGACGCCCACCCCGGCCGATCGGTCGAGGTCCGCATCCCGCCGTACGCGGCGGTCCAGTGCGGTCTGGGCGATCCCGGCCCCACCCACACCCGTGGCACCCCGCCCAACGTGGTGGAGACCGACGCGACCACGTTCTTGCGGCTCGCCACCGGACGGATGACCTGGGCCGACGCTGTCCTGGCCGGAACCGTGCACGCCTCCGGCCTCCGCGCCGACCTCTCCAGCGCGCTACCCCTGTTGTCGTGAGTTGGGTGGGGATTCCTCACCGACATCGGTGAGGAATCCCCACCTACAACACCGGCAGGAGCTTCTGCAGCTCCATCGGGGTCACCTGGCGCCGGTACTCGTCGAACTCCGCCCGCTTGTTGCGCAGGAAGAAGTCGAACACGTGATCCCCGAGGGTCTCCGCCACCAGGTCCGAACGCTCCATGATCCGGATCGCCTCGTCCAGGTTGCGCGGCAGCGGCTCGATGCCGAGGGCCTGACGCTCCCGCTCCGTCAGGCTCCAGACGTCGTCCTCGGCCCCCTCGGGCAGCTCGTACTCCCCCTCGATCCCGGCCAAGCCGGCGGCCAGCATCAGCGCGAAGGCCAGGTACGGGTTCGCCGCGGAGTCGATCGAACGCAGCTCCACCCGGGCCGAGGACCCCTTGTTCGGCTTGTACATCGGGACCCGCACCAGGGCCGACCGGTTGTTGCGGCCCCAGCAGATGTAGCTCGGCGCCTCGCCGCCGCCGACCAGCCGCTTGTAGGAGTTCACCCACTGGTTGGTCACCGCGGTGATCTCGGCGGCGTGCCGCAGCAGACCCGCGATGAAGTAGCGGGCCACCTTGCTCAGGTGGTACTCGGCGCTGGCGTCGTAGAACGCGTTGTTGTCGCCCTCGAACAGCGACATGTGGGTGTGCATGCCCGACCCCGCCTGGTCGCTGAACGGCTTCGGCATGAACGAGGCGTTGATGCCCTGGGACAGCGCCACCTCCTTGACCACCACGCGGAAGGTCATCAGGTTGTCGGCGGTGGACAGGGCGTCGGCGTACCGGAGGTCGATCTCCTGCTGGCCCGGCGCCCCCTCGTGGTGGGAGAACTCGACCGAGATGCCCATCTGCTCGAGCATGGTGATCGCCTTGCGCCGGAAGTCGCTGCCGGTGCTCTGCGGGGTGTGGTCGAAGTAGCCCGAGGAGTCCACCGGGGTGGGCGAGACGCCCGGCAGCAGCGGGTCCTTGAACAGGAAGAACTCGACCTCGGGGTGGGTGTAGAAGGTGAAGCCCAGGTCGGCCGCCTTCTTCAGGGTGCGCTTGAGGACATACCGCGGGTCGGCGTACGAGGGCGAGCCGTCGGGCATGGCGATGTCGCAGAACATCCGGGCCGTCGCCGGACTCGAGTCACGCCACGGCAGCACCTGGAACGTGGACGGGTCGGGCCGCAGGACCATGTCGGACTCGTACACGCGAGCGAAGCCCTCGATCGCCGAGCCGTCGAAGCCGAGTCCTTCGGAGAAGGCCCCTTCGAGCTCGGCGGGCGCGATGGCCACCGACTTCAAGAACCCCAGGACGTCGGTGAACCACATCCGGACGAACCGGACGTCCCGCTCCTCGATCGCCCGCAACACGAACTCGGTCTGCTTGTCCACGGCGTCAGTCTGCCGTCTGCGGCCAACCTGCGCGTACGGAGGTGCCCCGTGTCTCGTCGTCGTGACGCAGGACACCGGGTTCTCGGGTCACCGTTGGGTGGACCTCTCGCCGTTAACCTGAGTCAATGTCGCTTCCCGGGTGGTATCCCGATCCCGCCGGGACTCCGAACCGCTTCCGCTACTGGGACGGCCGTGCGTGGTCCAGCGACACCACCGACAACCCGGCTGCGCTGCCGACCGGAGCCGGTGGCGAGGGCGGTGCGGGCCCACCTGCGGGCCAGGATCGGCGGCGTCGGTTCGGGCCGCTGATCCTCGCGCTGGCCGCTCTCGTCGTGCTGGTGCTGGTCGGCGTCTTCGTGGTGCGCGGCCTGTTCGCCGAGCGCCCGATCGTCGATCCGGGGCCGCTGCCGTCCTCGACCGTGTCCGGCTGGGACGACAGCAGCCCGACCACCGTGCCGGAGACCCCGACGCCGACCCCGTCGGTGTCGCAGCCGACCCCCACTCCGACAGCGACCCCGACGCCGACCGAGGAGCAGCCGCTGCAGCCCTGCCCGAAGGGTCGGCCAACGGCTCGACAGGATCACCCCTCCGACGGCCGCATCCACGGCGGTGGTCTCTCGTTTCCCGAGGTCGACGGCTGGCAGGACACATCGGGATCATCGTTCAGCTGGGCCTACGACGTGGGCGAGCAGATGAAGCTGGTCGAGTCCCCCGGCTGGTACTCGAACCTGGCCGTCGGAGCGCTGTTCACCGGGGACGGGTTCGACGAGCCACGCCGCTCGGCGGAGCTGGTGATGCAGTGCATGATCACCTCAGGGCTCTACCCGTACTTCACCGACCGCTCGGACGTCTGGTCCAGAGCGGTGTCGGTGGACGGGCACCCCGCCTGGTCGATCCGGGCCGACATCGAGGTGGACGACCCCGACCTGAAGACGAAGGGCGACACCGTCGAGGTGATCGTGGTCGACACCGATGCCCCCGAGTCGCTGGCGATGTTCATCGGGGCGGTCGACATCGGCAACCGGTCACTGGCCAAGACGATGGACTCGACGATCAAGAACCTGCAAGTGGAGTGAGGGTCACCGGGTCGTACCCGCCGACCGTCTGACGTACGCCAGCCGCCGAGATCGCGGAGGTTGGGCAGCGTGGCGAGGCCGATCGAGGCACCCGGTACGGGGTCGGCGTCGGTCACGCCCGACATCCTGCCAGCGACCGCTCGAGCCCATCCCTTCCAACTGCGGTCGAGCACGTCCGACCGGCCGTGGTCGAAGCAGCGATCAGGTGGTCAGTCGAGCTCGAGCGCAGCTGGGACAGGTCCCCCAGTAGGTGACCTCTGCCTCGTCGACCAGGTAGCCGTGGGTGTCCTCGGGGATCGCGCACGGCATCGAGCCGACCGCGCACGGCACGTCGGACACGGTGCCGCAGCTGCGGCAGACGAGATGGTGGTGGTTGTCGCCGGTGGACACCTCGAACTTCATGGCCGAGCCGGCCGGCTCGAACCGGCGCAGGATGCGGTGCTCGGTCAGGGTGTTCAAGGCGTCGTAGATCGCCTGGGTCGACACCGCACCGATACCGGCTCGGACCCGTTCCGCCACCTGGTCGGCACTGAGGTGCGGATCGGCGTGCACGACGTCGAGCACCGCGAGCCTGGGCTGCGTCACCCGCAGACCGACCGCCCGCAGACGCTCGGCCCAGCTGAGCGCTTGCACTGCGGTGGCCACCGCCCTAGAGAACCACGTTTTCTGGAATGGTTCAACTAAAGGCGCGCCGCCCCCATCCCCCACCTCGCATCGACCCCCACCCCATATTCTCCGCCCCCCATCGCCCCGCCCCCCATCGCCCCGCCCCAATCCCACTTCGCACCAGCCTGGTCATCTCCGCACCAGGTCTACGTGGTGCGGAGATGACGCGGATGGTGCGAAGTGGGGTCGGAAAGTCGGGGTAGGACGTCGGCGGTCGGGAGTCGCGACCCGGAGGTCCGGGGCGACGTGGGTGGCGGACGGTCGCGTCAGGCTTTCGCGACCAGCTGGCCGAGGCGGGTCCAGGTCTCGACCACGGTGTCCGGGTTGAGAGACATGCTGTCGATGCCCTCCTCCAGCAGCCACTCGGCCAGGTCGGCGTGGTCGCTGGGGCCCTGACCGCAGATGCCGACGTACTTGCCGCGGGCCTTGCAGGCCCGGATCGCGGCGCTGATCATGAACTTCACCGCCGGGTCCCGCTCGTCGAAGGACGCCGCGATCAGGCTGGAGTCGCGATCCAGACCCAACGTCAGCTGGGTCATGTCGTTCGAACCGATCGAGAACCCGTCGAAGTGATCGAGGAACTGATCGGCGATCACCGCGTTGGACGGCAGCTCGCACATCATGATCACCTCCAGCCCGTTCTCCCCGCGGACCAGACCGTGGGTGGCCAGCAGATCGATCACACCCTTCGCCTCCGCCAGGGTGCGGACGAACGGGATCATGATCTTGACGTTGGTCAGACCCATCTCGTTACGCACGTACTTGAGCGCCTCGCACTCCATCGCGAAGCAGTCGGCGAACTCCGGCGACAGGTACCGCGAGGCGCCGCGGTAGCCGATCATCGGGTTCTCCTCGTGCGGCTCGTACAGGTCGCCGGCCACCAGGTTGGCGTACTCGTTGGACTTGAAGTCGCTCATCCGCACGATCACCGGATGCGGAGCGAAGGCCGCCGCCAACATCGACACCCCCTCCGCCACCCGGGTCACGAAGTAGTCCCGCGGGCTGTCGTACGCCGCCACCGCCTCACCGATCTGCGACTTGAGCGGCTCTTCCAGGGTGTCGAGGTCGAGCAGAGCCTTGGGGTGGATGCCGATCTGCCGGTTGATGATGAACTCCAGCCGGGCCAACCCGATCCCGGCGTTCGGCAGCCTCGCGAACGAGAACGCCTGATCCGGGGTGCCGACGTTCATCATGATCTTGACCGGGATCTCCGGCATCGACTCCATCGCCGTCTCCTGCACGGTGAAGTCGAGCAGGCCTGAGTAGATGAAGCCGGTGTCGCCCTCGGCGCAGGAGACCGTGACCTCCTGACCCGCCGACAGCTCTCGCGTCGCGCTGCCGGTGCCGACCACCGCCGGGATCCCCAGCTCCCGGGCGATGATCGCCGCGTGACAGGTCCGCCCGCCCCGGTTGGTGACGATCGCCGAGGCGCGCTTCATGATCGGCTCCCAGTCGGGATCGGTCATGTCGGCCACCAGCACCTCACCCGGGACGAAGCTGGACATCTGCGCCACCGAGCTGAGCACCCGGACCGGGCCGGCGCCGATCTTCTGACCGATTGCGCGACCCTCGATCAGCACCGCACCCTTGTCGTTCAGCCGGTAGCGCTGCACCGTGGTGCCCGCCCGCGACTGCACCGTCTCCGGCCGCGCCTGCAGGATGTAGAGACCACCGTCGCCACCGTCCTTACCCCACTCGATGTCCATCGGTCGGCCGTAGTGCTCCTCGATCGCCAGCGCCTGGCGGGCCAGCTCGGTCACCTCGTCGTCGGTCAGACTGAGCAGACCGCGCTGGGACTCCTCCACATCGACGAACTCGGTGGTCCTGCCCACCGTGGCATCGGAGGTGTAGATCATCTTGATCGCCTTGCCCCCGATGCCGCGCTTCAAGATCGCGGGCCGCCCAGCCCGCAGGGATGGCTTGTAGACGTAGAACTCGTCGGGATTGACCGCACCCTGCACGACCGCCTCGCCCAACCCGTACGAGGACGTGATGAACACCGCGTCGTCGAAACCGGACTCGGTGTCCATGGTGAACATGACACCGGAGGCGCCGATGTCGGAGCGCACCATCTTCTGCACCCCGGCCGACAGGGCTACGGCCTCGTGCTCGAAGGAGTGATGCACCCGGTACGCGATGGCGCGGTCGTTGTAGAGCGAGGCGAACACCTCGCGTACGGCGGTCAGCACGGCGTCGATGCCGCGGATGTTGAGGAAGGTCTCCTGCTGCCCGGCGAAGGACGCATCGGGCAGGTCCTCGGCGGTCGCACTGGAGCGGACGGCGAAGGACGCCTCCGCGTTGTCCCCGGCGAGCTGCTCGTACGCCGCCCGGATGTCGGTCTCCAGATCGGCCGGGAACGGCTGCTCGATCACCGCCGTACGGATCCCCTTGCCGACCCGGGCCAGCTCGTCGACGTCCTCGGTGTCGAGATCGGCGAGCTTCGCATTGATCAGATCGCCCAAACCGGTCTGGGAGATGAAGCGCCGGAACGCGTCGGCGGTGGTGGCGAAGCCGTCGGGGACCTTCACGCCGGCCGAGGTCAGGTTGGCCACCATCTCCCCGAGCGAGGAGTTCTTGCCGCCGACCTGCTCGAGGTCGGCGAGACCCAGCTGGGAGAACCAACGGACGTTGTCGATCGCGGGAGCTGCACTGGTGGGGGTCACGGTGGTCATCCGGGGTCCTCTCGAGGGGGTGGCGGCGGGTCGGAGCGGGTGGATCAGGTGGCGATGCGTCAGGTGGCGGGCTGGGCGTGGCGGGATTGCAGGATCACCGTGGACATCTCCTCGACGGACTTGGCCGAGGAGTTGACCGAAGGGATCTTGTGGATGCGGTAGAGGGTCTCGGCCCGACGGAGCTCGAAGGTGCACTGCTCGAGCGAGGCGTACCGAGAGTTCGCCCGGCGTTCGTGCCGCACCTGGCTGAGTCGGGCGGGCGTGGTGGTGATGCCGAAGCACCGATCCCGCAGGTGCCGGATCGGCCTGGGCAGCTCGTTGGTGTCGAAGTCCTCCTCCACCAGCGGGTAGTTGGCGACGAAGATCCCGTGCTGCAGGGCGAGGTACATCGTGGTGGGGGTCTTGCCGCAGCGGGACGGGGCGATCAAGATCACGTCCGCCTTGTCCAGCGCCCGCATGCTCTGACCGTCGTCGTGCTCGATGGCGTACTCCACGGCGGCCATCCGCGCGTTGTAGCGCTGGACGTCACCCAGTCCGTGCAGCCGGGCCGCCACGCGCTGTCCCTCGTGGCCGAGGATCGCCTCGACCTTGGTCATGTGCAGATCGAAGAAGTCGATCAAGGGACAGCGCGACCGATGGAGCTCGTCGCGGATCTCGGTCACCGCCGTGGTGGAGAAGGCGAGCGGCGTGACCGGACCGTCCATGGCCGCGTCGAGCGTCGCCACGACCTTGCGCGCCTCTTCGACGGTGGTGATGAAGGGGATCAGCCGACGCTCGAAGCGCAGATCCGGGAACTGGATCAGCAGCGCGTTCCCCATCGTCTCGGCACTGATCCCGGTGCTGTCGGACAGGAAGAACACCGGTACCGCAGGCGCCCCGACCGCCGGCCCCTCGGGTGTCGGGATCCCCATCGGCTGCCTCCGGCTGTGAGTCGTGGACCAGACCAGGATCGGCCCTGGACTAGACCAGATACGTTACTGGTATCAGCCCCCTGGATTGCACCAGATCCCGTGTGAATCTCCACACGGACGAAGGTCACACGAGCACTTAAGACCACAACCTTGCGGTGTTGGTCGTCCTCTCGCTGGCGCTCGCTCGGTCAGGGGAGCGTAAGAACTTCGGCGGCGCGGTCGGTGACCACCAGGGTGTGCTCGAACTGGGCGCAGCGGGAGCCGTCCCGGGTCAGCACCGTCCAGCCGTCGTCCCACAGCTCCCACTCGTGGGTGCCGAGCGCCAGCATCGGCTCGATCGTGAACGTCATGCCCGGCTCGATCACGGTGTCGTGGTGCGGGCTGTCGTAGTGCGGGATCACCAGCCCGGAGTGGAAGCTGCTGTGCACACCGTGGCCGGTGTAGTCGCGGATCACGTGGTAGCCGAACCGCTTCGCATAGCTCTCGATCACCCGACCGAGAACGTTGACCTGGCGCCCGGGCTTGACCGCGGCGATCGCCCGCCGCAGGGCCTCCTCGGTCCGCTCGCTGAGCAGCCGTGACTCGGTGTCGACATCCCCGCAGTACACGGTGATGCAGGTGTCACCGTGCACCCGGTCCACGAAGGCCGTGACGTCGATCTTGACCAGGTCACCGTCCTCGAGCGGCCGGGCATCCGGGATGCCGTGGCAGATCACCTCGTTCACCGACGTGCAGCAGGACTTCGGGAACCCGCGATAGCCCAGCGTCGACGGGTACGCGCCCTGCTCGACCAGGAAGGCGTGCACCACCGCGTCGATGGCGTCGGTGGTCACCCCAGGTGCCACCACCGCTGCCCCGGCCCGCGCCGCCTGCGCCGCGATCCGGCCGGCCACCCGCATCCGCTCGATCGTCTCGACGGTCTGCACATGGGGACCCCGGTACGGCTCGGGCGCGGCCCGGCCGACGTAATGCGGTCGCGGGATCCAGCCGGGCACGGGCCGGGTCGGTGAGATCTGGGCGGGGCGGATGCCGGTCACAGCCACAGATCGTACGGAGTAGCGTCACGCTCATGGCCGACAAGCACTTCTGGTACGACCTCACCACGAAGTCCGTGATCACGGACGACAACGACACCAAGGCCACGGACCGGCTCGGCCCGTACGCCACCCGCGAGGAGGCCGAGGGCGCCCTCGCGAAGGTCGAGGAGAACAACAAGTCCTGGGATGACGACGACGACTGGGGAGAAGATTAGTGCCGCTCTTCGACCTGCCGCTGTCCGAGCTCGAGTCCTACGCACCGGAGATCCCGATCCCCACGGATCTGGTGCCGTTCTGGACCGAGACCCTGGCCGGGGCGCGCAGTCACGACCTCGCGCTGAGCCGCACGCCGTACGAGAACAAGCTCGCCCTGATCGAGACCGACGACCTCACCTACGCCGGATTCGGGGGCACCCCGGTCAAGGCCTGGCTGCATCGACCCGCCGGAGCGAGTGGGCCGCTGCCGACGGTCGTGCAGTACCACGGGTACTCGGGCGGACGTGGCTTCCCGCACGCAAGTACTGTCTGGGCCCAGGCCGGCTACGCGCACCTGGTGATGGACACCCGCGGCCAGGGCTGGAGCGCCGGCGGCCCGAGCGGCACCCCCGACTGGGCGCCCGCTGCGGGCCTGAACCACACGCCCGGCTTCATGACGTCCGGCATCACCGACCCGCGGGACTACTACTACCGCCGGGTCTACACCGACGCCGTGCGGCTGCTGGACGTCGCCCTCGCCCTGCCCGAGGTCGATCCCGGCAAGATCATCGTCACCGGCGGCAGCCAGGGCGGCGGGATCACCATCGCGGCCGCCGCGCTGGCGGCCCTGTCGGGCATCCCCCTGGTGGGGTCGGCCCCCGACGTGCCGTTCCTCTGTCACTTCCAGCGCGCGGTCGAGCTGACCGACCGGCATCCGTACGGGGAGATCGCCCAGTACCTGGCGGCTTGGCGCGACCACGCCGAGCGGGCGTACGCGACGCTGGCCTACTTCGACGGTGCCGTCCTCGGCCGGCTGGCGAACACCCCGACCCTGTTCTCGGTGGCGCTGATGGACCCGATCTGCCCGCCGTCGACCGTGTTCGCCACCTACCACGCGTACGGCGCCGACAACCCGGATCCCGTGTCGGACAAGGAGATCCGCGTCTACGGACACAACGGGCACGAGGGCGGCGGCCCGTACCAGATCGATGCCCAGCTCGACTGGTTCGCCACTCGCTTCGCCGGCGCGGCCGGGCACTAGAGACCCGGGGCCGCCACCATCACCGTTCCGGTGCCGTCTGCGCCCGTCACGGTCAGCACGTCGCCCGGGTAGCCGAAGACCGACTCGCCCTGAACCAGGGTCCGGCTGGTCGACCCGTCGGAGACCGCGACCGGCCCCTCGATGACCAGCACGATCCGCCCACTGTCTGCCGCCGGGGCGGTGACCGGCACGGCACCGGCGTCGACGCGCCACAGAGCGAACTCGGGCGCCGGCGTGCGATAGCGCCAGATCCCGGCCGACTCCTCGACCACCTCGACCAGCGCCGGCACCCCCGGGGTGAAGTCCAGGATGGCCAGCAGCTCCGACACGTCGACGTGCTTGGGAGTGAGTCCACCGCGCATCACGTTGTCGGAGTTGGCCATGATCTCCACGCCGATCCCGTGCAGGTACGCGTGCAGGTTCCCGGCCGGCAGGAACAGGCCCTGGAACCGACCGAAGCCCATCCGGTTCATCAGCAGCGCCGCCAGCACACCGGGATCACCGGGGTAGTGCTCGTCCAGCTCGACGGCGGTCCGTGCGAACCGCGCCAGGTCGGCGTCGGCGGCGGCGTCTCCGGCCTCGATCAGCTCCGCGGCCGCCGTGACGACCTGGGCGATCACCGCACGCTCGGCGTCGGCCAGTCCGAGCACCCGCGCGAACACCTCGGCCAGCTGGTCCGGCCCGCCGCCCTGCAACGGCGCCACCAGGTCCGCCGCCGCCGGCACCCCGAGCCGAGCGAACAGGGCGTACGTCTCGTCCGGCTCCCGGAAACCGCACAGCGCCTCGACGTCGCCGAGCGCGACCAGCATCTCCGGCTTCGGCCAGTCGTCGCGGTAGAGCCGGGTCGGTGCTCCCCGGTCCATGCCCGCCTTCTCCTCGCGAGCGAACCCGTCCTGGGCGCCGGACCGGGTGGGGTGGGCCTGGAGCGAGAGCGGTTGGGCCGCGGCGAGCACCTTGAGCAGGTACGGCAGCTGCGGACCGAACTCCTCGACCGCCGCCTCGCCGACGACCCCGTCGGCGTCGGCGGCGATCACGTCGGCCAGTGACTGGCTGCCGAGGAGGGACGGGGCCGAGTGGTGCGCCCCCAACCACAGCTCGGCCTGTGGCCGTCCGTCGGGTTCGACGCCGAGGAACGCGGGCAGCGCGGTGGTCGAGCCCCAGGCGTAGTTCTGCACGGAACCGGTGAGGGGATCCATCGGGTCAGGTCCTTCCGGAGCGGGAGGTGTCGGCTCAGGCCGGAGGGGGCGGCGTTGCCGGTGTCCGGGACACCAACGGTACGGCGGGTCGCACCAGTGCGTTGATCACCCGACAGGTGACCGCCGACATGTCGACGGAGTCCGGCTCGTACAGCCACTGGATCTGCAACCCGTCCATCACCGCCACGATCGCCCGCGCGGTCGCCTCGACGTCCGCCGGAGCCTCGAAGTCTCCGTCGCGGGCGCCGTCGAAGATCGCGGTCGCGATCAGTGCCCGCAGGCGCTGGTAGCGGTCCAGGAACCAGGAGCGGGCGGGATGCGCGTCGGTGGCTCCCTCGACGGACAGCACCGCGTACATCTGGGTGGTCACCGGCCTCGTCATGTTGCGGGCCATGGTGTCCACCAGGTGCTGCAGCAGCTCCTGGCCACGGGGCACCTCGCCACCGGTCGCCTCCTGCAGCCCGAGGAGATCCCGCTGCTCGAGGAGCTCGACGAGCAGGGCCTCCTTGGTCTTGAAGTGGTGCAGGAGCCCGGCCGCGGTGATCCCGGCGGCGCTCGCCACATCGGCCAGGGTCGCCTTGTAGAAGCCCTTCTGACCGAAGGCCACCACCGCCGAGTCGAGGATCTCCTGCTTGCGGATCCGGGTGCGCCGGGCATAGACCCCCTCGGGCTTGCCGTCCTCCGGATCGCCGGTCGGCGGCCCGCCGGCGCGCGGTGTCCAGCGAGCCGCGCCCTCGTCGACCGTCATAGCTCGCCATGTTAGACCGCCGTTCGCCGGGAGTCCGGACTGCACAGCCACCGCTGTCGGTTTCCGTGGGATCGCTCTCACCCCTCGTGCGCACGCTCCCTGAGCGATGGCAGATACGTCCGATGCGAGAGGCCGGTACGCTGTCCGCGGACGAGTCGGCCGGGCGGTCGCGGTGCCGCAAGGCATCGAGGAAAGTCCGGACTCCACCGAGCAGGGTGGTGGGCAACACCCACCCGGGGCAACCCGCGGGACAGTGCCACAGAGAACAGACCGCCCCGTCTCCGCAAGGGGTCGGGGTAAGGGTGAAACGGTGGTGTAAGAGACCACCAGCACCCCGGGTGACCGGGGTGGCTAGGCAAACCCCACCTGGAGCAAGATCAAGAAGGGTGCCTTCGGGCACTCGCGGAAGCGTTCGAGGGCTGCTCGCCCGAGCTTCCGGGTAGATCGCACCAGGCGACCGGCAACGGTCGTCGCAGATGGATGATCGCCACCCGGGCCCTGGCCCGGGCTACAGAATCCGGCTTACAGGCCGGCTCGTCCACCCACCGAGCTCCGGGAGCGCTCCCCGCCCGGCACGTACTCGGCGACCTCGGCAGACTCGGGCACGAAGATCCTCGGCTCGCAGACCGGATCGGGCACCTCACCGAGTCCGTCGCAGCGGTCCAGCCCCGAGTAACCCGGATCGGGGTCCTCGGCCACCCAGCAGGTGAAGAAGCGGTGCAGGTAGGCGCGCACGGGACCGCGACAAGCCTGGTCCACCGGCTCACGTCTCGACATCCTGGGCTCCTCCGCGGCAGCCCACCGTGGGCTCCCGCTGACAACTCCCCCGAGTCTGGCGCGGTCACGAATTCGGTCGAGAGTCGACCTGATCGTGACCCCATTGTGACATGAACGCCCGTGTCGCGTCATCTCGAAGCGGCGGCCGCGGCGGGCAGCCCTCAGACGAGCACGAACTCGACCTTGCCGGTCGACCAGTCGGCGGACTCCAGCCGCAGTGCGACCTCGGTGCCCAGCGGCAGGTCGGTCCCCCGGACCCGGGCCTGCACCGCCGGCTCGGCGACCAGCACCACGCCGCGCTTGCCGTCGGACTCCACGTCGATCACCGTGCCGACGAACTCGGAGCCGACGCGATCGTGCAGCAGGGACACCTCGACCAGGTCGATCACCGCGCGCTCGTACTTCTTCGACCGCGATTCAGCCCCAGCCATCAGCTCCGGCAAGGTGGGCAGCGCCGACCGTACCCAGTCCGGCACGTCCGTGCGGGCCGACAGAGCCAGGCAGACCTCACCGGCAAAGCGATCGACGAGCCGGCGCAGCGGGGCGGTCACGTGGGCGTAGTCGGTGGCCAGGGCCGCATGCCGGGTGTCGGCGGGCAGGGACCCGTCGAAGGCGGTGTAACCCGCACCGCGGAACAGCTCGGTACAGGCGTTCAGCATCGCCGCGTGCGAGGGGATCGCCGGGTCGAGCCGACGGACGAACTCCGGGTACGCCAGCTCGGCGGGCCAGGAGATCCGCAGCGCCCGCGCGGTCCGTCGCAGACGGCGCAGCGCCTCCGGCTCGGCGGCCGGCAGGGTCCGGACGATGCCGACCTCGCCGGCCAGCATCAGACGGGCGGCCGCCATCCCGGTGAGCAACGAGATCTGCGCGTTGTAGCCCTCGACCGGGAGGGTCGCGCGATAGGTGAGCGAGTAGCGGCCCTGCCCGTCGACAGCGATCTCCTGGGCCGGGATCTGCAGGCTGACCCCGCCGCGTTCCCGTTCCAGCTGCTCGCGTCGTTCACCGACCTCGACCAGGAGGGCCAGCACCTCGCGGGGTCGGCCGCCGTCGAGCTCGCTCTGCGCCTGCTCGTAGGTGAGCTGGGCTCGGCTGCGTACGAGCGCGCGGGACAGGTCGACCTCGATCAGCTCGCCCCGCTGGTCGAGCTGGAGTGTCCAGAGCAGAGCGGGTCGGACCTGATCGGCCAGCAGGCTGGCCGCCCCCTCGCTCAGCGCCGGCGGATGCAGCGGTGTCCGCACATCCGGCGCATACAGCGTCATGCCCCGCCGCCGGGCTTCGACGTCGACCGGGTCGCCGGCCACCACGAACGCGGCCACGTCGGCGATCGCGTACGAGACCAGGTAGCCGGACCCGGACCGAGCGATGTGCAGGGCCTGATCGAGGTCCTTCGATCCCGGTGGGTCGATGGTGAGCAGCTCCAGCTCGGTGCGATCGAGGTCCGGCAGCCGGGGTCGTCGAGCAGCGGCCTCGGCGGCGGCGGTCACCTCCGGTGGGAAGTCGGCCGGGACCTCGAGCCGGGTCCGCAGCTCGGCGATGGCCTCGGTCAGGCTGGTCGGCGCCGCGGCGCCCGGCGACGTCGTAGTCGAGCCTGCCGGCAGGGCGACGATGCGGGTGGGCACGACTCGATCCCTCAGAGCCCGGACTGCTCGGTACGGATCAGGATGCGGCTGCACTCCTCGCAGCGCAGCACCTCGTCCTCGGCCGCGGTCAGGTAGTCGCGCAGCTCGGCCGCGTTCACCTCCAGCCGGCAGCCGGTGCAGCGCCGCTGCACCAGCTCGGCGGCTCCGACCCCGCCATGGGACGTGGCGAGCTTGGTGTAAAGGGCGAAGAGGTCACCGGGCAGGTCTGGACGGAGCGTCTCCCGCTCCTGGCGGCGGGCCGCGATCTCGGCATCGATCACCGCGAGCTGCTCGTCACGACGGGCGGTCAGTGCCTGCTCGCGCTCCGTCAGCACCGCTCCCTCGGCTCGTCGTCGGTCCCGGGTGGCCGTCGCCTCCTCGAGCGCCTCCATCACCTCCAGCTCGGCGTCCTCGAGGTCGCCGATCCGCTTCTTCAGGTGCTCGACCTCGTCGACCATCGAGTTGAGGGCCTTGGGGTCGGCCACTGTGCCGTCGGCGATGCGCTGCTGGTTGCGGGCAAGCCTCTCCCGGACCGGCTCCAGGTCCGCCTCGGCCCGGGCCTGATCGGACTCCAGGTCGCTGACCGCGGTCTCGGCCGCGACCAGGGCGTCGTCCAGCTCGTCGACCTCCACCGCCAGGCGCTGCAGCTCACCGAGCTCGGGCAGGGTGCGGCGACGGTGCCCGAGCTGCAGCACGGCGCTGTCGAGAGCCTGGACCTGCAACAACAGCAGCTGGGCGTCCTTGCTGGCCTTGATGGTGACCTCCTGGGGTGGCGTGGCCCCAACCCTAGTGCCGGTGCGCGCACGCCACATGACCGACGTCACCCGGTGCCCTGCGGTCGTCCTGGAACGCTTCACCGCTGGTCATGCCATGATTTCGTCCGTGCCCCAAGTCAGCATCCGCGACGTTGCCGAGCGCGCCGGCGTCGCCCTCGGCACGGTCTCCAACGTCTTGAACCGCCCGGAGAAGGTCGCACCGGCCACCCGGGAGCGGGTACGGGCCGCGATCGACCAGCTCGGTTTCGTCCGCAACGACGCCGCCCGGCAGCTCAAGGCCGGCAGCAGCAACTCGATCGGTTTCATCCTGCTGGACGTCCGCAACCCTTTCTTCACCGACGTCGCGCGGGGCGCCGAGCAGCAGGCGGCCCAGCACGGCATGTCCGTCCTGCTGGCCAACAGCGACGACTCCCCCGAACGCGAGTCGGACTACCTCGACCTTTTCGTCCAGCAGCGGGTCCAGGGAGTCCTCATCTCCCCGCTCGGCGACATCGTCGACCGGCTGGAGCGGTTGAAGGACCGCGGCATCGTGACCGTGCTGGTGGACCGGCGGGCCGAGGGCCGGCAGTTCTCGTCGGTGTCGGTCGACGACGTGGCCGGCGGCTTCCTGGCCGTCACCCACCTGATCGAGCAGGGCTGCCGCCACATCGCCTTCATCGGCGGTCCCTCGAGCATCAAGCAGGTGGCCGATCGTCTGCACGGGGCCAACCAGGCGTGTGCCGCCCACCCGGAGGTCCACCTCGAGGTGCTGCTGTACGACGCCCTCGGGGTGCACCAGGGGCGCGAGGCCGGTCGCACCATCGTGCAGCGACCACCATCCGCCCGTCCCGACGGAGCCTTCTGCGCCAACGACCTGCTGGCCGTCGGGGTGCTGCAGTCGCTGACCATGCTGGCCCGACTGCGGGTGCCCGACGACCTCCGGCTGGTCGGCTACGACGACATCGACTTCGCCGCCGCCACCGTCGTCCCGCTCACCTCGATCCGCCAGCCGTCGCTGCTGATCGGCAAGACGGCGGTCGAGCTGCTGGTGGAGCAGATCGGCCCCGAGCACAACGAGCCACGCGATGTCGTCTTCCAACCCGAGCTGATCGTCCGCGAGTCGAGCACGAGCCTGGAGTCCGGCGACCGTTCCTGATGCCCGCGGCGCGTCGCCGAGGGCTCAGCTCGCGGGCTCGTAGCGGCGCAGCTCCAGGCCGGTGCGCAGCAGCGCCCGGAGATCCTCCAGGGCGCCGTCCAGCAGCCCGGCGGTCCGGGCCTGGACGACCACGTTGCCGAGGGCGGTCGCCTCGGTCGGCCCGGCCAGCACCGCACGCCCGGCGCGGTCCGCGGTCAGCTGGCAGAGCAGGGCGTTCTGGGACCCGCCACCCACGATGTGGATGGTCGCGGCCCGGCGTCCGGTCAGCTGCTCGGCCTGCTCGACCGTGCGCGCGTACGCGACCGCCAGCGACTCCAGGACACAGCGCACGACCTCGGCCTGGTCGTGCGGCACCGGCTGGCCCGCGGCGTCGCACGCCGCCCGGATCCGAGCCGGCATCCCATCCGGTGCGATGAAGCCCGCGTCGTCGACATCGATGACCGGCCCGCCGGTCGGCAACCCCGAGGCGCTCTCCAGCAGGACCTCGAGGTCCGACTCCTGCCCTTCGGCCGACCACTCGCGCAGACACTCCTGCAGCAGCCAGAGTCCGCCGACGTTGCGCAGGAACCGCACCCGTCCGTCGACCCCGCCTTCGTTGGTGAAGTTGGCGGTCCGACTGGCCTCGGTGATCACGGGTTGGTCGAGCTCCAGCCCGACCAGGCTCCAGGTGCCGGAGGACACGTAGGCGAAGTCCCGGCCCTCGGCCGGCACGGCGACCACCGCCGAGGCGGTGTCGTGGGATCCGACCGCGACCACCGACGTCGTGCGCGGCAGACCCGTACGGTCGGCGACCTCGGCGGTGATCGGCCCCACCGTCTGACCGGGCTCGATCAGGGGCGGGAGCAGATCGGCCGGCAGGCCCAGTGCGCTGAACGCCTCGGCCGACCAGGACCGGCGTCGCGCGTCCAGCAGACCCGTGGTGGAGGCGTTGGTGATCTCGGTCCGCAGCTCGCCGGTGAGCCAGTGGCCCAGCAGGTCGGGCAGCAGCACGACGTGAGCCGTGCGCTTCCACTGATCTCCCCGCTGCTCCGCGGCGAGCTGGTAGATCGTGTTGAACGGCAGGAACTGCAGTCCGCTGATCGCGTACTGGCGTTCGCGGCTGAGCTTGCCGTCCACCTCGCCGATGACGGCCTCGGTGCGATCGTCCCGGTACGCGACCGGCTCGGCCAGCAGGCGTCCCTCGCGGTCCAGCAACCCGTAGTCGACCGCCCAGGTGTCGATGCCGATGCTCAGTACCCCGGGATAGCGCGCTGCCACCTTCGCCAGCCCGGTGAGCACCTCGGCGTACAAGGCCGTGAGGTTCCAGCGGAGGTGGCCGTCGACGGTTGCCAGCCCGTTGGCGAACCGGTGCACCACCTCGATGCTGATGGCGCCGTCCCGGATGATGCCGGCCACGACCCGCCCGCTGGAGGCCCCGATGTCGATCGCCGCGACGATGGCCCGCGAGCTCGGTTCCGTCATCGGGCTGCCGTCCCGGCGGTCTTCGCGACACTCATCGCTAGCGCAGGAAGGCGGCGGCGACGCCGGCGTCGACGGGGATGTGCAGCCCGGTGGTGTGGGACAGGTCGGCGGAGCAGAGCACGAACACGGCGTTGGCGACGTGCTCGGGCAGCACCTCCCGCTTCAGCAGGGTGCGCTGGGCGTAGTACTTGCCCAGATCGTCCTCTTCGACCCCGTAGACGGCGGCCCGTTTGGCGCCCCAGCCGCCGGCGAAGATGCCGGAGCCGCGGACCACGCCGTCGGGGTTGATGCCGTTGACCTTGACCCCGTGCTCACCGAGCTCGGCGGCCAGCAGCCGCACCTGGTGGGCCTGGTCGGCCTTGGTCGCGGAGTAGGCGATGTTGTTCGGCCCGGCGAAGATCGAGTTCTTGGAGGAGATGTAGACGATGTCGCCGCCCAGGCCCTGCTCGATCAGCACCTTCGCCGCCGCCCGCGAGACCAGGAACGAGCCCTTGGCCATCACGTCGTGCTGCAGGTCCCAGTCCGCGACGGTGGTGTCCAGCAGGGACTTCGACAACGACAACCCGGCGTTGTTGACCACCAGATCCAGCCCACCGAAGGCCAGCACGGTCGCGTCGACAGCGCCCTGGACCGCGTCCTCGTCTGTCACGTTCGCGACGATCCCGACGGCCATGTCCGTCCCGCCGATCTCGGCGGCGGCGGCTTCGGCCTTGGCCGCATCGAGATCGGCGATCACCACGCAGGCCCCTTCGGCGGCGAGGCGGGTGGCGATGGCCTTGCCGATGCCGGAGGCGGCGCCGGTGACCAGGGCGATCCGGCCGGCCAGCGGCTTCGGCTTCGGCAGCCGGGCGAGCTTGGCCTCCTCCAAGGCCCAGTACTCGATCCGGAACTTCTCGCTCTCGTCGATCGGCGCGTACGTCGACACACCCTCGGCGCCGCGCATCACGTTGATCGCGTTCAGGTAGAACTCGCCCGCCACCCGGGCGGTCTGCTTGTTCTTGCCGTAGGAGAACATGCCCACCCCGGGGACCAGGATGATCGCCGGGTCCGCGCCGCGGATGGCCGGCGAGTCCGCGTCGGCGTTGCGGTCGTAGTAGCCCTGGTAGTCGACCCGGTACGCCTCGTGCAGCTCCTTCAACCGGGCCACCGAGTCCTCCACGCTGGCGTCGGCGGGCAGGTCCAGCACCAGCGGCTTCACCTTGGTCCGCAGGAAGTGGTCCGGGCACGACGTGCCCAGTGCCGCCAGTCGCGGATGCTCGGTCGAGGCCAGGAAGTCCAGCACCCGTACGTCGTCGGTGAAGTGACCGACCATCGGCGCATCGGCCGAGGCGATCGACCGCAGCGTGGCGGCCAGGGCGGCGGCCTTGGCGTGCCGCTCCGCGGTCGGCAACGCGGCGTAGCCATCGAGCGCGGGGCCGAACGGCTCGGCCTTGGAGTGCTCGGCCAGGTACGCCGCGGCCGTGTCGATGATCCACAACGAGTTCGCCTCCGCCTCCTCGGAGGTGTCACCCCACGCGGTGATCCCGTGCCCACCCAGGACGCAGCCGACCGCCTCTGGGTTGGCGTCCTTGATGGCGGCGATGTCCAACCCCAGCTGGAACCCGGGCCGCCGCCACGGCACCCACGACACCTTGTCACCGAAGATCTTCCGGGTCAGCTCCTCCCCGTCCGCCGCGGTCGCGATCGCGATCCCCGAGTCCGGATGCAGATGGTCGACGTGCGCCGCCTCCACCAACCCGTGCATCGCCGTGTCGATGCTCGGCGCCGCCCCACCCTTGCCATGCAGGCAGTAGTCGAACGCCGCCACCATCTCGTCCTCCCGCTCCACCCCGGGATACACGCCGACGAGCGCCCTCAACCGATCCAGCCGCAGCGCCGCAAGCCCTTCCGACTTCAGCGTCCCGAGATCACCTCCGGACCCCTTCACCCACAGCAGCGAGACCTCCTCCCCCGTCACCGGGTCGACCTCACTCCCCTTGGCGGACGTGTTCCCCCCGGCGTAGTTCGTGTTCTTGGGATCGGCCCCCAAACGGTTCGAGCGCCCGATCAGCTCAGCAACAGTCGGATTCACAGCCATGATCATTTTCCTGTCTCGTACGTGCGGGTCATGAGGGACCAGATCGAGTCAATTGAGGCGAACAGGTCCTGGGATCGCGGAGGGACGTGGATGGGTCTGGCGCGAGCACCGGAGCGTGCGGAGGTGCGGATGGTTGTCCCGAGTGATCCCAGGACCTGTTGGCCGACCCCCGCTGGCGGGAGCGCCGGAGCCTGCGGAGGCGCGGATGGTTGCCCCGAACGACCCCTGGAGACCCTGCGCCGACCCGACCACAGAGAAGTCCTAAGCCCCCCAGCCTGCTTGCTGCCCACCCACCCGGTCACTCTCGATCTTCTTCTGGTACCCGGAAGCTGCGTAGGCCTTCATCGGATCCGCCGGCAATCCACGCGACTCACGCCACTCGGCAAGATCACCACGCACATCCGTGTAGAACGCATCCATCACGATCGCGTTCGCCGCCAGCACATCACCCGACACCTGTGCCGACTTCAATGCCGACGCGTCCACCAGCAGAGCCCGTGCCGTCATCTCCTGCACGTTCAGCACCGAACGGATCTGACCGGGGATCTTGTCCTCCACGTTGTGGCACTGGTCGAGCATGAAGGCCACCACCGAGTCCTCGTCGAGCCCGCCGCCACGGACGACCTCGTACAGGATCCGGAACAGCTGGAACGGGTCGGCCGCGCCCACGATCAGGTCGTCGTCGGCGTAGAACCGGGAGTTGAAGTCGAACGAGCCGAGCTTCCCCAGTCGCAGCAGCTGCGCGACGATGAACTCGATGTTGGTGCCCGGCGCGTGGTGGCCGGTGTCCAGGCAGACCAGCGCCCGCTCACCGAGGGCGGCCACCTGGGCGTACGAGGTGCCCCAGTCCGGGACGTCGGTGTGGTAGAACGCCGGCTCGAAGAACTTGTACTCCAGCACCAGCCGCTGGGCCGAGCCGATCCGCTCGTAGATCTGGGCGAGGCTGTCGGCCAACCGGTCCTGACGCCCCCGGATGTCGCCCTGTCCCGGGTAGTTCGTGCCGTCGGCCAGCCAGATCTTGAGATCCTGGGAACCCGTCTGGTTCATGATCTCGATGCACTCGTAGTGGTGGTCGATCGCCTTCTGTCGCACCGATTCGTCGACGTGGGTCAGGCTGCCGAACTTGTAGAGATCATCTTGGAACGTGTTGGAGTTGATCGTGCCCAAGGTCACCCCGAGGTCCCCCGCGAACCGCTTGAGCGCGGCGTAGTCGTCGACGGTGTCCCACGGGATGTGCAGGGCGACCGAAGGCGCCAGCCCGGTCAGCTCGTGCACCTTCGCGGCGTCGGCGAGCTTCTCCTGTACCGTCCGCGGGGTTCCGGCGGTGGCGAACACCTTGAAGCGGGTGCCTGAGTTGCCGAACGCCCAGGAGGGCAGTTCGATCGCTTGGCGGGCGAGGACGTCGAGGACAGCGTTGTCGATCATCGCCAGGTCTCCTGTCGGCTAGTGCTGGTCATGTCACCGCGGTGGTGATCATGGAAGGGGTCGATGGGGTACGGGAAGCTGAGTCGGTGATCCAGCGGGCCGACACCACAGCCCGGGCCCCTCCGTCGCGCAGGACGTCGGTCCGCAGCGGCGGTGCACCAGCTGGGGCGCGCTCGACCCGATCAGCACCCCCGCTCCAGGCGACCGACTCCATGGGGACCTCTCAGCTGGCGACACGCGTTGAAACGATTCATAGTGAACCAGCCTGCAACCCTTGGCGTCAAGATGTCCCGTCTGGGAGATTCACTGGATAGTCCGGGAATGAATGCCCTGAGGTGTGAGTTCACCCTGGTATTCCTGAATGTCGTTCAGTCACATCGTGGTGGCGGTACCCGCTCAGCCGAGCCAACTCCTGGAGGAGCGCCCGATGACCGCATTAGACGCACCCGTCGTCGCCACCCCACCGAGCGTCACCGCTGCGCCCGACGACCTGTCCAGCCGCTTCGTCGGACGCAAGTACGTCCAGCTGGTGCTGGTCCTGGGCGCGCTCAGCGCGATCGGCCCGCTCACCATCGACACGTACCTGCCGGCACTGCCGGAGCTGTCCCGCCAGCTGGGTGCCACCGATGCGCAGGCGCAGGCCACCATCACCGGTCTGCTGATCGGTCTCGGCTTCGGTCAGCTGATCATCGGGCCGTTGTCCGACTCCGTCGGCCGTCGCAAGCCGCTGCTGGCCGGGCTGGTGCTGCACGCGCTGATGTCGATGCTGTGCGCGCTGGCCCCGAGCATCGCGCTGCTCACCGTGACCCGCACGCTGCAGGGCTTCGCCGGTGCGGCGGTCGCCGTGGTCGCGATGGCCGTCGTCCGTGACCTGTTCCGCGGGATCCGGGCGGCTCAGCTGCTCTCGCGGCTCGTGCTCGTGCTCGGTGTCGCCCCCATCCTCGCCCCGTCGCTGGGCAGCGCGCTGTTGGCCCTGACCTCGTGGCGCGGCATCTTCGTGGTGCTCGCCGTCATCGCGCTGGGCATGCTCGTGCTGGCGTCCGTGGCTCTGCCGGAGACCCTGCCCGTCGAGCGGCGCCGACCGGTCAGCGTCACCGGCTCGCTGCGGGCGTACGGAGCGCTCTTCAAGGACCGCCTGTTCATCGTCATGGTGCTGGTGGCCGGGCTGATGTTCGCCACCCTGTTCGCCTACATCTCCGGGGCACCGTTCGTCCTCCAGGACATCTACGGGATGACCCCGCAGCAGTTCGGTCTGGCCTTCAGCGCCAACGCCGTCGGCATGATCGCGATGACCCAGATCAACCCGTGGCTGGTCAAGCGCTTCAGCCCGGTCAGCGTGCTCAGCTTCGGCGTGCTGCTGGCCGTGGCCGGCGCGGTCACCCTGCTGGTGCTCATGCTGCTCGGCGTCGGCGGCTGGATCGCCTTCATGGCGCCGCTCTTCTTCGTCATCTCGGCCGCCGGCCTGTCCTTCCCGAACGCGCCGGCCATCGCCCTCAACCGGCACGGCGAGTCGGCGGGTACCGCGGCCGCGCTGCTGGGCGCCTCCCAGTTCATGATCGGCGGCATGATCGCGCCGTTGGTGGGTGTCTTCGCCAACGGCACCCCGGTGCCGATGGCCGCGATCATGGTCGGCACCACCGGCCTCGCCGCCGTGCTGATGCTCAGTGCCCGCAAGGCCCTCAGCAAGGACGACTACCGGTGATCGTGTTGTCGTCACTCGCTGCTCCGCTGCGCGCCGATTGGTCCTGACTTCCCTCGGCGCGCGCAGACGATGAAGCGTTGTCTGCGCGCTTCCTCAGTCCAGACAGGACCGGGCGCTTCGCTGCACGGCCGCTCGCGACGGGTGTTCTCTCTCGCTGGCGCTCGCTCGAACCGGTGCGCAGGGGGCCAGCACCTGAGGACTCAGGGCCGGGCGTTCCAGCGTTCCAGGGCCGGGACGCCCTTCTCGGCGCCGAGTACGCACACGGTGGCGGTGTCCAAGGGGAAGCTGCCGCCCCACCGCAGCTCCAGGCCGAGCCAGCGGACCGCGAGGGCGCGCAGAGCGTGGCCGTGACCGAAGCAGATGGCCCGCTCCACGCCGGAGGTCTGGACTCGTTCGATCACCCGGTCGAGACGCTCACTCACCTGATCGGGCGTCTCCCCGCCGGGCGTCGGGTGGGTGAAGATCGTCCAGCCCGGATCGGTCTGATGGATGTCCTCGCTGGTCCGGCCCTCGTAGTCGCCGTAGAACCACTCGACCAGGTCCTCGGTCCCCTCCGGCTCGTGGTCTCCGGTGAAGCCCACCAGCTCCGCCGTCCGCACCGCGCGTCGCCGGGGGCTGGACAGGACGAGCTGGAAAGACGACGGGTCGAGGTGCCCACGCAACGACTCCGCCTGCCGGATGCCGTTCTCGGTCAGCTCCAGGTCGGTGACCGAGGTGTGCCGTCCGTTCGCGCTCCACTCGGTCTCGCCGTGCCGGACGAGGTACAAGTCAGTCACTTCTGACCTCCGAGGTCTCATCGTGGTCGGCGAACGGGATCCGGCCGTCCCGGACGTGCCAGTGATCGCCGGCCGCGAGCCGGTCGAGGATGGCCCGCTGCAGGGTCGTGTCTCGTGGCAGCGACGTCAGGTCGACCGGCGGCCGGCGCGCGAAGGTGAAGAAGATCGCGTCGTCATCGCCGTTCCCCGGTTCCCCCGCCAAGGTCCACCGCTGCTGGAACCGTGTCATGTTGGAGGTGGCCGACAACGCCGCGGCCAGCTGCGGATCCAGCAGCCAGCTGTGGCAGTAGAAGGCATCGACTCCGAACTCGGCGAAGTGCTCGGCGAAGAAGATCCGGGCCGCCGCGAACGACGCATCGACCTCGACCGGCGTCAGCGGACCGGAGCGCGGGATGTGGGTCGAGAGCACCCAGCCGCTCGTCGCCTGACCACCGGGCTCCAGGGGGTCCCGCTGCAGGTTGAACTGCAGCCGACCGAGCCAGTAGAGCGCGCCCGACCAGGCGACCCGGAGCCAGTCGTGGGTGTGCAGCCCGAAGGTGTCGTACGTGAGCCGGTGCACGAACACCTGCTGACCGAGATCGGAGAGCGCACGCCAGGAGTCGTCGCTCCCGATGCCGCGGGAGGCGTGAAAAGCCCGGACGTCGTCGACGGTGGAGACGAGCGCCAGCATCTCGAGCACCCCCGCCCCGTACGCCGAGTCGGATCCCTCGACCCGCCACGGCCAGGGCAGCGATCCACCCCACGGATCGGCGATGACGCCGATCGCCGGAGCCAGCCCCTCCGCCATCGTCTGGACCGCGGCGACATCGGCCGGACGTTCGAGCACCGCACCGACCGCGCGGAGTGCGTCGGCCCGGTCGTCGGGGCGGAATCCGAGCAGGGTGAGCCGCTCCGGCAGGTCGTCGGCCGACAGCCGCTCGCGTACGTCGAGCACGCGGACACACTAGGGCACGTCCGCGGGGTGCCGCCGCCGACGGCCAGCGACCATACTGGGTGGGGTGAGTGAGACCCAGCCCGAGCTGCCCAACCGGCAGACCCCCTTCAGCGAAGCGTTCAAGGCGTTCATCGCCGACGGGTGGACGCCCTACTCCACCGACCTCCCGGACCGGCTGCCGGCATCGGAGGCTGCGGCGGCGCGGCGGGACCGGGTGAGTGCGATGTTCCCGGGTCAGCGGCTGGTGATCCCCGCGGGTGGGCTCAAGATCCGCTCCAACGACACGGACTACCGGTTCCGGCCGCACTCCGCGTTCGCGCACCTGACGGGCTTGGGCACCGATCGGGAGCCCGACGCCGTGCTGGTGCTGGAGCCGACCGACGACGGGCACGACGCCGCCCTCTACTTCACCCCGCGTGCGCCCCGGGACTCCGCGGAGTTCTACTCCGACGCTCGCTACGGCGAGATGTGGGTCGGGCGTCGTCCGTCGCTGGAGGAGCTGGCCGGGCTGTGCGGCATCCGCTGCGTACCGCGCAGCGAGCTCGACGAGCACCTGGCCAAGAACGCCGAGGAGACGCTGATCCGCATCCTGCGTGAAGCGGACCCGGCCCTGGCCGCACAGCTGGATCAGGTCCGCGAGGCCACCGAGACCGAGCAGCTGCACAGCCAGGATGCGGCGCTGGCCGAGGCCCTGAGCGAGCTGCGACTGATCAAGGACGCCTTCGAGATCGAGCAGCTGCGGCAGGCCTGCGCGGAGACGGCCGAGGGATTCGCCGCGGTGGTCGCCGATCTGCCCGAGGCGGTCCGGCGAGGGCGGGGTGAGCGCTGGGTGGAGGGCATCTTCGGTCTGCACGCCCGGCACGTCGGCAACGCGGTCGGCTACGACACCATCGCCGCGTCCGGGGACCACGCCTGCACGTTGCACTGGATCCGCAACGACGGCGACCTGCGCGAGGGCGAT
Source organism: uncultured Actinomycetota bacterium (assembly GCA_963707005.1). Lineage (GTDB taxonomy): Bacteria > Actinomycetota > Actinomycetes > Propionibacteriales > Propionibacteriaceae > Microlunatus. The sequence goes on from CAVPPP010000037.1 coordinate 453,138, forward strand.
CTGCTGCTGCTGGACGCCGGCGTGGAGCTGGACACCCTCTACACCGCCGACGTCACCCGCACCCTGCCGGTCAGCGGGCGCTTCAGCGACGACCAGCGGATGGTGTACGAGGCCGTGCTGGAGGCTCAGCAGGCCGGCATCGACGCCGCGAAGCCGGGGGCGAAGTTCTCCGACGTGCACGCCGCGGCGATCGCCGTACTGGCCCGCAAGCTCCAGGAGTGGGGACTGCTCCCCGTCACGGCCGAGGAGTCGCTGTCACCCGACGGCGGCCAGCACCGACGGTGGATGGTGCACGGCACCTCCCATCACCTGGGGATCGACGTGCACGACTGCGCCCAGGCCCGGCGGGAGAACTACCGCGAAGGAACCCTGGCCGAGGGCATGATCATCACCGTCGAGCCGGGTCTCTACTTCAAGTCCGACGACGAGCTGGTGCCCGAGAACCTGCGCGGCATCGGCGTCCGGATCGAGGACGACATCGTGATCACCGCGGGCGGCGCAGAGAACCTGTCAGCTGGCCTGCCCCGCTCCAGCAGCGACGTCGAAGCCTGGATGGCCACGCTGCTGCCGGGTGGCTGACAGCGGTCCGCGGCCCTCCCTGGAAACGCTGGTCAAGCAGGGCCGCGGCGGGATCCTGTTGTTCGGCATCACGCCCCCGAAGTCGAGCACCGCCCCCGCGGATCGGGCCCGGATCGCGGAGCGGACCCTGGCCCGGCTCGGCCCCCTCGATCTCGACGGCCTGATCCTGTACGACATCGACGACGAGAGCGACCGGGTCGCCGAGGACCGGCCCTTCCCGTACCTGCCGACGTCCGACCCGGCCGACTTCTACACCGAGCATCTCGGCGCATGGCCTCGCCCCGTCGTCGTCTACCGCTCGATCGGCAAGTACGGCACCGAGGAGCTCGGCGACTGGCTCCGCGCCCTGGACCCGCGGCGCCAGCTCGGAGTCTTCGTCGGCGCGTCGTCCAGCACCAAGGAGGTGCGGACCAGCCTCACCGACGCACACCGGCTGCGCCGCACGCTCCGACCGGAGGTGGCCGTGGGTGGGGTGATGATCACCGAGCGGCACACGGAGCGGGGCGACGAGCACCTGCGGATGCTGGCCAAGCAGGAGGCCGGGTGTGCGTTCTTCGTCAGCCAGGTGATCTACGACGTCGACGGCACGCTGAGCGTGCTGTCGGACTACTTCTACGCCTGCGCCGACCGCGGGCTCGCGCCACGGCCGGTGATCTTGACCCTCGCCGTGTGCGGCTCGGCCAAGACCCTGGCCTTCCTGCAGTGGCTCGGGGTCCGGGTGCCGCGCTGGTTGCAGAACGAGCTGACGTACGCCGACGACCCGCTACCGGTGAGCTACGAGCAGTGTCTGGTCGGGGCCGAGACCCTGGCCGCCTTCTGCCGGCGACTCGGCCTCCCCTACGGCTTCAACGTGGAGAGCGTCTCGATCCGGCGAACCGAGATCGAGGCGGCCGTCGACCTCGCCGGCCGGCTGCGACCGCTGCTCTCGTCACCCTGACTCGCCTTCTGCACCGAAAACCACATGACTGGTGGATACCGGTGCAGAACTCCCCTACTCGAAGGCCGCGGCGCGGGCGCCGGGCAGCTGGTGCAGCATCTCGCGCGCCTGGGCGGCCACCTTGTGCTCGCAGAGCACCTCGTACTTGGTGGCCACGGTCTGGGTCACCGAAGTGAAGTCGCGCTTCCCCCGGGTCATCGCGTAGCCGGCCGCGGCGAAGGCCAGTCCGATGGCGACACCGAGGGCCAGGCAGCTGAGCAGCAGCACCAGCACGCTGGCCGGCCGGGTGAAGATCAGCATGATGAGACCGACGATCAGACCGGTCGAGACGCCCGACGAGACCCCCGAGGACAGCACCGTGCGCCAGCTACGGCGCCCCAGCACGCGCTCCACCGACTTGAGGTCGGTGCCGACGATCGCCAGGTTCTGGACCGCGAACTTCTCGTCGGCGAGGTAGTCCACCGCCTTCTGGGCGTCGGCGTAGCTGTTGAAGATGCCCACCGACTGCGGGAACTCGAGCTCGAACATCGATCCGGCCTGCGGACGCTGGAAGGACATGGTCCACCTCTTGACGTGATGTGAGGCTGTGAGTCTACCTGCGGCGGGCCCGACGGACTCGGCTCCGCGCCACCTGTGAGCTACCGCCGCCATCCGGCCAGGGCGACCACCAGCTTGTCCTCCACCGGGCGCGGGGTGCTGCCGGAGTACTGACTGAGCATCGAGAACGCGTACAGGCGCCCGTCCCGGCCCTGGACGTAGCCGCTGAGCGCGGTGACGCCGGTGAGGGTGCCGGTCTTCGCCCAGGCGTGATCGGCGGCGCGGGTGCCGTTCATCCGGTGCCGCAGGGTGCCGCCGACCATTCGTTTGGTGTTGCCGGCCACCGGCAGCGACGTCTTGAAGGCCGGGAACCACGTCTCCTTCTGCACCTTCACCAGCAGGGTGCCCAGGGCGCGGGGGGTGAGGGTGTTGGCCCGGGTGAGGCCGGATCCGTCCGCCAGGGACACCCCGCCCATCGGGACCTTGATCGACGTCAGGTACGCCCGGGTGGCCGCCAGCCCGTTCGACCAGGTGCCCGGTGCCCCGGAGCGCTTCGCCCCCATCGCCTTGGTCAGGGCCTCGGCGTGCATGTTGTTGGACAGCTTCAGGAACGGCACCAAGAGCTGCGACAGGGTCATGGAGTAGTCGGTGGCCAGCACGGTGCGCTTGGTCGCCGGCGTGGCGAGCGACGTCGTACCCCCTCGGACGGTGACACCGGCCTTCGTCAGCTCGGCCCGGAACACGGCTGCGGCGTACAGGTCCGGGCGGTTCACGGTGATCAGCCAGCTACCCGAACGCCCCTTCGGCACCCGCCCCCGGAGCGTGATCGTCTTCGAGCCCTGTGCCCGGCTCGCCGAGAAGCTGGTCGAGGTGCCCTTCTTACCGGTGGTGGTCAGGTTCGTGAGGTTCAGGTACGACGCCGCAGCCGCGGGGCTCGTGGTGATCTTGGCCTTCTTCCCCACCGAGCCCGACGTGTAGTTGATGATCACCGTGCCGGAGTCGTAGTCGGCGTTCGGGGCGAGGGTCAGCGCGGAGATCTCCGCGGCGTAGTAGTCGTCGGCGTAGCCGGTCCGCCAGGTCGGGTTGTAGCGGACGCTGTCGAAGTAGGTCGCGTCGACGACCAGCTTCCCTGTCACCGTACGGATTCCGGCCGCCCGGACCCGCTTGGCCAGGGCGGCGTAGTCACTGACCCGGGCCGTCGGATCCCCGTAGCCCTTGAGGTAGAGCCGTCCGTCCAGCGTGCTGCCGGTGATCTTGGCCCGCCTGATCACCTGGGTCCGGAAACGGTAGCCCGGACCGAGGGTGTGCATGGCCGCGGCCGCCGTGACGATCTTGGTGTTCGAGGCGGGCATGGTCGCGCGGCTGCCGCTGCGCTGGAACAGCTCGCTGCCGGTGGCGGCGTCGAAGACCACCGCCGAGGTGCGCCCCTTGGTGACCCGGGAGTCCTTCATCACGGAGGTGAGCTTGGCGGCCAGCGCCTTGTCCTTGACCGGGGCCGCCGCCGCCTCCGGCAGCTGATGAGCCGGCGCGACCAGTCCGGCGCTGGTGATCACCAAGCCGGCACTGAGGGCGACGACGAACGATCTCGGGGCGATGATCCGACCCGCGTCTCCGCGACCGGTGAGCATCGCGCCCAGATGGGGAAGTGATCTGGACACGGACGTACCTCTCGAGTTGTGCTCCCCCGAGCTCGTGGGAACACTAACCCAAGATCACCGCGGCGGGAAGACGCAGAACTCGTTGCCCTCGGGATCGGCCAGCACGTCCCAGGCCAGATCATCACCGCGCGGTCGCAGCAGCGTCGCCCCGGATCCGACCAGACCAGCCGTCTCTCCGAGCACATCCCAGTGGATCCGGTTCTTGACGCGTTTGGACTCGGGGACGGTCTGGAACACCCACTCGACCGGGAGTCCGGCGGACGGTTCCAACCACCAGAACGACCCATCATCACTGGACCGCGGACCGGTGCCGAGCCGATCCGCCCACCACGCCGCGATCCGGGCCGGATCGACCGCGTCCACGACGATCTCCAGCAGCCGGTACGGCGCGAGCTGCTCGGACGGTCGCTCGAAAGCACACAGCTCGCCGCCCTCGGGATCGCCGAGCACGGTCCAACGCGGCAGCTCCTGGACCGGGCTCGCGCCGATCGCCAGCAGCTCCGCGACCTCACGGACCGCCACATCGAGGTGCACGCGCTGCTTGACCGTTCGGGGCTCCGGCACCGCGTTGATCCACACCGTGTGCTCCGCGACGTCGTCGCCGAGCCGGTACGCACCGGTGTCCAGCACCTCGGCGCCGAGCCCGAGCGCAGCCGCCCAGAAGTCAGCCATCCGGTGCTGGTCGCCGGCGTCGATGCACAGGTCCTTGAAGCGGCAGCGGTCGGCCGTGGTGCCGTCAGCACTCATGGGCGGCAGCGTACGGGTCAGTCGCTCGACAAGTTGAGCTGCGCCCGCAGTCGGTCGATGTGCTCCGACGCCTGCGCCTTGTTCAGGTCGGCCGGCAGGGTCTCCCCCGCCTGGCGGGCCAGCGAGTCGAGGTAGGAGCGCTGCGAGTCCGTGATCGGGTCGTCACCGCTCACCCAGTCGCTGGGGTCCTTGATGCTGCTGTCGTCGCCACCGGGCGCCGGATCGTCGGGACTGGCGCCGATGTAGGCGACTTCTTCGTTGGCAGCTTGGGAACCCTCGGAGGCGAACTGACTCATGTTTACAGTGTAAGCCGCTCTCACGGGCGTCGCGCACCGCCTGTCGGTCTGAACGCGTACGGCAGTCCGGAGGTCCGGCCTATACCGTGGGCCCGTGGCGTCGCGAGAGAGCTCTGTGTTCATCTCCCGGCTGAAGAACCTGCCCGTTCTCGACGTGGCGGGTGACCAGCTCGGGCGGGTCCGCGACGTCATCGTCCAGCGGCGGGCCGACGGCCGGCCGCCCCGGGTGAAGGGACTGCTGGTCGAGCTGTTCGCCCGCCACCGGATCTTCATCTCGATGGCCCGGGTCCGCAACGTCGACCCCACCCAGGTCGTCATCTCGGGGGTCGTCAACACCCGCCGGTTCGAGCGCCGTGAGTCGGAGATCCTGGTGATCGACGACCTGTTCGACCGGGCCGCCGAGCGGATCGACCGGCACACCCCGGCGGTGGTGTTCGACGTCGCGATGCAGACCACCCGGGTGCACGAGTGGGAGCTCAGCGAGGTCGCCATCCGGGAGGCACGCCCGCGCGCTTTCGGCCGCCGGGGTCACGTCACCATCCTCGACTGGGACGAGGTGCGGATCAGCGGGTTCGACGACACCTTCCAGGGCACCGAGCACCTGCTGGCCGAGCTCGAGGACATGAAGCCCGCCGACGTCGCGCGCGAGCTGCACAACATGAGCTCCGAGCGTCGCGCCGAGGTCGCCAACGCCCTGGACGACGAGAAGCTCGCGAACGCGCTGGAGGAGCTGCCGGAGGACGAGCAGGTCCAGCTGATCCAGGGGCTGGACCCCGAGCGGGCGGCCGACGTGCTGGAGGAGATGGATCCCGACGACGCCGCCGACCTGATCGGCGAGCTGGCCCCCGAGGTGGCCGAGCGGCTGCTCAACCGGATGAAGCCGGAGGAGGCCAAGGACGTCCGTCGGCTGCTGATCTACGAGGACTTCACCGCCGGCGGCATGATGACCCCGGAGCCGATCATCCTCGCCCCGGACGCCACGGTCGCCGAGGCGCTGGCCAAGGTGCGCGACGCCGAGCTCACGCCGGCGCTGGCCTGCATGGTCTACGTGTGCCGGTCCCCGCTGGAGACGCCGACCGGGCGCTACGTGGGCGGGGTGCACTTCCAGCGGCTGCTGCGCGAGCCACCGTCGACCCTGGTGTCGGCCCTGCTCGACTCCGACCTCGAGCCGCTGCAGGCGGCCACCAAGCTGCACATCGTCTCCCGCTACTTCGCCACCTACAACCTGGTGAACGCCCCGGTCCTGGACAGCGACCGCCGGCTCCTGGGTGCGGTCACCGTCGACGACGTGCTCGACCACGTGCTGCCGCCCGACTGGCGGGGCACCCAGCTGGATGCCCTCTCCGCCCAGGCGACCCTGGGCGCGGGCCGTTCCCGCGGACGGTCGGTGAGCCGTGGCTAGAGCCGAACGCGAACCGGAGCGGCTGAACACCCCCGGGCGCCGGAAGCGGTCCATCCTGCCGCGCCCCCGCTGGGACCGCGACACGTTCGGCGCCTTCGCCGAAGGCTTCGCCCGCTTCATGGGCACGGCACGGTTCCTGGCCTGGATGACCGTCATCATCATCTGCTGGGTGCTCTGGAACCTGCCGTTCGGTCCGCCCCGCCCACGGTTCGACGAGTACCCGTTCATCTTCCTCACCCTGGTGCTCTCCCTGCAGGCCTCGTACGCGGCCCCGCTGATCCTGTTGGCGCAGAACCGGCAGGAGTCACGGGACCGGGTCGCGATCGAGCGCGACCGCGAGCAGGCCGCGCAGAGCCGGGCGGACATGGACTACCTGGCGCGCGAGATCGCGGGACTGCGGATGTCGGTGGGCGAGCTGGCCACCCGGGACTACCTGCGCTCCGAGCTGCGCAGCGAGCTGCGCTCGATCCTGGCCGACCTGGACGACGAGGAACGAGAGCGTGAACGGACGAGCTGAGTGATCGGGCGAGCTGAGTGATCGGGCGAGCTGAGTGATCGGGGCAGCTGCGTGAACCCGCCGGAAGAACCGCCCGACCGTAGTCTGGCCGCACGTCTGGTGGCGGAGCAGTTCCCCCAGTGGGCGGACTTGCCCGTGCGCGACGTCGAGCTCAGCGGCTGGGACAACCGCACCTTCCGGCTCGGTGACCACCTGTCGATCCGTCTGCCCCGCTCCCGGTTCTACGCCGACCAGGTGGCCAAGGAGCAGCGCTGGCTGCCGGTGCTGGCACCCCAGCTGCCGGTGCCGATCCCCCGCCCGGTCGCCCAGGGAGCGCCGGGGCTCGGCTATCCGCACGCCTGGTCGGTCTACGCCTGGCTGGACGGAGCCCCGGCGATCCAGGAACGGATCGACGACCCGGTCTCCTTCGCCCGTGACGTGGCGGAGTTCCAGGTGTCGTTGCGGGGGTGCGACGCCACCGACGGGCCGCTCCCGGGTCAGCACAACTGGTGGCGGGGCGACCCCCTCGACCACTATCTCGACGAGGCCCGGACTGCGCTGGCCACGGTCGCCGACGAGGTCGACGTGTCGGTCGCGACGGAGATCCTGGACGCGGCGGTCGCCAGCACCTGGCCAGGGCCGCCGGTCTGGTTCCACGGCGACGTCGCATTCGGCAACCTGCTGGTTCGCGACGGTCGGCTGGCAGCGGTGATCGACTTCGGCACCAGCGGGATCGGCGACCCTGCCTGCGACGTCGTGCTGGCCTGGACGCTGCTGTCGGGCGCCAGCCGGACGGCGTACCGGGAGTCCCTCGCCCTGGATGACGACACCTGGGCCCGAGGCCGGGGCTGGGGCCTGTGGAAGGCCCTGATCACGGTGGCCGGAAGTCGTGACACCGACGTGGCGGCGGCCGACGAGGCACGACGGGTGCTGCGCGAGATCCTGGCCGACCCGGTTCACTGATGTCACGTCGGCCACAGTCGTCCGTCGGTCCCCGACGGGCCAACTAACCTGGTCCGGTGCCCGTCTCGACTGCAATGCCCCTGCTCGATCGTGTCCGCGACGCCCTGACCCGGGTGAACGACCCCGAGATCCGCCGGCCGATCACCGAGCTGGGGATGGTGGCCGCCGTCGAGGAGGCCACCCCTGGCCGGGTCCGGGTCGAGGTGCTGTTGACCGTGTCCGGCTGCCCGATGAAGGACACCCTCCGGCGCGACGTGACGGCCGCCGTCATCAGCGTCGAGGGCGTCGACGACGTGCAGGTCGACCTCGGCGTGATGAGCGACGAACAGCGGGCCGGGCTGCGGGAGCTGCTGAAGGGCGGTCAGGCCGACCGGGAGATCCCGTTCGCCAAGCCCGACTCCCTGACCACCGTGATCGCCATCGCCTCGGGCAAGGGCGGCGTCGGCAAGTCGTCGGTGACGGTGAACCTGGCCATGGCCCTGGTCCGGCTCGGTCGCACTGTCGGCATCCTCGATGCCGACATCTACGGGCACTCGATCCCGGCCATGCTCGGCGTCGCCGACGCCCGCCCCACCGCGGTCGAGGACATGATCATGCCGGTGCCGACCAACGGGTTGAAGGCGATCTCGATCGGCATGCTGAAGCCGAGTCGCGATCAGGTGGTCGCCTGGCGGGGCCCGATCCTGGACCGGGCGCTGACTCAGATGCTGGCCGACGTCTACTGGGGCGACCTGGATTTCCTGCTGCTGGATCTGCCCCCCGGTACGGGTGACGTGGCGATCTCGCTGGGCCAGAAGCTGCCGAACGCCCAGGTCATCGTGGTGACCACCCCGCAGCAGGCGGCGGCCGAGGTCGCCGAGCGGGCCGGCACGATGGCCTCGATGATGAATCAGCGGGTGATCGGCGTGATCGAGAACATGGCCTATCTCGACGTGACCTGTCCCGACTGCGACAACGTCCACCGGGTGGATGTCTTCGGCTCCGGCGGCGGCGAGAACGTGGCCGCCACCCTGAGCACCCGGCTGGGCTACCCCGTGCCGCTGCTGGGTCGGGTCCCGCTCGACCCGTCGCTGCGCGAGAGCGGCGACGACGGCGTACCGCTCACCGCCGGCGACTCGGCCTCGGCGGCGGGTGCGGTCCTGACCACGATCGCGGAGGGACTCGCGGGCCGCGGGCGGGGTCTGGCCGGCCGTCAGCTCGGACTGGCACCGATGGGGCGATGACGCTCAGGTCGCGTCGGGGTCGAACGGCGTCAGCACGCGTGCCACCGGGGTGCCGTTCACGGCTCCCTTGACCGACGACCCGTTCGTGCGCGCCGAGGTCTTGACGTCCTCCATGGCCGCCGTCACGTCCGCCGCCGCGCTGCGTCCGGCGGCGGTGGAGTCGGTGATCTCCTTCTTGACGTCGGCCACGATCGGATCGACGTCGTCCATCAGGTGCTTCTGGATGAAGGCCTTCGGGTTGAGGTCGCGGACGTCGAGGTCGGAGAACTCGGGCCCGAGCTCCTTCTGCAGCTGATCCTGGGCGCTGCCGGCCATGGTCCGGACGTACTTGATCACCCGGGCCGCCTTGCGGGCGAACTCGGGGAGCTTCTCCGGTCCGAAGAGGATCACCGCGATGACCACCAGGACCAGGAGCTCCGGTGCCCCTACGTCGAACATGCGCTCACGCTAACCTTCACGACTCCCCAAGGTCACTTCGGCGGTGCCCTGTCGGCCCCCGCGTTCGTACGTCAAGGTGACCTGGTCCCCGGGTCGATGGGTCCGGACCGCCACGATCAGCTCCTCCGCGGTGCTCACCGGCTGCTCGTCGATCTCGGTCACCACGTCGTCGACCTGCAGGCCGGCCTTGTCGGCCGGACCGTCCCCGTCGACCTCCGAGAGCCGGACTCCGTCGCCGTCGGCCTGACCGATGTTGACGCCGATCACAGGGTACGTCGCCTTACCGTTCTCGATCAGCAGCTTGCCGATCTCCATCGCCTGGTTGATCGGGATGGCGAAGCCCAGACCGATGTTGCCGCTGGTGTCGCGGCTCTGCCCGAGCGTCAAGATCGCGGAGTTCACTCCGATCACTCGGGCCGCGGCGTCGACCAGCGGCCCACCGGAGTTGCCCGGGTTGATGGCGGCATCGGTCTGGATCCCGTTGATGTACGCGCTCGGGGAGTCGGCCCCACCGTCGGAGTTGACCACCACCGGTCGGTTCTTGGCGCTGACGATGCCCTGGGTGACCGTGCTGGCCAGCGCCAGTGGCGAGCCGATCGCCACCACCGGCTCTCCCACCTGGACGGTGTCGGAGTCGCCGACCGGCAGCGGGGTGACCGGGTGCGAACCGGGCACCTTGATGACCGCGAGATCGTACGACGGGCTGCGGCCGACCAGCTCCGCCCGCACCCGGGCGCCGTCGGAGAACATCACCGTGATCCGGCCTCCGTCGGCGGCGTCGGCGATCACGTGGTTGTTGGTCAGGATGTGACCATCGGTGTCGACCACGAAACCCGAGCCCGTCGCGCCCGAACCGCTGGAGCCGACCCGGATCATCACCGTGCTGGGCAGCGCCGAGGCCGCGACCCGGACGGTGTCGATCTGGCTCGGTGCGGCGGGCACGGGTGTCTGCTGTGGCTCCGCGGACGAGCCGCCCGTCGGTGGGGCGGAGGCCGTCCGTGGAGCGGGAACCGTCGGGGCGACGATCGGGGCATTGGTCTGAGCCAGCCGCGCGCCACCGTAGCCGGCGGCCGTGCCGACCAGAGCTGCCAGCAGGGCGGCGATCAGCAGGATCGGGCCCGTCCTGGGCCTGCGCGCCGAACGGGCGGACGGTGCCGGCACGGGCCCGGACGATGCCGTGGCGACGGTCGGCGGCGCTGGGGCCAGCGGCGGCACCCCGCCCGGCGCCGGGTACCCGGTCGGGCCGGCAAAGGTGGGCGGCCGGACCGAGCCGTACGTCGGCAGCTGCTGGCTGGGTTCATCGACCCGGGGTGCCGGCCAGTCGAAGGGGCCGTAGTAGTGGCTCGGCTGCCCGTCCTGGTCCGGCCCGACGCCACGATCGGGCTGAACCCGCGTCGGCTGGACCTCGGTGGCCTGGAATCGCTCGGCCGGGAGCTCCCCCGGCCGGGCCTCATCGGCCCGAGCCTCGGCGCCGCCCCGGTCCCGGAAGAACCAGTCGGACCCGGAGTCGTCAAAGGGCGAGCGACCGTCGTCGGGGGCCGCCGAGCGGTCCTCGTCAGCCATCTCGTCACCGCTCATCGACCGAGGATGCGGGACCAGCCCGCGCGAACGCGATCCATCGTAGTCGGCTGCTGGCGGGCCTCATGCGGAAGCGCAGCGACGGCGGCGGCGAGGGTCTCGCGGGAGCCGTCGGTGACCGCGGTCAGCACGACATCCCCCGAGGTCCAGGTCGCCGTGGTGGGCATCCCGGTGGTGACCCACGCACCCAGCGTCTCGTTGCGGGTGCTTCCGGCCGGCGCGCCGGACAGCCGGCCTCGCTGCTCGACCACGCTCAGCGTGGTCAGTCCGTCGCTGTAGACGAGGTGGACGAGGTTCGGGTCATCGGTCTGGTCGGTCCTCAGCCGCAACAGGCTCAGGCCGGCGAGCCGGTCGGCGCAGACCCAGCCGTCGCGTCGCAGCTGGACCGCACGGGAGAGGGTGAGGGTGGCGGTCGTCCGGGCCGCTGGTTCGGCGACCACCGCGTTCTGGTCGGCGGTGCCGAGCCGCAGATCGGTGAGCCGGCTGGCCACCACGACGCTCCCGCGACCGTCGTACGTCTGCTGCCCCAGCAGCAGCCCGGTGCTGGCGTCGAGCCACCACCGGGCCGCCACCCCATCGAGCGATCCGTCGGCCGACACGGTCATCGGCTCCACAGCCTCCACGACGTACGCCTCGCGGCCGGAGTACCACTGGGACTTCCAGCCGCGCAGCTCGTACCGGGCCGCGAGCCGGTCGATCAGATCGGCATCGGTCATCCGGGTCGAGGAGTCGGACGCGATGTAGGTCGCAGCGCCGGCGGGGTGATGCCCCGAGCCGGCAGGGCTCACCTCCGTGCCGGTGCCGCCCAGGTTGGCGACCCGGACGACGGTGGTGGCCCGCTGGTCGTCGCGGGACAGACTGACGATCTGGGTGGCGGAGTAGGTCAGCTCGTCGCCCACCTGCCCGGCCTGAGCCAGGAGCTTCGTCGTCCTGGCTTCCGTAAGCCCCTTCGCGGGCAGGGTCACCGGAATCGGCTCGTCGTCCACGGACGTCGCGCGTGCCGGGCGACCTTGCAGGGCCGCGCTGACCCGAGCATCCAGCGGGAACGAGGAGACCACGCTGGTGAACTCGGCGACCGCGCGCTGGGTGGGGTCGAGGGCAGCGACGACGTCGTCGTTCGGTGCGGACAGGTAGCCGATCCCGAGCACCGCCAGGAGCGTCAGGCTGCAGCCGAGCACGCCGACCACGACCCGGGTCCGCACCACCTGGCGCTGACTGGGCAGCTCGCCGCCTCCGACCGTCCGCCGGAACGGGCGGGTCCACAACGGCTCGGTGGCCTCCTCACCGGCGATCGAGACGAGTCGATGCGACAGGTCGACGGGAGTCAGCCCCGGATCGGTGGAACCGGTCAGCAGCGACCGCACGTGCCGGAGCTCGGCCACGTCTCGGCGGCAGTCGCCGCAGTCGACGAGATGGGCCAGCAGCCGCTCGCGGTCGGCATCACCCAGGGCGCCATCGACGAAGGCCGAGCGGAGCTCGGCCAGCTCGGCGCACGAACGCGCCTTCACGAACGCCCCGCGTACCCCGGTGCTGGGAGGCCGGCTGCCTGCGGCGCGCCACCCTGTTCGACCTCGACCCCGAGATACCGTGCCCGCTCCCCGGTCGGGCGGCGGTGGGCCAGTGCGACCCGCAGCTGCGCGCGACCCCGGTGGATCCGGCTCCGGACGGTGCCGAGCTTCGTGTCCAGGACCGCGGCGATCTCCTCGTACGTGAGACCTTCGATGTCACAGAGCACGACAGCGGCTCGGAACTCCGGAGCGAGCGCCGCGAGGGCGGCGGCGACGTCATGGTCGAGTCCGGCGTCGGCCAGCGCCTCCGACGGCGTCGGCCAGCTGCTCCGCAGCCGATCCTCCGAGCCGTCGACGAGACCGTCGAAGCGGATCTTCTGCTTGCGGCGGGCCGAGTCCAGGAACAGGTTGGTGGTGATGCGGTGCAGCCAGCCCTCGAACGTGCCGGGCTGGAAGGTGTGCAACGAGCGGAAGACGCGGACGAACACGTCCTGGGTCAGGTCCTCGGCGTCATGGGAGTTGCCGGTCAGCCGGTACGCGAGCCGGTAGACGCGGGCGCTGTGGTCGCGCACGATCTGCTCCCAGCTGGGCGGAGTCCAGTCGGTCGCCGCGGGCGGCGCCCAGGATCGTGGACCAGAGGTCGTGGCGGGCGTGATCACCGGGGTGACGTCGGGCGCGGGACGGACGACCATGACGACTCCTCTCCCCTGCGATCTGATCACCGATCCGACTCCTCATCCTCTCCCAGCATCCTGGGCACAGGCTGAGACGAACCTCTCAGGAACCTGTGCGCGGTCTCGATGTGGTGAACGTCTCAGTCGCCGGCGAGGTTCCCGAGGTTCAGACGGCCGCGTCGCCGGCCACGATGCCGGCCGCGCGCAGGCAGGCGGCCAGGGCGGCCGACTCGGCTTCGGTGGCGGGCGGCATCGGCGAGCGCAGCCGCCCGTTACCGCGGCCGAGCTGTTGGAGACCGGCCTTGACCAAGATGCAGCCCTGGGTGGCGAAGACGCCGGTGAAGACGGGCAGCAGCCGCCGGTGCCACTCCAGCGCGGTGGCTGGGTCGCCGGCCAGATGGGCCTCGATCAGTCGGTGCATGCCGACACCGGTGAAGTGGGTCGAGGTGCCGACCACGCCGACGGCACCGACGGACAGCAGCGGCAGGGTCAAGGCGTCATCGCCCGAGTAGTACGCGAGGTCGGTGGCAGCCATCACCAGCGACGAGGCCGGCAGGTCCCCTTTCGCGTCCTTGACGGCGACGATCCGCGGGTGCTCGGCCAGTCTGATCATGGTGTCGGTGGCGATCGCCACACCCGACCGGTGTGGGATGTCGTACAGCATGATCGGCACGCCGGTCGCGTCGGCGACGGTACGGAAGTGGCTGAGCAGACCGGCCTGCGGCGGACGGGAGTAGTACGGCGTGACGACCAGCAGACCGGCGACACCCGCCTTCTCGGCGTCCTCGGCCAGACGGAGGGTGTGCTCGGTGTCGAACGTGCCGACCCCCGCCAGCACGTGGCAGCGGTCACCGACCGCGTCGACCACCGCCCGCAGCAGCTCCGCCTTCTCGGCGTCGGAGGTGGTCGGCGCCTCACCGGTCGTGCCGCTGATCACCAACCCGTCGTGCGCCAGCTCGTCGACCAGGTGGGTCGCCAGGGCAGCCGCGCCGTCGTAGTCGACCTCACCGTCGTCGGTGAAGGGCGTCACCATCGCCGTCAGGAGGCGTCCGAACGGGGGTACGGGAGGCATGGCCACCATCCTAAGCCGTGGAATCTCTCGTCTGGATCGAGCCGGGACCCGCCGAAACCGGAGATTGTGTCGCGCTGAGCCCTCGTCCTCGACGCCGATCCCGTCCTGCACCCGCCGGCCCGGAGCAACCACCACCAGTTCACGTGCGCTTGCCCGCGACGGCGCGGAGGCCGTCAACCACTAGGCTTACCGCCGTGACCGCCGTACCCGTGAAGACCGCTGTGAAGTCCGCTCCCAAGGCCGCGTCCTGGGTCTACGCCGAGGACTTCGTCGCCGAGTCCGAGGCCGCCGCCGAGGCCCGGGCCGCCGCCGCGCCGCTCGGCGTGACCCCACTCGGCCGGGGCAGCGCGAGCACGCTGACGTTCCTGGCCTCGGCCCTGCGGGCGAAGGCCGTGGTCGAGATCGGCACCGGGTCGGGGGTCTCCGGGCTCGCGCTCTTCGCCGGCATGCAGCCCGACGGCATCCTGACCAGCGTCGACATCGAGGCCGACCACCAGCGGGTGGCCCGCAAGGCGTTCCTCTCGGTCGGCATCCCTACCCAGCGGTTCCGGTTGATCGCCGGGGCAGCCCTGAACGTGCTCCCCCGCCTGAGCGACGGCGCGTACGACCTGGTGTTCATCGACGCCGACAAGGTGGAATACCCGGCGTACGTCGAGCAGGGCATCAGGTTGCTCCGCTCCGGCGGGGTGCTGGCCGTGGACAACGCCCTGCGCCGGGACCGGGTCGCCGACCCGAACGACGACGACGACGAGGTGCTCGCCATCCGCGACGCACTGGGCATGGTCGCCGACGACGAGAACCTCCGCTCGGCCCTGCTCCCCGTCGGCGACGGACTGCTCGTCGCCGTCAAGCTCTGACGGTGATGCCCTTGCCGACCACGGTGATGCCACCGGCGGAGACGGTGTAGCCGCGGGCCCGGTCCTGGTCGATGTCGATGCCGACAGTGGCTCCCGGCTCGACCAGCACGTTCTTGTCCAGGATGGCGCGCTCGATCACCGCACCCTCGCCGATCCGGGCGTTCTGCAGGATCACCGACTGGCTGATGGTCGCGCCGTTGGCCACCCGGACGTTCGGTGACAGCACGCAGTCGTCGATCTTGCCGCCGGAGATGATGCAGCCCGGGCTGACGATGGAGTCGGTCGCGGTGCCGGCCAGGGTGAACTTGGCTCCCGGCAGCTGCGCCATGTTGCTCCAGATCGGCCAGTCGTTGTTGTACAGGTTGAACACCGGGTCGACCGAGACGAGATCCATGTGCGCCTCGTGGTAGGCGTCGATGGACCCGACGTCGCGCCAGTAGGCCTTGTCGCGGTCCTTGACCCCGGGAACCTCGTTCGTGGTGAAGTCGTAGACCTGGGCCTCACCCTGGGAGACGAAGCTCGGGATGATGTCGCCGCCCATGTCGTGCCGGGAGTCCAGGTTCTCCGCATCGGCGTACAGCGACTCCACCAGAGCGTCGCAGCTGAAGATGTAGTTGCCCATCGAGGCGAACGAGGCGTCCGGATCGTCCGGCAGACCTGGCGGGTCGGCCGGCTTCTCCAGGAACTCCTTGATCTTGTTGTCCGCGGCGGCGTCGATCACGCCGAACTCGGTCGCCTGGGCGCGGGGCACCCGGATGCCGGCCACGGTGCAGCCGAGACCGCCGTCGATGTGGGCGTCCAGCATCTGCTCGACGTCCATCCGGTAGATGTTGTCGGCGCCGAACACGACCACGTAATCCGGGGCCTCGTCGACGAACAGGTTCATCGACTGGAAGATCGCGTCGGCGCTGCCCTGGTACCACCGCGGACCGAGCCGCTGCTGCGCCGGCACCGGCGTGACGTAGTTGCCCAGCAGCGTGGACATCCGCCAGGTCAACGAGATGTGCTTGTCGAGCGAGTGCGACTTGTACTGGGTCAGCACCGCGATCTGTCGCATCCCGGCGTTCGCGAGGTTCGACAGCACGAAGTCGATCAGTCGATACGTCCCGCCGAACGGGACGGCGGGTTTCGCCCGGTCCATCGTGAGCGGCATCAGCCGCTTTCCTTCACCGCCGGCGAGGACGATGGCGAGAACCTTGGGACGGGAGGAAGCCATGGGCTGAACCTATCGTTGCTCGACTTTGAGACAGGACCCGGCATCACCGGACCCGGGCCTCAACCTAGGCGCAGCGGCCGCCGGCCGACAAGGTCTCCGAGTCCGTCTCACCGTGATCACCGACGCGCCCATCGCGTGCGCACCCGCGTTCACGGACCCGCTCGATCGGCTCCGAGGCCGGGACCACGGTGGCACCGATGCCCTGTTCGTCCGCCTGACCGCTGTGCAACGATGCCGAGCATGAGTGCAGCCAGCGGTGACCGACTCAGCCTCTCCCTGTTCACGCGCGAGTACCCACCCTCGATCTACGGCGGCGCGGGGGTGCACGTGGCCCAGCTGGTGCCCCAGCTGCGCAAGCTGATCGACGTGGACGTGCAGTGCATGGGCGAGCCACGCGAGGGTGCGACCGCGCACGCGGAGACCTATCCCGACGGGGCGAACACGGCCCTGCGCGTGTTCGGCGCAGATCTGTCGATGGCGGCCGCGGTGCCCCAGGTCGACCTCATCCACTCCCACACCTGGTACGCGATGCTGGGCGGCATGCTGGGCGCGATGCTGCAGGACATCCCGCATGTGGTGACCGCCCACTCTCTCGAACCACATCGGCCGTGGAAGGCCGAGCAGCTGGCCGGCGGCTATCGCTTGTCGTCCTGGGCCGAACGCACCGCCTTCGAGGCTGCGGATGCGGTCATCGCCGTCAGCGCGGGGATGCGCACGGACACGCTGGACTCCTATCGCGACCTGGATCCCGCGAAGGTGCACGTGGTGAAGAACGGGATCGACCCGGAGGAGTTCTCGCCGGACACGGGCACCGACGTGGTCACCGGCTTGGGGATCGACCTGGACAAGCCGACAGTCGTGTTCGTCGGTCGGATCACGCGTCAGAAGGGCCTCATCCACCTGGTCCGGGCCGCGGAGCACCTCGATCCCGACACCCAGCTGGTGCTGCTGGCCGGCGCCCCGGACACTCCCGAGATCGCGCAGCAGATCGGTGACGCGTTCGCGGCAGTCCAGGCGAGTCGGGGCAACGTGATCTGGGTCGAGCAGATGCTGCCCCGGGCCCAGGTCCGCCAGGTCCTGTCCCAGGCCACCGTGTTCGCCTGCCCCTCGGTGTACGAGCCGCTCGGCATCGTCAACCTCGAGGCGATGGCCTGCGAGACAGCTGTCGTCGCCTCCGCGGTCGGCGGCATCCCCGAGGTGGTGGTGGACGGTGAGACCGGCTACCTGGTGCCGTACGACCCGTCCAAGGCCGATGACCCGGCCGCGGTCGCCGAGTTCGAGCAGCAGCTGGCGACCAAGATCAACGCGCTGACCCGGGACCGGGACAAGGCCGTGGCGTTCGGCAAGGCCGGTCGGCAGCGCTGCATCGACGAGTTCTCCTGGGCCAAGATCGCCGGGGAGACGGTGGACGTCTACCGGGCGGCGATCGCGGCGCACGGCAGCTGACCGATCATGCCGGCCGATCTCGGTCCGGCTGATCTCGGGCGGGGCTCAGCGGCCCGGCGATGATCACCGGGCCCCGGTGATCTTGACCTGCTGTTGATCATGAATGGTTCTTGATCATGGACGACCGTCGACCGTACGCCGACCGATCCGCGGCGGGTCGGGCACTGGCTGAGGAGCTGGTGCGGGTGGTGGCCGACCGCGATCGTGGACTCGACCGGCCGCTGGTCCTCGCGCTGCCGCGAGGTGGTGTCCCGGTGGCCGTCCCGGTCGCGGCGGCCCTGTCCGCCGAGCTGGCGGTCCTGGTGGTCCGCAAGCTCGGGGCGCCGGGGCAACCGGAGCTCGCCGTCGGCGCCATCGCCGCGATCGAGAACCGGGTGGTCCAGGTTCTCAATGACGCGTTGGTACGGCGACTCGGCCTGACGAGTGAGCAGCTGGCGAGCACGGTCGCCGTCGAGACCGGGCAGCTCTGGGCACGGGTTGCGCTGTTCGGGGCGACGCCTTCGGTCACCGATCGAGCCGTGATCGTGGTCGACGACGGCCTGGCCACCGGAGCCACCATGCGGGCGGCGGTAGCCGCGGTCCGAGGGGCGGGTGCCGGACTGGTGGTGGCGGCAGCTCCGGTCGGCTCCACCAGCGCCTGTGGTGATCTGACCGCGGTGGCCGATCTGGTGGTCTGCCCGCGGCAGCCGAGCGGCTTCCGGGCCGTGGGCGAGTACTTCCGGGACTTCGGCCAGCTGGACGACGCCGAGGTCCTCGCGCTGCTCCGCTGACGGCGTCGCGTCCGACCTGACATGCCACGACGGCCCCCCGCCTGAGTGGAGAGCCGTCGAGTGGTTCGTACGCCAAGGACTAGCCGACGACCTCTTTCAGGGCGCCGGCCAGCTCGGTCGCCTCGTCGGCGTTGAGCTCGACCACCAATCGGCCACCTCCTTCGAGCGGGACCCGCATGACGATTCCCCGACCCTCTTTGGTGACCTCCATCGGACCGTCACCCGTCCGCGGCTTCATGGCAGCCATGTGCCCATCCTCATCTGTAGTCGACTGGCAGCTATCGATGTCGATTATTCCGTACTCGGCCAACTGCGTACCATGCGGGTCGCGCTCGCCGAGACCACTAGAGTCCGTCGCTATGAGCTCGGCACCGGTGCTGGTCGAACGCCTCGGCGGAGTCGGTCTGATCCGATTCAACCGACCCGAGGCCCTGAACGCCCTGGATCTCGCGGCGAAGACCTTGCTGCTCGCCGCCCTGGAGGACCTGTCAGCGGATCCAGGGGTGCGGTGCGTCGTGCTGACCGGGACCGGCCGGGCGTTCTGCGTCGGGCAGGATCTGCGGGAGCACGTCGCGCACCTCGGCCAGGCCGGGCCGGAGGGCGTGCTGGCCACGGTGCCGGAGCACTACAACCCGATCGCCCTGCTGCTGCACACCATGCCGAAGCCGGTGGTCGCGGCCGTGAACGGGATCGCGGCCGGAGCCGGCGCTTCCCTCGCCTTCCTCGCGGACCTCCGGCTGGTCGCCACCAGCGCCGGCTTCAACCTGGCGTTCGCCCAGATCGGGCTGTCCTGCGACACCGGCTGCTCCTGGACGCTGCCCCGGCTGGTCGGTCCGACGACCGCTCTGCGGCTGCTCTACCTCGGTGGCACGATCTCGGCCGAGGAGTCGCTGCGGCTGGGCATCGCCACCGAGGTGATCCCGGACGACGAGTTCGAGGCGCGGGTGCTCGACGTCGCGAGCCGGCTCGCCGTCGGCCCCACTCAGGCGTACGCCGCGATGCGGCAGTCGGTGGCGTACGGGGCGCACAGCTCGTTGGCCGACGCGCTGGCGTACGAGGCGGAGATGATGGGCCGGACGGGGGCCACCGAGGACCACCGGCAGGCCGTCGACGCCTTCCTGGCCAAGCGACCGCCGATGTTCACCGGGCAGCGAGACTGACCCGCCCCAACGACGTCAGGCTGGTCGCGAACCCCGTGCGCATCACCGGTAGCAGCAGACCCGCGAGCCGGGTGGGGACCGCGCCGCCGACCACGTCGAAGATCTCGGTGCAGCGCACCTCGGTTCCCCCGCCGACCGCCGGCACCAGCTCGAAGGTGCCCGGGCCGCGGAAGTAGGGACCGGTGTGCAGCACCTCGAGGATGCCGTGCCCGGCATCGGTGGGTGGCTGCCACGCGGTGACGGTGAACCGGTCCAGCAACCCGACGGGCAGCCGACCCAGCCAGAAGCCCGAGAGCGCCTCGCACCTGACGCCCAAGCCCTCCCGCTGATCACTGACCACCCGGACGGTGGTGAACGGGATCCAGCGTGCCTGGCCCGCCCAGTCCACCAGCACCGGCCAGACGGCGGCCGGTGGGGCCGCGATGGTGCGCGCCACCCGGAGATCGACGCTCACGGGTGAGGGTCGCCGCTGCCGTCGACCGTCGCGTACGGATCGTTCTGCGCGAGCCGGGCCTCCAGCTCGGCGATCCGCCGGTCGCGATCGGCCAGCTCACCGCTGATCCGGTCGAGCACGTCGTCCACCTGGGTCATCGAGTAGCCGCGGAGGGCGACCCCGAACCGCAGCCGTTGCAGGTCCTCAGCGGTGAGGGACCGGTCGCTCGGCAGGTCCTGCCGGAAGACGTCCCGCGTCGGTTCGGCCGACATCGATCCCAGCCCTCCTGCCGCGACGATGGCGGCGACTCCGAGCGCGGCCACGACGACCACCGCGATGAACCACTCCACCCCCCGATCGTGCCACGTCCGCCGGCGGCAGCCCGGCGGGCCGGGCGGCTCAGGCGGTCTCGCGGGAGTCGTGCATGATCGCGACGGCTTCCTCGACGTCATCGGTCACCCGCAACAGAGCGAGGTCCCGCTCGGCGATGCAGCCGTACGCCAGCACCGATCCCCGGGCCCAGTCCAGCAGACCCTGCCAGTAGTCGGAGCCGAACAGCACCACCGGGAACGAGGTGACCTTGCGGGTCTGGACCAGGGTCAGCGCCTCGAACAGCTCGTCGAAGGTGCCGAAGCCGCCCGGCATCACGATGAAGCCCTGGGCGTACTTGACGAACATGGTCTTGCGGGCGAAGAAGTACCGGAAGTTGATGCCGAGGTTGACGTAGTCGTTCAGACCCTGCTCGAAGGGCAGCTCGATCCCGAGTCCGACCGACACACCACCGGCTTCGGCCGCGCCCTTGTTGGCGGCTTCCATGATCCCCGGCCCCCCACCGGTGATCACCGTGAACCCGGCGCGGGCCAGTCGCTGTCCCACCTCGACCGCGGCCGCGTAGCTCCAGTGATCGCGAGCGATCCGCGCGGAGCCGAACACGCTGACCGCCGGGCCGAGCTCGGCCAGCGTGCCGAAGCCCTCGACGAACTCGCTCTGGATCCGCAGCACCCGCCAGGGATCGGTGTGCACCCAGTCGCTCGGCCCGCGGGAGTCGAGCAGCCGTTCGTCGGTGGTGGTCGCCAGCACCTGGTCCTCGCTGCGCATCACCGGGCCCTGGAAGAACCGGGCGCGGCGCCCACTCCGCACGACCTGCTCGGGTCGGACGATCTGTTCGGGCCGGGTGGCCGGGATCTCTTCACTCACAGAGCGACCATAGTGCGGCCTCGGGTGCGTCAGCCCAACCAGGCGACCGGCTCAGCGCAGCCAGGCGATCAGGGCATCCCGACACCTGTAGACCTCCGCCGCCGGACAGAACTCGTCGTCAGCGTGCGCCTTGCTGGGGTTGCCCGGACCGAAGTTGACGGCCGGTACGCCCAGCTCGGCGAACCTGGCGACGTCGGTCCAGCCGAACTTGGCACTGGCCTCGGCGCCGACGGCGGCCAGGAACTCCGCCGCGGCCGGCTGGTCGAGACCGGGCCGGGCGCCGATGGCGACGTCGGTGACCTCCAGCTCGAATCCGGGCAGCACCCCGCGGACGTACGCCGCCGCGTCGTCCGCCGACTTGTCGGGGGCGAACCGGTAGTTGATCTCGATCCGGCACCGGTCCGGGATGACGTTGCCGGCGATGCCGCCGCTGATGGCCACGGCGTTCAGACCCTCGCGGTAGGTGAGGCCGTCGACCTCCACCTGCGCCGGTACGTGCTCGGCCAGCAGCTGGAGCAGGGCGCCGGCGTCGTGGATGGCGTTGCGGCCCATCCAGGCCCGGGCCGAGTGGGCGGCGACCCCGGTCAGCTCGCAGACCAGCCGCATGGTGCCCTGGCAGCCACCCTCGATCTGGGCGTTGGTCGGCTCGCACAGGACGGCGAACCCGCCGTCCAGCAGCTCCGGGCGCTCCCGGCCGATCCGGCCCAGACCGTTCAGCTCGGCCGCGACCTCCTCGTTGTCGTAGAAGATCCAGGTCAGGTCACGCTGCGGTGCGGTCAGGGCGGCCGCGCAGACCAGCTGCACCGCGACCCCACCCTTCATGTCGCACGCCCCGCGTCCCCAGATCTCCAGATCGGCACCGTCCTTGGCCGTCCAGTGCGGCACGTTGTCGGCGATCGGCACCGTGTCGAGATGTCCGGCGATCACCACCCGCTCCGACCGGCCGAGATCGGTCCGCGCCACCACCACGTTCCCGTCGCGGATCACCTCGAGATGGCCGTACGCCCGCAGCGCCGCCTCGACCGCGTCGGTGATCCGCAGCTCGTCCCCGCTCACCGACTCGATGTCGATCAAGGTCTTGAGCAGCTCGACGGGATCGCCGTCCAGGTCGAGCCGGACGGTGTCTGCGGGCGCTGTCGACATGCTGGGCACCCTACCGACGCCGGTATCCTCGGCGCATGAGTTCTGCTGCCGACGCCGCTCGCTCCGCCGCCGCGTGGGGCGTCGCCACGGTGCACGCCACCGGCCCGCTCGACGCCTACTACCCCGCTCCGGTGCTGGGCGGCGACCCCGGCCCGGAGCCGGCCGGACTCGCGTCCCTGGTCGGCGAGGACGCCGTCCGCGAGGTCCGGACGGAGCTGGTGCGGACGGTCATCGACCTGGACGAGGCACCGGCGGACACCGCCGACGCGTACCTGCGTCTGCACCTGCTCAGCCACCGTCTGGTCCAGCCTCGCGCGATCAACCTGGACGGCATCTTCGCGTCGCTGCCCAACGTGGTCTGGACCTCTGCCGGTCCGTGCGCGGTCGCCGACTTCGAGGTCGTCCGGACCCGGCTGCGGGCGCAGCGCGGATCCGTCACGGTGTACGGGGTCGACAAGTTCCCGCGGATGGTGGACTACGTGCTGCCCACCGGCGTCCGCATCGCCGACGCGGACCGGGTCCGCCTCGGCGCCCACCTGGCCGAGGGCACCACCGTGATGCACGAAGGCTTCGTCAACTTCAACGCCGGCACGCTCGGCACCTCGATGGTCGAGGGCCGGATCTCGGCCGGTGTGCTGGTCGGCCGAGACTCCGACATCGGCGGCGGCGCCTCGATCATGGGCACCCTGTCCGGCGGCGGCAAGCAGCAGATCTCGGTCGGTGAGCGTTGCCTGCTCGGCGCCAACGCGGGGATCGGCATCTCCCTCGGTGACGACTGCATCGTCGAGGCCGGGCTCTACGTGACCGCGGCCACCAAGGTCAGCCTCCCCGGGGGACAGGTGGTCAAGGCCGCCGAGCTGTCGGGGCAGAGCGGTCTGCTCTACATCCGCAACTCCGTGAGCGGTGCCATCGAGGTCCGGCGTCGGGCGGGCCGGTCGGTCGAGCTGAACGCGTCGCTGCACGCCAACTGAGGCGACCCACCCGCCCGTGCCGACCTCCAACGCTCGCTTCGGCGGGTGCATCATCATCGCCGTGCTGCTGCTGGCGGCCGTCGTCGGGCTGGCCGTCGGCGGCTTCTCCTGGTTCGCCGGCCGCTGGCAGCCTCCCCCCACCCCCGGCCAGCAGCGATGCGTGGCGACCGCGGGCGACAGCACCACGGTGATCAGTCTGGAGCAGGCGCACTACGCCTCGATCATCGCCGGCCTGTCGGTCAAGCGGGACCTGCCACCGCGGGCCGCGTCGATCGCCCTGGCCACCGCGTACCAGGAGAGCGACATCCGCAACCTGGACTACGGCGACCGCGACTCGGTCGGCCTGTTCCAGCAGCGGCCGTCTCAGGGCTGGGGCACCGAGAAGCAGCTGATGGATCCCTACTACGCGACGGGCGAGTTCTACGACGCCCTGGTCAAGATCAAGAACTGGCGGACCCGCGACATCAACGACGTCGCCCAGGCCGTCCAGATCAGCGGACATCCCGAGGCGTACCGAGATCACGAGACCGACGCCCGCGTCCTGGCGAGCACCCTGACCGGAGAGACCCACGCCGGCTTCACCTGCCTCGATCGCACCGGGGCCGACGGGAACGCCAAGGGGCTGGCCGCGGCCCTGACCAGGACGTTCGGGGCCGACGCCGAGTCCACTCGTACCGGCAAGGTGCTGACCCTCACCGCCGACTCGGTCGATCTCGCCTGGGCGTACGGCACGTTCGCGGTGGCGAACTCAGCCCAGTACGGCACCCTGCAGGTGGTCGTCGGCGACCAGCAGTGGGACACGAACTCGATGACCCTGCCGGCGTGGGTCGCGGCCGAGACAGCGGCGAAGGCCAAACAGGTCCGGATCACCGTGCGCTGACGATCTGCTCGAGTTCGTCGGATCTGCTCGGGCTATAGATCGAGCAGATCCGAGCAACCCGAGCAGATCACCCGGGTCAGCAGCAGTCAGGCGGTCAGACGGGCGGCCGCGGCGGCGACGCGCTCGTCGGTGGCGGTCAGCGCCACCCGTACGTGCCGGGCGGCGGCGGCACCGTAGAAGTCGCCGGGCGCTACCAGGATGCCGCGGTCGGCGAGCCAGTCGACCGTCGTCCGGCCGTTCTCGCCGCGCGAGGCCCACAGATAGAGCGAGCCCTCCGAGTGGTCGATGGTGAAGCCGGAACCCTCCAGGGCCGACCGCAGCAGCGCCCGGCGCCGGGCGTACCGGTCCCGTTGCTCGACGACGTGCTCCTGGTCGGCCAACAGCACCCGCATCGCTTCCTGCACGGGCCGCGGCATGATCATCCCGGCGTGCTTGCGGACGGCCAGCAGCTCGGTCACCAGCGCCTCGTCCCCGGCGACGAAGCCGGCCCGGTAGCCGGCCAGATTGGACCGCTTGGACAGCGAGTGCAGGGCCAGCAGACCGGTCAGATCGCCGCCGGACACCGACGGGTGCAGGACAGACACCGGCTCGGCGTCCCAACCGAACTCGCCGTAGCACTCGTCGGAGGCGACGACCGCTCCCCGGCCGCGGGCCCAGTCCACGCGTCGGCGCAGCTCGACCGCGTCGAGGATCTGGCCGGTCGGGTTGGACGGCGAGTTCAGCCAGACCAGGGCCGGTCGCTCATCGGCGATCTCGTCGGGGTCATCGGCCGCCAGGAACCGACAGCCGGCGATCCGGGCGCCGACCTCGTACGTGGGGTAGGCCATCGTCGGGAAGACCACCAGGTCGTCGGATCCCAACCCCAGCAGGGTGGGCAGCCAGGCGACCAGCTCCTTGGTCCCGATCGCCGGCAGCGTCGCGGTCGGCGCGAGTCCGACGGCGCCCCAGCGCTCGGTCAGGTACGCCGCCATGGCTTCGCGCAGCGCCGCGGTACCGGACGTGAGCGGGTACCCCGGGCTGTCAGACGCTCCGGCCAGGGCCGAGCGGCCGATCTCCGGGGTCGGATCCACCGGGGTGCCGACCGACAGGTCGACGATGCCGCCCGGGTGGGCACCCGCCTTGGCCTTGGCCTCGGCCAGCGTGTCCCACGGGAAGTCGGGCAGCGCGGCAGTCAGCCGGCCTCGGGCCGGCGCCGTCGCGGAGCCCTCCCTCACTCGCCGGTCTCTTGCGGCGGCAGCGCCTCGATCAGCGGGTGGTCCTTGTCGATGACACCCATCTTCGCGGCGCCACCGGGTGAGCCGAGGTCGTTGAAGAAGTCGACGTTGGCGTTGTAGTACTCCTTCCACTCCTCCGGTGTGTCGTCCTCGTAGAAGATCGCTTCCACGGGGCAGACCGGCTCACAGGCACCGCAGTCGACGCACTCGTCGGGGTGGATGTAGAGCATCCGCTTGCCCTCGTAGATGCAGTCGACCGGGCACTCCTCCACGCAGGCACGGTCCTTCAGATCCACACAGGGCTGCGCGATGACGTACGTCACGAGAGACTCTCCTCGATGCTCGGTGTGCTTCCGCTGGGGGTCGGGTCGGCCGGGTATCGGTGCGCCCGGCCGCGGCGGTCGCACGGCTGTCGTCCTAGTATCGCGCTTCCCGCCGACGGACGAGGAGGGTCCCTGCGTGATGGACATCGCACTCGACCGTGCGCGGCTCGGCGAGCGGTGGGTGCTGCGCTGTCGACGGGCCGACGGCTCGGCGACCGACGTGGTCGGCTGGCTGATCTCCCTGGGCTCCGAGTCGGTGGCTCTGGAGGTGGAGGATCGGGATTCCGTGACCGTCGACCGATCGGCGATCATCCTCGCCCGACGCGCTCCGATCGCCCGGGGCGGGCCCGAGCCGCGCCGCACCTCGGCGGAGGACCTCGAGTGGGCAGCCCTACCGGGTTGGGTCGCTCTCAGCGAGCCACTCGGTGAGTGGACCCTGCGAGCCGGCGGCGGTTTCACCGGCCGCGCCAACTCCGCCCTGGCGGTCGGCGACCCGGGCGTGGAGCTGGCCGAGGCGGCGGAGCGGGTGATCGCGTACGCCGTCGATCACGGCATCGTGCCCTGGGCTCAGGTGATCGTCGGCTCCGAGGTGGAGGCCGGGCTGGTCGACCTCGGTTGGCAGCCGACCTACGTCGTCACCGACGTGCTGGTCTGCCGGTTGATCACGCTGCTCGGCGACGATCTGCCGGATCCGCGGGTCGCCGTCGGCGAGCGGTTGACCGAGGCGTGGTGGCGGGCGTACGGGCGCAGCCGCCCGAATGACGCCGACCCGGCGATCCTGCGGACGATCTTGGACGGACACCCGCCGCGGGCGTTCGCCTCGGTGGCCGATCCCGCGACCGGCAACGATCATGCCGGCATCGCCCGCGGCCACGTCAGCGGCCCCTGGCTGGGCGTCGCCTCGGTCTGGACCGATCCGGCGCACCGACGCCGTGGCCTGGCCACGGCGATGATGCGTGCCTTGGGGCACTGGGCCGCCCGCCGGGGTGCCCGGAACGCGTACCTGCAGGTGGCACAGGAGAACGCCGGCGCCCACGACGCGTACGGACGGCTGGGCTTCGTCCGGCACCACAGCTACCGCTACCTGGAAGCCCCGGGCTGAGCCGGGTCGGCCGACTCAGGTCAGGGTGCGACCAACCGGAGCAGCTGCCCCTCGTCGGTGAGCAGCCAGATCGAGCCATCCGGAGCCTGCTCGACCTCGCGGACCCGGTGGTCCATCTCCCAGGTGTCGCCCTCGGCGGCGTTCGTGCCGTCCAGGTCGACCCGGACCAGTGCCTCGCCGGACAACGCGCCCAGGAACGCGTCCCCTTGCCACTGCGGGAACATGGAGCCGGTGTAGATCATCAGGCTGCCCGGCGAGATGCTCGGGTTCCAGAACGCCTTCGGGGCTTCGTAGCCGTCGCCGGCCGTGTGATCGGGGATGTCCGCGCCACCGTAGTGGGAGCCGTTGGAAGCCTCGGGCCAGCCGTAGTTGGCGCCCTCCCGCACCAGGTTGAGCTCGTCACCGCCCTGCGGGCCCATCTCGGAGTTCCACAGGTTGCCGTCCGGGTCGAACGCGAGCCCGAGCGGGTTGCGGTGCCCGTAGCTCCACACCTGTGCGGCGACGCCACCGCGGTCGGTGAAGGGGTTGCCGGCGGCGGCGGTCCCGTCGGGATCGAGCCGGATGATCTTGCCGAGATTCGTGTCCAGATCCTGGGCGGGATCCATCTTCTGCCGCTCGCCCGAGGAGACGAAGAGGTGCTCACCGTCGGGTGAGAAGGCCAGCCGGTGCCCGTAGTGGCCGTTGCCGGAGACCTTGGGCTGCTGCCGCCAGAGGACGGTCAGATCCCGCAGGCTCGCGGCTGCCCCGTCGGCGGCGAGGGTCGCCCGGCCGACCGCCGCTCCGGACCCACCGTCGCCCGCCTCGGCCCAGCTGAGGTAGATGTGCTTGGTGGACGCGAAGTCCGGCGCCACGATGACGTCACCGAGCCCACCCTGACCCTCGTGCACCACCTCCGGCACCCCGGTCACGTCGGTGGTCCGCCCGTCGGCGGAGCGGAGCGTCAGCTCACCACCACGCCCGGTGATCAGGGCCCGACCGTCGGGCAGGAAGGTCATGGCCCACGGCTCGTCGAGCTCGGCGAGCTCCTCGACCACGAACGGGCGACCGTCCGGACCGGTGGCGCGCGACGGGGCGGCACTCGACGAGGCGGCCGGAGCCATCCCCGGACCGCCCTCCGGCGCCCCGGTGCAGGCCGCGAGCAAACCCATCCCGGCCAGGGCGATTCCCCATCGGCTCCTCATGTCGAGACGCTACCCACGGGGTCAAGCGGTCGTCCCGATCGGCTGTCCGTCCTGGCAGACTGCACAGATGGCTGTGGGCGACCAGGTGCGCGTGTGGCGACCCCGCGTCGCCGGAGTGGCCGAGGTGCTGCATGCCGACTGGCGCGATCACTCTTACCCAGCCCACACCCACGACACCTGGACCCTGCTGCTCGTCGACGACGGTTCGATCGGCTACGACCTGGATCGCCACCGGCACGCTGCTCTTCGATCAGTCGTCACGCTGCTCCCGCCGCACGTCGTGCACGACGGCAGGCCGGCGACCACCCGGGGCTTCCGCAAGCGGGTGGTCTACCTCGACGAGTCCGTCCTCGGCGCGACCCTGATCGGGCCGTCCGTCGACACGCCGATGATCATCGATCCGGCCCTGCGGGCGCAGGTCTCACGCCTCGACCAGGACCTGGCGAGCGGCGACGATCTGGCGGCCGAGTCCCGATTGGCCGTCGTCGTCGAACGTCTGAGCCGCCATCTCACCGGGCGGCCGGCGCCGATGGGACCACCCGCCGCCGGCACCGCGCGACGCGCCCGGGAGATGCTCGACGCCGACCCGGCCGGCACCGAAGGGATCGCTGCCGTGGCCGCTGCTCTCGGCGTCAGCACGGCACACCTGGTCCGCTCGTTCACCAGCAGCTACGGGATCCCTCCACACCGCTACCTGCTCGGCAGGCGACTCGATCTCGCCCGACATCGTCTGCTGGAGGGTGACGCCGCGGCCCAGGTCGCCGCTGACACAGGCTTCTACGATCAGGCACATCTGACCCGACACTTCTCTCGCCTGCTGGCGACCACACCGGGCCGCTATCAACGCAGCGCCCTCGGGCGCACCGGGATCAACGACGTACAAGACCTGGCCCGGGGGAACCGGCTGGAATCAGGGAGTGACCGAAGACAACCCGCTGCTCCCACCCTTCTCGACCAAGGTCGCCGTCGTCGTCCGCGATGACCTCGAGACCTGGCAGCGTCTGAACGTGACCGCGTTCCTGATCAGCGGCATCACGGCCGCCCGTCCCGAGCTGGTCGGCGCACCCTACGAAGACGCGGAGGGCCTGCACTACCTGAAGCTCCTCGGCGTACCCGTGCTGGTCTTCCAGGCCGGCGCCGACGCCCTGAGGACCGCCCGACGGCGCGCCGCCGATCGAGGGGTCGAGATCGCGATCTACACGCGCGACATGTTCACCACCGGGCACGACGCCGACAACCGCGCCGTCGTGCGAGCGGTGTCCGGACCCGACCTGGATCTGGTCGGGCTCGGCCTGCACGCCCCGCGGAACGTGGTGGACAAGATCATCAAGGGTGCGCGCCTGCACCCCTAGTGGTTGCGGCCGGAAGGTTCGTCGAGGGTGTCCGGTGTCCAGGTGCGTGCATCGCCAGGCCGACGAGGGAGGGATGCCGAGTCGCATCGCGACCGAGGAGAACGCAGCGAGGTGCGTGCCCGGGCGCCGGACACCCCGACGTACCTCCGGCCGTGACCACTAGCTCAGGCCTTGGCCACCACGTGCTGCCGCAGGGCGGGGATGATCGTCTCGCCGTACACCCGGAGGGTCTCCTCCTTGTTGTCGTGTTGGAGATAGCCGGCGAACTGGTCGACCCCGATGTCCTTCAGCTGCTTCAGCTTGGCGATGTGGTCGTCGGCGGTGCCGAGGATGCAGAACCGGTCGACGATGTCATCGGGCACGAACGCGGCGTGGGTGTTGCCGGCCCGACCGTGCTCGTTGTAGTCGTACCCCTGCCGGTTCTTGATGTAGTCGGTGAGCGCGGTCGGGATGGCCCCGCTCTCCCCGTACCTGGCCACGATGTCGGCGATGTGGTTGCCGACCATGCCGCCGAACCAACGGCACTGGTCGCGCATGTGCGCCCAGTCATCACCCACGTAGTTGGGTGCGGCCACGCAGAAGGTGATCTCGTCCGGATCGCGGCCCACGTTGGCTGCCGCCTCCCGCACGCTGGTGATCATCCACCGGGCGATGTCCACGTCGGCCAGCTGGAGGATGTAGCCGTCCCCCACTTCCCCGGCCGCTTTCAGGGCCAGCGGCCCGTACGCCGCCACCCAGACCTCCAACGACGACGTCCGCGCCCAGGGGAACTGCAGCCGCGAGCCCTTGTAGTCCACGGCGCGGCAGTTGGCCAGCTCGCGGATCACGTGAGTCGCCTCGCGGACCTCCTTCAAGGTGGCGGGTTTGCCGTTGGTGACCCGGACGGCGGAGTCGCCGCGCCCGATCCCGCAGACCGTCCGGTTGCCGAACATCTCGTTCAGGGTGGCGAACAACGACGCCGTCACCGTCCAGTCCCGGGTGCTGGGGTTGGTGACCATCGGTCCCACGGTCAGCCGCTGCGTCCGGGACAGGATCTGGCTGTAGAGCACGTACGGCTCCTGCCACAGCAGGTGCGAGTCGAACGTCCACAGGTGAGAGAAGCCGTGGGCCTCGGCCAGCTCGGCCAGCTGCACCGTCCGCCACCCCGGCGGATCGGTCTGCAGCACCACCCCGAAGTCCATGATCGACCCTCTCCGATCTTTTTCTCGTAGGCCGTCAGATGAGGTACTGGCTGAGGTCGCGCTTCAGGAACCGGCCGTGGCCCTTGGTGCCCCGGTAGCCGCCCTCGTCCACGAGGACCGTGCCGCGCGACAACACCTGGTCGACGTGACCGTCGATCTCGAAGCCTTCCCAGGCGGAGTGGTCCATGTTCATGTGGTGGGTCCGGCCCTCACCGACGCCGATCGAGGTGTGACCGTCGGGGTCGTAGATCACGATGTCGGCGTCGGCCCCGGGCTGGATGACGCCCTTACGGCCGTACAGACCGAACATCCTGGCCGGCGTGGTCGAGGTGATCTCCACCCACCGCGGCAGGGTCAGCTCGCCGGTGACCACCCCCTGGTAGAGCAGGTCCATCCGGTGCTCGATGCTGCCGATGCCGTTCGGGATGGCGCGGAAGTCCCCGCGTCCGAGCTCCTTCTGCTCCTTCATGCAGAACGGGCAGTGGTCGGTGGAGACCATCTGCAGGTCGTTGGTGCGCAGCGCCTGCCACATCGCGTCCTGATGGCCCTCGGCGCGGGAGCGCAGCGGGGTCGAGCAGACCCACTTCGCGCCCTCGAAGTCACCCCACTCCTCGCTGCGTGCGCCGAGCTGGTCCTCCAGAGACAGGTACAGGTACTGCGGACAGGTCTCGCCGAACACGTTGCGTCCCCGGTCCCGGGCGGCGGCGATCTGGGCGACCGCCTGCTGGGCGCTGACGTGCACGACGTAGAGCGGGGCGCCGGTCACGTCGGCGATCATGATCGCCCGGTGGGTGGCCTCCTCCTCGAGCTGCCAGGCCCGGGCGATGCCGTGCCAGTACGGGCCGGTCTTGCCGGCGCTGTAGAGCTGCTCGGCCAGCACGTCGATGGCCGGGCCGTTCTCGGCGTGCATCATCGTCAGCAGGCCGGTCTCAGCCGACTTCTGCATCGCCTTCAGGATCTGTGCGTCGTCGGAGTAGAAGACGCCGGGGTACGCCATGAACAGCTTGAAGCTGGTGATCCCTTCGTCGATCAGGGAGTCCATCGCCTTGAGGGAGAACTCGTCGACCCCGCCGATGATCTGGTGGAAGCCGTAGTCGATCGCGCAGTTGCCCGCGGCCTTGGCGTGCCAGGCCGCCAGCCCGTCCTCGACCCGCTCGCCGTACCGCTGCACGGCGAAGTCGATGATCGAGGTGGTGCCACCCCAGGCGGCGGCCCGGGTGCCGGTCTCGAAGGTGTCGGAGGCGTTGGTGCCGCCGAAGGGCAGCTCCATGTGGGTGTGCGCGTCGATGCCGCCGGGGATCACGAGCTTCCCGCTGGCGTCGACCACGGTGTCCACCGAGCCGGCGAGGTCGACCCCCAGCAGCGACGAGCCTGGCGCCAGCACCGCGGCGATCGTCTCGCCGTCCACCAGCACGTCGGCCTGGGAGGTACCGGTGGCGTTCACCACCGTGCCGCCGGTGATCAAGATCGTGCTCATCAGCCGAGCCTCTCGGGAAAGATGATCATGGCTTGGTGATCGCGGCGTACGAGTCCGGGCGCCGGTCGCGGTAGAACTGCCAGGCGTTGCGCACCTGTCTGATCAGGTCCAGGTCGAGGTCCCGGATCACGACCTCCTCGCTGCTGTCGCTGCCCATCGGACCGACCAGGTTCCCTTGTGGGTCGACGAACTGGCTGGACCCGTAGAAGGAGACAGCCAGCTCGCCGTACTCGTTGTCCTCCCGACCGACCCGATTGGGGGCGGCCACGAAGTAGCCGTTGGCCGCCGCCGCGGCAGGTTGCTCGATCTCCCACAGCCGGTTGGACAGACCGGGCTTGGTGGCGTTGGGGTTGAAGACGATCTGGGCACCGTTCAGCCCGAGCTCCCGCCACCCCTCCGGGAAGTGGCGGTCGTAGCAGATGTAGACCCCGATCGGCCCGACAGCGGTCCGGAACACCGGGTAGCCGAGGTTGCCCGGCCGGAAGTAGAACTTCTCCCAGAACTTGTCGAGGTTCGGGATGTGGTGCTTGCGGTACTTACCGAGCACAGTGCCGTCCGCGTCCACCACCACAGCGGTGTTGTAGTACACACCGGGCTGCTCCTCCTCGTAGATCGGCAACACCATCACCAGCGACAGCTCGGCGGCCAGGGACGCGAAGCGCTGCACGATCGGACCGTCGGCCGGTTCTGCGAAGTCGTAGTACTTCGCGTCCTCGGTGATCCCGAAGTAGGGGCCGTAGAACAGCTCCTGGAAGCAGATCACCTGGGCGCCGTCGGCAGCGGCATCGCGGGCGAACTGCTCGTGCTTGTCGAGCATCGACGCCTTGTCCCCGGTCCAGGTCGTCTGGGTGATTGCCGCGCGTACGGTTGCCACGCCTCATCTTCTCCCGGTCGCTGCCTCTCGTCCACGGCGGGTGGTCGGCGTGCCGATCTGGCAGCCGGGCCGGGCCTATGCTGATCGGATCGAGACGAGGAGCCTCGTGACGGCTTGCCGGAACGACCAAGGAGACATCGTGACCGACTACCAGGCGATGGCCAGGGACAACCTGCTGCTGCACTTCTCCAAGCCCCAGGTCGCTGACCTGCTGGTGCTGGAGCGAGCCGAGGGACCGTACGTCTACGACACCGCCGGCCGCCAGTACATCGACGCCCTCTCCAGTCTCTTCTGCGCGCAGATCGGTTACTCGTACGGCGCCGAGATGGCCGAGGTGGCCACCCGGCAGCTGACCACCCTGCCGTTCAACACCAACTGGGCCACCGCTCACCCGGTCGCCCTGGAGCTGGCCGAGAAGGTGTCGTCGCTGGCTCCGGCGGACGACTACCGCGTCTACTTCACCAGCGGCGGCTCCGAGGCGGTGGAGTCGGCCTGGAAGCTCGTCCGGGAGCACTACGTCGCGCTCGGTCAGCCTCAGCGCCGCAAGGCCATCGCCCGCAAGGTCGCCTACCACGGCGTCACACTCGGGGCGTTGTCGTTCACCGGTATCCCCAAGTTCAAGGACGACTTCGGACCTGCCCCGATCGAGGTCAGCCACGTCAGCAACACCAACCCGTTCCGGGCACCGGACGGCGCCGATCCGGTCGCCTTCTGCGCGCGGCTGCTGGCCGAGGTCGAGCGGGCCGTGCTGGACGCCGGACCGGACGAGGTCGCTTTGATCATCGCCGAGCCGGTGCAGAATGCTGGCGGCTCGATCACCCCGCCGCCGGGCTACTGGACCGGACTTCGGGAGATCGCCGACCGGTACGGCATCCTGCTGATGGCCGACGAGGTGATCACCGGGTTCGGCCGGATCGGCGAGTTCTTCGCCAGCTCCCGCGAGGGCGTGGCGCCGGACCTGATCAGCGTGGCCAAGGGGCTGACGTCCGCGTACGCCCCGATGGGCGCCGTGCTGGCCCGGGCAAGGGTGACCGAGCCGCTGACCGAGGGCTCGGGACGCGTGGTCCGGCACGGCATCACGTTCGCCGGCCACCCGTTGAGCGCCGTCATCGCCCTCAAGAACATCGAGATCTTCGAGCGCGACGGGGTGCTGGAGAACGTCCGCGCGCTGGCCCCGCACCTGGAGTCCCGGATGAACGAGCTGCGGTCGCTGCCGATCGTCGGCGACGTCCGCGGAGCCGGCTTCTTCTGGGCCGTCGAGATGGTGGCCGACGCCGACGACTCCCGGCTCGACCAGGCCCAGCGGGATCAGCTGATCCGCGGCTTCCTGCCCAAGCGGTTCCGCGAGGCGGGTCTGATCGCCCGGACCGACGACCGTGGTGACGCGGTGATGCAGATCGCGCCGCCGCTGATCTCCGACGCCGCCCTGCTCGACGAGATCGTCGACCGACTCGGCGACGTGCTCACCGACGCCGGCAAGCAGATCGGCGTCGCGGAACCAGTAGCGGTCTAGCTCTCGCCCCGGGTCGCGCGGCGGCCGTGCGTTGTCCGACTATGGACGGCTTCCGCCTGTCCCCGACCGTCTCAGGCGCTCGTTTTCCGACCACGGACGGGATGCACGCAGCCCCGACCACCACAGCCGCGCGTTTTCCGACCACGGACGGCTTACGCCAGTCCCCGACCGCCACGGGCGCACGTTTTCCGACCACGGACGGCTATCGCGCGTCCCCGACCACCGCAGCCGTACGTTTTCCGACCACGGACGGCTTACGCCAGTCCCCGACCGCACGCAGGCGTACGTTTTCCGACCACGGACGGCTTACGCCAGTCCCCGACCGCCGCAGGCGTACGTTTTCCGACCACGGACGGCTTACGCGCAGTCCCCGACCACCACAGCCGTACGTTTTCCGACCACGGACGGCTTACGCGCGTCCCCGACCACCGCAGGCGTACGTTTTCCGACCACGGACGGCTATCGCCCCGTCCCCGACCACCGCAGGCGTACGTTTTCCGACCACGGTCGGCATGCGCCCGTCCGCGACCCCAACCAGGCGTACGTTCTCCGACCACAGTCGGCTATCGCGCAGCCGCGACCGCAGCCGCCGACCGCAAAACCCCTACTTGCAGGTGATGCGGTCGGTCGGGGCGTAGGTCCAGCGGAACGGCTCGGTCTTCACCGTCTTGCCGTCGTTGCGGAAGATCCGGGAGTAGTTGACCGTGAAGCCCTGCACGGGAGCCTGGGGTTCGCACTTCGGGTCGTCGTCGGTGAGGTTCCGGCCGGTGGTGAAGTTGGACTTCTTCAACGCCGAGGAGTCGACCTCGTCGTAGGTCTTGGTCGACCACATCTTGACGGTGATCGAACCCTTCGAGCTCGGGGTCGCCTTCTTCACGTACGCCTGCACCAGCACGCCGTACTTGGTGTTGTTCTGGAACTTCAGGTCCAGCGTCGGCCAGGCCACGGTGGCTTCCCGGCCCGGCGGGTAACGGTCGATGTAGAGCGTGTGCGGCTGGTGCTGGATGTCCTTGAGCCCGGCGAAGAACATCGCGTTGTACGTGGTCGTCGCGCTCTGCGAGACGCCACCGCCGAGCTCCTTCTTGAACTTGCCGCCCTGGATGATGTAGCCCTCGACGAACCCGTTCTTCGCGGTGCGCTCCCCCACCGTGTTGTTCAACGAGAACGTGTCACCCGGCTTCAGCACCGTGTTGTTGATCAGCTCGGCGGCTCGGCCGATGTTCACGTTGCGGTAGGTGGCGTACGGGAACTGGGTGGTGAACCGGCCCGTCACCTTCGTGATGCCGAGCTGCTCCGCGTCCTCGGTGGAGAAGGAGGCCTTGGCGCCGGTCAGCTCCACGTCGCCGGTGCGCTCCTTGCCGGTCCTGGTGAGCACTGGCTCGACGGCGGAGGCCAGGTTCGCGGCGCTCAGGGTGGTGCCGTTGACCGCGGCGATCACCTTCGGCTTGCCGTCGACCAGTCGTACGGTCGCGTCCTTCGGCTTCTTCAGCTCGACCTTCGACACCGCGTCGTCGGCGACCTTGCGCAGCTGCTCGGCATCGAGCTGGGGCTTGAGCGTGCCGTCAGCCGCGACGAAGGTGATCGAGTCACCGATCATGCCCGGCGTCACCTTGAAGCTACCGGCGGCACCGGCCTTCAAGGTGATCGGGCCGGAGACGGCCGGCTCGGCGTACGACGTCGCCAGCTCGGCCACCTCGGCCGTGGTGATCGCCGGCTCGGTCACCTCGGCCGGCAGCTCCACGGAGTCACCCGAACCCAGGAAGGCGCTCTCGATGGCCGACGACGCCCGGTCGGCGTCGAGGGCGACCCCGTCCTTGCCCTTGGTCTGTACGACCTGGTCGCCGTCGAAGGACAGCTTGGCGTCCTTGGGCTCCCGATCGACGTTCTTCGCCAGCGCAGCCACGGCGGCGGTCAGCTTGGCCTGGTCGGTGAGCACCACAGCATCGGTTTGCGATCCCCCGGTCAGCGCACGCCAGATGTGGCGAGGGTCGAGGCTGCGGCCACCGCCGGCGAGCTCGACGCTCGCGGCGTAGTCGACACCCAGTCCGGCCTCGCTCGGCGACACCTCCGCCTTCTCGTCACCCGCGGTCACCGGGATCGGCGCCGCCGCCCGCTCGCCGAGCTCGGCCTGCAGCTTCTCCTCGGCCGCCTGCGTGCTGAGACCACCCACGGAGACGCCGGCGATCTCGGCGTCCTTCGGCAGCTTGTCACCGGCCATCAGATAGCCCACCAGGTACACCGCCCCGACGACGACGATGAGCGCTCCACCGATGATGGCGGCGAGGAGGCCGACCCGCTTCTCAGGGGGCGAGGTCTCCGGTGGCTCGGGCGGCAGGGGTCCGCGCACCAGCGTGGCGTCGGGGTCGGTCGGCCCGTCGTCGGACGAGCCGGCGGACCAATCGGACTGGCTGCTCACGGACTAACCTCACCGGATCGGCGGCACTCGGCGGCTTCGGCACGACCGACCGGGCGCAGCGCGACCCTCTCGATCATGCGGATGGGGGTGCGGACAGGTATCAGTGTGCGGAGACATCACTGAAGGTCCCCCGATAGTACGTGAGCGGGTCGCGTCGCAGCGATTCGTCAGCCGTGGTGGGGAGCGCGTTGAGCGGGCTGGTGTGAACAACCTCACCCACGACGATGGTGTGGTCGCCGGCCTCGTGCAACGCGACCGTGCGGCAGTCCAGCCAGGCCAAGGAGCCGTCCAGAACCGGCGCCCCGGACGGCCCCGGCGTGGTGTGCACGTCGTCGAACTGGGTGGCATACGCGCGCCCGTGGGCCGCGAACCGACGGGCCAGAGCACCCTGGTCGCTCCCCAGCACGGACACCGCCCAGGCGCCCGCGGCCGTGACGTAAGGGTGGAAGCGCGACTGCTTGCCGATGCAGACGAGCACCAGCGGCGGGTCGAGAGACACCGAGGAGAAGGAGGTCACCGTCAGCGCGTACGGCCGCGTCTGCCAGCGACAGGTGAGCACGGCGACGCCGGTGGCCCAGTGAGCCAGCGCGTGCCGGAACTCCTCGGACCCGACGCTCAACCTTCAGCCCGCGAGCTTCAGACCGGCGAAGACCTCGTCGGCCCAGCCCGCCCGCTCGGGATACGGCGTCCCGGCCGCGAGGCGGTAGTACTCGTGCGACCACATCGTGTCACCCAGCACGGCCGTGCCGCTGAAGAACTGCCCATCAGCCGTGATCTGGGTGGCGTGAGCTCGCATGGCGTCCAGCTTCCGGCCCACCCAGGGGCCGCCGTCGACCTCGACCGCGATCGCGTCGTCGGGCGCGGCCATCGGGCCGAACGACGGGCCCTCGGGATCGAGGTCACCGAAGGTCTTGGTGTCGCCGGCCGCTCGCAGCGCCCGCAGGCCCTCGCGCAGCCGGGTCTCGCTCATGGTCGTCCACAGCACCCGGTCGACCTGCCACGCCTGACCCAGGTCGGGCCGGTAGTGCGGCATCGCGGCCAGCTGGTAGCCGTACATCGCCACCCGGTGGGCCTGGATGTGGTCGGGATGTCCGTAGCCACCGATCTCGTTGTAGGTGATCAGCACCTGAGGTCGGCGATCGCGGATGAGCGGCACCAGCTCGTTGGCGGCGGTCAGCAGGTCGGTGGTCCAGAAGATCCCCTCCCGGAGCACGTCGCGGGCGGTGGCGGTGCCGTCCTCGGCCCAGGCCATGCCCGAGTCGCGGAAGCGATGGTCCCCGCCCAGGCGGACGAAGTCGGTGACGCCGAGGGCATCCATCGCCTGCTGGAGCTCGCCCAGCCGGTGTTCCCCCAGCTCGTCTCCGTGATCGGCGGCCAGGTGGCTCAGGTCGGGCACCAGCACCTCGCCCTCCTCGCCGAGCGTGCAGGTGACCAGAGTGACCTGGGCGCCCTCCTCGACGTAGCGGGCCATGGTCGCGCCGTTGTTGATCGACTCGTCGTCGGGGTGTGCGTGCACCAGCATCAGGCGCCGGTCGGGGCGCCCCCCTGATGGCTGCTGAGTATCGGCCGAGGTCACGGCGAACACCCTACGTCCGTACGCCGACAACGGTCCCCTGGGCCCACTCCGCTAGATGAGGACCTTGGGTTCGGCGAAGTGACAGGCCGAATCGTGCGCGCTCAGTCCGTCCGGCCGGGGGATCAGTGCCGGGTCCTCCACGCTGCAGATGTCCTGGGCCTTCCAGCACCGGGTGTGGAACCGGCAGCCGCTGGGCGGGTTGGCCGGGCTCGGCACGTCTCCGCTCAGCACGATCTGCTCGCGGACGTTGCGCAGGGTCGGATCGGGAACCGGGACGGCCGACAACAGCGCCTGCGTGTACGGGTGGGTCGGCCGAGAGTAGATCTGGTCCTCGTCCCCCAGCTCGACCATCTTGCCCAGGTACATCACGCCCACCCGGTCGGAGATGTGCCGGACGACTGACAGGTCGTGGGCGATGAACACGTAGGCCAGCCCGAACTCCCGCTGAAGGGACTCGAGCAGGTTCACCACCTGCGCCTGCACGGAGACGTCCAGCGCCGACACCGGCTCGTCGCAGACGATCACCTTGGGGTTGAGGGCCAGCCCGCGGGCGATCCCGATCCGCTGCCGCTGACCACCGGAGAACTGGTGGGGGTAACGGTTGATGTGCTCGGGATTGAGACCGACCAGCTCCAACAGCTCCTGGACCCGCTGTCGCCGACCCCCTTTCGGGGTGACGTCGGTATGGATCTCGAACGGCTCACCGATGATGTCGCCGACCGTCATCCGGGGATTCAACGAGGTGTACGGATCCTGGAAGACGATCTGGATGTCGCGCCGAAGGCGTCGCAGCGCCGCGCCCTGCTGGGCGTACATGTCGACCCCGTCGAACGTGAGCTTGCCCGACGTCGGCTCTTCCAGGCGCATCAGCATCCGACCCAGGGTCGACTTGCCGCACCCGGACTCTCCGACGATGCCGAGGGTCTCGCCCTTGTAGAGCTCGAAGGAGACACCGTCGAGTGCCTTGACGTGACCGACCGTGCGACGGAGGACGCCCGCCTTGATCGGGTAGTGCTTGACCAGGTCCTCGGCCTGGATGATCACCTCACCGGTCACGATCCGTCACCTCCCCGTCGACTGATCCGGCCGGCTCCCCGGGCGGAATCCTGTCCGCAGCTCTTCCGCTGTCTGCACCCTCGCCGACCCGAGCACCGTCCACCGGCTCCACGTAGTCCTCGACGGCCATCAGCGGATCCACCTCATGGGTGACAGCTGCCTGTCCCGCCATCACGCTCTCGGCGAAGTGGCAGGCACTCCACCGGCGGGGCGCCACCTCGATCAGCGGTGGGGGCGGATCGTGCCGGCAGACGTCGGCGGCATAGCGGCAGCGGGGGTTGAAGGCGCATCCGGGCGGGATCCGCGTCAAGTTGGGCGGCAGACCGCCGATGGCGGTCAGCTGCTGTCCCTTCTGGTCCAGGCGCGGGATCGACTCGAGCAACCCCTTCGTGTACGGGTGAGCAGGGGCGGCGTACAGGTCGAAGATGTCGCCCTGCTCGACGATCCTTCCGGCGTACATCACCGCGATCCGGTCGGCTACGTCGGCGACGACGCCGAGGTCGTGGGTGATCAGGATCAACCCCATCTTGCGCTCCTCCTGAAGGTCCTGGAGGAGCTGCATGATCTGGGCTTGCACCGTGACGTCCAGTGCGGTGGTCGGCTCGTCGGCGATCAGCACGGCCGGGTCGAGCGCGATGGCCATCGCGATCATGATCCGCTGGCGCATGCCACCGGAGAACTGGTGCGGGAACGCCTTCACCCGCTGCTTCGCGCCCGGGATGGAGACCCGCTCCATCAGGTGCACGGCGCCGTCCAGCGCGTCGGACTTGTTCATCCCACGGTGTTTG
This sequence comes from uncultured Actinomycetota bacterium, assembly GCA_963707005.1. Classification (GTDB taxonomy): domain Bacteria; phylum Actinomycetota; class Actinomycetes; order Propionibacteriales; family Propionibacteriaceae; genus Microlunatus. The sequence continues at coordinate 493,372 of CAVPPP010000037.1, forward strand.
CGGAACATCTCCGCGATCTGCCACCCCACCGGGAACACCGGGTTCAACGAGCTCAGCGCGTCCTGGAAGATCATCGAGATCTCCGGTCCGCGGATCGCGCGTCGCTTCTCCTCCGGCAGCTTGAGGATGTCGGTGCCGCAGTAGCGGATCTCGCCACCGGTGACGAAACCGGGCGGGCTGTCCAGGATGCCCATGATCGCCTGGGCGGTCACCGACTTGCCGGAGCCGGACTCGCCCAGCACCGCGACGGTCTCACCCTCCCGCAGGTCGAACGTGACCCCGTTGATCGCCTTGGCGACGCCGTACCGCGTCCGGAACTCCACCTGCAGCCGGTCGACCTCCAGCAGCATCCCGTTCTGGGGCTTCCAGATGCTCCCGGTCGACAGGGTCTCGACCACGTCTGATGTCTTGGCCATACTCGCCTCTCAGCGCAGCTTCGGGTCGAGGGCGTCGCGGACGACGTCGCCGAGCATGATGAACGCGAGCACGGTCAACGACAGGAAGAGGCTCGGGAAGAACAGCATGTGCGGCGCCGCCCGGATCAGACCGAGACCGGAGGCCTCGGAGATCTGGATGCCCCAGGAGATGGCCGGCGGCTGCAGTCCGATGCCGAGGTACGACAAGCTCGCCTCGACCGAGATGTAGGCACCGAGGTTGATGGTGGACACCACGATCACCGAGGCCAGCGAGTTCGGCAGGATGTGGGAGTTGATGATGCGCATCGGCGTGGCACCCAGCGCCCGGGCTGCCTGCACGTAGTCGTTCGGCTTGACCTGCAGCACGCTCGAGCGCATCAGGCGCATGATCGCCGGCCAACCGAGGAGACCCAGCACCAGGGCGACCTTCGCGACCTGCACCAGGAACGGGGTGGTCAGTGGGTCACTGGGAAAGACGTAGAGGAACAGGATCCCGCCGAGGAACAGCGGGATACCGAGGAAGATCTCACCGATGCGGCTGAGCACGGAGTCGACCCAGCCGGCGCGGTAGCCGGCGACGATGCCGACGAGCGACCCGAACACGGCCACGAAGAGCGTGGCCAGGATGCCGACCATGATCGAGGCCCGAGCCCCGTAGATGGTCCGGGCGTAGACGTCATACCCTTGCCCGTCCCGGCCGAACCACGCATCGGGCGACGGTGCCTCGCGTGCCTTGGAGAGGTCCGCCGTGTACGGGTCGGTGCTGGTGAACAGCTGCGGGAACGCCGCCATCAGCACGAAGATCACGATGAGCACCCCGGAGATCCAGAACATCGGCCGGTGCCGAAGCTCTTCCCAGGCGTCGCTGCCGAGCGATCGGGCCTTCTCGCCCTTGGCCGGAGCACTCAGCGGTCCTTCCGGATCCCCGGTCGCGCCGATGGTGATCGGGACGACGGACTGCGTGTCCAGGAGGGGGTCCCGGGTGGTGTCAGTCATGGGAGATCCTCGGATCCAGGAAGCCGTAGAGGATGTCGACGAACAGGTTGACCAGCAGGTAGATGAGCACCAGGCAGACGATCGTGCCCACCACCGACGTGCCGTCCTTCTGGCCGATGCTGCGGTACAGGAAGCTACCGATGCCGTTGATGTTGAAGACCCGCTCGGTGATGATGGCTCCGCCCATCAGCGCTCCGATGTCGATGCCGATGAAGGTGATGACCGGGATCAGGGAGTTGCGCAGCGTGTGCACGCCGATCGTGCGCGCGTTGCTCAGCCCCTTGGCCTTGGCGGTGCGCACGTAGTCGGCGCGAAGGTTCTCGCTCAGGTTCGCTCGCATCAGCCGGGCGACGTAGGCGACCGAGACCGACGCCAGCACGAAGGCGGGCATGATCAGCTGGTAGAAGGTCCCCTGGGTGGCGGTCACCGGGAACCAGCCCAGCCGGATACCGAAGATCAGCTGAGCGAAGCTGCCGATCACGAACAGCGGGATGGAGATCAGCAGCAGGGTGCTCACGGTCACCAGGCTGTCGATGACCTTGCCTCGCCGGATGCCGGCCAGCACTCCGGCACTGATACCGACCACGGTTTCGATGAACACCGCCATCAGGCCGAGCTTGAGGGTGGTGGGCCACCGGGTGGCCAGCTCATCGACGACCCGGTTGCCGAAGAAGTTCACGCCGAGGTCGCCGCGGACCAAGTTGCCCATGTAGAGCAGGTACTGCACCACCAGCGGCTTGTCGAGGTTGTAGTCGGCCCGGAACTTCGCGATGTAGCCCGCCGGGCAGGCACGTTCGCCGCAGCGACCGACCGTCGGGTCACCCAGTGCGAAGACCGCTACGTAGATGATGAACGTGACGCCGATGATGACCGGGATCATCTGCAGCAGCCGGCGAAGGATGTACTTGCCCACCCCTGCCCCCTCTCATCAAGGTTCCGGAAGAGCGTCCTGGACGAAACATAGCGTCAGCCCGCCGCAATTGCTCCGGCGGGCTGACACTCTCACTGGTCTTTCACGCGACCGATCGTCACTTCACCTTGATAGCAGCGAAGTCGAGGACGCCGAAGGCGTTCACCTTGACGTCGGTGACCTTGTCCGACCACACAGCTGTCGTCTTCGGGTACCACAGCGGAGCCGACGGGAAGTCCTCGGCCAGCTGCGCCTCTGCCTGCTGGTACAGGGAGTTGGCCTCGTCGGCGTTGGTCGCCGCCGCTGCCTTGGCGGTCAGGTCATCGAACTTGGCGCTCTCGTACCGTCCCCAGTTCGACCCGGGGGGCCAGGCACCCTTGGCGTAGATCGGCACCAGGAAGTTCTCGATCGACGGGTAGTCCATCTGCCAGCTGGCTCGGAAGATGCCCTTCAGCTCGTCGGCGTCGACCTTCTTCTGGAAGGTGGCGAAGTCAACCGTCGGGACCGCGGTGCACTCGATGCCCAGCGTGTTCTTGATCGAGTTGCAGACCGCCTCGGACCAGGCCTTGTTCGGCGAGTCGGCGTTGTAGGTCATGGTCAAGGTGCCCTTGTAGCCACCCGCCGCGTCGAAGGCCGCCTTGGCCGCTGCCTTGTCGAAGGTGCAGGAGTCACCGCACTGATCGGCCTTGTAGCCATCCACCACAGGAGACACCCAGCCGGTGGCCGGCGTCACGGTGTTCGACCAGATCTGCTTGGTGATCAGGTCGCGGTCGATGGCGCGGGAGATGGCCTTGCGCAGTTCCGGCTTGTCCTTGAGCTGCGGGTCGGAGGACGAGAACCAGATGATGCTGATCCGACCCGACTCACGCTGGGACCAGCGATCGGGGAAGTCGCTCTGGTAGGCGTCGCCGATGAACTGGTCCTGCGGGATGTTGCTCTCGTCGATGTAGTCCAGGCTGCCGGCCACCGCGTCGGCGTAGGCCGCTGCCGGGTCCTGGTAGATGCGGAAGGTCAGCTTGTCGACCTGAGCCGGATCGGTGCCGGAGAAGTCGGCGAACTTGGAGAGCACGAACTCGGTGTTGCTGATCGAGTCGACCTTGAACGGCCCGGCTCCGATCGGCTGCTTCTCGAAGGCCTTCGGGTCCTTGAAGAAGGAGTCGGGCAGGGGCGCGAAAGCCGAGTAGCCGAGCCGGACCGGGAGGTTGGACACCGGCTCGGAGGTCTCGATGGTGAACGTCTTGTCGTCGACCACCTTCAGCCCGGACATGGTCTCGGCCTTGGGCTTCGCCTTGCACTCGTCGTCGGTGCACTGCACGTCGGCGTAGCCGGCGATCGGGGCGTAGAAGTAGCTGCCGTCCTGACCGTTCGGGCCGTACGCGGTGTAGTTCCACGCGTCGACGAAGCTCTTCGCCGTGACCTCGGTGCCGTCCTGGAACTTGTACGGCTTCAGCTTCACCGTGAACTTCTTGTTGTCGCTGGTCTCGATCGACTCGGCGATGTCGTTCTCCGGCGCGGCGTTCTCGGTGTTGTACTGGACCAGCTTGGAGGTCATGGCATCGATGATGTCGCCGCCACAGGTCTCACTGGTGTTACCCGGGACCAACGCGTTCTTCGGCGTGCAGCCGGCGACCACGATCTCCCCGCCGGTGCTACCGCTGGCCTCTCCGGTCCCCGGTTCGGCACCGCCGCCGCCGCCACAGGCGGCCGCGAACAGCGCGATCGTGGTGACCCCGATCGCAAGTACGGAGCGAGCTCTTCCTCGCATGAATGTCCTCCTCCGAGCGCGCGCCGACCCGATGGGTCAGGACGCGCGATAGCGCTGACGTACGCAACTCAATTACTGAGCGGTAACCCTTTCTAGGCCATGAAAGCAGTTACGGCAACTCTTGGGGAGAACTCAGGCTGAGGCGCAACAAGATTGTGACGTCGTCCGGTCAGGTCAGGAGATTCGTTGCCAGACAGGCACGCGCCCGCCGCCCGCGGCGCTCCACGACGCCCGGGAGAGAAGGTTCACTGCTCGTATCCTGGTCCTGCCGCCCTCGATCGGCAAGCGTCCGTCAGCGGCCGGCGATAACGTGCGTCGGGAGATGACCGAGATCGTGGAGCGGCTCAGCCGACGGCAGGCGCGACGGATCGCCGTACGCGCGCAGCTCCTGGATCTCCCCCGCCCGACCTCGCTGCTCGAGGTCGTCCGGCACCTCACCCTGCTGCAGGTGGACCTCACCGCCGCGGTGGCGACCAACGCCGGTCTGGTGCTCTGGTCACGACTCGGCGCACAGCGCTTCCGGCAGGACGATCTCGACGCCGCGGTCGGCGACGGTTCGTTGGTCGAGATCGCGGGCCGGCTGCGACCGATCGAAGATGTTGCCCTGTACCGCGGGGAGATGGCGGCCTGGCGCGACTCCGTGCCGCTGGAGGACTGGCAGGAAGGTCCGCAACGGTGGCTGGCCTCCAACGCGACGGCGCGGGAGGACATCCTGGATGAGCTGCGCCGCGATGGCCCGTTGCCGGCCCGCGCACTGCCCGACACGTGCGACGTGCCCTGGCGCTCGACCGGCTGGACCGACGGCAAGAACGTGATGAAGATGTTGGAGATCATGGAGGCCCGGGGCGAGGTGGCGGTGGCCTCTCGCGAGGGCCGCGAGCGCAACTGGGACCTGGCCGAGCGGATCTGGGCCGATGATCCGGCCGCGGCGCCCTGCCTGGCCGATGCCCGGACCGAACGTCGCCGACGCCGCCTGGCCGCTCTCGGTCTGCTGCGTCGGACCCCGAAGACGATCTCACCTCCGGGCGCCGTCGTCGTCCGGGTCGAGGGCGTGAGGGGCACCTGGTTGGTCGATCCGGAGCAGCTCAGCCGCCTCGACGATCCGTTCCGCGGTCGCGCGGCCCTGGTCTCGCCGCTCGACTGGCTGGTCTTCGACCGCCAGCGGCTGGTCGAGCTCTTCGAGTTCGACTACCAGCTGGAGATGTACAAGCCGGCAGCCCGGCGACGGTGGGGCTACTGGGCGCTGCCGGTGCTGCGCGGCGACCGACTGGTCGGGAAGCTGGACGCCACCGCCGACCGCGAGGTGGGAGCCCTGCGGATCCACGCCCTCCACCTGGACCAGGAGCTGACCACCGCAGCAGCGGGGGACGTGGACCGCGAGCTGCGCGACCTGGCGAGCCATCTGGAGCTCGACCTGGTGGACGAGCGAGACTGATCCGGCCCGACCCCAGCCCGACGGAGCCGTCGCTCGCCCAGGTGATGCACCTGTCAGCCGAAGCGCTGGAGGGACGCCACCGCTCGGCGCAGGGCATCGGTGCCATCGGTGAGCGAGCGGCGGACGGCCGCCGGGAGCTCACCCGTCAGGGTCTCCTCGGCGAGCTCGAGCGTGTCCGACGACGCATGCGCGAGCGGGAAGGCGTCGGAGACGATCTGCCCCAGCGCCCAGCCGCTGCGGAAGTCTGCGGTGTCGGGCATCTCCGCGAAGAACCGCGGCACGTACGCCTCCGTGAGCTCGGTCTGCCCCGGTCGGAAGAACCCCTTGGCGATGGAGTACAGCTCGGACGCGGGCAGCTCGGACGACCCGGTCAGAGCGGACCACGCCGTCTCCTTCGCCGTCGGATCGGGCAGCGACGCCCGGGCTCGGGCGGCGTGCACCCGACCGGCCGCCGACGGGTCCCGCTCCAGCGCCCGTTCGATGGCGTCCTCGTCGCCACCGACCTCGGCCAGCCGCACGACGAGGGACCAGATCAGGTCGGGGTCGAGCGGCAGACCGGGCGGCAGGTCGCGAGCGTCCAACCAGCGCCGGAGCAGCTCGGCGTCCGTACCGCTGGCGACGGCGTACCGGAACCCGAGCAGCTGGCGGTCCGAGCCCTCCCCGGCCCCGTCGATGACCGCCTGCGCCGTCCGGTGCACGTCGGCGAGCCGCGCGGATCGCCGGTCGACGGGGGTGAAGCCGACCGCGAGCACCTCGGTGCAGAATCGCAGCACGGACCCGACGACGACGTCCTCGTCGTCCACGGTGGCGACCTCGAGCAGCGCCTCGAGCGCCAGCCCCGGATCCACCTCCGCGTTGCGCACCGCATCACGGAACGCGTTCACCACGACCACCCGGGTCGCCGGGAGCTCGATGGTCGGCAGCAGCCGGCCCATGCTGGCCCAGTCGGCGTCGAAGCGGACCTTGGCCCAGGTGCCGTCATCGGCGTCGGGCACCAGCACGGCCGTACCGCCCCGGAGCTCGAGCCCCATCCGCCGCCCGGTCAGCGTCACCTGCTGACGCGCCACCTCGTGCCCGTCGGAGTCGACCTCGGCCACCGCGATGGTGTGAGGTCGGGAGACGGTGGAGCCCGCCGGAGGCTGCCGTACCAGCTCGGATCCCGCGACCGACAAGGTGTCCAGACCCGAGGTCTGCAGCCAGTCGCGGGCCCAGGAGTCCAGGTCCGCGGCCCCGGCCCGCTGCCAGGCGGCGAGCAGGTCGGCCAGCGCGGCGTTGCCGTACGCGTGGGTGGCGAAGTAGTCGCGCAGACCGGCCAGGAACACGTCGTCGCCCAGGTGGGCCACCAGCTGCTTCAGCACAGCGGCACCCTTGGCGTAGGAGATGCCGTCGAAGTCCTGGAGCGCGGCCTCGGCGTCGAGGGCTCCGTTGCCGGCCACCGGGTGGGTCGACGGCGACTGGTCGGCGACCGACCCCCAGTCCTTGCGGAGGATGCCGAACTCGGTCCACAGGGGATACTGCGTACCCTCACTGCAGCAGCGGTGGGCGGCGTACTCGGCGAACGACTCGTTCAGCCAGAGGTCGTCCCACCAACGCATCGTGACGAGGTCCCCGAACCACATGTGGGCCATCTCGTGGGCCACCGTCCCCGCCCGGGAGGCGCGCTCGGCCCTGGTGGCCCGACCGCGGTAGATGTACTGGTCGCGCAGCGTCACGCAGCCGGGGTTCTCCATCGCACCGGCGTTGAAGTCGGGCACGAAGGCCTGGTGGTACTCCCCGAACGGGTACCTGACGCCGAACATCTGGTGGTAGAAGTCGAAGGACGCGGCCGTCACCTCGGACAGGTCCGACACCTCCGCCTCCAGCGAATCCGACAGCGATGCGCGGGCGTGGAAGCCGAGGCGGATCCCGTCGTGCTCGCGGTAGCAGGACGCGTAGGGACCGGCGACCACGGTCACGTAGTACGTGGACAGCGGGGCCGTCGGTCTGATCTGCCACCGCCCCGGCTCCACCGCCGTACACGGCCCGTTGCCCAGCACCGTCCAGTCCACCGGCCCGGTGATGTCGAGCGCGTAGGTGGACTTCAGGTCCGGTTGGTCGAAGCAGGCGAACCAGCGTGGAGCGGCCGCCAGGAAGGACATCGCGTACAGGTAGGTCTTCTGGTCGGCCGGATCGGTGTGCCGGTGCAGTCCCTCACCGTCGGAGGAGTACGCCATCGTCCCCGAGATCCGTACCGTGTTGGTCTGCTGCAGATCGGTGAGGGGAACCCGTCCCTGTTGCCAGGTCGCCGGATCGACGTCCGTCCCGTTCAGCTCGACCGAGCCGAGCCGCTCGCCCTTGAAGTCGAGGAAGGTCTCCGCCCCCGGAGCCACTCCGTCGCGCAGCGCGAACCGGATCAGGCTGGTGGAGTCGAACGTGGGGCCGGGACGGGTCAGGTCGAGGGTGATCTCGGAGTGCTCCACCCGGATGGTCGCGGCGCGCTGCTCGGCTTCGTGTCGGGTCAGGCTGAGCGAGGAGGCGCTGGTCGTGTCGGTGGCGTCACTGGAAGGCACCACCAGACCCTAATCGTCGGTCAGGCTCCGGCAGCGAGCCAGGGTGGTGGTCCGGGCGGGACGAGCCAGTGCACGTCGAACAGCACGGCCGAGTCGACCCCCAAGGCGGCTCCGCCCTGCGCCGCGAACCAGGTGAGGAACGGCGCCGGGTCGAACGAGGCGCGTCCGAGACCGCTGGTGTACTGCGCGTGGGCGCGCAGTGACTCGATCCCGCGCTGCAGCCAGCTGCCGCTGACGTCCACGCCGTGGCTGGGGGTGCCGCTACCGGCCACCAGGATGAACCGCACACCACCCCACGGCTCCAAGCCCTCCTCGGCGATGAGCTCGGGGAAGATCCAGCGGTTGCCGGCGTCCCGTGCGGCATCGAGGGTGGCCAGGCCGACGGCGCGGTGGTCGGCCTGGTTGGTCATCCCACCGACCATCTTCACGTCGTAGTTGCCGGTGATCAGCACCTGCGGACGGTGGGTGCGGATCGCCCGGACGATCTGAGCGCGCAGCTCGACGCCGTTCTCGATCACCCCGTCGCGGTGGTCGAGGAACTCGACCGTGTGCACGCCGACGACGCGCGCACCGGCGCGTTCTTCTGCTTCTCGGAGCGGGGCGGCGACGTCCGGGGCGACACCGTCGATGCCGGCCTCGCCCCGGCTCGCCAGCAGATAGCTGATCGACTTGCCCTGGTCGGTCCAGCGGGCGACGGCGGACGCCGCGCCGTACTCGATGTCGTCGGGGTGGGCGACGACCGCCAGCGCGGTCTCCCAGTCCTCGGGGACGGTCGGTAGCCGCCCCGCCGGTGCAGCTGCACTCATGTGCCCGAGGGTAGACCCAAGCAGCCGGACGCACTCGGGAAATGATGGAGTCATGCCGTCCGACCCGCTCACCGTCCGACCGCTCGACACCGCCGACGCCGAGACCTCCCGCAGGCTCGGCTTCGAGGCCTTCGGGATGCCGGGCTCGCCGCCCACCGAACCGGCGACACTCGACTCTCCCGGTCGGACCTACCACGGCGTGTTCGCCGGAGACCGGCTGGTGGGTCGGCTCGCCGACCGGGCGTACGACTCCTGGTTCGGCGGGGTCCCGGTGCCCACCTGCGGGATCGCCGGGGTGACCGTGGCCATGGAGGACCGGGGCCGTGGCGCGCTGTCCCCGTTGTTCGCCGGCGCTCTGAGAGCTGCCCGGGAGCGTGGAGCGGTGATCTCCGGGCTGTACCCGACGGCAGCCCGGATCTACCGACGGTTCGGCTACGAGCTGGTCAGCGACTACCGGACCATCTTGATCGCCACGGCCCAGCTGGCCGCCGCGCCTCCGCCGGTCGCGGTGTCGACGCGACGCGCCGGACTGGTCGATCTGCCGGCCGTCCGCGAGGTCTACGACACCTGGGCCGCCGCGCAGAACGGTCCGCTGACCCGGCGGGGGCCATCCTTCCCGGTCACCGATGCCGAGCTGCTGGACGACTTCGACGGCATCACCGTGGCCGAGGACGTGGACGGCCGGGTGGTCGGCTACGCCTCCTGGGACCGCGGCCGCCACTACGACGAACGCGGCACCTTGGAGGTCTCGGACCTGCTCGCCCTCTCCGCCGACGGCTATCGCGCCCTGCTCCGCACGCTGGGCAGCTTCTCCTCGGTGGCCCCGCAGACCAAGATCGACTCCTCCGGCGACGACGTCATCCGGCAGTTCCTGCCCGGCAAGGTGTGGGAGACGGCGTCCAGCGACCCGTACATGATCGCGATCATCGACGTTCCCGGTGCGCTCTCGCGGCGGGCGTACCCGTGGTTCCTGTCGGCACGGCTCGGGTTCCACGTCGCCGACGACGGTGCGACCGCCATCGCCGGTGCGTACCGGTGGGAGGTCGCCGAGGGCGTCGGCACCTGCGTGGCGGAGGACCACACCGACGACCGCACCTTCCATCCCCGGGGTCTGGCGCTGCTCTACGCCGGGGTGCAGTCCTGCGCCAACCTGCGCTGGGCAGGCCTGCTGACCGGCGGCCTGGCGGAGCAGGATGCGGTCTGGGACACGCTGTTCGGCGGGCGGCAGTTCCACATCCGCGACTACTACTGATCGACCACACACATCTCGATGCCGACCACGACTGAGACGAGCCTGCGATGACCGAACCGCTGACCGCCTTCGACCATGATGGATTCCGATTCCGCGTCCACGACTGGGGACCGACCGAAGGTCGGCAGGTGATCGCCCCGACCGAAGGTCGGTCCATGATCGCGCTGCACGGGTTCCCGCAGACCGCGCTCAGCTGGGAGCGGGTGGCGGCCCGGCTGTCTGCGGCCGGGGTACGGGTGCTGGCCCCCGAGCAACGGGGCTACTCCCCCGACGCCCGACCACTGGCGGTGTCGGCGTACACGATGGACAAGCTGGCCGGAGACGTCCTCGCCCTGGCCGACGCGGCCGGCTGGGATCGTTTCGACGTGCTCGGGCACGACTGGGGTGGCGCGGTGGCCTGGTATCTGGGCTCCCGACACGCCGATCGGGTCCGGACCGTCTCGGTGGCGTCGACACCACACCCGGCCGCGCTCTGGGAGGCGTTCAAGGGGCCGCAGGCTCTGCGGTCCTGGTACATGCTCCTGTTTCAGCTCCCCTGGTTGCCCGAGACGCTGCTGGGGGCCGGGGGCGGCCGGCTCGCCGCCCGGCTCTTCGCCGCGAGCGGAGCGGAGGACCCAGCCGCGATGGGTCGGCTGCTCAGCGACCGGACCACGGCCACCGGGGCCGTCAACTGGTATCGCACGATGCGGGTCAAGGGGGCGCCGGGAGCGGGTCGGGTCGTGGTCCCCAGTCTGTACGTGTGGAGCGACGGCGACACGGCGCTGGGTCGCCAGGCCGCGGAGCGCACCCGCGACTTCGTCGACGGCGACTACACGTTCGTCGAGCTCGCCGGGGCCTCGCACTGGATCCCCGACGAACGGCCCGACGAGCTGGCTGCGGCCGTGCTGGCCCATCTCGAGGGCCATCCGGAGGGATCGTGAGCACGGCGCCGGCTGGAGAGAGCGGGAGCACAGCCTCACCCGGAGGGGGCAAGAGCAAGGCCGGGCGGCGAGCCGTGCAGCGGGAACGCTGGGACACGCTGTCCGAGTGGCCACTGGTGCTGGCCGCGCTGGCGTTCCTGGCGGCGTACGCGATCCCGATCCTGCACCCGGGACTGCCCCGGTGGCTCGGAGCCCTGTGCTGGTGGACCACCTGGATCACCTGGCTGATGTTCGTGCTCGACTACGTGGTGCGCCTGATGCTGGCCGACTCCCGCCGCACCTTCGTGCTCCGGCACTGGTTGGACCTGTTCGTGATCGCGCTGCCGCTCTTGCGCCCGTTGCGGCTGCTGCGCCTCATCCCGCTGCTGAGCGTCATCAACCGTCGGGCCACCACCCGGCTCCAGGGCAGGGTGGCGACCTACGTGGTCGGCGGTGCGCTGCTGCTCGCCTTCGTCGGTGCCCTCGCCGAGCTGAACGCCGAGCGGCATGCGCCGGGTGCCAGCATCGTCGACTTCGGTGACGCGATCTGGTGGGCGACGACGACGATGACGACCGTCGGGTACGGCGACACCTACCCGGTCACCGTGATCGGTCGCTGGGTGGCGGCCGCCCTGATGATCGGCGGTGTGGCCCTGCTCGGCACCGTCACAGCCACGTTCGCCTCCTGGCTGGTCGATCGGGTCTCGACGGTGAGCTCGAACGAGGAGGAGCTGCGTGCCACAGTCGCTCGGCTGGAGGCCAAGCTCGACATCCTGATCGACCAACGCTCCTCCAGCGCCCCCGGCGGCTAGCGCCGGTCCCTGCCGCTTCGGGGCAGCTAGCGGCGACGGTTGTAGCGCCAGCCGAGCACGGCGGCGAGACCGATCGGCACGACCGCCAGCAGCCACCACCACGCCGATCGAGGACTCGGTGCCGGGTCGGTGGGGACAGCTGAGGGCGAGGCGACAGTCGTCGGCAGGTCGGATGCCGTCTGGCTCGGTGACGGTGCCGAGGGCGACCCCGGGTCGTCGGTCGTGGGCACCGGGGTCGGCGTGGACACGGGCACCTTCCCGGCCCGGACCGCGAACGAGAACGCACCGTTGATCGGGTGACCGTCGGCGGAGGTGACCCGCCACTCGACCTGGTACTCCCCGGCCGCCAGCTCCGGCTGCACAGCCTGCTCGACGGTGCTGTCGACCAGCTTCGGGTCGCCCGCCGCCACGGATCCGCTCGGACCGGTCACCAGCACCCTGGTGCCGGTCGCGATCGCCGGTTCGTTGAAGGTGAGCACGACCGACGACGGCGGCTCGGCCAGCGTCGTCCCGTCCCCGGGAGACGTCGACACCAGGGCGTTGTGCGCCCAGGCCGCTCGCGGCGCGCCGAACGCGGTGAACAGCACCGCGGCGAGCAGCGCGATGACCCACACCCGCCGGCGCCCCAGCACGATGTCGCCGCTCATCAGGTGGTGGTGGGTCCGGAGCCGCGCCGCCAGGTCAGGAAGGCGAACACCAGGGCACCGAGACCGGCCACGAGTGCTACCCCGCCGAGCGCCCGCGCCACCGGGTCCACCGGGTCCGGGAGATCGACGGGCATCGTGCCCGCCTCGACCTCCAGCACCGGCGCGGGGTGCTCGGGCTCCTCGCCGGAGGCCGGGGTTGGCTGGTCCCAGGTGACCACCGTGCCGTCGCTGTAGGTCTGGGTGGTCGGCAGCGGGATCGTGGCCGGATCGGGCAGCGGACCGACGGAGAGGGAGAACTCCTGGTACTCGCCCGGACCGATCGACGTTCCCTTGTCGGCCGTCCAGGTGACCTCGCTGACCGCCTCGGTGAGGGTGGTGCCGTACGACTCGACCGGCTTGGCCAGCTTCGCCTTCGTGGCGGCCGCGGTCCAGCCCGGGACAGGTCGGGTGCTGACGTACAGGAAAGGGGTGTCCTGCGGCAGGTCGACGGTGAGCTTCACCGTGCCGGCCGTGGCCGACTCGTTGGGCACGCGGAAGGTCAGCACGCTGAACTCTCCGCTGGTGGGGTTGTCGGGGGTGACGTGCACGTGAGCTGCTGCCGTCGCCGCCGGCGCCAGGGTGAGCCCGGCGGCGGCGAGTCCGGCCAGGACGAGCAGAGTTCGGCGTCTACGGGTCGGACGCCGGAGGGAGAGCTGGTTCATCGGAAGAGTCCTTTTCGCACTGATCTGACGACGCCCGAAGGGCGTACGGGAACGGTGCCTCGAGCGGCACCGGCACGGAGGGCCGACTGGGGCGGACCGTGGCAGAGGTCGGATCAGGCGAGCGGCGGGGCGCGCGGACCGGTGAGCGCCCAGCGGGTGGGGGCGAGGAAGACACCGAGGGCCGGCACGACGACCGCCCGGGCTCGGCGAACGCGACCAGCGGACGGGCCGACCTGGGGCAGCAGCCGGTCGGCGACCCGCCACAGCCAGCGTTCCCCCCGAGCGAGCAGCCAGGCGGTGGCCAGGACGGCGAGCGTGTGACCGACCAGCATGGGCCAGCCGCTGGTGCTCGCGGCTCCGCCCCCGCAGACCGAGGCGCCCGACATCGAGTGCCCGGGCATCACGACCGCCGCACAGGTCACCGCGGTGCTGGCCGCGTGGAAGAGCAGGTGGAGCAGGATCTGCTCGACAGCCAAGCCGGCCAGCAGCACCGCGAACCGGACTCGGCGCGCGGTCAGGGTCACCGACACCAGAGCCAACCCGATCGCGGTCAACATCAGCAGTCCGGCGCCCGGCAGCGTGCCGCCGCCCGCCACGTGCCCGGCCGCGGCCAGGAAGAGCGAAGCCCCGCCGAAGACACCGGCGCGCGCGAGTCGCGCCCAGCCGCCGGTGAGACTCATGGCAGGAGCGTAGGTCATGCCACCGACGCCGGGGTACGCAGCAGCAGCTCTTCGTTCGGCCCGGGCGTCAGCGAGATGCCCGCCGTCGCGGCCCAGCGCAGCAACCCGCGAAGGGTGCGTACCGTCGGCCGGGTCTGAGCCAGTGTCCGCACCAGCGCGCCCTTCGCCGCCTTGTTGAAGTGGTTGAGAGCTCGCACGGTGCCGTCCTCGCCCGCGACGACCACCCGGACGTACGCCGACGGGGTCGCGGCCGGGACCGGTCCGAGCGAGACGTACGCCTCGGAGCGCAGGTCGAGGACGAACGGCTCGGCTCGGGCCAGCAGCGCCGCGGAAACGGCCTCGGCCCAGACCCGACGCAGGGACGGCAGGCCGGGCACGGTGGCCGTGGCCCCCAGCCGGTAGGCCGGGATCTTGTCCAGGGCGCTGACCGGGCCGAGGGCGGCGGCGTGGATGAGCACGTGCCGGCCGAGCCAGCGGCGGGCGGTGGGATCCAGCGAGCCGACATCCAGCGCGTCGTAGACCACCCCGCTGTACCGGTCGACCGCCGGCATGGTGGGTCCGAGGCGGAGGGTGGCGTTGGCGGCGATCTCGGCGTGCTGGCGCGGGCTGAGCCCGAGCGCCCGAGCGGCCGCGACCGGGTCGGCCGAGAGGGCAGCGAGAGCGTCGAGGACGGCCTCCCGCTGAGGCTTGAGCTCCGGCAGGGCCAAGCGATCGAGATCCAGCCGGGTGCGACGACCGCCCGGGCGCTTGGTCTCCGACGGGGGCAGCAGAACCAGCACCGCCCCTCCCCATCCCCTGTCAGTGCCTCGTGTCACCGTGAAGGCATGGCGAAGACTATCCAGATCACCTTTGATGCCGCTGACCCGCGCGCGCTGGCGGCCTTCTGGGCCGAGGCCCTCGGCTACGAGCTCGAGGCCCCGCCCGAGGGCTTCGCGTCCTGGGACGAGGCGCTGACGGCCTTCGGTGTGCCCGAAGAGCTGTGGAACTCCCGCTCGGCGATCGTCGACCCCGACGGCGTGGGCCCGCGCATCTTCATCCAGCAGGTGCCCGAGCCGAAGACCGCCAAGAACCGGCTGCACCTGGACGTGCGGACGGCTGTCGGCCTGGCCGGCGGGAAGCGGATGGCCGTGCTGGAGGCCGAGTGCGAACGGCTGGTGGCCCTGGGGGCGACCGAGCTCTACCGCATCGAGCCCAACCCGCCGATGGAGAACGGCTTCATCACGATGGCCGACCCGGAGGGCAACGAGTTCTGCCTGGACTGAGGGTCAGTCGAGCCGATCGGCCAAGACCTCGAGCCGCTCGGCGGCCCGGCGTAGACGGCGATCCCGCGTCCACAGCAGAGTGGTCTGGCTGAGTCTCAAGGCCGCCAGCAGGTGGGCGTCGATCGGGCCGAGCCCGACTCCGTGGAGTCCGTGCGTCTCGACGAAGTCGAGGATCTCGCGGTGCGTCGCCGACGGCAGCTCGGGCAGATGCCCCAGGAGCGCGAGCACGCCCGACCGATCTCGGAGAGAGCCGAGAGCCAGTTCGCCCACCACCATCGGGTGCACGCAGACGTCAGCATCCTGCAGCAGGGACACGAGACGGGGCTCAGCCCGGTGGAGGTGATCGATCCAGATCGCCGTGTCGACCAGGATCATGCGTCGGAGCGGCTCCGCGGCGCGGCGGACGCCTGCGGATCAGTGCCGCCCAGGGCGGCCAGACGGCGCGACGACTCACGGATGATCAGCGCTTCGAGCCCGAGTCGAACGAGCGTGCTCTTCTCGCTCCGACCGGTCAGCTCGGAGGCGACCCGCACGAGCTCGTCGTCGAGATTGATGGTGGTCCGCATGCATCAAGTATGTCATCGGTTGATGCGCCTCAGTGATGTCGGAAAGCACACCCTCCGTGGCTTCGATCGTGCTCGGGCATCCCGGGAATTCGGTGACCTCAGAGACGATCAGCTAGCCGATCGATCGTGCCGTCCACGTCGGTCAGCTTGTCGAGACCGAACAGACCCACCCGGAAGGACGAGAAGTCGTCCCGCTCACCGCACATCAACGGCACACCGGCGGCGATCTGCAGGCCGTGCTTCTTGAGCTCGGCCCCGCTGCGCAGCTCGGGATCGTCGGTGTACGCCACGACCACGCTGGGAGCCGCGAACTCCGGCGCGGCCACCGACGGGAAGCCGCGCTCGGCCAGCAGTGATCTGACCCGGGTGCCGAGGTCGATCTGCGCCGCGCGCAGGTTGTCGAGCCCGAGGTCTCGGGTCTCGAGCATCAGGGCAGCGTTGTGCGCGAGGCCGTCGGTCGGCAGCGTGGCGTGATAGGGCGTCTGGCCCTGCGTGTAGGCCTCGGTGATCGTCAGCCACTTCTGCAGGTCGACCGCAAAGCTGCTCGAGGCGGTCGCCATCACCCGGTCTCGCCCGGCTGCGCTCAACATCACGTAGCCCGCACACGGTGTGCCGCTCCACCCCTTCTGCGGTGCGCTGAGCAGGACGTCGACACCGAGCTCTGTCATGTCCACCCACAGGGCACCCGAGGCGATGCAGTCCAGCACCAGCAGCCCGCCGACGGCATGCGTCGCTGTGGACAGGGCGCGGACGTAGTCATCGGGCAACAGGATCCCCGCCGCCGTCTCCACGTGGGCCGCGACGACGACCTCGGGGCGCTGCCGCTCGATGGCGTCCACCACCTCGGCGATCGGCGCCGGAGTCCAGGGAGCCTGCGCCTCGTCCGCGGTCTGGCGGGCCAGGCACACGGTCGCCTCAGCGGGGATGCCGCCGGCCTCGAAGATCGCCGACCAGCGGTAGGAGAACAGACCGTTGCGCACCACGAGGCAGCGCCGTCCGGTCGCCAGCTGCCGAGCGACCGCTTCCATCGCGTACGTGCCACCGCCCGGGACGACCGCGACCGTCTCGGCCCGGTAGGTCGTCCGCAGGACGTCGATGATGTCCTGCATCACCCCGACGAAGCGTTTCGACATGTGGTTCAGGGAGCGATCGGTGAACACCACCGAGTACTCGAGCAGTCCGTCGGGGTCGATCTCGGGGCGAGGCAGGGTCACAGCGGCAGACTGCCACATGGGAGCCGAGCAGAGTCAGCGCCACGGCAGCCCCCGATCAGGCCGACCGTGGTCGGAAAGCGCACGGTCCCGGACCGCGTTCGCTGCGCGGAAGCCGACCGTGGTCGGAAAACGCACGGTCCCGACCGCGTCCACCGCGCGGAAGCCGACCGTGGTCGGAAACGCACGGTCCCGACCGCGTACGCGGCGCGGAAGCCGACCGTGGTCGGAAACGCACGGTCCCGACCCTGCGTACACGGCGCGGAAGCCGACCGTGGTCGGAAAACGCACGGTCCCGACCCGCGTACACGACGCGAAAGCCGACCGTGGTCGGAAAACGCACGCCCCCGACCGCGTACACGACGCGAAAACCGACCCTGGTCGGAAAACGCACGCGAGAGGGCGACCAGGCCCACCAGTCGACCGCGGGATCACACGTTGAAGCGGAACTCCACCACGTCGCCGTCGGCCATCACGTAGTCCTTGCCCTCCAGTCGCACCTTGCCGCGCGACTTGGCGACCTGCATCGACCCGGCCTCGACCAGGTCGTCGAAGGAGACCACCTCGGCCTTGATGAAGCCCTTCTGGAAGTCGGTGTGGATGACCCCGGCCGCCTCGGGTGCGGTGGCGCCCTTGGAGATGGTCCAGGCCCGTGACTCCTTGGGCCCGGCGGTCAGGTACGTCTGCAGACCGAGGGTGTCGAAGCCGACCCGGGCCAGCGTGTCGAGTCCGGGTTCGGCGACGTCCATCTCGGCCAGGAACTCGCGGGCCTCGTCCGGTTCCATCTCCACCAGCTCGGACTCGATCTTGGCGTCCAGGAAGATCGCCTCGGCCGGGGCCACCAGCTCCCGCATCCGGGCCTTCAGGTCCTCATCGGCCAGCTCGTCGGAGTCGCAGTTGAAGACGTAGATGAACGGCTTGGCGGTGAGCAGGAACAGCTCGCGCAGCGGCGCGGGATCCAGGCCGGCGGCGAACACGGTACGGCCGCTGTCCAGCACCTCCTGGGCCTCCTTGAGGGCCTGCACGGACGCCGCCTTGTCCTTGTTGATCCGCGCTTCCTTCTCCAGCCGGGGCAGGGCCCGCTCCAGGGTCTGCAGATCGGCCAGGATCAGCTCTGTCGAGATGGTCTCGATGTCGCTGCCGGGGTTGACCGTGCCGTCGACGTGGGTGACGTCGGGATCCTCGAACACCCGGGTGACCTGGCAGATCGCCTCCGCCTCGCGGATGTGGGACAGGAACGCGTTGCCCATCCCCTCGCCCTGGCTGGCGCCGCGGACGATGCCGGCGATGTCGACGAAGCTCACCGTCGCCGGCACCACGCGCTCCGAGCTGAACACCCCGGCCAGCACGGCCAGCCGCGGGTCGGGCACCCCGACCACGCCGACGTTGGGCTCGATCGTGGCGAACGGGTAGTTCGCCGCCAACACGTCGTTGCGGGTCAGAGCGTTGAAGAGGGTCGACTTGCCCGCGTTGGGGAGACCGACGATGCCGATGGTGAGTGCCACGACGGACAAGCATATGGGCGCCCGGGCATGCGACCGGACCGTCGGCGGTCAGGCCTGGAGGAAGAACGCCCCGATCGCGCGACTCAGAGCGAGCGGGTCGGCCACCCCGGCGAGCTCGCGGGCGGAGTGCATCGACAGCAGCGGGATGCCGACGTCGACGGTGCGGATACCCAGCCGGGTCGCGGTCAGCGGACCGATGGTGCTGCCGCAGGGGACGGCGTTGTTGGACACGAACTCCTGCGTCGACACCTCCGCGGTCCGGCAAGCCTGCCGCCACAGCGCCGCGCCGACCCCGTCGGTCGCGTACCGCTGGTTGGCGTTGATCTTGAGCAGCGGACCACCGTTGAGCAGCGGTCGGTTGGCCGGGTCGTGCCGCTGCGCGTAGTTCGGGTGCACGGCGTGACCGGTGTCGGCCGACAGGCAGACCGAGCCGGCCAGCGCCCGCTGGTGGTCGTCGGGTGAACCGCCGAGTCCACCCGAGATCCGGCTCAGCACGTCGGCGAGGATGGGGCCGGCGGCCCCGGACCGCGACTCGCTGCCGATCTCCTCGTGGTCGAACGCCGCGACGACGGTGATCAGGTCAGTGTCCGTGGTGGCGATCAGTGCGGTCAGCGCCGCGTGCACGCTGGACAGGTTGTCCAGCCGACCCGAGGCCAGGAACTCGTCGGTGGGTCCGAAGACCTCCGGCGGCGTGGCCGCGTACGCCGACAGGTCGGAGCCGTCGATGTCGGCGACCTCGCAGCCGGCCAGCAGGGCGATCTGCTCCATGATCGTCAGATCGGGGCGGTTCACGCTCCAGACCGGCGCCGTGTGCAGCTGCCGGTCCAGCTTCACGCCGTCCTCGTTCGCCGACCGGTCGAGGTGGATGGCCAGCTGCGGGATGCGCATGATCGCCCCGGTGCGGACCAGCCGCTGCTCGCCGCTGGTCAGGATCACCCGGCCGGCGAGCCCGAGCTCGCGGTCCAGCCAGGAGTTGAGCAGCGGACCTCCGTAGATCTCCATCCCCAGCTGCTGCCAGCCGGCCGTACCGACATCCGGTCGCGGCTTCAGCACGAAGCCCGGAGAGTCGGTGTGGGCCCCGACGATCCGGTACGGGGTACCGGGGCCGGCCCCGTTCGGGATCCGCCAGGCGAGCACCGCCCCGTCCCGGACGAGCACGTACGCTCCGGGCTCCGCGACGAAGCCCGCACGTTCGTCGACCGAGACGAAACCGTCGGTCACCAGCCGCCGAGCGGCCTCGGCGGCGGCGTGGAAGGAGGTCGGTGACTCCGTCACGAAGGCAACGAGATCGCGGACGTGCTCGAGGGAGGCGCTCACCCGCCCACCCTAAGTTGCCCGCTGAGACCGGGACCGCAGCCGGTGCTCGACCCGGCGGCCGACCGCGTCTCCATGATCGGGCCGGCCGAGCCACGATCCGCCGGCACGACGCTCCGGGCGGGTCCGGCGGATTGTCGGTGGCACCGTGCAGGATCGCGCCCATGGACATCACCACCACGGTCGCGCTGGTCGCCGGCGTGATCCTCGGCGCGGCCGGCGGGTACGCCGTCGCCCTGCTGATCACCCGAGCCGGTCAGCGCACGGAGGCGGCCCGAGGAGACGCCGACGGCGCCCGACAGGAGGCCTACGTCGCCCAGGCCAGGACCGAGGCGGCTCAGGCCCGATCAGAGACCGCTCAGGTGCGCGCCGAGTCCGCCCAGTCCCGCACCGACGTGGCCGAGGCCCGTGCGCTGGCGGCGGCCGCTCAGGCGGAGGCGGCCGAGGTGTCGGCGGCGGTGGCCCGAGCCGAGGCCGAGCGGGACGCGGCGGTGGAGCACGCGCGTGCGCTGGCGGCGGACCGCGAGCAGATGCTGGCACAGTTCAAGGTGATGTCCTCCGAGACGATCGACCGTCAGAGCCTGACGGCGGACGCCCAGGCCGACGCGCGGCTCAAGGCCACCGAGGCCCTGCTGGGACCGGTCAAGGACTCGCTGCACCGCTTCCACGACCGGCTGACCGAGGTGGAGAAGGAGCGAGTGGCCATCGCGGCCGATCTGCGCAGTCAGGTGCAGACCGTGCAGCAGACCGGCGAGCAGCTGCGTCGGGAGACGAAGGCGCTCACCACGGCGCTGCGCAAGCCGCAGGTGCGGGGCGCCTGGGGCGAGCTGCAGCTGCAGCGGGTGGTCGAGCTGGCCGGGATGGTCGAGCACTGCGACTTCGTCCTCCAGCACACCGACACCGCCGACGACCGGGTCATCCGACCCGACATGAAAGTCCACCTGGCCGAGGGCAAGTTCGTCTACGTCGACGCGAAGGTGCCGCTGTCGGCGTTCCTGGACGCCCAGGAGACCGACGACCCGCGGACCCGGGAGGAGGCGATGACCCGGTTCGCGCAGAACGTCCGCACCCACGTCGACCAGCTCGGGGGCAAGCGGTACTGGCAGTCGGGGGCCGGCACGCCCGAGTTCGTCGTGCTCTTCATGCCCAGCGAGGCGCTCGCCGCCGAAGCGTTCGCCATCCTGCCGGACCTGCACGAGTACTCGGCCCGCCGGGACGTGGTGCTCGCCACCCCGACCACCCTGATCGCATTGCTGCGCGCGGTGGCGTACGGCTGGAAGCAGGCCAAGCTCGCGGAGAACGCCGCCGAGGTGCTGCAGCTCGGACGCGAGCTGCACGATCGACTGGGCACCCTCGGCAGCCGGTTCGACAAGCTCGGCAGGGCGGTCCGCGCGTCGGTCATCGCCTACAACGAGACCATCGCGACCATGGAGGGACGGGTGCTGGTCAAGGCGCGTCAGTTCACCGACCTGAAGGTCAGCGGGGCGGAGCTCAAGACCATCGCCAGTGTTGACGATCCGGTACGCCAGATCCAGGCCCCCGAGCTGGTGGAGGACGCCGTGCAGGTGGAGCCGATGGTGGGCCGCAGCCGGCGCGCGCGTCGCCGGGCCGGCTTGCCGGAGGACGAGGAGCTGCGCCGAGCCGATCCGGAGCTGTTCGAGCTGGTCGAGACCGCGGACCCATCGGCCGAGGACGACGGCTCCGAGCGCGCCTCGTCCTGAGTGCCCGTCCGATCACGCCCGTTCTGATCGCACCCCGATAGGCGGGCGGCTCAGGTGCGCTGGGCGCGGCGGAGCAGGATCAGCCCGCCGGCCACCGCCACCAGGCCGGCCAGACCGATCGGCAGGCCCGGCCCGCCCGTGTCGGCCAGACCGGGATCGGCATCTGGGTCGTCGGCCGGCTCGGTGACGGCGACCCGCAGCCGTACGTCATCGGTCACGTCGTCACCGCCGGACCCGGTGTCACCGAACGGCGCCTCCGACCGAGCGGTCAGCTCGTTGGTCACCTGGCCGTGCCGCGCATTCGCCGCAGTCACCCGGTAGGAGCCGGCACAGCTGAGGGTCGCACCGGGCGCCAGAGTCGCCCGGGCCGACGGCTCGCAGTCGAGGTCGAGCGCATCGAGGCTGCTGGTGATCCGGGCCGCGGTGAGCGTGACGTTGCCCGTGTTGGTCGCGGTGGCCCGGTAGCGCAGCCGGTCACCCTGGTCGGCCGTCCCGGTGGGGCTGACCGATGCCTGCAGGGCGAGGGACGGCGACTGGTCGACGGTGACGCGAGCGGCGGCGTTGGCGCCGACGTAGTCGGTCTCCGGGGACTCCGGGATCGGGAAGCTGCCGAAGACGGTGGCGAAGTTGTCGATGTCGCCGAAGTCGAGGATCGCCTGGGTCACGGTGAGCTTCGCGGAGCAGGTCAGGGCCTGCCCCGGGGCCAGCGTCGCGCCGGTCGACGGACAGGTGCTGTCGGTCAGCCCCTCGAGCTCGTCGGTGATCCGGACGTCGCTCAGCTCCACCCCTCCGTTGTTGGCGGCGACGAAGCGGTAGGTGATCACCTGACCCACCGTCGACACCCGCGCCGGGGTGGCGGACTTGGCCAGGCTGATGCTGGCCGACGCCTCCGCCTGCGCCTGGATCGGACTCTCCGCGGCCGAAGACTCCGACGCGGTGGGCTCGGGGACTGCGACCGCATCGTCACCGACCGAGGGCGCGTCGGTACCGGTCTCCGGGGTCGGGCTGGACGACTCGTCGGACGACGGCGTACCGGACGGCGACTCGGCGCCCGAGGGTGGCTCGGTCGGGTCCGCGGCAGTGCTCGGGCTCTGTGGCGGGGTCGTCGGTTCAGAGGACGGCGTGGCTGTCCGTTCGGAGGACGGCGTGGCGGCTGCGCTGGTTTCCGGCGTCGGGGTCGATGTCGGGTCCGCGTACGCCAGCAGCGGAGCCCCGACCAGTCCGACCACCAGCGCTGCCGCCGCCAGACCCGCGAGCGGGCGGGGCGAGAACGGCGCGGACATGAACGGCTCCTGGGCGGACGACGACTGCTCGCCGGCCAAGATCTCCGACCGGACGCGCCAGCACGGTATCAACGGTTTACAGCGTCGTCCTAACGATCGCCGGCGACCCTCGACCGCAGGTTCAGTCGTTGACCGCGTTCTTGCGCAGGTCGCGACGCAGCTCGGGCGGAAGCGCGAACACCAGGTTCTCCTCCGTCAACCGCTCCTCTGTGGCGGGCGGGAACCCGCGCTCCTCGAGGTAGTCGAGCACGCCGCGGACCAGGTCGTCGGGCACCGACGCGCCACTGGTGACCCCGACCGAGGACACGCCCTCCAGCCACGACTCGTCGATCTCGGAGGCGAAGTCGACCCGGTAGGAGGCCTTGGCCCCGGCCTCCAGCGCGACCTCGACCAGGCGTACGGAGTTGGACGAGTTGGCCGAGCCGACCACGATCACCAGATCGCTGTGCGCCGCGATCTGCTTCACCGCGAGCTGTCGGTTCTGGGTCGCGTAGCAGATGTCGTCGCTCGGCGGATCCATCAGCAGCGGGAACTTCTCCCGCAGCTTGGCCACCGTGGCGAGCGTCTCGTCCACACTCAGGGTGGTCTGACTCAACCAGGCGACCTTGCTCGGGTCCCGCACGGCGATGTCGGCGACGTGCTCGGGCGACTCGACCAGGGTGATGTGCTCGGGGGCCTCGCCGGCGGTGCCCTCGACCTCCTCGTGCCCCGCGTGACCGATCAGCAGGATCTCCCGGTCTTCGCGAGCGAAGCGACGCGCCTCGTGGTGGACCTTGGTCACCAGGGGGCAGGTCGCGTCGATCGTCTTGAGCCGCCGGTCGGCCGCCTCGGCATGCACGGCGGGCGAGACCCCGTGGGCAGAGAACACGACCGTCGCGCCCGGAGGAACCTCTTCGAGCTCCTCGACGAAGATCGCCCCGCGTTGCTGCAGCGTCTCCACCACGTGCCGGTTGTGCACGATCTGCTTCCGGACGTAGACCGGTGCACCGTAGGCGTCCAGGGCCTTCTCGACCGTGATGACGGCTCGGTCCACCCCGGCGCAGTACCCCCGGGGAGCAGCCACCACCACTCGCTTGTCAGCCATGGGGCCAGTCTAGGTGGGCACCGCCGGCTACCGGTGTGGCTTCGACCACGGACCGGGGACGCGTCCGGGCCCGCTGTCGGGGCCGGCCAGTAGCCTTCGGCCGTGCCCTTGGAGTCGTCGCCGGATCACCCGCAGCCGTTGCGGGTGGTCACGTCGGCGGTGCGAGGCTGGATCGACCGTCTCGGAGCGGTCTGGGTCGAGGCCCAGGTGATCGAGATCAACCGTCGCGCCGGCAGCCGTACGGTCTTCGTCACCATGCGCGACAAGCTCGCGAACGTGTCGGCGTCGGTCACCCTCTCCCCCGCCACCCTGGAAGCCGCCGCGGCGCCGCTCACCGAGGGGGCGACGGTGGTGGCCAGGCTGAAGCCGTCCTACTACGAGCAGAACGGCCGCTTCTCCTTCTACTGCGACTCCATCACGCCCATCGGCGAGGGCCAGCTGCTCGCCCGGCTGGAGCAGACCAAGCGACTGCTGCAGGCCGAGGGGCTGTTCGAGCGGCACCACAAGAAGCGGCTGCCGTTCCTGCCCCGTGCCGTCGGATTGGTCACCGGCGAGGGCAGCGCCGCCGAGCGCGACGTGGTGGAGAACGCCCGTCGGCGCTGGCCGGCCGTGCAGATCGTGACCCGGCACGCGCTGACCCAGGGGCGGGAGGCCGCCGAGCAGGTGATGCTGGCGCTGTCGGCGCTGGACCGCGACCCCGACGTCGAGGTGATCATCGTCGCCCGCGGGGGCGGTTCGCTGGAGGATCTGCTGCCGTTCTCCGACGAGGGGCTGGTCCGGGCCGTGTTCGCCTGCCGCACGCCGGTGGTCAGCGCCATCGGGCACGAGAGCGACCTGCCGATCCTCGATCTGGTCGCCGACCTGCGGGCCTCGACCCCCACCGACGCCGCCAAGCAGGTGGTGCCCGATGTCGCCGAAGAGCGGGACCGGGTGCACCAGTCCCGCGAACGTCTGCGGCGCAGCGTCGAGTCGCTGGTGCGCCGCGAGCGCGACTGGTTGAGCCACCTGCGGGCTCGCCCGGTGCTTGCCGATCCCGGCGCGAGCTTCGCCCTGCGAGCGGGCGAGGTCGGCGACCTGCGGAGCCGGGCCGAGCGGGCGCTCCGGGGCCGACTGCGGCAGGAGGCCACCGGTGTCGACCATGCCCTGGCCCGGGTCCGCGCCATGTCGCCGAAAGCCACCCTGGAGCGCGGGTACGCCATCGTGGTCGACGCCGACGGCCATGCTGTCGACTCCGCCGGCGAGGTGGAGCCGGGCCAGCCGCTGCTGGCGTACCTGCACGATGGACAGCTCCGCGTCGACGTCCGTGAGGTCGTCGTCCGAGAGGAAGGAACCCAGCCATGAGTGACGCGACAGCCGCCGACGAGGAAGCAGCCGGTCCCGACGAGACCGCCGGGCTCGGCTATGAGGCGGCCCGGGCCCAGCTGGTCGAGGTCGTCACCCAGCTCGAGTCCGGTGGAGTGCCGCTGGACGAGTCGCTGGCCCTGTGGGAGCGAGGGGAACGCCTCGCCGAGGTCTGTCAGCGCTGGCTCGACGGAGCGCAGGCCAAGATCGACGCGGCCCGCGGCACCAGATCCGGTGGGAACGACACCCCCGCACCCTGATCGTCATGGACCCGGTGGCGACACCGCGGCGAGAACCGATGACACCTGTGTCACTGCTGTCACCATGGCCACGGAGGCGTTGCGGTGGACGCCGTCCGTCGCCCCGAGGAGAACCCCATGATCCGCTTCCTGCTCAGCGTCGCCATCAGCCTCGTGTCGGCGGCCGTCGCCCTGATCGTCGCCTCCGCACTGATCCCCGGAGTCGAGCTGAGCGCCTCGGGCTTCCTCATCGCCGTCCTGGTGTTCACCATCGCGCAGGGCATCCTGGCTCCGTTCGTGTTCAACCTGGCTCGCCAGTACGCGTCAGCGGTGCTCGGCGGGATCGGTCTCGTCTCCACGTTCCTCGGCCTGTTCGTGGCCACGCTGTTCCCCGACGGCCTGGAGATCAGCGGGCTGACGGCCTGGGTGCTGTCCGCCCTGGTCGTCTGGCTGATCACCGCCCTGGGCACCTGGATCCTCGGCGCCCTGATCATCAAGCGGTGGTGGGAGCGCCGGCAGCTGCGCAAGGAAACGGCCCCAGCCCACGGCTGAGCGTCAGGCGCTGAGCTCCGACGGCGTGCCGAAGCGACGTCGGTAGTCGCTGGGTGACACCCCGATCGTCCGCCGGAAGTGCTCGCGGAGGACCACCGCGGAGTTGAAGCCGACCCGGGACGCGATCTGCTCGACCGACAGATCACTCTCCTCGAGCAGGCTGCGAGCGGCCAGGATCCGCTGCTGGGTCAGCCACTTGTGGGGGGTGGCACCGGTCTCGGCCGCGAACCGGCGGGCGAAGGTCCGTTCACTCATCATCGCCCGCGCAGCCAGCGAGCTCGCGCTGTGCTCGGCGTCCAGGTGCTCCAGCACCCAGGTGAGCAGGCCACCCAGGCTGTCCGCTCGGCACTCCGGGATCGGGATGTCGACGTACTGCTGCTGGCCCCCGTCCCGCTGCGGGGGAACCACCATCCGACGGGCCATCTTGGTGGCCACAGCGGTGCCGAGCTCCTTGCGGACCAGGTGCAGGCTGGCGTCGATCCCGGCGGCGGTGCCCGCGCTGGTGACGATCCGGTCGTCCTCCACGAACAGCACCCGCGGATCCACCTCGGCGAGCGGGAACCGCCGCTGCATGGCGTCGGCGTACATCCAGTGCGTCGTGCAACGCCGGCCGTCCAGCAGACCGGCGGCGCCGAGGATGAAGGAGCCCGAGCACAGGCTCAGGATCGTCGCCCCGTCGGTGTGCGCCTGACGCAGCACCGCGAGCACCTCGGGCGGATAGTCCTCGGTCGGTCGCGGCAGCGTGGCCGAGACGATGACCAGGTCGGTGCCGAGCACGCTGTCCAGCCCGAGCTGAGGCGTGATCGTGAACGGGTCCGCGTTCTTGGTGGCCAGCGGCCGACCGGGTTCGACGCCACAGACCCGGAAGTCGAACGGCTCGATGCCCTCGTCGCGGCGGTCGACGCCGAACACCTCCACCGCCACGCCGAACTCGAAGACCGCGACCGGGTCGAGCACGATCACGCTGACACTGTGCAAGCTCACGGTCTAACCCTACTGGCAGCAATCCTTCGCACAGTGACTATCATGCCACTGTTGGCAAGGATTCGACGAAGGCAAGATTCATGCCATGACTGGAATGTTGATCGTGATCGCCGCGGTCGCTCTGCTGATCGCCGCACTTGCCCCTGCCCACCGGCGCGCTGGGACCTGGCAACCCGGGGCCGACCTGGTCTCCGACCGGGACCATCAGCGCCACACCGACGAGCTCACCGCCGTCGCCCAACGTCAGGTCCGCGGCCCGCGGCGGGTGGCCCGACTCCTCGGGGCGGCCGGCTCGGCCGTGCCGCTCCACCGTTCGGCCCGGCTCACCTCGCACTGACGCCCGCTCAGGTGGCACTGAGGGTGCCGGCGAACGCCTCCAAGGCCTCGTACGTGGTGTCGCCCACCACGATCGTGGTCACCTCCGGAGTGGTCCGGACGAGCGACCTGGTGCGCTCGTCCGGACTCACGTACCGGATCCAGCTCGTGTCGGCGACGGTGCTCTTGCCGTCGATGACGCCGGCGCGGGTGGTGTCGGCCACGAACTCCTCCGGTCGCGCGTCGCCCTGGTTGACCGAGATGAAGATGTCGTTGGGATCCAGGAACCCGAGCTGCCAGAGGTCTCGCGCCGAGATCCCGTCCAGGTGAGGTTGCCCCGTCTGCACCCAGGTGGCCTGCGTGACGCGCCAGGTGCGGGGCAGGCCCTCGGGCGCGAGCACCGGATAGGGCGCCTGCTCGCGCGCTTGGGCGAGCACCGGGCGCCAGTCGACCTCCCGGACCTGGTAGTCGTCGAGGTACCGGCTGAACAGGACCGTGATCACCACGACCGGGACCAGGATCACCAGCAAGGTGCGGACCATGTCCCCACTGGTCGCCGGCTTCTTGTTGCGTGCCACCGAGCCATTGTGCCCGCCCGCCCGAGCGGGCCGATCCGCCCGCGCCCGCAGGCCGCAGCCGAGGCCGGGTGAGAATGCTGCATGCGCACGGCGGCCGAAGGGATCCGACTGTGCGCGGACGCCGCCGGGCTGTGGTGGCCACGGCTGCCGCAGCTGATCTCCGTGTACGCGTTCGGCTTCGCCCTGCACCTGCTCGGTCTCCGGCTGTCCGTCCTGCTCGGGCCCGGTCAACCGGTCCTCGGCACGCTGGTGTTCGTTCTCGCCGTCCTCGCTCAGGTCGGCGCCCTGGTGCTGATGCTCTGGCTCTGTCGACCCGCCGACGACCACGAGCGCGCGCTGGACGTCGCCGCCCTGGCCATCGGTCCCTTCCTCGCCGTCTACGCCCTGTGGGGGCTGGTGGACGACGAGGTGTACGCCCTGTTCACCGCCAACATCGCGGTCCGCGGCTTCGGCGGTCCGGACGACTGGTCGGTGAACCTGCGGTGGTGGCAGCTCTATCTCTCCCTCGCCGTCGCGGCCTGGCTGCTCCGCCAGCTCGTCGCGAGGGTGGCCCGACGTCATCCCCGGCGACCGCTGCTGCTGCTCGGAGTCGTCCTGGAGGGTCTGTGGACCTTCGCCTCCGCGCTGACGCTGCTCGCCGTCCTCGGCCGGGTCGTCGGCTGGATCACCTCCCGCGCCGGCTGGCAGGCGGTGGTCGGTGGCTGGTACGCGCTGCTCGCGGCGCTGCCCGAGCTGCGCCTGCCGTTCGAGCTGACCCTGCCGGAGGCTCTCCACCAGGTCGTCGGCTGGCTGATCGACACCGTGCTGCCCGGCTTCTGGAGCGCGGTGCTGCTCCCGCTGATGTGGCTGGCCCTGACCGTGCTGGTCTACACCCGGCGCGACCTCGACGCCGGGCCAGCGGCCGCCACGGTGGCGCGCACCACGGGACGGTGGGTCGTTCCGGCCCGGCTGCCGACGCGGTGGCGCGCCCTGCTGCACCGAGCCGGGTTGCTGCTGACCGGCGACCTGCGGACCAAGTACCTGCCGGTCCTGGACGCCGTCCGGCTGCTGTGGGCGGCGGGTCCGCGGTTCCTCGCGGCGTACCTGGTGCTGGCAACGGCCGTGGCGACCGCACGGACGTGGGCGGTGCTGGGTCTGGCGCGGCTGCTCGGTCCGCGCGACCCGTACGTCGCGCTCGCCTGGTCCTGGGCCGAGGACCTGCTCGTCGGGTGCGTGTTCACCACCTTCGCGATCGCCGTGTACGCGACGGCCGGCCGGCGGGTGCTGGTGGCACCGGTCAGCGGGGACGGAGCTCCAGCAGGTGCTGGTCCTGTCCTCCGGACAACCGCACCCGGACCCTGATCCCGGGGACCGCATCGGCCGGCACCTCGAAGACCACCCCGACCTCGTACGGGACACCCACCTCGGGCCTGCGCTCGGGATCGCCGGTGCAGGTGATCGCCTCTGGCCCGGCCACCCGGTAACCGACGTCGCTGTCGGTGCGCCAGGTCCGCCCGGCCGGATCCACCAGGGTCGGGTCGCAGTAGATCGACTGCGGATCGCGACCCGGGTCCTCGATCTCCACGGTGAGCAGCACCTGCACCAGCTCGGCGCCGGGCAGGGCGGCGACCACGTCCTCGTCGTCGGCGCCGTGACGCAGAGCCGGGTCGAGCGGCAGCTCGGCTCCGCTGCGGAAGCCGGTGAAGCCGTACCCGACGCCCTCGATCACCACCCGCTCCCCGAGCGCCAGGCTCTGGTCGACGGCGGGTCGGCGGAAGTGCAGGATCGCGTCGGCCTGCCAGGTGCCCACGCCCGCCGCGAAGGCCAGGGATGCCAGGCAGATCGTCCACCAGCCCACCCGACGTCGGCGACCCGTTCGGGCGACTGCGGCGGTCACCGGGTCACCGTGGTGGTGGCCTCGGCCAGGGTGAGCGCCCCGGGCAGCGGCGCGGTGCCGTCCAGACCCAGGTCGACCCGCAGCCCCTGGTCGTAGCCGTCGAACTCCCGCGACTCGTTCTCCACCTGCAGCCGCACCCCGGCGACGTGACCGGCGGGAACCTCGAAGACCCAGGTCCCCCGCACCCTGAAACCGGCCTGGGTCAGCGGCGGGGCGGCCAGGATCCACTCCGAGCGCGGGTCGTACAGCGCTCCGGCGCGGGTCAGCAGCCGTACCCGCCGCCCGAACGTGACCGGCCCGATCAGCGCGTCCACGTCGACTGCGACGGCCACGAACACCCCGGTCGTGGTCAGCACCTGCTCCCGCAGCTCGACGGCCGACGCGGTGCGCACCGAGGTGACGGTGACGGCCTTGTCCCGCAGCGTGCCGCGCTCGCCCACGGTCAACGACACCCACTGCCGGGGCGGCGTGCTCAGGTCCGGGGCGGTCACCGTCATCAGTGTCACCAAGCCGAGGGCCACGACCACCGGCAGGGCGTCGCGGATCCGCCTCCTGTTCCCGGTCACCGCTGCGACCGCTCGTCGGGGCAGGCCAGGTCCACCTCGGCCAGGGCCGGGGCCACCACCCAGTCGGTGAGGATCAGGCTGCGGGACGGGCGCTCGTCGCGGATCACGACCTCGACGCGATCGGGCAGGGTCGTCGGCAGGACATCGTGCTCGAGCGGGAACTCGAGCACCCGCGCGACCTCGACGTCGGGGTCGTAGCCGAGGGTGGACCGCGGATCGAGCGGCGACGCCCAGATCCGGGTCAGGCTCTGCCCGGCGTAACGGACCTCGATCATCCGTTCGGTCAGGCAGCACAGTGATTCGTCGCCGGTGTACCGGGTGCGCAGCCAGACCCGGATCCGCGGGTCCGGGTCCTGACCGGGATAGCTGTCGTCGATCAGGGCGGCGCGGTCCACCCGGATCTGCCACCGCTGGGTCAGGACCCGCTCGCCCGCCTCGACCGGGCGACCGTGGTCCGGCGCCGGAGCGAAGCCGCCCAGGGCAGCGGTCAGTCCGATCGCCACGACGGCGACGGCGGTCACCCAGACCAGCGGCGGCAGCCTGCGCAGCCACCCAGCCAGCCCGATCATGGCGTCACGATACGGTCCACCGGGTGGAGGACGTGCCGGAGACGATCGCCCGCCGGACCGGCCCGCGCGGTGAGGTGGTGCTGCGCCGCCGTGGGCACGGCGCGGGCGCCGTCGACGAGCTCATCGTCAACGGGGCGTTCGCGATGGACAGTGCGGAAACCGGCTCCGAACGAGCCCTGGCCGCGCTCGCCTGGCCGGGAGCGGAGGTGCTGGTCGGTGGTCTGGGCCTCGGCTTCACCGTCGAGGCCCTGCTCGACCTCTCGGTCGCATCGGTCGATGTGGTGGAGATCGAGGACGCGCTGGTCGACTGGGCGTACGAGGGTCTCACCGTGAGGCTCGGTCGGATCGCCCGGGATCCCCGAGTCCGGGTCTGGGTGGCCGACGTCCGCGACGTCCTCGCCGGCGACCCGATCGACCCCTCGGGGTCCTGGGACGTGATCCTGCTCGACGTCGACAACGGACCCGACTTCCTCATCCACGCCGACAACGCCGCCCTCTACCGCGCCGAGGCGCTGCTGTCGGCGTACCGACGTCTGACGCCGGGTGGGTTGTTGGCCATCTGGTGCCAGGGTGCGCACGCCGGGCTGTGGGCCGAGCTGCAGGACCTGTCGTCGACCGCGCAGGAGCGGCAGCACGTCGTCCAACGGGGCCGCCACCGGATCGGCTACGTCATCTACACCGTCCGGGCGGCACCGTAGTCCAACGGGGGTTGCGGAATTGTCAACCCGACCGGTCGCTGAAACCGATTCCCGTCGGCGTGTCGACCGCGGTCGGAGTCCATTTGACGCAGGTGTGACGACGGACATCACAGTCTTCCCGGTTGGTGGCCCCTCGGTCAGGTGCGCCAGAATGACCGCCATGGCCGACGACGACTTCCGGATCGAGCACGACACCATGGGCGAGGTACGGGTGCCCACCGCCGCGCTCTACAAGGCCCAGACCCAGCGAGCGGTCGAGAACTTCCCGATCTCCGGTGTGCCGATCGACCCGTCGCTGATCCGAGCCCTCGGCCTGATCAAGGGAGCCGCAGCCACCACCAACGCCGCCCTCGGGGTGCTGCCGGCCGAGACCGCCGACGCCATCGCCGCGGCCGCCGGTTCCGTGGCGGGCAACGAGCACGACGGCGAGTTCCCGATCGACGTGTTCCAGACCGGCTCCGGCACCTCGTCGAACATGAACACCAACGAGGTGATCTCTTCGCTGGCCAGCACCATCGCGGGTGCGGACGTGCACCCGAACGACCACGTGAACGCCTCGCAGTCGAGCAACGACGTGTTCCCCAGCGCGATCCACATCGCCGCCACCGACAGCCTGACCAACATGCTGATCCCCGCCCTGGACCACCTGGCCACGTCGCTGGAGGCCAAGGCCGTCGAGTTCGCCGAGGTGGTGAAGAGCGGCCGCACCCACCTGATGGACGCCACCCCGGTCACCCTCGGCCAGGAGTTCGGGGGTTACGCCGCTCAGGTCCGCTACGGCATCGAGCGCGTTCGGTCCGCCCTGCCCCGGGTGGCCGAGCTGCCCCTGGGCGGGACCGCCGTCGGCACCGGCATCAACACCCCGCCCGGCTTTGCCGCCGCGGTGATCAGCACCATCGCCGAGCAGACCGGCCTGCCGCTGACCGAGGCCCGCAACCACTTCGAGGCCCAAGGCGCCAGGGACGGTCTGGTCGAGGCTTCCGGCGCGCTGCGGACCATCGCGGTCAGCCTGAACAAGATCGCCAACGACCTGCGGTGGATGGGCTCCGGCCCCCGCGCCGGACTGGGCGAGATCGCCCTGCCCGATCTGCAGCCGGGGTCCTCGATCATGCCCGGCAAGGTGAACCCCGTGCTGTGCGAGGCCACCCACATGGTCGCCGCCCAGGTGATCGGCAACGACGCGGCCGTCGCCTTCGCCGGGGCGTCGGGCAACTTCGAGCTGAACGTGATGCTCCCGGTGATCGCCCGGAACCTGCTCGAGTCGATCCGGCTGATCGCGAACGTGTCGCGGCTGCTGGCCGACCGCTGCGTCGACGGCATCGTGGCGAACGTGGACCACTGCCGGCAGCTGGCCGAGTCCTCGCCGTCGATCGTCACGCCGCTGAACCGCTACCTCGGGTACGAGAACGCCGCGGCGGTGGCCAAGTCCGCCCTCAAGCAGAACAAGACGATCCGCCAGGTGGTGATCGAGTCCGGCTTCGTCGCCGACGGCAAGCTGACGGAGGAGCAGCTCGATGCCGCTCTCGATGTCCTGGCGATGACGCGAGCGCCGTCGGCCTGAGACCTGATCGGGTCAGGCGCGGTCGGCCAGGCGAGCCGCTCGGTCGCTAGGGTCGATCGGTGGGCAGTCCTGGGACGGTCGGATCGGGCCAGCTGACGGCTCTTCGCATGGTGGTGGGCGCCGCGCTGATGGCGCCGCTGGTGATCCTGCTGGCCATGTGGTTCGTGCTGGCATCCGTGCCCGGCAGCGACGAGGGCCCCGGTCCGTGGGCAGACGTCGGCGCCGTCACGTTGCTGGCCGTGGTCGATGGTCTGGTCCTCACCGTTATCGGCTACCGGGCGGCAGCCCTGCCGCCGGGCCTACCACCGGACCAGGCGGTGGCGCGGTCGCAGTCGGCGTACCGGACGTCGCTGTTCGTCCGACTTGCCTGCGCCGAGGTGCCGCTGCTGGTCTCGATGGCGCTCGCCCTCGGGTCGCTCTCCGGCGGGTTCGTCGTCGTCCTGGTCGGCGTCCTGGCCACGGTCGTGCTGATGGTGATCCACGTCTGGCCGACAGCCCGCTCCGTCGACCTCGTCGTCGAGAACCTCGAACGCTCCGGCACCCGCTCCTACCTCCGCGAGTCCCTCGGCCTCCCACCCCGCTGAAGCGGAGCTGCACCCCCACGACGGACCCGCACCGGCTATAGCGGGTGCACGTCCGGTCGAGACGGTGCACCTCCGCCGAAACGGTGCACCACTCCGAGTCACCAGGCCCAGCAGCTCCCACGGTCGGTACGAGCCGCCGACCGCGGTGACCGAGCTGGCGCCGAGGCGGGATCTCAGCGAGGGTCGATGCCCGGACGTGGATGGGCCTGGCGGGAGCGCCGGAGCCTGCGGAGGCGCGGATGGTTGTCCGGGCGTGCGACCCACGTGAGATCCCGCCGCCCCGACCACCACCTCGGTCACCAGAGAAGGCGGGTCAGTACCAACCGTGGGAGCTCTTGAAGCCCCACGCACCACAGGGGGACCCGTACCGGTCCTTCATGTACTCGATGCCCCAGGTGATCTGGGTGGCCGGGTTGGTCCGCCAGTCGTCGCCGATGCTGGCCATCTTGTTGCCGGGCAGGGACTGTGGGATGCCGTACGCGCCCGAGGAGGCGTTGGTGGCGTTGATGTCCCAGTTGCTCTCGCGGATGATGATGTTGTTGAAGCACTGGTACTGGTCGCTGCCGTAGTCGTACTTGTTCTTCAGGATCTGCTTGGCGATGTCGCGCGGGTCGCTGGTGCCCGGCTCGTAGCCGAGCTCCTTGATCCGAGCCAGCTCGGCCTTGCGCTTCTTCTCGGCGGCAGCCTTCTTCTTCGCCGCGGCCTTCTTCTTGGCCAACGCCTTCTTCTCGGCGGCGGCCTCCTTCTTGGCCTCGAGCTTCGCCTCGCGCGCGGCGATCGCATCGCCCTCGTCGCCCAGCTGGGCGACGCGCTGGGCTGCCTGCTGACGCTGCTCGGTGGTGGCCAGGGCCGGGCGCAGATCGCCACGGGTGACGCGAGCGTCCCGGGCGGCCGGGTTGACGCTCGCGGGACTCGGGGTCACCACCGTGACCGGCGCGCCGGCGGCGGATCCGGTGACGTCGGTCAGACCGACGACCGCCACCCCGGCGGCGACGGCGGAGACAGCGACTCCTGCGATGGCATGTCGGAATACTCGGCGCACGAGAAGGGACGATGCCACGCCGCCGTTACCAAAACGAAATCAACCTCACACCAGTGAGGGCGCTGGTATGCCGATTCGTGACCTTTAGTGAGCAAGGCCACAGGCCCACCCCGAATTCTCGGGTCAGGACAGCGACCACGGGTCAGGACAGGGGCACTTCCTCCAGCATCTCGGTGACCAGGGCCGCGATCGGGGAACGCTCGGAGCGGTGCAGGGTCACGTGGGCGAACAGCGGGTGGCCCTTCAGCTTCTCCACCACCGCCACCACGCCGTCGTGACGACCGACCCGCAGGTTGTCGCGCTGGGCCACGTCATGGGTGAGCACCACCCGGGAGTCCTGGCCGATCCGGCTGAGCACGGTCAACAGCACGTTGCGCTCCAGCGACTGCGCCTCGTCGACGATCACGAACGCGTCGTGCAGCGACCGGCCGCGGATGTGGGTCAGAGGCATCACCTCGAGCAGCCCTCGCTCCAGCACCTCCTCGATCACCGGCTTGGTGGTCACCGCGCCGAGCGTGTCGAAGACGGCCTGGGCCCAGGGCGCCATCTTCTCGCCCTCGGTGCCGGGCAGGTAGCCGAGGTCCTGGCCGCCGACCGCGTACAGAGGCCGGAAGACGACCACCTTGGCGTGCTGCCGTCGCTCCAGCACGGCCTCCAGACCCGCGCACAGCGCCAGGGCCGACTTGCCGGTCCCGGCTCGGCCGCCGAGCGAGACGATGCCGACCGAGGGATCCAGCAGCAGGTCCAGGGCCACCCGCTGCTCGGCGGAGCGGCCGTGGATGCCGAACGCGTCCTTGTCCGCCTTGACCAGCTTGAGGTCCTTGGCCGGCGTGACCCGAGCCAGCGCGGAGGCCTGCCCGCCGATCAGCACCACCCCGGTGTGGCAGGGCAGGTCACGGGCCGCCTCGAGATCCAGGAAACCGTGCTCGTACAGGGAGTCGATCTGGTCCGAGCCCACCACCAGCTCGGCCATCCCCGTCCAGCCGGATTCGGCGGCCAGCTCCGCGCGGTACTCCTCGGCGTTCAGACCCACCGCTGACGCCTTGACCCGCATCGGCAGGTCCTTGGAGACCAGGGTGACGTCGCGGCCCTCGGCGCGGAAGTTCAGGGCGACGGCCAGGATGCGCGAGTCGTTGTCGCCCAGCCGGAAGCCGGGCGGGAGGAGCGCGGGATCGGTGTGGTTCAGCTCGACGTGCAGGGTGCCACCGACGTCGTTGACCGGTACGGGCGCATCCAGCCGTCCGTACGTGATCCGAAGGTCGTCCAGATGTCGCAGCGCGACCCGGGCGAAGTAACCGAGCTCGGCGTGGTGGCGCTTGCCCTCCAGCTCGGTGATCACCACGATCGGGAGCACGATGTCGTGCTCCGCGAACCGGCGCAGCGCATGGGGATCGCTGAGCAGGACCGAGGTGTCGATGACGTAGGTGCGGCGATCTGTTGCAGAAGACATGCGATGTCCCCTTCTGGAGGCCGCGACGCCCTACGCGCCCGGCCTCACACCTAGGTGGTTGGCCGGGATGCGCAGACCGTGACCGGTCTGCAGGTCTGCGTCAGGTGACGGATCTCCCCCGCTGAGCGAAGGATCCCCCTCGTCTGGCGAAGGATCATGGAGCGCCTCCCGTGCGGGTCGCTACACCTGCGTCCCACACCGGCAACGTACGTCGTCTCGGGTCCGCAATCCCACGTACACGCCGGATGTCACGTGATCGACTTCTGACGTCAACAATCGCCGCCCTCGACCCTGCCGGGTCAGCCTCCGAACCGGCGTTCCCGGTCCGCGTACGCGCGCAGCGCCCGGATGAAGTCGACCTTGCGGAAGTCCGGCCAGAGGGCCTCGCAGAAGTAGAACTCGCTGTGCGCCGACTGCCACATGAGGAAGCCGGACAGCCGCTGCTCCCCCGACGTCCGGATGATCAGATCGGGATCGGGCTGGCCCCGGGTGTAGAGGTGCTGGGCGATGTGATCGATGTCGAGGGTCTGGGACACCTCCTCGATCGAGGTGCCGTTGCGGGCGTGCTCGGCCAGCAGCGACCGCACCGCGTCCCGGAGCTCGTGGCGTCCGCCGTACGACACGGCGATGTTGACCACCATGCCCTCGATCCCCGCGGTCTGCACGTCGGCCGCCTTCATCGCCGCGGCGGTGTCCGGGGGCAGCAGGTCCAGTGCTCCCACGGGATGGATCCGCCAGCGTCGGGCGGCCGCGAGGTCGCTGACCATCGACTCGATCACGTCCAGCAGCGGGCCGATCTCGTCGGCCCCGCTGCGCTGGAAGTTGTCGGTGGAGAGCACCCACAGCGTCACCACCGGGATGGCGAGCTCGTCGCACCACTCGACGAACTCCTTCAGCTTGTCCGCACCCGCCTGGTAGCCGGCCACCAGCGGCTGACCCGGCGCGTTGGCCCGAGCCCAGCGCCGGTTCCCGTCGGCGAGGACGGCGACGTGCTGAGGCCTCCGGTTGGCGTCCAGCTCGGCGATCAGCCGGTGCTCGTACGTCGCGTACAGCAGCCCGGACGGGTGCAGCCGGTCGACCACCTCTCTGAACCGCTCGAGGCGGCCACGAGGAAGTCGGGGCATGGGGGCACTGTAGCGCCGGAAGTTCGGATGGCTCAGTGCCGTGTGCACACTCACAGCCGCGACCCATTCAGTTCTCGGTCATCCACCCGTACGCTGAAACCTACGGCACCGTAACCTACGCTGCGTAAAGTTGGCGCAACCGGATCCCGGTGTCGAGATTTGCCCATTCATCTGGAAGGAGCTGTGATGAGCACCGTGGCCCCATCGGATCACCGTCCCTCGGCCGAGGAGCAAACGGACAGTCACGGCGCCGCCGACGCGGTCGGTGAGGTCGTCCGGCAGGTCAAGCCGAAGCTCCGTGGCTGGTTGCACGCCGGTATGGCCCCGTTGGCCACCGCCGGCGGGATCGTGCTGGTCGCCCTGGCGCCCGATCAGAGCGCGCGGATCGCGGCGGCGATCTATCTGGCCGCCTCCCTGTTGCTGTTCGGCACCAGCGCGATCTACCACCGCTTCGACTGGGGTCCCAAGGGCGACGCGATCCTGCGCCGGATGGATCACGCGAACATCTACCTGTTCATCGCCGCGAGCTACACCCCGATCGCCGTGCTCACGCTGAGCCCCCAGTCGGCGACGACCCTGCTGACCATCATCTGGTCGGCCGCGTTCGCCGGGCTGCTGTTCCGGCTGTTCTGGCTGAGCGCGCCCCGCTGGCTCTACACGGCGCTGTACCTCGCCATGGGCTGGGCGGCCCTGTTCTGGCTGCCGCAGATCCTGGCCAACGGCGGGGTCGCCGTGTTCACCTTGATCATGGTGGGCGGGCTGCTGTACACCGGCGGCGCCGTCGTCTACGCCCGCAAGTCCCCGGACCCGTCACCGCGGTGGTTCGGCTATCACGAGATCTTCCACGCCTGCACGATCCTGGCCTTCGCGGCCCAGTACGTGGCGATCTCGCTGGCCATGTACGCCGGCTGAGCCGGTCGGCGGCTTCTCAGAGCTGGTCGGCCAGGTCTCCGACCTCGGTGACCGGCAGCCGGCAGACGAACCCGCGACAGACGTACGCCGTCGGTAGGCCGTCGCCGAAGCGGCCGATCGGCCAGCAAGGCCAGCCCTGGCGTATCCGGGAGACCGACCATGATCACCGAGCCGGCCGGAGCGAGTCGGTACGCGGTGCGGGCCAGCGCGGCAGCCGCCGGGTCGCGGGGATCACCGGCGATGGCGACCTCCACCGGCGGCCTCAGCAGCCGGCTGGCCGCCGCCGCCACCAACCAGCCGGCGAAGCGGGGCGCACGATCCACCAGCCCGCCCGCGGTCGCGGCCGCTCGGTCGGCGCGCTCGACCAGCTCCGTACGCCCGGTCGCCTCCCCCAGCAGGGCCAGCGCGTGCACCGTCGCGCTCAGGCCCGAGGGGGTCGCGTTGTCGGTCGGATCCTGCGGTCGCAGATAGAGGGTCTCCGCGTCCGCAGCCGTGTCGAAGAAGCCGTCGCCGTCGGCGAACTCGGTGGTGATCACCCCGGCGAGCAGGTCGGCCCGCTCCAGCCAGCCTCCGTCCGCATCGGCCGCCGCCAGCGCGACGAAAGCCATGATCATCGCGGCGTAGTCCTCCAGCACCGCGGGCGCGTACCCGACCACCCCGTCCCGCGAGGTACGCCGCAGCCGGCCGTCGACCCAGTGCAGCCGCCAGATCAGCTCGGCGGCCCGCCGCGCGGCCGCCAGCCAGTCGGAGCGATCGAACACTCCGGCCGCCTGCACCAGGGAGTGGACCAGCCAGCCGTTCCACGCGGCCACCACCTTGTCGTCCCGGCCGGGTCGGCGACGCTCCTCACGAGCCGCCCGCAACCTCGCGCGTACGGAAGCCAGCCGGTCCGGGTCGGGGTCGCCGACCAGCTGCAGGGTGGAGCGGCCGTGCTCGAAGGTGCCCGCCGCGGTGACGGAGAACACCTCGCTCGCCCAGGCTCCGTCGTCCTCGCCCAGCACGTGCACCAGCTGGGCCGGATCCCAGGCGTAGAAGGCACCCTCGGTGGCGTGGCCATGATCATCGAGACTGTCCGCGTCGAGGCTCGATGCGAAACCACCTTCCGACGTCCTCATCTCGGTGACCAACCAGTCCACCGTCTCGGCCACCACCCGCTCGCCGAGCGGGTCCCCGGAGCTGCGCCACCAGTGGGTGTAGACGCCGAGCAGCAGCGCGTTGTCGTACAGCATCTTCTCGAAGTGCGGCACCACCCAGCCGGCGTCCACGCT
Organism: uncultured Actinomycetota bacterium; assembly: GCA_963707005.1. Classification (GTDB taxonomy): domain Bacteria; phylum Actinomycetota; class Actinomycetes; order Propionibacteriales; family Propionibacteriaceae; genus Microlunatus. The sequence goes on from CAVPPP010000037.1 coordinate 532,845, forward strand.
GTAGCGGGCGAAGCCGCCGGCCAGCTGGTCGTAGAGACCGCCCCGCGCCATCGCCCGACAGGTGGCGTCGACCATGATCATCGACTCGTCGTCGCCCAACCGGAGCAGTCCCTCCAGCACCATCGAGGGTGGGAACTTGGGGGCGCCACCGAAGCCGCCGCGCACCTCGTCGAACTCCCGCTGCAGCTCCGCCCGGGCCTGGTCCAGGCCCGCGGCCGTCACCTCGCCGGGCAGCCGCGGTGCCTGCCGGCCGGCCAGCTCACCGCTGATGTGGTCGGCACTGGACAGCACCTCGTCGCGCCGGTCCCGCCAGGCTGCGGCGATCGCGTCCAGCACCTGGCCGAAGGCCGGCATGCCGTGTCCGGGGCGCGGCGGGAAGTAGGTGCCGGCGTAGAACGGGCGGCGGTCCGGGGTGACGAACACACTCATCGGCCAGCCGCCCTGGCCGGTCAGCGCCTGGGTGGCGGCCATGAACACGGCGTCGACGTCCGGGCGCTCCTCCCGGTCCACCTTGATCGACACGAACTCCGCGTTCAGCCGTCCCGCTGTGGTCGGGTCCTCGAACGACTCGTGGGCCATCACATGACACCAGTGGCAGGCCGCGTACCCGACGGACAAGAACACCGGTACGTCGCGACGTTCCGCCTCCGCGAACGCCTCGTCGCACCACGGCCACCAGTCCACCGGGTTGTCGGCGTGCTGGCGCAGGTAGGGGCTGGTCGCGTCGGCGAGACGGTTCGGCATCTGGCCAACCTACGGGAGCCGAGTCGGTGCTCCGGACGGCAAGAGGCCCGCCGCTGTCACCGGTGGGTGACGGCAGCGGGCCTCGAGCGGACGATCCTCAGCCGAGCTTGCGCACGTCCAGATCCAGCACGCTCAGCGTCACCGGACCGTTGGTCGCCGACCCCGACAGGTAGCTGTAGATGCCCACCGCGCCGGCACTCTGCAGAGCAGCAGTGGTGTCCGTGGTGGTCAACCGCCAGGTGGTCGGCTCCGAGGCGCCGGTCTTCCAGATCTTGGCCCGGAGCGTGGTCGTGCCGGAGCCCTCGGCCTGGAATCGGACGTTCAGCACGTCGCCCGGTGCGTACACCAGTCCGGATACGGCCTGGGAGGTCAGCACCGTCTCGGTCCCGCTGACCGTCCGGGTCAGGTAGAGCGTCGTCCCGGTCGCCGTGGCGATCACCTTGGCCCGGTAGTCGGAGGTGCCGCTGCGACGAGCGATCAGCGAGGTGTAGATGCCACCGCCCGTGCCCGCCTTGTCATAGCCGAAGCTCGTGGTCAGATCCACATCCCGAGCCGAGACACCGTTCAGGTAGGCCGACGGCCCGGAGCTGACCGCGGTCTTCATGGTGCCCGCCCCGCCGGAGACGCCGTAGTTGCTGCCGGTCGCCCCGACCGTCCAGGCGCCGCCTGTGTCGGCCGAACCCCAGCCGTTGCTCACGGACCGGTTGAAGGCGTCCGTGGCCACCACCAGGCTCGGTGCCGTGACGGTGACGTCGTGGCTGACCGAGTCGGTCGCCCCGCCATCGTCGGTCACCGTCAGCTTGACCGTGTAGGTCCCGGCCGCGGCGTAGGTGTGATCCGGCTTGGAACCGGTCCCCGCCGACGAGCTGTCACCGAAGTCCCAGCTGTACGACGCCACGGTGCCATCGGTGTCGGACGAGCCGGAGCCGTCGAAGGTCGCCTTCAGATCGCTGCCACCCGACGTGAACGCCGCCACCGGCTTCACGTTCGGCGGTGCCGTGACGGTGACGTCGTGGCTGACCGAGTCGGTCGCCCCGCCATCGTCGGTCACCGTCAGCTTGACCGTGTAGGTCCCGGCCGCGGCGTAGGTGTGATCCGGCTTGGAACCGGTCCCCGCCGACGAGCTGTCACCGAAGTCCCAGCTGTACGACGCCACGGTGCCATCGGTGTCGGACGAGCCGGAGCCGTCGAAGGTCGCCTTCAGATCGCTGCCACCCGACGTGAACGCCGCCACCGGCTTCACGTTCGGCAGCGTGCCGCCGCCGGCCCGGAAGTGCGACTGGACCGTCGAGGAGCTGAGCGCCGTCGAGTAGACAGCCACCTCGTCGATGGAGCCCGCGAAGTAGTTGCTGCTGTTGCCGCCCCACGTGTTGTCGCCACCGACCCGCCAGTACCCGTCAAAGGGCTGCGCCTGGGTCTGAGGGTTGTCGGCCGCCAGGACACCGTCGACATAGAGCTTCATGCCGTCGGAGCCCTGCGTCGCGACCATGTGGTGCCAGGTGCCGTCGTTGTACGCCTTGGTCGTGTCGGCGACGTTGAGCTGGCCGGTGTAGGTGCCGAACCGGAGTCGACCGTCGTCGAACATGTAGACGTGCCGGTCGTAACCGCCGCTCGGACCCGTCTGGCTGCTGCCGAAGCCGATCAGCTTCCCGCCACTGGTCGTCGTGGTGTTGAACCACAGCTCCTCGGAGTAGGTGGTCGGGTTGGACACCAGGTTGGAGGTGGCCACCGCGCCGTCACCGCCGTTCAGCGTCACCGCCGTGTCGTTGGTGCCGGTCACCGCACCGGTGGTGCCGTAGCTGACGCCGCCGGAGTAGAGGCCGTCGGCCTGGTTGGACGTCACGTCCTTGGCCGTCGTCCCGGAGCTCTCGCCGAGCCGCCAGAAGAAGTCGGGCGCCGAGTTGTAGACGGCCTTGCCGTAGGCATCGGTCGGCTTCGGTGGGATGTTCACCGTCCGACCGCTGTCGGTGTAGTGCTCGGCCACCTGATCGGCGGACAACGCCGTCGGGTAGACGGCCACGTCGTCGATGTCGCCGTTGAAGTAGGCGCCGTCGGCGCCCCAGCCGTTCAGGTTGTCGCCACCGATCCGCCAGTAGCCCGTGTAGGCCTGCCCCGCCGTGGTTCCGCTGTTCGTGCCGACCTTCTTGCCGTCGACGTACAGGGTCATGCCGGTGCTGCCCAGCGTGGCCACCACGTGGTGCCACTGACCGTTGTTGACCGCAGCCGAGCTGTGCGTGGTGTAGACGCCGTTGTTGTAGACGCCGAAGTACACCTGGCCGGCCGCGTTCATGTAGATGTGCCGGTCGTAGCTGCTGCTGGTGCCGGTGGGCTGGTCACCGAAGCCGATGATCTTGCCACCGCTGGTGGACGTGGTGCGGATCCAGGCTTCCTCGGTGAAGGTGCTCGGGCCCACGATCGCATTCGGATCGACCGCGTTGCCCGTGCTGCCGTCGAAGGTCGTCGCGGTGTCGGTGTCGCCGTTGATCGCGCCGCCGGCATTGCGGGTCACGCTGCCGCTGACGGTGGCGTCGTCGAAACCGGTCCAGTCGTAGGCCGTCGGGCCGGAGGGCTCACCCAGCCGCCAGAAGTGGGCCGCACCGTCGGCGGCGACACTCTGGGCGTACTGGCTCTGCGAACCGGAGCTGATCGTCACCGGATCGCTCTTCGTGCTCCAGGTCGTGTTGCCGGCCGGATCGCTGATCCGGATCTGGTACGTGTGCGTCGACCCCGGCGCGAGTCCGGTGTCGGTGAAGCCGCCGGTCGGCAGCGTCCAGAAGTTCGACTTGATGACCGTGGTGTAGACCGGAGTCGCACCGCCGTCGCGGAACACGTCGTAGGTCAACGACTCGTTGTCGTAGTCCCACGCGGTGCCGAAGCCCACCCGGGCCGACCCCGCCGCGAAGGACACCGCGGTGGTCGCCGGAACCGGGCGGTTCGGGTTGGTGGTGTAGCTCGGGCCACGCTTGTTGGTGGCGAGGGCGGTCCGCGCCATCCGGGTCAGGCCCTGCTGGGCAACACCGTTGACCTTGGGGAACTCACCGCCGATGACGACGTAGTCGCTGTTGCCGGCGAGCGACCAGCCGGCCTGGCCCTGACCGGTGTAGGTGCCGGCCGTGACCGAGGGGAACCAGTGCAGCAGCGAGGAAGCCGGCTGCCCGTCGAAGTTCCACCCGTACGAGTCCGGTCCGGTGTTCTTGCCGGTCGAGGCGATGGTCCAAGCCAGGGCGTGCTGCCAGCGCACCCGCGGATTGGTGTCCGGGAAGCTTCCGACGGGCGTGCAGTCGTGCACGTGACCGACGGTGTACATCACCTGCCCGACCGGGAGGATGTCGTAGGAGTCGCCGTGGCAGTCGTTCACCGTGCTGATCTGTCCGGTGGCCGGATCGGCGGCGAAGGTGCCCTCGAAGTTGGCCGTGGCGGTCTCGAAGGAGTAGCCGGTGCCGAAGATCTGGTTGCCGTCGGTCCGCAGGCTCGTGATGGCGCCTTCCTTGCCGGCCGAGCGGATCGTCTGGTTCGCCGCCCACGGCAGGATCGCTGCGTTGGCGGTGCTGACCGAGCCCATGCCGTACGCGGCCACACCACTCAGTGAGGTGAACGAGCCACCCACGATGAGGCGACTGTTGTCCGGCGCCAGCACCATCGACCAGACGGTGCCGTTCTCGGCCTTGGGATTCCACGCCTGCAGCGAGCCGTTGGCGGCGCTCACCGCAGCGAGGTTGCTGCGCGTGCTGCCGTTGACGGCGCCGTAGCCACCACCGACGTAGACCGTGGAGCCGGTGGCGGCGAGCGCCTTCACCTGGTTGCTGACGTTGGGGGCGAAAGCGGGATCCAGGGCACCGGTTGCGGTGTTGAACGCGGCGACGTGGCCGCGGACGGCGCCGTCGACGGAGGTGAAGTCGCCGCCGACGTAGATGCGGGAGCCGTCCGGTGAGGCCGTGATCGCCAGCCCCTGGGCACTGAGCGAGTGGCTGAACCCGCTGACGGGATTTCCGGTCCGGATGTCATAGGCGAAGATGTTCTGAGCCGCGATCTCACCCGCGCCTCCGACCGCCACACCCGGCGGGCGGGCCTTGGTGAAGCTACCGGTCGCATAGACGGTGTTGCCGACGAGCACCTGGCTCCAGACGACGCCGTTGATCTGCCACGTGGGCAGACCGTCGGCGCTGACCGTGGCGGGCGTTCCGGCCGCCGGCGCGGTGTCGGCTCGAGCCGGCAGGGCCGCGGTGGCCAAGCCCGCGGCGACCAGGCCGCCGGCCAGCAGCGTCGCCGTCAACCGCCGGACGCGGCGCGCGAAGCTGCCCGCTCCGCCGGACGTGCTGATTGTGGTGATGCGATCGGACGCGCTCTTGCGCGCGTCAGATCGGCGTGTTCCCGACATCTGTTCTCCCCAAGCCGTAGCCAAGGTCTCAACGCGTCTGGAACGCCGTGTCGCTTGTGGACAACCGGCTGATGGCTCGAAGATACGACCCGCGCGCAGCCCCAACTGCTTGCGAGTCGTCGGACCCCGAAGACTTTTCCCCTGACGGCAACGCTGGGCGCGCCGAGACCTACCCCTGTGATGGAGAAGATATCACGCCGGCGCATATATAGCCCGATCGGCAATAAACACCACGGGGAAACAGTTTGCGCACCTGAGGGCCCCTGGGGTGGTCATTCACGCGAACGGTTGTTCCCGCCCTGACCAGGGGCTTCAGCGAGGGGTCGGCAGCATTCCCCTACGGTGAGGGTATGAGCGCTCGTCGCGCGAAGGTCGCCGATGTGCACGTCCTGGCGGCGGGCATGCCGCACGTCACACTCATCCACGGGCCCAAGGGCAATCCCGTCTACCAGGTCGGCGGCAAGTCGTTCGTGTTCTTCCGGACCGCACGACCGGACGCTGCGGACCCGGTGACCGGGGAGCGGTACGACGACGTGATCGTGATCTGGGTCGGCTCCGAGGCCGACAAGGTCGCCCTGATCACCGACGAACGCAGCCCGTTCTTCAGCACCGGCCACTTCGACGGGCACCCGTCGGTGCTGGTCCGGGCGAGCCGGCTGGGCGAGATCAGCTACGCCGAGCTGACCGAGATCGTCCAGGACGCCTGGCTCGCTCAGGCTTCGCGGCGACGGGGCCAGCAGTGGTTGGCCGGCCGCGGCCTAGCGTGAGTCGGCATCGACCGCCTGCCGCAGATAGCTACGCAGGGCGTCGGCGTCGAACTGCTCCGGCTTCGACCAGCGCACGTTGCGGGTCTTGTGGCCGACGCCTTCGAGCAACCCGTACGGGTCGTCGAACCGACCACCATCGGTGAAGTTGATGGTGATGCCCTTCTTGGTCGGGCTGACCGTGACCACGATCCGGTTCAGCCGGTAGACCGGCACTCCCGGATAGGCGTCCGTGCCGCCCCGTAGGCCCTCGGTCAGCTGCGGGAACTCGGTCCGGACCAGGTCGCGGAACGCCGCGAAGATCGGCCGGTACGCGGGCAGGACCCGCGCCTCGGCGAAGGCGTCGACCTGGTCCGTCATGGCGACATGGTGCCAGGCCGGTCAGAGTCCGAGCTTGTACGCCGCCGCGTTCCAGCGCAGCTCGTTGCGGAACGCACGGTGGGTGGTGTCCGCGTCGATCAGGGCCAGCTCGGTGCCGACCATGGCCGCGAAGTCGGTCAGCTCCTCCACCCCGATCGCCGCTGACAACACTGTGTGGTGCGGCCCGCCGGCCTCCAGCCAGCACTCCGCTGAGGTGGCCAGCGACGGCTCGGGCTCCCACACGGCTCGCGCGACCGGCAGGTTGGGGAGGGCGGGGTGATCCACCACCGTCACGGCGTTGGCGACCAGCCGGAAGCGATCGCCGACGTCGCAGATGCCCAGGACCACGGCCGGACCGGTGACGGCGTCGAAGACCAGCCGTACCGGGTCCTCGCGATCGCCGATGCCGAGCGGGTGGATCTCCACCCGGGGGCGCCCCGCCGCGATGGTCGGACAGACCTCGAGCATGTGCGACCCCAGGATCCGCGGGGTGCCGGACAGGTCGTAGGTGTAGTCCTCCATGAACGAGGTCGGACCACCGGGGGCCATCGCCTTGAGGGTGTGCAGCATCACCGACGTCTTCCAGTCACCCTCGCCACCGAAGCCGTACCCGTCGGCCATCAGGCGCTGGACGGCGAGGCCCGGCAGCTGCCGCAGCCCACCCAGGTCCTCGAAGTTGGTGGTGAAGGCACCGAAGCCGCCGTCGGTCAGGAACGTCCGCATCCCGGCCTCGAGCCGGGCGCCGTAGCGCAGCGACTCGTGCCGGTCGCCACCCGGGGCGAGGACGGGATCGAGGTCGTAGAGGTCGCCGTACTCGGTGATCAGCTGATCGACAACGGCGTCCTCGATCCGGTCGACCACCGCCACCAGGTCGTTCACGCCGTAGGTGTTGACCGACACCCCGAACTTCAGCTCGGCCTCGACCTTGTCCCCCTCGGTGACCGCGACGTTGCGCATGTTGTCGCCGAAGCGGGCCAGCTTCAGACTGCGGATCGCCGACCAGCCCAACGCGGCCCGCTGCCACGCCGCCACTCGACCGATCACCGCCGGGTCGGACACGTGACCGACGACGGTCTTGCGGGCCACCCCGAGCCGGGTCTGGATGTAACCGAACTCGCGGTCACCGTGGGCGGCCTGGTTCAGGTTCATGAAGTCCATGTCGATGCTCTCCCAGGGGAGGTCGACGTTGGCCTGGGTGTGCAGGTGCAGCAGCGGTGTCCGCAGCGCATCCAGCCCGCGGATCCACATCTTGGCCGGCGAGAAGGTGTGCATCCAGGCGATCACGCCGATGCAGTCCGGGTCCGCGTTGGCCTCGAGGATGAGCCGGTGGATGGCGTCGGAGTCGGTCAGCACCGGCTTCCACACCACCGGGGTGTCCAGGGCCGCGTTCAGCCCCTCCACCACCGTGTGGGACTGGTCGGCCACCTGGTCCAGCGTCTCGGGCCCGTACAGGCCCTGGCTCCCGGTCAGGAACCAGACGTATGCGCTCATCGCTTCTCTCCTCGGGACTGTCCGTAGACGTTCTGGTAGCGGTCGTACAGGCGGTCGATGTCGGCCTGTGGGATGGGGATCGGCTCCCCCAGCTGGCGGGAGATGTGGACCGTGCGGGCCACCTCCTCGACCATCACGGCCGCTTTCACCGCCGACCTGGCGTCGGGGCCCACCGTGAAGGGCCCGTGGTTGCGCATCAGCACGGCCTTGGACCGGCTGCGACGCAGGGTCTCGACGATGCCGCGCCCGATGGAGTCGTCCCCGATCAACGCGAACGGCCCGACGGGGATCGGCCCGCCGAACTCGTCGGCCATCATCGTCAGCACGCAGGGCACCTCTTCGCCGCGGGCGGCCCAGGCGGTCGCGTACGTGGAGTGCGTGTGCACCACGCCACCCACCTCGGGCAGCTGGGCGTAGACGTAGGCGTGTGCGGCGGTGTCGGAGGACGGGGCGCGCTCGCCCTCGACGAGATTGGCCTCCAGGTCGGTGACCACCATCGCCTCCGGCGTCAGCTCGTCGTAGCTCACCCCGGAGGGCTTGATCACGAGCAGGTCGCGCCCCGGCACTCGTGCGGACACGTTGCCGGCGGTCCACACCACCAGCTCGTTGCGGGGCAGCTCGGCATGCAAGGAGGCGACCTCCGCGCGCAGCCGCCGGATGGTGGCCTCGACCTCGGCGGTCAGACTCATGACAGTTCCTCCGGTCGGGTCAGGGCCGTCGGCGCTACGCCCACGTCGACGGAATGTTAACGATAACACGCGTGACCGGCAAGGAGGGCGACCCTACGTACGTCGGACGACCTGGCTCAGACCGCCGCCGTGCTGGCCCGCACCACCAGCTCGGGCGGCTGACGTACGGGTTCGGCGGGTTCGGCGGGTTCGGCGCCGCCGATCCGCGCCAGCAGCCGCTCGACCCCGAGGCGACCGAGCGTGACCAGATCCTGGCGCACGGTCGTCAGCGGCGGCAGGGTGAAGCCGGCCGCGTCGATGTCGTCGAAGCCGACGACCGACACCCGCCCGGGCACCGACACCCCACCTTCGACCAGCGCACGGATCAGCCCGATCGCCATCAGGTCGTTGGCCGCGAAGACGGCGGACGGCAGCACCCCGCCGGTCGCCAGCAGCTCCTGCCCCACCCGGTAGCCGCTGGCCGCGGACCAGTCGCCGGTCAGGACCTCGGGTGCCGCGATCCCCGCACCGGTGAGCTCATCCCGCCAACCGCGCAGCCGGGCCGCGGCGTCGAGCCAGTCGCTCGGTCCGGCCAGGTGGGCGACGCTCGGGTGTCCGAGATCGAGCAGGTGCCGCACGGCCGCACGGGCGCCCTGCTGCTGGTCGATGGCGACCACATCGAAGCCGTCCGCCGGCTCGGTGTCGGTGGCGACCATCACCGTCGGCACCCCCAGGGCCGCAGCCGAGCAGGCTTCGACCGCGCTCGGCACCGGCGCGACCACCACCAGCCCGTCGACCTGCTGACCGAGGAAGTGATCGATCGCCGTGGCGACCGACGGCGGATCGAAGTCGGACAGGCTGGCCAGCGAGACGTACCACCCGTGGCTGCGGGCCGCCTGCTCGACGGCGATGACCAGCGACGCCGGACCGAACAGGTTCGAGGCCGGAGCCAGCACCCCGATGGTGTGGGTCCGGCGGGTGACCAGGGCCCGCGCGAACGGGTTGCGTCGGTAGGCCAGCTGGGTGATCGCCGTCTGCACCCGTTCCCGCGTCTCCGGACGGACGCTCGGGTGATCGTTCAGAACCCGCGACACCGTCTGGTGGGAGACCCCCGCCAGCTTGGCGACGTCGTGCATGCCAGGCGGACGTGGGGCGCTCATCCGCGCCTCAGCGCGGATCGGGCGGAGCGGCGCTTCCGCCGTCACGCGTCGGCGCGCGGAGATCGGGGATCGGCGGGGTCCGCGACTCCCCGGTCGAGGTGTGGACGTCGGCCGCCGTGGACCCGCTGCTGGTCGCCGGGTCGGTCTCGTGGTCGCTCGGCACGTCGATCCGCCGGAACTGCTTCATCATGCTGCGACCCAGGAAGAACAGCGCGATGCCGAGGAGGACGGTGACCACCAGTGGCGTCCACCCCGGCCGCACCAGGTTCGGGTCGACCTCCAACAACATCATGAGGGCACCCTACTCGCGGCGGCCTCCGAGATCGGCGCTGCGGGAGCCGCGATACCGGCGAACAGGTCGTCCTCCGGCAGGTCGGTGGTGACCGTGCTCCGGACCAGCTGGAAGTCCTCCGTCGGCCAGGCCCGCTGGTGGATCTCCAACGGCACCGAGAACCACGGGCCCTCCGGATCGATCTGGGTGGCGTGCGCCAACAGGGCCTGATCGCGGATAGCGAAGTAGTCGGAGCACTCGACCCGGGTGGTGAGCCGCTTCTCGTCCTCGGGCTTGCGCTCCCAGGTGGCCAACCGCTCCGCGTACGGGGACTCCAGCCCGGCTTCGATCATCGCGTGGTTGAGCGCCGCGAACCGCCGCCAGTGGAAGGACAGGTGGTAGTAGAGCTTCGTGATCTGCCACGGTTCGCCGGCGTCGGGGTAGCGGTTCGGGTCGGCGGCCGCGTCGTACGCCGCCACGCTGATCTCGTGGCAGCGGATGTGGTCCGGATGGGGATAGCCGCCGTTCTCGTCGTACGTGGTCATCACCTGGGGCCGGAAGCGGCGGATGACCTCGACCAGCCGGCCGACGGCGACGTCGAGGTCGACCGAGGCGAAGCAGCCCGTGGGCAGCGGCGGCAGCGGATCGCCCTCGGGCAGGCCGGAGTCGACGAAGCCGAGCCAGACCTGCTCGATGCCGAGGATGCTGCGGGCCCGATCCATCTCGGCGCGTCGGATCTCGGCCATGTTGGCCAGGATGTCGGGGCGGTCCATGGCCGGGTTGAGGATGGAACCGCGCTCTCCCCCCGTGCAGGTGGCCACCGTCACCGACACGCCTTCGGCCACGTACTTGGCCGTGCTCGCCGCTCCCTTGCTCGACTCGTCGTCGGGGTGGGCGTGGACGTGCAGCAGACGCAAGCGCTCGCCGGCGGCGTCCAACCGCAGCGGGGGTCGTTCCATGGGCGCCCATGCTGCCACTGACCCGGCCGGTTCGCCGACCACGGCACCGCTCGGCGAGACGACGGGGCGTCCCCGGACCCACCCGGACGGCGAATCGGCATTCGGCGGACGGCTCGGCCACAATGGTCGGCATGCGTCCGACCAGCAGCGATCCCGCCGCTCGACCGGAGCTGAGTGCCGCCGACCGGGACCGGCTGGCCCGTCGCTATCCCGGGCCGCGCCTACCGCGTCCGGTGCTGATCGGGATCATCGCCGTCATCGCCGCGGGTTCCCTGACCTGGTTGATCTGGACCGCGCTGGTGCACGCCGAACCGGTCGTCTCGGCCAAGGTGGCCGCGTACACGGTGGTCTCCGACAGTCGGATCGACGCCACCGTGATCGTCGACCGGCCCGACCCGTCGATCCCCGTGGTCTGCCGGGTGTCGGCCCAGGCCGAGGACTTCCAGCCCGTGGGTGAGGTGAATCTCGCGGTGCCGGCGACGGCGGACGGGGTGGTGAACCAGACGATCTCGATCACCACGGTCCGCCGGGCCACCACCGCCGTCATCCGCGAGTGCTCACCGGCCTGACGGTTCGTTGTCGGCTTGCTAGGCTGGTCCGATGCCTGAAAACGTGCAAGAGGTCGTCTGGCTCACCCAGGAGGCGTACGACAAGCTGCAGCACGAGCTGGACGAGCTGTCGGGGCCCGGGCGTGCCGAGGTGACCGCGCGGATCGCTGCCGCCCGCGACGAGGGTGATCTCCGCGAGAACGGCGGCTATCACGCCGCCCGCGAGGAGCAGGGCAAGCAGGAGGCCCGGATCCGTCAGCTGACCGACATGCTGCGACGGGCCGAGGTCGGCGACGCTCCCACCGACGTCCACGAGGTGGGCCCGGGCGTCCAGGTGACCGTCGCGTTCTTCGGCGACGAATCCGACACCGACACCTTCGTCCTCGGATCCCGCGAGCTGCTGGGGCTGGACGACGCCGTCGACTCGACGAACGTCTACAGCCCGCAGTCCCCGCTCGGCGCCGCGATCCTGGGCAAGAAGAAGGGCGACGCGGCCAGCTACGAGGCCCCCAACGGCAAGGCCATCGAGGTCACCGTGATCGACATCCAGCCGTTCAAGGGCTGACCCTCCAGCTCCCGTACGCAGACGAACCCGGCTCGGTGATCGAGCCGGGTTCGTCGCTGTCCAGGGCTGCAGCGGACGGGTCCTACAGCTCAGCGAGCAGCCGTGCCGCCTCCTCCGGCGACAGGGCACCGGACGCGACCTCGGAGAGGACCTGTTCACGCGTCAGCTGGACGTCCTCCGGCTCCTCGGCCAGGCCGAGCTTCTCCAGCAGCCGGTCGAAGCGCAGCCGGGCCGTCGGGTACGAGACGCCGAGGTGCCGTTCGACCTCGCGGAGGTTGCCGCGCGAGGCGAGGAACACCCGCAGCAGGTCGTTGTCGGCGTCGCTCAGGGCACAGAACTCACAGGTGCTGAACACCCCGGCGAGCTCGCTGCCACAGGAGGCGCACCCCAGCCGGGTGACCGCCAGATGGTGACCGCAGACGGGACAGTCGCTCGGTGCGCGGTGCTCATGCCGGTCGCGTTCGGCGGGTCGGCGGGTCGGTCGGGTGCGTTCGGAGCCGGTCATCGTCCGCCCCCCGCTCAGCGCAGGTTCTCGGCCGGCTGATCGTTGCCGACCTTGACCGACGCGTGACCCATCACGACCTCCACGTCGAGGCGAGCGCTGCCGTTGCCCATCACGACCTCGTCGCCGGCCCCGCTGTGGCCACCGGACCAGCTCACCTTGCCGAGCTGGGACTCGCCGTGCACCGTCACGTTGGAGGCATCGGTCAGCTGGATCGACAAGCTGCCGGACTCGGCCCGGATGCGGGAGCGACCGCGGGTGATGGTGCCCTTCACCGTGGCCTGACCGGCCTGGATCAACGCGTCCTTGATCACCTCGACGTCGAGCAGCTTGGCCGCTCCGGCGGTCAGCCGGACCTTGCCCAGACGAGGAACACGCTCGGTGTTCAGGCTGCCCCCGGTCACCTCGACGTCGACCTCGATGTCGGGGTTGACCCGCAGGAACAGCTCCTTGCCGAGCCCGAGCGAGCGGAACTCGTCCAGGTTGCGCGGCGCCTTGAGGATGCTGAAGCCGTCCAGCGACGCCCCCAGCTCACCGTCGCTGGAGACCTCCAGCACCGAGCCGTTGCGGCGCAGCACGTGCGGTCCGTCCGCGGCCAGGGTGGCGACCGAGGACTCCCCCACGATGCGTACCCGTCGACCGATCGCCCGGACGGTGATCTTGTCGACGCCGCTGGTGTTGACCGGCTTGCTGCGCGGCGGCTCCGGTTCGGCGACGGGTTCGGTGGCGGCGACGAAGCTGTCGGTGGTGTGGGTGGCGCGCTGCGGTCGATCGGTGCTCACGGCCCACGGGTCGACGACGGTGTCGTCGGCTCCGGCGAGCTCGTCGTTGGTCGGCTCCCGCGGGGCCTCCGGGACCGCGCTCGGCGCGGACCCGTCGGCCGCCTTGAGCGTGTCGATGCGGCGGGCGGCCTCGGCCGCGTCGATGCGCCCGGCGGCGAGGTCTTCCAAGATGGCGGTCATGCGCAGGTCACTGGTCATGTACCGAAAGTAAACCCGACCTTTCACTAATGGAAGGTCTGGCTTTCGACTTCAGGGGTGCCTCAGGGCTGACCCGGCCCGCCGGTCCGCCCATCCTCTCCGGAAGCCATCGACTCCGGCCCGGTTGAGCGCATCGCGTGGTGCCCTCGCCGACGAAGTACTGGTGTGCGGACCACAGCCCTTGTGCCCGAGGTCACCCCGGTCATCAGTTGGATGCAGCATGCAACCAAGAGTATGGTTGCAGCATGCAAACAGCACAGCCGGCGGCCGACGCGATGTTGTCGGCTTTGATGACCGTGGGCCGTCTCATGCGGCAGCGCCAGGCCGATGACCAGCTCGACCCCGGCATCTTCTGGCTGCTCAAGACCATCGCCCACAAGGGACCACTGAGGATCAGCGACCTCGCGGCCGCGGTCCATCTCGACGTGTCCACCGTGTCCCGCCATGTCGCCCAGGTGGAGCGGACCGGGCTCGTCGCCCGGACGCCCGACCCGGTCGATGGGCGGGCCCAGCTGGTCGGCATCACCGACGACGGCCAGCAGGTGCTCGACCAAGCCTTCCAACGCCGCCGCGATCTGCTCGAGTCCGCACTGTCCGGGTGGGAACCCGATGACATCGCCGAGTTCGAGCGACTCCTCGGCAAGTTCGTGACCGGCGTCAACTCTCAAACCAGCAAGGACCTCTCATGAGCAGCACCCCACCAGCGCCGCGGCGCGCCCTGACCGAGGACGGGTCGAGCACGTCGACCCTGCCGACTCCGGCCGGCCAGGGTGCCCCGGTCCCGGACGCGTCGGCCGCCACCCCGTCCGGCGACGGCTACCTCAGCCACAAGCAGATCATGGTCGTGATGGGCGGCCTGATGGCCGGCATGTTCCTGGCCGCATTGGACCAGAGCATCGTCGGGGTCGCGCTCCCCCGGATCACCTCCGATCTGGGTGGGCTGGACAAGCTGTCCTGGGTCGTGACGGCGTACCTGCTCACCTCGACCGCGGCCACCCCGCTCTGGGGCAAGATCTCCGACCTGCGCGGTCGCCGCCCGGTCTACCAGGCCGCGATCGTGGTGTTCCTGATCGGCTCCGTCATCTGTGCGATGTCGCCCAACATCGAGGTGATGATCCTCGGCCGGGCCATCCAGGGTCTGGGCGGCGGCGGGCTCATGTCGCTCGCCCTCGCGGTGATCGGCGACATCATCCCGCCCCGGGAGCGCGGCAAGTACCAGGGCTTCTTCGGCGCCGTGTTCGGCGTCTCCTCGGTCGCCGGCCCGCTGCTGGGCGGTCTGTTCACCGACCACCTCGGGTGGCAGTGGATCTTCCTGATCAACCTGCCGATCGGCATCGCCGCCCTGGTCATCACCTCGATCGCCCTCAAGCTGCCGCACGTCAAGCGCGAGGCCTCGGTGGACTACCTCGGTGCCGCGACCATCGTCGGCTCGGTCACCAGCCTGGTGCTCTACCTCAGCTGGGCCGGCCCGGACCTGGGCTGGACCTCCCCGACGGGTGTCGGTCTGCTGGGCGCCTTCGTCGCGCTCGCGCTGGCCTTCGCCTACGTCGAGCAGCGGGTCAAGGAGCCGATCCTGCCGCCGGAGCTGTTCAAGCACTGGACGTTCGTGTCCAACATCAGCTTCGCGATGATCATGGGCGTCGGCATGTTCGGCGGTCTGATCTACCTGCCGATCTACCTGCAGGCGGTCAAGGGCTTCACGGCGACCCAGTCGGGTCTGGCCATGCTGCCGATGGTCGTCGGCATGTTCGTCACCTCGATCAGCAGCGGACAGCTGATGAGCCGTACGGGCCGTTACAAGTGGATGCCCATCACCGGGTCCGCGCTGGTCGGCACCGCCTTGTTCCTGCTGTCCCGGATCGGTGTCGACACCCCGTACTGGCACCTGGCGCTGTTGATGCTGCTCTTCGGCTCGGGCCTCGGCTTCACCATGCAGGTCGTGGTGACCGCCGTGCAGAACAGCGTGGAGCGCAAGAACCTCGGTGCCGCGACCGCCTCGGTCGCGTTCTTCCGGAGCATGGGTGGTGCCATCGGTACGGCACTCTTCGGCGCCATCCTCAACACCCGACTGGCCCACCACCTGACCGAGGTCGTGCCCGCCTCGGCACAGAGCCAGCTCGGCGGTGCCGCCGCCTCGATGAACGACATCACGGCGATCCACGCCCTGCCCGAGCCGGTCAAGGCGTGGGTGCTGACCGCCTTCACCCAGGCGATGGACGACGTCTTCCTGGTCGCGGTCCCGTTCATGGCGGTCGCCTTCGTGATCGCCCTGACCATGCGGGAGCGTCCACTCCAGGGCCGCGGTCCGGCGGCCCCGGCGGAGTCTCCGGAGCTGTCAGAGGTGTCGGCCGCCCACTGAGCGGGCCCCACCCGACTCCGCGAGTGCTCCAGCCTCCGCGGGGTCGGGAGCACCCGTCAGCGGCTCGGGAACCACTGTGGAGACAGCGTCGTTCACCAGTTCGGACGACACGCGGAGATTTTGGGATCTCGTCGCCCAGTTGTGACCATGGAACGACGAGCGCGCCGCCACGGCTCGCTCCTCACGCGTGGCACATTTGCTGTGTCCCACCCGCACGCACCCGCCGGAGACGTCGAGCCCGCAGCACGGCGACTTCACCCGATGGATAGGTACCTCCCGCATGTCCCTGCTCGATCGACGACGGATCCTCACCGTGACCGCGCTGGTCGCCGCGCTCGCCCTGGCGGGCTGCGGCACGATCCCCCAGGCCGGCGGCGCCACCGCGCCCGGTACGGACCCGGGGTCGTCCTCGCAGCCGTCGGGTGCCCAGCCCTCGGAGGGCGGCTCGCCGAGCAGCACCCCCACCCCCGACCCGGTGACGCTGACCCCGAACGTCGAGGACGGGGCGAAGAACGTGAAGGTGAGCACCGTGGTGGCGGTCAAGGCCGCCAACGGCACGGTCGGCACGGTGAAGCTGAGCTATGCAGGTAAGGACAGCAAGGGCAACGCCGTCAAGGGCACCGTCGACGGGACCGTGGCGAAGGACAAGACGGGTTGGACGGCGGGCGAGCGGCTGGAGCCGTCGGCCACCTACACCCTGAGCGTCACCGGGACGAATCCCGAGGGCACCGCGACCACCAGGAAGTCCACCTTCAAGACCCAGGCGCTGACCCTGCAGCAGCAGACCTTCGCCCAGCTGCAGCCGCTCAAGGACAGCAAGGTCGGAGTCGGGATGCCCGTCGTCCTGACGTTCGACGTGCCGGTGAAGAACCGCAAGGAGTTCGAGAAGCACCTGTCGGTGACCAGCGCGCCGAAGCAGGAGGGCAGCTGGAGCTGGTTCTCCGACTCCGAGGTCCACTTCCGGCCCAAGAGCTACTGGAAGCCGGGCACGAAGGTGACCGCGACCGCCGACCTGAACGGCCTGGACGCGGGCAACGGGATCTACGGTCAGAACACGACCAGCACCTCGTTCACGGTCGGGCGCTCGCTGGTCACCAAGATCAACCTGGACACGAAGAAGGCGAAGGTCTACATCAACGGCGACCTCGAGCGGACCATCCCGATCAGCGGCGGGAAGTCCGGCTGGACCACCCGCAGCGGCACCAAGCTGATCTTGGAGAAGCTGCCGACCACGCGGATGACGAACGAGATGATCGGTGCCGACGAGGCCTACGACCTCAAGGTCCGGTACGCGATGCGGATCACCTGGTCGGGTGAGTTCCTGCACGCCGCACCCTGGAACTCGGCGAACTTCGGACGGGTCAACGCGAGCCACGGTTGCGTCGGGATGAGCACCGCCAATGCGGCCTGGCTGTTCAACCGGGTGCAGGTCGGCGATCCGGTGACCACCACCGGCTCGGGCCGCGGTCTGGAGAAGGGGAACGGCTACACCGACTGGGACGTGTCCTGGTCGCAGTACCAGAGGGGCTCCGCCCTCTAGCGGCGGTGTGCTCAGGCGGTCGCCGGTTCTGCCTTCGGCGGCGGGTCCGCTGGTACCACCACTTCGTGGGACTGCCGGTAGAGCTCCTGCACGAACGTCTTGACGAAGGCCAGGATCGGGACCGCGAACAGGGCGCCGACGATGCCGGCGATCACGATGCCCATGGCGATGGCGAGCAGCACCGCGAGCGGGTGCAGGTGCACGGCTCGACCGAGCAGGAACGGTTGCAGGATGTGCCCCTCGACCTGCATCACCACGATGATGCCGGCGAGCATGATCAAGGCCTGGACCCAGCCGACCGCCACCAGGGCGACGAGCACGGCGAGGAACCCGGACACGAAGGCACCGACCAACGGGATGAAGGCGCCCAGAAACACCAGCGCGGCCAGGGCCGGAGCCAACGGAACACCCAAAGCCAGGGCCACGATCAACACACCAGTGGCATCGACCAGGGCCACCAGCACCGTCGCGCGGACGTACGCCGACAGTGACTGCCAACCGCGAAGTGAGGCGGCGTCGGCTCGAGCCTGCGCCCCCCGCGGCATCAGGTTGAGCAGGAAGCTGAAGATGCCGCGGCCGTCGTAGAGGAAGTAGAACAGCGTGAAGAGGCAGATCGCGACCCCGGCCAGGAAGTGCCCGATGCTGGTGCCGATGTCGCCGGCGTAGGCGGCGATGCTGCTCTGGCTGTCGACCAGGAGCTGCTGGATGCGCGTGCCCCACTCGTCCAGCCGGAACCAGCTCTGGTCGATCGGCAGCGGGCTGTTGATCAGCAGCCGCTCGAGCTGCCGGAAGCCGGTCACCACCTGCTGGCTCAGCTCACCCGCCTGCCCGGCGATCGAGTTGATGATCAGCGTCAGGGCCCCGGCGATCACCAGGATCCCGCCGAGCAGGGTGACGGCGGCAGCCGGTCCCTTCGGCATACCCCACCTGTGCACCCGGTTGGCCAGCGGCTTCAGGGCGGCGGCGAGCAGGGTGGCGACGGCGAGCGGGATGACGACCTCGGACAGGAAGCCGAGGACCCAGCCGATGAAGTAGACCAGTCCGGCTACCAGG
The DNA here is from genome assembly GCA_963707005.1 of uncultured Actinomycetota bacterium. Taxonomy (GTDB): domain Bacteria; phylum Actinomycetota; class Actinomycetes; order Propionibacteriales; family Propionibacteriaceae; genus Microlunatus. The sequence goes on from CAVPPP010000037.1 coordinate 551,187, forward strand.
AAGACTCGCCACGACCAGGCGGCGGCGACCTTGAGGGCAGCGGGTACGGCCTGGTCGGACTCGGCGGTGGTCGACGTGACCCGTACTTCGGCGATCTCGGGCGGCTCTCCCTCGAACAGGCCGCGGCGCGGTGCCGACTGACGGGCGACGGCGGCATCAGCCAGATCGCTCGCCTGCTGCAGAGCCCTCTCCTTGGCGACCTTGCCCTCCCGGGAGCTCAGTCGCTCGCGGATCCTCTTCACCAGCTCCACCGGGTGCTCCATTCTTTTCCGGCGACCGGCCGGGATGTGACAACGGTAGCGGCCAAGGCGTGTCGCACGGGGCCGCGGTCCGTCCTGCACACTGGGGCGGTGACCCTCACCGCAGCCGTCCGACGCCGGCTGCGCGAGCGTACCTCGCTGCCGCGTGACGTCCTGGTGCTGGGTCTGATCGCCTTCTGCGTGGCCGTCGGCTTCGGGGTGCTGGTGCCGGTGCTGCCGGTCTTCGCCCGCAGCTTCGGGGTCGGCAACGCCGAGGTGGGCGCGGTGATCTCGGTGTTCGCGCTGATGCGACTGGCGGTCAGCCCGTTCTGCGGTCGGCTGATCAGCTGGATCGGCGAGCGCACCGTACTGGCGACCGGGATCTTCATCGTGGCCGGCTCCAGCGGCCTGGCCGGAGCCGCCCAGACCTATCCGCAGCTGCTCGCCCTGCGCGGCGTCGGTGGGATCGGCTCGGCGATGTTCACGGTGTCGGCGATGAGTCTGCTGCTGGGCAGTGTCGCGCCGCAGATGCGCGGCCGGGCCGCGGGCTTCTTCCAGGGCGGCTTCCTGCTCGGCGGGATGACCGGGCCGGCCATCGGCGGCCTGCTCGCCCTCATCTCCATCCGGGCGCCGTTCTACTTCTACGCCGCCACCCTGGCCGTGGCCGGTCTGGTGGGGTTGCTGCTGCTGACCCGCACACGGGTCGCGCCCGCGGCGGGTGCCGCCGAGAACGTCGTACCGCTGCGAACCGTGCTCGCCGACACGCGCTTCCAGGCGGCCTGCCTGACCAACCTGGCCCAGGGCTGGACCTCGTTCGGGGTCAGGTCGGCCCTGATCCCGGTGCTGGTCGTCGAGGTGCTGCACCACAACACGACCTGGACCGGGATCGCCTTCGCCTGCGCCGCGGTCGCCCAGACCATCGCGCTGGCCCCAGCCGGGAAGTTCGTGGACACCGTCGGCCGCCGGCCCGCCATGATCGGCGGCGGTCTGCTGGCCGGGGTGTCGATCATGGTGGTGCCGTTCGCCCCCAACATGGGGGTGCTGATCGCCGCGCTGAGCGCGTACGGTGTCGCGGCCGCGTTCCTGGGCACCGCGCCCGCCGCCTCGGTGGGCGACGCGACCGGTGGCTCGCGGGGCACACCGGTGGCGGTGTTCTCGATGTGTTCCGACACGGGGGCCATCGTCGGCCCGATCGTGGCCGGCCTGCTGGCCGACCGGTTCTCCTATGTGTGGGCGTTCGCGCTCGGCGCGGCGCTGCTCGTGGTGGCGGCCACGTACTCGCTCCGGATGCCGCGCGGGGTCCCCCCGGCCCGCGAGGAACCGGCGGCCGGTGCGGAGCCGATCCCGATCGGCGAGCAGCAGATCGGTGGCCCCGAAGCCGATGACCCGACGACCAAGGACCTGCGATGACCCCCGCTGACGGCCGTGCCGCCGGACCCCGCCCGCTGGCCGACCTGGTCGCTCCCGACTGGGCGGCCGCCCTCGAACCGGTGGCCCCGACGGTCGCCGCAGTCGGAGACTTCCTGCGTGCCGAGATCGCCGCCGGGCGAGGCTATCTGCCGAGCGGCGACCGCGTGCTCCGGGCGTTCAGCCGGCCGTTGGCCGACGTCCGGGTGCTGATCGTGGGCCAGGACCCCTATCCCACGCCGGGCCATCCGGTCGGTCTGTCGTTCTCGGTGGAGCCGTCGGTGCGCCCGATTCCTCGCAGTCTGGTCAACATCTACGCCGAGCTGCAGACCGATCTCGGCGTGCCGCCGGCTGCGCACGGCGACCTGAGCGCCTGGTTCGAGCAGGGGGTGCTCCTGCTCAACCGGGTGCTGACCGTCACGCCGGGCCGATCCGGCTCGCACCGCGGCAAGGGGTGGGAGCAGGTCACCCAGCGCGCCATCGAGGCCCTGGTCGAGCGCGGCGGTCCGCTGGTCGCCATCCTGTGGGGGCGCGACGCGCAGAGTCTGGTGCCGATGCTGGGCGACGTCCCGTACGTGGCCTCGGCGCACCCGTCACCGCTGTCGGCGAGATCGGGCTTCTTCGGCTCGCGCCCGTTCAGTCGGGCCAACGACCTGCTGGTCGGCCAGGGCGGCGAGCCGATCGACTGGCGCCTGCCCTGACCCTGTGCCCCTCGATGAGACGGCAAACCCTCGGCGAACGGCATTTCCATCCGTGGATGGAAATTGCCGAACCCGGCAGCTCTGGGCCAGGGAGAATCCATCCGTGGATGGAAATTGCCGAACCCGGCAGCGCCGGGCGACGGAAAACCCATCCATGGATGGCAATTGCCGAGCCAGAGGCGCCTGAGCCCACCGTCAGCTGGTCAGCGCAACGCCTGGTCGAGGTCGGCGATCAGGTCCTCGACGTCCTCCAGGCCCACGCTGAGCCGGATCAGGTCCGAGGGCACCTCCAGGGCCGTGCCCGCGACCGAGGCGTGGGTCATCCGTCCCGGGTGCTCGATCAGCGACTCGACCCCACCGAGGGACTCGGCCAAGGTGAAGACGGTGGTCCGGCCGCAGGCGTCGACCGCGGCCTCCTCACCGGCCCGGACCCGGAACGAGACCATCCCGCCGAACCGCCGCATCTGGCGCTTGGCCACGTCGTACTGGGCGTGCGACTCCAGCCCCGGGTAGTAGACCTCGCTGACCGCCGCGTGCTCGGCCAGGAAGCCCGCGACGCGTTCGGCGTTGTCGCTGTGCCGTTCCATCCGGACGGCCAGCGTCTTCAGCCCGCGCAGCACCAGCCAGGCATCGAAGGGTCCGGCCACCGCGCCGAGGGCGTTCTGGTGGAACTGCACCTTCTCGGCCAACGCCTCGTCGGCGACGACCAGCGCACCCCCGACCACGTCGGAGTGGCCGCCGCAGTACTTGGTGGTGGAATGCATGACCACGTCTGCACCCAGCTCCAGCGGTTGCTGCAGATAGGGCGAAGCGAAGGTGTTGTCCACGACCACCAGGGCGCCGAGCGAATGGGCGATCTCGGCGATGGCACTGATGTCGGCCACCGCCATCAGCGGGTTGGTCGGGGTCTCCACCCAGACCGCCACGGTCTCCCCCGGCCGGATCGCCGCCTCCACCGCCGCCAGGTCGGTCAGGTCGACCGGGTCGGTGAGCAGGCCCCACGGCTCGTACGCCCGCGCGAACAGCCGGAACGAGCCGCCGTACGCGTCATGGGGCAGCACCAGGTGCGCGCCCGGCTTGGCGATCGAGCGGATCAGCGTGTCCTCCGACGCCAGTCCACTGGCGAAGGCGAACCCGCGGCTGCCGCCCTCCAACGCCGCCAGGCACTCCTCCAGGGCGGTCCGGGTCGGGTTGGCGGAGCGGGAGTACTCGTACCCGTTCCGGAGTCCGCCGACCCCGTCCTGGGCGAACGTCGAGGAGGTCACGATGTTCGGGATGACCGCGCCGGTCGTCGGGTCCGGCTCCTGGCCGGCGTGGATGGCGCGGGTGGAGAAACCTGGGCGATCCGTCATGCGGCGAGCGTACGCGGGCTGCCCGGGACGCGGTGACTGTGACCAGGTCACCGATGTCGGTGATGAACTCACAGTCAGTGGCGTACCGGCGTCGCACCAGGCATCCGGCACGCCTCGGACGCGGGAACACCTACCGTCCGGGTGCTGTTGAACCGGTTGCAATCACGACAGAAGGAGCATGCGATGTTGTTCTCCCAGCAGAAGGTCACCATGGTCGAGCCCACCCGGGCGCTGCGGGGCCGCGATCACTCCGTCCTGGCCGAGCCGACCTTCCACGAGATCTTCGGGATCCCGGTGCAGACCGTGCCTAAGGGCTCCGAGGTCATCTACCTGGCGCTCGGCTGCTTCTGGGGTGCGGAGAAGCTGTACTGGCAGGCTCCCGGGGTGACCAACACCGCCGTCGGCTACGCGGGCGGGTTCACCCCGAACCCGAGCTACGAGGAAGTGTGCAGCGCCAAGACGGGCCACACCGAGATCGTCAAGGTCAGCTACGACCCGACCAGCACCGATCTGGAGAAGCTGCTCAAGGTGTTCTTCGAGAACCACGACCCGACCCAGGGCATGCGTCAGGGCCACGACGTCGGCACTCAGTACCGCTCGGCGATCTACACCACCACCCCGGAGCAGCTGGCCACGGTGACCGCGGTGCGGGACAAGTACCAGACCGAGTTCAGCCGGGCCGGCTACCGGACCATCACCACCGAGATCGCTCCCGTGGGTGACTTCTTCTACGCCGAGGACTACCACCAGCAGTACCTGGACAAGAACCCGTTCGGCTACTGCCCCGTCCACGCCACCGGGGTCACCTGCAACTGAGCAGCCGAGCTCGCCCGACCGGGAGGGTCACCGTCGTTCGACGGTGACCTTCCGGGACAGCTTCCGCCAGACCCAGCTCGCGGGCACCCGCTGGTCGAAGAGCACGTAGGCCGCCGTCGCGTCCACCACCATCGTGCTCTCCAGCTCCCGTCGCTGGGGGCTCGCGCCGGCGAACAGCAGCTCGTCGTCGGGCTGCAACACGGCGTCGTCGGCCGGGGTCAGGAGGGTCTCGCTGGAGCGGAGCAGCAGCAGCGGCACGACTTCCAGTCGACGGTCGCGGTCCTCCGGACTGCGCAGCAGATCACCGAGCACCACAGCACCTTCAGCGAGGTGCTGCCCGAGAGCGGGGGCCTGGACCCGGTCCAGCTTCACCTTCCAGAGTGCTGGCAGCTGGACGCCGCAGTTGTGCCGCAGTCTCATCACGAGCTCGTCGGCCCACCCGTTGTCCTCCGCGGCGATGCCCCGGATGAACCGCCACAACAGCGGCGTGCTGATCTGGGCGTACACCTCGTGGGCCACCACCTCGGTGGGCACCAGCAGGGCGTCGACGTGCATCGCCTCGAACAGGGCCGCGCTGGTCGGTCGGTTCTGCCGCGCCGCCAGAAACAGGTTCGGGTTCATCCGGCGGGCGTTGGCCAGCATCGACAGGTTCGTGGTGTCGTCATCGGTGCCGGCGACCAGCCCGACGGCACCCGCCAGGTCGGCTTGGGCCAGAACGCTCTCCTCGGACGCGTCACCGACGATGATGCCCTGGTCGTCTCCGGCCGGGGCCGCGCTGTCGATGATGGTGACGTCCAGCCCCGCACCCCGCAGGTCGGCGGTCAGCTCGTGACCGAAGCGCCCGTAGCCGCACATCACCCAGCGTCCGTGCGACGGCAGCTTGCCCCGTTCCGGCAACACGGCGCCCGGCCCGGCCTCGAGCCAGGTGAGCAGCTGGTACGACGCCGGGGCGTTCAGCGCGAGCCGCAGGTGGTCGCCGAACCGGTCGAACGGGTTCACCACCGACGGCGTACCGAACGCGTGCATCCGATCGGCGATCGAGGGCGAGATGGTGCGAGCCACCACCGGCAGCTCGGGACGCAGCAGCGCGGCCGCCATGGTGATGGACAGGTTGGTGCGGTCGTCGTTGGTGAGCGCGAGCACGCCCGCACAGCTCGGATGACCGAGTCCGGCGATCCTCAGGTGGTGCGGGTTGGCGGCGTCGGCGGCGAGTCCCGGGATGTCGGCGTGGTACGACTCGAGCTCGAGCGCGTCGATCCGCTGGCTCGACTCGTCGATCACCACCACCTGCTGGCCGAGTGCGTCGAACGCCTTCACCAGCAGCTCCCCGGCCCGGCCGTAGCCGGCCAGCAACAGGAACGGCTCCCGGATCCGGGCCACCTTGGTGGTGAACCGCTGCAGGGCCACCGCGTGCCGGAAGGCGTGGTCCTGCAGCAGCGTCAGCAGCGACCCGATCGCGTACGCCCAGCCGATCACCGACAGGTAGATCGAGAAGGTCACCCAGAGCCGCTGCGCCGTGGTGAACGGCCACGGCAGCTCCCCGAAGCCGATCGTGGTCGCCGTGTAGCTCATGAAGTAGAAGGCGTCGAACAGCGTCATCCGGGCCGTCTCACCGTCGGGGTCGACGCCCGGGATCAGCGCCAGTCCGACCACGCTGACGGAGAACACCAGGATCAGCACGATGAGCGGCGTCCGCATCCGACGCATGATCAAGAAGATGGTGGCCGAGGCCTGGTCGGCGAACTCCACGTGGGCTCGGGAGACGGCCTCGTCCGGGGCCCTACGGGGTCCGAACAGCTGCTGCCAGAAGATCAGCAGCGGGTTGCTCATGACCGGCCCTCGTCCCTCACGACCGGCTCACTTCCTGCACGGAACCACTCAGCCGCGGTGGAAGGTGACGGTCTCGGTGACCAGCAGCACCACCGACACCAGGTTGGCCAGCAGCGCTCCCCCGGAGAGCGAGACGACGCTGGCCATGTGTGCCGTGGTCAACCCGTTGGCGGAGATCTGCGTCGCCCAGACCCAGACCACGAAGGCCGCCACCAGCTGCAGGTCCGCCACCAGGCTGGTGGCCAGGTGCACAGCGCCGATCTGGGTCCGGTCGCCGAACTTCAGCACCGTGGCGATCAGGCTGACCACCAGGGCGGCGAAGAGCTCGAAGACGTTGTGCAGGGCCGCGTCGCCGATGTCACCGATGAAGAAGCCGAAGTTCAGGGTCGCGGCCAGCAGCACGAAGAAGCCGAAGATGACCTTCTCGAGATTCACAGCACTCCTCACCCGTCGCGCGACCACATTCGTCTGAGGGTCACTGTCTCACTCGGCTGTGACTCAGGTCGCACCGACCACGCTCGACGCCCGGAACAACCAGCACAGATGCCCTGTCGTCGCAGTAAGGACGTACCTGGCGTCACCGCGGACAGCCCCGTCATCGTGCTGCCCCTGGTGGGTCTGGCGGTGCTTGCACTCGGGCGCTGGGTCGAGCGCCGCTCGGAGGCGACTCGGGTCGGAGAGCTCCCCGGGATCCGAGAGCCGTACGCGGTCAGAGAGCCCCGGACGCGAACGTGTTGCACGTGTTGGGGTCACCGCTGCTGAAGCCGATGTTGAGCCACTTCTGCCGGTTGGCGGCCGACCCGTGGGTCCAGCTCTCGGGATTGACCTGACCCTGCATCCGCTCCTGGATCCGGTCGTCACCCACCGCGGCCGCCGCGTCGATGGCCCGATTGAGGTCGTCCTGGGTCAGGGACTCGATCGGTGAGTTCGGGTCCTTCGTCGCGTGGTTCATCCAGACCCCCGCGTAGCAGTCGGCCTGCAGCTCCAGCCGTACACCGCCGGACTTCGGGCCGGTCTGGCCGGCGCCCTGGGACTGCACCTTGCCCATCACCCCGGTCAGGTTCTGGATGTGGTGGCCGAACTCGTGCGCGAACACGTACGCCTCGGCGGCGTCACCGCCCTGGGCCCCCAGCTTGCTGGTCAGCTCGTCGAAGAACCCGGTGTCCAGGTAGACAGTGGTGTCGCCCGGGCAGTAGAAGGGACCGACCGCCGAGCTCGCGGTGCCGCAGGCGGTCGACACCTGCCCGGTGAACGGGACCACCTGGATCTTCTGGTAGCCGTCGTAGGCGCCGGCCCAGTAGGACTGGATCGAGTTCGTGTACGCCACGAAGCGGCACTCGCGGTCACGGGAGATGTCGGCACCCTTGGTGCACTGCTGGTACGGCGCTGCTGCAGTGCTGTCCGGCTCGGGCTGGGGACCGGCGGCGCCCCCCATCAGGTCGCCCGGGTTGATGCCGAGGAACAGCGCCAGCACCAGCACGATCAGTCCGGCTCCGCCGCCGAGGGCGATCTTGCCGCCGTTCCCGCCGCGGGAACCACCCATCTGCGACGGGTCCAGCTGGGCGTTGTCGCGGTACTTGACCATGTGGTCCTCCTTCTCGGTGAGGGGAGCATAGACGCGAACCCGCCCGGCCGTGGGTGCTGAGCCGCAGAGGTCCTCCGCGACAGGCATCCGTACGCGTCCGTGCGTTTTCCGACCGCGGTCGGCTTCCGCCCCATCCAGGGCCCAACCGGCGCACGTTTTCCGACCACGGTCGGCTTCCGCCCCCATCCAGCGGCCCACCGGCGCACGTTTTCCGACCACGGTCGGCTTCCGCCCCATCCAGGGGCCCACCGGCGCACGTTTTCCGACCACGGTCGGCTTCCGCCCCATCCAGCGGGCCCCGCCGGCGCACGTTTTCCGACCACGGTCGGCTTCCGCCCCATCCAGCGGCCCGCCGGCGCACGTTTTCCGACCACAGTCGGCTTCCGCCCCATCCAGGGCCCCACCGGCGCACGTTTTCCGACCACGGTCGGCTTCCGCCCCATCCAGGGGTCCGCCGGCGCGCGTTTTCCGACCACGGTCGGCTTCCGCCCAACCCGGCATCACGGAATAACTCACGCCGCATGTCGTTGTACCCGGCAGTTAGTTGAATTGTAAATCTTCCACCCAGGAGGGTGACATGCAGTTCGGGATCTTCAGTGTCGGTGACCTGACGACCGACCCCACCACCGGCCGTACGCCCAGCGAGGCCGAGCGGATCAAGGCGATGGTGACCATCGCCAAGAAGGTCGAGGAGGTGGGTCTGGACGTGTTCGCGACCGGCGAGCACCACAACCCGCCCTTCGTGCCCTCCTCCCCCACCACCATGCTCGGCTACATCGCCGCCCAGACCGAGCGGATCGTGCTCTCCACCGCGACCACGTTGATCACCACCAACGACCCGGTGAAGATCGCCGAGGACTACGCGATGCTGCAGCACCTGTCCGACGGACGGGTCGACCTGATGATGGGTCGCGGCAACACCGGTCCGGTCTACCCGTGGTTCGGCAAGGACATCCGGGACGGGATCGACCTGGCGATCGAGAACTACCACCTGCTGCATCGGCTGTGGCGGGAGGACGTGGTCGACTGGAAGGGCAAGTTCCGTACGCCGCTCGAGTCCTTCACGGCCACCCCGCGCCCGCTCGACGACGTGCCGCCGTTCGTCTGGCACGGCTCCATCCGCAGTCCTGAGATCGCCGAGCAGGCGGCCTACTACGGTGACGGCTTCTTCGCCAACCACATCTTCTGGCCGACCTACCACTTCCAGCGGTTGATCAACCTCTACCGCCGCCGGTTCGAGCACTACGGTCACGGTCGCGCCGACCAGGCCATCGTCGGGCTGGGTGGTCAGGCCTTCATCCGGCCGAAGAGCCAGGACGCCTGGAAGGAGTTCCGGCCCTACTTCGACAACGCTCCCGTCTACGGTCACGGTCCCTCGCTGGAGGAGTTCACCGAGCAGACCCCGCTGACCGTCGGCAGCCCGCAGGAGGTCATCGAGAAGACGCTCACCTTCCGCGAGCACTTCGGTGACTACCAGCGGCAGCTGTTCCTGATCGACCACGCCGGGCTGCCCCTGAAGACGGTGCTGGAGCAGCTGGATCTGCTCGGCGAGGAGGTCGTGCCGGTGCTCCGCCGCGAGCTGGACGCCAAGCGCCCGGCGGACGTTCCCGACGCCCCGGTGCACGCCACCCTGCTGGCCGCCAGGCGGGCGACCGAGACCGAGACCGAGAGCACCGAGCACGCGACGACCCCGGTCGCCGACACCGTGACCGGCCGGGCGCCGGAGCTCGAAGGGAGCGTGCGATGACCCAGCAGATCGTGGTGCTGACCGCCGGTCTCCGCCAACCGTCGTCCTCCCGGTTGCTGGCGGACCGGCTGGCCACCGCGACCAGGACCGCCCTCCTGGAGCGGGGTCAGGCCGCCGAGATCGAGACCGTCGAGCTGCGGGAGTACGCCCGCGAGCTGACCAACCACCTGCTCACCGGCTTCGCCGCCGGTCGGCTGGCGCAGCTGATCGAGCGGGTGACGGCGGCCGACGCCCTGATCGTGGTGTCGCCGATCTTCTCCGGCTCTTACGCGGGTTTGTTCAAGACCTTCTTCGACGTTCTCGAGCCCGGCGTGCTGGCCGGCAAGCCGGTGCTGATCGGGGCGACCGGTGGCACGGCTCGTCATTCCCTGGCGCTGGAATATGCTCTGCGGCCCCTGTTCAGCTACCTTCGCACCGTGGTCGTGCCAACCGCTGTGTACGCGGCGCCGGAGGACTGGGGATCGGACGCGCAGCTGTCCGACCGGGTCGACCGGGCCGCCGGGGAGCTGGCCGACCTGATCCGTCCGCGGACGGTCAGCTCGACGCGCCTCGAGCCGGCCGCGGAGGAGGACGACGACGAGCTGGTGCCCTTCGAACGGCTGCTGGCGGGACACCGTAGTGATCGAGCGTGAGCAGCGAATGACGACTGGAGGAGACCGGTGAGAGACGTGCAGGTGAGCGACCATCCCGAGGTCGAGCGGTACGAGATCAGCGTGGACGGCCAGCGGGCCGGGCTGGCGGCGTACGAGGTCGAGGGAGGCGTGATCGCGTTCACCCACACCGAGATCGACGACGCGTACGAGGGCCAGGGGCTGGGCAGTCAGCTGGCCCGGTCCGCCCTGGACGACGTCCGGTCACGGGGTCTGAAGGTACGTCCGCTCTGCCCGTTCATCCGGGGCTGGATCAAGCGGCACGAGGACTATCAGGACCTGGTCGTCCAGGCTGCCTGACCGCCGGGGGCCGGGTGGCCCACAGCCACCACAGTCCCAGGATCGGGAGCAGCAACGGCACGAAGCCGTACCCGCTGCCGTAGACCGACCAGACGGTGGCCCGGGGGAACGCCTCGGGATCGAGCACGCTGAGGGTGCCCACCGTGAGCACCCCGACCAGCTCGACCATGATCGCGACCGTGGCCACCTTGCGTGAGGTGCGGGTGCCGCGGGCCAGCATCACGGTCGCCACCACGTAGATCACCCCGGCGAAGGCCGACAGCAGGTAGGCCAACGGCGCTTCGTCGAAGCGGGTGGCGATCTGCACCCCGGCGCGGGCACAGGCGGCCAGCGCGAAGATCCCGTAGACCGCGACCAGCACCTTGCCCGGCCCGGAGCGGGTGCTCCGCTCCGCTCGAGGCTCGACGGTCATCCGGCCGGGACCCAGAGCTGCAGCAGGCGCAGCGTCATCACCGCCACGGCCAGGCCGGCGACCGCCAGCACCACCCCCGAGAACCGGGTCCGCTCCACGTTCGCCCAGAACCAGGCCACCGGGATGAGCACCACGATGCCGATCAGGTAGCCGATCGTGGTGGCCAGCTCGGCAGGCCGGAAGCCGTTGGCCAGGACGACGAAGGCGACGATGGTCTGCACGACGGTGACCACCTCCACGCCGGCGGCGAACAGCAGCTGCGCCCGACCCGGCGGCTTGTCCACGGCGGCGGTGACCAGCCCCCAGACGACCATCACGCCGGAGAGCGCCATCACGACGTAGGCGAGGACCGCGATCACAGGGCAGGACTGTACCTGTCGACCCCGCAGGACCATCGGTTGTCGCTCGGAGATGAGGGCCGGGAACAATGGCGGCATGGCCGAGGACGACACGCAGCAACCCGCGGGCTGGAACGACGACGAGCGGGTCCGCCGCTGGATCATCGGTGCCAGGCAGCGCGAGGGGCAGATGGCCCCGGTCAGTGCGGAGCTGTTCGCCGCTGCGGACCTGCGGCCGGGTGAGTCGGTGCTGGACGTCGGGTGCGGCACGGGCACGACGACGACCCAGGCCGCACGTGTCGTGGGCCCCACGGGTCACGTGACCGGCTCCGACATCTCCCCGGTGATGATCGACACCGCGCGGGAGTCCGCAGAGGTCCAGGGCATCAGCTGGCTGGTCGCCGACGCCGAGACGTACGAGTTCGGCGACGCCGGCCAGGATGCCGTGATCTCCCGGTTCGGGGTGATGTTCTTCCCCGATCCGGTGGCCGCCTTCGCCAACCTGGCCCGGGCGACGCGACCGGGCGGGCGGCTGGTCGCCGCGGTCTGGCAGACCAGGGACAAGGTGCCGCTGTTCGACCTCCCGTACGTGACGGCGGCGGAGGTGCTCGACCGCCTCGGGCTGGAGTACGAGCCGGTGGGCATCGCCGACAACCAGTGCAGCCTGGGCAGCCACGACCGGGTCGTCTCGGTGCTGGAACCGGCCGGCTGGCAGCAGATCGAGACCGCGCCGACCGAGCAGACGGTCCACGTCGGCGGCTCGCTGTCACCCGCGGAAGCCGCCGCCGGCGCCCTGGATCTGGGTCCCATCCGCGGCCTGATCGAGGGTCGACCCGAGGACGTCCGCGACGAGGTCCGGACCGCGCTGGCGGCGGCCTTCGAGCCCTATTTCGACGGCAGCGGGGTCGCTCTGCCGGGTGGGTTCATGATCATCAGCGCTCGCCGCTGACGCCGCGACCCCCACGAGTCGGACCACCGGCTCAACCGCCGAACAGGTCCAGCAGCAGGAAGACGTCCAGCACGATGATCACGGCGGTGGCCGCGTAGGCGACCACTGTCGTCACCCTGGCGTTCACCAGCCGACCCATCACCGCGCGCCGCGAGGTCAGCAGCACCAGCGGCAGCAGGTTGGCCGGCAACCCGAAGGACAGCACCACCTGGCTGAGCACCAGCGCCGTGGTCGGGTCGACCCCGGCGATCAAGATGGCGAGCGGCGGGATGACGGCCAGCAGCCGGCGCAGCCACAACGAGATCGGGCGGGCCCAGAAGCCCTGCATCACGACCTGGCCGGTGTAGATGCCGACGATCGTCGAGGACAACCCCGAGGCCAGCAGCGCCAGACCGAAACCGACGGCCGCGACCGAACCGAGGACGTCGCCGATGGCGGCGTAGGCCTGCTCCAACCCGCCGGCCGCCTCGGTGGGCAGCTGGGCGGCGATCAGCACCAGGGAGACGTTGGCCAGAGCCGCGAACGACATGGCCACGGCGATGGCCTTGCGGGCCCGGGCCGCAGCCGCGAGCTTGGCGGCCTCCTCGGGTCGGCTGTCCTCCCGGGACATGGCGGAGTGGAAGTGCAGCGCGTGCGGCATCACGGTCGCCCCGATGATGCCCACGGCCAGCAGCGCCGCCGACCCTTCCAGCGGCTGCGGCACCAGCCCGCGGACGAAGGCCGGCCCGTCCACGCCGGCCAGGACCAGCTCCACGACGAGCAGCAGCACGATCATCGCGAACAGGGCCAGCAGCACCGGCCGGAAGCCCTCGTACCCCCGGATCCGCAACGCCAGCAGCACGAAGCCGAAGGCGGCCACGATCACCGCGCCCCACACCATCGGGATACCGAACAGCAGGTTCAGCGCGAACGCCCCACCGACCAGCTCGGCCAGATCGGTCATGATCACGACCAGCTCGGCCTGCACCCACAGGGCCCGACGCAGGCCGCGACCGTAGCGCAGCCGGCAGTTCTCGGCCAGGCTCAGTCCGGTCGCGATGCCCAGCTTCGCGGCCAGGTACTGCACCACCGAAGCCGTCAGGCTCGCGCCCACCACGACCCAGACCAGCGTGTACCCGTACTCGGCGCCGGCGGCCACGTTGACGGCGAAGTTGCCGGGGTCGACGTACGCGATCGCCGCCATCACGGCCAGCGCGAGCGTGTGCAGGCCGGCACGGGGAAGCTGCCGTCGGTGCATCGGTCCTCCAGGGTCGGACCGACACCGTACGGCACCCCCGATCCCTCGACCCGTGAAGATAGGGGGATGGACGTGCGCGGAGTGGATGCGGCAGGGGGCGAGCGGTTCGCCGTCCCGCTGCCGCACGGACTCGACCCGACCGTGGTCGCGTACGACCTCGGCTTCGTCATCGAGGGACCGATCGACGCCTATCGCGACGCGACCGGCGAGCTGGTGCTCCGGTTCGCCGTGCGACCGGTGGAGGACGAGGTCCGCCCGGGGCAGCGACCCGCCGGACGTGACGTCGGGCTGATGGTGGCCGCCGGTGAGGAGCCGATCATCCGGCAGCGGATCGCCGCGTACGCGATCGTCGTGTCGGGGTACGGGCTGTTGGCCACCCAGTACTCGCCGCGGACCTCGGTGGACGGACGTTGGGGGATGCCGGGCGGCGGCATCGACCCCGACGAGCAGCCCGGTGCGGCCGTGGTGCGCGAGGTGCACGAGGAGACCTCGCAGCACGTCGAGCTGGGCGCCCTGGTCGCGGTGCAGACGTCGCACTGGGTCGGCCGCAGCCCCGGCGGCCGGGTGGAGGACTTCCACGCGGTCCGGCTGGTCTACCGAGCCTCGTGCCCGGAGCCGGGCGAGCCGGTGGTGCTCGACGTGGGTGGCACCACCGCCGACGCGCGCTGGGTGCCCCTCGAGACCTGGCGGACTGTGGCGTGGACGGGCAACTGGCGGGTCGCCCTGGAGCAGCTGCTGGCCCGCTGAGCCCGCGACCTACGCCGAGTTGTCAGCATCCGTGGTCGCCGGAGCCACCACAGCATCTGACAACTCGGGAACGGGGAGGGTCAGCCGACGTCGGCGAGCAGGTCCTGGCGGGTCAGCACGCCGGTCGGCTTGCCGTCGTCCAGCACCAGCAGCGCGTCGGTGTCGACCAGCAGCTCGACGGCCTTGCTCACCGGCTCCGAGGCGCCCAGCACCGGCAGCGGGTCCTCCATCACCGACTCGACCGCGTCCGCGGGACGGCCGCGGCGACCGAACAGGACGCCCAGCAGACCGCGCTCGCTGACCGAGCCGACCACCTCGGCCGCCATCACCGGCGGCTCGGCCCGAACCACCGGCATCTGCGACACGCCGTACTCGCGCAGGATCTCCACGGCCTCGGCGATCGTCTCGCCTGGGTGGGTGTGCACCAGCGACGGGAGGGCCCCGGACTTCTCCCGCAGCACGTCACCCACCGTCCGGCCACCGTCTTCATGGGGCGGACCGAAGCCGTAGCGGGTGAGCCACTCGTCGCTGAACACCTTGGTGAGGTAGCCGCGGCCGGAGTCGGGCAGCAGCACCACGATCACCGCGGCCGGGTCGTCGATCTGCTCGGCCACCCGGAGCGCGGCGACGGTGGCCATGCCGCAGGAGCCGCCGACCAGCAGGCCTTCCTCGCGGGCCAACCGCCGGGTCATGGCGAAGGAGTCGGCGTCGGAGACCTCCACGACCCGGTCGCAGACCGACGGGTCGTAGTTGGCCGGCCAGAAGTCCTCGCCGACACCCTCCACCAGGTAGGGCCGACCGCTGCCGCCGGAGTAGACCGAGCCCGAGGGGTCGGCGCCGATCACCTGGACCCGCCCCTGCGACACCTCCTTCAGGTAGCGCCCGGTGCCGCTGATGGTGCCCCCGGTGCCGATACCCGCCACGAAGTGGGTGATCTTCCCCTCGGTCTGGCGCCAGATCTCGGGACCGGTCGACTCGTAGTGGCTGGCCGGGTTGTTCGGGTTCGCGTACTGGTCCGGCTTCCATGCCCCGTCGATCTCGCGGACCAGCCGGTCGGAGACCGAGTAGTAGGAGTCGGGGTGGTCGGGCTCGACAGCGGTCGGGCAGACCACCACCCGGGCCCCGTATGCGGCCAGCACGTTCCGCTTGTCCTCGCTGACCTTGTCGGGGCAGACGAACACGCAGTGGTAGCCCCTCGCCTGCGCGACGATGGCCAGACCCACCCCGGTGTTGCCGCTGGTCGGCTCGACGATGGTGCCGCCGGGCTTCAACAAACCCTCCCGCTCGGCCGCCTCGACCATCTTGACCGCGATCCGGTCCTTCACCGAGCCACCGGGGTTCAGGTACTCCACCTTGGCCAGCACCAGCGCCTTGATGTCCGCGGTCACCCGGGTCAGCTGGACGAGCGGGGTGTTGCCGACGAGATCGATGAGCGACGTCACGTACTCCACGCCGCTGAGCCTAGTGCCGGGTCGACCGGGCCGTCGCCCCATCGATCGGCCGGCGCCCGGAACGGCGAGACCGCCCGCCCCGGCAGGGGCGAGCGGTCTCGGTGTCGTTCAGGACGGGGTCAGCGTCGGATGTAGGACAACAGGCGCAGGATCTCGACGTAGAGCCAGACCATGGTCACGGTCAGACCGAAGGCGGCGCGCCAGGACTCGCTGGCCGGGGCCCCCATCTCCACACCGCGCTCGATGTAGTCGAAGTCGAGGACCAGGTTGAGCACCGCGAGGACGCAGCCGAGGATCGAGAAGCCGACGGCGAGCAGACTGACCGGGCCGGTGCCGCCGTCGCGCAGACCCAGGTTGAAGCCGAGCAGCGACGCCACGAAGTTGATCAGCATGGCCACCGCGAACGCGATGGTGGAGATGATGACGACCTTCTGGAACTTCGGCGTCACCTTGATGTTGAAGAACTTGTATGCGGCCAGCGTCACCCCGGCGGCCGCGAAGGTGCCGATGACGGCCTGCACCACGATGCCCGGGTAGATCGAGTTGAAGATGTTGCTGAACATGCCGATGAAGACACCCTCGATGGCGGCGTACAGGAACACCATCGGCGGCGAGATGACACGGCGAAGCGTGACCAGGAGCACCACACCGAAGCCCACCAGACCGGACAGGATCAGGGCGGGCATGTACAGCGCCGGGGGCACGAACATCCACGCCAGAGCAGCAGAGATGACGAGCACACCCATCACCACCGCCGTCTTGGTGATGACGTCGTCGAACGTCATCCGCGGCTCGGTGCTGACCGGCGGCTGGCCGTAGCCCGGCTGCTGGCCGTACGGACTGGCCGCGTACGGCTGCTGGGCGTACGGGTTCTGGCCCTGCTGGGGAGCTGCGGGTGTGAACGCGTCCTGCTTGGAGAGGATCGGGTTCGAACTGCGCAACATAGGTAAAGGTCCTCCTGGTGTCCGGCACCGCGGTGGTGCCACGACCAGTCTACGCAACGCCTGTTGCGCCACCCCTGTTCCGCACGTACGAATCGGTTAAGACTCGGACTCGATCGACCCACGCTCGGCGGTCGGTCGACGCAGCAGGATCAGCTGCCAGGTGCCGATGCCGACCGCGAGCACTCCGGCGACCACCGCCACCGGGACGGCGACGGCGGCCAGCCGGGCGCCGGCCGTCGCGAGCAGCGGGGTCACCAGCGCACCCAGCTCGGTCCCGGCGGCCCGCCCCTGCCCGTACGCCAGCAGGTGCGGCAGAACGAGCGCGATCACCGCGACCAGCCCGGCGGCGATGGCCAGGGTTCGCAGCGGTAGCCGGGAGGTCGCGACCGAGATCGCGAGCAAAACGACGGCCACCCAGCCCGCCCACTGCCGGATCAGCACCATCAGGTCGTACCGCTGCTGCAGCAGGTCCAGCTGCTCGCCGGTGAAGAGGGGCAGGGTGACGCCACCGTGCTCCAGCGTGAGCCCCATCGCCCTCGCCGTCTTCTTGTCGACGTCGACACCGGCGAGGGTGAGCAGCGGTGCGACATCGGCCCGGACCTCGGTCTTCGGGACCGCTCGGGCGTCCAGCTGCCCGACAGCCGCGTCCCGGGTGCTCACCACGACCCCGGTCATCACCGTCAAGAGCGGCTCGAGCGGTGCGGTGGAGACGACGGTCTGCCGCAGCTGGGCGACGGCCAGTCGGGCGGCCTTGGTCTGCTTCGGGTTGCCGGCCAGTCGGGCAGCCTGGTCGAACGCCGCACCGGTCCACTCCCCCAGCCGCGCCCGGACGGCCGGCTGGTCCAGCGTACGGGCCAGGGCGCCGACGAATCGGGCGTCGTCGTGCAGCACCACGTACGTGGAGGCCGCGCTCCACCACAGCGATCCGAGCATCAGGGCCAGGCCGAGGCAGGTCGCCGACAGCTTCGGATGCACCCGCACAGCACGCATCGTGGCACCACCTGCGCCGATGCGCGAGTGAGGCGAATGGCGGGTTCCCTTCTCCCTCCGGCACCGCGGGCGCTGCCCATTGTCGGCCCGGTCCCCTACGCTCCCGACTCGTGACCACCGAGACCCTGCCGACCCTCGATCTGGCCGCACTGCGTCGCCGTACGCTCGGCCTGCTCGCCACCGGTCAGATCCTCGGCGGTCTCGGCACCGGCGCCGCCCTGAGCGTGGGCGCCCTCGCTGCCAACGAGCTGGCCGGAGAGAGCTGGTCCGGCATGGCCGCGACCATGAGCACCCTCGGTGCGGCCCTGTTGGCGATCCCACTGGCCCGGCTGGCCGACCGACGCGGTCGGCGGATGTCGCTCAGCACGGCGGCCCTGGTCGCCGCGTCCGGGGTCGCCCTCTGTGTGCTCGGCATGGTCCTGGGCACGGTGGCGATCCTGTTCGTGGGCCTGGCCGGCGCCGGCGCGGCCACCGCGGCCGCGCTGCAGTCCCGGTTCGCCGCGACGGATCTCGCCGCGCCGCAGACCCGCGGCCGCGACCTGTCTCTGGTGGTGTGGTCCACCACCGTCGGCGCGGTGATCGGCCCCAACCTCGCCGAGCCGGGCGAGACCGTCGGGCGGGCGCTGGGGCTACCGCCGTTCTCGGGGGTGTTCGTCTTCGCGATCGTGGCCCAGCTGCTGGCCGCGCTGGCGTACGCGGTGTTCCTGCGCCCCGATCCGCTCATCGTCAGCAAGCAGCTGCAGCTGGACGTGCCGTCCGCGAGAGCACCGGGTGATCTCGACCCGGCAGACGTCCGAGGCGACCCGGGGCTGGTGCGGCTGGCGATCCTGGCCACCGCCCTGAGCCACGCGACGATGGTTGCTCTGATGGCCATGACGCCGCTGCACCTGATGCACGGCGGTGCGACCCTGTCGGTCGTCGGCTTGACCATCAGCCTGCACATCGCCGGCATGTTCGCCCTGTCCCCCGTCTTCGGCATCCTGTCCGACAAGGTCGGCCGGATCCCGACGATCCTGGCGGGCCAGGTGATGCTGGCGTCCGCCGCGCTGGTCACGGCGCTCGGTTCCCAGACCCATGCCCTGGTGATCACCGGTCTGATCCTGCTCGGGCTGGGCTGGAGCGCCTCCACCGTCGCCGGCTCCGCGCTGCTCAACGACGCCGCGCCGGCCGCCGAGCGGGTCCGGCTCCAGGGTCGCGGCGACATGGCCATGAACCTCGCCGGAGCGCTCGGCGGGGCGCTGTCCGGGCCGGTGCTGGCCTTCGTGGGCTACACCGGGTTGGCCTGGGGTCTGCTGCTGCCCGTCGCGGTCGTGCTGGTGGCGGCGGTTCTCGGACTGCGCCGCCCACCCCGCCGCTGAGGGCCTGCCCCGGGTGGTGCCCCCGGTGGGACTCGAACCCACACTCGGGCGGGTTTAAGCCGCCTGCCTCTGCCGGTTGGGCTACGGGGGCCCGGTCGGCGATCTTAGTGGGCTGTCGGACCGGACCACGGCCTCCGGATCAGACCGCGCGCGTAGGTCCCGTATCGTCACCGGGCGCCTCGAGGTAGACCTTGCGCGCGTGCAGCGCGTGGGCTCCGGCCACCCGGTCGAGGAACAGCAACCCCTGGCAGTGATCGATCTCGTGCAGCACGGCCCGCGCCTCGAACGCGTCGGTGACGATCTCCACGGTCTCCCCGGTCACCGGCAGCTGACCGCGGACGGTCGCGCGGGTGGCCCGTTTGACGTCCCCGGTCAGGTCCGGCACCGACATGCAGCCCTCCCGGGCCTTCTCGTTCTTCGACGACGCCACCAGCTCGGTGTTGACCAGCACGATCAGCCCGTGGCAGGTCCTGGTCTTGGGGTGTTGGCTGACGTCGACGCAGAACGCCTGGGCCGCGACGCCCACCTGCTGGGCGGCCAGGCCGACGCAGCCGGGCGACACGTACATGGTGGCCACCAGATCCGCGCAGAGCTGGACCACCTCGGGATCGGCCGGGTCGACCGAGGCCCCGGGAACGGCGAGCACCGGGGCGGGTGCGCGGACGACGGCGAGCACCCGGCCCTGCGGTAGGGCGGGGAGAGTGAGACTCACAGCTCGTCGCGCTCCAGGTGTCGCAGGGTGACGCCGACCCCGAGCTCGGCGGCCGCTGCCGTCAGGTCCGCCTCCAGCTGCGCCGACGCCGACGGGTCCAGGTCGACCTCGGCCAGCAGCACGTACAGGTCACCCGACAGCCGGGTGGTCAGGTCGGTGATGTTGCCCCCGGCGCCGGCGACGACCCCGGCGAGCCGGGCGACGATGCCGAGTCGGTCGGCACCGTGCACCGTGACCAGGTGGGTGCTGCCGCTCGTCGACGGCCGCCCACCTTCGTGGGGCAGCTCGCGGACGTCAACGGTCAGGGAGCCGTCGGCCAACGACGCCAGCGCCCGTTCGACCTCGGCCACGGAGGCGCTGCCGGCGCAGATCAGGGTCATGGCGAAGTGCCCGCGCAGCAACGTCATCGAGGAGTCCTCGAGGTTCATGCCGCTGTCGGCCAGGGCCTCGGCCGCCTGCGCGATGATCCCGGGCCGATCATGCCCGACGACGGTGATGGCCAGGTGAGTCACCCGGGCATTCTGCCAGTGCTGCGACTCCCTTCGCGCCGACTCCGCGGGTGAGGCAGCCACCGCGGAGTCGGGTCAGGAGGACAGCAGGGCCAGCGCCACGCCGTCCAGGATGTCGCTCTCGCTGACCAGCATCGGCCGACCGACCCGACGGGCGACCCGGTCGGCGATCAGGGTGCCGGCGGTGATCACGTCGGCCCGACCGGGCTCCATCGCGCCCAGGCTCCGGATCTGGTCGGTGGTCAACGCGGCCAGCCGTTCCAGCAGACCGGTCAGCTCAGAGGTCGTCACGGTCGAGCCGTGCACCCGGGCGCGGTCGTACGCCGGCAGCTCCTGGACCAGCGCCGACACGGTCGTCACCGTGCCCGCCACGCCGATCCAGGTGCCGATCCCGTCGAGTGACCAATCGAGTCCGTCGAGGGCCGCGTCCACGTACGCCGTCGCGGCCGCCTGCGCCGTCGGGGCCAACGGTCCGGACAGGGCGAATCGTTCGGTCAACCGGACCGACCCGATGTCCAGCGAGACGGCGTGCGAGATGGCGCCGGTTCGGTCGCCGAGCACGAGCTCGGTGGAGCCGCCACCGATGTCCATCACCAGCGCCGGGCCCTGCTGAGCGATCCGTACCCCGCTGAGCGCGCCCCGGAACGAGAGCCGGGCCTCCTCGGCCCCGGTGATCACCTCGGGTCGGACCCCGAACCGGGACGCCAGCCCGGCGAAGAAGTCCTCCAGGTTGCGGGCGTCGCGGGCCGCCGAGGTGGCGACCACCCGGGTCCGCTCCGGCACCACGCCGAAGGCCCGGAGCCGCTCGGCGTAGCGGTCGGCCGCGGCGAAAGTCCGGGCCAGGGCGTCAGGATGCAGCTCGCCGGTCGCATCCACCCCCTGACCCAGCCGGACGATCGCCAGCTCCCGGGTCAGCTCGACCAGCGCACCGTCGGGACCCGACTCCGCGATCAGCAGCCGGAACGAGTTGGTGCCGCAGTCAACCGCGGCGACCCGGCGCTGGTCATCGCCCGCCGGACCAGACGGCGACCTCACGCGTCACGGCACGGGAACGGCCAACGGGCCTCGATCAGCTCGAGCGTGAGGTCGCCGATCGGGTTCACCCCGGGGCCGGCCGCCAGCGCGTGACCGAGCAGGGCGTGCAGGCACTTCACCCGGGTCGGCATCCCGCCGGCGGAGACCGCCGCAATCTCCTCGACCGGCCCGGTGGTGCCGGCCGCGATCTCGTCCCGGGCCGCGAGATAGGCCCGATGGGCATCGGCATGGTGCGCGGCGAGCTCCGCATCTTGGGCCAGCCGCTCCGTCAGCTCGGCCATCAGCCCGGAGGCCTCCAGGGTCGAGCAGGCGGTCACCGCCCGGGGACAGCTGAGGTAGAAGGTGGTGGGGAACGGCGTGCCGTCCGGCAGTCGCGGAAGCGTCGCCACCACGGACGGGTGTCCCGCCGGGCACCGGTGCGCGATGCCGATCACCCCGCGCGGTCGACGCTGCAGCTGCTCGGTCACGGCGGCCTCGTCGACGGCGGTCAGGGGCTCGATCAGCACGTTCGTCACGTCCAACAGGTAGTGGTCGCGCACTCAGCGCGGGGTCGACGAGGCGGCGTCGTCGACGTTCTTCTTGGTGATCGGCTTCGCGTCGGCCGGATCCGGCTCGGGTGCCGCGGCGGGCTTGTCGGCAGTCTCCACCGAGCCCCACATCCTCGTGTACCAGGACTCGGGTGCCCGGTCGTTCGCCGGCTTCTCACCGGTGTTCAGCTGCGATCCGCCGCCCAGGGGCTTGCCGTCGGCGTCGACCACGGTGAAGCCGATCTCGCCGGGCATCACCCAGCCGAGCCGGGTCCGGGCCTGCAGCTTGACGAACGCGGGATCGTCCCAGCGGTGCAGCTCGGTCTGCAGGTCGGCGATGCGGGACTCCCGGTCGACGATCTCGGCCTTGGTCGCGGCCACCTCGTGCGACTGGGCGAAGTAGATCCGCAGGCTGTTGGCGTACGAGATGGTCAACATCAAGATCACCACCGCGAGCGCCAACGCGCGGGCGGTCAGGCTCGACCGCCGCGGGAGCTTCAGCCTGGCGCCGCCGCCCTGCTTCGACGCCTTGCCGGCCGGGGTCCCCTTGCCCGATCCTGCGGCGACCGCCGCACCGGTGGCCGGGGACTGCGCCACCACGTCCGCATCGCGGAGCTCCTTGCTCGCTGCGGTGCCGGCGTCCTTGCCCGAGCGGCTGCCGCTACGGGCACGCGGCCGACCGCGCCCGGGACCTGCTCCCGGACGTGCGGTCGACCGTGGGCCCGTCGGCATCAGGCCTTGAACCTCGGGAACGCCGAGGCACCGGCATAGCTGGCCGCGTCGTCGAGGTCCTCCTCGATCCGCAGCAGCTGGTTGTACTTGGCCACCCGGTCGGTGCGGGCCGGCGCACCGGACTTGATCTGACCGCAGTTGGTGGCCACCGCCAGGTCCGCGATGGTGGTGTCTTCGGTCTCTCCGGAGCGGTGGCTCATCATGCAGGCGAAGCCGGCGCGCTGCGCCATGCTCACCGCATCGAGGGTCTCGGTCAGCGAGCCGATCTGGTTGACCTTCACCAGCAGCGCGCTGGCGGCCGCCTCGTCGATCCCGCGCTGCAGCCGGGTGACGTTGGTGACGAACAGGTCGTCGCCGACGACCTGGATCTTGTGGCCGATCTTGGCCACCAGCGAGCTCCAGCCGGCCCAGTCGTCCTCGGCCAGCGGGTCCTCGATGGAGACGATGGGGAACGCGTCGATCCACTGGGTGTAGATGTCGGTCATCTCGTCCGACGACAGGCTGCGGCCCTCGAAGGTGTAGCTGCCGTCGGCGAAGAACTCCGTGCTGGCCACGTCCAGTGCCAGCCCGATGTCGGTGCCCAGCTTGAGGCCGGTGGCCTCGACGGCGGTGGAGATCAGCTCCAGCGCCGCGACGTTGGCCGGCAGGTTCGGCGCGAAGCCGCCCTCGTCGCCCAGTCCGGTGGACAGCCCCTGCTTCTTCAGCACGCTCTTCAACGAGTGGTAGACGCTGGCGCCCATCTCGAGCGCCTCACGGAAGGTCGCCGCACCGATGGGAGCGATCATGAACTCCTGCACGTCCACATCGGAGTCGGCGTGTGAGCCGCCGTTGATGATGTTCATCATCGGCACCGGGAGCACGTGGGCGTTCGGGCCGCCGACGTAGCGGTAGAGCGGGAGATCCGCCGAGCTGGCCGCCGCGTGCGCCACAGCGAGCGAGACTCCCAGGATCGCGTTCGCGCCGATCTTGGCCTTGTTCTCGGTGCCGTCCAGGTCCAGCATCGCCTGGTCGATCAGGCGCTGCTCGCTGGCGTCGTAACCCAGCAGCTCCGGACCGAGCTGGTCCAGCACGCCCAGGACGGCCTTGGTCACGCCCTTGCCGCCGTAGCGGCCCTTGTCCCCGTCACGCAGCTCGACGGCCTCGAACGCGCCGGTGGAGGCGCCCGACGGCACCGCCGCGCGACCTTCCGATCCGTCGTCCAGGATGACCTCGACCTCTACCGTGGGATTGCCGCGGGAGTCGAGGATCTCGCGGGCACCGATGAACTCAATACTTGCCACGTCGAACTGCCTTCCGTACCGCCCGGGCACACACGGTGCCGGACCTGGAGTTTGTCGGGCCCACCCTATCGGCGCGGGTCGGCCGCGCCGACGAGGCCGGGCGGGGTGAACGAGAGTTCACGGACGACGTCTCCCGCGGTTGCCCCAGGCGAAGACGGCGTTCACGCCGACGATGCCCGCCCAGGCGACCATCAGACCGGGCAGTCCGGGATCGACCTGGGACGCGGCGATGGCACTGATCGGGATGCCGGCGCCGAGGGAGACGATGCCGAGCGCGAAGCGGTGCGAGTTGCCGCGACGGACCTCGGCGCGGTCCTCCTTGGCGGACTCGTCGGCATGGTGCAGCTCCGCCGTACGGTAGGCCACCAGCTCCTCGACCCGCTCGGCCAGACCGGCGGCGATCGCCTCGTCGTACTCGGGCCCCAGCTCGGAGCGGGCAGCCATGGCCGCGCGGACCTGGGAGCTCGTCTCGGCGTCCGGCCGACGCGCCGGTCGCTGCTGCGGGTACGGCTGGGGCGGGTACGGCTGCGGCGGCCGCACCACCTGCCGCGGCGGCCCGGGTTGGTGCTGCTGCTGCGGGTAGGGCGGCTGACTCGGTCGGTACGGCGGCCCGTACGGCGGCTCGCTCATGCCGACCAGACTATGTCGCCGGGGTCTCAGCGGAACGGACGTCGGCCTCGAGATCGCGGACGGCTTCGCGGACCGCCTGCTCGGCGTCGATGCCGGTGGCCTGGGCCCGCGCCACGAGCGCCACGATCTGGTGCCCGAGCGAGCTGGCGTCGATCTCCTCGGTGGGCAGATCGAGCGGCACCCGGTGCGATCGGGACCGGCCGATGATCTTGCTCGCCCGGCTCAACGCCGACAGCCTCTCCGGGATCCCTTCCAGGGAAGACGTCCGGCCCTTCTCCTTCGCCTTACGCTGCTCCCAGACCCCGTGCAGGTCACTCGGCGCCTCCTCGGCGGCGAACACGTGCGGGTGCCGGGCGATCAGCTTGTCGCTGATGCCGGACGCCACGTCCTCGAGGTCGAAACCGTCGTCGGACTCGCTGGCGAGCTCGGCGTGGAAGACCACCTGGAGCAGCAGATCACCGAGCTCCTCCCGCAGGTGCGCGGCGGCCGGGCCGGCCCCGGCCACCGACTCTCCCGGGAGTCCCTCCACGGCCTCGACCACCTCACAGGTCTCCTCGACCAGGTAGGGAACCAGGCTGCGATGGGTCTGCCGGGAGTCCCACGGGCACTGCTCACGCAGGGTCGCCATCACCGCGACGAGCCGCTCGACCTCGGGGTGGGTGGGCATCAGAGCTTCACGTCAGAGCGTCGCGTCGACAGGGACTGCTGTGGTCAGCTGCCGCTGACCGGCAGCGACAAGGAGGACGACTGACCGTCGACGATCGTCTGCTGAGTCGGATCGAGCACGCCGAACCGGGGGTTGAGCTCGACGTCGATGCCCTGCACGGCCTTCAGGTAGGCATCGTTGCCGACCGCCTTGGCCACCAGCTGCTGATCGGCGAGGTCGTAGGCGATCGGCTTGGCGTCCGGCACGTCGAGCAGGGCAGCGAGGTTGCTGCCCTTGATCACGGCGTCCCGGTCCGTGTCGGTGATGGTGATGCCGTTCGTCGCGGCGATCTGGTCGGCGAGGGCGCCGTGGATCATCACGTTGACCACCGCCGCCGAAGACACCTGCTGACCGGCCTCGAGTGTCTGCTGCACGCCCGCCAGCGCGCTGTCGAGCTGCTCCTGGGTGACTTGGTCTGGGCCGACGTACGCCACAGTGCTCGGCGAACCGCTCATCCCGCAGGCCGAGGCGAGCAGGGCGAGAGCGGCCACACCGGCGGCCAGCAGCGCACGGCTCGACCTGCGTCCGGGACTGCCCGACCGCATCATCGCCATCGATCCCACAGCCACCGTCGAACTCCTCATCGCTGCCACTCGCCCCCGTTGCCTGTACCGCCTCGTCGCCCCGCGATCCTACGGGACGTCCGGTGAGCTCCTCGGAGCCAACGCCGGTCGCAGGGCCTCGACGACCGCCCGATCGCCGGGCAGCCAGTCCAGCCCCGCCAGGTCGGCGGCACCGACCCAGCGCAGCCGATCGTGGTCCGTCGAGCCGGTGATCTCGCCGCCGTCGACGGTGGCCAGCCAGAGCCGCATCTCCAGCGTCTCGGTCAACGGCCAGGCCAGGGCGCCCGAGGTGGCGGGAACGACCTCTGCGCCGAGGATCAGGGCGAGCCCCAGCTCTTCGCTGATCTCCCGGTGCAGCGCGGCCACGGGGTCCTCGCCGCGCTCGACCTTGCCGCCCGGGAACTCCCACCGCCCCGCCAGCTCGGGCGGACCGGTGCGCCGGGCGGCGAGCACCCGCGTCGGGCGGACCAGGTCGTCCACGATCGCCGCCGCGACCACCAGCCGTCGCGGTGGCCGCGCGCCGGCCGCGTCGGCGGACACTCAGCTGCCGAAGATCGCGGTGATCACGGCAGTGCACCAGGCCAGCAGCTCGCCGTCCTTGGGTGGTTCCCCACCGATCGTCTTCGATCGCGGTCGCGGCACCAGGATCAGCTTCGCGGTGTCCTTGATCACCGAGCCCGGGTACAGCCGCTTCAGCCGCAGCTGGCGCGACTCCAGCAGCTCGGCCGGGGCGAACCGGATGAAGTTGCCGCTGCTGACGATGTCGGTCAGCCCGGCCGCGCGGGCGTGCAACCGGAACCGGGCCACGTCCAGCAGCGTCTCCACGGCGGTGGGCAGCGGTCCGTAGCGGTCGGCCAGCTCCTCGCGGACCGCGTCGAGATCGCTGTCGGCGCGCACCTCGGCCAGCCGCTTGTACATCTCCAGCCGCAGCCGCTCGGACTCCACGTAGTCCTCGGGCAGGTGCGCGGTGATCGGCAGCTCGATCCGTACGTCGGCCTCGGGCTCGGTGTTCTGACCGCGGAACTCCGCCACCGCCTCGCCCACCAGTCGGATGTAGAGATCGAAGCCGACGTCGGCGATGTGCCCCGACTGCTCGCCGCCGAGCATGTTGCCGGCGCCACGGATCTCCAGGTCCTTCATGGCCACCGCCATGCCCGCACCGAGGTCGGTGTGGGCGGCGATGGTCGCGAGCCGGTCGTGCGCGGTCTCGGTCAACGGCTTCTCCGGGGGGTAGAAGAAGTACGCGTACCCGCGCTCCCGGCCACGACCGACCCGACCCCGGAGCTGGTGCAGCTGGGACAAGCCGAGCAGGTCGGCCCGCTCGATCAGCAGCGTGTTCGCGGTGGAGATGTCGAGACCGGCTTCGACGATCGTGGTGCAGACCAGGACGTCGGCCCGCCGCTCCCAGAAGTCGACCATCACCTGCTCCAGCCGGTGCTCGCCCATCTGACCGTGGGCGGTCACCACCCGGGCCTCGGGCACCAGGTCGGCGAGCTTCTTGGCGACCTTGTCGATGCTCTGCACCCGGTTGTGGATGTAGAAGACCTGCCCCTCCCGGAGCAGCTCGCGGCGGATGGCGGCGGTCAGCTGGGCCTCGTCGTACGGGCCCGCGAAGGTGAGCACCGGGTGGCGCTCCTCCGGCGGGGTCGCGATGGTGCTCATCTCGCGGATGCCGGTGATCGCCATCTCCAGGGTCCGCGGGATCGGCGTCGCCGACATGGCCAGCACGTCCACGTCCATCCGCAGTCGCTTCAGCTGCTCCTTGTGCTCGACGCCGAACCGCTGTTCCTCGTCGATGATCACCAGCCCCAGGTCCTTGAACTGGATCTCGCCACTGAGCAGCCGGTGGGTGCCCACGATCACGTCGACCTTGCCGTCGGCCACCCCTTCCTTGGTCGCCTTGGACTCCGCCGCGCTCTGGAACCGGCTGAGGGGCGCGACGTTGACCGGGAACCCGGCGTACCGGTCGGCGAAGGTCGCGTAGTGCTGCTGCACCAGCAGGGTCGTCGGCACCAGCACGGCCACCTGCTTGCCGTCCTGCACCGCCTTGAACGCGGCCCGCACCGCGATCTCGGTCTTGCCGTAGCCGACGTCGCCGCAGATCAGCCGGTCCATCGGCACGATCTGCTCCATGTCGGCCTTGACCTCGTCGATCGCCGCCAGCTGGTCGGGGGTCTCGACGAAGCTGAAAGCGTCCTCCAGCTCGCGCTGCCAGGTGGTGTCGGCGGAGAACGCGTGTCCGCGAGAGGCCTGCCGGGCGGCGTACAGCTTGATCAGCTCGCCGGCGATCTCGCGGACGGCCTTGCGGGCCCGGCCCTTCCGCTTCGACCAGTCGGCCCCACCCATCTTGTCCAGGGTCGGGTGCTCACCGCCGACGTAGCGGGTGACCTGGTCCAGGGAGTCCATCGGCACGTACAGCCGGTCGCCCGGCTGCCCACGCTTGGACGGTGCGTACTCGATCACCAGGTACTCCCGGACCGACCCGGCGACACTGCGCTGCACCATCTCGACGTACCGGCCGACACCGTGCTGGTTGTGCACCACCGGATCGCCCGGCGTCAGCTCCAGCGGGTCGATCGTGTTCTTGCGCCGGACCGGCATCTTGCGGGTCGCCTTGTCGGCGGTGCGCTGCCCGGAGAGGTCACCGGCGGTGAACAGCGCCAGCTTGATCCCGTCGGCGACGAAGCCGTGCGGCAGATCGCCCTGCACGACGGTCGCCACCCCGGCCGCGGGCGCCGTGTCGAGCCGATCGAGCACCCGAACCGGGTACTCGTGCTCGGTGAGCACCTCGGCCATCCGGTCGGTCATGCCCTTGCCCTCGGCGGTGAGCACCACCCGCCATTCCTCGGCCAGCCGTCGGCCGATCTCGGTGACGGCGGCCTCGACCTCGCCCCGGTAGGTGTCCTGCGCGTGTCCGGCGATCGTCCGCGACTCGACCCCCTGGCTGGAGACGACGGTGCGGAAGTCGATGATCTCGCCGTCGTCGGTGCGGATCACCGGGCTGTCCTCGCTGCCCGGACCGGCGCTGAACGGCGACAGCGTCCACCAGGCCAGCCCGCGGGCCAGCGCCGCGGCGCGGACGTCGGCGAGCGGTTGGTACGACGACGCGCCCAGGTCGATCGGCGCCTGACCGCCACCGGCGGCCGCGGCCCAGGACGCGTTCAGGAACTCCTCGGAGGTCTTGACCAGGTCGATGGCCCGACCGCGGACCAGCTCGGGATCGCAGACCAGCACGTGGGTGTCGCTGGGGAGCACGTCGACCAGCAGCTCCATCCCGTCGACCAGCACCGGCGACAGGGCCTCCATCCCGTCGACGGCATGACCCTGGGCGATCCGGTCGAGCATGTCGATCAGCTCGGGGTGCTGCTGGGACAGGGTGAACGCCCGCTGTCGTACGTCGTCGGTGAGCAGCAGCTCGCGGCACGGCGAGGCGATCACCTCGGTCAGCGTGAACTCCGACGACCGCTGGTCGGCCACGGTGAAGTAGCGGATCTCCTCGATGGTGTCGCCGAAGAAGTCGATCCGGACCGGGTGCTCCTCGGTGGGCGGGAAGATGTCCACGATCCCACCGCGGACGGCGAACTCGCCCCGCCGCTCGACCATGTCCACCCGGACGTACGCGGCCCCGACCAGCGCCTGCGCCAGGTCGTCCAGGTCGATGTCCTCGCCCACGACCAGGCGCACCGGGGCCATGTGGCCCAGCCCCTTGACCTGCGGCTGCAGGACGCTGCGGACCGGCGCCACGATGATCTTCGGCGGGGGCAGCTCGTCGTTGCCCACCACCCGACGGAGGACCGCCAGCCGGCGGCCGACCGTGTCCGAGCGCGGGCTGAGCCGCTCGTGCGGCAGCGTCTCCCAGGCCGGGTAGTAGGCGACCTCGTCCTCGCCCACCAGCGAGCGGCAGGTCGCAGCCATCGACTCCGCCTCCCGGTAGGTGGAGGCGACCAGCAGCACCGGCCGACCCGCCCCGCCCTGCTCGGTCGCGGCGGCCAGGGTGGCGGCGATCAGCGGGCGCATGGCCGGCGGCGAGGTCAGGTCGAGGGCCGGGAGCGTACGCGAACGTGCGTCACCGACAGCCTCGGCGACGACCGCGTCGGTGGCGAACAGCTCGACGAGTCCCGTCAGGGTCACGAGTGGAGCCTCTCGGGAGTGCAGGACTGGGACGTTGCGGACCCCGTGACGGTGGAGCCCAGAGCACGACGACCCAGCAGAATCACGGATGAACGGTACTCGCGCGCCGAAGCGGGCGCGTACCTGTGACAACGGAGCGGTTCACGAAGCCACCACCGGCGTGTCGCGGCCCGAACGTGGTTTGAGCCGCGGGTTTGTCACGCCGCTAGGAGTTGAACGCCGACTGCGTCCGCTCGAGCCCCACCCTGACCAGGGACTCGACCGCGTCGGCGGCGCGTTCGATCTCGACGCCCAGCTCCGCCTTCTCCGCGGAGGAGAAGTTCGACAGCAGGAAGTCGGCCGGCTCCTGGCGACCGGGCGGGCGGCCGACCCCGACCCGGACGCGGAAGTAGTCGCCCCCGCCCAGCGAGCGGCGGATCGACTTGAGGCCGTTGTGGCCGTTGTCGCCACCGCCGAACTTGACCCGGATCTGGCCCGGATCGATGTCCAGCTCGTCGTGGATCGCAATCAGGTGATCGGGAGCCAGGGAGAAGTAGGACAGCACCTTGCTGACCGGTCCCCCGGTCTCGTTCATGTACGTACGCGACTTCAGCAGGGCGAGCTTCACCGAGTCGGGACCGATCGGACCCAGGCGACCCTCGGCGATCTCGGCACGCATGCCCTTGGGGGCGCTGAACCGCGCGCCGATCCGGGCCGCCAACACGTCGGCCACCAGGTAGCCGACGTTGTGGCGGTGCCCGGCGTAGGTCGGGCCCGGGTTACCGAGCCCGACCACGAGCCAGCCCGACACCTGGGTCAGGACTCGTCGGACGCCTCAGCGCCCTCGCCCTCGGCTTCGTCATCCTCGGTGCCCTCGGCGATCGTCGGCTCGATGCCGGCCTCGGCCTCGGCCTCGGCCAGCTCCGCCTCCACCTCGGCGGCGGACGGCGCGTTGGTGATGTTGACGATGAGCACCTCGTCGTCGCCCTGGATGCTGGAGCCCGCGGGCAGCTGCAGGTCGCGGGCCAGGATCTGGGTGCCGGCCTTGAGGCCCTCGATGGAGATGGAGATCTGCTGCGGGATGTGCGTGGCCTCGGCCTCGACGGAGACCGTGTTCGCGACCACGTCGACCAACGTGTCGGGAGCGGCCTCGCCCTCGATCAGGACCGGGATGTCGACGGTGACCTTCTCGCCCAGGCGGACCAGGAGCAGGTCCACGTGCTCGATCGTGTGCCGGATCGGGTCGCGCTGCACCTGCTTCGGCAGCGCCAGCTGGGAGCCGCCGTCCACCTCGATGGAGAGCAGGGCGTTGGCCTGACGGAGAGCGAGCAGGGTCTCGTGGCCCGGCAGGGTGATGTGGATCGGATCGGTCCCGTGACCGTAGAGCACGGCGGGGACCTTGTCGGCGCGGCGGATCCGGCGGGCAGCGCCCTTACCGAACTCGGTGCGCAATTCGGCAGTGAGCTTGACCTCGGGCACGAAACGAACTCCTTGTTGCAGATGTGTCTGGATGACAGGTGTGTCGGGCGAAAGCGAGCGTGCCCAGACCAGGAGTTCGATCCACCTCGTCGATCACGGTCGGCACCGACCCTCGCCCAGGCAACTTCGCAACCTTAGCCCATCACGGGCGAGGGTGTCAGGTCCGCGGGCCCGGCACTGCTCCGGCCCGCTCCCGGACAGTTAGCTCTGGCCGCCGAAGAGGCTGGTCACGGAGCCGTCCTCGAACACCTCGTGGATGGCGCGCGAGATGAGCGGGGCGATCGAGAGCACGGTGAGCTTCGGGAACCGACGCTCCGGCGGCAGCGGGAGCGTGTTGGTCACGATGACCTCCTCGAACGCCGAGTTCTGCAACCGCTCGATCGCCGGACCCGACAGCACCGGATGCGTGGCCGCGGCGATCACCTTGGCCGCTCCCCGTGACATCAGCGCGTCGGCGGCCTGGCAGACGGTGCCGGCGGTGTCGATCATGTCGTCGACCAGCAGGCAGACCTTGCCCTCGACGTCACCGACCACCTCGTGCACGGCGACCTTGTTGGCCACATCGGGATCACGGCGCTTGTGGATGATCGCCAGCGAGCTGTTCAGCCGGTCGGTCCACATGTCGGCCAGCCGTACCCGCCCGGCGTCCGGGGAGACCACCGTCATCTGCTTCGTGTCGTACTTGGCGGTGACGTAGTCGGCGAGCACGG
Organism: uncultured Actinomycetota bacterium; assembly: GCA_963707005.1. GTDB lineage: Bacteria > Actinomycetota > Actinomycetes > Propionibacteriales > Propionibacteriaceae > Microlunatus. Next base: position 583,233 of record CAVPPP010000037.1, read on the forward strand.
GCAGCGCCCACAGGTGGTCGACCGGACCGTCGAAGAAGCCCTGGATCTGGGCGGCGTGCAGGTCGACCGACATCAGCCGGTTGGCGCCGGCGGTCTTGAACAGGTCGGCGATCAGCCGGGCCGAGATCGGCTCGCGACCGCGGTGCTTCTTGTCCTGCCGTGCGTACGGGTAGAAGGGGGCGACCACCGTGATCCGCTTGGCGGAGGCCCGCTTGAGCGCGTCGACCATGATCAGCTGCTCCATCACCCACTCGTTCACCGGAGCCGCGTGGCTCTGGATGACGAAGGCGTCGGAGCCGCGGACGGACTCCTCGAAGCGCACGTAGATCTCGGAGTTGGCGTAGTTCAGCGCTCGGGTCGGCACCAGCCCGACCCCCATCAGCGAGGCGATCTCGTCGGCCAGCTCGGGATAGGCCCGGCCCGAGAAAAGCATCAGGTGCTTGTCGTTGGGTTTCTTGACGCCGCTCACCCGTGCTCCTGTCGTCGATGCCTGCCCTGCCGTCGCTGAAGGTCCCGCTGGGGTCGTCATCGCCCGTCCGATCCGTCGTCGGCCGATGGTGCGGTGTCCAGCGCCTGCTGCGCCGCGGCCGCGATCTTCGTACCGGCTCGTTTGCGCAGCACCCATCCGTGCACGTTGCGCTGCTGGCCCCGGGCCACACCGAGGTCACCGGGACCGATGTCGCCGGTGATGGTCGATCCCGCGGCGACGAACGCACCGGAACCGATCACCAGCGGTGCGGCGAGGACGGAGTTGCTGCCGACGAAACTGTAGTCACCGACGACGGTGGTGGACTTGGTGACCCCGTCGTAGTTCGCGAAGATGACCCCGGCGCCGATGTTGGCGTCGCGACCGATCTCGGCGTCGCCGACGTAGGACTGGTGCGGCACCTTCGCGCCGTCGGCGATGCGCGCGTTCTTCGTCTCCACGAACGTGCCGATCTTGCCCTTGACCCCGAGTCTGGTGCCGGGCCGCAGCCGCGCGTACGGACCGACGTCGGCCCCCGGACCGATCACACTCAGCTCGGCGTGGGTGCGGACGACGGTGGCACCCTCCCCCACCTCGACGTCCTTGAGGGTGACCTCGGGGCCGATGGTCGCGCCGGCCCCGACGGAGGTGGCCCCTTCCAGCGACGTGCCGGGCAGCAGCGTGACGTCCGGGGCGAGGTCGACCGAGGCGTGCACCCAGGTGGTCGCGGGGTCCCGGATCGTCACCCCGGCCCGCATCCAGCCGTCCAGGATGCGGCGGTTCACCTCTGCGTTCATGGCCGACAGCTGAACCCGGTCGTTGATGCCCTCGGTCTGCCAGGCGTCGTCGATCAGGTGGCCGGCGACGGCACCGCCGACCGACCGCGCGTACGTGAGCACGTCGGTCAGGTAGAGCTCGCCCTGGTCGTTGTCGCTGGTCAGGCGGCCGAGACCGTCGGTCAGCACCGCCGAGTCGAACACGTAGATGCCGGAGTTGATCTCGGTGATCGCCCGGATCTCGTCATCGGCGTCCCGGTGCTCGACGATCCCGGTGACCGCGCCCTCGGCGTCCCGGACGACCCGTCCGTAACCCGTCGGGTCCGCCACCACCGCGGTCAGCACCGTGACCGCGGCCCGCTGGGAGCGGTGGTCGGCCACCAGCTCGCCCAGGGTCTCACCGGTCAGCATCGGGACGTCGCCGTAGGTGACGACGACTTCGCTCGGCAGCCGGGGCAGATCCGACAGGGCCGCCAGACCGCACTGGACCGCGTGCCCGGTGCCCAGCTGCTCCTCCTGGACGGCTGTCCGCACGTGCGGGGCGATCTCGGCCAGGTGCGCCTGGACCTGGTCGCGCTGGTGCCCGACGACCACCACGATCTCCTGCGGCTGGATCTGGGTGGCGGCGGCCAGTGCGTAGCTGAGCAGCGGGTGACCGGCCAGCTCGTGCAGGAGCTTCGACGTCGACGACTTCATCCGGGTCCCGCCGCCGGCAGCCAGCACGATCACCGCCGGCGGAGCAGCATCGCTCGCGGTGGGGGCGACGGGGTCGACGGAATCGGAGGATTCGGGGGTCTGACCGGACAACTGCACTCCTCTTCCGCGTGCGGACCTTTCCGCTGGCACAGGTTACCGGCAGAGTCGCCGCGACGTGCGGCCCCTGGCCCGAGGGTCAGCGTCGCTCGAGCCAGGCCAGCACCGCGAGCACGCGGCGGTTGTCGCTGCCGGCGTCGGCCAGGTCGACCTTGGCGAAGATGTTGCCGATGTGCTTCTCCACCGCCCCCGGCGACACGACGAGGCGCTGCGCGATAGCGGCGTTGCTGCGGCCCTCCGCCATCAGACCGAGCACGTCGCGCTCCCGCGGGGTCAGCCGCTCGAGCGGGTCCGCCCGCCGCTGGACGAGCAGCTGGGCGACCACGTCGGGGTCGAGCACCGTACCCCCGCCGCGGATCGTGGTCAGAGCATCGGTCAGCACCTCCAGGGAGGCGACCCGGTCCTTGAGCAGATAGCCGACCCCTCCGCGCCCGTCCGCGAGCAGCGCCTCGGCGTAGCTGGACTCCACGTACGCCGACAGCAGCAGCACGGCCATCTCCGGCACGGCCCGCCGGGCCTCGACGGCGGCCCTGAGTCCGTCGTCGGTCATGGTCGGTGGCATCCGGATGTCGACGACCGCCGCATCCGGGCGGTGCTCCACGGCGGCGGTCAGCACGGACGGCCCGTCGCCGACCGCCGCGACGACGGTGTGCCCGGCCTCGTCCAGCAACCGGAGCAGACCCTCCCGCAACAGCACCGAGTCATCGGCCACCAGCACCCGCATGGACCCTGATTCAACCACCCTCGCGCTCGCTCCCACCCCGCCCCGATCCCCACTCCGCACCAGCTCGGTGCACTTCGCACCAGGTGTACGTGGTGCGGAGATGGCGGAGCTGGTGCGAAGTGGGAGATCGGTGGGCCGGGAGACCGCAACCGAGACGGACCGTGGTCAGCCGAGTGCGGCCGGGATGGTGGCGGTGATCTGGGTCGGGCCGCCGGCCGGTGAGGTGACCATCAGCGTGCCGTCGACACCGGCCAGCCGGTCGGCCAGACCGGCCAGCCCGTGACCGCGGGAGAGGGACGCCCCGCCCATGCCGTTGTCGGTGACGGCGACCACGACGACGCCGCCGAGGGGGTGGATCTCCACGCTGCACCTGGAGGCCTGGCTGTGCTTCTCCATGTTGGTCAGCGCCTCGGCGACGGTGAAGTAGGCGGCGTTCTGAGCGGCGTCGGACAGCCGTACGTCTCCCACGTCGACGCTGGTGGGCACGGAGTTGCGAGCGGCGAGGGCGGTGATGGCCGCCTGCAGCCCCAGCTCGGACAGGATCGGCGGGGCGATCCCGCGGGACAGCTGACGGATCTCGCCCAGCGCGTCCTGGGTCTGCTGGTACGCCTCGTCCAGCAGCCGCTGGGCCTGGTCGGGGTCCGTGGCCATCCGTCGCCGGGCGCTGGAGATGTCCATGCCGAGCCGGACCAGACGCTGCTGCGGACCGTCGTGCAGATCACGCTCCAGCCGCCGCAGGGTGCGGGCCTCCTCGTCGCCGGCCGCGCTCCGACTGGTGGTCAGCTCGCTCACTCGCGCCCGCAGGGCGGAGCTCTCGTCGACCAGCAGACCGCGGGCCACCGCGCCGTGCAGCCGGACCAGACCGTGCAGCACCGCCGGTGCGGTCAGGAGCAGGATCACGCCGAGGGCAGCGTTGACGACCGACTCGGCGAACCGATTCGGGAAACCGAGCAGGTACGCCAGCCCCTGACTGTCGTCGGGCAGGTAGCCGCCCCAGAACCAGTAGAGGACGCCACCGATGCCGCCGAACACCCAGCTCACCGCCACCGAGAACGAGAAGGTGCTGAGCACGAACGCGATGGGGACGTGGATCAGGTCCCGCCACGACTGCGGGTCCCGGAGCCGCCGGAGCATTCCGAATCCACCGGTGGTCGGCGGGTAGTGCGTCGGCGGCAGGTCGATCCCGGCGTACGCCAGCACGCCCTTGTTCGCCCTCGCCAGCGCCCCGGCGGCCCCGAGACAGCCGACCAGCACGAACAGCCCGACCACGATGACCAACAGGCCGGCCCCGAGGCTGAACAGGGTGACGCAGACGATGAAGGCCGCCAGGTTGACGAAGAACAGCCCGGTCAGCGCCGCCAGGTTGCGCCCCGCGTTGCGCAGCATCAGCGGCGTCGCGTCGGGCTCGGTCGCGGGTCCATGGTCGAGGTCGGCTCCAGGCGGGGTCTCGTACAGGAACTCCGGGGCGGCGTGGTCGCTGTAGACCACCGCGGGGACGTACGCAGAGGTGGGATCGCTCATGCCTCTACGCTCGCGGCAACCGCCTCGGCGTGCGATCAGGCTAACCGGCGAATCGGTGGTGGGGATATCCCCACCGCGTCCGGTCCTCGCGCTCCCCGGGAAGGAGTCGAACCTTCGTCGCTAGTCCTGATTCAAAGTCAGGCGGGCCCTGCCGGCAGACCAACCGGGGATCGTCCGACGCCGGCGAGATGCGTCATGGCGGGGACCAGCGTACCGATCGGCGAGACTGGTGCGATGGCTGCCAGCACTCGTGACCCCAGCAGCGCCGGCAAAGCGGCGGAGCCGACCCGCGCCCGCCGACCGGGTCGGGTGCGGATGCGAGGCACTGAACGTCGCGAGCAGCTGATCGAGGTCGCCCGTCGGCTGTTCGCCGAGAAGGGCTTCGAGGGCACGTCGGTGGAGGAGATCGCGGCCAGCGCCGAGGTCAGCAAGCCGGTGGTGTACGAGCACTTCGGCGGCAAGGAGGGCCTGTACGCGGTGGTGGTCGACCGGGAGGTCGGCTACCTGCTGGCCACCATCGAGGTGGCCCTGGCCGACGCCGAACGGTCGCGCGAGCTGCTCGAGCAGGCGGCGCTGGCCCTGCTCGACTACGTCGAGACCCACACCGACGGCTTCCGGATCCTGGTCCGCGACTCCTCGGTGGCGAGCTCGTCGGGGTCCTTCGCGAGCCTGCTCAGCGACATCGCCTCCCAGGTCGAGGGCCTGCTCGTGACGGAGTTCAAGCGGCACGGGCTGGACGCCAAGACGGCACCGATGTACTCCCAGATGCTGGTCGGGATGATCGCCCTGACCGGTCAGTGGTGGCTGAGCACGCGGAAGCCGAAGAAGTCCGAGGTCGCCGCCCACCTGGTCAACCTGGCCTGGAACGGCCTCGCGCACCTCGACCCGAAACCGCGGTTGGTCACCGAGAGCTGACGGTTCGGCGGCGTACCGCGCTCCTTCCGTCGGCCCGTGCGACCACCGTTTGCGCCCGCCCCGAACCGTGGCCTACCCTTCTTCTAGAACGATTCAGTAACCCACCGAGAACGAGTTCCCATGGCCCAGACCCTGTCCCCGTCCCGCCCCACCATCCCGCTCGCCGGTGGGACCGCAGCCACCGCGGTGATCGTGATGTTCACGGTCAACGGGATGATCCTCGGTGGTTACGGTGGCAGCCTGCCCTCGTTGCGGGAGCGGCTGGACCTGGATGCCACCCAGATCGCGATCATGCTGTTCTGCGGCGGGGTGGCCGGCATCGTGTCGATGCAGATCGGTGGCCGACTGGCCGACTCGATCGGGGCCCGCCGGGTGATCTTCGCCGGACTGCCGATCCTGATCGCCGCCTCCCTGGTGCTCGCGTTCGCCTTCTCCTACCCGCTGGCGATCCTGGCGGCCCTCCTGTTCGGGCTCGGCAACGGCGCCATGGACGTCGCCATGAACGCCCTGGGCGTCCAGGTCGAAGCCGCGCGTCGCAAGCCGATCATGAGCCGCTTCCACGCCTTCTTCTCCGTCGGCAACTTCATCGGTGCCGGTCTGGTGCTGCTGATGGCGCTCGCCCTCGGTATCACCGGGTCGGGCATCGTGGCACCGCTGATGGTGACGCTGGCCGTCGTGGCGGCGATCGTGCTGGTCGTGCTGCTCCGGATCTCACCCGAGGCCGCTGTGGTCAGCCACTCCGCCGACGGCGTGAAGACCAAGATCCCCACCATGGCCTGGGTGCTGGGTGCGATGGCGCTCGCCTTCGGCTTGTCGGAGGGCACGGCCGTCGACTGGTCCTCGCTGCACGTCACCGACGTGGCCGGGGTCGACCCGACGGTCGGTGCGCTCGGCCTGATCGCCGTCAGCGGCTTCATGGTCGTCATCCGGCTGCTGGGCGACGGACTGGTGGCCCGTTTCGGCCGCCGCAACGTGGTCCGCTTCGGCGGGATCTGCGCCGCCCTCGGCTACGCCACCGTGACCCTGGTCGGCACGCTGCCGCTGCTCGTGGCCGGTTGGGCGCTGGTCGGCTTCGGGGTCGGCATGATCGCCCCGCAGGTGTACGCGGTCGCCGGACACCTCGGCGGCGGTCGGGTGCTGGCCGTGGTCGTCACCTTCGGGTACGCGGCGTTCCTCGCCGGCCCGGCCGTGGTCGGCTTCCTGGTCAGCCACCTGGGCATCCAGCACGCGATGGCGATCCCGGCCCTGCTGTGCGTCGGCATCGTCTTCCTGGCCGCGACCATGCCGAAGTCGGACGCCGACCTGGACGCGGCCCGCGCCGGTCACTGACCCCCGGCGGAGCCGCCTCCTCGGCTGACCGGGCGGAGTCCGCCTCCTCCACTTCCCCGGCGAGAGCCGGCTCCTACACTTCCAGCGTGCCCACCCCCGAGCCGACCGACCCAAGGCGCGCGGTCGACGACCAGCTGCTGCGGGACGAGGTCGACCGGCTGGCCGAGGCCTGGCAACGGGAGCGACCCGATCTGGACGTGTCCCCGCTGCAGGTGCTGTCCAGGGTGACGCGGCTGGCCCGGCACCTGGACAAGGAGCGGAGCGCGGCCTTCGCGGGCTCGGGTCTGGAGTCCTGGGAGTTCGACGTGCTGGCCGCCCTGCGCCGGGCCGGTCCCGGGCATCGCCTCTCCCCCGGGCAGCTGCTGAAGGAGACCATGGTCACCTCCGGCACGATGACGAACCGGGTCGACCGCCTCGCCGCGCGGGGGCTGGTGACCCGCGACCCGAACCCGGACGACCGCCGCGCCGTGCTGGTCGGGCTCACCGACGACGGACGCCACGCGGTGGACGCCGCCTTCGCCGACCTGATGGCGGCCGAGCAGCGGATCCTGGCCGATCTGGCTCCCGCCCACCGGGCGGCTCTCACCGTCGCACTGCGGGAGCTGCTGGCGCCGTACGGGGATCTTTAGGAGCAAGAACCACAACTGTTGTGGACAGCGGCACAGAAGGCGCGGGGTGGAGACGGTCAGCCGATCAGGCGGGCCCCGGGCACCGGGCCGGTCACCCGTCGCGCGGTCCGGACCACACCATCGGCGGTCAGGGCGACACAGAGGTCGATGGCCGACGCCTCCGACTTCGCCAGGAACGCGCAGGTAGGTCCCGATCCCGACACGACGGCCCCCAGCGCCCCGTACTCCAGGCCGGTTTCCAGGGTGCGCCGCAGCTGGGGCTGCAGCTGCAGCGCGGATTCCTGGAGGTCGTTGACCAGCGCGCGTCCGAGGCGGACCGCATCGCCGGACCGTAGGGCGACCATCAGCTCGTCCGGCACCTCCGGGATCGGCGCGTCGGGCCGGAGGTCGTCGTAGCTGCGGTAGACCGCTGGCGTCGACAGCCCGGTCCGTCCGAAGCCGAGCACCCAGTGGTACGAACCGCGGCCCAGCACCGGCGCCACCTGTTCGCCCCGACCGCTGCCCAGGGCCGTACCGCCGAGCAGCGCGAACGGGACGTCGCTGCCGAGCTCGGCGGCCAGGGACAGCATCTGATCCAGCGAGACGTCCAGGGCCCACAGATCGGCGCAGGCCAGCAGCGCCGCGGCCCCGTTGGACGAGCCGCCCGCCAACCCGCCGGCGACCGGGATGGCCTTGTGGATCGACATCGACACCCCGAGCGGTTGGCCTTCGCCGTAGCGGTCGGCCAACAGCCGAGCGGCCCGGATGGCGAGGTTGCGGTCGTCGGTCGGCACCTCGGCCGCGCCCTCGCCGGTGACCGTGACGCTGAACTCCGCCGGGTCGCCCCACGCGGCGTGCACCTCGTCGAACAGCGACACCGCCTGGTAGACGGTGGCCAGCGGGTGGAACCCGTCGGCGCGCGGCGCACCCACGCAGAGGGCGAGGTTGATCTTGGCCGGCACCCGTACGCGGACGCCGGCGGGCACGGGTGCGATCGGGGCGGACATCGCAGGAAGGCTAGCGCTCGCCCGCCGGCGCGGTCACCGGGCGGTCAGGCCGGCGGCGCGAGCTGTTCGGCGATCCGGGCGAACGCGGTCACGTCGAGCACCTCACCGCGGGCCTGTGGATCGACCCCGGCCGCTTCCAACGCCGTCGTCGCCGCGGCCGAGGAGCCGGCCAGTCCGGCCAGGGCGGAGCGCAGCATCTTGCGCCGCTGGGCGAAGGCCGCGTCGACCACCGCGAACACCTGCGCCCGGCTGGCGGTGGTCTCCGGCGCCGGTCGCCGCACGATGGACACCAACCCGGAGTCGACGTTCGGCACCGGCCAGAACACACTCGGCGGCACGGTACCGACCCGGGAGGTCTCGGCGTACCAGGACATCTTCACCGAGGGGATCCCGTACGTCTTCGACCCCGGCCCGGCGGCCAGCCGGTCGGCGACCTCGGCCTGCACCATCACCAGCCCGTGCCGCCAGCCCGGGAAGGTCGCGAGCAGGTGCAGCAGCACCGGCACGGACACGTTGTAGGGCAGATTGGCGACCACCCGGGTGGGCTCGTAGGGCAAGGTGGTGATCTTCAGCGCATCGGCCTCGACGACGCTCAGCGCGTCGATCCGCCCGGGAGCGAACTCGGCCACGGTCGCCGGCAGCGCTCCGGCGAGCACCGGGTCGATCTCCACCGCGACGACGCGAGCGGCGGCCTCGAGCAGACCCAGGGTCAGCGAGCCGAGACCGGGCCCGATCTCCAGCACGACGTCGTCTGGCTGCACCCCCGCGACGGAGACGATCCGCCGCACGGTGTTGCCGTCGGTGACGAAGTTCTGCCCGCGCTGCTTGGTCGGACGCAGGTCGAGCCCGGTCGCGAGGCGACGGACGGCACTCGCGGAGAGCAGTCCGACCCGGGAGTTCTCGCTCAGCGCAGGCCGAGCTTGGACGTGCAGCCCGGCCACTGGCCCCAACCGGCGCGGGCCTGGAGCTTCTTGGCGACGGAGATCTGGGTCTCCCGGCTGGCCTGGTGCGGCAGCCCGCTGCCACCCATCGCGTGCCAGGTGGAGGCGGTGAACTGCAGTCCGCCGTAGAAGCCGTTGCCGGTGTTGATGGACCAGTTGCCGCCGGACTCGCACTGGGCGAGCCGGTCCCAGACCGAGTTGCCACCGGTGCTGCCGCCGGAGCTGACCTCGTCCTGCTTGGTGCCCACCAGCACCACCTTGTCGGTGGCCTTGCGGGTGATCTTGGAGGACTTCTTCTTCTCCTTCACCGTCTTGCCGTCGTGAAGGACCACTGTGTAGACGACTGTGCGCTTGCCGCTCTTGCCCTCGGTCTCGACCTTGGTCTTGCCCTTGTCCAGGGAATCGGTGTTCTTGTAGACGGTGTCGTAGCCGACCTTGGTGGTCTTGGTCACCGTCTTGACGTCGACCTTGGTGACCGAGAACTCCAGACCGTCCTTCAGCTTGGTGGATTCCTTGGCGCTCACCTTGTCGTCGGAGTCGACCGCGATTCCGGCCTCGGTCAACGCCTGCTCGACCGTCAGCGCGGTGGTCTCGAGCTTCTTGTCCTTGCCGCCGGCCTCGATCGTGATGGTCTTGGCGGTGTTCACGGTCAGGTTCAGGCCCTCGCGACCGATGCCGGCACTGCGGCTGGTGGACAGGTCCGCGCCGGCCGTGTCCAGCTGCAGGCTCTGCAGCGCCCGGTCGACGTTGGTCGCGGTCGTCCAGAAGGTCTTCGGCTGGCCGTCGACCGTCGCGGTCACCTGCCGGCCGTACTGCACGGCGATCTTGGTGCCGTCGACCACCGAGGCGTCGAGCGACGGAGCGACGACGTCGTGCGCTCCGAGGGTGATTCCCTGCCCGGCCAGCACGTCACTCACGGTCCTGCTCATGGTGGTGATCTCACTGGTCTGGCCGTCGACCGCCAGCGTCACGTCGTTGTTCAAGGCCGCATAGGCGAACGTCGTGCCGGCGACGGCGAGGGCGGTGGCCCCAGCCGCGACGACGGGGATGATCTTGCGCACGTGAGCTCCCTGGTCCGGATCAGGTAACGGCCGGACGATCGATGTCAGTGGTCGGCGGGCCCCATATCACGGCCGCTGATCACGGAAGCATAACGGTCCGACCGACACGTGCCAAAATCATCACGAAATGGGGTGTGACGTGCGTCTCCAGTGACCTCGATGGACTAATTCGTTCGAGGATCGACGTTCTCGCCGTGACCTTTCGCCGGACCCGTCCGGAGCCCCGAGACTGACCACGCCGACGAGTTCCTGGTCGTCGGGAACTCCGTACGCCGTGGCCACCGCACCGATCAGCTCGGGCGGGGTGCCGAAGAAGCAGGCCCCAAGACTCTCGTCCACGGCGGCATAGAGCATCGCCAGCACCGCCATGCCGGCGTCGACGTGCCAGTACGGCGCGGTCCAGCGCGCCGGGTCGCGGTCGGTCCAGCCCTTGTCCGGCTCGGCGTAGCGATCGAGGTAGGCGCCCGGCTCGGTCCAGACCAGCACCAGGACGGGTGCGGTCCGCATGCCACGGAGCCAGCGGTCGGGCTCGACACCCGGATCGGTGGTGAGGGTCCAGTAGCGCTCGACGTCCGGGCCCTCGAGGACCAGCAGACTCACGCCCTGGGTGAAACCGGCCGACGGAACCCTCAGCGCGGCGTCCAGGATCCGTTCGATGGTCGCCGCCGGCACCGGCAGCGCCGGGTCGTAGCGACGCACCATCCGACGCCGTCGGCGCACCTCCGCGAGCTCCACGGCTAGGCCCCCCAGCGGCCACCGAACGCGTCGTACGCGTTCTGTTCCAGCGCTCCACAGACCACGCCGAGATCCCGGTCCAGGGTCTCGGCCAGGAACCGGGCGGTGTGCGGGATCAGGTACGAGGCGTTCGACCGGCCGCGGAACGGCACCGGGGTCAGGTAGGGCGCGTCGGTCTCGGTCAGGAGCTTGTCCAGTGGGGTGATCCGGAGCGCCTCCCGCAGGTGCTCGTTGGGCTTGAAGGTGACCGGGCCGGCGTACGACAGCCAGGCCCCGCGGTCCAGACAGGCCCGGGCGAAGTCGGCGTCACCGGAGAAGCAGTGCATGACCACCCGAGCCGGCACCCCTTCGGCATCCAGCACGTCCAGGACGTCGGCATGGGCGTCACGGTCGTGGATGACCAACGTCTTGCCGGTGGCGTGGGCCAGACCGATATGCCAGGCGAAGGCCTCCCGCTGGATCCGGCGACCGGCCTCGTCACGGGTCCGGTAGTGGTCGAGCCCGGTCTCCCCGACCGCCCGGACGCGGGGGTGTCGGGCCAGCTGCTCGATCTCGGCCAGCGCCAGCGGCAGCTCGTCGGGACGCATCCGGGCGGCGTCGTTGGGGTGGATGGCCACGCCCGCGATGACGCTGTCCCAGCGTTCGGCCGCCTCCACCGCGAATCGGGCCCCGGCCAGGTCGCAACCGATCTGGACGATCTTGGTGATGCCGACGGCGGCCGCCTTCTCGATGGCCTCGGCCGGATCGAGCCCGCTGACCTCCTGCGCGGTGTCCAGGTGGCAGTGCGAATCCACCACGGGGTGCGGCAGCGGGTCGGGCAGGGGCGGCAGACTCACCCGGTCACTCTGGCAGATGAGAAAAACGGCGCTCGCGTTCCACCGGCTCCGCGGAGCCTGCGCGGGGGCTCGGCGACGAGCGCTCGATTCTGCTCAACGGCCGCCGAGCGACGCCTCGTAGAGCGCGTTCTTGCGGACCCCGGTGGCCGCGGCGACGTCGGCCACGGCTTCCCTCAGCCGTACGCCCTCGGACACCAGCCCCCGCACCCGCTCGACCGCACGGGCCAGCTGCGTCGCCCAGGTCGACGACCGCGCCGCCGATCACGATCGTCACCTCACCGCGGACACCGCCGGTCGCCCAGTCCGCCAGCTCCGCCAGGCCACCGCGGATGATCTCCTCGTAGCGCTTGGTCAGCTCCCGACAGACCACGCTCGGTCGGTCGGCACCCAGGACCTCGGCGGCGGCGGTCAGCATCTCGGCCGTACGGTGCGGGGCCTCGAAGAACACCATCGTCCGCTGCTCGCCCGCCAGCTCGGAGAGCCGGCGACTCCGCTCGCCGGCCTTGCGGGGAAGGAATCCCTCGAAGCAGAACCGGTCGACCGGCAGTCCCGAGACCGCCAGCGCGGTCAGCACCGCCGAGGGGCCGGGCACCGCCGTCACCCGCACCCCGGCCGCGATCGCCGCGACCACGATCCGGTACCCAGGATCCGACACCGACGGCATGCCCGCGTCGGTGGCGACCACGACGGTGGCGCCATCGGTCATCGCCGCCACCAGCTCGGGAGTGCGAGCCGCCTCGTTCCCCTCGAAGTAGGACACGATCCGAGCGGTGGTGGTCACCCCCAGCCTCGACAGCAGCGCCCGCAGCCGCCGGGTGTCCTCGGCCGCGACCACATCGGCGGTGGTCAGCGCCTCGATCAGGCCCGGGCTGGCATCGGAGGAGTCGCCGATGGGCGTGCCGGCCAGCACGAGGAGCGGGGTTCTCCCCGCCCGTGGCTCGCTGCGCTCCGTGGACTCCGAGGTACTCACAACAGTCCTACATACACTCTCTCGCGTGAGTGTGCTCGCCCCGCCCGAGGACGTCGCGTCCCCGGAGGGGGCGGACGCGCCGCCACCACCCCCGCGGCCAACCTCGACCCTGGAGCGGCTGCGGGTCCCACCGCTCACCGATCGACTGGCCGGCTGGCTGGTCACTCTCGCCGTCACCGCCATCGCCTTCGTGCTGCGCGTGGTGCACCTGGGCCGGCCGAACGCCCTGATCTTCGACGAGACCTACTACGCCAAGGACGCCTACTCGCTGCTGCGGTTCGGCTACGAGCGGTCCTGGCCCGACGACGCCAACGCGAAGATCATCGCCGGCACCCCGGACGTGATGAACAACGCCTCGTCGTTCATCGTCCACCCGCAGCTCGGCAAGTGGCTGATCGCGGCGGGCGAGCACTTCTTCGGGATGACCTCGGCCGGCTGGCGGGTCGGCCCGCTGATCTTCGGCACGCTGCTGGTCCTGGTGCTGACCCGACTGGTCCGACGCGTCTCCCGGTCCACCCTGGTCGGCGGCATCGCGGGTCTGCTGCTCGCCTTCGACGGGCTGGCGTACGTGATGTCCCGGGTTGCGCTGCTGGACATCTTCCTGGCCTTCTTCGTGGTCGCGGCCGTGGCCTGCCTGGCCGCCGACCGGGACTGGTTCCGCAACCGGCTGGCCGCGCACCTGGAGAAGCACGACCTGACCGACCTGGGCGGCCGGTTCGGCCCGGCGACGATCGTGCGACCGTGGCGGATCGCCGCCGGCCTCAGCTTCGGGCTGGCGCTCGGCAGCAAGTGGAACGCCCTGTACGTGCTCGCCGCCTTCGCGCTGCTCAGCCTGGCCTGGGACGTGGGGGCCCGCCGGTTGGCCGGCGCCGGGGCCCGGGCGTACACGGCCATCCTGCGGGACGGGGTGCCGGCCTTCGTCTCGCTGGTGCTGCTGTCCGCGGTCGTCTACCTGAGCACCTGGGTCAGCTGGCTCACCACCGCCGGGGGTTACGACCGCGACTGGGGCGCGGCCCACCCCGAGGCCTGGACGAGTCGGTTCCTCGGCGCGCCACTGGCGTCGTTGATCCAGTACCACCGCGACATCTGGGGCTTCCACACCGGCGACTACATCAACCACGCCACCCATTCCTACGACGCCAAGCCGATCGGCTGGCTGCTCCTCGTCCGGCCGTTGTCGATGCACTACCAGGGCGACATCGCGGCCGGCACGAACGGCTGCGCCGGGCCCGACACCTGCGTCAGCGCGGTGCTGGCGATCGGCACGCCGGCCCTGTGGTGGGCCGGGGTGATCGCGTTGATCGCGGCGGTGATCCTGTGGGTCGGGGCCCGGGACTGGCGGTTCGGCATTCCCGTGGTGGGCGTGCTCAGCGTGTGGTTGCCGTGGTTCTCCTACGACACCCGACCGGTGTTCTACTTCTACGCCATCGCGCTGATCCCGTTCACAGCGATGGCCGTGGCCCTGTGCCTCGGCCGGTTGATCGGTGACGCCCGAGCGGGCGACCGGCGGATGCTCGGCGGCGTGCTCGCGGGGGCTTTCGTCGCCCTGGTCGCGGCGAACTTCGCCTGGCTCTATCCGATCCTGTCCGGGCAGCCGATCACGTACGCGCAGTGGCGGGCGCGCATGTGGTTCCGCTCCTGGATCTGACCCTCCGATTCGCGGCCAGGGTGTCGTCCGGGGCTAGAGTCTTGCGTTAGGTAGTACCCCTATCGATCTTCCACGGCCCCGGCGGGGGCCATCCACCTGCGATGAAGGCATGAAGGAGGTCCGGCTCCGCGATGGGTGCGTACGTGGCGCGACGGCTGCTCAACTACGCCATCCTGCTGTTCATCGCGATCAGCCTGACCTACCTCCTTGCCGCCAGTCAGCTGGATCCGAGGTCGCTCTTCCTGCTGCGCAACCCGCCGCTGGACCCGGTCGCCGTCGAGGCCACCCTGCGCGCCAAGAACCTCAGCGACCAGGTCCCGTTGCTGCAGCGCTACTGGACCTGGCTGACCGACATCGTGCTGCACTGGGACTGGGGCGAGACCCCGACCGGCGCGAGCGTCAACGAGGAGGTGAGCAGGCGCATCTGGGTCAGCGTGCGCCTGATCACCATCGGCTCGCTGGTCGGCATCGTCGGCGGTGTCTTCATCGGCGCCTGGACCGCGACCCGCCAGTACAAGGTGTCCGATCGGGTCTTCACCTTCGCCTCGCTGTTCTTCCTCTCCATCCCCGCGTTCGTGCTGGCCAGCGTGCTGCAGGTGTGGGCGACCGACGTCAACGACGCCTCCGGTCTGCGGATCTTCGAGTTCGTCGGCGAGACGGGCGCGGCGGGAAGCTATCCGGGTGCGTGGCTGGTCGACCGGGCCCAGCACCTGGTGCTGCCCACCATGGTGCTGATCGTGTTGAACGCGGCGTTCTTCAGCCGGATCCAACGGAACCTGATGCTGGACTCGCTGGGCTCCGACTTCGTCCGCACCGCTCGCGCGAAGGGTCTGCGGCGGTCCCGGGCCGTGATGAAGCACGCGCTGCGCACCGCGTTGATCCCGACCGGAACCTACTTCGCGTTCAGCGTCGCCACCCTGTTCACCGGAGCCACCTTCATGGAGATCATCTTCTCCTTCCACGGCATGGGTGAGTACGCCGTCACCAGCATCCAGCGACAAGACGTCAACGGCGCGGTCGCCGTGGCCGCCTTCAGCGGTGTCTGCGTCCTGTTCGGCGCGATCCTGGCCGACATCATGGTGGCCGTCCTCGACCCCCGCGTACGGCTGAGCTAGGAGACGTCGATGACAGACAGTCGTTTCGAGGTGGCCATCGAGGTCGACGGCGACGAGCTCACCCCGATCGAGCCCGGCCCGGGCGAGAAGCGCATCACCCGTCGCCGCCTGATCATGCGCCGGTTCGTCCGCAACAAGACGGCGGTGGTCGGTGCGGTGGTCATCGTGCTGCTGATCATCATCGCCCTGATCGGTCCCTACATCACTCCGTACGCCTACGACGAGATCGACCGCCGCGCCTACCTGAAGCCGCCGAGCGAGAAACACCTGCTGGGCACCACCCAGGGCGGCCGGGACATGCTCGCCCTGACCCTGCGCGGGCTGCGGAAGTCCTTGTTGATCGGCTTCCTGGTGGCGATCATCTCCACCTCGGTCGCCGCCATCGTCGGTTCGTTCGCCGCCTACTTCGGCGGCTGGTTCGAGCGGATCGCGCTCTGGGTGATCGACCTGCTGCTGGTGGTGCCGGCATTCCTGCTGATCGCGCTGATCAGCACCGGCGGACCGAAGGGCCCTTACTCGTGGCTGCTCCTGGTGGTGTTGCTGGCCGCGTTCTCCTGGGTGCTGTCGGCCCGGGTGGTCCGGTCGCTGTCGATGTCGATCAAGGAGCGCGAGTACGTCCATGCGGCTCGTTTCATGGGCCTGTCGGGACCCAAGACCGTCGTCCGTCACATCCTGCCGAACATCTCCTCGCTGTTGATCATCGACGCCACCCTCAACGTGGGCGCCGCCATCCTGGCCGAGACCGGGCTGTCCTTCTTCGGCTTCGGCGTCCAGGCCCCCGACACCTCCCTGGGCACCCTGCTCGGCGAGGGCGCCCGGCAGGTCAACAGCTTCCCGTGGCTGTTCACCGGCCCGGCCGTGGTGGTGGTGCTGCTCGTGCTCAGCGTGAACGCGGTGGGTGACGGGCTCCGCGACGCCCTCGACCCGAACTCCCAGTCCGGAGGATCTGCACGATGAGAACTGTCGGAGGATCCGTCCGATGAGTGTCGTGACCCCGGCCGGCAAGGTCCGTCGCACCACCTCCGGCACGGTGCTGGAGGTGCGTGACCTGCACGTCACGTTCCCGTCCGAGGCCGGACCGGTACGAGCCGTCCGCGGTCTCGACTTCTCCCTGGCCGCCGGCGAGACCATGGCCATCGTCGGTGAGTCCGGCTCCGGCAAGTCGGTCACCTCGCTGGCGATCATGGGACTGCACCCCGAGGCGGCGAAGATCACCGGCTCGATCAAGCTGCACGGCGACGAGCTGCTGGGCCGCAGCGACGAGGCCATGTCCCGGCTGCGCGGTGAAGAGCTCGCGATGATCTTCCAGGACCCGCTCTCGGCGCTCACTCCCGTCTACACGATCGGTGACCAGATCGTCGAGACGATGCAGGTGCACCACTCGATCTCGCGAGCCGACGCCCTGCAACCGGGCGATCGAGCTGCTGGACCTGGTGGGCATCCCCAACCCGGCGGTGCGGGTGAAGTCCTTCCCGCACGAGTTCTCCGGCGGCATGCGCCAGCGAGCCATGATCGCCATGGCGATCGCCAACGACCCCGACGTGATCATCGCCGACGAGCCGACCACCGCCCTCGACGTCACCATTCAGGCGCAGGTGCTGGAGGTGCTGAAAAAGGCGCAGCAGGAGACCGGTGCCGCGGTCATCATGATCACTCACGATCTCGGCGTGGTGGCCGGGATCGCCGATCGGGTGACCGTGATGTACGCCGGTCGTCCGGTCGAGCAGGGCAGCGTGGACGAGATCTTCTCGTCGCCGCGGATGCCGTACACGATCGGCCTGCTGGGTGCGGTGCCGCGGCTGGACGCCAAGGACAAGGAGGCGTTGGCCACGCTGGAGGGGAACCCGCCGTCGGTGGTCAACCTGCCGCCGGGCTGCCCCTTCGCTCCGCGCTGCCCGATGGTCACCGACCTGTGCCTGACCGACGAGCCGCCGCTGGCGCCGACCGATCAGCCCGGCCACCTGGCCGCCTGCCTCTACTCGGCTCGGATCGCGCAGGAGAAGCTCGACTACGTCGACATCTTCCCGGTGCCGGAGATCCCGGCCTCACCGATCGAGCGCATCCCCCGGGACCAGCGCAAGACCGTGCTCCAGCTGGACGACATGAAGCGCCACTACCCGCTGATGAAGGGGGCGGTGTTCCGTCGCCGGATCGGCACCGTCTACGCCGTTGACGGGATCGACCTGGAGGTCAAGGAGGGCGAGACGCTCGGTCTGGTGGGCGAGTCGGGCTGCGGCAAGAGCACCACGCTGCTGGAGATCCTCAACCTCAAGCCGCCGACGAACGGCAGCATCGCCGTGCTCGGTCGCGAGGTCTCCACGCTCAGCAAGCAGGAACGCAAGCAGATGCGTCGAGACCTCCAGGTGGTCTTCCAGGACCCGATGGCCTCACTGGATCCGCGGATGCCGGTGTTCGACCTGATCGCCGAGCCGCTCGGGGTGTTCGGCTACAGCGCCGAGCAGACCGAGAACCGGGTCAACGAGCTGCTGCGCCTGGTCGGTCTCGAACCGTCCTTCGCCAATCGCTATCCCCAACAGTTCTCCGGTGGTCAGCGGCAGCGGATCGGCATCGCCCGGGCGCTGGCGCTGGAGCCGAAGGTGATCGTGCTGGACGAGCCGGTGTCCGCTCTGGACGTCTCCATCCAGGCCGGCGTGATCAACCTGCTGGACGAGCTCAAGGCGAAGCTCGACCTGTCGTACCTGTTCGTCGCCCATGATCTGGCTGTGATCCGCCACATCGCCGATCGGGTCGCGGTGATGTACCTCGGCAAGATCGTGGAGATCGGCGACGTCAGCAGCGTGTACGACCACCCGACCCATCCGTACACCCAGGCCCTGCTCTCGGCGATCCCGATCCCGGATCCGGTGAAGGAACGCAGCCGGACGCGGATCCTGCTGACGGGCGACCTGCCCAGCCCGGCGAACCCGCCTTCGGGTTGCAAGTTCCGCACCCGGTGCTTCAAGATCGGCACCCTGACCGAGGCGCAGCAGCAACGGTGCATCTCGGAGATGCCGGCACTGTTGCCGGTCATCGGCGATGATCACACGTCGGCATGTCATTACAACGAGGAGCGCGCTGTCGTCTAGCCGTGTCTGAGGGCGCCGACGACATCGTTAGGAGGCTGTGACCCGCCAGTTCGTGGAAAACGCTTCACCCACCGTCGTAAGGTCATTTGGTCCGGGTTCGCCCGGCGACAACGAAACTTCTCTGGAGGCAATGTGAAGGCACGCAAGATCTTGGTGGCACCCGCCATCGCCGGGATGCTCATCCTGAGCGCCTGTGGTGGCGGCGGAGGTGACACCGGAGAGCAAGGTGGCACCACCGAGTCCATCGCGCCGATCAGCTCGCAGGACATCAACGTCAAGGACCGCGGCGAGCTCGCCCAGGGTGGCACCGTCCGGCTGAGCGTGGCGGACTTCGGCAACAACTGGAACCCGAACAGCGTCAGCGGCAACAACGACGACCTGTCCCGGGCCCGGCGATCGCTGCTGCCGCAGTTCTTCAACTACGACACCAAGGGTGTCCCCCAGGCGAACCCCAACTGGGTCGTCTCGGCCGAGGAGACCAAGGCCTCACCGACGGTGGTGAGCATGAAGCTCAACCCGAAGGCCGTCTGGGGCGACGGCTCCCCGGTGGACGCCGACGACCTGACCGCCACCTGGAAGGCCTGCGACGGCACGAACAAGAAGTTCGAGTGCGCGTCGACCCAGGGCTACGACCAGATCGCCTCCATCACCACCGGCGCGGACAAGTTCGACATCACCATCACGTTCAAGGCCGCGTACCCGGACTGGACCCAGCCGTTCTCCTACCCCGGCACGCTGAAGGCCGAGAGCGTCAAGGATCCCGAGACCTTCAACAACGGTTGGAAGGCGCTGAACAACGACTGGCTGTCCGGTCCGTTCAAGGTGGAGAGCTTCGACAACAGCCAGAAGGTGCTGAACCAGGTCCCCAACGACAAGTGGTGGGGTGACAAGCCGCTGCTCGACAAGATCACCTTCCGGGCCATCTCGGACGACGCCACGGCGGCCGCGTTCGCCAACAACGAGCTCGACAGCTTCGACATCGGCCCCGATCCCGACGCCTACAAGCGGGTTCAGGGTGTCTCGGATGCGAGTATCAGATCCGCTGCGGGCCCGAACTTCCGCCACTTCACCTTCAACACCAAGGCGGGTGTGCTGACCGACCAGAAGGTCCGCCAGGCGATCGTGAAGGGTATCGACCGCGAGTCGATCGGCGCCTCCGACCTGGCCGGCATCGACTGGCCCGTCCAGCCGCTGAACAACAACATCCTGTTGCAGAACCAGGAGGGCTACAAGGACGTCGCCGCCGAGACCGGGATCGAGTACGACCCGGAGGGTGCGAAGGCCGACCTGGATGCGCTGGGCTGGACCGCTGGTGCCGACGGCATCCGGGAGAAGGACGGCAAGAAGCTCGAGGTGAAGTTCTCGCAGCTGAGCGGTGTGCCCGTGTCGGAGAACGAGGCCCTGCAGACGCAGAGCCTGCTCAAGGAGATCGGCGTCAAGGTCGACATCGTGGACGTGCCGATCGCCAAGTTCCAGGACGGGACGGTGCTGACCAACCACGAGTTCGAGATCATCGCCTTCAGCTGGATCGGTACCCAGTACCCGTTCCAGGGGATCAGCCAGATCTACGGCACCGGCTCGGACAGCAACTTCTCCCAGCTCTCGGATCCGAAGATCGACGCGAACGCCAAGAAGCTCGACTCGACGACGGATCTTCAGGCCCGGGTCGACCTGGCCAACGAGACGGCGAAGATCATCTGGGAGAACGTGATGACCCTGCCGCTCTACCAGCGGCCGGAGCTGATCGCGGTCAAGACCAAGCTCGCCAACTACGGCGCCTTCGGTCTGGGCAACGTGCAGTGGGAGAACGTGGGCTACGAGAAGTAGTCAGCACCTGGTGCATGGAGAGGTTGACAAGAGCCCGAGGGGCCGGTGGAGTTCCATCCACCGGCCCCTCGGCCCTTCTCGGGTCCACCCGGCGGGCTGGTGCCCGGGGTTCACGATTACGTAAAATCGTACGGTGACCACCGCCGATCCCCCTCCGGTCGAGCCCGCCGACCTGACCGACCTCGCTGAACGGGTACGGCGACTGGAGGAGCTGGTGAGCGGGCGTCCGCCCAGCGTCCCCGGGCCGGCCGGCCGGGACGGCGACACCTTCTGGATCCTCGACGGGCTCGAGCAGCGGGTCGGGCCTCGGGCGGTCGCGTACGCCGGGTCGTTGGTCACCGACGGCGGACCGGTCCGCTGGCAGCTGACGCACGACAGCGACCAGCTCATCGAGCTGGACTGGACGACCCTCGCGCCGGCATTGAACGCCCTCGGTCATCCGGCTCGGCTGCGGATCCTGCAGCTGGTCGCCCGCGGGGAGGCGACGACCGCCGCGGATCTGGCGGACACCCCCGGCCTGGGCTCGACCGGTCAGATCTACCACCACCTGCGCCAGCTGGTCGGCGCCGGCTGGTTGGGCGCCACCACCAAGGGCCGGCACGAGGTGCCGCCCGAACGACTGGTCCCCCTGCTCGTGGTGCTCGCCGCCAGCACTCCCTGACCCCGGTGGACGGCCCCCCGCCAGGATGGGGTCATGGATCTGCTCGAGATCGGGATGATCGGGATCGCGGTGATGGTCGCGGTGAACGTCATCGCCCCCAAGATCGGGATCGCCTCTCCGCTGCTGCTGGTGCTGCTGGGTATCGGCATCAGCTTCCTCCCGGTGGTCGCACCCATAGAGATCAAACCGGAGTGGATTCTCGGCGGCATCCTGCCGCCGCTGCTCTACTCCTCCGCGGTCAACATGCCGACCATGGACTTCCGGCGCGATCTCCGCATCATCTCGGCCTTCTCCGTGCTGCTGGTGATCGGTTCGGCAGTGGTGATCGGGTACGTGATGAGCCGGCTGATCCCCGGCGTCGACCTGACCACCGGGATAGCTCTCGGAGCGATCATCTCGCCCACCGACGCGGTCGCCACCAGCATCGTCAAACGGGCGGGGGTGGCGCCACGGCTGGTCACCGTGCTGGAGGGGGAGAGCCTGCTCAACGACGCGTCGGCGCTGGTGCTGCTCCGGTCGGCAACCGCCGCCACGGCACTGCTGACGGGATCCGTCGCTGCGGACTTCGTCTGGGCGGTCGTCTGGGCGGTGATCATCGGCTTCGCCATCGGACGTCTCAACCTGCTGGTCCGGGCCCACATCCACCACCCGACCAGCAACGTGGCCATCTCCTTCGTGGTGCCGTTCTTCGCCTACATCCCGGCGGAGCGCCTCGACGCGTCCGGACTGGTGGCCGCCGTCGTCGCCGGCCTGGTCACGGGGCACGGAGCTCCGAAGTACCTCCGACCGCAGGACCGGATCACCGCCGATGCCGTCTGGCGGACGTTGGAGATGCTGTTGGAGAGTGCGATCTTCCTGTTGATGGGTCTGGAGCTGTACGGGCTCATCGTCGAGGTCCACAACGCCCACGACAGCGTCTGGACCGCGGTCCGCCTCGGTCTGCTCGCCGCCCTGCTGGTGATCATCGTGCGGGCCGTCTTCGTGACGCCTTCGCTGTGGATGCTGGCCAGGCGCGGGCGGCGCGGCACCGCCATCCGCGGCAGGCTCACCTCGTTCCAGGACCAGCTCCAGGACGGTTCGCTCAGTCCCCGGATGGGTCGGCCGGGCCGATCGGACGAGGAGCGCGACCAGCACCGGGTCGAGCAGACGGCCCGGATCTCGACCAGCCTCACCCGGCGGTTGGCCGACATCGACTACCTCGCGGCCCAGGAGTTCGGCTGGCGGGAGGGGGTCGTGCTGGTCTGGGCCGGGATGCGAGGGGCGGTGACGCTGGCCGCTGCCCAGTCGCTGCCGCCCGACACCCCGCAGCGTTCCCTGCTGGTCCTGATCGCCTTCGTGGTGGCGGCCGGGACCCTGTTGGTCCAGGGCAGCACCCTCGGCTGGCTGGTGCGACTGCTCGGGCTCACCGGTCGCGACGCCGACGCGGACCTCGTCTCGGCCGAGCAGCTGCGACTCGCGCTGATGACCGAGTTGAGCGACCGGCTCGAGCGGGACGAGTTCACCAAGGTCGACGGTGCGCCGTTCGCCCCGGCCACCCTGGAGTGGGCTCGTCGGGTCATCACCACGATCACCGTCGATCCGCAGGAGCGGGAGGCCGAGGGCGAGGACCTGCGCTCCGAGCGGGGCGAGCTGCGGCTGGCGGTGATCGAGCTGCAGCGCGCGGAGCTGCTGAGGATCCGCGACATCGGCACGTACCCGTCCGCCGTCCTGGAGGAGGCGCTCACCCAGCTGGACGCCGACCAGCTCAGCCTCGAGCTGCGGTCCCGAGCGTGAGGTCGCCCCGTGGCGGCGGCGTCGGGGGCCCGGCCCGTCCGTCAGTAGCCGGGGAACACCCGTCGCAGCAGAGCCAGGTCGGCGGCGCCGGTGACCTCGATCTCGTCCGGGGTGTGATCGGGCGACAGCCGACCGGAGATCAGCCGGAGCCACGCCTCCGCCGGGAGACGAAGCGTGCCGTCGTTCGGCCCGGAGACGTCGTCCAGCAGCACCTCCACCCGATCGGCCAACCGCAGGGTGAACCGCGACGTGGGCGCGCTGGTGGTCACGTGCAGGTCGAGCGCCTGACCATCGAGCACGTCGGTCTTGCCGTACCAGCCGATCAGGTTCGGTTCGCCGTGCAGCACGACGGGCACGGTGTCGGGATCGAGCACGGCCGCAGGATCGAACGCGACGCGTACGTCCCAGCCGTGCAGCAGCACCTCGTTGAGCCGCATCCGCCCGGCCATCGCCACCGTCAGAGGGAACGGCAGGAAGCCCAGCTCGATCCGCAGATCGGACCGCTCCTCGGCGGTGAGCCGCTGATAGCGATCGACGAGCGCGGTATCGGCCTCGATCAGCTCGTCCGCGCGCTCGCGCGGACCCATGGCGTCCCAGCGTGCCCAGATCACTGTGGGCTCCGGCGGTTCCGCTGCCTCTTCGAGGGCGCCCCGCAACGTGCCGAGGTTGATCACCGCCGCGCTGCCGAGGTGACTGAGCACCTGCGACACGTCCCAGTCGCCGGCCCCCGACGGGCGACGGAGATCTTCCTCGGTGAAGGTGCCCACCAGCGTGGTGAGCTGATCGTGCTCCCGGCGCAGGGCGGCGATGACGGTATCGGTCTCAGACATCAGTGACTCCTCGGTGGCTCGCCGACATCGCTCAGCGATGGATCAGGTCCAGCCAGTTCTCCGGCACGCGATCGGCGGGTGCGGGCGAACCCTGACCCTCGGGCCGACTCGTCGGCGGAGCCAGCTCGGGACCCCTGAACGTCTTCTCGCTGCGGAAGTCCCAGAACCAGCTCTCCCCGGGCTCGAAGCTCGCCATGATCGGGTGACCGGTGGCCCGAAAGTGCCCGGTGGCGTGCTGGGCGGGCGACGAGTCACAACAGCCCACGTGCCCGCAGGCCGTGCAGCGGCGCAGGTGCACCCACCAACCCTCGGGATGCTGCTCACACTCCACACAGCCGACACCACTGGGGGCGATGGTCGGATCGAGGTCTACAGAAGGGTGCTGGTCGGCCATGAGGCGACCCTACGCCCGCAGCCCGGGGCCGTCCCGGCTTGCTCACCGCAAGGAAGGGTGGTGAACACTGGCAGGCGGTGTCGGTCGAATTCGTCCGACAGCGCGTTGATCGATCTGATGGAGGATCTGTGCCACCACTGAGCGAACTCGAGGTTCGCCTGCTCGACTGGTCGGTGCCCAGCGACGTCCGCGAGGCCGTGCACCGTGCCCTGGCCGTGGTGACCGGTGAGGGCGCAACGCTGATCGAGGCGACCGTCGGCGATCAGGTGGCCGTTGCCGTGCGGGGTCAGCCGGTCGCCCTCTACATCTCGCCGTCCCGCCTCTCGGCTGCCCTGGATCCGGTCGCTGCCGAGCGGGCGCATCGCGCCGACTCGGCGATCGGCCTCGACAAGAGCAGCGAGTCGACCTGGATCGTGCACTGCCGCTACGGCCGGCTCGACTCCTCCCGACTGAACTCGATGACCGCCCTGATGGTCACGGCGCTCCGTCGCTATGCGCCACGCCCGGAGCCGCGCGCGACCCCGACCAAGCGGCGGGCGCCGGCGCGAACGACGGCGAAGGCTCCGACCCCGAGCAGGCAGAGCGAGGAGGAGCGCAGGCGGACCGTGGACGCCGCCGTTCCGCGCTGTCCGGTGCCCGGCTGCAACCTGCCGATGGTCGGCGGCTCGTGCGGGTTCCACGACTGAGAACGTGCGGGACGACGATCGAGTCGCGTCGGAGTCGGCACCGGAGTTGGCGCCGACGGGCACAGCCGCTTGACTGTGGCCGTGGATCTACTGCGGACGTACGGATTCGAGCGACTGACGGCGGCTGACGGCATCGAGGTCTCGGTCGTCGCCGACGACGGCACCTGGACCGAGCTGGAGCTCCGGCTCGCCGCCGGCGTCGCGCTCGACCTCAGACTCGAGGTGCCGCTCGGGCTGGGCGTCGGCTACTGGCATCCCAGTGCAGGTGCCGATCGCACCCTGGAGGCCGACTGGGCCGGCCAGACGTCGACCAGCCTGGTCAGCGGCGCCCCCGTCGGTTGTCTGCACGACGCCGCGGGGCGCAGTCTGTTCGCCTGGGCGCTGGACGAGCTGGTCGATGAGCTCGAGGTCCGCTACGGGATCTCCGAAGAGCACAAGACCTTCGCCGTGGAGCTGCACGGCCAGCCTGCCGACGTCGAGCGACGGCTCGGATTCCTGTCCAGCTCGACCGGGCTGACGCTGGCGGCCTCGGTCGCCCGGCTCGCGGACTGGTTGGCCGGACGGCTCGCCGCCGTCCCGCTGCCGGTGCCGCCGGTGGCCCGCCGCCCGGTCTACTCCACCTGGTACACGTTCACCCAGGACCTGGACCAGGAGCGCGTCGCCGCCGAGACCGCCCTCGCGGCGCAGCTCGGCTGCGGCTCGGTGTTCGTCGACGACGGCTGGCAGCGACTCGCCGTCGGTCGCGGCTACGCCGGCTGCGGGGACTGGGTTCCCGACACCGCCAAGTTCCCCGACCTGGCTGCCTTCTCCGCCGAGGTCCATGATCAGGGAGCGGGTGTGGTGCTGTGGATCGCCCCGCTGCTGCTCGGCCGTGACGCCGAGGCCTTCGCCACCCTCGGCCGGTTCGCCCCGCACGCGGCCGAGCGACTCCACTGCCACATCCTCGACCCCCGACACACCGAGGTCCGCGAGCATCTGGCGGCCACCTGCACCCGGCTGGTCGTCGACTACGACCTGGACGGGCTCAAGATCGACTTCCTGGACGTGGCCATGGCCTATCGCGGTACGCCGTCCGGCGGTGACATCGACGACGTCGGTGAGGCGATGCGGGCGCTGCTGGCGCTCGTCCGTGAACGCCTCGACGAGGTCGGCCACGGCGACGCGGCCGTGGAGTTCCGGCAGCCGTACGTGAGCCCGGCCATCGGGGCGTACGGGCAGATCCTGCGAGCCAGCGACTGCCCGGCCGACGCCATCGCGAACCGACGGAAGACCATCGACGCCCGGCTGCTGGCGGTCGGTCAGGTCGTGCACGGCGACATGCTGATGTGGGGCCCGAGCGGCGGAGCGGAGGCGGTGGCCCAGCAGCTCTACGCCTGCTGGTTCGCCGTGCCGCAGATCTCCATGGCCCTGGCGACGCTGACCGACGATCAGGCCGAGGCGCTGGCCGGGCTGCTGGCCCTCTGGCAGGATCTCGCCCCCATCGTGCTCGACGGCACGTTGGACGTCCGAGGCTCCGAGCGCGCGTACGACCTGGTCCGCGCCGACCGGGTCGACCTCGGCCGGTCGGTGATCGCCCGCTATGCGCCCGTGGTGATCGACCTCGACCTCCCCGGCGAGGTGACGATCATGAACGCCACCGCGGAGGACTCGGTGGTGGTCCGGCTGGCCGCTGGCCGGTCGGTGCAGGCCGGGACGACGCGGTCCGCCGCAGCGAGCGTGGTCGGCGAGGTCGGCGTTCTCGCCGGCGGGCTGCACGACCTGTCGGTCCCGCCGTACGGGAGCCTGACCCTCGCCGTCAGCGCCGACCCGTCGTAGAGTCCGGGTATGGCGAGGGCGATCCTGCGCACCTTCCGGGAAGCCCGGACCGGTGAGGTCGACCTCGAGCTCGCTCCGGCCGGCGTGCTGCTGGTGATCGCCTTCGGTGATCCGTACGGGGTGGGCCTCGGCGATGAGCCGCTGGTCGCCGCCCACTCGGGCTTCGTGGTCGGACCCCAGTCCCGTCACGGGCGATCGGTGCTGATCGGCTCGGCGGAGGGCGTCCAGGTGGACCTGCCGTGGTCGTCCGCAGCCGCGATCCTCGGACCCGTACTGCCCGCACTCGCCGACCGCGCGGTCGCGGTCACCGAGCTGGTCGGCGGTGCCGAGCTCGTGGACCGACTACCTGACACGGCGGTCGAGGATCGGGCCTGTCTGGTCGGTCGCTGGCTGCGCACCCGGAGCCAGTCGCATGGCCGTCCGAGTCCACTCGCGCTACGCGCGTTGCTCCGGATCGAACAGGGAGTGCCGTCCGTCGGCGCGCTCTCCGACGAGCTCGGGTGCAGCCGCGGGCACCTGCACCGGGTGGTGCGGCGCTCGACCGGGCAGTCGCCGTCGACCCTGGTGCGGATCGCCCGGCTCCATCGACTCGTGACGCTGAGCCCGACCTCGCACTCCAGTCGGTCTCTGGCCGACACGGCGACACTGCTGGGGTACGCGGATCACCCGCACCTGTGTCATGAGACCCGGCTCCTCGCCGGACGTACGCCGACCCAGCTCCTCGGCCGCGATCTCGACCAGTCCGACGGAGAGACGTGGGAAGAGACCTGAGGACAAGCCAGCTGGCCGACCCGGCCCTAGGGTCGGCATCGGTCGTGCCCGCACCGACCGGGCACCACGACGACAGGAGTGATCCATGCCCGACCCTCGCGAGACCCTCAGTGCCGCGCGACACGTGGTGGTCCAGGACTTCCCCGACCGCGACATCCCGGACTCGTTGACCCGGGCCGGCTTGACGGTCACCATCTACGGTGGCCCGGACCCGGCCGACATCGTCGTCAGCGAGCTGGTCGACGGTGCCATCGTGCACCGCCAGACCGGGCGGTCTCCCGACAGCGCGGATCTGCTGTACGTCTATCGACCGCTGGCCGAGATCGACGGCATTCTGGCCGAGGCGCAGCGCCTGGGCGTCCGCACGATCTGGCGCCAGCCGCAGGTGGGTGGCGGCGCCGATCCCGATGCCGGTCAGTGGCGGGAGCGGGTGGAGGCGGCGGGCTTCACCTATCTGGACGAGCCCGCCATCAACGACGTCGCCCGGCTGCTGACGTCCGATCGGTGACGACTCTCGTTCACCTGAACGGACCTCCAGGGATCGGGAAGTCCACCCTCTCCGCCCTCTACGCGGAGCGGCATCCCGGCACGCTCAACCTGGACATCGACCGGCTGCATCAGCTGGTCGGGGGTTGGCGGGATCCCGACAACCGCACCCATGACGTGCTGAGACCGGTCGCCCTGGCCATGGCGTCGACTCACCTGGGTGGGGGGCGGGACGTCATCCTCCCGCAGTACCTGTCTCGGCTCGATGAGATCGAAGCCTTCGCAACGGTGGCCAGGGATCAGGATGCGGCCTTTCGCGAGGTCGTCCTCCTGCAGGACAAGGAGGAGTCGATCGCTCGCTTCGCACGCCGACCGGACGACAGCGCGTGGGACGAGCACAACCGGTGGCTGGTCGAGGAGATGGGCGGGCCGGCGATGCTGGCCGACCTGCACGACCGGCTGCTGGAGCTGCTGCCGCTGCGTCCGTCGGCGGTGATCATCCAGTCCGCGCCGGATGCGATCGAGGGTTCCTACAACGCGCTGATCGCGGCGCTCGAGCAGCAGGAGGAGACATGATGGACCCGGTCAGCGGATCAGGCGGCAGGACGACCGAGCGGACGCAGCGGGTGATCGCCCACTACTTCGACCTGATGGGTAGGGACGCCGACTTCTCCGAGAGCTACACGGCGGACGTCACCTGGCTGATGGCCGACACCGGAGAGCTCGTCGAGGGGCCCGACGCCGTGCGGAGCTACCTCACCGCCCTCCACTCCACCATGGTGGACGGGCAGACGCGCAAGCTCGTCGTCGGGCACGACTCCGTCTATCTGGAGGGCGATTGTGCCGATGGGGCGGCCGGAGGTGACGCCCGCATCCGTTACTGCGTCGCCTATGACGTGGAAGGTGACCTGATCAGGGCCATGCGGTGCTACGGTCCGCTGGCGTGACCGGCCGAGCTCCGAGGATCGTCGAGACCACCGAGGATTCAGGTCCTGACCGGTTCGACGTCCGCCGGCACCTGACCGACGGCGTCCTTGGTGGCCAGGAAACCGAAGATGACTGACACGAGCGCCGAGACGAGGGTGAGGAAGCCCAGCGGGTTCGAGCCGCCCGACGTGCCGAGGACGAAGACGCTGAAGTCCCACAGCCCGTGCAGGGCCATCGCCCAGATCAGCGATCCAGTCACCCGTCGGAGGGCGTAGAACGCCGAGCCCTGCGCGGCAGCGAGGACGATCTGCTGCAGCGTCCCCAGGACCGGAGCGCCGAGCAGGATGTTCACACTGTGCAGCAACCCGAACGCGAGGCACGTGAACAGCCAGACCAAGACCTCCCGGAGCCGTCCTCGGAGTCCGACCAGAAGCAGACCGCGGGTCGTGAACTCCTCGCCGAAACCAACCAGGACGCCGACGACCAGCCCCGCCACCACGAAGTCGGCACCGATGTTGCTCCACCGGGTGAAGACGAGGTTGACCACGGCGAGGACCAGGACGAAGGCCGGGGCGATGATGGTCCACCGGCGAGCCCGGGTGCGCTCGAACAGCGCGGGCTGCCACCATCCCCACCAGGTGGCCAGGCCGGCGACGACGACGCTCGCCACGGCGATCGACAGGATCGGGTCGCGCCAGAGATTGAACGCCGAGGCGCTCAGCTCGGTGTACGGGATGCCCGACGTGCCTTGGATGATGACGATGATCACGAGATAGGCCGCGAGCGCGACCAGGCCCAACAAGGGCCGCGGAGAGAAACGCACGGCTACATCTTCTGCCCCGCTGCGGGATTGGTTGCGCCACCCGCCAGTCGAGACGACGTGTCTCGGGACCGAAGCGCGGATCGCGGGTCGCGGATCCGACTGCCGGATGACCCAGCTCTACCTGTGGCTCGGGCCGGCGTCATAGAGGAGGTCGGCCGTGAGGAGGTGTGGCCGACCGTCGCCGCCCAGGGACTCGGAGTACAGACCTGTTGACACCCGCTCGAGGTATCCCCATTGCCAGACGGCGACGTCGTCGACACCGGCAGCGGCGGCGAGCCCTCGGCACCAGCGTCGCGCCAGGGTCGGAGCGTCTCCGGCGAGCAGCTCTGTGCACCAGTCGCGCAGGGCGACGCCGAGGTCGTAGGCCGGGTCACCCACGAACGTGCTGGGGTCCACGAACACGAACCCGGCTTCGCCCCCAGAGCGCGGCGTGGGCACCTGCAGGAGGTTGGCCGTCGCTGCGTCGCCGTGCAGGATGACAGTCCGATCGGGCGAGAAACCTGCCGAGAGCTGGTGCGCGAAGTCGATCGCCTGCGTGATGACTCGCTCCGGGCACGGGCGATCAAGGTGCTGCCACAGCTCGGCAACCGGTTGGACCAAGCTGGCGGCCTTGTCGAACGGCTCTCCTGCCCAACCCCGACCGGCGCGACTGCGGTGATCTCGGGGGAGCGCCCAGATCTGCTGCAGGACCGCCGCCACGGTGGCCAGCTGTCGATCGGGCGGGTACCGGGCGCGGTTCATCGGCACCCCGAGCGGCTCGAGAAGCATGGCTCGTCGGGCGAGGTCATGGTCCAGGAGCCTGACGTAGCCGCGCCCGTCAGCGACGTCGAGGGTGTGGACGGCGCGGGGGAAGTCGGACGTGAACGGCACGGCGATCTTGATCACGGCAGGTTGCCCCGACTCGGTCGTCGCCGAGGCCACGTACGCCGACGTCCCGCCGGTCAGCTGTTCACCGACCTGCACCGACCACATCTCTTGAAGGTCGGACACCATGTCGGGCAGCGCCTCGGCCCATCCCCGTCCGTGGTCACCGTCGACAGCAGCCTTGGCGAGCACGACCTCGGGCAGGACGATTCTCGGCGTACGCACGGTTCGAGGCTAACGAGCCAGCCGTCATGCTGGCCGACAACACGAGCACGTGAGCACGAGTCCCGGCGACGAGTCGCGCACACGAACGGCGATACCGTCGACCACGTTTGACCAGGCAGTGGACAGACTCGAGAGGAGTTCTGTGGTCGACGGTGTCGCAACCCGGTCTCATCCGGGCGCTGATCGAGAACATGAAGGGCGCCCGTGACGACTGGCTTCGCCGGCCGTGGTCGTCGACCTCAGGGGACGGCGGAGTGATGCAGTGCAACGGGCGGCCACGAACTGATGCGAGCGGATTCTGCGGGGTGGAGCTAAGGGGATTCGAACCCCTGACCTTCTCGTTGCGAACGAGACGCGCTACCAACTGCGCCATAGCCCCTCGGCTGACCTCGGCGGCCAGTCCTCAGGAGGACCAGCCGTGCGGATCAGCCGCAGACTTTACCACCTCAGGCGGAGGCTGCCCGCCGCTCGCCGTCCGCCGACCCGGCCTCTGCGACCTCGCCGGCGGTCGTCGGTCCGGCGGGCGGTGCGTCGGCGGTGACCGGGTGCTGGATCGGGGAGACGAACGTCGCGGCCGGGCCGGAGAGGTCGATCGTGCGCACCGTCCGCGGGGCCAGCGGCTTGGACACGTAGGTCGGCACGGTGATCGGCACCGGATCCCAGAGCACCCCTGGTGCCTTCTCCTCGGCGGACTCCTCGGCGACCGGGCTGGCGGGTGAAGCCGCGGCCT
This sequence comes from uncultured Actinomycetota bacterium, assembly GCA_963707005.1. Taxonomy (GTDB): domain Bacteria; phylum Actinomycetota; class Actinomycetes; order Propionibacteriales; family Propionibacteriaceae; genus Microlunatus. Next base: position 614,596 of record CAVPPP010000037.1, read on the forward strand.
TGACCTTGGCCCGGTTCATGAACACCGTGACCTCGTCGCCGCCGCGCTGGATGTCTCGGTAGCGGGTGTCGAGGCTCCGACGCATCCCGATGACGCTGAAACGCGAGACACCGAAGAACAGCACCACCAGACCACCGGGGATGGCCGTCGACCACCACGGGATCAGCTGGGCGCCGGCGAGCCCGACCACGAGACTCAGAGCGGCCATCAGCGCGAGCAGCACCCGACGCCGACGCAAGGCGGCCACCGTCTCGAGCCGACGCAGATCGGCCACCGCGGCACGACGGGTCAGCGGGGTCGAGACCTCGTAGGTGCCGATCTCGGACAGGTCCTGATCAAGGAGCGGCGCGGTGCCGTGCTGCACGACGCGCATCGACCCAGCGAACCGCTCGGCCGGGTCGTCGATGTCCACCACGGCTTCGTCGTCACGTTTGCGGACGAAATGGGGCACCAGATAGGCCAGCCACGCGATCGCAATCGCTCCGAAGATCACACCGGTCGTCCCCACACCCAGACCGTATGGGGCTGGTGTGGTTCGGCTCACCACCCGCGTCGGTGTGTCGCCGAATACAACACCCTTTCCGCCGATGCCGGTGGACGTTTCCGACCTGTGGTCCACGCAAACGCTTCCTTGACATCGAGCAAGCGATTTCAGCACCATGATCGGATGGAGCGACGCCAAGCGGGTACCGAGGTCCGACGTGCTCACCATCCCGGTCCGGACTCCTCAGGTCACCCGGCCTGGCGCGCATCGGCGGTCGGGCGCCTCGGTGATCTTCTTGCACTCGACGGCGACCGGACCGACGGGCGGTTGATCATCGACGGCGAGGACCCGATCCAGCTGATCACCCTGGTCACCGACGACGGTGACATCCCGTGCTGGCTCCTCACCCCAGCCAACGAGCAGCGACGCGACGTCGCGGTGGTGGCCGTGGCCGGGCACGGCGGTGGCATCGACGACCTCCTGGCCCCGACGGACGCCGGGGACTTCCACGGCGGGCTCGCCCACAAGCTCGTCGCGGCGGGTTTCACCGTGCTCTGCCCGGAGATGATCAGCTTCGGCCGACGCCGTACGCCGATGCCCGTCACCGTCCCGGCGGCCGGAAGCTCTTGCCAGGTCGACGGCATGCGCGGTCTGCTCACCGGTCGCCCGGTGCTCGGACGCCGGGTGGCCGACACCCTGGCCGCCGTCCGTGCCCTGCGCAGGATCGATTCCGTCGATCCGACCGAGGTCGCTGTGATCGGCGGCTCCGGTGGGGGCGCGGTCGCGTTGATCGCCGCCGCACTGGACGACCAGATCCCGGTGGCTGTGGTGGCGAGCTTCCTCAGCTCGTTCGCGGCCAGCTTCTGCGGTGTGCCCCACTGCATCTGCAACGCCGTGCCGGACCTGTTGACCTGGTTCGAGATGGCCGACATCGCTGCCATGATCGCGCCCCGTCGACTGATCATCGAGGCGGGCCGGCAGGACCCGATCTTCCCGATCACCGCCACCGAGGCGACGTACACGGAGCTGGTCGAGGTCTGGCGCGGTCTGGGCGCCGGACCGCCGGAGCTCGTCATCACCGAGGCCGGTCACCAGTTCCTGGCCGATGACGCGATCTCCCTCCTGCGAGACCACCTGCCAACCGCACGGTGATCTCGCGCGGATCCGGCGGTCAGACGCGTCCGTTCCGGTTCCAGAACTGGTGGGTCAGGCCACTGGGCGAGGTGACGGACTCGACGTCGAAGCGGTCCTGGAGGCCAGACGATCCCTCCCAGAGGGAGATCCCCCCACCGAGGACGATGGGCACGATCACCACGTGCATGAAGTCGATCAGGTCGGCTTCCAGGAACTGGCGCACCGTCGACGGACCCCCGCCGATGCGGACGTCGCCGCCCTCGGCCGCCTCCTGAGCCAGCCGGAGAACCTCCTCGGGCGATCCGGTCACGAAGTGGAAGCTGGTCCCGTTGGCGAACTCGACAGTCGGGTGCGGGTAGTGGCTCAGGACGAAGACCGGCGTACGGAATGGTGGCTCGTCACCCCACCAGCCCTGCCAACCGTCATCGGGCCAGTCGCCGACCTGGGGACCGAACTTCCGCCGTCCCATGATCTCGGCCCCGATCCCCTGACCCCACAGGCTGGTCAGAGCGCGGTCGAGCGTCACCGGCGCGTCCACCCCGTCGACCCCGTGGATGGCGCGGCCATCGAACCAGTGGAAGAGCCGCTCAGCACCACCTATCGGCGCCTCGAAGGTCACCTGCTCGCCGGCGGCGAAGCCATCGAGGGAGACATTCAGGTTGTGAACTCGGGTGCGCGGCATGGAGTGACTCCTTCAGAAGCGTCGAGACTGCGTACGACCTCGGACCGTCCGGTGGGGCAAGACTCATCGCCCTGTGACGATCTCACTCGACCACCCCCACCGGCCACCACTACCTCAGCCACCCACCCGAACCACCGTGAGCTCAACCGGTCGCGATGCGTGACCTAGGGTGACCGGGTGTCGACGCCGGAGAAGTCCGCCCCAGCACTGGCCGAGCTCCAGGATCTGGGACCGTTCGCCAACGCCATCGGTCTGACCATCACGGCCGCCTCGGTCGACGAGCTGACCGGGACCTGGACAGTCACCGACGGGCTGCTTCAGCCGTACGGGTTGCTGCATGGCGGCGTGCACTGCAGCGTGGTGGAGACGTTGGCGAGCATGGCGGCCGCGGTCTGGCTGGGATCGACCGGACAGGTGGTCGGCACCACGAACACCACCGACTTCTTCCGGGCCAGCAGAACCGGCGACCGGCTCACCTCGACCGCCCGGCCGCTGCACCGCGGCCGGTCACGGCAGGTCTGGCGGGTGGAGACCCGCGACGATCAGGGCCGTCTGGTCGCCGCCGGCCAAGTGGGGATCCAGAACCTGACCTCCTGACCTCACGGACTCTTCGGTCGCAGGTGCAGCCAGCGCTGCAGCAGCCCGCCGGGCACCTCCTCGGCGTTCAGGGCGAACACCAGATGATCACGCCAGTCGCCGTCGATGTGCAGGTAGCGGGGCCGCAGACCCTCGGGCCGGAACCCGAGCTTGGTCACCACGCGCAGGCTCTTGGTGTTCTCCGGCCGGATGGCTATCTCGATCCGGTGCAGCCGCAGCACGTCGAAGCAGTAGTCGACCGCCAACGCGACCGCCGTCGGCACGATGCCCCGGCCCGCGACCCGCTGGTCGACCCAGTAGCCGACCTGCCCCCAGGCCGCCGACCCTCCCACGATGCCGCTCACGGTGAGCTGCCCCACCAGCTGGGGCGGTCGCCGGGGGTTCTCGGGCAGCAGCATGATCAGCCAGGGCAGCAGCCGGCCCTCCTTGGCCTGGTGGCCGAGGGCACGGACGAGGGCGCCGTAACTGCCGGGTCCGGGTTGGGCGCCGGGCGGCAAGGTGGCCTCCCATGGTCGCAACCAGCCCGCGTTCTCCCGGCGCACCCGCTCCCACTCGGCCTGATAGCGGCTCTTCATCGGCGCGAGCTCGATGTCTGCGTACTGCAGCGTCACCGGCCAGCGATGACCGGTGCCGAAGCCGCTCCGACCGAGGATCTGGTACTGCTCCCGCCCGGTCAGTCCCATGATCAACGACCCGGCGTCGGGTGGTCGCCGCCCCGCACCTGAGTGACCGCGTGCCGCAGCAACGGCTTCAAGACGTCCATCCCGTCCTTGGCTCCGCCGCGCGACCCAGGCAGGTTCACGATCAAGGACGTGCCGGCGAGACCAGCCAGTCCGCGGCTGAGCACCGCGGTCGGCACGCCGACCTCCACCCCGTGCGCGGTGATCGCCGCAGCCAGGTGTGGAATCTCCTTCTCCAGCAGGGACCTGGTCTGCTCCGGGGTGTCGTCGCTCGGGGAAAGACCGGTGCCTCCGGTGGTGATGATCACGTCGTAGCCGTGCGCGATCCCGTCCCGCAGCGCCCAGCCCACCGCCTTGCCGTCGGGCACGATCTGCGGCCCGTCGACGACGAACCCCGTGTCGGTGAGTGCGGACGCGATGATCGGTCCCGACTCGTCGGCGTAGATCCCGGCGTGGGCGCGGGTGGAGACGGTGATCACCAGGGCGGTGCCGATGGGCTCGCTCATCTCGCCGCGTCCGCTGATGTCGAGGTGTCCGGGCGCGTCCAGTCGCCACTGCGTCCACCGGCCTTGGCGATCACCCGTACGTCGGTGATCACCGCCAGCTTGTCGATGGCCTTGACCATGTCGATCATGGTCAAGGCGGCGACCGAGACCGCGGTCAGCGCCTCCATCTCCACCCCCGTACGGTCGGCGGTCCGCACGGTGGCCGCGATCTCCACCCCGTCGTCGACCACCACCAGCGAGACGTCCACCCCGCTGATCGACAGCGGATGGCAGAGCGGGATCAGGTCCGGGGTCCGCTTGGCCCCCTGGATGCCGGCGATCCGGGCCACGGCCAGAGCGTCACCCTTGGGCACGGAAGCGTCCCGCAGAGCGGCCACGCAGGCGGGCGACAGCAGCACTCGACCAGCGGCCGTCGCCGTACGACTGGTCACGGCCTTGCCGGAGACGTCGACCATCCGCGCCTCACCGGAGGCGTTCAGGTGGGTGAGCCCGGACGGGGAGCCGGAGCCCGGCACCTCGGTCACAGTCCCTCGCTCAGCAACCACACCTCGACCTGCTCCCCCGCCGCCACCAGGTCGGTCTCCTCGGGCAGCATCACCAGCGCGTTGGCGCGAGAGAGATCGCCGACCAGATGAGACCCGTGCCCGCCGGCCAGCGACACCAGCCGGTTGCCGTCGTCGTCGTGGGTGATGATGCCGCGGGCGAGCTGGCGGCGAGCCGACGTCGAGCTCATCGCGTGCGTGGCCCGGGCCTTGACCGGGGCGCGGGTGTAGGGCGTGACGCCCATCAGCTTCCTGATCACCGGTCGCGCGAACGCTTCGAAGGACACGAAGGCACTCACGGGGTTGCCCGGCAGCATGATCATCGGGACCCGGTCGATGCCGATCAGACCGAAGCCCTGCGGCTTGCCCGGCTGCATCGCGACCTGGACGAACTCGGTGGCGCCGAGCTCGGGCATCACGGACTTGACGACGTCGTAGTCCCCCTGGCTCACCCCGCCGGTGGTCAGGATGAGATCGGCACGGACCAGCTGGTCGTTGATCAGCTCACGCACGCGGTCGGGATCATCGCTGACCAGTCCCACCCGGAACACCTGGGCCCCGGCAGCCCGGGCCGCGGCGGCGAGCAGATAGGAGTTCGAGTCGTAGATCTGGTAGTCGCTCGGCAGCGGGCGGCCCGGCTCGACCAGCTCCGAGCCGGTGGCGATCACCGCCACCCGGGGCCGCGGCCGCACCAGCACCGACTCCCGGCCGATGGCGGCCAGCAACCCGATGGAGCGGGGGCCGAGCTGATCTCCCGCCCGGAACACGCGCTGCCCGGCCGCCACGTCCTCCCCGGTCCGCCGGATGTGCTGGCCGACCTCACTGGGGACGTAGATCTCCACGTCCGCAGCACCGCGGTCGGTGGACTCGTAGGCCACGATCGCGTCGGCACCAGTGGGGATCGGTGCGCCGGTCATGATCTTCATCGCCGTGCCCGGTGACAACCGGTGCGGTGCGGCCTGACCGGCGGCGACCTCGCCGACGACCGGCAGCCGTACCGGCTCATCCACCGACGCCGTGGCCACGTCCTGGGCCCGGACCGCGTACCCGTCCATCGCGGTGTTGTCGAAGCCGGGCAGGCTGATCGGCGAGACGATCTCCTCACAGCTCGCCAGATCCACCGCGTCCAGCAGCTGCTGACCGAACGCGGGCAGCTCATCGATGCAGCTCAGCAGGTAGTCGCGGTGGTCCTCCATCGTGCGCAGCCCGTCGGGCCGCGCGGGCGGTGGCAGGGGCAGCGGGTCCCAGAGGGGGCGAACCGGAGCGTCCTCGGTCTTCTTGCGGCCGAACAAGGGCATGATCCCCAGCCTAGGACGGGCGACGGGGGCCGTCCGGGAGCGCAGCAGGCGCAGATCTGGTGTCGTCCTCAGAAGTTCGGGTAGCCCCGCTCCCGGGTGAGCTCGCCGACCAGCTCGTAGAGCCGCTGCCAGGCCGGTGAGGAGTACTCGTTCATCTCGTTCAGCAGACCGACGGTGACCTCGTCGGTGCCGGTCCACTGCTCAGCCTGCTCATGAGCGAGCTCCGCCGGGTAGAGCCGTTCGAGCACGGCCATGCTGACTCGGGCGAGGTCGACGAGCCGAGGATCGTCACGATCCCAGTCGATCGCCCGGTCGATGGCGATCACGAGTCGGCGGTAGTCCTCATCGGCCAGACAGGTCCGCTTCATCGCCAGCGACGTCTCCAGCATGGACGGATAGGCAGCCGAGAGCAGGATCCAGCTGTTCCGCTCGATCTCCACCGATGCCTCGCTGAGACCGATCTCCCGTTCCCACTCCAGGATCTCGGCCACCGCATCGGGTACGCAGAGGCGCTCGGCGGAGGGGAGCTGAGCGAGGTCGGCTCGACGCTGCTCCAGGTCGGCGAGCTGGGTCTCCAGGTCGGCGTCGATCTCCGCGATCGCCCGGGCGAACGTGTCGGCCTCGGCCGCCAGCAGTCCCGGCACCCGGGCCAGGGGCACCCCGGCCCGCGCCAGGGTGCTGACCTGCTTGAGCGCGATGACGTCCTCGGCGCCGTACCGTCGATAACCCGACTGGTCCCGGTCGGGCTCGGCCAGCAACCCCAGCTGGTGGTAGTGCCGGACCGTACGGACACTCACCCCGACGTAGCGGGCGAGCTGGCTAATGGTCAGCACGGGGCTCCCTCCCGGCCGAGTTGTCAGCGTCGGTGGTCGCCATGGCGACCGTGGAGGCTGACAACTCGGGGGTGCTGGGTGCAGACTCCGCGAAGGTCCGCATCCCCTTGCTGACCAGGGCGTACGCGGTCACCAGGACCCACCCGGCGAGCAGACCGATCGCCGCCACCTCCAGGGTGGTGACCGACAGGGCCAGGGCGATCGCCCCCAAGCCGAGGGGTGCGGCGATGAGGGCGAGGGCATTGAACAGACCGAGGACCCGGCCGCGAACGGACTCGGCGACCTGCTCGGTGAAGAAGACGATGAACACCGGCGACAGCAGCCCGCCGCCGATCCCGACCAGTGCGGAGCCGATCGCCACCGGCCAGAAGCCGTGCAGGGTGGTGAAGCCGACCATGCCGAGCGTCTGCAGCAGCAGACCACCGACGTAGACGGCCCGACGTGACCGGGCGGCGATGATCGCGTAGAGGATCGCGCCGATCATCGACCCGGCCGCGAACGCCGACAGGGTGAAGCCGAACCAGGTCGGCTCGCCCAACCCGGAGAAGTGCACGGGCAGCACGACCCCGAGCAACGGCGCGACCACGAGGGCATTGCCGAAGCCGATCACCAGCATGGCGCGCAGTGGCGGGCTGGCTCGGATCGTGGCCATCCCGCCGATGTCGGCGGCGCCGGCGGACGTCACCTCGGGGGCGGTCAGCGGCAGCACCAGCATGCAGATCCCGGCAGCCAGGGAGCAGCCGGCCGTCACCCAGACCACCTGGATGGGATCGAGCACCGCGAGCAGCACGCCGGCGAGCGCCGGGCCGCCGAGGAAGGCCAGGCTGAACACCGCCTGCCGGATCGAGGCGATCTTGTCCAAGGACACCCCACTGGTCCGGGCGACCCGCCCCATCAGCGTCTCGCGGGCGGTCATCCCCGGCACGTCGAACAGGGCACCGAGAACGCCCAGCGCGACGAACCAGCCGAGGTCGAGACCGAAGACCCGGTCCACCACGGCCAACGCGGCCACCGAGAAGGCGCTGCCGAAGTCGGCCAGCACGCTCATCCGACGCTGCCCGACCTTGTCGATCAGCCAGCCCCCGATCAGGGCGGACGCGATCGCGGGCAGGGCCGCGACCGCCGCCACCAGACCGGTGACGGCCGGATCACCGGTCCGAGTCAGCACCAGCCACGGCAGCACGATGGCGATCGCCGAGTTGCCGAACAGGGACAAGGCCTCCGCGGCGACGAACAGGGGCAGCGACGCACGCGATGTCCGGGTGGGGATGGTGGCCGGGTCGGTCATGCCTCCATCGTGAACGCTGACGCTACGTCAGGGTCAAGCCCCCACTGCCCGACTTGTCAGACTCAGTGGTCGCTCGGACGACCACCGCGTCTGACAACTCGGGGTCGGTCGGTTCAGAAACCCACCACGGCGTGCGGTACGTACGGGTCCTCGAGCCGCTCCGTCTCCTCCGGGCTCAGCTCGAGATCCAGCGCCGCGAGGGCGTCGGCGAGGTGCGACTCCTTGCCCAGGCCGACGATCGGTGCGGTGACCACCGGGTTGGCCAGCACCCAGGCCAACGCGACCTGAGCCGGGGAGACGTCTCGCTCCGCAGCCACCTCGGCGACCCGCTCGACGATCACGCGATCGGTGGATTCCTCGTACAAGGTCTTGCCGAACGTGTCCGTCTCGGAGCGGCTGGTCGTCTCACCCCAGGGGCGGGTCAGCCGGCCGCGCGCCAGCGGACTCCACGGGATGACTCCGACACCCTGGTCGGCGCAGAGCGGGTACATCTCCCGCTCCTCCTCGCGGTTGAGCAGGTTGTAGTGGTCCTGCATGGTCACGAACCGGTGCCAGCCGTGGATCCGCTGCAGGTAGAGCGCCTTGGAGAACTGCCAGGCGTACATCGACGAGGCGCCCAGATGGCGCACCTTGCCGGCGTCGACGAGGTCGCTCAGCGCCTCCAGCGTCTCCTCGATCGGCGTGGTGCGATCCCAACGGTGGATCTGGTACAGATCGATGTGGTCCACCCCGAGACGCCGCAGGCTGGCATCGCACTCGGCGAAGATCGCCTTGCGCGACAACCCGGCCCGGTTGGGACCCTCGCCCATCCGACCGTGCACCTTGGTGGCGATCACCAGCTCGTCGCGGTTGCCGTACTCGGCCAGAGCGCGACCGACGATCTCCTCGCTCGACCCGGCGGAGTAGACGTTCGCCGTGTCGAAGAAGTTGATCCCGGCCTCGATCGCCGCCCGGATCAACGGACGGCTCTGCTCCTCCGAGAGGGTCCACGGATGCGGACCGCGATCGGGTTCGCCGAAGGTCATGCAGCCCACGCAGATCCGCGAGACGTCCAGCCCGGTGGTACCCAGCTTCACGTAGTCCATGGCTTCACCGTACGAGGGCCTTCGCGGCCCCGTTCCCCAACCCTCAGCCCCCAGCCCTCAGCCGAGCGGCTGCCACTCGGTCAGCCAGACGGTGGTCTCCGGCGGCAGCACGCCGGCCTGGTGCTGACCACTGGTGAGTCGCACCACGCCGTCGGGCAACGGGACCGCTGCCGAGCCGAAGTTGCTCAGGCAGTGCCAGCCACCCGGGCGGGTGAAGTGGAGCACGGACGGGTCATCCGTCTCGACCCAGGTCAGGTCCTCGGCGGTCTGCAGCTGGTGCCGGACCCGAAGGGCCTCGCGGTAGAACTCCAGCGTGGTACCCGACCGGCCTTCCTGCGCGGCGACCGCTGACCGGGAGAAGCCGGCCGGTTGCGGCAGCCAGGCGTGGCCGGTGCTGAAACCGAAGGCGTTGCCCTCGTGGTGCCAGGGCAGCGGCACCCGGCAGCCGTCCCGACCCTTCTTCACGTTCTGGGTCCGCAGCCAGATCGGATCCTGCAGCGCGTTCGGCGGCAGGTCGGCGACCTCGTGCAGGCCCAGCTCCTCGCCCTGGTAGAAGTACGAGGAACCGGGCAGGGCGAGCATCAGGGCGGTCGCGGCCCGGGCTCGGCGCAGCCCCGTCTCCTCGTCCGCACGCGGCAGGCTGCCGTCGGACATCAGCCACTCGTCCAGGTCGGTCCCGGTGGGCAGGGCGTACCGGGTGGCGTGTCGCACCACGTCGTGGTTGGACAGCACCCAGGTCGACGAGGATCCCGAGGCGGCGGCCTGGTCGAGGCAGAAGGCGATCGCGTCGCGGAAGGACTGCGCGTCGTAGTCGGCTTTCAGCAGATCGAAGTTGAAGGCCTGACCGAGCTCGGAGGGCCGGGCGTAGAGAGCGCGGCGCTCCGATGGAGCGCACGCCTCGGCGACAGCGGTACGCGGCGGGTCGTAGGAGTCGAAGAGCTGACGCCACTCGGCGTAGATCTCGTGCACCTCGTCGCGGTCGTACAGCGGGTCGGTGCCGTCGACGGGCATCGACGGGTGGTCCTCGAGCACCGGCTTGCTGCGCAGCGGCTCGGACAGGTCCTTGGCCAGGGCGTGCGCGACGTCGACCCGGAAGCCGTCCACGCCCCGGTCCGCCCAGAACCGCAGCGTGGTCAGGAAGTCGTCGCGGACCTCACGGTTGTCCCAGTTCAGGTCGGGCTGCTCCGGGGCGAACAGGTGGCAGTACCACTGTCCGTCGGGCACCCGGGTCCAGGCGGACCCGCCGAAGTGGGAGATCCAGTCCGACGGCGGCCGGGAGCCGTCGGGGCCCTTGCCGTCGCGGAAGATGTAGCGCTCCCGGGCCGCCGATCCCGGCGAGGAGGCGAGGGCCTCGGCGAACCAGGGGTGGAGGTCGGAGGTGTGGTTCGGGACGATGTCGACGATCACCTTGATCCCGGCACCGTGGGCGACGGTCATCAGGTCGTCGAAGTCGGCCAGGGTCCCCAGCTGCGGATGCACGTCGCGGTAGTCGGACACGTCGTAGCCGCCGTCGGCCAGGGCCGACGGGTAGAACGGGCTGAGCCAGATCGCATCGACGCCGAGGCCGGCGAGATAGGGGATCTTCGAGGCGACGCCGGGGATGTCGCCCAGGCCGTCGCCGTCGCTGTCGGCGAAGCTGCGCGGGTAGACCTGGTACACGACAGCCTGGCGCCACCAGGTGGCGTCGGTCCGGGAGTCGGCGGACAGGACGGTGAGGTCGGTCATGGGCGGAGGCCTTCGGGTGATCGACGCGGCTGGCAGCTGATTGTGCCAGCGCTTGCATGAAATCTTACGGGGCAGTGACGTCGCATGCCCAGGCGAACAGCTCGATGCGGTATGTGCCTTCGCTCACAGCCCGACTCGGCCTGCAATCGCTTGCAGCCCGAGCGGGTGGGGTGCAGCATGGGGGTCGTGACCACTGCCGCGGTGCCCGCCACCATGGAGGATGTCGCTGCCCTTGCCGGTGTCTCGACATCGACGGTCTCGCGCGCACTGCGCGCATCGCCCCTGATCTCGGCCGGCACCCGTGAGCGGGTACGGCAGGCCGCGGCCCAGCTCGACTTCGCGCTCTCCCGGACGGCCTCGGCGCTGGCGACCGGGCGGCTCGGTCGGATCGGCCTGCTGGTCAGCGGGCCGCTGAACACCTGGTTCAACTCCTCGGTGCTGGACGCGGCTTACGTCACCTTGCGGGAGGCCGGCCAGGAGCTGGTCATCTACAGCACCAAGACCGCTGCGGACCGCTCGCACTTCTTCGCCACCCTGCCGGCCCAGCGCAACGTCGACGCCCTGATCGTGGCGTCCTTCGCCCTCACCGCCGACGAGTACGCCCGGCTGGCCGATCTCTCGGTGCCGGTGATCTACCTCAATCAGCAGGTCGAGGGCGCCGCCTGCGTGTTCATCGACGACGTGGCCGCTGCGGCCACGGGGGCCCGCCACCTGATCAACCTCGGTCACCGCCGGATCGCTTACGTCGCCACCCGAGACCCCGCAGGCTTCACCTTCAGTGCGGCCCGCCGCTTCGACGGGGTGCGTCGGGCGGCCGAGCTGCACAGCCGGGCGTACGACACCGATCCGGTCGACGCGTTCGCTGTCACGGTCGACGCCACCGGTGGCGGTCCTGAAGTCGGCCAGCTCGCCGTCGGGCAGCTGCTCAGCGGGACGGTCCTCCCCACGGCGGTCGTCACCGAGAGCGACGAGGTGGCGATGAGTCTGCTGCCGGCGTTGCAGCGCGCCGGTCTGCGGGTGCCGACCGACATCTCGGTGCTCGGCTTCGACGACAACGCACTCGCCCCGCTCTTCGACCTGACCACCGTCGCGCAGCCGGTCGCCGAGCTGGGTCAGGCGGCCGCGCGAGCGGCCCTTGCCCTCAGTACGCACCGCCCGGACGGCTCCGCCGATCCGCACCAGGAGCTGCCCACCCACCTGGTGCTGCGAGGCTCGACCGCGGTGCCCCGGCCGTGACCGAGCCGGCGGATGCGGCGGCCGTCGTCGGTGCGAAGCACGAGCTCCGCCACGCCGTACGACGGCAACGGGAGGCCCGTCCGGCGGCACGGCGCCGGCAGGACGATGAGCAGCGGTTCGCCCGCCTGACCGGGTTGCTGACCGGAAGCCCCGTGCAGCGGCTGGCGGCCTACCTGTCCGCGGGCACCGAGCCGGACTCGCTGCGGCTGGTGGCCTGGTCGGTGGCCCACGACATCGAGGTGTTGCTGCCGGTGCTGACGGACGGGGCGGGATCGTGGCTGCCCGAGCCGGCCTGGGCCCTGTACGAGGGACCCGACGCACTCCGGGAGGGGCGCTCCCGGATCCTGGAACCGACCGGCCGGCCGCTGGCCGGGGACGCCCTGACCGGTGTGGACCTGCTGGTCGTGCCCGGGTTGGCGGCCGACACCGCCGGGAACCGACTCGGCCGCGGCGGCGGCTGGTACGACCGCGCGCGATCGGCCCACCCCGAGCTGGAGACCTGGCTGCTGCTGAACGACGACGAGGTGCTCGAGACCGTGCCCACCGAGATCTGGGATCTCCCGGTGGATCTGCTGGTCACACCGACCCGTGGTCAGCGGGCCGGACGCGGCGGCGGCGAACCTGGTTGGGCGACGCCGTAGCGGCGTTCGGGGCGGCCGACCACTCCGTACCGGAGACTGACGACGACGGTCCCCTGGCCGGCGAAGTACTCCAGGTAGCGGCGGGCACTGACCCGGGAGATGCCGACGGCGTCGGCGCACTGCTGGGCCGACAGCTCGCCCTCGGTGGCCCGCAGCGCCTGGATGATCAGCTCCGCCGTCTCGGGGCTGAGCCCCTTGGGCAGTGACTCCGGCCGGCCGCCCTCACCGCGGCCCCACAGCTGGTCGATGGCGGCCTGGTCGGACAGCGTCTTCGGGTGCCGAGCGGTGCGGTTGGCCCGGTAGTGGGTGAGTCGCTGCAGCAGGTCGTCGGCGGTGAACGGCTTCAGCAGGTAGTTCACGACGCCGAGCTTGACTGCCCGCTCCACCGTCTCCGACTCGTTGGCGGCACTGATCACGATGGCGTCGCCCTCGACCCCGGCGACCCGCATCCGATTCAGCACGTCCAGCCCGAAGACGTCGGGCAGATAGAGATCGAGCAGGATCAGATCGGGGACCAGCGCGACCGCGAGACGGATCGCCTCCTGCCCGGTGTTGGCCACACCGATGGTGCGGAACCCCTCGATCCGGTCCACGAAGGCGCTGTGGATCCGGGCCACGCGGAAGTCGTCGTCGACGATCAGGACGGTGATCATGGTGCTCCTCTCCCCGTTGCCGGCTGGACCGTCATCCACACGGCGAACTCCGCCCCCGACTCGGAGTCGCGGACCTCGACGTCGCCGCCGCGGGTGCGGCAGATCCGTCGGATCAGGGCGAGCCCGATGCCGCGTTCGCCGTCCCGGGCGGCCTTGGTGGTGAAGCCGTGCTCGAACACCTCCGAGGCGATGGTGGTGGCCACGCCCGGGCCGGAGTCGCGGACCACGACCTCCACCACGTCGTCGGTCTGCCGCACGTCCACCTCGACCCAGCCGATGGGTCCGTCGGGCGCTTCGCTGCTGGCCGGCACAGAGGCGACCGCGTCGACGCCGTTCTGGATCAGGTTGCCGATCACCGTGGCCACGTCGAAGGACGACCGTGGCTCCAACGCCTCCAGAGCCGTACCCGGCCCGACCTTCAGCTCCACCCTGCGCTCCGCCGCCTGCGCCGACTTCGCCACCAGCAGTGCGGCCACCGAGGAGTCCCGTACGCGTTGGGCGACCGTCAGGTCGACCGCCGCCCGACTGGCCACCAGCGTGTGCACGTAGGTGACCACCTCCTCGTAGTCACCGATCTGGATCAGCCCGGAGATGGTGTGCAGCTGGTTGGCGAACTCGTGCGCCTGGGCGCGCAGCAGGTCGGTGGTGCCCTGGAAGGCGCCGAGCTCGCGTTCCAGCTCGGCCAGCGGGGTACGGTCCCGCAGCGTGGTCACCGATCCGAGCGCCTGTCCGCCCCGACTCACCGGCATCCGGTTCAGCACCAGCACCCGCCCGGACCTGATCACCACCGCGTCCGACTCGACGCCGTCCACTCCCGTCAGCACGTCGCGCAGCCGACCCGAGATCGCCAGCTCGTCCAGACTGGCTCCGACCGGATCGGCCGGCAGCGACAGCAGGGCGATCGCCGGGGCGTTGGCCACGGTGATCCGCTGTTGGGGGTCCAGGGCGATGATGCCCTCCGCGATGCCGGCGAAGATGGCCTCCCGCTCCTCGGCCAGAGCCGCGATCTCGGCCGGCTCCATCCCGAGGGTGCCCCGCTTGATCCAGCGCGCCAGCAGCAACGACCCGCCGACGCCCAGCACCAGCGCGGCACCGAGATAGGTGAGCAGGGCCGGCGCGGCGCCGGCCAGCGACTCCAGTCGGGTCGGGCTCTGCTGACCGACCACCGCGACCCCGAGCTGCTCCACCGGATCGCCGTCGTCGGGATCGGAGAGGATCGGCACGGCAGCGACCAGGAAGGGCGCGCCCCGGATGTCGATCGAGCCGGAGTGGGAACGGTCGGGATCCGCCACCAGCTCGGGCCAGGGCAGCACGTCGTCGACGAGCAGGGAGTCGGTGCTGGCGACCACCTGGCCGGAGAGATCGGTGATCATCACCAGATCGATCCCGGTCAGGGCCTGCTGGGTGGTCACCGCCGCGGGCAGCACGGCGCCGGCCACGCTCACGTCGCGGAAGCGGACCACCGGGTTGGACGCCAGGTTCTCGGCCAGGGTGAGCACCCGCCGCCCCTCGTCGCGGGCGAATCCCAGCCGGGTGATCTCCACCGAGACCGCGGACACGGCGATCAGCACCGCCATGATCAGGATCAGCTGGACGGCGACCAGCTGGTAGGCCAGAGGCAGTCGCAACCGACGACGCACGCGGGCCACCTCCCTGTCCGACCTCGGTGTCGGGCCCGTCGGAACCACGGGCCGCAGCACATTCTGGTCCCATCGGTGACCGAAACCGGCCTGTGACGCCGACCACAAAGACCACAACGTCCACCATGGCCGAAAGCAGACAGCGTGTCGGCCGCCCTGCGAGAGTCCACCTCAGGTCGCTTCGACGTGGCCTTTCACCATCTTGGTCGGCGGGGGTTCGCCCCGACAGCCCGAAAGGAACGATGATGTTCGACAAGCTGAAGCTCCACCTCAAGGTCGGTGCGGCACTCGCCGCGGCCGGTGCCCTGCTGGTCACGGCCGGCTGCGGAGCGACCGCGAAGCAGGCCGAGCCCGGTGCCGGCTCCGGTGCCGGCCAGCCCCTCACCGGTATCCGGTTCATGGTTCCCAACACCGCCGGCGGGGGCTACGACACCACGGCCCGCGCCGCCGCCAAGGTGATGGACGAGACCGATGTGACCAAGAACGTCGAGGTGTTCAACCTCGCCGGCGCCGGTGGCACGGTCGGACTCTCCCGAACCGTGTCGGAGAAGGGCAACGGTCAGCTGCTGATGATGATGGGCCTCGGTGTGGTGGGAGCGCAGTACACCAACAAGTCCGAGGCCAAGCTCGACCAGACGACCCCGATCGCCAAGCTGATCGAGGAGTCCGGCGCGATCGTGGTGCCGAAGAACTCCCCGTACCAGTCGATCAACGACCTGGTCGCCGCCTGGAAGGCCGACCCCAAGGCGATGGCGGTCGGCGGTGGTTCCTCACCCGGCGGACCGGACCACCTGCTGCCGATGCAGCTCGCGCAGGCGGTCGGCATCGATCCCAAGGAGGTCAACTTCATCTCCTACGACGGCGGCGGTGACCTGCTGCCGGCGCTGCTGGGCGGCAAGATCGCCTTCGGAGCCTCCGGATTCGGCGAGTTCCTCGACCAGGTCGAAGCCGGCGAGGTCCGGGTGCTGGCCATCAGCGGCGCCGAGCGGGTCGACGCCATCGACGCCCCGACCTTGACCGAGTCCGGGATCGACCTGGTCTTCACCAACTGGCGCGGCGTGGTCGCTCCGCCGGAGATCTCCGACGCCGACAAGGCCGCCCTGGTGGGAGCGCTGACCACGATGCACGCCAGCCCGGAGTGGAAGGACGTGCTGGCCAAGAACGGCTGGACCGATGCCTACCTGCCCGCCGACGAGTTCGCCCCGTTCCTGACCGAACAGACCACCGCTGTGGAGGACACGCTCAAGAAGCTGGGGTTGGCATGAGCCAGCTCGCCGAGACGGCGGAGGCTCCGGCCTCCGCCGGTCCCGGCCGAGACCTCGCCCAGCTGGGAGTGTGCGCCTTCCTGGCGGTGCTCGGCGTCATCATGCTGGTCGACGCCGCCACGCTCGGCGACAACACCACCGGCACCGATCCTCTCGGCCCGCGGGCGGTGCCGATCTTCCTCGGCAGTGCCCTGATCCTGCTGGCCATCTGCCTGACCGTGGCGGTGCTGCGAGGCAGTCGGCCCGAGCTCGAGGCCGGTGAGGACGTCGATCTCGATCAACGGGTGGACGTCAAGACCGTGCTGATGCTGGTCGGCGTCTTCGTGGCCAACATCGTGCTGATCGACGTTCTCGGCTGGGTGATCTCCGGCTCGATCCTGTTCTACGGCTCAGCCCTCGCGCTGGGCAGCCGTCACTACATCCGGGCCCTGGTGATCGCGATCGCGCTGTCCTTGATCACCTTCTACGGCTTCGCCATCGGTCTGGGGGTCGGCCTGCCGGCCGGCATCCTCCAGGGAATTCTGTAAGGGGGCACGACGATGGGAAACCTGGGCTTCCTGCTCGAAGGCTTCGCCACTGCGGCGACGCCGATCAACCTGCTGCTCGCCCTGATCGGGGTCATCGTGGGCACCGCCGTCGGTGTGCTGCCCGGCATCGGTCCGGCCATGACGATCGCACTGTTGCTGCCGATCACCTACAGCCTCGAACCCACCGGAGCCCTGATCATGCTCGCCGGCATCTTCTACGGCGGCATGTACGGCGGCTCGACCACCTCCATCCTGCTCAACACGCCTGGGGAGTCGTCCTCGGTGGTCACCGCCATCGAGGGCAACCTGATGGCCAAGGCCGGCAAGGCCGCTCCGGCCCTGGCCACCGCGGCCATCGGCTCCTTCGTGGCCGGCACCATCGGGACCACGCTGATCGTGTTCTTCGCACCGCTGATGGCGAAGTTCGCCGTGTCCCTCGGGGCGCCGGAGTACCTGGCGATCATGCTGCTGGCCTTCGTCGCGGTCACCGCGGTGCTCGGCGCGTCCCGATTGCGCGGGTTCATCGCCCTGGTTCTGGGTCTGACCATCGGCCTGATCGGCATCGACGCCGTCAGTGGGCAGGCGCGCCTGACCTTCGGCATCCCCCAGCTGGGCGACGGCATCGACGTCGTCGTGGTCGCGGTCGGCATCTTCGCCCTGGGCGAGGCGCTGTGGGTCGCGGCGCACCTACGGCGCAAGGCCACCGAGATCATCCCGGTCGGCCAGCCCTTCTTGCGCAAGGCGGACTGGAAGCGGTCCTGGAAGCCGTGGCTGCGGGGCACCGCGTTCGGCTTCCCGTTCGGGGTCATCCCGGCCGGCGGCGCGGAGATCCCGACCTTCCTCTCCTACATCACAGAGAAGAAGCTGACCAAGCATCCCGAGGAGTTCGGCAAGGGAGCCATCGAGGGCGTCGCAGGTCCCGAGGCGGCGAACAACGCCAGCGCCGCGGGCACCATGGTGCCGATGCTCGCCCTCGGACTGCCGACCAACGCCACGTCGGCCATCATGCTCGCCGCCCTGGTCTCGTTCGGCATCCAGCCGGGACCGCTGCTGCTGCAGCGCGAGGGTGATCTGGTCTGGGCGCTGATCGCCAGCCTGTTCATCGGCAACCTGCTGCTGCTGGTGTTGAACCTGCCGCTGGCGCCGGCGTGGGCGAAGCTGCTGCGGATCCCCCGCCCCTACCTGTACGCCGGCATCCTGTTCTTCGCCTCGATGGGGGCGTACGCGGTCAACGGCTCCAACTTCGATCTGATCCTGTTGCTGGCGCTCGGTCTGCTGGGCTTCGGGATGCGCCGGTTCGGCATCCCGGTGCTGCCGCTGATCGTCGGGGTCATCCTCGGGCCGAGGGTCGAGCTCCAGGGGCGCCGCGCCATGCAGCTCTCCTCCGGCGACCCGAAGGGCCTGTTCGGCAGCGTGGACGTGGCCACCGGGCAGTTCGTGGTCTCGGCCATCGCGGTGGTCGTGTACGCGATCATCCTCATCATCCTGCTCTGGCCGCTGCTGTTCCGGGTGATCAAGAAGCTGCTGCCGGCCAGGGCCGGAGCCGCTGTCGAGCAGCTCAGCGAGGAGCTGCATCAGGACCTGGACACCGATCACGACGGGCACCCGCTCGCCACCTCGCACGCCTCCGAGATCAGGCTGCCCGAGTCATCCACAAAGGAGAGACCATGACCATCGTCCATGGTCGTGCTCCGCGCTCCGCGGTCATGGGCTCCGCGCGGTCTCGCTCGTTCGTCGCGGATCCGGACGACGGAAAGGCATGTCGTCCCGATCCGCTCCTCACTCCCGAGAGGCTCCACCCATGACCATGGTTCATGGTCGCGCTCCGCGCTCCGCGGTCACGGGCTCCGCGCGGTCTCGCTCGTTCGTCGCGGATCCGGACGACGGAAAGGCATGTCGTCCCGATCCGCTCCTCACTCCCGAGAGGCTCCACCCATGACCATCGTCGTCGGCTTCAGTGCCACCGCCCCGGGACGTGCGGCTCTCACCACCGCCGTCACCGAGGCCAAGCTCCGCCGACAGCCCCTGCTGGTGATCAACTCCTCGCGTGGCGACGCGTACGCCGATCCCAGCTTCGCCCACCAGGCGGACTGGGACTGGGTGCAGGCGACCCTGGACGAGGCCGGAGTCGAGTTCAGCGTCCGGCAGGAGCTGCGCGGTAAGGACCCGTCCGAGGAGATCCTCGGAGTGATCGAGGAGGTGGGTGCCAGCCTGTGCGTGATCGGGCTCCGGAGACGCAGCCAGGTGGGCAAGATGCTGCTGGGCAGCAACGCTCACCGAATCCTGATGGAGTCGCCCTGCCCGGTGCTGTCGGTGCGACCCGGCGACCACGAGGAGAGCTGATCATGGCGGAGAAGATCGAGCCACAGGCCACCGCGGATCTCGTCGACGAGTACGGCGAGGCGCTGGCCAGCATCCCGCTGCAGCTGCGCAGCTTCGGCCGCCACGCCCGGTTCGCCGGGCCGGCGGTGACCGTGAAGTGCTTCGAGGACAACGCTCTGCTGAAGCAGACGCTGGCCGACCATCCCGATCCGCGGGGTCGCGTCCTGGTGGTCGACGGTGGCGGGTCGCTGCGCTCGGCCCTGGTCGGCGACCTGATCGCCGCCCTCGCCGTCGAGCACGGCTGGGCGGGCATCGTCGTCCACGGCTGCATCCGCGACAGTGCTGCGATCGATGAGCTGGAGATCGGCATCAAGGCCCTGGGCACCAATCCGCGCAAGAGCAGCAAGACCGGCGCCGGCACCGTCGACGCGCCGATCGAGATCGGCGGCGTGGTCATCACGCCGGGCCGGATCGTGCACTCCGACCAGGACGGGATCGTCGTCCTGCCCTGAGCCTGAGCGAGCAGGTCGCCGGGGCTGTCGCCGCGGCGACCCGCGCAGGGTTGAATGGGGTTGACGTCGACGAGGAGGAGGCGGCCGATGGCCACGATCGGAGTCATGACGACCGAGTTCGACGTGCAGTCGTTGGACGAGGTGGCTGACCTGGTGGCGGCTCATCGCCTCAGTTCCGTCCAGCTGCAGCTCGGGTCGGCGGTCAGGAACATCCCGACCGGAACCGCCCTGCTCGAGGGACTCGACGCTCTCGGCGAGGCCATCACCGAGGATCTCGCCCAGCGGTGCCGAACCGTGTTCGAAGCCCGCGGTGTCGAGATCGCCGCCGTGGATGGCACCTACAACATGGTTCACCCCGATTCCCGGCGTCGACGGCGGAACCTCGGGCACCTGATCAGGCTGATCGAGCTCGCCCCGACCTTCGGAACGCGGATCGTCACGCTGTGCACAGGAAGTCGCGACGACATCATGTGGCGCCCGCATCCGGACAACCAGGCGGATGCGGCTTGGCGCGACCTCCTGATCGAGCTCGAACCGGCGGCGGCCACGGCGGAGGCTGAGGGGGTGCTCCTGGCCTTCGAACCCGAGCACAACAACGTCGTCAACTCGGCCCGACGGGCCCGCCGACTGATCGACGACCTCGGCAGTCCAGCCCTCAAGGTCTTGATGGACGCAGCGAACATCTTCGACGCAGGCGATCTGGGCCGCATGCCTGATCACCTGCACGAAGCGTTCGACCTCGTCGGCGCAGACATCGCTCTCGCTCACGCCAAGGATCTCGACCACGACGGCGACGCCGGCGGTCGCGCTGCCGGGATGGGCCGCCTGGACTACCGGCTGTACCTCAGCCTGCTGCAGGATTGCGGGTTCGACGGAGCCCTCATCTTCCACCAGCTGAAGGAGCTCGCGCCCAACAGGCTGGACGTCGCGTTCAGCCACGTCCGGGACTCGGCGCCACCGGGATACCTCCACTGATCACGACGGCTGGCGAACGCGTCGCCGGGCCGCGGCGTCGGATCACGTCGCGAGTCGGCCCGACATGGATCCGGCCCATGGCGCTCGGTTCCCCTTCACGAGCAGCCATGGGCCGGGTCTTGCTCCGATCCGGTACGGCATCACCAGATGTCGTGCGTCCCGATCGGACTCCTGCGCCGACCGGGCACGACGTCCCCCGATGTCGTGTGTCCTGGTCGGTTCCTGCCTCCGGCACCGACGCGCATCCCCCGATGGTGCGTCGTGTCCGAAGCTGTCCCAGCAGTGCGGGACGGGTCTCGAGCGTCTGGGTCAGACGCGGTAGCCGCGCTGGCGGCGGAACAGCTTGGCGGCCATCACGATGGTCTGGGCGATGGTGACCACGTACAGGACGGGCCAGCCGAGCCACAAGATGGAGGACTGGATCATCACCGGCAGCTGGAACCAGGTCCAGCCCAGCACCACGAACGACACGGCCAGCACGACCAGCGGCACGAGGTGGGAGTTACCGGAGCCACGTTCGGCCTTGGCCTGCTCCGCCCAGTTGTCGGTCTGCACCCGGGACAGGAACTTCGTCCAGGCCCGCACGAAGTGGCCGGCCTTCAGCCACATGTACACCTCCGCACCGATCCCGGAGGCGGCGAAGACCAGGTCCTTCCAGGTCTTGTCCTTCATGCTCATCGCGATCCGGATGTTCAACAAGATCGCCACCACCGGCGGGATCAACCACCAGGGCGAGAACACGAACGCCCCGATCGACAGCGATGCCGCCAACAGGAGCAGGAACGCGACCCGGGTGAAGATGTTGGTCGCCATCCCCAGGTTCTCCGCCCACCTGAGCCGCAGGTTCGGGTGGAACGGCTGCCCCTTCGTGTCGCCGCGCTGCCCAGGCCACATCAGGTCGATGGCGCCGTAGTTCCACTTCACCTGCTGGCCGTCCAACGAGCGGATCGAGGTCATCCCACCGACACTGGCGCGGGCCTGCGCACTGATCTTGGTCAGGTAGCCGGCCGACTTGATCTGCAGACTGAGCAGGGAGTCCTCCACCTCGGAGTCGTTGACCCACGGGGTGGCCTGATGGTTGGCCCTCATCACCTCGCGCAGCGCCTTCATCGCAAAGATCGAGCACTGACCACCGAGCACGGCCATGTTCCGACCGCGCAGCATGTTCTGCATGTTGAACGCCGCGAACTGGGCCCGCTGGCCGGCGATGAGGAACGGCTTCACCAGACCCGAGAAGCCGGCGTCGTCGATCGTGTAGATCGCCGAGATGCCCCCGATCCGGGAGTCCGAGAGGATCTCGGCCTCCAGCTTGGCCACCGTGTCCGGCGCCAGGGTGGTGTCGCCGTCGACGCCGAGCAGGTAGTCGGCATCGCCGATCAGCGAGAAGCCGTAGTTCAGCGCCCCGACCTTCTTGTCCGGGTTCTCGCCGATGTCGTGGACGAACACCTCGGTGGTCTGCTTGACCGACTCGCCCTTGCGCTTCTTCTTCGCCGTCCGCGGGCCGGCGAACTTCGCCGCCAGCTCGAACGTGTCGTCCTTGGTGTTGTTCACGATCACGTGGATCTCGTCCGGCAGCCGGGTCTGCTTCAACAGCGACCGCAGCACCGCCTCGATCGACTCCGCCTCGTTGTAGGCCGGAATCACACACCCGATCACCGGACGGTACGTCGGCAACGACTCCAGATCGGCCAGGTGCTGCCGCAGGTACCGGGACAGATCCGAGGACGACGCGGACTGGTCGGTGCGGACGGTGTCCAGCGGGCTGACGGACTCGAGGGGGGCGGTGCTCACGATCTCACTCCTGATCTGCGGTGGTGAGAACAAGATTGAACCTTCAACCGCAACGGGACCCTCATCCTCCACAGGCCCAGGCTCAGGAGATGCTCAAGATTTCAACGACCCTCAAGATATGGCAAGGAGAGAGCCTGTGAGCCGGCGCCCGGAGGTGGACTTCAGGAGACCAGCGGCACCTGGAACGAGTCGGCGGTCGCCTGCCGGAGGTACGTCTTCGACTCGGGCGCGGACTGGATCAACAACTCGTACGTGACGGTGATCTGCATGGCCGTGCTGCCCTCGGCGGCCGGCGGCAGGGTGAAGACCTGCTGGAAGGAGCTCGGCTTGGTGACGAGGTAGCCCGGTCTCACGTCGGCGACGTCCTCGACCGGATCCAGCACCTGAGGCGTCCCATCGGCCGCGTACGCGGTGCTGGCGACCTTCACGGCACTCAGGTAGACGTTCTGGTCCTCGGCCCCGCCGTCCAGGGTGGCCGACGCGACCACGTTGAGCGGCTTGGGCACCTGCGGATCCCATTCGCCGAGGTCGAGGGTCGACCAGTAGGTGACCTTCAGCTCGGCCGCGCCGGCGCTCAGGGTGCGCTTGAGCGACCCCTTCGCCAAGTCGTTCTCGACCGGCTCCGCGGTCGGCGACGGCGACGGCGAGGTGGCCGACGCGGCCGGGGAGACGCTGGCCGCGGGCGAGGCCGAGGCGCCCTGCTCCCAGGGCGGGGTGCTGCAGCCGCCAACGGACAGCACGGCCAGCAGGGTCAGCGCTGCCAGAGTTCGTTCGCGACGCGAAGCCATGGCGCAAGTCAAGCAGGTGCGCCGCTCAGCCCCGGCGACCGGCACCAACGGTCTCGTACGCGTTGCCCTGCTCCAGGTCCAGTGCGGTGACGGCCCGGTTCTTCAGGAAGAAGACGTAGACGACCAGGCTGACCGCGATGATGACCGTGACGTACACGATGAAGGCGGTGACGTTGTCGGCCGCCTTGGACGCCTGGTAGATCAGCGGGGCCGTGCCGCCGAACATCGAGTTGGCCAGGGCGTACCCGATGCCGACCCCGAGGGCCCGCACCTCGGCCGGGAAGTACTCGGCCTTGACGATGGCGTTCACCGACGTGTAGCCGGTGAGGATCACGTAGCCCGCAGCGGTCAGCAAGAAGGCCGAGACCGGCGAGGTGGTCTGCGGCAGGTAGGTGATCAGCACCCAGGTGTAGAGCACACCGCCCACCCCGAAGAAGACCAGCATCGGCTTGCGACCGATCCGGTCACTGAGCAGCCCACCGAGCGGCTGCAGCAGCATCAAGAAGATCAGCCCGAGCAGGTTGACCCAGGTGGCCGCCTTGGCCCCGTCCTCCCCGAACGCCGCCTTGACGATCGCCGGGGCGTTCACGCTGTAGGTGTAGAACGCCACGGTGCCGCCGGCGGTGATCAGGAAGACCAGCAGCAGCTGACGCCAGTAGCGGCTGAGCAGGACCTTGAGCGATCCGGCGTCGGTGTCCTCACCCGAGCGGATGGCCGCGAGGTGCTCCTCGGTCAGCGACTCGTCCATCGTCCGCCGGATCCACAGCACCACCAGCGCCGCGATGCCGCCGATGAAGAAGCCGATCCGCCAACCCCAGTCCTTGAGCTGGTCGACGTCGAGGACGTTGATCAAGACCAGCAGCGTGAGCTGCGCGAGCACGTGGCCGCCGATCAGGGTCACGTACTGGAAGGAGGAGAAGAACCCGCGCCGGTTGGCGGTGGCCGCCTCCGACATGTACGTGGCCGAGGTGCCGTACTCGCCGCCGGTGGCGAAGCCCTGCACGAGCCGGGCCACGATCAAGATCACCGCCGCCCACAGCCCGATCGACTCACGGGTGGGCATCACCGCCACCACGAAGGAGCAGGCCGACATCAAGGTGACGCTGAAGGTCAGGGCGGCGCGGCGGCCGCGGCGGTCGGCGTACCGGCCGAAGAACCACGAGCCCACCGGGCGCATCAGGAAGGTGACCGCGAAGATGCCGTAGATGTAGACCGTGGAGTTCTTGTCCGCGGAGTCGAAGAACTGTGCCTCGAAGTACAGCGCGAACACGGTGTAGATGTAGACGTCGTACCACTCGACGAGATTGCCCGCCGATCCCTTGATCGTGTTGAGGACGGCTCGACCGGTGCTCACCGGCACGCGCATCGGCCCGGTCGACGTGGTTGTCGCTTCGCTCATGGGCACAACACTGTAAACCTGGTTGGGGGAAGTCACCAGGTCTCGACGAAGTAGAACCAGGGGCCACGGAGCTGCCCGTACGTGATCGAGGTGTTCGTCGGCGGGTCGGCCGGCGCCCCCTCCGGAAGGTAGACGAATCCGATCGTGTCGAGGAACCCGGCATCGCGCGCGGTGAAGTAGGTGTCGGAGCCGATGGTGCGGCAGCTGCGGATGCGGTACGACCCGATGCGCTTCGGGCAGGGCGCGCCCGGACCTGCCTCACCGCGATCGGCGATGACCTGGTCGAACGCGGGCCGCGACAGCGCGAACCGGGCCAGCAGGGGCAGCTCGATCCGGGCGGCGAAGCCCGTGCCGCCGATCACCAGCAGCGGGATCACCGCCATCGTCACGGCCAGCGGCAGGCGTCGCCCGGCCAGCTCGGTGATCGCCAGGATCAGCCACGCCAGTCCGGTCAGACCCACCAGCACCACGGCGACCAGACCCGTGACCAGCTCGCCCGTGGGATAGCTGCCCGCCCATGCGATCACGGCCGCGGACGCCCAGGTGCCGATCAGCACCGCTATCGCCAGTCCCGTACGCACCCGCCCAGTCTCCCCCGCCGACGGTTCGCAGCCCGGGAGACCCGACATCGCGGGCCGCGGCTCCGGCGAAGTGTCGGCGGTCGGTGCGACGATGCGGCGATGTCGAGCGAGCGACCACACCTGACGATCTACAACGAGATCAGCCTGGACGGCAAGATCACCGGCTTCGTCGGCGACGGGGTGCGCTACTACGCCCTGGGCTTCCGCTGGCCCAGCGACGCCATCCTGATGGGCAGTGTCACGGCGGAGGCGTTCGGACCGAACGAGACCCCCGAGGAACAGCTGCTCGAGCTGCCCGCCCGCGATCGGGTCGCCGTGCCCGCCGGCTTCGAGGACCTCGTCCAGCGCGCCTCGGCCGATGCTCGTGGTCCCCGACAGCGCCGGTCGGCTCCGCAACTGGACGCACGCGCGGGCGCAACCCTGGTACGGCAGGATCATCGTGCTGGTCAGCGATCAGACCCCGCCGGAGTATCTGCACCACCTGGACCGCCGCGGGATCGAGCACCTGTCGGCCGGCGACGAACGGGTGGACCTGGCGGCGGCGTTGCGACGACTGAGCCAGGCGCACGGCGTCCGATCGATCCGTACGGACTCGGGCGGCGCCCTCAACGGAGCCCTGCTCGCCGCCGGTCTGGTGGACCGGATCGCGGTCATCATCGCGCCGCAGCTGGGCAGCGACCCGGAAGCCCAGACCCTCATCCGGCTGCCGACGTCCTCGGCCGACCCGTACGCGCTGCGCCTGCTCGAGTCCGAGGTGCTGGACGACGGCGCGCTGCGGCTGGAGTACGCGATCTCCCCGGGTATCCCGGCTGCCTCCCCACAGCTCCTGTAGACATGAAGACGTCTGTCGACGCGCCCTCGGCGGCGCCCGCCCGGCCATCGCGTCGGTACCTGTGGGGTCTCGCCGTCGCGCTGGCCACGGCCTGCGTGGTCGCCCTCGGTGAGATCGATGCCCAGTCCGGTCGGATGGTCGACGGCCAGGGTCGTGCCTGGCCGTTCTCGGTGCTGGTCGGACCGGGCGCCGTCGAACGCGAGGCCGGCTGGGCGGAGGTGCTCGGCGCCGGTGGCCTGATCACCGACCCGCTCTTCCGGGCCCTGCTCAGCTGGCACCTCGCGGTGGACGTGATCTTCGTGCTCGCGTACGGCTGCCTGCTGGCCGGACTCGTCGGCGTCCTCTACCGCAGTCGTGCCGGTCGCCGGCTCGGTGGCGGTCTGGTGGTCGCCGTCGTCGCCGCCGACCTGCTGGAGAACCTCTGCCTGCTCGCGCTGATCCTCACCCGGACGACCTCGGGCTGGGTGACCGCCCTCCAGCTCACGACCAGTCTGAAGTGGGCACTGCTGGTCGTGACCGCGGGTGCACTGCTGCTCCGCTTCGTGGTGCCGCCACGCCGGCTCGCCGCCGCGGGCACGCCGCAGCCGTCGCCGCCGGACCGAGCGGACCCGGCCGCGGCCGGCCCACGAGCGACGGTGGCCCGGATCCTGCGCGCGTTGATGCACCATCGCTTCTCGGTGGCGATGATCATCCCCTTGATCGTGTTGACCATGCTGTCGGGCAGCGCGATCCTCGAGCAGCTCCCCGACGTCCAACGCCGCTGGGCCTCCGACGGGGTGCGGGGCTGGCTCCAGGCGCTCTGCGCGGTGGTCGTGCTGGTCGGGGTCGCCGTCCTGCTGGAGGTGCTGGCCCGCTTTCGTACGGGCTGGGCGGAACGTCATCAGGTCGACGACACCGACGCAGCCACCGTCCCCGGCGGACCGCCGGCATCGCCGTCCGCCGGCCCGGATCCCACCTGGCCGTCGCGCCTGATCCGCCGCCTCGGCCGGGACCTGTGGCTGGTCGGCACCATGATCATCGAGGTGTTCACCGACCGACGTCGACTGGCGGCCCGGCTGCGCCACCTCAGGTCCCGGCACGACGCGCTGCTCGCGCTCTGGCTGGTCGGCACCGCGATCCCGGTGGCCGCCGCCCTGCTCGCCTGGTGGCTGATGGACGCCCCGGTGCTGGCCTTCCGGCTGCTGGTGTTCTGTGCGGTGCCGATCATCGTCGTGGTCGTCTCCTGGATCCTGCGCCGGGCGTGGCAGATCCGACCCGACTGGGACATCCCGGACGCGCCCCCGGAGTTCACCGCACCGGACGTCAGCGCGATCAGGTTCACCGGTCACGCCCTCGCGCTGGCCGCCCTCACCGTCGGCGGCATCGGGCTGATCCGCTCGTACCTGTCGGTGGTGGCCCTCGGACCGGCGATCACGGGCGTCGCCGCCGGCCCCGCCATCCTGTTCCTGGTGCTGGGCATCGCCGGTGTCGTGCTGCCCTGGGTGATCAGCTGGGCCCTGGCCGCCGGTGCCGCAGAGGGAGTGCGGGACCCGCTGGCGTCGGTCGGCAGCCGCGCGCCGACCAGTCTGCGCGGCCGCTGGGTGCTGCTCGGCGTCGTGCTGGCCCTGTTCCTGCTGATCGCGGTGCTGCCGGGCGTCTTCGGCCACCTCGGCGTCTCCGCGGTCGCGGTCGTCTCGCTCACCCTGCTGATCGGCATCCCGGCGACGGCGGGGCTGTTGATCCAGGAGCGGCCAACGGCGGAGGTGTTCCGGATCCTGGGGTTCCACCGCACTCCTCTGGTCAGCGTGCTGGTGATCGCCATCGTCCTCGCCGGTCTGACGGTGGGCGGCAGCACCATCCACCGGGTGGCCGACTCTCCGGTCGAGCCGACGCAGCGACCCGCGGTGGGTGGACTCGTGCGGACCTGGCTGAACCAGCCGGACGCCTGTGAGGTGGAGGTCAACGGGCAGCGAGTTCGACCCATGATCATGATCGCCGCCGAGGGCGGCGGCATCCGTGCGGCGTACTGGACGGTGAAGGGACTGGAGGCGATCGACAGCGGGACCGGCGGCTGCGGGGCACACTCCACCCTCTTCGCCGGCGGCGCCAGCGGTGGATCGGTCGGGCTCACCGTCGCCCGCTTCTCCGGTACGCCGACCGCCCCCGGCGCCGCCCAGGCGGTGGAGGCGGTGAAGGCCATGGCCGAACCGGAGACTCTCGGGCAGGCGGTGATCGGCACCTTCGTCCGCGATCCCGCCTATGCGGCGACCGGGGTGCCGCTGGGCACGAACGGGGTCGCCCCCGCGGGTTCCTGGGCGGACCGGGCGCGGTTGATCGAGCTCGGCTGGAACGACAGCGCCGGCGGCCGGGCCTGGGGGACGCGGGACTTCCTCACCGACCCGTCCGCGCTCTCGCCGGCGACCGGACCGCTGGTGCTCAACTCGAGCAGCGTGGCGAGTCAGTGCCGCACGTGGGTCAGCCAGCTCGACCTCGAGCAGCCCACTCCTCCGGTCGCCGGCACCGCGGGGGAACAGCGCTGCGACCGTCGGGTCGGCCCCGGTGCGCGGACCATCGACCTGTTCGCTGCCTACGGTCCGGTCGGCGGAGCCGGGCCCGACTGCCTGCGTACGGTGTCGGCCTCGACCGCGGCCCTGCTGACGGCACGGTTCCCGTTCGTCACCCCGGGCGGGGTGGTCGGCGACTGCCCGACATCGAGCGGCGACGGAGCGAGCTTCTGGCCGCGCACCCAGCTCATCGACGGCGGCTACATCGAGAACACCGGTCTGGCCACCGTCACCGACCTGTCCGCCCAGTGGCTGGCTCAGGTGCGGACCCACAACGACGAGGTGGTCGCCGGTCGCAGCACCGAGCCGCTGGTCATCCCGTTCGTGGTGTTCCTGACCAATGAGCAGGCCACCGCCGGTCGCTTGACCCCGCCGCCGGCGCTGCAGAGTGAGCTGCTCCTCCCCGCCGTCGGCTACCTCGAGGGCTCGGCCACGCTGACGCGCACCGACGCCCTGCTGCAACGGGTCTCCACCACCGTCCGCACCCGCTCGATCTGTCCCCCCTCGAACGGCGGTCCGATCGACTGTGACGCGACCGCCGACGCCTTCCCGCGCCGGGTGATCGTGGTCGACCGGACGGCTCAGCCCGAGGTCACCGCACCTCTGGGCTGGGTGCTGTCCCAGGCCAGCATGACGGGATTGGACCGAGCCATGCAGGACCAGGTCACCACCACCTGCTCGACGGCGCCCACCACTCCCTCGTGCCTGCGCGGCTACGGCACCCTCGGCGATCTGCTCGGCTACCTGGGATGAAGGCGAGCACCGTGCACTAATCTCCCGGCATGGTCACTGCCGCTCCGAGCGTGCCGCCGCGGTGGGCCTCCTTCCTCCCCGGCGCCTGGCAGATTCGGCACTACGAACGTCCGTGGCTCCGGGGCGACCTGATCGCCGGGCTGGCCGTCGCCGCCTATCTCGTTCCGCAGGTGATGGCGTATGCGGAGCTGGCCGGGCTGTCGGCCGTCCAGGGACTGTGGGCGGCGGTCGGTCCGCTGCTCCTCTACGCCCTCCTCGGCTCGTCACGGATCCTGTCGGTCGGCCCCGAGTCGACCACCGCGCTGATGACCGCGGTGGCCATCACCACGGTGACGGCGGGCAACACGGCGCTGGCGGCCACCGCCGCCGCCGCCCTGGCCATCACGGTCGGCATCATCTGCGTGATCGGCTGGCTGGCCCGTCTCGGTTACGTGGCGGACCTGCTCTCCAAACCGGTGCTGACCGGCTACATGGCCGGGATCGCCGTGCTCATGATCGTCAGCCAGCTGGGCAAGATCACCGGGATGAAGGTCCCCTCCGGCAGCACCCGCTCCGAGATCGCCTATGTCGCCACGCACCTCGGCCTGATCCACTACCCCACGCTGATCTTGAGCAGCATCGTGGTGATCCTGCTGCTCACCGGGCGAGCGATCCGGCCGCGCTGGCCGTGGGTGCTGATCGTCATGGTCGCCGCGGCGATCGTGGTGGCGATCATCGGCGCTGACCGTCTGGGGCTGGCCGTGGTGGGCGAGGTGCCGCGCGGTCTACCCGTGCCCGAGGTGCCCGACTTCGCCGCGCTCGATCTGGTCCAGGTGGCGCTGGCGGCCACCGGTATCGCCGCCGTCGGCTTCACCGACAACGTGCTCACCGGGCGGGCGTTCGCCACCCGGGACGACCCTCCGGTCAGGGCCAACCAGGAGCTGCTGGCGCTCGGCGCGGCCAACGTGTCGGCGGGTTTCCTGCAGGGCTTCCCGGTGAGCAGCAGCGGCAGCCGCACCGCGGTGATCGTCTCCAGCGGGGGCCGCAGCCAGGTGACCGCGCTCGCCGCCCTGCTGGTCGTCATCGCGACTCTGCTGTTCCTCGGACCGGTCCTCGAGGCCTTCCCTCTGGCCGCGTTGGGTGGCGTCGTCGTGTACGCGGCCACCCGCCTGGTCGACATCGCGGGTTTCCGTCGCCTCGCCCACTTCCGGATCAGTGAGCTGGTGCTGGCCTTCGCCACCACCATCGCCGTGCTCGCGGTCGACGTGCTGTGGGGGATCGCCATCGCCATCGGCCTGTCGGTGCTGAACCTGCTGCGCCGGATCGTCCGGCCCCACGACGCCGTCCTCGGCTTCGCCCCGGGGGTCGCCGGGATGCACGACATCGAGGACTATCCCGACGCCACCCAGGTCCCGGGGCTGATGGTCTACCGCTACGACGCGCCGCTCTTCTTCGCCGACGCCGACAACTTCAGGACCCGGGCGCTGCGGTCGATCGACGAGGCGGAGGCACCTGTTCGCTGGTTCGTGCTGAACGCCGAGGCCAACACGGAGATCGACTTCACCGCCGCCGACATCCTGGAGGAGCTGCGGGCGCAGCTGGTCGACCGGGGGATCACGCTGGCCCTGGCCCGGGTGAAGTTCGAGGTGCGCGAGGACCTGCAGAAGGCCGGCCTGATCGACGCCATCGGAGCCGAGTACGTGTTCGCCACGCTGCCGACGGCCGTCGAGGCCTACCGCACCTGGGCGGCGACGAACCCCGTCACCTGACCGTCCAGGTCAGAGGGTTCAGGCCAGAGCGCGGCGCGAGATCCACGCCTCTTCGAGCCGGCCGCAGCCGCGCCGCAGAGCTGATGACTCGTCGTACGCCGCCGAGATCAACCACGTGACAGCAGTCATCACCAGCAGCGGGAACACGATGGTGACGAAGAGGATGAGCGCGAAGGTGATCACAGGGCCATGGCTTTCTGTTGCCGTCGACCCGAGGAGTCGACGCCGGAGGAACCGCACAACTCCGGCGTCATGCTCGAGACTCTGAATCTAGCGGACATTGACAACGATGTCAGCCCCACCTCGACGTGACCCTGGTCGCATCCATCAGCCGCTCACCCGCGAGACGGTGACGCTCACCTGCTGGCCGTCTCCGACGGACACCGAGTCGCTCTCCGAGCGATCGAGCGTCGCCAGCGTGCTGGCCAGAGTCTCGGTCTTGATCAGCTCGGCGTGCGTCTCGACAGCTTCCCGGACCGACTCGTCGCCGCCCAGCTGCAGGGCGATCCGGTCACTGACCTCGAGACCGGCGTCGCGCCGGGCCTGCTGCACGGCCCGGACCACGTCGCGGGCCAGCCCCTCGGCCGCCAGCTCGGGGGTGACCGCACGGTCCAAGATCACGAAGCCGCCGCCGGGCAGCATCGCCACCGCCCGCTGATCACTCGGATCGGCGTCCGCCACCACCGTGGTGAGGGCGTACTCCCCCTCCACCAGGGCGATCCCACCCGCGACCACCGACCCGTCGCCGGCGACCGACCAGTCGCCGGACTTGCTGCCCTTGATCGCCTTCTGGACGTCGCGACCCAGCCGCGGACCGGCGGCGCGGGCGTTGACCTGCAGAGTCTGCTGCACCCCGAAGGCCCCCTGGTCGGCGTCGGCCAGGTCGGTCAGCAGCAGCGACTTCACGTTCAGCTCGTCGGTGATCAGCCCCGCCAGCGGCTCAAGCGAGACCGCGTCGTCGGTGACCACCGTGAGGGAGGCCAACGGCAGCCGGACCCGCAGCCCCTCGGCCTTGCGCAGCGCCGAGGCGGTCGAGCACACCTCGCGGACCCGGTCCATCGCCGCCGCCAGGCCGGCGTCGCTCTCGTCCGTGACCGAGGGCCAGTCGGTCAGGTGCACCGAGCGGTCGCCGGTCAGCCCGCGCCACACCTCCTCCGCGGTCAGCGGCAGCAACGGTGCGACTACCCGGGTGGTCTGCTCCAGCACCGTGTACAGGGTGTCGAAGGCGGCCAGCGACGCGTCCGACTCGCCGTCCCAGAAGCGATCCCGGGAGCGCCGGATGTACCAGTTGGACAGCACCTCGAGGAACGACCGGGTCGCGTCGCAGGCGGCCGCCACGTTGAGCGCGTCGAGCTCGTCGCCGACCAGGGTGGTGAACTCGTCCAGCTTGGCCAGGATGTAGCGGTCCAGCACGTCGGTCGACGCGCGGCTGGTCGTGGCCTCGTACCCGCTCCCGCCCTGCGCCGCGTTGGCGTACAGGGTGAAGAAGTAGTACGCGTTCCAGAGCGGGATGAGCACCTGCCGGACGCCCTCGCGGATGCCCTGCTCGGTGACGATCAGGTTGCCGCCGCGCAGGATCGGCGAGGACATCAAGAACCAGCGCATCGCG
This sequence comes from uncultured Actinomycetota bacterium, assembly GCA_963707005.1. Classification (GTDB taxonomy): domain Bacteria; phylum Actinomycetota; class Actinomycetes; order Propionibacteriales; family Propionibacteriaceae; genus Microlunatus. The sequence continues at coordinate 647,265 of CAVPPP010000037.1, forward strand.
TCGGCACCGTCGCGGTCGAAGACCTCGTTGACGTCGGGGTAGTTGCGCAGCGACTTGGACATCTTCTGCCCGTCGCTGCCCAGCACGATGCCGTGGCTGATGGCGCTGCTGAAGGCGGGCCGGTCGAACAGCGCGGTGGCCAGGATGTGCATGGTGTAGAACCAGCCGCGGGTCTGCCCGATGTACTCCACGATGAAGTCGCCGGGGTTGTGGTGCTCGAACCAGTCGGCGTTCTCGAACGGGTAGTGCACCTGGGCGTACGGCATCGAGCCGGAGTCGAACCAGACGTCGAGGATCTCGCTCACCCGGCGCATGGTCGAGCGACCGGTCGGGTCGTCCGGGTTGGGTCGGGTCAGCTCGTCGATGAACGGCCGGTGCAGGTCGGTCACCTCGACGCCGAAGTCGTTCTCCAGCTCCGCGATCGAGCCGTACACGTCGACCCGGGGGTAGGCCGGGTCGTCGGACTTCCAGATGGGGATGGGGCTGCCGAAGTAGCGGTTGCGACTGATGGACCAGTCGCGCGCGTTCGACAGCCACTTGCCGAACTGCCCGTCCTTGACGTGCTCGGGCACCCAGGTGATCTGCTCGTTGAGCTCGACCATCCGGTCCCGGAAGGTCGTGACCGAGACGAACCAGCTCGAGACAGCCTTGTAGATCAGGGGGTTCTTGCACCGCCAGCAGTGCGGGTAGGGGTGGTCGTACGTCTCCTGGCGCAGCAGCACCGTGCCCGGCATGACCGAGCCCGACGGCTCGCCGCGGGTGGTCGCCTTCAGGTCGTCGATGATGAAGCCGTTGGCGTCGAACACCTGCATGCTGGCGTAGTCGGGCACCTCGGAGGTGAACCGGCCGGCCGCGTCCACGGGCACCACCGGGGTGATCCCGGCGGCGTCGGTGACGATCTTGTCCTCCTCGCCGAACGCTGGCGCCATGTGCACCAGACCGGTGCCGTCCTCGGTGGTGACGTGATCACCGGCCAGGATCACGTGCGCGTTCTCGCTGTTCAGGAAGTAGGAGAACGGCGGCGTGTAGCGGCGGCCGAGAAGCTCCGATCCCTTCACCCGTTCGACGATCCGGGTCGCGGCGTCCTCGCCGAGCTCGCGGCTGTACTTGGGCAGCAGCGCCTCGGCGATCAGATAGCGCTCCTCGCCTCCGTGCTCGGCGTCGGCCTGCACCACGACGTAGTCGATGTCGACCCCGACCGCGATCGCCTGGTTGCTGGGCAGGGTCCACGGGGTGGTGGTCCAGATCAGGGCCAGCTCGCCGGTCTCCAGCCGGCAGCCGACCGTGACGGCCGGGTCCTGGCGGTTCTGGTAGACCTCGTCGTCCATCCGCAGCTCGTGGTTCGACAGGGGCGTCTCGTCGTTCCAGCAGTAGGGCAGCACCCGCAGACCCTCGTACACGAGCCCCTTGTCGTACAGGGACTTGAACGCCCACAGCACGCTCTCCATGAAGGTGACGTCCAGCGTCTTGTAGTCGTGCTCGAAGTCGACCCAGCGGGCCTGCCGGGTGACGTAGGCCTGCCAGGCGTCGGTGTACTGCAGCACTGACGTGCGGCAGGCGGCGTTGAACGCCTCGACGCCCATCTCCTCGATCTCGTCCTTGGTCTTCAGGCCGAGCTGCGACATGGTCTCGAGCTCGGCCGGCAGCCCGTGACAGTCCCAGCCGAAGCGCCGCTCGACCCGCCGGCCGCGCATGGTCTGGAAGCGCGGCACGATGTCCTTGACGTAGCCGGTGAGCAGGTGGCCGTAGTGCGGCAGACCGTTGGCGAAGGGCGGTCCGTCGTAGAACACGAACTCGTTCGAGCCGTCCTCGCCCGACGGGTTGCGGTCCACCGAGGCCTGGAACGTGTCGTCGGCCTTCCAGAAGGCCAGCACCCGCTCTTCCATCGCGGGGAAGCTCGGGCTGGCGGGCACCTTGGCGGGGCCGGACTGGTCACCGGCACCGGTGCTCACCTTGGGATAGGTCATCGTGGGACTTCCTTCGTCTGCTCGTACGGTTCGCCTGCTCGTACGAGGACGATGTCTCCACCGCGGTACCACCTCGCTTGCCGGACACCCACGAGGTTGCCCTCGCCGGCGACCGACCGCTCGTCGCGGGCTGTCACGGGCCCACCCGTCCGGTTCTACTGCGGACCCTTGTCGACAGAAAGGGTGCCGGTTCTTCCGGAGGCTCACCGGTGATGGCCGGATCACTGCCTGTACGCCCGATTCTAGCCCCGCCCGCCACCTCCCCTCACCCGCGTTTTGTGCCGATGTCGTCGATAGTTGATGCTCTTGCTCCAGAAGTCTGGGCAGAATCAGCCATGTTCACCGGACTGACCCCCATTCTCAGCACCCCCGATCTCCCCCGGCTGCTTGCGTTCTACACCGGCGGGCTCGACGCCGAGGAGACCTACCGGTTCCCCGACGACGGGGAGCCTGGCTACGTCGCGCTCGAGGTGGCCGGTGCCCGACTGGGCATCGCCGCCGATCCGGCGTCTGCCGCGACCGAAGGCCGCCAGCGACACGCCCTGTGGGTCTACTGCAGGGACGCCGACGCCGCGGCCGACCGACTCGTCGGGGCCGGCGGCACGCTGGTCAGCCCGCCGACAGACATGCCGTGGGGCGAGCGGGTCGCCGACCTGCACGACCCGGACGGCAACCTGCTGCACGTGGCTAACCCACTCAGCTGAGTGGCTGCATCGGGCGATTTCTGGAGCACCAGCATCAACAATCGGGGATACCGGCACAAAAGCCAGATAGGTCGGGTCAGCCGGTAGGGACCAGGTTCAGCCGGTGCTCGGTCAGGCCCTCCACCACGGAGCGGCCGGCGGCGAACCGTACGGTCTGGTTGGTCACCCACAGGGGCGCCTGGTCGTCGTAGTTCGGGTGGAAGGCGTGGCCGGAGGTGCCGCTCTGGTTGATCCACTGGGAGTCGTCCGGATCACCCAGGTCGACGACCATCCGCATGGTCGGACCCGTGGTCACCCGATAGCCCCGGGTGTCGTCGAACGCCATCGCGTTGACCACCGCCGGGCCACCACCGACCGGCCAGTCGCCGCGGTTGAACAGCCGCTCGATCGGACCGATCCCGCTGGAGCCCAGTGTCTGGTGCCGGAGGGTGACCCGATGCAGCTTTCCCCACTGCCAGCCGGGGGTGTCCCGAGACATCAGGGAGGTGAGCTCCTTGCGGGCGTCGGTCATCGCGGTCCGCAGGATGTCGTCGCGCTTCTCCACGACGTCCTTGGTGTTCGCGTCGTCCCACCAGGCGTTGTTCGGGTCGTCCAACAGCTCGGTGAGCACGGCGTTCCAGCGGTCACCGCCGGTCGGCCACAGCTCCGGCGGCATCTGGTCGCGGAAGGTGCGCTCCAAGATGTCGTGCACGACCACGAAGAAGTACGCCGCCGCGGCCGAGTCCGCGGCTGAGGAGTAGTCCCAGCCGACCAAGGTCTGCTGGCCCTCGGCGACCCAGGGGTCGGCCAGCTTCAGCTTCAGCAGGCGGGGCACCAGGTCGTCGGCGAACCGTACGGTGTCGTCGCCCTGCAGCGCCAGACTCTGCGCGACGCTCAGCCGCGGGTTGGCCGACAGGGCGTCGACGATCTCCTGGCTGCGCCACCCGTAGGAGTAGGTCGAGCCCAGGTGCCGTGGGTAGCCCTTCCCGATGATCTGGTTGTTCGCCGCCACGATGAACCCGTCCTCGGGATTCTCCGCCCACGGCAGCTCCGCGAACGGGACCAGGCCCTTCCAGTCGAACTCGGTGTCCCACCCGGGCGACACGGTGTCGCCGTCCCCCCGTCCGCGTTCGGGGATCGCCCCCGGCAGCTGGTAGCCGATGGTGCCCTCGGCGTCGGCGTACACGAGGTTCTGCGACGGCGCGGCCAGCAGCTTGGCCGCTGCGCGGAACTGGGTGAAGGAGCTGGCCGTGTCGATCCGCAGCAGCGCATCCATGGTGCGGTTGGGCTGCAGCCCCGTCCAGGCCAGTGACACCGCGTACGCCTCGTTGCCCTCCCCGGCGGCGGCGGTTCCCACCTGGCGCAGGTCGTTGCTGGCGTCGGAGAGCAGCGGACCGTGCCGGGAGCTGCGGACCGTGATGGTGCGCGGGGTGTCCTCCCCCGCTACCTTGATCTGCTCGGTGCGCACCGTGAGCGGCTGGTAGACGTCGCCCACCCGGACGGTGTTTCCGCGCACCTCCTCGAGGTAGAGGTCCTGGGCATCGACGTAGCTCGTGGTCAGACCCCAGGCCATCGAGGCGTTCCGCCCGATCACCACACCCGGCATCCCGGAGAAGCTGTAGCCCGTGACCTCGAACGGGCAGGTCTTCGACACCGTCCGGCAGTGCAGCCCGATCTGGGCGAAGGTGGACGGGATCGAGGTCGCCAGGTGCGGATCATTGGCCAGAATCGGCTTGCCGGTGGCGGTCCGGTCCCCCGACACCACCCAGGAGTTGGAGCCGGTCGCTCCGTCGACCGTCCGGTCGGCGACCATCGTCGGCACCGACTTCAGCCGACGGGCCACCGTGCGCAGCACGTCGGTGTAGGCGATGGCGTCCGCTTCCGGCAGGCCCTTCGGCAGCACGCGCCGCGAGCCCGCCGCGGCGTCGGGATCGAAGGCGTCACCGCGGACCCCCCCGGAGGTGACGATCGGGTCGAAGCCCTTCAGCGGATAGTCCGGCCAGAGGTCAGCCGTCTGGTCGGGACCGACCCGGGCCAGCATCAGGGAGGTCTCGACCTCGCGGTCCATGTTCGCGCCGAGGTCCCACGCCATCGCCTTGACCCACGCCAGGGAGTCGACCGCCGTCCACGACTCAGGGGTGTAGTCGAGGCCCTGCAGACCCAGCAGGCTGTACTCCAACGAGATGTCGGCCGGATCGTGCGACTGGAGATAGGCGTTCACACCGTCGGCGTACGCGTCCAGGTAGCGCCGGGTGCTCGGCGACAACAGCTGCAGCTCCTGTTCGGCCACCCGTCGCCAACCCAGGGTGCGGATGAAGGTGTCGGTCTCCACCTGTGAGGCACCGAACAGCTCCGACAGCCGGCCCGCGGTGATGTGACGTCGGACGTCCATCTCGAAGAACCGGTCCTGGGCGTGCACGTAACCCTGCGCCTCGAACAGGTCCTCGGCGTTGTCCGCGTACAGGTGCGCGACGCCCCACTTGTCCCGGAGCACCTCGACCGGGGAGGTGAGCCCGGGCAGGCTGATCTCCCCGTCGACCTGCGGGAACGACCGACGCACAGTGGCGACCGAGACGCCGGCCAGGCCGACCATCGCGAGCACGACCACGATCGCGGCGAACAGCAGCCAGCGAGGTTTGCGGAGCACGCGGCAGATCTTAGGTGGTGAACCCGGTGCGTTTCGGCGGTCGGCTTAGCAGTCGGTATGCTTGAGTGCTAAAGCGCGTCGTGCCACACCCGTCACGTCAGGTTCGGAAAGAGATCTGGATGCCTACCTACCAGTACCGCTGCACCGAGTGCGGCAACGAGCTCGAAGCGGTGCAGAAGTTCACCGACTCCGCCCTCACCGAGTGCCCCCAGTGCACCGGTCAGCTGCGGAAGGTGTTCAATGCCGTCGGCGTCGTGTTCAAGGGCAGCGGTTTCTACCGCACCGACAGCCGGACCGACAAGAAGAACGGCGCGGGCAGCGGCAGCACGAAGACCGAGGGTGGGTCGGAGTCGACCGAGAAGAAGTCGGCCGACGCCTCAGCCTCCTCCGACTCGTCGTCGGACAAGAAGTCGGAGAAGAAGTCGGACAGCTCGAGCGGCAAGCAGCCCGCGACCGCCGGTACGAGCGGCAGCTCCGGCAGCAGCAGCAACGGCATCAAGGGTTCATCCACAGCCGCCTGACCCGCTCCCACGACCCTGTGGATGACCGCGGTCGGATCCGCTCGACGTCCTTAGGTTCTGGGTATGACACCGAGAACCTCCCCGGTCGACCGACCGCACCGGCGCCCCACCCCGCGCAGCTGGGCCGTCGACTTCCGCCGCGCCCTGCGTCGGCATCGACGGAAGCTGGCGATCCTGGCCACCCTCGCCGCGGTTCTCGCCGGGCTCACCGCCCTCGCACCACCGCGCCCCGACACCGTGTCGGTGGTCACGGCCGAGCATGCGCTCGTCGGTGGCACGGCGGTGCGGGCCGATGACCTCGATCGGACGGATCTGCCACCCCGGGCCGTGCCCGACGGAGCGTGGACCGATCCCGCCGAGGTGATCGGTCAGACGCTGGCCGGCCCGGTGCCGGCCGGGCAGGTGCTGACCCCCGAGGCGCTGCTGCGCCACCGAGCGGCCGGCAGCGGCTCGGTGGTGGCCCCGCTCCCCTTGGCCGACGACCGCGTCTCGGCGCTGCTCCAGGCGGGCGATCAGGTCGATGTGCTCGCCGCCGACAGTCAGACCGGCAAGACCCGCGTGGTCGCCTCGGCGATCCGGATCGTCACCGGTGCGATTCCCGGAGCCGACGACGCCCCGGGCACCGGTGGGCTGGTGCTCGTGGAGGTCAGTCCCTCGACCGCCACGGTCCTGGCCGCAGCCGCGTCGACGAGCGTGCTGAGCGTCGTCTGGCGCTGACCGGCGACGCCGCGCGGTAACGCCCGTCTGTTAATGTCCCGCGCGTATCCGGGCTCATCCGGAGCCCGCACACCTAGTGAGGCATCAACCATGGTCAGCAAGACGCTCACGGGCTTCAAGGAATTCCTGCTCCGCGGCAACCTGGTCGAGCTGGCCGTCGCCGTCATCATGGCCACCTCCTTCGGGGCGGTCGTGAAGAGCTTCACCGACCTGCTGCTCGACGTCATCGGCAAGGTCGGTGGTGTTCCGGACTTCTCCCAGGTGAGCATCGTCGGTATCAGCCTGGGAGCCTTCCTGTCCGCGTTGCTGGCCTTCCTGCTGACGGGCTTCGTCGTCTACTTCTTCGTCATCACCCCGTACAACAAGTTCTCCGATCTCCGCAAGAAGGACGATCCCGCCGCTGCCGCCTCCACCGAGGACCTGCTCGCGGAGATCCGCGATCTGCTCAAGGCCCAGAACGAGCGGCCGCAGCCGTAGGTTCGGCCCGGACGGATCGGCCCCGGCTCGGACGGCGCCTCAGCCGCCGTGATGGGGCGGTCGGTCCGCCAGCAGCCGACGTTCGTCGGCCGTCAGCGCCCGGTCGGTCACCGCCGGCCGGGTGTCGGTCGTCAGGGGATCGAGCTCCGCGAGCAGCGCGGTCCACACCGCGGTGAACTGGGCGGCACCCAGGGGCCGGCGCAGCTCGGCCGGAACGGTGAAGGGCCAGGGTCCCGAGGCCCGGGCCCGGGCCACCTCGATCCGAACGCGCTCGACGCCCCCGAGATCGGCGATCAGCTCCGGCGCGCTCGGCGTACCGTCCTCGGTCAGATCACGCACCGGGGGACCCAGCAACGCGTACGCCAGCGCCGCGTGCCAGCGCCGGTCGGGTTGCTCGATGCTCATCGTGGTGAGTCTAGGTCGGGCTGTGACCATGCTCACGCCGCCTGAACGCATAGCCGGGGAATGTAGCCACAGAGTTGAACATTCAACATCATGTGACTGACCTGCTGACCCACGCCGCCCCCACCGACAGCACCGATACCGGTCTGGCTCTCTCGGCCGAGGCCCAGAACCTGCTCTTCCGCGAAGGCCGCACCGCCAACGCCTTCTCCGACGAACCCGTCACCGACGAGCAGATGGCTGCCGTCTACGAGCTGGTCAAGTGGGGCCCGACCGCCATGAACGCCCAGCCGCTCCGCGTCGTCCTGGTCCGCAGTGACGACGCCCGCAACGACCTGGTCGCCCTGATGAACGAGGGCAACCGGGCCAAGACCGCCGCCGCCCCGTTGGTTGCGATCCTGGCCGCCGATGTCGACTTCCACGATGAGTTCCACCAGACCTTCCCGGCGAACCCGAAGGCTCGGGACGCGTTCGCCGCCAACGAGGAGGTCCGCTCCCAGGTGGCCACCTTCAACTCAGCGCTGCAGATCGGCTACTTCCTGGTCGGCGTCCGCGCGGCCGGCCTCGCCGCCGGTCCGATGGGCGGCTTCGACAAGGCAGCGGTGAGTCGCCGCTTCTTCCCCGACGGCCGCCACCAGGCCTTGCTGGTCGCGAACCTCGGATACCCGACCGAGGAGTCCTACCGGCCGCGTCAGCCGCGGCTGTCCTACCAGGACGTCGTCTCCGTCGCCTGACCTTCGACTCGCGCGGGCGGCCGGCTGAGCATCCCACCGACCGGTGACCCCTCTTGCTGCCTCACGCCCCCTCTGCAGAAGGGCGTGAGCGCGCGAAAGGGGCGTCAGCGGGTTCTGAGCGGGTCGATCTCAGCCCTCCAGCAGGGTGCCCGAGGTCACGGTCCCGGGCTCGCCGGAGTCCGCCAACGAGCCCGCACCCCTGACCACGACCCCGGACTCGAAGGTCCAGTCCCCCTTCACCGTCAGGCTGGCCGCGTCCTTGAGGGACGGCGCCCCGGCCGGGAAGCGGTCGGAGAACTTGCCGATCGTCTTGTAGAACGTCGTGTCCAGATCGATCAGCGGCGCCGGGTCGGTGACGCGCGTCAGCAGCCCGTCGGAGCCCACCTCGTAGACGTCGGACTGCAGCAGCAGCAAGTCGTTGGTGGTCTTGACCGGCAGGAAGCGCTCCCGACCGACACCGATCGCGGTGGCGCCCTCGAACACCTCGATCGCCGCGCCCATCGCCGACTCGATCTGGATCACCTCGGGTGAGGAGGAGTCGGCCGGGTCGACGGTCTTCTCGTTCTTGATCAGCGGCAGCCCGAGGACCGCGTTGCGCTCGGTCAACGTCGCCGACAGCACCTCGAGGTCGAACCACAGGTTGTTGGTGTGGAAGTACGGGTGGCGGAACTCGTCGGTGAAGAAGTGCATCTCCTCCGCCGACGTCTGCGCGGTGTCCCGCAGGATCAGCTGCTGGTCCGCTTTGCGGATGGCCAGGTGGCCACCCTTGCGGTCGGCGGCGGTCCGACGGCAGATCTCCGCCGCGTACGGGGCACCGCTGGCCGCGAACCAGCCGGCGATCCGGGCGTTCGGGGCGGCACCGAGGTTGTCGGAGTTCGACACCGAGGCGTACCGGTAGCCCGCGGCCACCAGCTGGTCCAGCACCCCGGAGGCGAGCAGCGCGGTGTAGAGGTCCCCGTGACCCGGCGGGCACCACTCCATCGTCGGATCGGCCGGCCACGCCACCGGGGTCAGGTCGTCTGCCCGCAGCTTCGGCTCCTGGTTCTGCAGGAAGTCCAGCCCGAGACCGTCGACCTCGAGATCGGCGTACGGAGCCAGCGCGGCCAGGGTGTCGTCCTGGGTGCGGAAGCTGTTCATGAAGATCAACGGGAGCTTCGCGTCATGGGTGGCGCGGGCGCTGAGCACCTGGTCGACGATGATGTCCAGGAACGACTTGCCGTCGCGCACCGGCAGCAGCGACTTGGCCTTGTCCATGCCCATCGAGGTGCCGAGTCCACCGTTGAGCTTGATGATCACCGTCTTGGCCAGGGCGGCCGAGGCGTCGGCGTCGCTCACCTCGACGTCGGCGAGCAGGTCGGGATCGGTGAGCGGCTCGATCGAGTCCTCGGCGATGAAGCCGGTGACGCCCTCCTCCAGCTGACGGTAGTAGTGGCTGAAGACGTCGATGGCCTGCTGCGCCACACCGGCGTCCGTCATCTTCTCGGTGGCGAGGGCGAGTCCTTGGTCACTCATGGGCTCGATCCTAGGGAACGCACGTTTCACGAAGTAACGACGGTCCCCCGGTCAGCCGGTGTTCACCTGGTCTTCGGTTTGGGGGTCAGCGACGCCAGCAGCTGGATCGTCGCCTGCTGGATCTGCGCCTGCGCGTCCTCGCGGGAGATCGTCGGCGTGCCATCGCCCGGCTGCTCCCCGTAGTCGCCGAAGAAGGCGTGCACCCCACCCTCGACCACCAGGTAGCGGGTGGCCTCCGGCAGCTTCGGCTTCGCTTCGGCGATGTCACCCGGGGTGGCCAGACCGTCGGCCGAGCCGGAGACCGACGTGGTGATCAGGTCGTTGCGGGCGAGCTCGCTGGCCGGATACGACGCGTAGAGCAGCAGCCCGGTCACCGCGTGGTTGTCCGCGTAGGCGGACGCGGCCACCCCACCGAGGGAGTGCCCGCCGACGGCCCAGTAGCGGATCTCGGGGTGGTTCTCGATCACGCTGTCGGGTTGGTCGCTGTTCGGCAGCGCCAAGTCGAACGGCGGCTTGACCACGGCGACGAGGTAACCCGCCTCGGCGACGGGGCGGAGGATGTTCGCGTACGCCCGGGGGTCCACGCGGGCGCCGGGGACGAACACCAGCCCGACCGTCGGCCGGACGGGTTCGCCCTTCGCGTTGCGGGCGAGCTTGGTCATCTCGAACCAGGTGAGCCGGTCGGTGACCTGGATGTCGTCGCCGGACCGCATCGCCGCCACGGCCACGGGGGCGGCCGGGAACGGCCGCGCCCAAGCCAGTCCGACCGTCAGGGCCGCGCAGAGGATCAGCGCAGGCACGCCCAGCGCGACCCGCACCCGGGCGCGACGTCGCTGCTGGGCCGGGGTCCGACGCCGGGGGGTGTCGGAGTCGTCGTCGACGTAGGTGTCGTAGCGCGCTCCGACCGTCAGCGAGCCGATCGCCCAGAAGACGGCGATGATCCCGAGGAAGCCGAGCGCGATGGTGGTGGCGAGCATCGCGGGATGCCCGTTCAACAGGCTCGACCAGCGCGTCCAGATCAGCCAGATCGCCACACCGACCATGGCGGTCCCGACGGGCAGCCAGCACAGCGACAAGACGACGCGGCTGGTCGCACCCGGCTGAGACACCCGAGCAGTGTAGGTCGAGACCATCACCCCGCGATGTCGGCGACGATCGCGTCGTAGGCAGCGGCCAGCTCGTCGATCTCGACGAAGGCGCTGTAGCCGTGCGCTCCCGAACCCATCGCCACCCGACGACCGATCAGGCGGCTGTCGACGTAGACCGGCCAGTCGCCGTGGGCGCCGATCGGGGTGATGGTGCCCCGCTCGTACCCGGTCGCCGCCAGCGCCGCGGTCGCGTCGGGCAGGGTCATCTTGTTGACGCCGACGACCGCCCGGAGCCTCGGCCAGGCGATCTGGGTGTCACCGGCGACAACCGCGAACAGGTACGCCTCGCCGGACCGTCGGACGACCAGGGTCTTGGCGATGTCGGCGGGCGTGATGCCGAGGATCGCGGCGGCCTCTTCCAGGCTGTGGGCGGCCGGTCGCGGACGTACCTCGACGCGCAGGCCCCGGGCGACGGCCGCGCTGAGCATCCGGCGGACGCCGTCGGGCAGGTGCGCGACATCGGGCGGCTGGACCGGCTCGTCCATCACCGGATCACCATCGTTCATCGGATCCACATCCAGTAGGCGGAGATGGCGGAGGGTATGAGTCCGATCAGCACGGCTGGGTGCCAGGGCTTGCGTCGGTTGATGAACAGCACGGCCTCAGCGGCCGCGAACCCGAGGATCAGGCCCATCACCCAGAGCCCGGTCGCGTCACTGGTGCTGGTCTGCGCGCGATGCGGTGCGTACGCCGCGAGGGCGACGGTCGGCGCTCCGAACACGACGCACAGGATGGCGGAGATCACGACGCGCTGCACGAGGTCGAGGCTCTTCTCCTCCGCATCGGACATGCCCGCAAGGGTGCCACTCTCCCCCGGTGCTGACGGCCCGGTGCGCTCCGGTGGACGCGGGCGCATCCACCGATCGGTCGTCGTTGGAAGTGCACAGGTGACTTCTGTCCTGATCTCCGGCGCCAGCATCGCCGGTCCCGCCCTCGCGTCCTGGCTGCACCGCTACGGCTTCGAGGTGACGGTGATCGAACGCGCCACCGAGCTCAGGTCGGGTGGTCAGAACGTCGACGTCCGCGGCGCCGGCCGCGAGGTCGCCCGCCGGATGGGTCTGGAGGACGCGATCCGGGCCGCGACGACCGGAGAGGCCGGGGTCCGATTCGTGGACGCCGACGACCACACCATCGCGTCCTTCGCCGCGGGCAGCTCGGACTCCGACGGGCCCACGGCCGAGCTCGAGATCCTGCGCGGCGATCTGGCCCGACTGCTGGTGGAGCAGACCGCCGCCGAGGTCGAGTACGTGTTCGGTGACCACATCACCGGTCTCGACGACGACGGCCTGAGCGTGCAGGTCTCGTTCGCCCACGGGGGACCGCGGTCGTTCGACCTGGTCGTAGCGGCCGATGGCATCCGCTCGAGCACCCGCGCTCTGGCGTTCGGCGACGAGCCCGTGGTCAGACCGCTCGGCATGTACACCGGGTACCTGACCATTCCGCGCACCGCCTCGGACACGGCCTGGGCGCGTTGGTTCAACGCCCCGGGCGGCCGCACCTCGACGCTGCGCCCGGACAACGTGGGCAGCACCCGAGCGACGCTGTCGTTCATGTCCGAGCCGCGGGGGTACGAGCTGTGGGACGGCCCCGGCCAGCGGGACGTGCTCCGCCAGCGGTTCGCCGGCGTGGGCTGGGAGGTGCCACGGATCCTCGACGCGCTCGACGGAGCCGAGGTCTACTTCGAGGCGATCTCCCAGGTGCAGGCCCCGCGCTGGTCGGTCGGGCGTACGGCCGTGCTCGGTGACGCGGCCTACTGTGCGTCACCGATCAGCGGAATGGGCACCAGCCTGGCGCTCGCCGGGGCCTACGTGCTGGCCGGCGAGCTGGCCACCCGGACCGACCACGTCAGCGCCTTCGCCGCGTACGAGTCGATCATGCGTCCGTACGTCGACCAGGCTCAGCAGCTCCCTCCGGGCACGCCCCGGCTGGCGAACCCGCGGACCAGGGCGGGCATCGCCGGCTTCAACACGATCCTGCGGATCGCCTCGACCAAGCTCGCCCAGCGGGTCGCGGGCAAGGTCTTCTCCCCGAAGGCGGAGCGGATCGAGCTGCCCAGCTACCGCCCGGTCCCGGCGCCCACCGCCTGAGTCGGCCTGCGCTTTTCGGGATGCTGGCCAAGGCCCGTGATGTGAGAAGTGCTGCTGTCAGTCCCGGCTCATGGCGTCGACACAGACCGTGATCGCCAGGATCAGCGCGACGTCCTGACCAGGTTGGATCTCGATGCCGTACGTCTCCCGGACCCGAAACCACTTCTTCGAGACCGTGGCGATGGTGTCACCGTCGCTCTCGATCTCGTACTCGTGATCGACGATGTTCCCGTGCGCCTTCAGGTCGGCACCGCCGTCGACCTCGATCTTGAAGCGGTCCCGGAGCCCGACCAGCGCCTTGCGGACGGTTGCCTCTCCGCCACCGGAGCGCTCGATCTTCATCGTGTCGCGCACAGTGAGCTTGCGGTCCTGGATCTTGGCCACCTCCGCGCCCGAGGCGTCCTCCAGGATGAAGGTCTGACGCAGCCGCGCGGCCTTGCCGTTCACCTTGAACGCGCGATGCCCGTCGCTGTCCTCGATCCAGTAGTCGTCGCCGATGGCCAGCAGCTTCTCCCGCATCTGATAGCGGGTGGGGCTCGGGGCGTCGTGAGCTCGCCGACGATCTCGTAGTGCCATGTCCGTGATCCCTCTGTCGGTGGTGACCTGCACCTGGAGGGTACGCCGTCGAGCGTGTTGTGAGCACGGCCCCGTCAGCCGAAGGCCGAGCTCGACAGATAAGCGGCCAGACGGTCATGCCGAACGCGGAGGAGAACGCGCGCCCCGGCGATCCCGAGGGCGGCGGCGATCCCCATCGTCGCGCAGGCGACTGTGGCGGCGACAGCGAACTGGCCCTCGGTCAACCGCTGGCCGCTCACCTGCAAGGTCTTCGCCACGACAACCGCAGGGAACAAGATGAGTCCACCGATCACGGGGACGTAGGCGAAGGGTGCGAGGACGAGCGCGGCCCAGCGAAGGTTCATGCGCCAGGCTCGACGGTGCTGCCAACGCCACCGGAGCGACCGTGGATGGTACGGAAACAGGATGCCCAGCCAGGCCGCGATCGGCAGGATGCCCACGGGTAGGACCAGCACGATCACGGCCACCCAGCTGATCTCAAGCCACGTGTAGCCGCCGGCGCCGACGATGATCACCGCCACCGCGCTGGGGACGCCCACCAAGGATCCGAGGACGACGCAGCGAGCAACCAGCCAGTGCCAGTACGCGCTACGGTCCTCGACCACCGACAAGGCTGTCGAGGTGTTCGCACCCATGACGTTGGTCGCCGGTGTGTCGGCGAGCATCCAGGACGCCAGGATGATGGGGAACGCGAGAGGTCCGTTCAGGCTGAACAGGAACGCGTGGGCACGCGCCGGAAGCAAGAACCAGGCAGTGACCATCACCGTGGCGTTGGTGAGCAGGATCGCCGGGGTCTCCCAGGGCGGCGCCAGGATCCGCCCGTACTCGCGAGCCACGCAGCGACGCAGCTCGGCAAGCGTGACCATGATCGGTGATGATCTCGGCGTGCCCGTTGCGGTCACCGCCCAACCCTCTCTCTGACCGCGGACGACTGTCTACGCGTGCAGGAGGTCAGCGGTCTGGTGACTCGCCACCCAGCCTAGCGAGCCGCACCGCCATCCGACGCGAGCGGCGCAGGGATGGCACCCACAGGTGCTGGCGGGGACGCCGCGGCTGTGTTTGAGTGGACAGGTGCCCGGCCTCGTGGACGTCGACTACCTCGTGGTCGGTGCGGGGGCGATGGGGATGGGCTTCGTCGACGCACTGATCGACCACGCCGACGTCCGCGTGGCCCTGGTCGACCGGCGCGACGGGGTCGCCGGCCACTGGCGTCACGCGTACCCCTTCGTGCGTCTGCACCAGTCCTCGACCTTCTACGGCGTGGCGTCGCGGGTGCTCGGCGGTGGTCGGCTCCAGACCACAGGTCCGGAGGCCGGGCTGCACGAGCGCGCGGACCAGCCGACCATCTGCGCCTACTACGAGCAGGTGCTGTCCGAGCGGATGGTCGGGCCGGGGCGCGTCGAGTTCTTCCCGCGCTGCGACTTCGCGGGCGGTCGCACCTTCGTCTCGCTCGAGTCGGGTGAGCGCTTCCACGTTCCCGACCGGTGCCGGGTCGTCGACGCCCGCTATCTCGCGCCGGACATCCCGGCGGAGACACCGCCGCGATTCGGGGTCGCCGAGGGTGCGCGCGTCATCCCGGTCAACGATCTTCCCGCGTGGGAGGGGACGACCAGCCAGTACGTCGTCGTCGGCTCGGGCAAGACCGCGACCGACGCCTGCGTCTGGCTGCTCGGTCGTGGGGTCGAGGCCGACACGATCACCTGGGTGCGGCCGCGCGACCCCTGGATGCTGAACCGGGCGCTGATCCAGCCCGACCCGGTGATCTACCTGGGCATGGTGGCCGAGATGATGCGCCTGGCGGCCGGGGCGGGGTCCTTGCCGAAGCTCTTCGGGCAGCTCGAGGACGCCGGGATCATGCTGCGGATCGACCCGTCAGTGACCCCGACGATGGCCAAGGCACCCACCCTCGGCCGGTGGGAGCTCGACCGACTGCGGAGCATCACCCGGGTCGTCCGTCACGGCCACATCCGGACCGCCCGGCGCGGCGGCTTGGATCTGGAGTTCGGATCGATCGCGTTGCCCGACGACGCGCTGGTCGTGAACTGCGCTGCCGACGGCCTGAAGACGCCGCCGCTGGTTCCGATCTGGGGCCCGGAGATGATCACGCTGCAACCCATCCGAGCCGGCTTCCCCTGCTTCGGGGCCGCACTCGCCGGCTACGTCGAGGCCACCCGGGTCGACGACGCCGCGAAGAACCGACTCTGCCCGCCGTCCTCGTACGGAAACTCGCTGACCGACTGGGCCCGGATGAACGTTCGTGGCCTCCGCAACAGCGCCGCCTTCTCCGCAGAGCCCGACATCAAGGAGTGGACCGACCGGATCGCCCTGAACCCGGCGCGGATCCCTCCGGAGTATCCGCGCTCTCCGGACCTGGACCATGTCCTCGGCCGCCTGGGCCGCCATCTCGCCCCCGGGGTGGCGCGATTGGCCGAGCTCGGAGGGCTTGCGGCCTGAGCCGCGCACGCCGGCGTGCTGCGCGATCGCGGAGGGTCAGCCCGCGCGTGAGGGTCGCCGCGGTCACCTCGGTCCCGGTTGATCGACGACGCGGGATCGGGCGCTCGCTGCACGCAACCCTTTCGCTCTGTGGCGCGTAGACCGGGTGTCCGCAGTCGAACAAGGAGGTTCGGAATGTCCCACACCCGCAAGGCGGTCATCGCCGCCATCGCCGCTCTCGCCCTGAGCGGCAGCACGATCGCGTCCACGGCACCCGCCGAAGCCCACGAGTACAGCAAGGAGGGCACTGTCTCCGCGAAGGAGGCCGGCAAGCTCTTCAAACAGGCGTTCAAGCAGCGCTGCTTGACAGTGCACGAGGCGCAACACATCGTGCACGGAAGCGGGGTGTGGAACTACGACGACAACGACGAGCTGACTGTGGTGTTCACCGGGACCGGAAAGAGCCACATCGAGTCCGTCGACCTCTCGATCGACGACGGCAGCGGCTGCACCATCACCGTCACCGCCTACAAGAGCTATCGGTAGGGCTCTGTCGTCACGTCGGCATGGCTGAGGCGCCGTCGGGATCGGTTCCTGGCGGCGCCAGTCATGCTGTTGATCTTGGTCAGGCCGGCCGCGAACCTCGACCCGAGACGGGCCGGACGAGCGTCACCCCTTCGCCGTACTCCGCCTCGGCTCGGTCTGATACCCGGTAGAGATGGACTGCGTAGGCGATGTGGAAACGAACCTGGTGGAATCCGTTCTGCCGGCCGGGCCCCGTGCACGGCTCATCCACCTGGGCGTCGCAGGCCGGACAATCGACGGCCTCGGTGACCATGTCGTCCCAGCCCTGTCTCTCGGCATCCGGATGCTCGACCGGGATGCCCCACATCTCGAGACAGACGGTGCAGGTGCAGGTCGTGAAGACCGGCTCGTTGCCGGCGTTGCGGGCGCAGGGCTCGCGCATGGTGATGGTTCTCCTGTGTCCTCGAAGCGGTTGTGGCTGCAGCAAACCAGGAGGACCGAACAGAACTGGCGGTCACGGCGTGCAAGGCGAGACCCTGCGAACGAGGGTCGAGCGTAAGAGGCGCCCCTGGTCACCGATGGCGGTCTGAAGCTTCCGACGTCGTACGGCCGGGAGCGCCGGGAATCTGCCACCTGGCTGAAGGAACGGAAGACCGACAGTGGCGGGCGGATCCGACCACTGAAGCCGCGAAAGAAGCAGAACCCGTCGAAGCGACCGACGCCCGCGACGAGTAGTGTGCGGAAGCAGGACGTGACCAACAGCGTATCGAAGGAGATCGCAGATGGCTGGCGACGAAGCACCCCTCGACCTCTACATCGCGGCGTATGACGATCCCGAGGCGGCCCAGCAAGACTGGGACGCCATCAAGCAGCTGGAGCGAGGCAAGATCATCACGGTCGAGGCCCTGGTTCTGGTCAGCCGGGACGACGACGGCAAGATCCACATCAAGGACGACGCCCACAGCGTGGGAGCCGGCGCAGTGGTCGGCGGAGTCGCCGGCGCCCTCGTCGGCCTGATCTTCCCACCCGCGTTGTTGGCCTCCGCCGCCATCGGAGCCGGTATCGGTGCGGGAGCCGGAGCGACCGTGAAGCAGCTCGAGAAGCGCCAGGTCAAGGCTGACATCGAGAACACGCTGCCGCCGGGTAGTTCCGGCATCGTGGTTCTGCTCGAGGAGCGTTGGGTCGCTGACATCCAGAGCACCCTGATCAAGGCGGTCAAATCAGAGACCCACCACGCGCACGATGCCGATTAGCCAGCCACTCGAGACGGTACCCGAACGGCCGGCGGAACGGATCCTGAGCACGGCCGGTCGGCGACGTCCTCGGCGTGGGTGAGGGCCGCCGTGTCCCTCCCCCAGTCACAACGTGGCCGGTTCCGACGTGGCAGCGCGCGACGTGACAGCGCGCGACGCCGCAAGCAGCTGGCATCCGGCCTCGCCGAGCGCTGGACCACTGTCGACGGTGTCAAGGTCTTCTACCGCGAATCAGTCGAGCCGCCGAACACCGGGGCGATGATGCACCTGCACGGGTTCGGTCTCTCCGGCCGATACCTGCTACCCACCGCAGAACGACTCTCAGGCGACTTCCACACCCTCGTTCCCGACCTTCCCGGTTTCGGCCGCAGCGGCAGGTCCAGAACTCCTCTCGACGTGCCCGACCTTGCGCACGCGGCGGCCAGGTTCCTCGATGACCGTGGGATCGAGTCCGTGACCCTGGTCGGCAACTCGATGGGCTGCCCGGTCATCTTCGAGTTCGCCCACCTCTACCCCGAACGACTCGAGCGGGCCGTTCTCGTGGCCCCGGCCGGTGGTCTGCACAATCAACCTCTGCTGCGCGCCGTCCGCCAGCTGGCCAGAGACGGAATTCGCGAACCGACCCGCCTGATGCCTGTGGCGGTTCCCGACTATCTGCGCTTCGGCATCCCGAGCACGTTCAAGATGTTCCGGGCACTGACCCAGTATCCCTCCCTCGACCGGCTCCTCGATCTCAAGGTGCCGACCATGGCGGTGCTCGGAGACCGCGACCCGTTGATGCCGACCCCAGCCCGAGTCGAGTACGTGGCCAGCCAGACCGACACCCACGTGCTGCTCGTGGTGATCGAAGGTGCCGCTCACGCCATCAACTTCAGTCATCCGGGCGAGCTGTCCAACATCATCCGGCTGTTCATGGCCGACAGGCCGATCGTGGACGACCCCAACTCGCCGGGTCACTCCCGAGCCCGGGAGATCCATCGCGGCATCCACCACCCACCACCAGTCGATCCCTAGCTCAGCTGCCGCACGACCCGAGAAGCGAACAGCTCGGCCGTCAGCCGAGGCCTCGTGGATCTGCTTGCGGGGTGGACATCGGATGGTCGGGCAGCATTGCTGCGCCGGCGAGGGTCTCGAGCAGGGCGATGTGCCGATCGAGGTCCACTCGCAAGTCGGCGGGGACCGACTTGCTCAGCAGACGGTATGCCGCCGCCAGCCGGCGGGTGACCGCCGGCGCCGCGGCGCCGTAGATGGCGATCTCGGTGAAGGCAAGATCGACGATCTCGGCCCAGCTGGGTTCGGTGTGCACGAGTCGTACCACGTTGTCGCTGTCGACGAACAGCCCCGGGGGATGTGGCCGCCGCCCGATCCGCAGCAACAGCTCTTCCAGACGGTCGATGACGATGACGGCTGTGGTCGGCTGGTTGACCGCCGGAGACAGGGCCTGACTGGCGACATCGACGAGCTGCCGGATCCCGAAGAACGGATCCTGGTACATCGTCCGTGCGCGACCGAGGTGAACGCATCGGCGTACGACCTCGTCGGGGGGACCGTTGCGACCGTGAACTGCCACGATCTCCGCCCCGGGCGGCAGATACTGCCCGACCTCGGGTAGGAACTGCAGCAGGCAGTCGTACTGGCGGCCCAGCTGCACCAGCCGCCCCCGGTCGATCCCGAGGATCACACCGAAGCTGCCGCTCGGGGCGTCGTCCGCCTCGTCTGAAAGCCGCACGACTCGTGGGTCCTGGTCGACGGCAGGTGCCGCGACCGTCAGGTAATCGGCCTCAGCCGGTCGGTTCGCACGGATGGCCCGGCGTGTCTCCTCGGCAACTGCCGTCACCACCCAGCTGACCTGGAGCAGACGCATCGTTGCCGTCACGTACACGACGAACACACCCAGGCTGGCCAGCACCAGCACGACTCCGAGCGTGACCGCGAGGCGGAGAACGGCTGGGTCGGAGGAGGCGCCCTCCACGACGATGACGACGATCGCGTACCCGAACGTGGCGAGGAACAGCCCGAAGGCCACCTTCGTGATGCCGGATCGGACGAACGTGCGGATGACGCGGGGAGACAGCTGCGCACTCGCCAGCTGGAGGGCGACGAGTGTGATGGTGAAGACGACTCCGACGAACGTGAGCATGGACGCCGCGATGATGCCCAACAGCGCTTCGGCGGAGCTGGTCCGGACCGGTAGACCTCCGCCGAGCCGGGCGAGCACGGGGATCGAATCCACCCTCGACACCGCCAACCCGGTGGCCACCCCGGCTACCAGCAGCACAGTGGGTACCGCCCAGAACCGCTCCCGGAACCACTCCTGCACCAGCACCCGCCGGAATCGGCTTCTCGACTCCGGCCGCAGCGCCTTGGCTGGTCCCGGGGGCACGGGACCGAACCAGCTCTCTTGATCCAACGTGACCACCTGTCTCTGCACACCACCAGCGCGGACACTATGTGCGGCAGGGTCGGCCTGTCATCACCCGAGCAGGCTGAGATCGCTGCTGGACCGTCGGCCGACGGCCGGCAGCAACAGCGTTCTCCACACCCGGCCGGAACAGATACTCCGCCCACGCCCCGAGACCGGTCTGACGTCGCCGCCCGGATCTCGCGGCCTAGGGGCAGAATCATCCACAGTGGGTGAGGCCGACGGTTCGACACTCGGCCAGACTGGCCGGCAGGTCGACCGGCCAGGACCAGGCGAGACCTCGCACAGGAGGAGGCACGGTGCTGTACGACACAACAACTCGTTCGGGTGGAACCGACCCGCTGACGAAAGCGACCTCGGGCTTCCTGGCCGTCGTCGCCGCGATCGGCTGGGTCCTGGCCTTCGGCTACGCCATCTGGTGGCTCATCGTCTACTGGGCTCCGATCTGATGTCGTGGATCGGCATCCTGCGGTGACACCTGTGGGCCCTCGACGCGCGCGATCCGGCGTTCAATATCCTCGCGCGTAGAAGGTGTGAGGGCTCGACGAGGAGGTAGTCCCGCGCTCCTTCTTCTCGAACGTGAGCAGGAGGGAAGATGACGGCTGCACCGGCTGTCGAGGCGGTGAGTCCACCCCCGTTGACTCGTCGTCGGATCAACGTGATCTTCGTGACGGTGCTGCTGGGCATGCTGCTGTCAGCTCTCGACCAGACCATCGTCTCCACTGCTCTGCCCACCATCGTGGGCGATCTCGGCGGCGGCAGCCATCTGACCTGGGTCGTGTCGGCGTACCTGCTGGCCGACACGATCGCGACGGTACTCGCCGGGAAGTTCGGTGACCTGTTCGGCCGCAAGCTCGTGTTCCAGGTGTCCGCGGCCAGCTTCGTGCTCGCCTCGGCGGCTTGCGGGCTCTCGGAGTCGATGGGTTGGTTGATCGCCTGGCGGGCGGTCCAGGGAGTCGGCGCCGGTGGACTCGCGGTGACGGCCACGGCCCTGATCGCCGACGTCATCCCGCTGCGCGAGCGCGGCAAGTACCAGGGCGCCATCGGTGCGGTGTTCGGCGTGAGCACCGTGATCGGGCCGCTCCTGGGCGGCCTGTTCACCGACCACCTGTCGTGGCGCTGGGCCTTCTACGTCAACCTGCCCATCGGGATCGCCGTGATCGTGCTGGCCGGCTGGACCATCCCGGCGCTGAGTGCACGGTCCCGGCCGGTGATCGACTATCTCGGCATCGCGTTCGTCGCGCTCGGAGCGGCGGGGGTCACCCTCGGCTTGAGCTGGGGCGGAACGCAGTACGCCTGGACGTCCCCGTTGATCATCGGGCTGTTCGTCGGCTCGGTGGTGTCGTTCGCGATCTTCGTCTGGGCGGAGTCTCGAGCGGTCGATCCGATCCTGCCGCTCCGGCTGTTCAAGGGCTCGGTGTTCAGCGTCAGCGTCGCGCTCGCCTTCATCGTCGGGTTCGCGATGCTCGGCGCGATGACCTTCCTGCCGACCTACCTGCAGTACGTCAAGGGAGTCTCCGCGACCGCGTCCGGTCTGCAGACACTGCCGATGGTGATCGGGCTGCTGCTGACCTCGATCGCCTCCGGCACCATCGTCGGCCGCACCGGCCGGTACAAGATCTTCCCGATCGTCGGCTCGCTGCTGATGGGCCTCGGCCTGTTCCTGCTGTCCCAGATGGACGCCGACACCACGTTCGCGTTCCAAGCGACGTCGATGTTCGTGCTCGGGTTGGGGATCGGCCTCAGCATGCAGGTGCTGACGATCATCGTGCAGAACACCGCCGACTACCGCGACCTGGGAGTCGCGACCTCCGGGGTGACGTTCTTCCGCACTCTCGGCAGCTCCTTCGGCGCAGCCGTGTTCGGCACCATCTACGGCAACGTGCTGGGCGACACCCTTCCGGCAGCGATCGCCGAAGCCGGCATCGACCCGTCGAGCGCCGCCACCGCCACTCCCGAGGCGCTGCACCAGCTGCCGGCAGACCAGGCGGGTCCCATCATCGACGCGTACGCCCACGCGCTGCATGTCGTCTTCCTCGGTGCGGTCCCGGTCGCCCTGGTGGCGTTCGTGCTGGCGCTGTTCTTGAAGGAAGTCCCGCTCCGGGACGCCTCCCGCGCCGGAGCCGCCGATCTCGGCGACGGGTTCGGGATGCCGGAGGACTCCGACAGCGAACGACGCCTCGAACGAGCCATCGTCGCCGTGCTCCGGCGCGATCGCCAGACCGCGATCCAGGCCGTCCGCGACGCGGGTGGGCTACGGGACAACCCCTCCGACAGCTGGTGCATCGGGCAGGTCTACGTCCGCACCCGCAACGGGGGCACGGCGCAGCTCAGCACCATCGCGCAGCGGATCCAGGTGCCGGCCGACGTCCTGCGGCCCGCCTTCCAGGCCGCCCGGGAAGCTCGTCTGATCACCGGACCAGACGAGCAGCTGACCTTGACCGACACCGGTCGCGCGCACGTCCAGCAGTTCGTGGAGACACTCACCGACTGGCTGGCCGCCGAGCTCGCCGACTGGGGTGACACCGACGACGGACAGCTCCGCGCCGCCCTAGGACGACTCGCCCAGCGATTTGTCGACGCCGACCCCGACAGCGAGCAGGGACGGGACCGGGCCGAAGCCCTGTTCGGCGGCCGATGACTCGGCCTGGCACCTGGGCGGCCGTCGCGTTCCACAACACCTTGGTGCGCCTCAGAGTCCCGACGTCAGTTCCCGCCGCCGACCGGATAGCTCGGTGGGGTTACGGCGCTGGGCTGCGCGGCACGACGGTCTGGCCGCCCCACTCCTCCGGAGCGACGTCGACGAGCGTCTCGTTCAGCACCCACTGATGACCGAAGGGGTCGGTCAGAGTGGCCTGCCGCTCCCCGTACTCCCAGTCGTGCAGCGGATCGGCCAGAATCGCGCCGCGTGCCAACGCCGCCTCGACCATGGCCGTGGCGTCGGCGACCTTGAGCATGATCTGGTGCGAGCGGCCGCCATCCGGCACCCGGCGACCAGGACGAGGCTCGGAGAGCACCAGCTCGGCGGGCGGCCCACCGACCAGACCCAGCTGGGCACGGTGGCCCTCGCCGATCCGCACGTGCTCGACGAAGCCGAAGACGTCGCCGTACCAGGCGACGGCAGCCCGGACGTCGGCGACGGTGAGCACGGGAGCGATGCGCGCGTGCGGCGCGGAGCGGTTCGTCAACACGGACCCAAACTAGACGGCACCTCCTTGTGTGAGCTGCCGGGTCCGGGAGTCGTCGACGTGGCGGCGGGCGGGTCCGGGAAGTTGATCTTGTTCGTGCACCGCTCTGCTCCTCTGTCGAGGCAGCACCTTCGACTGGGGAGCAACACCCATGAACGTCGTCCTGTGGATCATCGCCGGCATTCTCGCCATCGCCCTCGCCATGGCTGACCTGTTGAAGATCAGCCGGCCGAAAGACAAGCTGGCAGCCAACATGGCTTGGGTCGAAGACTTCCCCCCGGGGACGATCGAGTTCATCGCACCATGGAAGGCTTGGGAGCCCTCGGTCTCATCCTGCCCGCGGTCACCGGTATCGCCCCGATTCTGACTCCATTGGCCGCCGCAGGCCTAGCAGTGATCCGGCGGCCTCGAACCCGCCGTCGACTCGCCGGTGTGTGGGTATCAGGTCTCCTGCAGTTTGGTCCTTGTTGTGTACCGGCACCTGCATCCTGTACAGGAGAACCCATGAAGCCTGCTGTCACCGTCCTCTTGATCGGGACCATCGCCTTCGGCATCGGCGCGATCGTGATCTTTGCGGAAGCACGATCGAACATGGCCGTGATCCGTGACGGGATCGGCGTCGTCACCCTCGTCAACGCTGAATGGGTGGCGCTGCTCCTGCTGGCGGCGGTCAGTGGTTCGACGGCTCTGATCCTGGCCTCCTTGTCCGGGGCCGTCGACGTCCTGGCGTCGGCAAGCCGGCTTCCGGACACGGCCGGCGACGAGACGTAGCCAGCGATCGCCACCATGACGTACGGACGGCGATGAAGAGCCGCGCGCCCATCTCAGCGTTGGGCAGGCGCTCCCCGACCGCGGCCACTTCGCCCCGGATGCCCGTCTCGTTTCCGTCGGTGTCATGGAAGCCGTACTTCCACACGGGTGCCTGAGCCGGACCTCTAGCTGCCTCCCGGCCCTGGATGTCGTTCATCGCTCACCACGCCTCGGATCGGGGAGCGCGCCCGCGCCGCGTCCACCACCGACCTGCGGCGTCAGCGCTTCGACGAGGAGGGTGAGGCACTGCTGATAGCTGTCCTCGGCAGCAGCGCCGTACCCGACCACGAGGGCCGGGCCCGAGTCGGCGGATCCGTCGACGGTGTAGGCGCCAAGTCCTTCGACGGCCAGCCCGCGCTGCTGGGCTCGGCCGATGACGTCGGCCTCATCGGCGCCCGGTGGCAGTCTGACGAGTGCGTGCAGCCCTGCTGCGGCTCCGGACACCTGAAGTCCGTGCGGTTGCAGTGCCTTGATCAGCTGGTTCCGGCGGCGCCGATACCGGATGCGGGAGCTGCGCAGCAGCCGGTCATACGTGCCGCTGCGTAGCAGCTCGGCCAAGGTGAGCTGGTCGAGACTGCTGCAGTAGCCGAAGCCGATGGTTCGAGCTGCCATCAGGTCCGGGAGCAGATCGGGAGGTGCGACCAGCCATCCGATCCGCAAGGACGGCGCGAGGCTCTTGCTGATCGTGCCCAGGTACACCACCCGGTCCGGGTCGAGGCTCTGCAAGGCGCCGATCGGCTGCCGGTCATAGCGGTACTCCCCGTCGTAGTCGTCCTCGATCACGAGCCGGTCGTGTGTCTGGGCCCAGGAAACGACCTGGTTCCGTCGGGCAGCCGACAAGGTTGTGCCGAGAGGGAACTGGTGAGCCGGCGACAGGTAGGCCGCGTCGGCGGTGGTCAGGGCTGCCACGTCGGCGCCGTCGTGGTCGACCTCCAGGTGTTGCAAGGTGAGTCCCGCGGTTCGAGCGATGTCCGCCGCGATCGGCAGGCCGTACCGCTCCACCGCCCAGACTGCGGCGCCCCGCTGGACGAGGACCTGAGCCAGGAGCGTCAGGGCGTGCATGGTCCCCAGGCAGACAACGATGTGCTCCGGTGAGGTGACCACGCCTCGGACCCGAGCCAGGTAGGCGGCCAGCTCGTCACGCAGCTGAGGGAGTCCGCGGGGGTCGCCGTACCCGAACACCGCGTCGGGAGCGGAACGCAGAGCGCGCCGGCCGGCGGCCGACCACTCCCGACGAGGAAACACGGTGATGTCCGGCGAACCCGGCCTCAGGTCGAAGGGAACCGAAGCAGGTCGAAGGGTCACGCCAGCAGCAGCGGCCGGGCTGTGCGGTCGACTCAGGTCCCGCTCGGCCACCCGGGTCCTCGATCCGGGCCGAGCAGACAACCAGCCCTCGGCGATCAGCTGGTCGTACACCCCGACGACGGTGTTGCGGGCGATCCCCAGATCGGCGGCGAGGGCACGACTCGACGGCAGCACCGTGCCCGGGACCAGTGCACCGGATCGCACCGCCCGCCGCAGCGCGGCTTCCAAGCTCCGACCGACGTGCTGCCGGTCGATCTCGAGATGCACGTCCACGCCAGAACTGGACCACTCCAACGGCATAGAACTGGACCTTAACAGTGGGCCGCTACCGGGTGATGATGATCAGCAGCCGACCCTTGGCTGACATCGGCCACCGGCCATCGACGCTGGATCCACCGCCTGAACACCTGGAAAGGCCTGCAGCCATGACACTCGTCTTCATCACCCTTGCTTCCTCGGTCGACGGATACGTCTCGGGCCACGGCGCCCGGGCCGGTCTCGGACTCGGCGACGGCTTTCGGATCTTCGACTGGCTGTCCGATCACAGTGCGGCCAACCGAGCGATCGCCGCCTACGACGGCAGCCGCACCGGGTCCGTCGTCTCGGGACGGAACACCTACGAGCACGCGGGTCGGTGGGGCGGGGACAGCATGGTGCCTGGCACGCGGCTGTTCGTCGTCAGCCGCGACCCGATCCCAGACGCCGCGGAGGGACAGACGATCGTCACGGACGGCCTGGCGGTGGCGATCCGTCGAGCCCGGGAGGTGGCCGAAGCCTCCGGGAAGGACGTGAAGCTCGCGTCCGGCGCGACGGCGACCGAGGCGCTGAGACTGGGATTGCTCGACGAGATCGTCATCAACCAGGTCCCGGTCCTGCTGGGGGGCGGGTACCCGTACTTTCACGAGCTGCCTCACGCGATCGAGCTCGAACGCACGTCGGTGGCTGTCAACGAAGGAGTGACCCACCTGACCTACAGCGTCGTCAAGTAGCGTTCACTCGTTGCCGAAGGGGTCGAGAGTGAGCGCGCTGAAGTCCATCAACCTCACGATCAGCTTCCTACTCGAGCTCGCTCTGATCGGGACCGTAGCGTTCTGGGGTCTCACGTCGTCCATGCCGATCCCCGGGCGAGTGATACTGGGGCTGATGCTGCCCACAGTCGTGGTGGTGTTCTGGGCGCTGTTCATGGCTCCCCGAGCGAGGAGACGGATCCCTGATCGGTGGGAACCCGTGGTGGCCCTCGCCATGTTCCTCGGCGCTGCGGTGCTCTTGATCATGAGCGGTCACAGGACGGCAGGCGGCGTGTTCGCCTTTGTCGCCGTACTGAACATGATCGGCGTCTACGCGCTTCGTCGCTACAGATCGCCTCTGGATGGTGGCTCATAGTAGGTGCCACGAGCACGACACGGCGACGACTCCGTCAGATCGCCATGTCGGCACCAGCGATCGACCAGGAGACTCTGTCGGCCTACGATGCGTGCCGAGACCGGAGGGAAGACGATGCCGACATCAACCCACGATCCCGCCGTCTTCGCGGCACCACTGCACCAACAGCTCGAGGCCTTCCTCGACGACCATCGGCGGGCTTTGTACGACTGCCTCGACGACCTGACAGACGAGGAGGCGCGCCTCCGGCTGGTCCCGTCCAAGACCACGCTGCTCGGCCTGGTGAAGCACGCCCGGTTCGTCGAGCTGGTGTGGTTCAACCAGGCCATCACCTGCCGGACACGGGCGGAGATCGACTGTCCTGAGAACCCCGACGACTCGTTCGAGCTCGCCAGCGAGGACACCATCGAGTCGGTCCGATCCGCCTACCGCCAGGTCGTTGTCGAGTCCCGAGCCGCCGCACGGAAGCTCGGACTCGATGACGTGGTGAACGGGAACCGCCGAGGACCGCTCCCATTGCGATGGATCTATCTCCACACACTTCGCGAGCTGGCCCAGCACTGCGGTCACGCCGACATCCTGCGCGAACAGATCCTCGCCACGAGAAACGCCGATCAAACGGCACCGTGAGCGCAGATCCCAGATGATGATGGGTCCTCCGGCCGAACGACGTCACCGGGGAAGCAAGGCCCGGTGATCAGCGCTCGATCGTTGTGCCCAGCTCGGTGGAAGCGTCACGGCCAGCATCACCGGTCCGCTCGAGGAAATCGACGATGACCGCTAGCTGGTCATCGGTGTACCGCTCGCAGAGCTCATCCATCGCGTTGTTCATGCTCGTGAAGTGTGCGAGTACGTCGCGTTGACGGTCAGGGCGGGCACGGATCAAGACCCCGCGCCGGTCGTCGGGCGAGCGCTCACGGACGAGCCACCCACCGTTTTCCAACCGGTTGAGGATGCCGGTCATGGTCGCGACATGCACACCCACACGTCGGGCGAGCGCGGTCGGTCCGATCGGGCCGTGGCGGACGATGACGTCGAGGCAGTCGAAGTCGATGTCACGCAGCTCGACTCGCTGACCCACCTGGTGGTTGAGCACCGAGAGCTCGATCCGCAGGTCCCTCAGGCCCCGCTTCGTCGCTGACACCAGCCGGCGTCGATCCCGGTCAGTCATGCCTTCACCCTCCCCATTCTGATATGTGTATCATATGATATGAGTTACGTATTACTTCTACCGATCCCTGGGAGAGAGCCCCATGCGCATTCTCGTCTTCGGAGCGAGCGGACCCACGGGCCGATGCGTCATCACGCAAGCTCTCGCTGCCGGCCATGACGTCACCGCGGCGGTCCGCCGCCCGGAGCAGTTCACGCCAGAGGAACTCGGCCCGGAGCGGGTTCGACTCACCGTGCGGGAGGTCGACGTTCTCGAGCCTGACCTCGTCGACTCCGTCGTCAGGGGTTCTGACGTGGTCCTGTCCACATTGGGGGTGCCGTTCGGTCGCCGTCCGGTGACGGTCTACTCGGTTGGCGTGCGCAACATCCTCGACAGCATGGAGCGCTGGGACGTACGGCGACTGGTCGTCGTCAGTTCGAGCGCTACCGATCCCAGGCCGCACCCGGATGCCGGCTTCGTCTTCAATCGCGTCCTCCAGCCGTTCATCGTGAACGTGATGGGTCGCACCGTGTACGCCGACATGCGGCGGATGGAGGATCTGGTGCGCGCCTCGGCCGTCGACTGGACGATCCTGCGTCCGTCAGGGCTGTTCGACGCCGACCACGTGTCCGCCTACTCGACGGGCGAAGACCGGGTCGAGGGAAGATTCACGGCCCGACCCGATCTCGCCGCGGCCCTCCTCGCCCAGGTCGACGACCCGGGCAACATCCACCGCGTACTCGCTGTGGCCACCACAGAGAACATCCCCAGCATGCGCCAGCTGCTTCTGCGAGAAGCCTTCAGCTGACCGCGTGCCTGCTGCCCGAGAGGTCAAGCAGGCTTCATCATCATCAACAGACGGAGGCCGTACCGTTCTGTCTGTGACGTCCACATCTCCCCCGACGCTGATCGGCGAACTCGCTGACCTGCTACCGCGCCGGGTAGAGCAGCATTACGGGCCAGGTCCGCGGATCGAGGAGCTGCGCAATGCCCTGGCCGCCCTCACCCGTGGACACCGCCCAACGCGTCCGGCAGCTCTCGCCGAGGTCGAGGCCGCAGCCCAGACCGTCTTCACCCACCTGGAACTCACCTATCAGCCCGGACTGGTCCCGCAGGAGCAGAGCCCAGGCTGGCCCGATCCCGACCTGATCGGAATCCGCAGCGCCGGGGCCGACATTGCCATGGTGCAACGCGAACCCGACGGTTCTGGCACCCTCCGACTGACAGGACTGGCCCCAGTCCGGGCCGCCGCACCCCTGCTCGCCGGCGCCTTCACCCTCCTCCAGCACGCGGACCCGATCATTCTCGATCTTCGCGACAATGGTGGCGGCGACCCGGCCACCGTCGCGTTCATCGTCGACTGGCTGGCCGGCGACGGCCCCCGGCACCTGTTCGACGTTGCCTACCGCGACCGAGTCCGGCAGTGGTGGACGACCGGCAGTCCCTGTGTCCCGCCGCCAAAGGGTTCGGTGCGTGCCCTCATCGGACGCCGCACCTACAGCTCCGGCGAAGCGCTCGCCTGGGCACTGAAAGACCAAGGTCTGGCCACGCTGGTCGGTGAACCGACCCGGGGTGCCGCCGACCACGTCGTCCCGCTCGCTCTCACCCACGACGTCCATGCCCTGATCCCCGAAGCATGCGTCATCACCGTCGACGGGAAGCCCACCTGGGAAGGCTCTGGCGTCCAACCCGACCGTCCAGCCATCTAGCCCACCGGCTGCCTGCTGATTTGTGTTCGGGCTTCCTGCCACGATCTGAGCAACGGAGCCGACCACAGGCTTCCCCACACGTCGAGCAATCACCCAGCAAGGATTCACATGTCCAGCAGCATCAAACGGACCCTCGCAGCCACCGCCGCCGCCATCGTCACCGCCGGTCTCAGCATCGGCGTCATGACCGTCGCCCCCGTGAACTCGGCGGTCGCGCCGGCTTCCGCCAGCGCAGCGGTCAAGACGTACAAGAACTGCACGGCGCTCAACAAAGCTCACAAGCACGGGATCAAGAAGTCGTCCACCAGCAAGGACGTCGTGCGCTCCGGCGGCAAGACCATCAAGAAGGCGTCGAAGGCCACGACCAGCAAGAGCTTGTACAACGCCAACAAGAAGCTCGACCGCGACAAAGACGGCATCGCCTGCGAGAAGTAGTTCTTGCTGCTCGTCCGTCAGCTCGTCCTGGGCTCTGGGTCCGGCCTGGACTGCTCGCAAGAGGGTCGTCAGGCGGACACCATGCGGTGGTCGCTAGGAGCCCCGAACGACCGGCCGGCCTCCGAGAGCGGGTCGCGGACCAAGTCGCAGGAGCACGATCCCGGCAGTCACGATGACGGCGTCCACGCTCCCATCGTAGATTCCGCGGGCACCCGCTCGGTTGTCGTCGAAGGGTGGCTGAGCGCGGAGCCGAAGGAGGATGCGATGGGCCTCTGACTGTTGGTGTATGACGTGAACTGCGGATGCGGCCCGTGACGATGGAGCGCGGGAGCGCTCCTCGGACCGAGACACGACCACCGAGACCGCCCCGGCGTCGTTGACGTCCTGCAAGGGACGATCACCGACCACCGCGACGGTGTGACCACCGACTACGGACCGGGACTCGGCTGGCCCGAGGACCGGAACACGCGCACCGGCTAGAGAACCGGGGCTCCCGTGGCTGCCGTGGAGGTCTCGATCGACATCATCGGGTCGACCTGACCCGTGAACCCACGACCGACCATCCGTGAGTCGCAGACGGGACGGCTTGTGAACACCGATCGCCGGGCGTTGCTTCAGATCCGCGGCACGTCGTCGGGTCGAGTCAGAGCTGCCTCGCTGAGCATGGCCGCGGGACTGCCGCCGGCGGCGGTCAGTCGTCGGCGCAGCCGATCGGGGAGGCGGGGCAAGAAGCGCAGCGCCTGGGCGATGAGCCAGATCTGGCGGCGCGAGTTCGGGATCACCAGGTCGATCGTCGCGGGACCGATCAGTCGGCTCTGTCGCACCACCGGCTCAAGCGCTTGCTGATAGGTCGCGAACCCGCGGGCGAGGTCGCCTCCGGCCTTGGCGAGTTCGCTGGCCAACACGTAGGCACCGATGATCGCCAGGCTGGTGCCGCCGCCCACTGCCGGACCGGGACAGTAACCCGCGTCACCGACCAGAGCTACCCGGCCGCTGGTCCATCGGGGCATCACGACCTGGGTGATCGAGTCCAGATAGAGGTCGTCGGCCTGGTCAAGATGCGCCAAGAGGCGCGGCACCTCCCACCCCAGGTCCCCGTACAGGTGTCGCAGCAGGCGACGCTGGGCGCCGATATCGTGCCGGTCGACATCGTGTGGTCGGGGTGTGCGCCACAAGAATCCAGCTCGAGCGAGGGTTCCGTCACCCACCGGGTACAGCCAGGCCGTCCGGCCGGGGACGCTCAAGCCGACCATCCGGTGGTCGAGTTCGAGGTCGTTGGGCATGGTGAAGACCGCGAGGTAGCCGCCGAGGAAGCGGGTGAAGTCCTTTTCGGGCCCGAACCTGAGCCGGCGGGTCGTGGAATGTAGGCCGTCGGCACCAACGACGAGATCGAAGCTGCGCGGATCAGCGTGTTCGAAGGTGACGTCGACCCGGCTTCCGTTGTCCTCCAGGGTGACCACGGAATCTCCAAAGATGTACTCCACCTGACCGCGCGTGGCCTCGAAGACGATCTGGGCTAGGTCGCCGCGCATGATCTCCAGGTGCCGGTCCGAGACGCCGGCGCTGAGCATCTCCATCGGCGCTTCCACCGGTCGTCGCCCGGGCCGGATCAGGGTGATGACCTCGGTCGTGGTCCGGGCCCGCCCGATCTGATCCTGCAGGCCCATCCAGTCCATGACGTCCAAGACCGGTCCGAACAGATCGACGGCGTGACCACCGCCGCCGGCCCGTAGGTGAGCTGTCCGCTCGACCACGGTCGGGTGGAAGCCGAAGGCCTGCAGCCAGTACGCGAGCACGGGCCCGGCCACGCTGGCCCCCGAGATCAATACTCGAGGCTGGGCCGCCATTGCACCTCACCTTCGAGAACGGACTCTGTGAGTTTCTCACCGGTTGACGTCAGGAGGAAGGCCGAGAACGGTCCGGCTCCGTGAGACTTCCCGTACGACGGGGGTCGGCTACTGCGTGCTTCGCACGAGGGTCCGCTACCGGCCTGCCTCGCAGACGGACGGCCTCTGACGACCACTCCGCCCGCCGTGCCCGGGTCCGGGTGAGGGTCTACTGAACCCTTTGAGGCTGGACACGACCGCAAGGCAGCAGCAGGCCGGTGGGCAGGTCTGGTCATGTATGACGCGCCCAGTGTCTCGGTGGCTTACCAGCAACCACAGACGCGCAGACGATGGGCATTTTTCGAGGTCCAGGTTCAGTCGGGTGTGCTCAGCGATCGCCACTCGTTGGGTGTCAGTCCGTAGGAGGTCCGGAAGACCCTTCCGAAGTGTGAGGGGTCGACAAAGCCCCACCGTGATCCGATGGTTGCCACGGCCAGGTGAGCTAGCCGCGGATCTCGCAGGTCGCGCCGGCACCGTTCGAGGCGCTGTTGCTGGATTGTCTCGTGGATGCTGATGCCGGCGCGCGCCATGGTGGCGTAGAGGTGGCGGACTGAGATGTTGTGGGCTGCGGCGAGGCATCGGGGCGGCGAGGTCTCGGTCGCCGAGGTGGTTCTGGATGTATTGCTGGATCCGCAGGGTGAGGGAGGCGTCGAGAGGCTCGCGGGCCGTCGCGTGATCGGCGACCTGATTGGCGATGAGGGCTCGGAGGAGCTGGATGCTCGGTTCGGCCACGAGTTCGGCCGCGTGGGGATCTTCGAGGATGTCGCTGGTGCCGAGTGAGGCGAAGTACGGGGCGACGATCTGGGCCAGGGAGTTGTTGTCGGTTCCGATCCGGACGCCGAGTATCTGGGTGAAGACGCGTTCGGGGAGGGCGAAGGCCGAGCGTGGGATCTGGAAGTAATGCAGCTCGGTCTGGCCGTCATTGGTGATCGTGTAGGGCTTGGTGCTGTCGTAGACGACCATGTCACCGCGGGCCAGCTCGGCTTGGTGACCAGACTGTTCGATCCTCGTCGTCCCGCTTTCCTGGAGGGCGACGAAGATCCGCGGGTCATGATCGACCTTGGCCAGTCGGCCGGTGCGACGGATTCTGTTGGCCGCCGATCGGGCGGATGAGAAGTTCAGTGGACCTGCCATCGCTATCCGGCAGACCAGATCCAGCTCTTCGGCTGACTGCTGCCAGTCGATCTCGACGGGCAGGACGCCGGTCCAGATCGCCTCGCGGATGAACTCGACCCGTTCGTCGGGCGCGACGTCGTCGCTGCGCAGAATGACGGCCATTGTTCCCCCCTCGCGAGCATCCTAAGGGGCGTCGAGACTCCCAGCTCTCTGGTGCCGGACCGTGCAGAGATGGCCCAGAGGTCTGCACAGACAGGCCACCCGCAACCGAGGGCCCGCTTCCACACTGAGGTCATCCACCTCAGAGGGGAAGGGCAGATGAGCGTAGAAACCAGCCTGGCGACAGCGTCGGAGCTGCAAGAGATCGAACGGGCCAACGACTCGGGGAAGCAACCAGTGGTCTTCGTCCACGGTCTGTGGCTGCTGGACTCCAGCTGGGATCGCTGGGCCGCGTTGTTCGAAGATGCCGGCTACGTCGCGGTCACTCCTGGGTGGCCAAACGACCCGGGTGACGTCGCCGCTGCCCGCGCCGATCCGACAGTGTTCGCCGGCAACAGCGTCGGGGACGTCGCCGCCTACCAGCAGATGATCATCGAGCAGCTCGACCGCAAACCGGCCATCATCGGGCACTCCTTCGGTGGTGTGCTGGTCCAGATGCTCGCGGGCCGAGGGCTGGCCGCCGCGACGTGTGCGATCTCACCGGCGCCGTCCCGCGGCGTGCTCCCGCTGCCGATCAACGCTCTCAAAGCGTCCTCAGCGGTGTTGTCGAACCCGGCGAACCGGCATCGTGCCATCACCCTCACCTTCGACCAGTTCCGGTTCGGCTTC
This sequence comes from uncultured Actinomycetota bacterium, assembly GCA_963707005.1. Lineage (GTDB taxonomy): Bacteria > Actinomycetota > Actinomycetes > Propionibacteriales > Propionibacteriaceae > Microlunatus. Next base: position 681,179 of record CAVPPP010000037.1, read on the forward strand.
GCCAACGCCGTCTCCGAAGCCGACGCCCACGAGCTGTACGACCAGTTCCATGTCGCGGGCTCGGGGATCCCGCTGTTCCAGGCGGCCTTCGCCAACATCAACCCCGCCACCGAGGTCAAGGCCGACAAGACCAACCCGGACCGTGGACCGATGTTGATCATCGCGGGCGCCGAAGACCATCAGGCACCCCCCGCCATCGCCGAAGCCACGGCGAAGCAGCAGCGCAGGAACAAGGCCTCGGTCACCGAGTACGTCGAGATCCCCGGTCGTGGGCACTCCCTCACGATCGACGCGGGTTGGCGAGAAGTCGCCCAGACCTGCCTCGCCTTCATCTCCCGCTTCGTCAGCTAGTCGCTACCGCGAAAGGACCCAACCATGCCCTTCCTACCCACCTTCACCCGAGCACGACGTCGCCTCGTCGGCGCCGTGGTCACTGCTCTCGCGGTAGCCGCCGCCCTGGCGGTGATCCCGACGGCGAGCAGTGCCTCCGGCGCCGGACCGCACGGCACCAAGCCGACCGTGGTCCTCGTCCATGGCGCATTCGCCGACGCCTCCGGGTTCGCCGACGTGACCAACCGGCTGCAGCGGCGTGGTTACACGGTCATCGCGCCGGCGAACCCTCTCCGCGGGGTGGCCTCCGACGCCGCCTATGTCGCGAGTGTGCTGGCCACCATCGACGGTCCCCTGATCCTGGCCGGGCACTCCTACGGCGGCGAAGTGATCACCAACGCCGCATTCGGCAACTCGAACGTCAAGGCGCTCGTCTACGTCGCGGCCTTCGCCCCCGCAGAAGGCGAAACCTCCGGCCAGCTGACCGCCATGTTCCCCGGGAGTCAGCTCACCGAAGAGAACCTGGTACCACGCCCGTTCCCCATCTCGGCGACCGAGACCGGCTACGACGCCTACATCCGACCGGCGGTCTTCCGCCGCATCTTCTGCGCCGACCTCCCCGAGAAGACGGCAGCAGCCATGGCGGCGTCGCAACGGCCCGGTGCCGTGTCGACGCTCTCCGAGCACTCCGGGCCGGCGGCCTGGACGACCATCCCGTCCTGGTACCTGGTCGCTCGACAGGATCGGGCCATCCCGCCGGCCGCTCAGCGGTTCATGGCGAACCGGATGAAGGCCCACACGCGGGAGATCAACTCCTCGCACGTGGCGATGATCTCCCACCCCGATGTGGTGGCCGAGATGATCCTCGATGCCGACCGGGGCACCCGGTGAGCGCGCCACTGGCGGACCAGCCCGGATCTGTGCGAGGTTCATGACATGCCCACCACCATCACCGTGATCTTCGACAACCCGACCGATCCACGGATCTTCGAAGAGCACTACCAAGCCGGTCACCTCGGTTTGGCTGCTGCCCTGCCCGGCGTACAGCGCGTCGAGGCGTCCAAGGTCTGGCCCAAGGAGGATGGCTCACCGACCCCCTGCTACCGGCTGCTCTCGCTCTACTTCGCCGACTACGACACCGCCAGCGCAGCCGTGACGACCGCCGAAGCCGGGGCCTGGTTCGCCGATCTGCAAGAGCTCGCCACCGGCGGCCTCCGTGTCGCCTTCGCGGACGTCGAGACAACCTGACCGAACGGGTTGAGCGCCACGTGTGAGACGCCCGCCTCTAGCCAGCCGCTGTCCGCAAGGCGGTCAGCCAGCGAAGAGGCCTACTCGATCGGTTGTGCCAGTTCCCACTGGTGACCGAAGGGATCGACGAGGCGCCCCGTCCGCCAGGCCCCTTCGTCATGCATCCCGGCGATCTCGACTGCTCCGGCACCGAGGGCACGGCTGAACGCGGCGTCCGGGTCCGCCACCGTGAGGATCATCCGGACTGCACGGCTCGGGTCCAGCCCAGCCGGCAGGTCCGAATCAAGCTGCACCCAGAACCGCGCTCCGTCCACGAACAGCTCTCCGACCTGAAGGTCTCCACCGCCTTCGGCGAGCTCGCCAGTCGTCGCGCCGAAAGCCCGGCGGTAAAAATCAACAGCAGCGGCGGCATCTCGGACCGAGAGCCACGGAGCGATCGCACTCATCAGACCTCCCAGATAGGGTGCAGCCAGGCTCACACACCGGTCACCAACTCGGCTAGTGCCCGCGACATTCGGATTCGTCGTACCGCCGCACCGTGGAAGTCAGCTTGCGCCCACAAGCCGTTCCTCCGGCGGCGACGTCGGCGTCCGCACCAGGGACGCCCTGGAGGCGCCACTTGTGCTGGCGACCTGTTCGGATAGCGCGATGCAGCCTGCCGGTCGACGGTCGGCTTGCGGTGATCGGTCGTGTCCCACGTTCATTCGCCATCGGACTCCGCCTCGCAGCTGCGCTCACAGCGGCCGACTTGGCGCCCGTACGACTCGATGCAGAACAGTTGTCTGCGATCGCAGACCTGCTCACCGTCCCACGCGAGCCGGGCATCGGGAACGGGGAGGGACGGCGGTGCCAATCAGGGTCAGTCGCGAACCTCACCGCGAGCTCGGCTTGCGACCTCCGAATGGGCGAAGACGCTGGGGAATCCACCCGTGTGCAGGAACACGACGCGGTCGCCCTGGTTGATGGTGCCGCTCCTGACCGCGGCGACCAGGCCGGCTGCGGCGCGAGCCGTGTACGTGGGATCGAGCACGATCCCCTCGGTCCGGGCGAAGAGAAGCTGCGCGTCGGAGGCGGCCTGCGTGAGGTGCTCGTACCCGGCCCCGACCTGGTCGAGGTCCAGCCGGAGCCGGGAGGGGTCTACGTCCACACCGGCCATGCCGGCCATGCCGGCCATGCCGGCCATGCCGGCCAGGAGACGAGTGATGGTCGCGCGCGCATCGTCAACGGCACCACAGTGCACGCCGAGCACCCGGTCTGGTCCCAACCGGCTGACGAGCCCCGCCATGGTGCCGCCAGACCCGACCGCGACGACGAGGTGCTCGAACTCTCCCACCTGGTCGAGGAGCTCCGCGGCCGCCTCGAAGTAGCCGTGGGCGCTGGAGCTGTCGGACCCTCCGAACGGGATGCGCCAAGGGCGCCGACCAGCACCCTCGAGCTCCTTGACGACCTCGGCGGCGCGCTCCTCGGCGTCCTGATCCTCGGCCCAGACGATACGGGCGCCGAACAGAAGCTCGAGCAGCACGTTCCCGGCGGGCGTTAGCGGCGGCCCCGAGAGGACGAGAACGACGTCGAGCCCCAGTCGGGCGCCGGCTGCAGCAGTGAGGCGCGCATGGTTGCTCTGCGGCGCACCCGTCGTGACCAGGATGTCGGCAGCGGCCTCGAGCGCGCGCGCTGTGCTGTGCTGCAGCTTGCGAACCTTGTTACCGCCCCCGCCGAGCCCGATCAGGTCGTCGCGCTTGATCCAGAAGTGCTCCGGATGCAGGTTGAGGGCTTCGGCCAACCGCGGCGCGAGGTCGACCGGGGTCGTGCCCGAGAACAATGCCGTGCGATTGGTCATGACGTCGAACCTTTCATGCCGGGTAAAGCTTCCTGCCGTCGCGTCGGACCGGGTTGAAACCAACCTGGACCTCCGCCTGTACCGCTCCGACCGAGCCCGCCCGCCTTTGGCGCTCGGAACTGCTTCCGGTCGACATGTCCTGCTTCAAGCGACACCGCAGCAGGGTCGTGGTCGGGCCTCACCACCCTGGATGATCGGCAGCCGACGGCCGCCCGAGGTTCGATCAGTGACCGGACCCGGACCACCCGCCATTTGGCTGCCCAGTAGACGGTGCTTGAGCGCACCGTGTGAGACAACGGCCAGCTCCCGCCAGGTGCCCGGTTGGCGGTCGCGCTTCGTGCGTTCGGCACGACTGTCCTGCCGCTGACAGTCTGTCTGATTGGTGTCGAAGGTCAGGGCCTACTGTCGCGGGATGAGCTTGCGGCTGGCTGCATACGCCCTGTGCATTGAGGACGGGCAGGTACTGCTGGCGTTATCGGTGCCAGCGATGGGTGAACCCACGTGGACCCTCCCTGGCGGCCGCGTCGAGCAGGATGAGGACCCGTATGACTCCGTGACCCGCGAGCTCACCGAGGAGACCGGCTGCGAGGGCATCGTGACCCGGTTGCTAGGCGTGGACTCCAGGCTGATCCCCGCCGCCGAGCGCGCACAGCCCGGTCTGCCGAACCATCAGAACGTCGGCATCTTCTACAGCGTCCGCATCACCGGAGGTGAGCTTCGGCCAGAGCCGAATGGCGACACCGCAAAGTCGGTCTGGACGCCGATCGTCGAAGTCTCCCGCCTCCGCAGGTCATCCCTCGTCGACGTTGGCCTCGCGCTGGCGGAGACGACTCCCGCTACCGGCCACGTCGCGCTGGTCGAAGTTGGAGGGCTTGTCCGGCATTGAGGACCTTGCAGCATCGAACAAACTCGCCACCCACGATCGCCGCACGGCGGTCCGCTTGGGTGGATCCCCGCCCACCCGCGGTCGAGGCATAGGTTTCATCCATCTGGCCAAGCGGGGGTGGGCCAGGATGGACGCATGAGAGTTGGCAGTCGAGCAGAGATCTCGGGATGGGTCACACCCCGGCTCGAGATGATCCTGAAGCGTGCAGCTGAGATCGCGAACGACCGCGGCCACAACTACCTCGGCGTCGAGCACGTCGCTCTGGCCATCCTCGACGACGGAAAGTCCGTGCCGGCTGCCTGCTGGACCGGTCCGATGACCGCCGAGCAGTGGCAGAACGCCATCGTCGAGGCACTGCCTACCGTCCCGGAGGATGTGCTCGCCCCGGTGACGATCAGCGTGAGTCGCGAATCGACGATCTGACCCCAAGAGATCGGTGCTGCACCGGGCTCCCTCCCTTATCTCGCAGAGGGGTCGTTCAGCGGTCGAGGTCCACGCCGGCGACGAACCTGCGCTGCCACGGTGTCTCGACAGCTCCAGCTCGGTAGTGAGCTCGAGACCAAGCGACTGCTTCAGACGCTGGTACACCAGCTAGTCGAGCAAGAAGCGCGATCGCAGTTCCCGTACGACCGACCCCACCGCGACACGCAATCTCCACCCGTCGGTCAGCGGCCTCGCCATGGGCGTAACGGAACGCCGCAACCGCCTCCGCGATCCGAAGCGGCAACAGAAAGTCCGGCCAACAGATCCATACCGATTCCCAAGCCTCCGGCGCCGGAGATCGGGCACACAGGTACACCCCAAGCTCTGGCCGCGCGTCCAGGCTGAGGCCTCCGTAACGAAGTCCCCGGCCACGGACCCTGCGACCGTCGGGCAAGATCACGAGACCGCTCGTGTCTTCACTCCACGAGGCCATGGGTCAACATTGGACCTAGTCCGCCGGCTTGCAAACCGTTCTCGATGTGCGGTGGTTGAGCGGCACGTGCGAGCCGCCGATCCCTCTGCCACAGCCGTCGGAAGAGTGGCTTAGGCGACAGGAAAGGCGAGCGTTGGCTCCCCACGATGCCATGGGAGCCCGCCGTCACGCTCGGCAACCCGAGGATCACTGACGTGCCATCAATCGTCGCGACACGCCCCCGGACGCACCTGGACCGAGTAGTGCTAGAACGGCGCCGAACGAGAGCGAGGAGCGCTCGCCTCACTGAAGTGAGGCGAATACTCGCGCCCACGCTTCCTCCGCCGCCCCGGCGATGGGGCCGTCGTCGCCGAGTGCCGCGGGGAGGATGGGTGGGGGTCGGTCGCGTCGGTAGGCCATCAAGCCGGACTGGAAAGCAGCGTCCAGGTCGTGGTGTGCGGCAGCCAGCAGGTCGATGCCGAGGCCGCCGAGTGTGACGAGATCCGCGTCCAGCCCGTTGACCAGGCCGGCGATGCCCCGGCCGAGAGAGGTGGCGACCATCGTCACCGCGGCCCGTTCAGCGGCCGCTGCGGGGCTCGCGTTGATCACGCGTCGGGCGTAGGCCACGTGGTCTGGTGGTGTGGGAAGGCCGAGCAGTCGGGCAAGTGCGGTGCCGTCCACGGACGTTCCCCAGCAGCCCCGGGCTCCGCACGGGCACTCAACATCCGAGTCGCCGAAGGGCATGTGCCCGAACTCGCCCGCCGCACCGCTGGCACCGCCCACTGTGGTCCCGTGGTCGACAATGGCGCCCCCGAGCCCGGCCTCGATGCGCAAGTGCAGGGCGACCGACGCACCTGTGGCAGCACCGCGGTGCGATTCGGCCGACGCCGCCAACGTCGCATCGTTGCCGGCCACGAACATCGACGCATCGGGCCAGAGCTCGCGGAGGTCGACGTCACGCCACCTCATCGTGGCCGCATCGAGGCGGTGGGCAGGGGTGATCGTGCCGGGCACCGCGAGACCGAAGGCTCGTGGTCGATCCCCGTAGCGATCACGCAGATCGCCGATCGCAGCGGTGAGCATATTGGCCACAGCCGGCCAGACCGCGTCATGCCGGCCCCCACGGGTAGCGAGCACCGCACCTCCGAGCTCCACTACGTCGAATCGCCACGTCTCGTGGGTGATCGCTGCGGCGAAGACGAGTGGCCCCTGCGGGTGCGGGGCCAAGATCGTGGTCGGACGCCCCCTGACTCCGCTCGGGGGGGCCGGGATCTCGGCCAGGAGCCGGGACCGGGACAACCGGGCAACCATCTCGGTGGCCGCACCCGTGCTCACCCTCAACTGCTGGGCCGCGGCTGCCCGCGTGATACCCGGGTGCGCGTGCGCGATCCTCAGCAGCTCGGTGGAACGCGACACTGACCGCCTCCTTTTACTCGTTACAAGAGTATATTCCCTGACGTGACCACCCGATTGAACACGACCAGAACGGCGCAGCTGCCATGACCGTACTGCTCGCCGCGGCAATGGTCGTCGCCCTGGGCACCTGGATCCCGCTGGCCCAACTCCAACCTGATACGCCTCCGCGTGTACGCCTCCTGTGCGTGGCCGTCGGCAACACCGTGTTGTCGATAACGGCGCTGTTGATCGGCGGTGCCTGGCCGGTGGTCGGTTGGCGCACCTTCTGGCTGCCCCTGGCTGGCGGCCTCCTCTGGATGGCCGGCAACTACTGCGTGTTCCGCGCGTCCGAGTTGATCGGGCTTGCCAGGGCCGCAGGGACGTGGACCCCGCTGAACATCCTGGTCGCCTTTGCCTGGGGCAGCCTGCTCTTCGGCGAGCTCGACTCCCACTCCGCAGCCCAGATGGGTCTACTCGCCGTTGCCTTCCTGGCCGTCGTGGCCGGCGTGCTACTGATCGCCACCTCCCAAGACCAATCGATCGAACCGTCACGCTCCTCGCCATCTCGACCGCCCTCGGCAAACCCCACGGCTGCACGGGTCACCGCCCGGGCCGGCTTCTTGTGGGCCGGAGCGGCCGGCATCTTGTGGGGCAGCTACTTCGTGCCAGCCCAGTGGGCCGATGTCCCCGCCCAGGTCGGCAACTTCCCGCTTGCGCTCGGAATTCTGCTCGGAGCGATCGCCCTGACCCTCCTAGCCCGTGAGCCGATCGCGCTGAACCGACGCGCCACCAGCCAGCAGCTCAGCGCAGGAGTCCTCTTCGGCGTCGGCAACCTCGCCTTGCTTGCCGTGGTGGCGCGACTGGGCACCGGTGCCGGCTTCACCATTGCCCAGCTGAGCCTCGCGGTGAATGCGGGCATCGGCATCTGGATCTTCCGCCGCCCAGCGCCGGGAACGCGACAGGCACGAAGAGTCCTTGCTGGAATCGTGATCGCCGGCATCGGCGGCTGCGTCATCGCAGCGACACGTTGACGCAACGGCTCTGACGAGTGGGCCCCATTCGGCGGTCCTCCTACGTGCCGTCAGGTGGTGTGCAGATCGTTGAGTGCCGCTGAGGCGACGTCATCGTGCCGCGTCCGCCCATCAACGTCAGCCCCACGCCGATCATGAGCAGTGAGCGGTGCTTGAGCTTCACATGTGCGACACACGCCCCTGACTAGCTTCTGTTCGCAAACGGGTCCCAAGCCGCGACCGGGCCGGCGGGAGTCAGCGGCGTTAGGAGGGGAGCCGACCAAGCGACTCGAGGCAAGCCCAGGTGGCTTCCTCGACCGAAAGGTCGGAACTGTCAACAAACCGATACGACCGTAGGGTTTCCGACTCCAGGACCTGCATCTGATGCTCAACGTCCTGCTCGCGTTCCACCAGCCGCTGGAGGTCTCCCGCTCTGCCTCGGACCGCGATCCGTCGCATGACCTCCGCCACCGAGGGCTTCAGAACGATCACCCCGTACGCGACGGAGTTGTCGTCCAGGGCCCGTTGGTACGCGCTCAACGGGTTCGGTGGTTCGGCGTACAGGATGAACTCCAGCACGACGCTCCGGCCCGAGCGACAGACCGAGAGCAGGCGGTCGATGACTTGGCGCTGGACCACCTGCTCCTGGTCGGAGCTTCTGAATCCCGCCCAACCGTTCTCGGCCCAATAGGCGTCCTCGCTGATGCAGTCCCATTTGAGCTGTTGCGCCATGTGCCGTGCGAGCGTCGACTTGCCGCTACCCATTGGACCTGTAACCAGGATGACGGCCCCCGTGTCCGGAACGCTGGGATGAATCGGGGGCACGGCCAAAGAAAGTATCAGCGCCGAGACGCACGTGCAGTGGAACCGGGCTCTGGGTCCGGCCTGGACTGCTCGCAACAGGGTCGTTGGGCGGACACCATGCGGTGGTCGCTGGGCACTCCGAACGCCGGCCGGCCTCCGAGAGCGGCCGCGGACCAAGTCGCAGAGGGCTTACAGGTCTTCAGGCGAGTCGCTCGGTGCGACACGATCGCCTTGGGATTGCATCTCCGCATGGGAGCTGTACGCGGTCGTATGCCAGGCCTCGTTGTAGACGGCCATCGCACCGGCAAGTGCCGCACTGGCTGTGCCGCCTTGCCGCGCCTTGCGGGCAAGCAAAGCCAGTGCGAACGCGATGAGCGCGATCCCGGCAATCACGATGACGGCGTCCACGCTCACATCGTAGATTGCGCGGGCACCCGCTCGGTTGTCGCAGAAGGATCGGCCCACGGCGCATCAGCAGGGCCTTTGACTCGTCGGTCGAGGCGCACTGCTGCAGTCCACGTGTCGGACTGCCGTGGGCGACCGCGTCCTGCATGACGTTCGACGCTCGGCGTTCGGCCCGGCAACTTCTCGATGTGGTCCACATTCATTACGGCAGGCTGTGTCCATGCGATTCGAAGAACTGATCGGTGAAGGTGGCGTCGAGCAGGAGTTGCCTCCCGGGGACGTGACCGAGGGCGTCGTTCGAGTTGGGTCGACGGTTCGGCGCCCGGTGCAGCCTCAGAGCGCGGCCGTGGCGGACTACCTGCTGCATCTGGAGGCGGTCGGGTTCACGAGCGCACCCCGCTTCCTCGGTCGAGATCAGTCCGGCCGTGACGTCTTGGACTACCTCGAGGGCGTCGTTCCCGGTGACCCTCCCGAGCCGTGGGCAGCCGACGAGGGGCTCCTGGTCAGTGTCGGTGAGCTTCTTCGAGACCTGCACTCCGCCTCTGCCGGCTACGCCGCGGACCGGGGGTTCGCTGCACCGCCGGGAACTTCGTGGTTCGCCTTGCCGATGCCGTCAGGCGTCCATATCGGGGAGACCGCAGCTGTTCCGGCGCCGGGGTTGGTGTCGCACAATGACGTGACCCCGCAGAATGTTGTCGTGCTCAGCGGTCGCGCGGTCGGGCTGATCGACTTCGACATGGCCGGGCCGACCACGCGTCTTGAGGACTTTTTCAACACCGCTACGCACTGGGTGCCGTTTCGCGACCCGGTCGACCTATGGCCCGGGTGGACCACGCGGGAGCGGCCGGCACGTCTACGGCTGCTCGCGGACGCCTACGGCTTGACGGCCGACCAGCGGGCTTCGCTGCTCGAACTCGGGGACCGCCGCGCTCAGCGTATGTGGCTCTCGATGAAGGGGGCGGCTGAGCACTTGGGTGGTGGCTGGGCTCGCATGTGGAACAACGGCGTCGGCGACCTCATTCGTCGCCGACAGGCGTGGCTGGCAGCTAACCGAGAAGAGCTCACCGCTGCTCTTCGCTGACGGATCGCGTACAGCGCGCGTCTCGCACAACGGTCCACCTGAGGTGACATCCGGTCCTCACGGGACCGAGCTCTTCTCGCGGACTCGGTCGCGGCCTACCGTGGAGTCCGACCTATCGCTTGGGGGCAGGCGCAATGTGAAGCTGAATCATCTGAGACGCCGGTGTCAAGCCAACGGCTGCCCGTGCGCCGGTCGCCGGCGAACACCGTTGTAGCCGTCAAGTCGGCGCCGAGACCGCGACCGTTGGAGGGCCCGCGTACCCAGCTGGCCTAGGCATCAGGCCAGCCCACGATCGACTGCCAGGGTAAAACTATGGCGATGCTGCAGAGGTCGACACAGAGATCGTGTCCTGCATTGAAAGGGCCCTGCTTGAATAGCCGACGGTCCAACCGCTACGCCGCCGACCTTGGAGGACAGATCAGCATCGAACCGCGAGTCAACGATCAGATCCTCGTGCCCGAAGTCCGACTTGTCGGGCCTCGCGGCGACGAGGTCGGAATCGTCCCGATCGAGACGGCCCTGCACCTCGCCCGCAAGGCACACCTTGACCTAGTGGAGATCGCGCCACTGGCGCGGCCGCCGATTGCCCAGATCATGGATTACCAGGACGTTCGACACCAAGCGGATTTGGCAGCTCAAGAGCGCCGCCGCAAGGATACGAACCAGTTGATGAAGGAAATCAAGGATGGTGACTGGCCGTAGCAGTTGTGCGGTGGTTGAGCGTGACGCGTGAGACGCCCACCTCTAGCCAGCCGCTGTCAGCAAGGCGGTGGACTTGCGAGGCTGTGTCGTACGAGAGCCTCAGCGTGCAATCAGCGCTCGCGGAGAAGACCGTAAATCGCTCCGTCGTGGAAGGTGCCATCCTCCTCCCAGGAGTAGCGCCGCCGCGTCCCTTCCCGGGCGAAGCCAAGACGGCCGAGCAGTCGTGTTGACGATGTGTTGTCGGCGATCGTCTGAGCCTCGATGCGGTTGAGTTGCATCTCGGAGAACCCGAACCGGATGGCGGCTGTCAGCGCCTCCGTCGCCAAGCCCTGCCCCCACAGCTCACGAGCCAGGTCGTAGCCGATATCTGCCCGCCGGTGATGCCGATCCCAGTGCTGGTACCCGAACAACCCAACGACTCGACCAGACGATTTGAGGGTCAACGCCCACGGCAGGCCTGTCTGGGCGGCGTAGTCGCCGCGGACCTCGTCGATCAAGGCGAGACTCTGCTCAAGCGTGTGAAGCGGCTCGGAATTGAACCGCTGCTCCTCCGCGTCGGCACGGAACACCAGCACATCTGCTGCATCCTCCTCCCGCAACTCCCGCAGGATCATCCGGTCGGTGATCAGAACCGGGAAGGCAGAGAAGTCGAAGGCCACCGAACAAGTATTGCCGGGGGCAGCTTCCGATACGAGGCGCCGATGCTCTTGCTGCGCTCGAGGGTGAGCTCGTCCGTTGGTGGGAACCGGCGCTTGGTGAGTGCTGGCGTCTGCACGTGGCACGGCCGATGGGCTTGTGCCAAGGTCTCGTGCCTACCGCCTGCCTGGAAGCGACTGCCGGGTGTTGGCCCAGCGGATGCCTCGGAGTACGCCGACGTCGAACTTGCCGAGGTTGCAGGGCTGCACGCCAGACATGGCCCTCCGGTGAGCGCTCTGGCGGAGACCCGGATCGAGACCTGATGCACTCTCCCGCTGTCGTCCCCCTCGTTGTGTAGCGGGCGTCATTACACGATCACGGCAACCGGCTGGATGCCTCAGGCGTAGATCTGTGCAGCGGGACCATCGGTGTGCCCGCGGATGGAGAACTCTCATGTTTCATACGAGGATTGTCGCCGGACTGGCCGCAGCCACCCTGGTTCTCACCGGAGCGCCGGCCGCAGCCATGGCTGCGCCACCAGTTCAGCGCTACCAGATGGTCGACCTGGGCACGCTGGGTGGTGCCAGCAGCTATGCGGTGGCCAGCAATGACCGTGGCGCGGTCACTGGTCGATCCCAGGTGAGCGACGACGTCTGGCACGGTTTCCTCTGGCAGAACGGCACGATGGTCGATCTGGGCGATACGTTCTGGCCAACCGACATCAACAACAGTGGCCAGATCCTGGGTTCCCGCGATAACGCCGCCGGTGCGTGGGTGTGGTCCGAGGGAGGGTTCCGCCGGGCCGGTGATCTCAGCTCCGGCAAGGCGATCAACGAGCAGGGTGATGTCTTGGGGCAGCTGCCGAAGGACGGGCTCGACCGGCCCGCCCTCTGGTCTCACGGGCGAACTCGGGCCCTCCCCTTGGATGACGTGTCCGATCTCAACGACGCGCGCCAGGTCGCCGGCGGCAAGCTCGTGAGCGACGGCTTCCACGCAACCGTCTGGCAGCCTGGGCGTGGTGTGACCGACCTGGGCGCGGCCGCGTTCAACCGCAGCAACACCTACCGGATCAACGAACAAGGCGATGTGATCGGGTGGATCTTCACCGACAGTCAACAGGAGCGGGCCGTGCTGTGGCGCGGCGGCCGACGGATCGACCTCGGCACGTTGGGCGGCGACACCAGCCACGCGGTGGCCATCGACGATGCCGGTGCGGTATTGCTGACCTCACAGCTGGCGGACCAGTCGGTCCATCCCGCGCTGTGGCGGGCAGGTCGGCTCACAGACCTGAGCAGGCTCGGAGTGGATCCCGACGGTGACCTGGTGGACCTCAACAACCGCGGTGAGATCACCGGCAACATTCGGCCCAGCGACGGCGTCGCCCGCGCGGTGATCTACTACCCGGTTCGCTGACCACCTCTTCCCGAGCTGCCCGAGGTAGGCGATCCATGCTCTGGGCGACAGCACACCGGTTCGACCTGGCACAGCCAATGGGGTCCGGCGCCTCCCAACCAGGACAGCCAATCCAGGTTCGGACTGTTGCTCTCGCAAAGAGTGTGGTCGAGCCTCGTCATGAGACGCCGACTCAACCGGCTGACAGCGCAGGCCGACTATCCCAGCGGGGATTGCTCTCGTGCTCGTAGGAGGGTCCGCCTGTGAACACAGACCGATGGGTGACCCATTGGATCGCTGACCCACCCGCAAGGGATTGAAACGTGCGTCGGTTGTCGATGGCCGAACCGCGCCTGTTCAGATCAGTGGCCCGCGGGCGCATGTGGGCGGCGGCCCCAGCTGCTTATCAGCACGCTGGATCCCAGGATGGTGTCGGGGTCGGCCAGTACGTCGAGGAACCGATCTACATCCCCAGGGGTGAGGCCCTGACCCACGAGGCCATCACGCACCTGGCGGGCGTTGGCCGCCTGCACCTTGGCCCAACCCGTGCCGCCGTGGTCGATCGACATGTATCCGCTGGCGCCGGTGCCCTCGAGTCCATGTCCCCGCAGGACACGCAGGGCATCGACGGCGAAGTCGCTGATGCCGCCTCGCGTGCCGAGGAGCCGGTTGAAGGCATGCGCCACCCGTTCGATCAGTTCGTGGTCTGGGCCGCTCCGATCGACGGTGCGCACCACGCCGGTGTCGAAGTCCTCGAGCAGTAGCACGCCACCGGGGGCCAGCGCATCCACAAGACGCGAGAGCACGTCGAATCGCTCGGGAATGTGCTGCAACACCAGCCTCTCGTGGATCACGTCCCATGGGCCAGTCGGGATGGGCTCCGCCACCAGGTCCAGGGCGCGCACCTCGAACTGCACGCGACCTTCACGCCGACACCAGCGCGGGTCGAGGTCCACGGCCAGCACTCGCCCCGAGGATCCCACCTGATCCGCCATCCATCGGGCAATCGAGCCGCTGCCCGCACCCACCTCCAAGCAGCGTGCCCCTGGCACCAGTCCCAGCCGGTTCAGGTGGCCGCGAGTGACTGGGTCGAACACGACCTCCAGACCTGCGAAGCGATCGCCCGTCTCGGACCCGGCGTTCGTCAGGAGATATCGCGGCTTGTCATCCACCACGCAATCGGTTCTACCACTCTGCGCCGCGATACACACCGGACCGTGGACGCCGTTGCGTCGTTGCAGGACCGCGGATGGTCAGTTCCGGGGAGGATCGTCGCCCGGAACAGTCCCGACCCAAGTGAAACCGAGGCCCGCGGTAGAAGTCCGCTTTGCTGGTCGCGTCCGATACCCGCAGCCCGCCCATGAATCTGCCCGTCTCCACCAGTAGTTCCTATACGAAGGGTCGAGGCGACGGGAAGATCCGCTCACCGGTCGGCAATCGACGATCGAGCAGCTGCTCGATCGGTACCGGGATTCGCCGGATTCTGCGTCGGTGGACGGGCGTCTTGCGGCGAACTCCTTCGGTCGTGCTACCACCCCTGATCCCGGAAGCTAGGTCTGCAGCGAGGCCTCATCCGGCACAGAGCGGTTCTGGGAGGAGACGGGACCACTGTTCAGTTACGCCGTCCGGGCGGGTGACGTAGATAGCGGACTTGTCCGAGGCGACGTTGACCGTGTTGCCGTTCAGCTGGAAGGCCGTCGGAATCGCCATCGGGAGCATCGAGACGTCGACGGCGGACGTGCTGGCGAACTTCAGAGAGGATCCTGCGATGTCACGTACGAAGCGTGGCACCGGCCCAACTGATGCCCGCAGGACTTGCGTCGTACACCTGCTCCGCAGGCGGGAGTCCAACGAGCCGTCCGGTACCCCTGCCGCTGTCGATCGGCCCAAGCAAATCGGCGCCATTCGGTCTTACGCGATCAGACGTCAACCCGAGGCTACGGAAGTCGGTCAGAGAGACGTATGGCCTCCTCGCCGAGGTCGAGTACGAAATCGAGTCGGGTCGACCATTCGGCCATGACGGTCGCTACATCGGTCTGTTGTTGGGTGGCGGTTTCCTCGAGCCACGTTGACATGTCGTCGCCTACCGAGGCGACCTCGGCCGGGCACACCCAGCTGGCCTGAGCGGCCATCAAGGACACAGCCGCCAACGACGCTGATGCTGCACCGGCGAATCGGACAGCATCGGGAGAGCCTGCCCAACCGTGTTCGTGAAGCCCTCGCATGTAGGCCTCGGTGGCCGACCGGTCGTGGGCTTGTGCGTGCCGGGGATCGACAGCGCCGTTGAGGACGTTCCAGCCGATGGACAGCCCCAGGTCGGTCCCTACTGGTGCGAGTCCGAGGTAGCTCCAGTCGATCAGCACAGTCCCCAGACCGAGTCCCGACTCCTGCGCCGAGAAGGCGTTGGACCATTGGGCGTCGTGATGCGCGAGCGTGAGAGGCAGTGAAGCCAGTTGTTCCTGCAGGTGGCCGGCCGTAGCCATGAGGGTTGTCACCCGCGCCGAGGTCGATTCGGGTACGACCTCGCGCAGCGGACCCGAGAGCCAGCACCCGTCATGTCCGGCGGCATGGTCCGCGCCGAGCTTGCGGGCGGTCGCCACCCACCCGTCAACCCAGCGATAGTCCAGCCAGGGATGCTGATCGCGGCTCGGCGGCGTCGACGCCCATTGGGCCGCCACGGCGCCAAGGTCATAGGCTGTTGATGCCAGCTGGTCCAGACTCCATTTCTTCTTGATGTCTTCGTCGCTGCCTGACTGAAGCCAGATCCAGGCCTCGTCGGCACTGACCTCATCGACGGCAAGGGCCCGGATCGGCCACAGCGGTCCGGCCCAACCATCGAGCAGTCCCGACTCGAAAGCCAGGGCCTCCCGCTTCCAGTAGTTCCAATCGGCCGGCTCGTGGCAGTAGCCAGAGCCGAAGAGATCCGTGTCCCCGATGACCTTCAGCACGACCCGCCAAGACGTTGTCTTCCCAGCGGCCGAGCGAGCCGCCCCGCTGATGCGGAACAGACCTCGCGTGGTGGCGTTTCCGGCCCCAGCCAACTGGCTGATCTCTCGATCCAGCACAACAAGCTGATCGTCTTGGAGTAGCAGTCGCACCATCGGCGACAACGCCTCAAGGCTCACTGCCTCCACGATGTCCTGCAAGCTCTCCACTGGGCTCACGCTAGGGCCACCCCGATCACAACGCCAGGAGAACCTGACGCGGTTTCCCAGAAGCGGTCCCCTTCCACCATCCTGCCTCGCAACACGGACGACTTGCGAGAGCCCTCCGAAGGGCCGATCGAGGGCCTGCCAGGATGTGTGGCCAATCGGCAGTCCACGCTGCTCTCAACCTCTGACGCGCCGTGCCGTGGTCGTCGGTGATGGTCGAAACGCTCATCGACGCCCTCTACACCGTTCACGACGTTCCCCTACCCGCAGGCAGCCGCCGGCTTGAGTACCTTGCCACGGTTCCACTGACGGCCGCCGAGCGGATCCGCCTCGAGCAACTGCTGACTGGCTCGGCACGCGTCCGGATCGATGCAGCAGTCGTTCTCGCCGATACCCTCCGCGCCGCCCTGGGCCCAGCTGACCACGAAACCTGTCCAGACGCCTGAATCCACCACCTTCTTGTTCAAACGAGGACGCGGCGTCCTGCTCACCAGACGGTCGCCTCCTGCGCGGTGTCCACCTTGAGTCGACGATGATGAGCAGGATGAAGACAACCGCGTTCGCTGATGACGTGCGCACCGTGGCCGCGCACTACGGCGTAGCGGAGAAGGACGTGGTGCCAGCCCCCACTCAGGGTCAGGTGAATCTGACGGTCTTCCTCGGCCGTGAGCTGGTCCTGCGCATCCCGCGCACCACCCGGGCAGCAGAGCAGCTCTCGAAGGAATCCGTGGTGATCCCTCTGGTCATAGATGCGGGAGTGCCGACTCCGAGGCTCGTACGCTACGACTCGACCCTACGAGTCGCGAGCTTGCCCTACATGGTCTTGCAGCGCGTGCACGGCACGACCCTCGCGGAACTGGCGCCGGACCCGACGGCATACCACCACACCCTCGAATCCCTCGGCGAGATCCTGGTGACACTCCACCAGATCCGGGTCAGCACGGTCGGACCCGTCCGCGCGATCCCCGAACCCTTCACCTTCTTGCCGTCAGAGCTGCTCCACGAGCTCGTGGACGCGGGTGAGATCGGCACCGCCCAGCACGACTGGCTCCTCGAGCGATTCACTTACCTGCAACCCAAGGGCCTGTCGAGGGCAGATCCGGCACTCCTGCACCGCGACGTGATCCCGTCGAACGTGATCGTCGGCTCCGACGGGCTGGTCACCGCATTGCTGGACTGGGGCTGCGCCGAATGGGGATCTCCGGCTCGCGACCTCGTCGGACTCCCGATCCGAGAGCTACCCGACCTGCTGTCCGGGTACCGATCCGCGCTCACAGCCGCGTCGTCACCAGATGGCCGAGACAGTGACCCCACCCTTGAGCGCGAGGCGCTCTGGTACCACCCCTACCTGGCGTTGGCGAGACTCCTGAAACCGCCATCGACGTCAGCAGATCGAAACTGGGCGGCGCCACGGAGTGCGACCCTGCTCGACTTCCTCGCGTTCACGTCCAGCACGGCAGCCGAACCCTGGTCTGCCCTACTTCGTCCTGTCCCAGGCATCAGCGCACGCTAGCCCCCGGTCGCCGACCATTCTCGCTGAGCAGTAGGCGGATCCTGGCGATCACCGCACATACCAGGGTTCTCCTCGAGGGCAACAAGTGGTGCGGGACTGCCAGGTGACTACATCAATCAATCAAGGTGTTCCCGTCTCGGCCCGGAGCTCCAGCGCACCTTCCAGCGCCGCCCAACCATCTGTCTTCTGGTGGTGCAACGCGGGATACCATGCGCACGGCGGTCATCGGTTGGGATCGAACTGAGGAGCGGCATTGATGATCACCAGAGGATCGAGGCAACGCCAGCGACGAACCCGAAGGCTTTTCACCTGGGTGATGTTGTGGGTGCTAGTCGTCGTCAGCCTGGTCGCCACGGCCCGCCCGGCTGCTGCGGCATCGACACTTGGCTTGGACAAGACGGCCTCGGTCACGGCGGCGCAGCCCGGCGATGAGTTCCGCTACACCCTGGTCCCGCGCTGCTCGGGGCTGACAGAGTCGTGCATCAATGCTGTCCTGACCGACACGCTGCCGCCGGAGATCGAGGTGACGGCTCTGCCGGAGAGCAATCCTGAGCGCACCGTCACGTTCGACGAAACCACCCGCGTCCTTCGGATCGTGTTCACCATCCCGCTGACCGCCCCCAGCCCGCCTGGCTCGGTCGGTCTGCCCGCCGGGTCGTCACGGAATCTCGAGCTGGGTGTACGGCTGCCCGCCGACAGCCAGGTGGCAGACGGCACCACGATCACCAACACGGCGCGGCTGATCGCCGACAACGCCCCAGCCGTGACGGCACCATCCGAGGTAGACGTCGACGTTCCCCGAGTTGTCCGACCAGTCGCGACCAAGACCTGGTCTGACGGCAGCGCCGTGGCGGGCAGCGGCGAGGCCAGCACGATCACCCTGGGTGTCCGTAACGCGTCATCGTCCACCGCGCAGGTCGCCAGCCTCACCATCGAAGACCAGACTCCCGACGTGTTCGAACGGTTCTCCGTGACCGGGATCGGGCCGGTGACCTTTCCGGCCGGAGCCGATCAGATCATCGTCCAAGCGTGCACGGCCGCCCTGTCGGCGTGCAGTGACGCCACCTACACCTCCTCGGCCGCCCAAGCCGGTCCTGGCCTGACGTTCCCGAGTGGCGTGACCGCAGCCCAGGTGACCGGATTGCGTTTCGTGTTCAGCAATGCTGCCGGCACTCCCCTGCCGTTCTCGCCGAACGCCGGTTCGGTGCAGGTCGCCACCGTCCTTCGCGACACCCTCCGCAGCAGCGGCGCCACCTACAGCCCCACCAGCCGGGACGATGTGGACAACTGCGTCAGCCCGAGCGGCACCGACCCCGAGCTAGGAGATGTATCAGGCTCGCCGGCCTGCGCCACCTATGCCGTCCAGCCAGCTCAGGCGACCATGACGCTCGACAAGACGTTCTTCGCCGACTCCAACACCGACTACACCCCCAACGGGCAGGCCGTCGACGGCGAAAGCTCCCTGGTGTCCGGGCTGGTCACGGCCACGAACACCTCCCCGTTTCCTGTCGCCACGATCACCATCGCCGAGCCGTCGACCACAGCACCCGGTGAGTTCGCCAAGTTCGACCTCAGCAACACCAGACTGACGTTCCCGGCCGGCGCCACCACCGCCGCTCTCGTCTTCGACTGCGCCGGCACCATCCAGACCCAGACTTTCGTCCCACCGCCAGCCACACGCGACGTCGCAGTCCCCTGCGCGACTGGTCGAGCCGATGCCATCACCGTCACCTACTCCGGCACCGACAACGCCGGCAACGGCACGATCCAGCCCGGCGCCCGAGCAATCCTCGGTATCCAGGGAAGGCTCAACGGCAACGTCACCGCGGCCGACCTGGTCGGCGGTGCGTCGGCGGGGGTGCAGAACTGCGCGTCCGGGACGGCGACCAGCTCCATCAACGGGGTGGGCTCCGCCGCCGCCGGCGGCTGCGCCTCCGTCCCGGTCCAGCCAGCGTTCACCGACCTCCAAGGCGTCAAGAACGCCGAACGCCCGGTGATCCTGCCCGGCCTGCCCCGCCGCATCGACCTGTCATTCACCAACCGCGGCACCATCCCGGCCACCGGCGTCACACTGCTCGACCCCGTCGACCCCACCGCTGCCACCAACCCGTTCGACACAGTGCGGCTCGGCGCGCTGACCGTACCCGCCACCCCGGCAGCCACGGTCGAGGTCTACGACCCAGACGTCGATGACTACGTCAGCTACGACGCGGGCGACAGCGCGCTGCTCGCCCGATCCCGAGGCTTCCGCGTACAACTGACCGGACCGCTCGCCGCCGATCAGCGATACGCATTGTCGGCGTCGGTGGTGCTGCGCGACGGAGTGGCGAGCGGGACCACGTTCCAGAACTGTGCCGGAGTAAGAAGTGACAACAACCCCCTCCGGAGCTTCTGTTCCCAGGCCATCACCGCCACCGAGCCCACCGAAGGGGCGTCGGTCCAGAAGGCCATCAGCCCAGCCACCTCGGTCCGACCGCAGCCCGGCCTGCCTGGGCAGACGATCCAGGTGAAGCTGGCCGCCCAGAACACCGGCACCTTGTGGCTGAAGCGACTCGTGGTCACCGACACCGACGCCGACTTCTTCGATGCCGTCAACGTCACCGGAACGGTCCGAGTGAACTTTCCGCCGCAAGCAAACCGTGTCCAGGTCGACGTCTGCACCAGCGACTGCGCCGGGGGCACCTTCATCAACGGGACGCGAACGGGCAGCCAGAATCCGCCGCTACCCGCGGGAGTCGACGCCGCCGACGTACGAGGCTTCCGAGTCACCTTCTCAGTTGCCGACGACAGCTTCACCATCCGCCCCGGAGCGAACTTCCCCACCAGCGGACCGTGCACCGCCGCCAGCGTCTGCATCAACGTCATCCCCCGCGCCACCCTGCACTCCAACCCCGACGCCGCCACCCCCACCGAACTCGCCGACACGGCCTCCGGCGGCTATGAGACAACCCGCCAGAACGGCGCCCTGGCCGACATCCCGAGCTCCGCTGCCACCCACACCCTGACCCGCGGGACCGCCCAGCTCCGGTTCGACAAGTCATCCGATATCAACGCAACCCCCGGTGAACCGATCCCCTTCACCCTGTCGCTGACCAACACCGGCACCGGTCCCCTCCCGAACCCGGTCATCGTCGACCCGCTCCCCGACGAGCTCGAGTTCGCCCCGAGCAGCCCGCTCCAACCCTTCAGCTACACCGTCGTCCAGCCGACCGGGGCACCCGACTCGCCTGAGCCGGTCTTCGAGCCCACCCGGAACGACACAGGCAGAGTCACCGACCTCAGCTGGCGCTTCGACGACCTGACTCTGTTGCCCGGCGGCACCATCACGGTCACCTTCCAGGTCCAGCTGTCGCCCGGAACAACCGCCGGGGCCACGGCCACAAATCGGGCCGGTGGCTCCGCTGACCGGCCGGACCTCGGCTGCGCCGACGGTGGGCGACGTCCCGGCACCGCGACCGACGACGACGACTACGGCGCCGGCCTCTACTGCACCTCCGCCAGCGTGGTCAGAACCCTGGCCGGCAACGCTATCCGGACCGAGAAGTGGGTGGGTGGGGACACCACACTGGGATGGATGAACAGTGTCACCGGTGACCTGATTCCAATTGGAGACGACAGCTGCCCGCGCCTCGAGGTCGGTGACCAGCTGTTCACTCGCTATCCCTGCGTCGCCCGGGTTGCCCCGGGTCAAGGGTTCGACTTCTATCTCCGGATGACCAACGCCGGGACGAACCCAAGCACCGAGATCCGAGTCGTCGACGTCTTCCCCGCCCCTGGCGACACCGGCGTGATCTTGACCGACGAGGAGCGCGGCACCCAATGGGAACAATCCCCGACCCTGCTCGGCCCCGTCACCCTCGTAGGACCCGGCACCCCCAACATCGCCTACACCGCGGACGCGCCAGCCTGCACCACCGACCTCAACCGTCCTCCGGTGGACTGCGCTGTCACGGACTGGGCCAATGCCTATGATCCCGCGGCGACGGCCTTCCGGAGCATCGTCGGGTTCCCCGGCAGCGGTCTCGCACCCGGCGGCACCACGGCACTGCGATTCCGCATGGCAGCCCCGCCAGCCCCCACCAACCCCTCGCAGAACATGGTCGCCTGGAACTCCTACGCCCACACCGAGTTCTTCAACGACAACGGCCGCACCGTCCAACTGCCACCAACCGAACCGATCAAGACCGGTGTCGCCCTCGTCTTCGGTGATCTCACCGTGCGCAAGACCGTCACTGGGACAGCCTCCACCGGACCCTTCACCTTCGCCTACCGTTGCACCGTCACACCAGAAACCCCAGAAAGGGGCACCGGCGAGCCGGTCGTCGCCTCGGAAGGCACTTTCCAGCTAGCCGCCGACGAAGAACTCCTCCTTGCCGGCCAACCGGCCCGCGGCACCTGTGCAGTCTGGGAGACCGATACCGCCGGACTGATCAGCGACGCCGACGGAGAAGCCAACGCCAAACAGGTGACGGTACCGGTCGGAGGCCTGGAAGCGGTTCCCGTCGTCACCATCGCCAACCGGGCGGCCCCCACAACACCCACACCCACACCACGACCGACCGCCACCCCAGACCCGAGTCAGTCGACCACCCCCACCGCCTCAGCCACCACGTCCACGTCACCGACCAGCGGTGGAGGTGGTGCTGCGGGTACAGATCCCGAGCCGAGCGGAGGATCGGGAAACCTGCCGAGTACCGGCGGACCAATCGGCAGCATGGCCGTGCTTGTGGTGGGGATCGTGCTACTGCTGGCCGCTGCCGCTTTCGGCATCGCTGCTCACATCCGCAGAAGCGCTTGACGGTTACCTCTGATCGTCATCAAGGTCAACGGATGACGTGGCGTGTTTGACAGTACGAACTGCATCGGTCCAAGTAGTTCGTCTCCTGGCCTCGCCGCACGGGCCGAAGAAAGCCAGCACGATTCAAGCGCTCCGCGTCACCGGGCACGGGCGGAGCACCAGCTCTCTGCCTGCTCGGTTCGGTTCGGTTCGGTTCGGCAGCCTCCATCACGGGTTGGCGACAATCGAGAAACGGTCACCCTTCTCTGCGGTCCCGGGCACCCCGAGTTGGTTCTGGTGCAGCTCAAACGCTCGTAGCCCGGGCTTGACGACGACGACGGCCCCGGCCGAGCTGCGGCCCCCGATCCGGGCACCCGGCGCACCGATCAGCAGGCCCTGCTCAATACCGGGCATCCCGCCGACCGTCGACCCGAACGCGCTGGAGCGGGCCGCTGGCCCTGGCACGCCTGACCGACCCTGGACCAAGGTCGTGACGCCGCCCGCAATGCTGACCGAACAACCCTCGTCACAGGAGTCGTTGTAAAGCGGCAGGACCGTCACCGCCCCCGCGTTCCGGCGCGACCCGACGTCCTTACCCGGCACACCCACCACCAGGGTGGAGCCGTCGGTGGAGAAGGCCACGGCCGCGCCGAATCGGTCACCGGACTCCCGCTTGCCCGGTGACGGGCTGACCGAACGGAACTCACCGAGGTAGCCGTCGCCCGGAGAGGACTCCCAGGCCAGCGTGACCGACCCGGCGTCCTTGCGCGCACCTACGTCCTCGCCGGGGGCACCCACAGCGACCTGGGTGAAGTCGCCGTAGACATCGAACCCCGACGGCACAGTCAGCCGGAGCGCCACCACCGCGGCCCCGAAGCGATCACCCCGTTCCGCCTTGCCGGGAACTCCGGCGCTGTTCTGGGTGACCGAGCGGCGCAGGTTCACCGTGAGGGCGCCGGCATCGACCCGCCCACCGACGTCCTCGCCGGGTGCTCCGATGACGAAGCCTCCGCCACTCAGCGCCGCACCGAACCGATCGCCACGCTCCGGCTTGCCGGGGATCCGGCGAGCGCCCTGGCGGTACTGGACGCTGCCTGCCATCCGAAGCGGTTGGATCGCGAACCGGGTGACCACCCCTGCATCGGTGGCGCGACCGAGGTTCTCTCCCGGCGCTCCCACCCACAAGCCCTGTCCCACCGATACTGCGGACCCGAAGCCGTCGCCCCGCTCGGCCCTGCCAGCCGCACCGTCGTGACCCTGCCGGAGAACGGTCCGGGCAGATCTGGACAAGCCGGCGGCGGAGCCAGGCACGACGACAACCATGCCGGCGCCGGCGTCCTCGCCGGGGGCGCCGATCACCAGATCGACGTAGCGGTCTCCGGTCACCTCACCGAGAGCGAGAGACGCCCCGAACCGATCACCCTTCTCCGACACCTGACCGACGGCGCGCTGATCGAGCTGCAGACTGCCGGCGCGACCGTAGCTGCCGTCCGCGCCCCCGTACAGGACCGTCACCACACCGGCGTCGGCCACCCCGCCGACGTCCTCCTCCGGTACCCCGATGACCAGATCGGGACGACCGTCGCCATTGGCATCGAAACCCGTTGTCGGCTTCACCCGCAGGGAGAACGACGTCCTCGCCGTCCCGAACTGGTTGGTCGCCGACACCGTGAATGCGAAGGTCCCCGGTGAACGGGGAATCCCCGTCAGGTAGCCGCTCGTGGCCAGGACAAGACCGGGCGGGAGGTTCCCGGTCACGGAGAACCTGGGCTGTGACGCGGCCGGCGCCAGGAACGTGTGGTGGACGTACTCGCCGACAGTGGCGGAGGCAGTGGCGGGCTCGCGCTGCGGCGGCGGAGGTGGCGCCGGCAGTGCCGGGGCGTCTCCCCAGCAGGTCATCGTCCGATCCTCCCGCACCCCGCACGTCAGCGCGCCGTCGACGCTGACCGAGGCGAACGGTCCCACCGCATCGTCGGGTGCCTGGCCGAGCTCGTCGTCTCCCCAGCAGGCGATGCTCCCGCTCGTACGGACAGCGCAGGCGTGAGACATCCCCACGCTGACAGACGTGAACGGTCCGACCACCTTCGGCGGGGCTTGCCCGTGCTCGTTGCTCCCCCAGCACGTGATGTCGCCGTCGACCCGCAGAGCGCAGCTGCTGGTCCCGCCGCCGTCGACGGCGGTGAAGGGACCGACGACCTCCCGAGGTGCCTGCCGAGCGCCGTTCGAGCCCCAGCATGCGACGTTCTGGTCGGCGCGCAGGGCGCAGGTGTGTACTCCTCCGGAACTGACCGAAAGGAACGGGCCTGCGACCCGAGCAGGTGCCGCGCCCGAGGTGTTCGACCCCCAGCAGACCAGTTCACCGTCGGAACGCAGCGCACACGTGTGGAGTCCGCCGGCACTGACAGTCTTGAAGGAGCCCCCCACCCTCGAGGGCGCCGCTCCGCTGCTGCGCTCGCCCCAGCAGCTGATGCCCCGGTCCTGGCGGACTGCGCAGGTGTGGTCGCCGGCGGCACTGACTGACGTGAACGGACCGACGACCCTGCTCGGAGCCTGACCCTGGTAGTTGGCTCCCCAGCACATGGCATCGCCGCCCCAGGTCAGCGCGCAGGCGTGCCGGTAGCCGACGCTGACCGTCGCGAACTGTCCTATCGGCGTCACCGGCGCCGAATCGGCAGCCGCCACCCCGATCGCACACCACACCACCACCGCGGTCAGGCAAGCAGAGATCCATCGCCGGATCCCGACGTGGGCGTTTGCACTCCATGACCGCGAGATCGGCCCTAGCCGACCGTTCCCAGTCATGCGACTCCTCCGCCCGACCGAGGCAGCCAGGACGCTGACTGCACTGGTGGCGCCTGCCATCATGGTCCACCCGGCCCGCTCCAGGGTGCAATAGAACGCGCCACCGTCCTGGGAGCGAGGGCCGCGTGAGCAAGCGGGCAGAGGCTTCCGTTCTCGAGCAATTCGGTAGCGTGATCCGCCGGTAGCGTCCCTCAGAGTGCTCCGCACAACGGTCCGTTTGCAGCCGCCGGCTGCCGATCTCCATCGGGACTAGATTCTGAGTCGGTCCTGAATGTCTGCAAGGTCGCCGATCCGTTCACCGTCCCAACCGATCTCCTGGTCTGGGCGCTCGGTCAGCTGAGCTCCGCCATCGTCGTACCAGATGGCTCGCATATCGAGGGCCCGCGTCAGCGTCTCCGCCTCTCGTAGCCGGTCCAGCACAGGTAGCGCCCAAGAGGCGCGCAACAGGCTCCGGTTGAACTGGAGTCGCAACTCGATAGCTCGATCGATCGCCGCAGGCGGCGGCGTCGCTCCCAGCCGGCCTGCCAGTTCGATGATGGTGGCTCTCAGATCACCCAGTGGCCAGTCGACGCCACCAGCAGAGCCTAGTGATCCATCCGACAGGTCCTGGCGAAGAGTCAAGCCCCGCCCGGCTACCCCGGCTGCACCTCACCGCAAGGTAGTGGGTGAGCGCGCGTTCTCGCACCACGGCTTCAACCGGGTCCGCCGCGAGGGCGCGTGGCTTGAACGCCGTCCTCCAGATACTCGGTCCGGCCACTTGCTCGCGCTGCCAGTCCAGTGGACACACGCGTGAAGAGCTCGGCGTCGAGGAGCATTCCCGCCTCTGCGAGCTCGACGAACCGGTAGCCCCGGACCTCGGACGGGTCGAGCATGATCCGATCAATGTCCTGCGCTGACAGGGTCCCGCCGTCGAAGAGCATCGCCACCACTTCGGTGAAGTCGCCGTATCGGCGCTTCCAGTCCACCACGAGTAGCCGGCCAGGCTCAATGTCGAGTCCGATCTCCTCATGGATCTCACGCTGCGCTGCCCGCCACGGTGACTCATCGACTTCCACGATGCCGCCCGGAATGTCCCACGTGCCCTTGTAGGGCGGGTCAAGCACCAGAAGGCGACCAGCCTCGTCGGTGAACACGCAATCGGCAGCCAACCGCTTGGTCGGCATTCCTGAGGTGAAGTGGGCATCAGCGGACACAATCAGCATCGAAGCACGCGCCACTCTGGGATCTCGCTTCGCCGTCGCAGAGCCCGGGACGTCCGTCCGCATCCTCTGCCACGGGCTGGTCGAGGGCTGCGTCTGGCTCGTACGGTCGTTGCGAGACTTACGAGTCAGAGGAGATGGTGGTGCGCTACTGCGAGCGTGAGCACTGCGACGCCTATCCGAGCCGCGGCCAGCCTGCCACTCAACCGCGCCGATGCGATCCAGGCCACAACTACGACGCCAGACCCCGTTGCCTGAGATGTCTCGCCAACGCGTGTCTCGGTGAGCGGTCGTTGAGCGTCACGTGCCAGATGACCCGATGTTGATACTCCCGGCCCCGAGGTTCGGCCAGCTTTCGTAGAGGTATCTCGAGAGGTTGTACGCATATTCGCGTAGAGCGTTCGCCTGGACGTTGTGGGCGTGGCGCGGGAAACTCGGTCTAGGCGCTGACTGCGGATCGGAAGGGCAGGCGATGGGTGAACGCGTTCCCTTCAAGGTGGGAGCACGTCGCCTGGTGTGCTTGTGGTCCGGTCTTGTCCTGGCCGCAATGATGTTGAGTGGTACCTCCGTGTCGGCTGAGGCCGAGACGGTGACCGCGTCCCCGCCCGGCACTTTCACACGACTTGGTGTCGCGGACGGCATCGGCTGCGCATTGACGTCCGCGGGAGTTGCTGGCTGTTGGGGGGATGACTACACCGGTGGCACAACACCGGCGATGAGGCCGGGACCGTATCGCGAGCTCAGTGTTGACTGGAATACCTCGTGCGCGCTACGCGAGGACCACACCATCGAATGCTGGGGCGATGAGCCCTCAACGTCACCTTTGCGCGGGAAGTTCAGTTCGGTTGCGGTCGGCGGCGATCTGGTGTGCGGAATCCAAGTGAATGGCGATCTGGCCTGCGCCCAGCTCGGCGAGACTGAGGGGGATCGTCGGCCGACCCATGTGACCGGGCCGTTTAGCTCGGTCAGCGTCGGCTGGGACGTCTGCGCCGTCGATGCCGCCCGAGACGTCGTCTGCTGGAACCCTGAAAGGTCCAAACCGAAGCGCGTAGTCGGATCGTTCACCGCAGTGAGCGTCGGTTTTGAGCACACGTGTGCACTCGGCATCGATCAGAACGTGGTTTGTTGGGGAGAGAACGGTCAGGGCCAGGCACCGGCTCGAGTCAACGGACCATTCACGTCCATTGCCGCCGGCGAACGGGCGACCTGCGCCATCAAAGTGAATCAGGACTTGGCGTGCTGGGGTGCTAGCGATCCGCCGGCGACTGTCGGTGGACCGTTCGCGTCGGTGAGCGTCGGCGCATCGACCTGCGCGCTGAGGCCTGATGGTCGGATGATCTGTTGGGGTGACCCAGAGATGATGCCCATGCCGGCCGTGCCGCTCCCCTTCAGTACCGACGTGGTGCGGGTACGGGTCGGTGATGAGGTCCGCGAATACTTGCCAGCAGATGACTCTTTGCCAGCAGCCGACTACAGCACCGTCAGCCGGATGCCATTCGGCCTGAAGTTTGAGCCGGACGGAGCCATCACGGGTACCCCGAGGAAGCTCGGCAGATACCGGATCGACGTCCGCGCAACCAACCTGTTCGGGTCCATCACGGTCCCACTCACCATCGACGTTATTCGGACGGCCGACTTCGACGCCAACGGCGACGGACTGTCGGACCTGGTGGTGGGCGCACCGGGCGAGGACGTCGGCGCGGCTCAGAACGCCGGAGCAGTCGACATCTTCTACGGAGGCCCAGACGGTCGCTACGACACAGCCGGCGGGCGCAGGATCACGCAGGAAGACCTCTCCCTACGGTCGGAGCGAAATGACCGTTTCGGCGCAGCGCTGAGCCTGGCTGATGTCACCGGGGATCGCGTGGTCGACCTGATCGTCGGAGCGCCTGGGGAAGATGCCGGCGCGGGCCAGGTCATGGTTTTGCGCGGGTCCACAGCTGGCCTCATCATCGCCTCGCCGACAGTCCTCGCACAAGGTGCTGACGGCGCCGCCGGCACTGCCGAGCCCGGGGACGGCTTCGGGAGTTCTCTGTCGATCGGCGACGGGCTGTGGGTCGGCGCCCCACGGGAGGACATTGCCGGGGCCCCGGATGCGGGCGTCGCCACGCGGTTCCCAATCAAGCCACTTTCCAGCAAGAACAGCGTCCAGTATCGCCAAGGCGCCCGGGGTGTTCCCGGGAAACCCGAGCGGGGCGACAGATTCGGCACCAGCCTCGGGCACGGCGGATCTGTCATCGGCGTCCCCGGAGAAGACATTGGTCGCAATGTCGACGCAGGCATGGCGGTGTGGAAGCTGAAGACGCCGATCACCCAAGGCAGCCGCGGCGTTCCCGGCCGAGTCGAACGCGGTGACCGGTTCGGATTGGTCGTGACCGCTCGGGAGGTCTACGGCGACAACGGGCAGGGGAACAATCCCGGCAACAAACGTTTCCTCATGGCACTCATCGGGGTGCCCGGCGAGGATCTGAAGGCCCGGAAGAACGTTGGTGCCGCCCTCCTCGTGGGCGAGTCCTACGGACGCGACATGGTGTACTCCAAGATCATGCCGGCGCGCGGAACGGCCGAGACCGGTGACCGCTTCGGCTCCGCCGTCGCGTTCCTCAACCGGCCGACCCTCGAGTTCGGCTACGACGAACACATCATGGTCGGTGCACCAGGGGAGGACGTTGGGACACTCGCCGACGCCGGTGCCGTTCGAATCGTGCCAATATCCATGTCCTGCGAACACACCTGCGGGTCAGACGCATATCCCGAAGAGGACTACGGAGCAGCAACAATTGTCCAAGGCCGGGTACACACACCCGGGATGGCCGCATCGGGCAACCAGTTCGGCGCAGCAGTCAGTCGCCTACCCGGTGTCGACCACGGCATGCTCGTCGGCGCACCCGGCCAAACCGTCGCCGGCAAAGCTCAAGCCGGTGTAGTCGCCGTTCTCGACCCGGTGCCGACTCACTCACATCAGCTGGACCAGGCCATGCACGTACAACCAGGAAAACTCCAAGCAGGCAACCAGTTCGGAACACTCCCCAACCGCTGAATCGCGGGGCTCAGCGCGGCACCCTCAGATCGGTGGACTCGCCGGTGTCAGATTCACCCGTCCTCCTACGGTTCCGTTAGGTGGTGAGCAGGTCGTTGAGCGCCGCTGAGGCGACGAGCTGCTCCAGGTGTTGCTGGTCGTCTCGCCATGCCTGTGCGGCCTGGTGAACAGTCCAGATGGCTGCCCAGCGTTGCGCTCGGCGCGGGTCGAGCCCGAGGGCCTGGGCCAAGGCTTCAGCGACGGGCAGGATCAGCTCCGCCGGGTGATAGGCGGCGAACGCCGCCACCTCTGCGGCCGGGTCGCCCGTCATCGGCAGCGGGTCGAGCGCCACCCAACCAATCCGGCTGCTGGCGTCGCTGACCAGGTTCTTGGTGATGAAGTCACCGTGGAGAAGCTTCTCCTCGGCACAGCTGGCGAGGAGCTGCCCGGCAGCCTCGGC
This sequence comes from uncultured Actinomycetota bacterium, assembly GCA_963707005.1. Taxonomy (GTDB): domain Bacteria; phylum Actinomycetota; class Actinomycetes; order Propionibacteriales; family Propionibacteriaceae; genus Microlunatus. Next base: position 710,722 of record CAVPPP010000037.1, read on the forward strand.
CGCCAGGGGAAGCCGCTGCAGACCAGGGGCACCCCTGTCGGGCTCGCCTCGCCGCCGCTGCTCCCACGCTGCGTCTTGTCGGGCAACCCGCTCATCCTGCGGATAGACGTCCTCCAGCGTTGGGAATCGGTAGGCACCCCAGGGCACAGCCCACAGCCTGGTGAGCAGGTCTGCGGCGACGCCGACGAGGTCGTCGAGAGATCCTGGAGGCGACCACGGCCACGGCGTTCCGGGCCGGGCCCGGGCGAGAAGCAGCGCGTCAGAGGTCGCGTCGACAAGCGACACCGATGCGCCGGTCGGCGCCCACAACAAGAGAGCGGCAGCTTCGGCGCCGGTCAGGTCGTCGACCTTGTCTCGTGCGGCCGGCAACTTCAAGACCAGGTCACCGCCGGCCATGTCGGTGGCGGCGAAGACCGCGGACATCGTGACACCCACCAGCGCGTCGCCGACCACGAGACCCCAAGCCTCAGCCGCTTGCCGTACACGCTCGTCGAGGTCAGATATGTCCGTCATCGTGCCTCGTCCGCCCATCAAAGTCAGCCCCACGCCGATCAGTAGCAGTTGAAGGACGTCATACGGTGTCTGGATGGCAGAACCAGAGGAGGTGCTTGCACGTTTGGCCGCGGATCTTGTGAAGGTCCTAGGAGGCGAGCTTCTGAGTCTGGCTCCCCATGGGTCGTGGGCTCTGGGTGACTTCAACCCTGACCGCAGCGACATCGACGTCCTCGTGGTGATGGCTACCGATCCGACGGTAGCGACCCAAGCGGCTTTGCACGAGATGCACGCACGGCTCGCCGCGGCCTTCCCGGAGTGGGACGGTCGCGTTGAGGTCGAGTACGTGTCGGTTCAAGCCATCACGGCTGTGGTGCAGGGGACCGATGAGTCACATCCGGCGATCAGCGTCGGTGGCGGCGAGCCGTTCCACGAATACGAGGTCTCCCGACGCTCCGTGCTCAACTGGGCCGCTGCACTTCAGGCCGATCGACCCCTCGCGGGCGCCGCACCTTCAACTGTGCTGCCTGCGATCGAGCGGCGGCTTGTTCACCAGGTGATCCTTGAACATGTCCGAGCGTCGGTCCGTTGGATGGCCGAGGTACAGCATCCCCGCGCCGGCGACCAGGCCTACACCGTTCTCACTCTCTGCCGCGCGGCGGAGGCCGTGGCGACTGGACGTCAGCTATCCAAGCTGGCCGCCGCCAGAGTCGGCAGGTCAAGGTTCCCGGAATGGTCCGCGCTCATCGCCTGGGCCCGAGACTGGTGGTACAACGGCGGATCCGACCAAGACGACGGGCGGGCCGAGGAGATGCGGCGATTCGTCGACGACGTCAGCGAATGGTCGCTACGGCACCAAGGCATCGTGCCCGACTCCGGCGTGGCCCGTTAGGCCGACGTTGGCGAACGTCGCCGCGGTTGTCGACCGGCGTGTTGGATAGGGGTCTTGATGTGGCGCTCGACAGTGGCTAGCGAACTCGATGCTGCTCATCACGCCGTCGCCCGCTGACAACTGCAATGTGACGCGCTGACCGCCATCTTCCGCCCGCGACACCGCGACGACCCCAACTGCCGAACAGCACGGCAAACGCGAGGCGTGGATCGTCGTTCACCTACGTGGACCGCATAGTCCATCGCTGATGCGTTTGACCCGAGGTATCACAAGCACACCTCGCCTCTCCCAATCTGAGCGAAGGCCCGTTGGGCGTTCGCACTTTCGCATTGCCAACGTCATCGATCGCAGCGAGCGCCATGTGCTACTACGCAGGCCGGATCACCCAACACCGACCCGCGCGGCGAACGTAGGTGGCGGAACAACCAGATGCGTCTGGTCGCGCTCTTCCAGAGACTGTCCAGTAGCGATGTTGTGGCACGAGCCGGGATGAGGATTCATGAATGAGACCGAGACGACACGGCCAGCCATCACGGACACGGAGGCAAGGACCGGTCAACGGCGCACGCTCGTGGGCCGGCGTCGCGCCCTCGAGTTGGCCGGCGCTTCCGCGATGGTAGGCGTGGCCGGGGTGATCGCCGGTGATCGTCCAGCGGCGGCAGCCGACCCGAACGACGTGGTGAAGAACACTGACAATGCCGTGACTGCGCCCACCTCACTCACCGGATCCGTGGACGATCCGTTGCTCGAGCTCGAGAATACGAGCACCTTCACCGGCGCACGCGCTCTCCGGGCGCGGTCAAACGCCCGCGACACCGGAACCGTCCGCGGTGACAACACGAACGACAGCGGAATCGGAGGTGTCGGCATCCTTGGTTGGGCGCCTGGCGGTCGCGACCTGGTCGCGTTCGGCTCCGGCCGGATCGCCATGAACTCCCACCAATTCAACCTGACAACAAAGACGTACACCGTCGGGGAGCTGCACCACACCGCCGGGACGCTCTACACCATGGTTTCGGCTACGGTCCGCCGATCACTGGCCGGGCCAGACAGCGCAGGCGCCCTGTATCCGATCGACCCGGTCCGGGTGTATGACAGCCGCCGGCCGCAGCCCAACCCGGGCAAGCTTGCCGGCGGGGACTCCCGCGTGATCTCGGTCGCGCAGGGGCGCGACCTGAATACCGGTGCAGTGACCCAGCCGAATATTGTTCCCGCCGGTGCTACCGCGGTGGTTTTCAACCTCACCGTGACTGGCGGTGACGCCGCTGGCTTCTTGGCGATCACCTCGGGTGGAGCAAGTACGTACAACGCCTCGATGATCAACTTCGTTGCCGGACAAACGATCGCCAACGCATCGACCGTACGGCTCAACGCCAGCCGCCAGGTCAAGATCTTCGCCAGCGGTGGCCCAGTCCACTTCCTGCTCGACATCTCGGGCTACTACCTGTGAACCATGCCTGTTCCGGGTCGCGACCAGCGCATCGCCCGCGGGACGGTCCGACGTCCATCTCAATCCACCCAGCAGAGGATGCGCCGGGTGGTGCGAAGGATGGTGACACCTTCTCGCAGAACGGTCCTCCTGCGAGGTCGACGGAGATCTCTCGGGCAAGTGAGGCGGAGGCTCGAATGGGTTCGTGCTAGGAGCGCCGCCGTGCCTTGCGCCTACGCAGGCGCAACACGGTCAACGCCACGGCCCCAGTCGCCAACACGACGCTCAAGCCGACGGCACCGACGAACAAGGCAAGAGACGTGAGCAGCACGGAGAGACCCAAGGCAAAGTCGAGCAGCCAGTCCGTGGTGCCCGCCCGTTCGCCGCGACTCAGCTGACGCGCCAGCTCCGGATCGTCGGAACGCAAGCGCCGCTCAATGCGCGCAAGGAGTCGACGTTCACGTGCGTTCACCTGACGACCATCCAGGTCAGGACCGCCAGGTCAACCAGAGTCAACGGCGCGACCCCGGTCGGGGCGGGTATGACGTCGGGGCGGGTATGACCCTGGACCTCCGGTAACGCCCTGGATGACACCACTCGTCCGATTCGTCCCCGGCGGGGTCGTCGGATGCAACCCCACCTGCGATGAGCCCACACAATCGCTCAAGATCTCGCAAGCTGAGGAGTCCCCCGAGGCGGTCACGACGCCCATGGGGTGCCTCCATGCGACCGACGTCCGAACACCCGTCCTGATCGTCGCTCTCAGTCGTCTGTCCTCCTGCGGCGACGGCTGGTGCACGCAGGACCGACGGCTTCTGCGACACCCGACTGGACGTGTTCAGTCGCGGCTCGATAGAGGTTCACGCCCGAGTAGGCCGAGCAGCATGCTTCGGACGGCGCGATCGAACAGGTCGTCGCGGATGGGTGGCGATGTCGGTTGTGCCACTGCATCGGCGAGGTGTGGAAAGTCCTTCAGGGCGACGACAGGAAATGGCGTCACAGCACCAGACTCTTCGCTGTGGCTGCGTAGTGCGAAGAGTGCAGCCAGACCGGTCATCAACGCAATGGCTTCGAACTTCGCCCCCACCGGTGCTTCCGCTGGCCGGAGCACGCTGAGACAGCAATCGAAGTACGCAAGACTTTCCGGGCCAATGCTGGACGAGCGGAAGCCGATTGCCATCAGCCACGGATGGCGCTCGTGCAGGGTGCGCTGAGTTGCGGCCAGCTGGACCATCGATTCCAGCCAATCAGGACCTGGCGCTGGGTAGGGCCGCAATTCGGCGGCCACTTTGTCGGCCATCAGGTCCAGCAGTTCTGACCTGTCGTCGAGATATCGGTAGAGCGCACTCGCGCTCGTGCCGAGCCGAGCAGCAACTGCCCGCATAGACACAGCGTCGAGGCCGTCGATATCAGCAAGCTCGATGGCGGCGTCGGCGATCCGCCGCCGGTCGAGCGCCGGGTCGGGTCCGCGCGCACCGCGTTCCGGACGCCACCAGATCGGCGCCCGCTCGTTGCCACCGTCCACACACTCATACTAAACTGCGAACGGCGTTCGTAGTTTCGGGAGGTGATGCCATGACCGAGCGGCAGCAACAACTGAAGGCCGACGACAGCGCGATACTCCGGGTGACGTCGGTTGGCTCGGGTCCCGGCGTCGTGATCGTGCACGGCGGCGGGGTCACAGCGAGCCTGTACCGACGTCTGGCGGAGCGACTGAGCGACCGGCTGACGGTCCACCTGTACAACCGTCGCGGCCGTGCCGACGCCCCACCCCGACGCGAACCGTACAAGGTCGCGCATGATGTTGCCGACCTCGCCCTGATCCTTCGCGGCACCGGCGCCGGGTCGGTGATCGGTCACAGCTCCGGCGGCTACATCGCTCTCGTCGCCGCGCAACAGCTGGCCATCGACAAGCTCGTGCTCTACGACGCCGCCGTCAGCGTCGACGGCGGCTTCCCCGCCGGCTGGCTGCCTGCGGCCCAGGCGGCGGCTGCCTCCGGCGACCTGGCGCGTTGCATGGCGTTGACCTCCGCAGGTATCAACACCCACCAGCCGACGACCCGCCTCCCGCTGGTCGTGCAGACCATGCTCTGCCGGTTGTTCCTGCGCACCAGCATCGGCGCCACCATGGGCGCGTTGCTACCCACCACGCTCGACGAGTCACAACAGATCGCCGACCACGACGGTCCGGCCTCCCGGTGGGCGAACATCTCCGCCCGAGTCCTCCTCACGTACGGGGCGTCGGGCCCCCGGTACTACCAGGGCCTCAACCAGGCGCTAGCTGGAGCAATCCCGCACGCGACTCTGCTTCCCATCAAGCCCCACGGGCACGACGGAATCAACCGCGCGCCAACAGGCCTCGTCAACGCCTACACAACGTTCCTCGGCTGACTGTCCACCAACCGACTTCGCCGTCGAGACGACCGGTCCCGGCGGGGCCGCAGTTCGCGAGACGGTTGGCTGTCTCGTGCTCGCATGAGGATGGCCACGGAGGCCGCCGTCGTCCCTGGCCGCGGTCAGGATCACCCCGCCCGCAGTGGCCGGCCGCGCCCTGTCGCTGGTCGCCCCCAGAGCCCGGTCGTCATCGCCTTCGGCACTCCCCTGGGTGCTTGGCTCGGGGTCACGTTCGGCTGGCGGTCGTCGTTCGGCGGCCGGGATGGTGACGATGACGGTACCGAGGGAGGCGCTGACGAGCTGACCGGCCATGCCCTCAGAGGTCTGCATCCCGGACGCGGTCTGGGGCAGGATCCCGGCGGGCATCGTCTCGGTGGAGAGGAGCAGGAACCCAGCAGGGCGAACACCAACCAGAGACGGCAGCGGCAGCTGGTCGCGGCGGGGTCGATCGGGCGCGGTGACAGCACCTTCCGAGCTGGCTGGTGTCCGTGGGCTCGTTGACGGTTTCGACACCGTTGGTTGCTGGTGGTCTAGGTGCATGTCAGGCTCGTTCGACGGTGATGGTGAGGCCGTCGGGCTGGTCGGCGATGGCGGCGACGGTGTCCTCGAAGCGGCCGATCCGGATGATGCCGGTGTAGTAGCCGACGTCGCCGTAGTAGAGGACGAGGTTGCGGCCGGGGGCGTAGTAGCCGATCTCGTTGATCTCGGGGTCAGAGCCGGCTGGCACACCGTCGGTGGTCAGGGCCCGTGGCAGACGACCGGTCTTCTCCAGCCCGTGCAGATCGTCCACCGTGATGGTCACCGGCAGCTGGTCGGCCAGATCACGGGCGGTCGGGTTGTCGTAGAGCTCGGCAGAGAAGACCTGGCCGCCCACGGTGACGCGGATCGGGGTGACACCCGCCGCCGTAGCGGGGCTCGCGGGGTCCGTCGCCCGGTCCGGTGATGCCGCGCTCGAGGGGCTCGGACTCGTCGGGGACGGGGACGTGCCCTCGGGGGCGGGATCGGGAGATGATGCCGTGCTGGCGACACAGGCGGCGACAGAGGCGCAGACGACGACCAATCCCAGGGGAAGGACCCATCGCCGAGGCTGGAACGTACGGGGTTGGCGGGGACGCCGGATGCCGATCATGACAGCAACGTTAGGAAACCTCCGTTCGGTGAGGAACACCCTGACGAGGGATGTACCGGGAGTGCATCCCTCGTCAGAGTTGGCCGCTCAGTGTGCGTCGGTTCCGGTCGTGTCGAAGACCTGGCGCGCGATGGTGGCGGCGGACATGGCGTTGGGCCAGCCGGTATAGAACGCCAGATGGGTGATGGCTTCGCTCAGCTCGGTGCGGGTGACGCCGTTCTCGAGGGCCCGGCCGAGGTGGTACGGCAGTTGGTCGGGATGCCCGCCGGCGATGAGGGCGGTGACGGTGATGAGGCTTCGGTCCCGCGGCGACAGCTCGGGTCGGTTCCAGACGTCGTCGAAGAGCACGTCGTCGGTCAGTGCGGCCAGCTTCGGGGCGATGTCGCCGATGGCGCGGCGGCCGCCTCCGACCTGTCGGGGTTGATCGGTCATGGGTTGGTCCCTTTCCCTTGCTGAAGTTCGGTGGGGCTGGTGTTGTTGTATTCCTGGTCGGTGACGTGTTCTCCCCAGGTGGTGCCGGTGCCTGGGTCGTCACCTGTCTCGAACATCGCGAGATGCTCCATGAAGTCGTCGGGCGTGGCTCCGTGCCAGTGTTCTTCGCCGGGTGGGGTGTAGACGGTCTGGCCGGGGAGCACGTCGATGATGTCCCCACCGCGGGACTGCATGCGGGCGATGCCGTGAGTGACGTGCAGGGTCTGTCCGTTGACGTGGCTGTGCCAAGCGGTGCGGGCGCAGGGGGCGAATCGGACGAGGCCGACGACCATCCGCTGATTCTCGTCCTTGGGGGTGGCGATGACGTCGAACCAGACGTCGCCGGTGAACTGTTCTGGCGGGTTCTTCACCGTGGGCGGTTTCGGTTGGATGTGGATGGTCTTCTCCTGTCGTTGGTGGGGGTGAAGAATGCGGTCACCATCGGGGTCCGGCACAGGCCTGGTCGGTCAGGGCTGTCCTGAATCTTGTCCTCAGCTCGACTTCCCGATCGTCGCATCTGGGCCCTGGTGTCAGCCAACATGGTTCCGGGGAGGGCCGGGAGTCTCTGTCCAGACGTGTACTGACAGGGGATCCCTCGTACGGAGGTTTCCCCGTACGGTCGAGATCATGGACAACCGAGCCGAGGTACGCGAGTTCTTGATCTCGCGCCGGGCCAAGATCACTCCGCAACAGGCCGGGATGCCCGATGTTGGCGTCCGTCGTGTCCCGGGCCTGCGTCGCGGTGAAGTTGCAGCTCTCGCCGGCGTCAGTGTGGAGTACTACGCCAAGCTGGAACGCGGCGCCCTCGGCGGCGTCTCCGCCTCCGTGCTCGACGCGATCGCCCGGGCCCTGCAGCTCGACGACGCCGAACGCACCCACCTGTTCAACCTCGCCCACGCCGCCGACGGCACCAGTGCAGGGATGCGGCCACGTCGCCGGGCCAGTCACCGGTGGATACCGCGCCCGAGTCTGACCTGGGTGCTCGACACGATCACCGCACCGGCCATCGTCCGCAACGGCCGGATGGACCTGCTGGCCGCCAACGATCTCGGACGGGCCATGCACGCCGCCGTTTACGCCAGTGCGGTCGGCGTGCCACCCAACTTCGCCCGGTTCACCTTCCTCCACCTCGACGCCGCCCACGACTTCTACCCCCGGTGGGAGATCGCAGCAGACACCTGTGTCGCCATCCTGCGGACCGAGGCCGGCCGAGACCCGCACGACAAAGCACTCCACGACCTCGTCGGGGAGCTGTCCACCCGGAGCAGCGACTTCCGTCGCCGCTGGGGCAGCCACGACGTCCGTCTCCACGGCGCCGGTAGCAAGCTGTTCCACCACGGCCTGGTCGGTGATCTCGATCTGTCCTACGAAAGCGTTGACATGATCTCCGACCCCGGCCTCACTCTCACCATCTACGCCGCCGAACCAGGCTCACCCACCGCGCACGCGCTCGACCTGCTCGCGTCCTGGCACGCCACCGAGCTCGCCGAAGCAACTGCTGCCGAGGCCGCGGCCCCTGGCGCATCTCGGCTCCACACTCACGACCCCGCCTCACCCGGCGGATCCTGACCCCACCAGCCTCCACACACGTCGCAGGAGATACGCACACATGACCACCATCGCCATCGTCGGCGCCGGCCCGGGGCTCGGCGCGGCCGTCGCCCGCCGCTTCGGCACCGAGAGCTTCTCCGTTGCCGTCGTCTCCCGCAGCCAGGACCGGGTTGACGCCATCGCCGGCGACCTGACCAGGTCCGGGGTGACCGCCCGCGGCTACGCCGCTGACGTCCGCGAGCCTGAGGCATTGACCAGTGCTCTGGCCCGGGCGGCCGATGACCTCGGGCCGGTCGAGGTGCTGCAGTACAGCCCCGTCCCGCAGGCCGGTTTCATGCACCCGGTCCTCGACACCACCGTGGCCGACCTCACCGGTGCGATCGAGTTCTCCGTTTACGGTCCCCTCACCGCGGTCCGTCACGTCCTGCCGGGGATGCGGGACCTGGGCCGCGGAACCGTGCTGTTCGTCAACGGCGGCAGCGGCGCCCGCCCGAACCCGAAGGTCGCCGGCACCTCGATCGCCTTCGCCGCCGAAGGTGCCTACGCGACCATGCTGCACACCGCCCTGGCCGAGGAGAACATCCACGTCGGCCAGCTGATCGTCCCCGGCGGCATCACCACCGGCCACCCCACCCACGACCCGGACATCCTCGCCGACCGGCTCTGGACCATGCACACCAGCCGAGACACCTTCCGCGTCTTCGCCGAACCCATGAACCTCCAGCACTGACCTTCAGGAAGGAACCCACAGATGTTGACCGTCAACGCCTACGCCGCCAACTCCCCGACCGACCTCCTGGTGCCGACCACCATCACCCGCCGTGACGTCGGACCCAACGACGTGCTGATCGAGATCGCCTACGCCGGGGTCTGTCACTCCGACATCCACACCGTCCGCGGCGACTGGGGACCGATCACCTACCCGCAGGTCGTCGGCCACGAGGTCGCCGGCACCGTCACCGAGATCGGCAACGACGTGACCAAGCACGCAATCGGCGACCGGGTCGGGGTCGGCACCATCGTCAACTCCTGCCGCGAATGCGAGAACTGCCGCGCCGGGCAGGAGCAGTACTGTCTGCGAGGCAACACCCAGGCCTACTGCTCCGTCGACCGGGACGGCACCATCACCCAAGGCGGCTACTCCACCCACGTCGTCGTCGACCAGGACTACGTCCTCCGCATCCCCGAATCGCTCGACTTCAGCGCTGTCGCGCCGCTGCTCTGCGCCGGGATCACCACCTACTCCCCGCTACGGCACTGGCAGGCCGGGCCCGGCAAGGCGGTGGCCGTGGTCGGCATGGGCGGCCTCGGCCACCTCGCCGTCAAGCTCGCCCACGCTATGGGGGCGGAGGTGACCGTGCTGTCGCAATCCCTGTCGAAACGCGACGACGGTGTTCGCCTCGGCGCCGGCGCCTACTTCGCCACCAGCGACCCCGTCACCTTCGACCAGCTCGCGAACAGCTTCGACCTGATCATCAACACCGTCTCCGCCCCCATCGACCTCAACGCCTACCTGCGGCTGCTGCGCCGCGACGGAACCCTGGTCAGCGTCGGCGCCCCCTCCGAGCCGCTACCGGTCGCGGTGTTCTCCCTGTTCGGCAACCGCCGCTCCTTCGCCGGCTCCTCCACCGGCGGTCTCGCCGAGACCCAGGAGATGCTCGACTTCTGCGCCGAGCACAGCATCCAACCCGAGATCGAGCTGATCGACATCGCCGCCATCAACGACGCCTGGGACCGGGTCCTCCGCTCCGACGTCCGCTACCGCTTCGTCATCGACACCACCAGTCTCCGCGACGGCGGCTGACCCTCACCTCAAGCACCACCCACCGAGAACTCCCAAGAGAACGAAGGAGCAGCACATGAAGAAGCGCGCACTGGGCAGCAGCGGGCTGGAGGTCTCCGCCATCGGCCTGGGCTGCATGACCATGACCGGTGGCTACAGCACCACGCCCGAGCGTCAGGACATGATCACGCTGCTGCACCGGGCCGTCGACCTCGGCGTCACGTTCTTCGACACCGCCGAGATCTACGGGCCGCACGCCAACGAAGAACTCGTCGGCGAAGCCCTCGCCCCGTACGCAGACCGGGTGGTGATCGCCACCAAGTTCGCCCAGGACGTCGACCCGGCCGACCGCAAACCCCGGGGACGGATGCTAGGTCCCACCGAGATCGCCGGCGCGGTCGACGGATCGCTCCGGCGACTCGGGCTCGAGGTGATCGACCTCTACTACCAGCACCGCGTGAACCCCGACGTGCCGATCGAGGAGATGACCGGTGCAGTCAAGGATCTGGTCGACGCCGGCAAGATCCGCCACTTCGGCATGTCCGAAGCGTCAGCCGGCACCATCCGACGCGCTCACGCCGTGCAACCGGTCACTGCGGTCCAGAGCGAGTACAGCCTGTGGTGGCGCCGGCCCGAGACCGACGTCCTCGCCGTCTGCGCCGAGCTGGGCATCGGCTTCGTCCCGTTCAGCCCTCTCGGCAAGGGATTCCTCACCGGTACGGTCGACACCACCACCACTTTCGCCGACAACGACCTGCGGGCCAACATCCCCCGCTTCAGCGGCGAGGCCATGGAACACAACCTGGCCCTGGTCACCGAGGTCAAGGAGATCGCCGAGGCGAAAGGCGCCGCTCCCGGCCAGATCGCCCTGGCCTGGCTACTGGCCCAGCAGCCGTGGATCGTCCCGATCCCCGGCACCACCAAGGCCCACCGCCTTGAAGAGAACCTCGCCGCCGCTGACGTCGCTCTGACAGAGTCCGAACTCACCCAACTCGGCGAGCTCTCGTCAAAGATCGGCATCCAGGGTGACCGATACCCCGACGCCCTGGAAGCCCAGACCAACCTCTGACCCTCGGCGGCGCAGGCGCGTTGCCGCGCTCAATGTGAACAAGCGGTCCGCTGTCGGAACGGATCCCTGCCGCGGATATCGGGTCCTCGCCATATGCCGGTCCGCTTGCGGCGACGGCTGAGGTACGCAGGACCGACGGCTTGCGGGCGCTGGGAGCATCGGCACCCATCCTGGAAATTCGGCCGTAGTTTGCAGCGGCCGACTCACCTCAGACGAAGGGGTGCTGTCGTGCTCCCCGTCTTCGCGCCCGGTGTCGTGACGTGGTTGAGAACGCTGGCAGGACTGCCGTTGCTGAGCCGCATCGGAGCGGCTGAGCCGGGAGCAGCGCAGGCTGACCGCCTCGGCAGACCGCCGAGTGCGGCCAGTCGAGTGCGGCCAGTCGAGACAGTGGAGACTCCGAACAAGTTGTACTTCTGGGGGCCTGGTCGGTGGGAGTCGCGTCAACCTGGCTGGGATCCCGCCTGCGGGACCTTCATGGGCTGGTATGTGAACCGTCTTCACCTAGACCTGGATTTGGCCTGGCTGTGGGCTCGTGACCGGCGTTCCCGAGACGGTGTGAGCCACGCATCCGGCGGCGGTGTGCCTACGGACGGGAGCTCTCATGGCACGACCGGGCCAGCGTCGGATCGGGAGTCCGGCTGACGACACGCGGCCGCCTGATCGGCCTGGACGCCGAGATCCGTCATGCTTCCATCGTTGGTCCGTAGCGGGCCAGCTCACACCGGCGCAACGAAAGGCTGTCAATGTTCGACAACAACGGATCGTTCCTACTCGTGCTGTTTGAGTTCTTCCTGTTCTTCGCCTGGTTCATGTGCTTATGGTGGATCCTGGGCGACATCTTCCGCAGCAGAGACATCGGCGGCGTAGCGAAGACGCTGTGGGTGCTGTTCGTCATCATCATTCCGTGGCTAGGCATCCTGATCTACATCATCGCCCGCGGGCACGGTATGCAGGAGCGCCAACTGGAACAGGTGAAGGCCATGCAGCATGCCCAGAACGAGTACGTCAGATCCGTTGCCGCCGGATCCTCCAAGAGCGCCGCGGACGAGATCGCGTCGGCGAAGGGTCTGCTGGACAGCGGTGCCATCACCCAGGCCGAGTTCGACCAGCTCAAGGCGAGGGTGCTCGCAGCCTGACGTTCGCCTTCGAAGTCGTCGTGTCGCTCGGGTCGGCGGCACGACGTCGGGCGGTGGCGATGCGGGTCTCTGCCTTCAGCTCGTGGTGGCGGCTGCTGGTCCTCCTTGAGGTGCACCGTTGGAGGACCAGCTCGTGCCACGGATATCCGCCGCCGGCCCGAAGAGCTGGCGGGAACCGCTGGCGCGGCTTGGGTCGCCGAGCGCGGTAACGTCGTGAATATGGCTTCGTGGAATGACACGGTTATTGAGCAGTTCCGCGCGAACGACGGTGTGCTCGGTGGGTACTGGGAAGGCAAGACCACCCTCCTGCTGCATACGCCCGGCCGGAAGTCCGGCAAGGTGACCGTCAATCCGCTGGTCGCGGCCCCGCGCGGCGACGCGTACGTGGTCTGCGGCACCGCAGGAGGCGCGCCGGAGGACCCGCAGTGGGTGGCCAACCTGGAGGCCCTCGAGGGCCCGGTGACCATCGAGCTCGGATCGGAGTCGCTGGAGGCCAAACACCGCGTCGTTCGCCCGGGCCGAGATGAGGACTGGGCCGAGCTCTATGGCGTCTGGCGCGAGTACTGGCCGGCCGCGGCCGACTATGAGACGAAGACCGACCGGAAGTTCCCTGTTGCCGTCATCACGCCTTGAGCCACTCACTTGGGTTCGATTATGGTCGCCCAGCCTGACGACCTTCTACGAGTGCGTCCGCAGCGCAGGCGCGACTCGTAGCGGCGGCTGCGGCACCGTCGGACAGGGCGCCAGATCACGGTTGATCTGGAGTGGCCTCACGCGTGACAGTATCGGCAATGTTGTTCGTCAGTGGCCTGACGTCGCGTAGTGGTGGGCCAGCAGGTCGCCGGCGAAGTCGCGCCGCAGGTCGCGCCACACGGAGTGGATGTGATTGGCCTCGTCTTGAGTGTTGTCGTACTCGATGAGCAAACTTGGTCCGGTGAGCGCGTAGTAGTGGCCGCTTCCGTGCTCGACCGGCCCAGCCCAACCGAAGCACACCTGATCAAGTCGGGCGTCGATGATGTCGCTCCAGGCTTGGTTTGCCACGGCGGGGGCTGCACGATCGATGTACTGCCGAAGCAGCGCGACGAATATGTCACGCTGCCAGCGGTCCAGCCGGCCAAGGGGGACGCCGTGTGGCTGCCTCGGCATTGCCACCACAGGGTCCCAACGGGAGGCGATGTCCGTCGGCGCGTCGACCGCGATCTGCGCCAGCCGGCGCTGGTCCTCCTGCAACGCCAGCATCAGTTCACGCGCCAGGTCCTCCTCGCGAGGGAGTGCGCGAAGGCCAGCATGCCGGCCCTGCAGCACGGTGGCCGGCTCGGCGCCGAAGAAGTGCGGTGTCCCGCTGACCCGGTCCCCTACGACCGTGGCCTGCGCCAACAGGTGGTGGCCGTTGATCCGCCAGGCCCAGGGACCGGTGCCGGCCGGATCGCCCAGCACCACCAGCCAGTACGACAGGTCCCGGAACGGATCGACGTCGCCTCGGCCAGCCTGCTGCAGCGACAATTCTCGCCGAACAGCCTCGATCCGGATTACCAGCTGCGTGTCGGACCAACCGCGCACACTATGGACCAGCCGCAGCAGATCCAGCGCCCCCTCCAGCTCCTCGTCGCTCAACTCTCCAAGTCGGAGCCCAGGTCGCGGACCGGGCAGGTACGTCCACCGTCTGAGCAGGTCGCCGTCGAACGGTAAGGCCACGCGACGGCGATGCTCAGCGTTGAGGCGATCGACTAGACCGCGGACCGCTGCACGCATCGACTCGGCGAGATCTGGCATGCTCAACTCGGCCATGACAACAAACTAGCGGCCGCCCTCGCTCGCCACGATGGACGCCAGAGGTGTCATCAACGGTCGCCTGTGGCACATCGCTGCGCTCGAGAATGCCCAGATCCGCCATGTCGAGAGCGGATCCAGTTCCTCGGATGCTCCACCCCCCACAGACCCGGGCGATCGCTTTGAAAGACGACAACACGACCACCGCTGGCCCGCTCGGCCTCCTGCTTCGTCACGAAGCCATTGCTCCAACCCTTGGCAATGTGCAGCGCCGGCCCGCCGCCCGTACGCACCGCCTTGATGTACTTGCTGGTCACGACGTAGGAGGAGATGTCCACCAGCTCGGCGATCTGGCGGACGAAGTAGCGGTTGCCCAGCGGCACGCCCGCCGCCTCGAGTGCTGCATCCAAGCTGGCGACGCGGCGATCAGAAGGCTTCGCTCCTGCGTCCTGCTTCGGCCTCATCGGCGTCTCCTCAAACGAGTGGTTCCAGTGAAATGACGACAGGCCGTGAGCGTGCCGTACAGGTCGAACACAATGCGAGGACTCAACGAACCCACTGGCCCCTCCCTCGCTTGGCTGTCTAGGTTGACCGCATGACGCCTGACCCAGTCCTCGACCAGCTGACCCGATGGGCCGGCGAGCACGGTGAGGTGCGCTCGGTGATCATCACCAGCACCCGCGCCAGCCCTGACGCTCACCTGGACGCCTATTCCGACTACGACGTGGTCCTGGTCGTCAACACAGTTCGACCGCTCGTCGAGGACACCACGTGGCTCAGCGACTTCGGGGAGGTCCTCGTCGCCTATTGGGATCCGCTTCGTGTCGACTCAGCGACGGGCGCCGAGGAGGTCAACTCGGTCGTGAACTACACGGACGGCCTCAAGATCGACTTCAGTCTGTGGTCGCAGCAGGCCTTCGCCGACATCACCGGCGGCCCGGACCCGAATCCCGAGCTGGATGCCGGCTACCGCGTTCTCGTCGACAAAGACGCCCTGACCGCAGACTTGCCCGCCCCAACCTTCAACGCCTACATCCCAGTGCGCCCGGACGAGGCCACCTACCTGCGCCTCATCACGGACTTCCTCATCGGGGTTCCCTACGTCGCCAAGTGCCTGCTCCGAGGCGAGCTCCTGCCGGCCAAATGGGTGCTCGACTTCGACATGCGGTTCAACTACCTCGTTCCGATGCTGGAGTGGCGTGTGGAATGTGACCACGCGTGGAAGCTCAAGACGGGATCCCTGGGCAAGGGCCTGCAGGCTTACCTGCCCGGCAACGTGTGGGATGAACTGCAGCGCACCTTCGTCGACGCTGACCCTGACAAGAACTGGGAAGCGCTGTTCGCGATGGTGGCGCTGTTTGGTCGCATCGCACAGGAGCTCGCCGAATCTTTGGGTCACACCTACCCCGAAAGTCTCGTCGCTGGGGTCACCGCACACGCGCACGACATGCGCGACGGCGTCTTCGCCCGGGGTCCATTGACAGACGGCATCTCGGAGTCGCCGAACTGACGATCTCCGCGCGTGCTGCTTGTCTCAGCTGACGGTGGTCGAGCCGGCATCTGAGACATCCGCGCTTGCTGGGTGCCTCCTGGACCTGTCGGCAGAAGGTCCGCCTGGGGCGATGGACCAATTGAGCGCTGGCTCCGACGATTAGGCGGATCCTGCTCCGACAGACCGACGTCTTGGGTGCATCGCTGTGCAATCACCCCGCTACCTCGGCGTCGGCACCGGATCGGTCACGCGAGCCGGGGTTGCCCGGACGGTCCGACGGGTCCAGCCTGTGCATGGAGAGGACATCACGATGAGTGTGGGCAACGAAGTACCTGAGTCGCGAGGCGTCACTGTCGAGACGCTGGCCAGCATGGACCTTGGTCCCGAGATCGAGGGCATGGCTGGGCGTGCGTTGCGAATGCGGCTCGTGACTATGGAGCCGGGAGCGGTCTTCGGACCGAAGCACGACCACCGGGACCGCCCCGGTGTCGTCTACGTCCTGCAGGGCACGATCACCGACCATCGCGGCGGTACGACCACCGACTACGGGCCAGGACCCGGCTGGCCCGAGGACCGGAACACGCTGCACTGGCTGGAGAACCGAGGCCCTGTGGCTGCCGTGGAGGTGTCGATCGACATCATCCGGTCATCTGACCATTGAGCCCTCGAACCGACCGCGCGTGGGGTCGCAGACGGGACGCTCAGTGACCTCGTTGAGATGTCGCCAACGTCATCGCTTGGCCGATCGGTTCAGCACACGAGCAGGTCGAGGACGGTAGTCCGGGGCAGGTCCGGATAGCGCTGTTTGATGTCGTCGCTCACGTGAGCCAAGTCGGTGCGGTCCATGAACATGGCCGACCGTAGTTGACGGCCGAAGGACGGTCGGATCCAGCCGATGGTGCCGGCGAGCATGCCGAGCAGGGCTGGTGGCAGGTGGCGTGCCTGTGTCTTTCGGCCGTCCGCCGACTGGATCAGGGCCACGAGCTCGTTGAACGTGAGACTTTCGGGCCCGGTGATTTCGAGGATCGCACCGCGCGCAGTGGGATCCTGCAGCACGGCGTCGACGGCTGCCGCCACATCGCGCACAGAGACGAAGCTGATCGGATTGTGGCCATTTCCGAACACGACGGGTCGTCCGGAGTGCCGGGCAGTGTGGCGGAGGAGATCGATCCACAGCTCGGCGAACGGGGTGGCACGTACAACGGTGGCCGGCAGGCCAACGTCGCGCAGGTGAGCTTCGGCCGCATGCTTCATCCGACACAACTCCATCGCGCTGTCGGCTGCCGCGCCCACCACAGACATCAAGACCACCTCCGCCCCGGCGGTCGCTGACGCGTCGACGAGGCTCGCATTGCCGTCCCGGTCGATCGTCGCCGGCGACACTCCGCGAGGGCCAACCAGTCCATGGACGGCCGACACGACCTGGTCCGCTCCCTCGACAGCTCGCTGAGCTGTTCCAGGGGCGGTCAGATCGCCGCAGACGACCTCGACCAACGGCCCAGCAAGGTGGGCCGCTCGTTGCCGCTCCCGGGTCAGCACCCGCACGCGCTCGCCCCGACCGGTCAACCGGCCGACCAAGGCCGTGCCGAGCCGCCCGGTACCGCCGGCAACCATGATCATTTCAAGCCGTCCCGGTCAGGTGGCGTCGGACGGCCTCGTCGACACGGTCGCTGCCGGCATCCAGCGGCTCCAGGTAGAACCGGGCCTGGGTCACCAGACCGGCCGAAACGCGGAAGATCACAACCCCACGCATGACATGCCGCGTCCCGTCGGCTCGCGTGCCGAGATGCTCCTGCTCGGTCCAGACAACATCACCAACCACGGCCGAGTCGATGACCCTCGTCCGGAGGTCGGGCAGCGCGGCGAAGATCTGCTCCCAGTTGCGCCGGACTTGCTCCCTGCCCACGAAGCCGTGGGCAGGGTGCACCGGGGTCTCGTTTCGGTAGTCCGGGGCGAAGCAGGCGACCAACGACGCCAAGTCACGTTGGTTGGTGGCCTCGATCAGTCGCCGGACCACGGCCGCCGGGTCGTCCGCGCAAGTCACCATGGTCGAACCCACCCGTCTCTCGACAACTCCCGAACCAATATTGAGTCTAGCTGACTGGAATGAATTATGCTGTCGGTGCGATGGACCAAACAGACAAGAGCCCGCGACCGTACGACGCCACCCGCCGCCAGAAGACCGCGGCGAGAACACGTGATGCGATCCTCGACGTCGCCGAACGCCGTTTCCTCACCGATGGGTTCGCCGCCACCACCATCGCCGCCATCGCCGCTGAGGCCGGTGTTTCCCCGGCCAGCATCTACAAATCCTTCGGCGGCAAGCCAGGCCTCGTGCATGCGCTGACCGACCGCGGGCTCCAAGGTGACGGACCGATCACCGCCGAGCAACGCTCTGATCGGCTGCAGACCGAGGAGCCCGACCCGCACCAGCTGATGCTCGGCATCGGACTGCTCGCTGCCGAGGTTGCACCTCGAGTTGCCCCGCTCCAGCTCCTGCTGATCCAGGCCGGGCAATCTGATGAAGAGACGGCCAGGCTCTGGGACCAGATCTCTGCCCAACGGATGACCCGGATGCGGCACAACGCCGAGGCGCTTGCCCGTCGCGGATTCCTCCGGCAACACGTCGGCGTCCGCCAAGCCGCCGAGACGATGTGGCTCTACAGCTCGCCAGAGCTCTACCGATTGCTGGTCATCGAGCTGGGCTGGGCGACAGAACAGTACGGCGCCTTCATCGCCAACGCGCTCGAAGGCGCGCTGCTCACAAGAAAGCACTGATTCGCATGTTCGGACGCTCGACCGCGGACGACCAGCATCAGAAATAGGCTGACCATTGGTGGGCATTCTCGCTCAAGCGTCCGCTCACGAGACAGCGGCGCGTACCCGATCCAGCAGTGTCGCCCAGGCCGCGCGGGCAAGGCGGGCGCGCCGACTCGTTCGCACTCCAGCTGTAGCGCCTCACCGATCATCCAGCTGACGTGCGCCCGGACAGTCATGTCGCCGTTTGCTGGCTCACGCCGGTTCAGGTTGACGAGATCTGCTCAGCATCGGGCTCGAAGAGGAAGACTCCGCGCACCCGGTCGGCGGCTTCGGAGCTTCCGAACCGGGACTGGGTCACCAAGCGAGGTAGCAGGTAGTCGCCCTCAAGGACTATCGGCACCCTCGGTCTCGAGGTGGTTGCTCACAACCGTTTCGGCCGCCGGATGCAGCTGCTCCCGAACTGCCTGTGTGAGGTCGACGATCTGCTGCGGCGTTTAGGACATGGTTTCTGGGTGGGTGTCCCAGTAGTGCAGAGTCGGCGGCTGCTCGGGCGTGGTCAGCGCTTTGATGGCTTCGACGACGCCGTCGAACTCGGTGAGACCGACGCCTCGGTCACTGGCAATCCGGTAGCTGACGCCGGTCTTTCCGGGAGGCACCACCGATGAGCAGAACGTCCCATCGACGTCGTTTCACGAAAAGGAGCCAGCCTTCCTGGGCTGCTGCGGCTACTCAGCGAGTGTGCGTCCAGTGGTCGGGATGACCAGTCCACGAGGCTCGAACTCCTCGGTCGCAACTGGCGCCGCTGCCGCGCCGTTGGGGAGGATCTGGCTCGCCAGAGGCCAGATGATGTCGCGGTTGCAGCGGTCGAACTGGTCCTTCGATTCCCAGACCTCGATGACTTGAAACCCCTGTTCAGTGGTCCTTCCGATGTGCAGGAGGAGACCTGCGATCTGACCACCGGTGCGCTGCAGCAGCTCGCCGTGAAGCATGTCGTACATCGAGCTGTCACCCGTGATCGTGGTGATGATGCCGTACGTCATGGTCGGTACCTCGGCTGAGCGATGGTGGCGGGTTGATGTTGCTGTGGCTCCACCCGGCGGCGCACGATCTCGACCCCCGGCCCGCGCAGTTGATCAAGGGCCGCGGTACGTCCGGTCAGCAGGAGCAGAATCGCTGCTGCCGGTCCCCTGACATCGGGACCCTGGCCTCCAGACCAGTCGCAGTCCTCGGCTCGCAGGGTCACGTCACTCCATCTGCGACGAGCCTGGAACGGCCAATCCATGGCCCACAGCCGGCGCAGTGAGATCTGCCCGGCTGTCGGGGTCACGGTGCGCGTGATTCCTAGCGGGACCGTGATGTCTTGGCCATGGACGAGGAGGTCGAGCAGGATGTTGTCGGCGGACACGAAGATCGGTTTGGTGTGCAGCGAGGCATCTCGTCGCAGTTCCTCAACGAGTCGGTCTTGTGGTCGGGCCGCGTAGGCGACGGCTACGTCACGGCCGGCGGCCCACACGTGACCGCGGTTGACGGCCAGTGCCTTGAGCATGGTTCGTGCTGTCGGCGCTCCCGCCGGCGTCATGGCCAGGTGTGCGGCGACGTCACGCACCCGCCACTCTGTGCACAGAGAGGCAGCTTCCCACTGCTCCGCGCTGAAGGTGTCGAACAGATCGGCCAAGGAGATGCGCTCTGCCGTGACCAACTCCCATGTCGTGTCGTCCACCACTCTTCCCTTCTAGTAACATTCTTTTACTAGTTTGTTCCTGCCGGTTCGAGTTGGCAAGAGGTGGATGTGGACGAATCGAGGAGATCGCGGACCTTAGACCCTGAGCCGAGCCTCGGTGTCCTCTTGTACATCCCCTATCGCCACATGGAGCAGCGAATTCTGCGTGCAGTGGCCGCCGCAGGCCACGAGATCAGCCTCGCCCAGGCACGGGTGTTCCAGCGGATAGATCCACACGGATCCCGGCTCACCCGGATCGCCGAGTCCGCCCAGGTCAGTAAGCAAGCGGCCAAGTTCCTGGTCGACCAGCTCGAGCGCGGCGGATACGTCGAACGGGTCGCGGACCCCGATGACGGACGAGCCCGCATGGTACGCATCACGACCCGCGGGTATGACGTCATCCGCGCTGCCACTGACGAGCAGACCAAGATCGAGAGCGAGTGGGTCGCACACCTGGGCCACGCGACCACCGACGAGCTCCGCCGAGTGCTCCTTCAGCTGCGGGAGATCACCGACCCCTACTACTGATGCTGGATGGCGGTCGGCTTACGAACGGCTCCCGATCCCTGCATTGGCTTCGTAGGAAACCTGTTGCTCAGCTCTTTACACGTGGGCATGCTCACGTTGTGGCGGATGGCGGAGTGCGAGAGAGCTGGCGCAGCGACGGTTTCGTGGTACTGCCCAAGTTCCTCTCTGCAGCCGACCTGGCTACAGTCGTCGCGGAGCTGCCCTCCATGTTTCCGACACCAGCCGGCTTCCACGAGGAGACAGACCCACGCCGGACCCGCTATGTCGATGACGAGTTCGACGGCATCGACGAGTTCCCATTCACCAGCACGGCCCTCAGCCTGCTCGCTGTCCACCCGCGACTGGTGCGGTTGGCCGAAGACCTGCTGGGAAGCACGGACCTGCGCCTGTCATCGGCGGAGGCCTGGGCGAAGTTCACAGGGGCCGCGTCGTACGAGCAGGACCTGCACCGCGACTACCTCAACCAGACTGTGCTGGTCCCAACGATCGACGACCGCTTCCAGCAGCTGGAGCTCTTCGTGTTCCTCGCCGACGTCCCAGAGGCCCTCGGTCCTCCTCATCTCGTGTCGTACCGGCACACCAAGCAGCTCCCGATGAACCCGAACTTCTTCCCGCGGGACGGAGGAGAGGGTCCGTTCGTCGCTACCGACAGCAGCCGCAGGCTGTATGAGGCTGAGCAGTCCGGTGCCGGTCCCGCCGGCACCGTGATCGCGTTCAACACTCGAACCTTCCACCGCGGAACCGGCCTGACGCGGCCGCGCGGCGCCCGCTACTCGATGCAACTCATCTACCGACCGGCCGAGGTCGAATGGGGACAACGGTCCGGCTGGGCGGCTCGTAGTCACACGCACGGTTGGTACGCCTTCGTCGAGCAGGCGACCCCTCAGCAGCTGGAGCTGCTCGGCTTCCCCCGACCTGGCCACCCCTTCTGGACGGCCCAGACAATCGCCGGGATGCACGAGCGCTACCCGACCCTCGACCTCGAACCTTGGCGAGCAACGACGCCACGCCCAGGGTGAATCGACGACACCACCTGCACGCGTGGGAGAAGAGTGCCCGCAAGCTCGGCGTCGACCAGATCGACCTGCTCATCCTGTACCAGCCCCTGCCGTCGGACCTCGACTAGACGATCGGCGCCTTAGAGGCTCTGCAGCACCTCCTCGACCAAGGCAGGTCGCGCGATCGGAGTGCCAAACGTCCGACCGAGACGCTCCAGGAGCTGATCGAGGAGACCGACGTCGTTCCCGCCGCGCACCAGATCGAGCTGCACCCCTACGTCGCGCAGCGCACCACCCAGACCTTCGACGCCAGGCACGGCATCCTCACCCAAGCCTGGTCCCCCGGTCGGCGGGATCAGGTTCTACCGCAAAGAATCCGGGAAGCTCGCGGCACCCTCGACGACCCGGTGATCGGCTCCTTCGCCGAAGCCCATGGGAAGAGTCCTGCGCAGGTCATGCTCCGCTGACATGCAGCAGGGACGCTCAGCCGTCCCGAAGTCGCCCTGGACACCGGTGGCCGTACCGGTGACCCCGACCAGATCACCCTCGCCACTGCCGGCTTTACGATCTCAGAGGCGTGACCCGCGAGGTCGCGCCGCTCCAGAACACCCATCGAAAGGAACACCCGTGAACAAGCGTCACCTGGGCACGTCCGACCTGGAAGTGTCCGACATCGGCTTCGGCTGCATGAGTCTCACGAATCTGGACCAGGCCAAAGACGTCATCACCGCCGCCCTCGACGCCGGCGTCACCTTCTTCGACACCGCCGAGGTCTACGGCGCCCACGAGAACGAGAAACTCGTCGGCGAGGTTCTCCACCCCGTCCGCGACCAGGTGAAGATCGCCACCAAGTTCGGCTTCAACGTCAACAACGGCCTTCAGGGACTCAACTCACGGCCCGACCACATCCGCGAGGTCGTCGACGGATCCCTCACCCGGCTCCGGATCGAGAAGATCGACCTGCTCTACCAGCACCGCCTCGACCCCGACGTGCCCATCGAAGAGACCGCCGGCGCCGTCCGCGACCTGATCCGTGCCGGCAAGGTCGGCCACTTCGGCCTGTCCGAGGTGGGCGTCGACATCATCCGGCGCGCTCACGCCGAGCAGCCCGTCACGGCGCTGCAGTCGGAGTACTCGCTGTGGTGGCGCGAGGCCGAGGCAGAGATCCTGCCGGTGCTCGAGGAGCTCGGCATCGGCTTCGTACCCTTCAGCCCCCTCGGCAAGGGCTTCTTGACCGGCACCATCAAGACCGCGGAAGACGTGGCCGGCAAGACCACGGCGATCTTCCCCCGCTTCAACGACAACACCCTCACCCAGCATCAGGACCTCGTCAGCAAGGTGAGCGAGATCGCCGACCGGCATCACTGCAGCCCCGGACAGGTCGCGCTCGCCTGGATCATCAGCACGCGGCCCTACGCCTGCCCGATCCCCGGCACAAGCAAGGCCGAGCGGGCCACCGAAAACTCACACGCCGCCGACGTCCACCTCACCGTCACCGACATCCATGAGCTGAAGGAGACCTCCGCACAGTTCCAGGTCGACCCCATCCGCTATCCCGAGCACATGCAGAAGATGGTCAACCGCTGACCAGAATCCGACACCATCGAGCGCTCTCTCGTAGACGGGTGGTCGAGCGTCACATCCAAGACGCCGACCGCTCGCCGAGCGGTGCCAGCAAGACGGTCGACATCAGGAACGCCGACGCCGAGCGATGAGGTGTCCCGCAGCCAGCAGCACGAGGCCGAGCACGATCGAACGATGCCGTCGGTCGCTACGTCGGGTCTCTTGAGAAGGAGAGCGATCACCGCCCCTACCAACCCGACCACCACGAGGGAGATACCGACAATCTGATTGGCGATCCGGCCCTTCGACTCTTCCGGACACTCCTGCCCTAGTGCCACCCGATGGAATCTACGGCTGGGCCCGAACGTCTCATCAGCGCGCCCCATCTCGACCGACGGTCGCCTGTGGCGCACCGCTGGTCGTCTCGCTGAAGGCTCGTTGAGTGTTGGGTACGAGACACCCACTCCTCATCGGCGGCCTGTTCGCAAGCCGGTCCCTTTATGCCGCCGTCGGGGCCGCGGGTCACCTCATCAGGATGAGTTGGGCGAGGATGCCCAGGATGGCGCAGGCGCCGAGGATGCGCAGCACCGACCATTTGGCGACGTAGATGAGCAGGCTGGCGATGCCGGTGATCGCGACGGCTGGGATGGAGACGCTGGCCAGGACGGGGATCTGGGCGTGCATCGGGCCGAGGACCCAGTCGTAGCTTTCGGTGAACAGGGTGTGGGCGGCGAAGTAGACGGCGAGGTTGGCGATCACGCCGACGACGGCGGCGGTGATGCCGGTCAGGGCGGCGGTCAGGGCCTGGTTGTGGCGGAGCCGCTCGACGGAAGGCGCGCCGAGCAGGACGAACAGGAAGCAGGGCACGAAGGTGACCCAGGTGGTGAGCAGCGCGGCGAGGGTGGCAGCGACCCACGGGTTGAGGTCGCCGGGGGCTCGGTAGGCGCCGACGAAGGCGACGAACTGGACGACCATGATCAGCGGGCCAGGGGTGGTCTCGGCGAGCGCGAGGCCGCGGATCATTTCCCCGGGCAACAGCCAGCCGTACACGTTGACCGCCTGTTGAGCGACGTATGACAACACCGCGTAGGCACCACCGAAGGTGATCACAGCCGCGCCGGAGAAGAACAGGCCCTGCTCGACGAAGATGCTGTCCCAGCCGAACGCGACGCCGACTCCGATGACCGGCACAGCCCACACTGTCAGACCAACGGCAAGGATGATGACGCTGCGGCGCAGGCTGGGTTGATCGCCGTGGAGGTGGTCATCACTGATCAACGGCGGCGGGCCATCGTCGACGGTCTTCTTGCCGGCTGGGATGGCGATGGCCGGCCAGACCCGGCCGATGGCCCAACCGACCAGCCCGGCAGCCAAGATGACGGCGGGGAACGGGACGCCGAAGAAGGTGAGCGCCAGGAACGCGGCCACAGCCAAGGCGATCAGGCTGGGGTGGGCGAGGGCGCGTCGGCTGACCCGGACCACGGCCTGGATGACGATGGCGATCACCGCAGGCGCGAGGCCGAGAAACAGGCCGGTGACAAGTGGGGTGTCGCCGTAGACGACATAGACCGCCGACAGGCCGAGCATGGCGAGCATGCCGGGCAGCACGAACAAGGTGCCCGCGACCAGTCCGCCGCGGCGGCCGTTGAGCAGCCAGCCGGTGTAGATGGCGAGCTGCTGGGCCTCCGGCCCGGGCAGCAGCATGCAGTAGTTGAGGGCGTGCAGGAACCGGCGTTGCCCGATCCAACGTTTCTCGTCGACCAGGGTGCGTTGCATGACCGCGATCTGCCCGGCCGGACCGCCGAAGGTTTGCAGACTGATCAGAAACCAGGCCTTCGCCGCCTGACCGAACGGGATCACCTCACCAGACCGGATGCTGGGGGTGGGCGGGGACGGACGCTCCGGGGTGACGGGCCGCTCGGCGTCGGGCCCTGAGGTGGCGTCAGGATCGGGATGAGTCATGCCGGGTCCTTTCCTACCAGCATGGCACGGGGAAGTGATGACAGCGCCTGGTTGATGCCCTGGTCGGCGTCGTGGGTGGGCATCAGTCGTCGCGGGCCGCCAGGCACGGGTCAGCCATCAGTGACCGGCTGACTCCTCATCGGCGCTCGCCCCGGGTCGTCCGGTCGAGTCGCTGTGACGAAGGCGTCCGTCCGTCCGGGGCGAGGTCGCAGTCGCCGATCTGTTGGCGCCCGACCACAGGTGCGGACCTACGGCGATGAGTTTCGGGCCTGCGGTTCTACCCCGGGCGCCCAGCGACCGAAGGGACACCACCAGCAAGATGAGGTGTTGCCGGCGCTTTTCGCATCCCCGATGGGGAGTTGCAAAGCTGAGTGCGTCGTCGCTCGATTGCGCATGTGCTTCTGGCCTAGACGAGCGTGATCACTCGCCGGGTTGCTCGCCGCGATCCGAGTCCGGGCCGGCTGGTGGACGCCCTCCACTCAGCTGTGCGTTGCGACACCGTCTTGGCTCGTGTCGTCGGTGAGCGCCGAGGCCGTCCAGCCGATCGAGGGCGCTGTAGCGCGGTCTCGGATCTTCGGCGATCCACCACGTCAGCCATCGAAGTGAGTCCACGGCGCACCTTCCCTGTCAGCGGCCTTGTAGATGAAGACGCGTCGAGACCGGTTACATGACGCGATCCGGTCGAGACGCCGTAGACAACCTCGCTCCATCCGCGGAGATGGCACGCTGCCGGTTGATGGGCGCGACGAGGGGGTCGTGCCGTTGCCGACGTTGTCGGCCGGTAAGTGGACGTCACCTTCGGACGCCGTACGTGATTGGCGCCTTCGGCCCCGCTGACCGGCCCTCGCGAGGTGTCCTACGCCCGACCTAACCACCGGGCACGGGGTGCTGGACATGGTCGACACCGTCCTGAGAGATCGATCGGAGACGCCTGCTGTACAGGCGCCACCTATGAAGACCGGGTGGGTTGTGAACCCATGACGTGCGGGGGGATGAGAGCCGTCACGCGTCATGCGGTGACGTTGTCGCAGTCTTCATTCAGGAGTCGACATCGGGGGCCAGCGGTACGACGGGGCACGGAACTTGCCGCGCCGGAATGGGTCCGCCCTTGATGGAGGTAGATGATGAGCGAGCTGAGCGTGTGGGCTGAGCACCGGCGTAGGGTGCGGGTATGGGCGCCGTGGGGGTCGTCGACGAGCCCGAAGGCTCTCCTGCTGATCAGTGGGAGGGGGTGGAACCCCTGATGCCGATCGTGAGTCGGATCATTCGGGCCAGGGTGGCGGACCCGACGGTTGCTGATGATCTGGTGCAGGAGACGTTGGTGAAGGTGCTGGCCAAGACGCATCGGATCGCACCGGGGATGCTGGAGCCGTACGCGATTGTGACGGCGCGGAATGTGGTGCGGTCGTTCTGGGTCGAGCGCGACCGTCACCGACGCAACCAGCATCGGGTTCTCGATGTGACGTTGGTCGAGTCGCCGGACGAGCAGCTTCTGAAGGGTGTTGATGCGCAGGCCATCTCGGAGGCGCTGAGCCGGCTGTCAGAGCGCGAACGTGCTGCTCTGCTCGCTCACGAGGTGTCTGGTCGTGACACGAAGTCCATCGGTGCCGATCTCGGGTTGACTCCTGGCGCGGTGGCGGCGCAGCTGAACCGCAGCCGCGCCCGTCTGCGGGTGGAGTACCTGCTCGCGTTGCACCATGTTGATCCGCCCACAGATCGGTGCCGTCCGGTGTTGCTGGCCCTGTCGTCGGCCGACCGTCGCCGACAAGGCGAGGTGGGTGCCCCTCGTCATCTGCTGGAGTGTGAGTGCTGCGCGACGCTGAGCGGTCCCCTGATGGAGCGGGGCCAGCCACGAGACAACGAGATCCGCGTCAAGATCCAGAGCGACGCCGACATCGTGCTGGCGCGGAAGGGGGCCCGTGAGCTGGCGGCGAGGTTGAGCTTCTCCGCCACCGAGCTGACGGTGATCGCGACCGCGGTGTCGGAGATCAGCCGGAACATCGTACGATTCGCCGAACGCGGTGAGGTGTTCCTGGAGCTCGTCGACACGCCGCGGCCGGGACTTCGCGTGGTGGCACGCGACACCGGGCCGGGGATCGCGGACGTCGACCGGGCCCTGACCGACGGTTACAGCACCTACCACGGCCTCGGGCTGGGACTGCCCGGCGCTCGGCGTCTGATGGACGAGTTCGAGGTGGCGACCGAGCGTGGCCGCGGTACGACGATCACGATGACCAAGTGGCGACGGGAAGGATGACATGACAGACGGATCGAGCAGCGACGAGCAGGTGGCGGCGGACTTTCCGACGTTGGATGCCGAGGACGAGGATCAGCTTCTTCCCCAGCTGGTCTCCCACCTGCGCGAGCACCGGACGCGGCTGCGGCAGGAGTGGGAGAAGCGCATCCAGGACGCCCACCTGCTGCACGCCATGACCCCGCAGGAGATGGCCGCGGAGACGACCTCGGTGTACGACAACTACGTGGAGGTGCTGGAGACCGGCAGCGTCGAGGCTCTGCAGCACTATGCGCGTGACCTGTCGGAGCGCATCATCCCTCGGGGCGTGGAGACCCATGAGGTCGTGGGCATCGTGCTGCTGCTCCGTGACGTGCTGGCCCGATCGTTGTTCGAGAAGTACCAGGGCAGCTTCTCCTTGCTGAACAGAGTTCTCGACGCCTACGAGCCCGCCGCCAACCGGATCGCCAACACGGTGGCGGTGAGCTTCGTCGACGAACGAGAGCGGGTCATCCGGCAGCAGCAGGACTCGATCAGGGAGCTGTCGACGCCGGTGCTGCCGGTCCGGGAGCGGCTGCTGATCTTGCCCATCATCGGTGTGCTCGACACCGAGCGCGCACGCCAGCTCACCGAGCAGCTGCTGTCGGGGATCCGCACCCATCGGGCGAAGGTGGTCGTGATCGACATCACCGGGTCACCCGACGTCGATGAGGCGGTCGCGAACCACCTCGTCCGGACCGTCGACGCCTCCCGGTTGATGGGGGCCAGCGTGATCATCACCGGTCTGTCGCCGGAGATCGCTCAGACCCTGGTCACCATCGGGGTCGACCTCAGCAAGATGAACACCATCGGCGATCTCCAGGGCGGCCTGGAGGAGGCTGAGCGACTACTGGGCTACCGCGTGACCAAGCAGGAGGAGCTGGCCGAGTAGTGGACACCGGACCGGCGCTGGTTTCGATCCTGCGACAGGGGGCCTACCTGATCGCTTCGATCCACACCGCCTTGGACGACTCGCAGCTCGTCAGGTTCCAGCGGGATCTGATCGACCGGATCGGTGAGCACCGGTCCCGAGGCGTGATCATCGACGTCGCCGCCCTCGACGTGCTGGACTCCTTCGGCTCCCGCACGCTCCGCAACATCGCCGAGATGGCACGACTCCGCGGAGCCGTCACCGTCATCGTGGGAATCCAGCCCGATGTCGCCTTCGCGATGGTCCTCCTGGGCATGGACACCGGCACGGTCCACACGGCACTGGACCTCGAGGAAGGGCTCGCCTACCTGGCCCGCTCGGCCGGATCGGGACCACCTCCGGATCGTCGCGCCCGGTGAACCCCACCGACTCCCTTCAGCGCGACTATCGGGTGGCGTTCCTCAGATATGTGTCGCGCCGGGACGAGGGTCCGCTGACGGCCGCGTACGAGCTCGGCCGTCGGGCTCTTGGCGAACGTGTCAGCATCCTCGAGCTGTCGAGAATCCACCACGAAGTCTTCCGGATGGCGATCCAGGACACGCGACCAGAGGACCTGGACGGAGCCGTTGAAGCCGCGTCGGAATTCTTCCTCGAAGTGCTGGCCATCTACCACATGACCACCGGCCGAGCCGGCTGAGTCCACTGCGCCATCGGGCAGCCAGATCCCGACCCGGACGAGCGCCGGATGCGTGGGTCCACGACGTGCGTTGGAACGGCCGGTCCCTCGGTGGGGCCGGGTTGAACGCAGCTGTCGCTTACCACTTGAGGGCGCCACTCCTCCTTGCCACCGGCGACGACGCACTCATCGACGAGGTCCGCGACTGGGTACCCCAGACCCACACCGGGTCGGTCAAACGCGCTGTTAGGGCATTCGCGGCAGAGGCCCTACACCCAAGCGTCGCCTGCGAACGCCTCGAAAACGCTGCCCGCGCCGGGATGGAGGAGTGCACGGCGGACATCCCCGACTTGCTGGCCCGATCGAGCTGAGGTGGATCTGAGCGCTTCGGGTCAGGCTGACCAGGCCGCGATCCCGCCACCGATGGAGCGGCTCCCACCGGTCACCGTTGGCGCCAAGGCTGACGATGCCGTCCAGGCGTACCGGATGGGTACGAACCGTGGTCGCGCTAGCGTCGCTGCCCGCCAGGCCGGATGCCGCAAGCGTTACGCAGGACGGTCCTCCTGCGGCGACGCAGGCGCCCGTGGACCGACGGCCTGCGGCGCGAGTCCGCACCCCGAATGTCGTGACCGTCGACAGAGATCGCTGCTTGCGCCAGCCTGTCAACTATGTGGAACGCGTACCCCGACGGCGACCCCAGCCGTCCGGTCGAGCCGAACGAGAACGCGTCCCCCGGCCTGGCGCCGCCACCCCCGGCAGGCCTCGATCCCGTCAAGCTGATGGTCGACGGAGAGCATTTCGTCGTCACCCACCGACCCGGCTCACCCGGCACGTACGACTTCGACTGGACCTCTCATCCTGAGACCTACGGTTTCACCGTCGGCGCGAACTCTGAGTGGAGGCCTGACCGGACTGAGATGACGGAGGAGATTCGAAGTTTCTTGTCCCAGGTCGACAAGCAGACCGGCTACCTTCGCGACTGATCTTGCAGAGCGGTCGGCAAGTGACGACCGAGGCGTCGCTCGCCAGCTGGGGCGACTCGGACGTCAAAACGGCGGGAGGGCTTGCGGACAATCCACTCGACCGACCAGTTCCAGCGATTGCCACCCCATTGAAGGTGGCGGCTCGGGAGAGAGGGTGGGTCTGCTCGTCGTCAGCTCGGAAGGTCGTTGCTGCGATTGCGACGCGCTACAGGCACCCCAGGCGCTGAGGCAGCCTGCTTGGACAACAGAGTGCTGATGTAGCGACCCGCTTTCAGCGCCGCGGCCGGGCGGTCGTCGTCGCTGACGTCCCGGGTTTCCAGCTCCAGGGAGTAGGCGCCGGCGTAGCCGATCTCGGTGAGGGCGGCGATGGTGTCGGCGAAGTCGACCTGTCCCTTGCCGATGCTGTGGTGGATGTAGCCGGGCTCGGCGTCGCGGAGGTGGACGTGGCTGATCCGGGATCCAACGAGATCGACGAACTGGCGGGGTGTGGAGCCGGAGGCGACGATGTGACTGACGTCGCAGATCACGCCCACCGATAACGGCAGGAGAGTGAGCAGCTTGGCGGCTCGGTTGAGGTCGTGGCACAGCCGGAAGAAGTGGGGAGCTTCGATCCACAGCTGCAGGCCGGCTGTGTCACACCGTTCGGCGATGCCGCTGACCTGGTCGGCGACCAGCGCCAGATCCTCCGGCAGGTCGGTGATCGGCTCACGCTGCAGTGCGCCGTTCGGCAGCACCAGTCCGGTGGCGCCGATCGCCGTCGCCACGTCAATGAGGCGGTCCACGTGGCTGGAGCGTGCCGCCTGCTCGCGAGGTTCGAGAGGCTGGTTGAGGTCCCCGACGTCGGCGTTCACCGAGCGCACGCGCAGCCCTGACGCGTTCACCGTCGCTGCGACCTGCCTGACGGCCTCCTCGGTGAGGTCGTAGGGCACATGGTCACACACTCCGGGCAACGCGCCCAGGTCGATTTCGGCGAAGCCGAGACCGGCGATGGTGGCCAAGGCTTGGTCGAGCGGAAGATGCCGCAGGGTGATCGAGGAGCAGATCACCCGGGCCGGATCAAGTGGCGTGTCCGGCGTTGGTGGCGGGATCATGTCGGGGCTCAGTGGAGGTGGCTGCCGCCGTTGATGTCGAGGGTGAGCCCGGTCAGGTAGGCGGCGTCCTCGCCACAGAGGTAGGCGATGGCGGAGGCGACCTCCCGGGTGGTGGCCGTGCGGCCGACCGGGACACTGCTGCGGATGGCGGCCTCGTCCTCGTCGGTGCTGCCGACGCGGATGTCGGTGTCGACGGCACCGGGGGCGACGGCGTTGACGGTCACACCACTGTCGCCGAGTTCTCGTGCCAGGGCCTTGGTGAAGCCGAGGATCGCGGCCTTGGCCGCGGAGTAGGGGACCTTCCCGAACACGCCGCCGCCACGTTGGGCCGACACCGACGACATGGTGATGATCCGGCCCCAGCCGACCGCGAGCAGCTCCGGCAGGAACGCCTTGGTGACCAGATAGGTGCCGGTCGCGTTGACCGCCATCACCTTGTTCCACAAGTCCAAGGTGGTGTCGAGGAACGGAACCGGTGAGGTGATGCCGGCAATGTTGACCACGGCCCCGACTCGGGGCAGCTTTCCGCCGAGCACCTGGGCAGACACGGCCTGCTGAGCTGCGGTCACCGAAGACTGGTCGGCGACGTCGACATCGTGGGCGTAGGTGGCCACGTCGTACTCGACGGCGATCGCATCGGCCGCCTTGGCGGCGGCGTCAGCGTCGAGATCCAGCACGACGATCGCCCAGCCGTCTTCGGCGAGCCGGCGGGCCGTGGCCCGTCCGATCCCCCGCTCCGAGCCTGCTCCGGTCACGACTGCGGTCCGCTGTGGCGTCATCGCCCACTCCTGGTTCCTAGCGCCGGCCCAACGGCCAGCTGCACGGTTGATGACACGACGGTAGAAGCCCGCACAAGCGTTGTCAACGTTGTTCGTTGACTGTTGACATTGCTGGCCGACTGATTCAGGATGTGTGCACGCCCCGATGCAGTGGAGCTCGGGACCGTTCACATGGGAGTGCAGATGAGCAACGCTGCTCTGGAGATGCGGGGCCCCGTCGGTGGGACAACCGACGCCAAGAAGGTCGCCGTCGGGTCCTCGGTCGGGGCGGTCATCGAGACCTACGACTTCATCGGGTTCGGCACGGCGGCCGCGCTGTACTTCGGCACCGCGTTCTTCCCCAGTGAGAACCCGGTGACCGGCACCCTGGCCGCGTTCGCCACGCTGGGGGTGGGGTTCGCCGCCCGCCCCATCGGCGGGATCCTCGGCGGTCACCTGGGCGACCGGGTCGGCCGCAAGCCGGTGCTGGTCGGCTCGCTGATCGTGATGGGCCTGGCCACGTTCGCGATCGGACTGCTGCCCACCTACGCCGCGGTCGGGGTGTTGGCACCGGTGCTGCTGGTGCTCGTGCGGATCATCCAGGGGCTGGCGTTCGGCGCGGAGTGGGGCGGGGCGATCTTGATGGCCTACGAGCACGCACCGTGGCGATCGAAGGGCCGGCACACCGGGATCGTGCAGGCCGGCTTCCCCGTCGGGCTGCTGCTGGCCAACCTGGTGTTCCTGTTCAGCGTCCACCTCGGCGACTCCCTGGCCTGGCGGGTACCGTTCCTGGCCAGCATCGTGCTGGTCGCGGTCGGTCTGATCATCCGCTCCAAGGTGCCTGAATCCCCGGTCTTCGAGGAGGTCAAGGAAGCCGGCACGATCGCGAAGTCGCCGATCATGGACTCCATCCGCTACGACTGGAAGAACATCCTGCGCGGCATCGGCCTGCGGATCGCCGAGACCGCCGGCTACGCCGTGTCGATCACCTACATGATCAGCTACCTCAACACCAACGACCTCACCACGCGCATCCAGACCCTCACCGCCCTCTGTATAGCCGCCGCCCTGGGTATCGGCGCCACCCTCGGCTGGGCCGCACTGACCGACAAGATCGGCCGCCGACCCCAATACCTGGCCGTCACCGCCTTCGGGATCCTCTGGGGAGTCGGGATGTTCGCGCTGGCCAACACCGGGATCGTGATCTTGATCGGCTTGGCGATCGTGATCTCCTACACCGTCTCCCAGAACGCCCTCGCCGGCGCTCAGGGCGGCTGGTTCCCCGAGCTGTTCACCGCCGCCCGCCGCGCCTCCGGCGCTTCGCTGGCCTACCAGATCTCGGCGATGGTGTCCGGCTTCACCCCGTTCATCACCACCTTGCTGTACCTGAAGTTCGGCTGGGTCGGCCCGGCGCTGCTGTTCAGCACCTACGCCCTGATCGGCCTGATCGCCGCCCTGCTCACCCGGGAGACCTTCGGCCGGGCGGAGCGCGAGTTCGCCGCCGCCGCCACGGACGCCCCGGTCCACGTCTCGGTCGACCACCCGCTGCCCGACTCGACCCCGACCACCGCCAAGGAGAACCACCAGTGACCACCGACGTCACCACCCCGCACGAGGCCATCGACGTCGCCGAGCAAGCGGCGCGGACCGATGAGGTGCGTCGCTTCGCCTACCGGATGCGCCATGACGTGTTGAACATGGGCGAGGAGCAGGGTCAGGGCTACGTGGGTCAGGCCCTCGGGGCGGCCGACATGCTCGCCGCGATCTACGCCAACCGGCTCCGCTACCGCGCAGGCGACCCCCACTGGGACGGCCGGGACCGGTTCCTGCTGTCCACCGGCCACTACGCCATCGGCCTCTACGCGGCCCTGGCCGAGGCCGGGATCGTGCCCCTGGAAGAGCTCGCCACCTACGGCTCCGACGACTCCCGGCTGCCGATGTCAGGGATGGCCACCTACACCCCCGGCATGGAGATCTCCGGCGGCTCGCTGGGCCACGGACTCCCCATCGCCGTCGGTCTCGCCCTCGGCCTGCGACACCGCGGCTCGAGCTCGCGGGTCTACAACTTCCTCTCCGACGGCGAGCTGAACGAGGGCTCGACCTGGGAGGCCGCCATGGGTGCCGTGCACCACCGCCTCGGCCACCTGACCGCCCTGGTCGACATCAACGCCCTCCAGGCCGACGGTCCAACCGCCGGCGTGCTGTCGATCGAACCCATCCACGACAAGTGGGCCGCGTT
Source organism: uncultured Actinomycetota bacterium (assembly GCA_963707005.1). GTDB lineage: Bacteria > Actinomycetota > Actinomycetes > Propionibacteriales > Propionibacteriaceae > Microlunatus. The sequence continues at coordinate 744,751 of CAVPPP010000037.1, forward strand.
CGGCTGGCACGTCCAACGCGTCGACGGCAACGACGTCGCCGCCGTGGTCGCCGCCCTGGACGTCGCCGACGCGGCCGCCGCCCCCCTGGGGCAGCCGTCCGTGGTCCTCTGCGACACCAAGGTCGGCTACGGGGTGCCGCTGCTGGAGAACCGGGAGAAGGCACACTTCATGCGCATCGACGAGCACGAATGGCAGATCTGTCGCGAGCAGCTGGCTCTCGGCGCACCGGAAGGATCGAACCGATGACCACCACCACCCCGACCGGTGCCGCGAAGCTGAAGACGTCGGCGATGATCGCCTCCTTCGCCGACCCCGGCCAGAAGACCACCCCCGCCCCGTTCGGACACGCCCTGGTCAAGGCCGCCCAGAACGACGACCGGATCGTCGGCCTGTCCGCCGACCTGGCCAAGTACACAGACATGCACATCTTCGCCCAAGCGTTCCCGGAACGGTTCTTCCAGCTCGGCATGGCCGAGCAGCTGCTCCTCGGCGCCGCAGCCGGGTTCGCCGAAGCCGGACTCATCCCGTTCGCGTCCACCTACTCCGTCTTCGCCACCCGCCGGGCCTACGACTTCCTCTGCCTCGACGCCGCCGAACCCGGCCTGAACGTCAACGTCGTCGGCGGACTGCCCGGTCTCACCACCGGCTACGGACCCAGCCACCAAGCCACTGAAGACGTCGCCATCTTCCGCGGCATCCCCGGCCTGACCATCGTCGATCCCTGCGACTCGATCGACATCGAGCAGGCCGTTCCGCAGCTCGCCGCCACTCCCGGCCCCACCTACCTCCGACTCCTCCGCGGCAAGGTCCCCACCGTCCTCGACGAGTACGACTACACCTTCGAGCTCGGCAAGGCCAAGGTCCTGCGACCCGGCCGCGACGTCGTCCTCGTCTCCAGCGGCCTGATGACCATGCGTGCCCTGCAAGCCGCGGAACGACTCGCCGAGCACCACGTCGACGTCTCCGTCGTCCACTCCCCCACCCTGAAGCCGTTCGACGCCACCACCGTGCTCGCCGAGATCGACACCGACCGGCTCGCCCTCACCTGCGAGAACCACACGATCGTCGGCGGACTCTTCGAGACCACCGCCGCCGCGGCGACACGGGCCGGACTCGGTCGCCGGATCGAGCCCATCGCCCTGCCCGACCAGTTCCTCGACGCCGGCGCCCTCCCCACCCTGCACAACCGTTACGGCCTGGCCACCGACCGGATCGTCGAACGCGTCCTGCAGCTGGTCGCGTCCTGACCCAGCAGCCCTGGAAAGGCGGTGCGCTGCCGTACAGTTGTCAACAAACAGTTGTCGACGGCGCCTCGCCGGAACCGGAGACCAGCCATGACCACCATCACCGGCACGTCGCTCACCGGTCTCACCAAGACCAACCTGCGCGAACAAGCGCTGGCATCGCTCCGGACCGCCATCACCAGCGGCCAGATCCCACCCGAGACGCAGATGGTCGAGACCGAACTGTCCGACCAGCTCGGTATCAGCCGAGGAACCCTTCGCGAAGCCATGCGACAGCTCCAACAAGAAGGCCTGCTGGTCGCCCAGTCCCGCGGACGCCTCTTCGTCCGACGCCTCGGACCCAAAGAGATCGGCGACGTCTTCGCCGTCCGCGCCGCCCTCGAAGCCCTCGCCGCCAGCCTGCTGAGCGGCATCGAGGTGCGGACACAGATCGTCTCCGAGCTTCGAGCTCTCCTAGCCCTCATGGACCAGGCCATCGGCGAGGGCAACCTAGAGCAGCGCATCGAGTCCGACCTCGCCTTCCACCGCGCACTGTGTCGCCTCACCGGCAACGAATCCCTCCGCCACACCTGGGAGGGCCTCGAAGGATCAATCCGCATGTCGATCATGTTCGCCGGCCACGACCGCGCGGTCGTCAACATGGACGTCGCGCGGCACGACGCCATCGTCGCTGCCATCGAATCCGGAGATCCCGACGCCGCCTCCACCGCGGTGCAGGAACACATGGCTTGGGCGGCCAACAACCTCACCTAGATCAGCCAGGCGACCGACCGACACGGCGTCCCACCGGAGCAGGCTCACTGCAGGAGCGGCTCGATGACGGTCTCGGCCAGCACGGGGTCGAAATCCGTGGTGATCACAGACTCGGCGTAGTCGCTCCTGTCGGCGGTCGCCACGATCACCAGGCGGCGGGACGGGATCACGAAGATGCGCTGATACCAGGCGCCGGCGGCGAGGTAGCCGGGCGACTCCGGCTCGCTGATCAGCCACCAGAAGTAGCCGTACTGGTCGCCCTTGCGGCTTTGCTCGGCCGTCAACTGATTCGACGTCGACTCGGTGACCCATGACTCCGAGACCAGCTGCCGGCCCTTCCACCGTCCGCCGTCGAGGTACAGCTGACCGATCTTGACCAGATCGGGCGCCGTGAGCCTCAGCCCGTACCCGCCGCTATGGACACCGGTGCTGTCGATCAGCCACGCGAACCCGGCGTCGTCGAAACCGTTCTTGGTGGCCGGATCACTCCCCTCCCAGGCAGGGTGCGTGTCGATGCCGAGCGGATCGAACAGCTCTCCCGTGCGTAGTCGAGGATGGGCCGGTCGATCGCCCGCGTGAGTCGCCGCTTGACGGCGGTGTAGTCGATCCCGGCGGGTGGTCGCGCTGCCGTGCTGGGAGCTGATGTCGCTGGGACCGACGCGGTCGGGGTGACTGACTGCTGGTCCACATCGGCCGCCGGCGGCGCCTCGGAGGTGCACGCACTGCTCAGTGCGGCCAGCGCGGCTAAGACGACGATCGCCCGCGCCGCATGCCGTCGACGTTCGGTCTTCATCTGCCACCCCCGCGCAGAAGGACGCGCTACCTGGGCTCGCTCTTCGAGATCAGCCCAGCTCGGACCAGCCAGCCAGATCCACTGTGTACGCGGTTGTACGTACTCCCATCGTGTGCGCGCCCGCTGATCGGACGCAATGCGGGATTGTCCCTGAGTTGTCCGTAGCGCAGGGGAGAACCCATCGCTAACGTCTCGGGCATGAGCAAGCCGCTTGCGTGCTGGGTCGGACGGCACAACTGGGAAACAGAGATGCGACGCCTCGACGACGTCGAAGCAGCCCGTCCCGTGTTGGTGTGCTCACGCTGCGGGAAGGCAAACGCTGGAGAACGGATCCCGTCCAGCCACGGCAGCGGGACCTACGGACCCAGTGGCGGCTCGGACGCTGCAGGAGGAGCATCAGCAGGGTTCTAGACGTCCGTGGCATCCTCAGCCACAAGGCCCGCATGAGGGAGGTTGCGCGCCGGGTGTGAGACGCCCACCACCGCCGGTGGTCGTGGGTACAACGGTCGACTCACGAGACATCTCGTCCGCGTGTCAGCAGAGGCAGAACGGGTGACCGTGAGGGTCGAGCATCACTCGTACGTGCTCTTGGGGCTGAGCCTCGGCCGGGGTCGCCCCGGCGTCGACAGCCCAGGCGACGGCTTCGTCGAGGTCGTCGACACCAATGTCGAGGTGCATGGCCATGGTGTGGGATCCGGGTTCGCTGGGGCACACCGGCCGTGCGTGGTGACGATCTTCCTCGATGTTGATCGTCGGTCCCGCCTCACCCTCAGGCGGCTGCAGCTGCAGCCATCCTCCTCGGGGACCCGCTTCGACGATCGGCCAGCCGAGCAGCCGGTGGTAGAACCCGGCAAGTTCTGCCGCCCGGCCCCTTTCCGAGGTACTGGTCATCGAGGTGGGACCTCGTCGCCGCGGCCCGAGTGCGTGCGCTGGATGGACGGCTTGGGCACCGCTGGATGCTCCTGCGATGCGGTGGCCACCGTAGGGTCAGGTCAGCTGAACACAGTGGACCCAGGTCCGATACTGTCCGCGCGGATCGGTACCCAGGACTGATCCGGACCTCTAGGTCGGTGTCCGACAATGCTGGAGAAGCAGTCGCGGCCAGACCTCGAACAGGTCTGCATCCTCCGGCTCGCGATGATGACGAACTTGCCCTGGATCTGGCGAAGGACCGGCGATGCGTGCTCGACGACTGCACTCCTGGCGAGTGATCGCGGGCCTGACCGTTGGTGTTGCCGTGCTGGTGGCGTCGTTCAACACCGTTCCGTTCGCTGTGCTGAGCGGCAGGTTCGGGGTGTACCAGCCAGCTGGAGCGCTGGAGGACGCAGTCGCTCGAGGTCTCGCCGAACTCTGGCGCAGCGGGCGACCAGAGTTGCCCGCGCTGCTGGCTGATCTAGCTGCGTACTGCTCAGGCTGGCATGCCATCAAGACCCCGATCTGCGTGTTGCTGGTCGCGGCTCTGGTTCTGCTCGCCGCGGGGTTGTGGCAGAGATACCTCTTGACCGTGACACCTCGGGCGGCGGGGCACAGGGTGGCGGCGACGGTGGCGACTGTTCTTGCACCGCTGGCGATCGTGGTGTTGGTCGCCAACATCCAAGCGACCGCAGTCCCGTTGGTCGCTTTGTTGCTGGTGCTGCCCCAGCCTGGCTCGATGCCCGCCGCCCGAACCTCAGCTGACATCGTTGCCGCACTCAGCGACCCAGCCCACCTCGACGCCAACGCCCCGGTCTTGTCGTTGCTGGTCGCGCAGGTCGGGCGCTACCACTGGGTGTTGGCCGCGAGCTGCGCGCCCCTGGTGATCGTGCTGTCCCTCCTCAGCGTCATGTGGTGGCGGCGGGCGCTAGCCAGCTCTGGTCGGATGCGGTCGATGGCCACGACGCTCGGACTCGTAACGGGTCTCTCAGCTGTCGCACTGCTCGGCGTGACCGTCATCGCCGTATCGGCGGCGCTGGACCCGTTTGGCGCGGTGATCGACGTCCTGGGTGGCGCCAGTCATCGATGAGCTCTGCCGGCTCCCATCCGATCTCCTCCGTCATACTGCCGGTCGAGCCTCAGACTTCTGACTGTCAGTTGCCCTCGGCGCCGTCGTTCTCGTAGGAGATCTGTCGCGCCGGCAGACGGTCGGCCTGCGACATCGCCCGGCACGTTCACCGACATGGATCGTGGATCAGCCCTCGTTTCGCCGATACCACGTTGCCCACTCACTCCAGGCGGCGTCGGCGAGAGGCAGTGGCAACGCGGATCCAGCGGCGTCCAGGGGCGAGGCGATTGGATCGACGTAGGTCACGACACTCACGCTGACAGAGCGCCAGCCAGCGACACAACTGACCTGCGGAGCGGCTATTCGCTCAACGGTTGCTGCGTGTTCGGGTAGTGCCGGCCGGCGCTCAGCGGGTCAGTTCGGCCACCTGGTCCAGTCGGGCGAGCTTGTCCGGGTTGCGCATGGCGAAGATCTGCGTGATCCGCTCGTCCTCGACGACGAGGCTGACGATCGTGGTGCCGCCCACCTCGTCGTCGATCCGTATGCCGAGGGCACCGTTGAGTCTGATGGTCACGATCGCAGGGTTGACCGACGCCGCGGGGAACGGGCGCAGGAGGTTCGCCACCTTCTTCGCCCCGACCACGGGCACCCGGACGGCCTGCGCGATCCCGCCGCCGTCGGCGAGGAGTACGACGTTGGGGGCGAGCACATCCATCAACCCCTGCACGTCGCCCGCCGTCACCGCGGCGACGAATCGTTCCACCACCTGCCGTTGTTCGGTGCGGTCGACCCGCATCCGTGGCCGCCGCGCGGCCACGTGCTCCCGGGCCCGGTGCGCCACCTGGCGGACCGCCGGCTGGGACCTGTCCACGGCGGCCGCGATCTCGTCGTACGGGACGTCGAAGACCTCGCGCAACACGAACACCGCTCGTTCAGTCGGAGTGAGCGTCTCCAGCACGGTGAGCATCGCGATCGAGACGCTCTCCGCCAGATCGACGTCCTCGGCCACGTCCGGGCTGGTGAGCAACGGCTCGGGCAGCCACTCGCCGACATAATCCTCGCGCCGGCGGCTGATCGTCCGGATCCGGTTGAGTGACTGACGGGTGACGGAGCGGACCAGGTACGCGCGGGGGTCGTGCACCTCCCCCTGGTCGACCGCCGCCCATCGCAGCCAGGTCTCCTGGACGACGTCCTCCGCGTCGGTGGCGGAGCCGAGCATCTCGTAGGCGACCGTGAAGAGCAGGCTGCGGTGGGTGACGAACGGATCGGCGCTCATGCCGAGGACGCTGTCCTTGGCCGCTCGGCCAGTGGCTTGAGGTTGCAGGCAGCCGCGAAGCCTTCGGACTCGATCCCGAGCGCGACGTTGCCGCGGGTGGTGAGATTCGCGAACCCGATCACCGAGGTGAGCTCGACGACGGCCGCCGCGCCGAGCTGATCGTGCAGGCTGGCCACCATTTCGTCGGTCACCGTCGGTGGTGTGTCGCTCATCGCCTCCGCGTACGCGAGGACCTCCCGCTCCAGTGGGGTGAACACGTCGGACTGACGCCACCTAGGGATCTCCGACGCGCGGTCGACGTCGAGTCCTTCGTTGAAGGCCGTGAAGTAGTTGAAGTCCAGGCACCACGAGCAGCCGACGTACGAGGCCACCGCCATGTGCGCGAACGACTTCAGGCTCTGGTCGCAGTCGTTCCACTTCTGCATCTTCTGGCCGAAGCCCATCGACGCCTTCAGTACCGGCACGCTGTGCCACATCACTCCGAGCGACTCCGGCACCCGCCCGAACATCTTCCTGCTGAACATCTTGACTAGCGCGCCGTACGGGCCAGTGATCTCCTTGCCAGGGATCCGGGTAGTCATGACTCCTCCTAAGCGTCGAACCTGCTATCGACATCCAGACACCGGCCAGGCCCATCCTGTGACAGTCGGTCGGGAATCCCAACAACTCGACGAACCCAGCCGAAGTCGACCTCGGCCACGGCACCGAGGGCACCAAACCGCAGATCGGATGCCGAGCCCGAGCTGCTGCTCGGACCAGGAGTGCCGGCGCCGCACGTGTGGCAAGCCGCGCCACGCGCCACGAATCGCAACGACACGGTTCTGGACCGGAGCAGAGCTGCGTCGCACATCGGACGGCCAACGGGTGCGTGCCTGTGGTGGGAACATCGGCCGGTGACGGTTGGTGAGCGGATGGAGGAAGCCGCGAGCACCGTAGACGTTGCGAGACTCCGCGAGTTTCGCTAGCCCGCACTCCATCACTTCTTCAGATGGCCGGGCTGCGGTGTCTGTTGCGCGCCGCCTGGCTTCGGCGAGCGCGGCTCGTAACTTCGACGCCACGTGCACCAAGCCTGGCCGGGAGCCGACTACGACGATTGTCGTACTACGGTGGTTTGTAGAGGTGGGGTGGTTGTGATGGTGCGGTCGGGTCGCGCTCGAGGCGCTTTGGAGCGCCAGGTGTTGGCTTGTTTGGCGGCTGCGGGACGTCCGTTGACGGTTGGCGAGGTTCTGGCTGACCTGGAGGGCGGTCTGGCCTACACGACGGTGATGACGTCGTTGACCCGCTTGGAGGCCAAAGGAGCGCTGACCCGCGAGATGTCGGGTCGGGCCTACGCCTATTCGTTGGCGGGCAGTGAGGATGAGATCGAGGCGTCGATGACCGCGCATCGGATGCGGCGGCTGTTGGAGGCCGGCGGTGATCGGGCCGGTGTCCTGACTCGGTTTGTGGCCGATCTGACCCCGGAGGACGAACAGCTGCTGACGGAGCTGCTGGGTGAGGGTCAGAACCGATCATGACGATCGCCGCGTTGTGGCTGCCCGGCCGTGATCGCGGTCAGAGCCGCGAAGAGTCCGATGTTGAAGCAGACGTAGACCATCAAGAGCTCACGGCCGCTGTGGCGGCGTACGTACAAGGCCACCAGGGCGGCCAGGGCGACGACGTCCACCGTCGTCCGGACCAGCAACCCGGCGATGTCGACGCCGTTCACCGCCCCTCCGCAGACACGGCGCGTGAAGGCTTGCCTGAGCGAGAGATCGGCATGGGTGAGCTCCTAGGTCGGGGTCATGCGCCGTCACGATGAACGGCAACCGTCCTGCTGGACAACTACAGGCTAGCGCGTACTACGAATTTGCGTCGTAGTCGCGTCTCGAGGTTGCCAACGCCCACATGCAGGCCGAGGATCTGGAAGACGGCCACCCCGACGAGCCCGATCAGATTGCGTCCCGGCAGCGCCGGCGTGATCAGCATCGGCACCGACACCAATGACCCCGACAGCGGCACCTTCACCGTCGCGAAGACCAGTTCCACCAGCCCGCCTGACCGGTGTTCCACCGCGTCGACAGCCACAACACGCTGCCAGGATCGAGCCTGCTCCGAACACCGTCAGCAGCCGGGAGGCACGCTCACGGCGGGAAGAGCTGGCGGGTGAGGCCACGACACGCTCACCCGTCGACGCGAGGCGGCGGTCGATACTCACGGACAGCAGACTGTGCATCGGATGGTGCCCGTCGTGACCGCTGGTAGCCGGGCCGGGTCTGGTCGTGCAGGGTGCTTTCGAGCCGGGTCAGCAGGACCAGCAGGCCGATGATGACGGCGTAGAGGGCAACGAGAATTTCCACGAACTCGTCGATGTCGTTCACCGCGCGCCGGGGCCGATGAGGCGGGAGTGGCACGTCACTCCGGAACACCAACGACCGCGCGACTGTGACGCATGCACATCCGTGATTGTCACATCTGTAACGTAGCATGGGCGTGTGGATGAGGTTTCCGAGCGTGGCCGGTGGCTGGTGCTGTTGGCCCGGGTGCCGACGGAGCCGGCTCGTCATCGGATGGGTGTGTGGCGGGAGCTGCGCCGGTCGGGTGCGGTGCCCTTGGGTCAGGCGATCTGGGCGGTGCCGGACCTGCCGGCGGTCCGGCCGCTGCTGGACCGGTTGGCCGGGCTGGTGGAGGCGGCCTCCGGGTCCTTGTTGGTGCTGGCCGCCCACGGCTACGGGCAGGCCGATGCGGATCGGCTGACCCAGCTGTATGTCGAGGCCCGGGAGTCGGAGTGGGCCGAGTTCCATGCCGACTGCGGCAAGTACCTCGACGAGCTGGACAAAGAGGAACGGATCGGCAAGTACACGCTCGCGGAGCTCGAGGAGGAGGAGCAGAGCCTGGACCGGCTCCGCCGCTGGTACCGCGAGCTCCGCAGCCGCGACCTCCTCGCCATCCCTGCCTCCATCGACTCCGCGACCGACCTGAAGACCTGCGAGGAACGGTTCGCCGTCTACGCCGACCACGTCTACGCCGCGGTGAGCAACCCCGATGCCTAGATGCGGGCACGGGGCCCCCGAGAACGGCGGTCGCCACGCTGTCACCGTGATCGCGGAGGGCTGAGGGGTGTTCAAGCCCCAGGACTGGTTGGACCGGGTCTTCGAGATCGGCATCATCGCCAAAGGTCTCAACGGCTGTGTGGAGCTGATCGGCGGGTTGCTGCTGCTCTTCGCCACCCCTGAGAAGATCACGCATCTGGCGGCGGTGCTGACCCAAGGGGAGCTGTCGGAGGACCCGCACGACCTGATCGCCACCCATCTGCTGCACACCGCGAACGGGCTCACTGGTCCGGCAGTGCTGTTCGGCGCCGTCTACCTGCTCGCTCACGGCCTCGTCAAAGTGATCCTCGTGGTCGCGTTGCTGCTCAACAAGCTGTGGGCCTACCCGTGGATGATCGGGGTGCTGACCGTGTTCATCGGCTACCAGCTGTACCGCATCGCCCTCGCCCCGACAGCCGGATTGGTGGCCCTCACCCTGTTCGACCTCGCCATCGTGGCCCTGACCTGGCGGGAGTACGGGGTGCAGCGCCGCAGACGCCCCGCAGGTTCGGGTCCGCCGACGGTGGACGTGAAGCCGCAGCCGACCACCGGACACCCGGAATGACATCCTCACTCCAGCGGCGTGACCGATGCCAGGCCCACCCGATTTGACCGCCGACGTCACCGTCGCGCGGACCTGGTCGCCGTGGCGGGCGGTCGTCGGCTTCGGTGTGGTCAGCCTGTCCGCCGACATGGTCTACGAGGGGGCCCGCGCCGTCAGCGGCCCGCTGCTCGCGTCGCTGGGCGCGTCCGCTGTCTTGGTGGGGCTGGTCACCGGTGCCGGGGAGGCGATGGCTTTGGTGCTGCGGCTGTTCTCCGGCTCGTGGGCTGACCGCAGCGGCCGCTACTGGACCCTCACGTTCGCCGGGTACGCCCTCACGGCGGTCTGTGTCCCGGCACTGGCGGTCACCCCGTTCCTCGCGAGCGCCGGCCTGGCGGTCGCCTGCGTCCTCATCCTGGCCGAACGGACCGGCAAGGCGGTCCGCAGCCCCGCCAAGAGCGCACTGCTCGCCCACGCCGCCGACCCGGTCGGCCTGGGTCGCGGCCTCGCCGTCCACAAAGCGCTCGACCAAGCCGGCGCGGTCGCCGGTCCGCTGCTCGTCGCTGGGGTCGCCGCCCTCACCGGCGCTCTGTGGCCCGCACTCGCCATCTTGGTCATCCCCGGCGCCGCGGCGCTGCTGATCCTGATCTGGCTTCGTCGCCGGATGGGCGACCCCGCCCCCGATCCATCGGTGGCCGCCCCCGACTCCAACGGCCCGGCGGAACCGACCAGGAGCATCGGTGTCCGCCGGGCAGCCGGGCTGCCGGCCGCGTTCTGGCTGTTCGCCGCCGCCAGCGCGGCCACCACCGCCGGCCTGGTCACTTTCGGCGTCATCTCCTACCACCTGAGCAAAGACGGAGTTGTTCCCGTCGCGGCGATCCCGCTCATCTACGCGGCCGCCATGGCCGCCGAAGCGATCGCCGCGCTCGCGACCGGATGGCTGTACGACCGCATCAAGGGCCGCGTCCTGCTCATCCTGCCGATCCTGGTCAGCGCCGTTCCGGCCCTTGCGTTCGCTGGCGCCCCGGCCGTGGCGATCATCGGTGTGCTGATCTGGGGTGCGGCGGTCGGCATCCAGGACTCCACCGTGAAAGCTCTCGTCGCCGACCTCGCCCCGAGAACCCGGCGCGCCACCGCCTACGGCATCTTCGCCGCCATCCAAGGCGGCGCCGCCATCATCGGCGGCGCCCTCGCCGGAGCCCTGTACGAACGCTCCACACCCGCGCTGATCGCCGCCGTGGCCACCACACAGATCATCGCGCTCACCCTGCTCATCACCACCATGCGCCGCCAGCACCGCAACTGAGCCGCACGACCCGAGATCTCCCCACCCTGTGACACCGCGCCGGACGTCTCGTTTGGTCGGTCTCCGTAGCGGGCAGTGGTTGCCCCCACCCGGTCGGCTCGACCATCGTGTACCGGTGCCGTTCGAAGACGAGATCTCAGCCGACGGTGTCACCGTTGTCGCGCACCGGCCCGAGTGGGCACTGCAAGCGGCTGTGCTAGCCGAGCAGCTGCGTGCCGCAGTGCCAGCCAGTCTCGCGGTGGAGCACGTCGGGTCGACAGCGGTGCCAGGCATGGCCGCCAAGGACTGCCTCGACATGATGATCGTGGTCGACGACCTGTCCAGCGCCGCCGCCGAACAACACTTGGCGCCGCGAGGATACCGGCCACGGCCTGAGCCATGGAACAGCCTCGAAACCGCCGGTGGACGCGACTGGCCCAAACAGGTGTACGCACCCTCGGTGGGTTCTCGGCCCTGCAACGATCATGTCCGCACCGCCGGCAGTACGTCCGTGCGACTAGCTCTACTGTTCCGCGACCACCTCCGCGCGCACCGGCAACGGACGGCCTGGTGGTCGGACCTGAAGATCGCAGCTGCACGTTCGGCCAGTGATCTGGGCAGTTACGGACGCATCAAGTACCCGGCATGGTGCCTTTTGATGGAACTGGCGGAAGCCTGGGCCAGCGACACCGGCTGGGCGCCGCCGCACCATCTGCCTGGGAGCGAGACCGCTTAGCTGTCGGCCGTCGGACGGCTGCTGTGGAGTACCGAGGGGTTTACTGGCGTCGTGCGACCGACCGCAGCCGAGATCACCAGGCACCACTCCGCCGATCCAGCCGTCACCGGGCTGGAGCGGTTGCCCGGAGGGGAGCACTGGGCCTCGCCCAAGGTCGTCGTCTTGCCCGATCCATCCTGGATACCGGCGTATGCACGATTGGCGGCACTGATCCGTGCCGCGCTGACTGATCGAGTCATCGCACTCCACCATGTCGGGTCGACGGCAGTGCCAGACCTGCCCGCCAAGCCGGTGATCGACGTGGATCTGGTGGTGGCTGCTCCCGAGAACGAGTCCTCCTACGTGCCAGACCTACAACAAGTTGGGTTTCGATTGCATGCGCGCGAGCCTGGTTGGCATCAGCACCGGCTGTTCAAGCACCGCGAGCCTTTCGCCCATCTGCACGTGTTCGGTCCCGACTGCCCTGAAGTCATCCGGCACCTGCTGTTTCGTGACTGGCTGACCGAACATCAGGAGGATCGGGATCGGTACGCGGAGGCGAAGCGCGACGCCGCCAGCCAGCACGGCGATGCCCAGGCCTACACCGACTTGAAAGAGCCGACAGTGCGAGAGATCTACGAGCGGGTCTTCCGATCACACGATCTGCTGTGAGCGACATGACCTAGAACACGCCACTTCTCCCTCTGCTATCACCAGCACCGAGGTCCGGCTGTCAGTCGCTGCGACCGATCTGGGTGCACACGCAGACCTTGTTGCCTTGGGGATCAGCGAGGACTACGAACCGTGGCTTCTGTTCCTCTGATACCAATGTGCCGGCCGCGGCCAATGCCGCCTCAATGCGTTGCTCCGCGATGTCGGGAGGTACTCGCACATCGAGGTGGAACCGCTGGGTCGGCGTCGGGTGCGGCTCGCAGTCCTGGAACCAGATGGTCGCGAGGTTGCCGTCTGAGTCCACCAAATCGTCGGCGAACCGCGGATGCGGTCGCAGCCCCAAGACGGCGAGCCAGAACGGCCTGATTTCATCCGCATTCCACGTGTCGAGGCCGATCTCCACCCGAGACACCTTCAGCGGCTCAGCGGGCACACCCAATGCTGCAGCCAGCTCGGAGATCCTTCGTGCAAGCTCCACGTCACGCATCGTCTTGGCCCAGCGGTCGTGGCTCATCAGCCGGACATTGAGGTGGGTATACCGCAGATCGATTTCGGGATGGTGGTTCAGCTCCTCGGCCACCTCGCCGATCGCCGCCACCAGTCTGAGACCGGTGGCAAAGTCGCCGGTGCGGAAGCGAGTCTCCAGCTTCTCGTGGATCGACCGCCAGTCCGGAACGCCCATCTCGGAGATCTGGTCGCCGCTGAGACGGTCCGACGCGGTGGTGTGATCGGCCATGGACCCACCCTGCCACGCCGTCGTTGATTCTCAGGAGGCACGCACCAGGTTCACCACTCGATCACGTGCGGCGGGGCTTCTCACTGAAGGGTCAGCTTGCGGGCGCCCTTTACCGGCTCACCGAGGGCTGAGGAATGCTCGCCGCCCTGCGGTTAGTCGTGCTCAGATCGTCGAGTTCGTCTGACTTCCCGTGACGGTTGGACAGCTAGCAGCCAGGCCGGCCAAGCCAGCAGGCGAAGGCGTGGAACAAGCGCTCGATCAGTTCCCACCACCCACCTGCACGCCGCGGATCTGAATGCTCTGCCCGTGGCTCACGACCCAGGTGTCGATGGCGTCCGCCGGCTGGAACCCGGCGGTCGTGGTGAGACTCAGCTCGCCGTTGTTGATGTCCAGTTTCTGGGCGTTGACTGTGTGCTCCGGTTGGCCGGCCAGCTGCTGCAACGGCAGCGTGGCGGTGGCCGTCTGCGCCACCGTGGCGAACTGCATCCCGATCAACGGGTCGCCGGTGGTCGGGTCGGCCGTTATGTACAGCGCCGGGGCGGTCATGGTCGGCGTCGCCACCCGGCAGGTGGTGCTGTTGCGGTAGTCGGCGCAGCCGGTCAGCTCGAAGCCGGTGGCGGCCTGCGCGGCGCGGGAATAGCTCGAGTCGAACTCCTGACCGACCACGTTGAACGTGCTGATGTTGCTCGAACCGCCCACCGTCGCATTGATGGCCTGCAGGTCCTGCGGGCCTCGCGTCGTGGACACGTAGCCGTACCGACCACCCACCGGCGCATTGACGGGCGGCCGGACCGGCGTGCCGGAGGAGCCGTCGTTGGGATAGGCGCCCGCGTACGGGCTGACCCGGATGTAGGGCTGGTTGTTGTCCATCGGGATCAGCCCCGTCAGCAGGTCCCCGTTGTCATCGCGGTAGTAGATCCGCTGATAGAGCGGGTCGCTCGTGGGGATGACCGTGGCGCCGTCGAAGAACTGGATCTTGATCCGCGCCTCATCCAGGCCGTTCGCATACGGGTCGGCTTCCCCCGTGCAGTCGCTGCCGGCCCCCGTCGGGCAGGCGACGAGCTGACTGAAGTCGCTGCCCGGAGGTGCGACCGGCAGGTCCGCCAGCACCGCGGCGCCGGCGACGCCGTCACCCAGCCTGAGCCGCAGCACCGTCACCGGTGGACCCTCCTCGGGGTTCTGCCAGTAGAAGCTGACCGGGGCCAGCGTGACGGTGCCGCTGGTGGCACGGGCCGGTGGTCCTTGGGGGATGAGTTTCCCGAGCGGGCTCCAGATCCCCGCGCGGAGGCCTTCGACCAGCAGCGGCTGCATGGTCGCGGCGATGCGCGGTGGCGTGACGGCCCCGAGCAAGACCTTGGTGGCCGGCACGTCGAAGCGGTAGACCGGCCGCTCCGTACCCACGGGGTCGAGCTGCGTGCCCTTGATCGTGGTCGCGTTCGGAAACAGGTTGGGTCGCGGTTCCACGACCAGGAGCCAGGACCCGAGCGCGTAGCCGGTCTCGTCCCGGTTGACCAGCCGCAGCCGAACCGAACCGCCGACCGTGGTGAGGGTCGGCGTACCCGAGCGTGGGACCACCAGCTTCGCGGTGGTGGTGTCCTGCGGGCGGTCGACCGGTGACACCACCACGTACGCCGCCCACTGGCCCGTGAAGTCCGTCGCCGCGCAGCCACCGCCGATGCCGGAGGTGAGACCGCCGAAGCTGTAGGTCTCGGAGGACCCGTCGCCGGGCAGCACCAGATCGGCCGCCGGGAACGCCTTGCGGTCCGGCAACTGAGGCGCGTACCAGCAGCCGTAACCGGCGTTGGGTCGGGAGGCGAAGCTGATCCGCAGCGGCTGACCCACGATGCTGCCGAAGGCGAGCTTCCCCGTCTTGTAGCCGGGGAACCACTGCCGGATGGTGCCGACATCGGTACTGGTGCCGCCGCCGGCGGTGACCGGTTGCGGAGCCAAGGTCGTGCCACCGCTGTACCGCAGCACCCGGGCGGTGTCCTTGACCGTGCTGGACGCGACGATGTCGGCGAGGCCCGTGGTCCCGTCGATGCGGGGAGCGAAGGCGACCCCGGTCACCGGGTCCGTGCCGGCGGCGTTGGAGAGCAGCGTCGCCGACGAGACGGCCGGATCGAAGAGCTTGACGCTGCCGTCGCTCATCCCGAACGCCGCGACCGGGGTGCCGTCGGCGCGGTTGGTGATCGCCGCCGACAAGGCCGCCGGCGCGTAGTCCGATCCCGAGAGCACGTCCCAGAAGGTGCGGGCCGGGCGGTTGTCGGAGGTGATCAACACCGACTCGAGCACCCGCGACTTTCCGGCCAGGGCGATGGCGAGCCGGCCGCTGCCGCGCGGGTCCCAGGCGAGGTCGGTGACGGCGACCTGGGAGGCGTCGCTGGGGCTGAAGGCCTGGTACACCGATTCGCTGAACGGATCCAACCGAGAGGTGTCGTAGAGGTACACGCCACCACCGGAGTCGAAGGAGCCGCGAGCGTCCGAGGTGCCGACGGCCAGCCACTCCGTGTCCCCCGACCGTCCGATCGCGAGTGAGGTCACCGCGCCCTCCCGCTCGCGGAACGGACTCTGGTTCGCCCAGTAGGTGCCGATTCGACGGACCCAGCTCGCGCAACTGGCCGAGGCACAGCTGCCGTCCCTCGCGACCTGGTAGACGTAGGCGCCGTAACCGGAGTTCGGCGTGTTCGGTCTCAGTCCGGCCAGGTAGAGATGGGTCGAAGAGGCGGCCACGCGGATCTTGCCCAGACCGTTGGCGGCGGCGAGGTCGGCCATGGCGCCGGCCTCCCAGACCCGGTGACCGGGCACGTCCTCCGGGTTGACCAGGTCGGTTCTGACCGCGTTCAGCACGGTGCCGCCCTTGCTGGGTGGGTTGTAGATCTGCAAAGAGCCGGACTCGACGACGGCCCGCTGGTCGTACCCGAGACCGCGAAAGTCCCCGACCGCCTCGTCCGGACGGGTGCGTGGCAGCTTGGTCGAGAGGTCCTCGGGCAGCGTGTCGGTCGCCCGCGCAGCCAACGGTGGGGTTTTCACCGGTGCCGATCGGGGCTTGGCCGCTGCCGACCCCGGGACGAACAGCGTGAGCGCGATCAGCAGACCGAGGAGAACCGACAGGCTTCGGCGGTTCAGCGGAGACGGCATGGTGGTTCCTGTCTGTCGGCGAGTCATGTCCCGTTCGTCAGCGGCTCGACGAGGGTCTGGGTGTTGGTCTGGACGAAGTTCTCGGGGTTGGGCGGGCTGCTGTTGGAGACAGGAGCAGAGTTCTCCGTGGTCACCGGGTCCGATGTCGCCAGAGTGTTGGGAACCGACAAGCGCCGAGGACTGATCTCCTTCTCGGCGAGTTCGGCGAACTGCAGCGCCTGGGGGACTTCGAGGCTGTTCTGGATCACAGCGATGTCGGTGAGGTCGAGGGTCTTCTCGGCTGTCGGGATCGTCTCCGGCAGGGACTCGCCGGCCGCCGGGCTGACCTTCTCCGGCGCCAACGCCTCTTTCTCGGGCTCGAGAGTCGGCGCGGCGTCATCGGACTCGCTGTCGGAGCCGGAGTCGGAGCTCGAATCGGAATCGGTGCTGCTGCTGGAGTCAGTCTTCTCGATGTCGGTGGGTTCCGTGCCGTTGTTCTCCGTCGGCACCGGCGGCGGCTGCTCCTCCGGGACGATCTCTGGTGGGTCGAGCACGTCTCCGACCACCGGCACTTCGGCGCCGGCGGCGATTTCGATGTTGGGTTGGAGCGGGACCGGATCGACGACCACGGCGAGCGGGTCGACCCACAGCCGCGGAAGCACGTTCGCACCCCGGTTGGCTTCCGCCACCTTGGTCGCTGTGTTGATGGCCCGAAAGGCCCCGGCGGCTCCGTCGGTGAGAGCCTGTCCGATACCGCTGGCGCCGGCCACGGCCGAGGCCCCGGCGTTGACGGTCTGGACCACGCTTCGATCTTGGGCGCTGAGCCAGCCCTCCTTCTTTCCGTCCTTGAGCGCCACGACGTCGTCGGAGGCCAACAAGACACTCGTCACACCGGCCGCGAGGTTGCCCAACGCCGCGCCGGCGGTGAAGACCGCGTTCGCCACGACCGCTCCGGTCACCGCCGTGGCCACGCCGAAGAGCGCCCCGATCGCTGCCACCGCCGCGAAGCCGGTCACGACAGCCGTGACCAGGAAGATGGCCGCGAACACAGAGTCCATGACCGCGTCGATGATCGAGATGCCGCCGCCGAGATCGGCGTACATGATGGGATTCGTCCGGAAGCCCTGGTAGCGGTTGTGTCCGTCGACCGGATCGGGACTGGTGAACCGGCCCTGACCGGGGTCATAGCTGCGCAGCCCGTAGTCGAGGAGGCCGGACGCCGCATCGGTCCAGGGGCCGCGAGCTGCCGCACCGGTGTAGGTGTACGGGTTCGTGCGGCCCCCGTCGACCTGGGGCAGGCTCACAGGTCGCCCGTCGGCACGGGTTGGCGCGCCGTAATCGGCGTAGCCATAGGTGCCGGTGACCGCGCCGGAGCTGTCCAGCTGGGCTGTGACCGAGCTGTGCCGGTCGCGCAGGTAGTAGCCGACGCCCACACCGGTGGTGACCGCCGCCGCCGGTGTGCCGCTGACCGCGCCCGCGGCGTTGGTGCGCGGCAGCAGCGTGCGAGCCTCCCGGCTGGCGGTCAACAGATAGGAGGCGGTGGTCGAGCTGCCGGTCCCGGTACTGACGTCGCTGGTGCTGTCGTTCATCAGGTTGCCGTCGACGCTGTAGTGCATCAACGACGTCGAGCTGGTGCCGTCTGAGTGCCGCGTGGTCGTGCTGCGGCGAGTGCCGTTCGGCCATTTCGTGTAGCTGACCGAGCTGCCGTCGGGCAGCGCGGCGGCCGTCTCGCTGCCGTCGCTGCCGTAGCTGATCTTCGCACCAGCGAGCGACTGCAGCACCCGACCGTCGTCGTCGAAGGTCTGCTCGACCCGCTGCGACCCGCGCTGCTGAGCGATCAGCCGACCGGAGTCGTCGATCGTGTTGGTGACCGTGGAGGTGGTGACGAACGGCCGTGGGCCGGGTGTCCGTCGCGTCGTGCTGGTCGCGGTCACGTCGCTGCCGAGGTCGACCGTGTACGTGGTCGTGGTGTACGCGGGGCCGGACGGCTGCCCGTTCGCCATCGGCCCGGCGTACACCGCAGAGCGGACCAACCGATCGAACGCGTCGTAATCGTAGAGAGTGCTCCAGGTCCGCGCCGCCCCCGGCACCGCCGCACTCCCGCCGGCGGCATAGTTGTCGACCCGGCTGGCGAGATTCTGATGGCTGTCGTAGGTGTAGCCGTGCTGCTCGAGGACGGTGCCTGCGCCCGTCGCGGTCACCTGGCCTGCCAGCAGGTTGTCCGCGGTGTAGGTGTTGGTGGTGACGCTGCCGTTGCCGCGGGTGATGGTGGCGACCCGGCTGAGCGCGTCGTAGCCGTAGGTCACGCTCGCCAGCACCGCGGCTCCACGCTTCTGGGTCGCGCTGGTCAGGGCCGCGTCCTCGGGGTCGTACACGTAGCTGGTGACCGCACCCGTGACGTCGGTGAGGGTGGCGACCTGTCCGCCGGCGTTGTAGGTGGCTGAGGCCGACGTGCCGTCGGGGTAGCCGACCGACGTCCGGTGCCCGTCCGCGTCGTACGCGTAGGTCATGGTGCCGCTGCCGTCGGTGACCGTCTTGACCTGCCCGGCTCCCAGCTGCCCGGCCGGCACCCGGGTGTAGCTGACGGTACGGTCCGGCTTTCCGGGTGCCTTGAACTCGACCCGGCTGAGCAGACCCGTCGCGTCGTCGTAGACGTGCCTGGTCGTGGCCCCCGAGGGCGATGTCTTGGTCTCGATCTGGCCGTCGGCGGTGTAGGTGTACTCAGTCCGGCGATCCTCCGGATCGGTGGCCGCGACAACCTGTCCCAGCTCGTCGTAGTCCATCGCGACCGCTCGGCTTTCGGCCGTGCCCTGGCGCAAGGTGCGGGAGGTGGTGTCGCCGGTCAGGCTGGTGGTCGTGGTGGCGCTGACCGGCTGCCCGGGGAACTGATCGGTCGCTCCTGGGGTGGCGACCGAGCCGCTCTCGGTGCCGCCGATCCCCGAGCGATCCGTGTTGACTGTCACGTCATCGCGAGTCGTCGCCACGGGTTGGCCGAGGCCGTCGAAGCTGGACTTCGCAACCGGTTCGGTGAGTGGCTCCAGTGGTGGCCGGT
Organism: uncultured Actinomycetota bacterium; assembly: GCA_963707005.1. GTDB lineage: Bacteria > Actinomycetota > Actinomycetes > Propionibacteriales > Propionibacteriaceae > Microlunatus. The sequence goes on from CAVPPP010000037.1 coordinate 763,985, forward strand.
TGTGACTCGTCTGGGACTGGACCACCCGGCCCGTGTCGTCGTAGCGGGCGGTCATGGTGGACTGCGGATCGTCGGAGCCGGCCGGAATGATCTCCGCCGTCCTGGTGTGGGCGGCACCGTCGTCGAAGGCCATGGTCTGGACCAAACCCGTCGGACCCACTTTGCGCACGGCCCGCCCGAAGGCGTCCATGGTCGTGGTGGTCTCTCGACCGGCCTGGTCGGTGGCGGTCAGGCTCAGGCCGTCCGCACTGAAACTGGTGGCCGAGAGCGTTCTGGCACCGACGTCGGCGACGAGTCGCCCGCCCGCCACGTTGTCGGTCACCGACACGGTCCGCCCGAGCTTGTCGGTGGTCGAACGCACGCTGCGGCCGGTGGGGCCGGTCACGACGGTTTGGGTCGGTGTGTAGGCGGTGCGGGTGGAGAAGCCGTCCGGGGTCGTCAGCCTCGTCCGCCGGCCGACCGCATCGTATTCCGCCGTCGTGACCCGTCCCATCGCGTCGGCGTTCTCCATGACCAGGCCGGAGACGAGGTCCAGGGTGGTGGTCGTCTTCTTGGCGGCGTCGCTGCCCGCACCGGCCACTGTGGTGAGGGTCTGGGTCAACCCGTCGAGCGAGGTGGTCCGGGCGAAAGTGGTGACGATCTCGTCCGGTCCATCGCCCGGTTCGGCGTCGTCCGGCGCCGCCCCCGGGGCCCAGGACAGTCGTCGGGTCGCCACCTCACCGGACCTGGGATCGTAGGTGTAGCTGGTCGTCTGCCGCGCGCTGAGCGGACTGCCGTCCTGGCCGACCGACTTCGTCGTCGACGCGATGTTCCGCCCGTCCGCAGTGAGCACGTTCATCTGCTGGGCCTGGGTGCCGTCGGCGCCGGTGCTGGTCTGCTTGGTGATCAAACCGAACTGGTCGTCGTACTCGGTGGTGGTGATCGTGCCGGCTTCGTCTGTGGCGGAGGTCAACCGCCCGTGGTCGTCGTACTCGGTGGAACTGGAGGTCGTCCGGGACGCAGTTCCGCGGATACCGCCGTCGTCGGTGGCCGAGGACTGGGTGAGCCGGACCGTGCTGGGTCGGCCGAAATCGGCCGGCAGGCCGCCCGGCGGTATGACCGGGGTGGGGTACGTCATCGCGTGGGTCTGCGCCAGCACCGCCGGCTCTGTCGCGATCTGCTTGACCTCGAAGGTGCGGCTCACCAGTCGATTCAGCGCGTCGAAGGTCGAGATGGTCGTCGTGGCTCCGGTGGTGATGCCGGTGCGGTAGGTGTAGGCGGCGTCACCCGATCCGAACAGTGCCTCGGGGCCGGCGTGACTGGGGAAACCTGTGAAGTTGTGCCGGTTGTTCCCCGCGGGATCCAGGTCGAAGGTCTGGCTCGCACTCAACTGGTTGCCGTTGGTGTCGGTCACCTTCAGGGTGTCGACGACCACCAGTGACGGCTGGTAGCCCGGTGCGCGGTAGGTGATGGCGGCCCGGCCACCGCTCGGACCGGTGATCTGGCTGAGCAGCGGTTTCGGTGCGCCTGCGACCGACGCGTAGCCGAACACCGTCTTGTTGCCGACCGGATCGGTGACGGTCTGGACGCCCTGGCCCGTGGTGAGCGCGATGATGCTGACCGGTTGGACCCCGTCGGAGCGCTCCGGAAGGGCCACCTTGATCTGGTTGGGCGTCGAGTAGTCGAAGGTGGTCGCGAGACCGTAGGAGTCGATGATCTTGACCGGGCGGAAGATCCCACCAGCCCGCGGCTGCCAGCTCAGGTCGGTTCGATTGGCGAACCGGTCGATCCTGGCCACCAGGTTGCCGTCGGTGTTGAAGTAGTCGATGCGACCATCGTCGTAGCGCAGCTGGTAGGCGTAGGCGACCGTGCCGACGCCGTCGCGGTACGGCAGCGCTTTGCCGGTGACCGAGCTGAAGGTGAGATCTCGGAGCTTGTAGTTCTTCAGACCGCTGGCTACGGCGGAGTCAAGCAGGTACGAGCCCCCGGTGGCCGGGTAGACCCGCTTGAGCCCGACCACGCTGACGAAAGTGGTTCCCAGACTCCACCCGGCCCCCCAGCCGGAGCGGTCGAGCCCCGCGGCGGCGCGCTCCTGCTGCCAATCGAGCTGGATCTGTATCCCGGCGTGGCCGTTCCCCCTGACGACCGCGATGGGCACCCCGGCCGACGCCTGACCCGTGCGCGGATCGATGGTGCCGCCGAGGCCGCTCCCCAAACTGAATCCGCCGGTGGGCGCGGGGGTCGCGGCTCGGGCGATCGGCGGTGGTGCGGACAGGACCGAAGCCACGAGCGCGAGTGCGACCGCGGCGACCACCGCTGCCCAGCGGACGGAGCCGGTTCGCTGACCGGGGACGGCGGAGCGCAGCATGGCCGGAAAGTCAGCGCGCGGCGCGGCCGAGTGCGGTGCGCAAGCGCCGGACGAGTGAGGCACGCCCACCCTGGGCCCGCGCCGCCTCTTTCAAGGGGGTCTGCACGTTGCCCTGAGTGATGCCACCCGTGATGTCGAGCAGGAGCCAGGCGTCGGCGGTCGTTGAGAGACGGACGACGTGGGCACCCTGGACCTCACCGGTACCGACGAAGGCCGCGTTCGCAACGGTCTGACCGGCAGCGAAGTTGAGCGAGCTGGTGCCGGTCGGGATGCCGGGTGGGTAGAGGGTGGCATAGCCCGCCCGCAGCGGGCCGGTCACCGTCAGATTGCCGAAGACGGCCTCGAGGCTGTAATCCGAGCCGGTGAGGATGATCGCGATGTCGATCCACTCGCCGGCGCGTAGCCGGCCATCCGTTGCCAACGAACCGGCCGACTTCCGCCGCACGATCGCATCACGGCCGGCCTCGGTGCGCAGATCCAAGATCCGGCTCGGGCGGGCAGCGAACGGTGTGGCCACGTTGGCCAGATCGACCGCGGTGATCAGATACGTCGTGGTGACCCCGTCGGGTGTTTCCACCCCGACGATCGGGCCCAAGTCGGTGCCGGCCATCTCACCCGGTTGCAGCTCCCCCGGCCAGGTCGACGACAGAGGCTGCAACCGCAGCGACGGACCGTCGGCGTTCTCCAGACCGAGGGCCGGCGCGTTGTCACCTGCCTCGCCGCCAATCCGCAGCGTCGTCTCGGCCGTCGCCTCGGTTGTCTCGCCCGCCACCAGCGGATCGCCGTCGGCCGCGTGCGCGGTCGCGGGTGCCATGGCGACCGCCGCTGCCCCGGCGGCGGCGGTCGCGAGCACCGCGCCGCCGCGCAGCAACCGCCGACGCCCGAGGGCCGTCGAAGTCGATTCGGTGCCTTCTGCAGACATGACGGATCCCCTAGCTTCGCGATTACGACAGGCGCACAAAAAACTAGGGGACCCGCGTCGAACACGGGAACAGCAACGATGCTCGAAAGATGCTCGAAAGATGCTCTGGAGAAGTTGTAGACATCAGCTGTGACGCGCAGTCGCTCGGATACGATTCGGTGTGAACCTTCCCGATTATTGGATGCCGAGGCCGAGTCCGGCGCCCGACGCTGCGACCCGCGTCGAGTTCGATCGAGTGCTCGACGAGGCCGTCTTGGCCGGAGCCGCCGAGTTCATCGACTATCGATTGGCGGCGCCGAAGTGGCAGTTCCTCTGCTATGCCGCGGATCGCGGAGCCTTCGTTTTGCACGGCACCGGCAACCCAGACATCGCAGTGTTCGAGCCGCGGCAGTCCGTCGATGTCGACGACTTCGGTAATCGTTGCGCCGTTTATGCGGCGAGCGACGGGCTCTGGCCGATGTACTTCGCGATCTTGGATCGCGATCGGTACGACATGGGCCTGACCAACGCCTGTATCCAGCTGGTCGGCGTGGAGGGGTCGTACTACTTCTTCTCGATCTCGCAGTCTGCGCTGGACCAGCAGCCGTGGCGGGACGGGATCGTCTATCTGCTGCCTGCCGACACCTTCGAGACCCAGAAGTCGATCATGGACGGTGACCAGGAGATCCGGATTGCCCAAGTCGCCAGTCTGACTCCCGTGCGACCGGCGGCGAAACTGCGGATAGGGCCAGGAGATTTTCCTTTCCTGCAGGCGATCCGCGGTCACGACAACGAGGTGCTTCTCGCTCGGGCAGCCGCTGACCCGGCCGGATTCCCCTGGATCGAGTCCTCGGACTGATCCAGGCTCGACCCGACTTCGAGTGGCGAGCTTGTGGCGATGCTTCCCCGGTGCTCGTAGATTGCGCGGTTACCGGTGCATGGAGGAGGTGCTGTGTCGACGTCAGTTCGGTTTACGACCCGAGTGCTGTCTGTACGAACGTTTCCCGACTTCGAGCAGTTCTTTGCTCAAGTCCACGGCTGTGCGTGCACACTTCTCTTCTTCGGCCGGCACCTGGCGTCGGTGCCCGGCACGGCGGAGCAGCGTGCCGAACGCCTTGGCAGCGCACCCGACCGGTCCCGTAGGCACTTCCCGCACCAGGACCTGAAGCGGACCCGGGAAGCCGCCGCGGTCAAGGAGCTGGTCCGTAAGCGCCAAGCAGACGGGATCCTGGTGTACGCCGACGGAGAGCCGGTGGGCTGGTGCCACTTCGGTCGAGTCGACGAGCTACCCGTACCGAGCGAGGAGTCGAACCCGGACGCGATCTATGCCCGGCACGACTCGACCGACTGGGTCATCCACTGCTTCACCACCCGGATGGACTTCCGCCGACAAGGCGTCGCCAGCCGCGCGTTGCAGGCCGCCGTCGCCGCGATCCAGAGACGCGGCGGGGGCTGGATCGAAGCTGTGCCGATGGCCTTCCCGCACGACGACCCGACGCTCCGGCAGCTTCGCGCAACGTATCGATGGCGCTCACCAGAGGTGGCCGGCTATCTCCGGGAGAATTGGCCGAGCAAGGAGATCCCCGGCATCGGCCAGGTGAGTGGCTGCCTGAGCTCGAACAAGAGCATTGGGAACATGGGCACCATGTCGATGTTCGAGAAGGCTGGATTCACAGCAACCCGGCTCGATGAGATTCGGGTATCGGATCCCTATCACCCAGGCGACTACGTCGTCATGCGAATGCGAGTGTGAACCGGAGAGTGGCATCCGAATGCGGTCCCGGACGAACCGATCCGCACAGACAGAAGGGATGACCGTCGGGGTCGAGCATGACGCGGACTTCCTCCTGTGGCTGATGGACGGCAAGCACGGCGCCCTGCTCAACGGCCCACGACGTCGCGGCCTCGCGGTCCTCCCCCCGATGTCGAGGTGTTGTGACGCGGTATGCGAGTGCTCAACGCTCGGCACATCCGTCACTACCCGTCTGGGTGGAGCTGTCGTACCGCGGACGATCAGCTTCGGACGAAGGACTCGACTGGTGGGTTTGCGGTCGGGTCGCTCGAGCCGGTCGATGACGATCTCGACGGCCCTCGTCCCAGGCGGCATAGTCGGGTTCCCCCTCAGCAGCGCTACCTCGACGAACGCAGCTCCTCGGTCACCAACGACATCTGCATCCGCTGGACCGCACCCCTCGTCTACGTCATCACATTCCCCGGGGCACACCGTTGAACGGTCGGCTTGCGGCGATGCGGGGGGCCGACCTAGGCCTATCGCCTGCATGATCGTCAGTCCGTCAAGGGCATGGCTGAGCGTCTCCTGCGTGAACCGCTGGCGTCGATGTTCTCCACCACCCAGCCGGCGGAGGCCGAAACCCTGAGATGGGCCGGATCTCCCGCCCAGTCCTCCACGGTCAGCACTCCTCATGATCAAGGAGAGGCGTCCGATGTCTCCCGACGCGGACCGCATCTCTGCTAAAGTCCACCAAGTGGTTGGTGGAGACAGCAACGAGCGACGCGCGCAGTTGGTCCGTGCGGCGTTCGACCGAGTCGCCGAGGGAGGCTTCGAAGGGCTTCGTCTCCGCCAGGTCGCTGAAGACGTCGGGATCGACCATTCGACGCTGCATCACCATTTCGCCACCAAGCAGGACCTGATCGGTGCAGTCGCCGACTACGCCACCCGCCAGTTCTGGGTACTCGGCGATTCGATCCCGGACGACCCAGCCGACGCGTTGCGGGCGCATCTAGCCGGCCTGCGCCAACTGATCAACGACTGGCCCGAACTTCTCGTCGTCACCGCCGAGCTGGACCTGCGCGCCAGGCGCGACCGTGTCATCGCCGAGGCCCTGGACCGTCATCAGGCCGGCTGGCGCGAGGTATTGGTGTCGATGCTGACGGTGGGCAACGCCGGCCGTGCGTGGGCGGTGGACGCTGCGGAGTGCGCTGAGCTGGTGATCGCAGTGGTCAAGGGAGTTCGGCTGGCGCCTGACCTGGTCGGACCGGTGTTCGCGCAGCTCGAGCAACTCATCATGGGGGACACGTCATGAAGGTGATGATCGTCGGCGGCGGGATCGGTGGGTTGGCGCTGGCCCAGGCTCTGCGCCGACACCGGATCGATGTCGAGGTGTTCGAGCGCGACACCGCGCTGGGCAGCCGATGGGAGGGGTACCGACTGCACATCAATCCTGCCGGCGCCCGTGCCCTGCACGCATGCCTGCCCGCGGCGGGCTGGCAGGAGTTCCAGACACAGGCCGGACCGGGCGGCAGCTTCGGGTTCCTCACCGAACAACTCGCCAATCTGGTAGTGGTCGAGGAATCAACCATGTACCCGGGCGGCGCGGCTGACCCTGCCGAGAACCACTATGCCGCGGACCGGGCCACCCTGCGCCGACTGCTGTCCTCAGGCTTGGACGACATCCTGCATACCGGCGCGGAGTTCGTCGACTACGAAGTACTGTCCGACGGCCGCGTCCGCATCGACTTCGCCGACGGCCGCACCGCCTCAGGCGATCTCCTCGTCGGCGCGGATGGTGCCAACTCCCGCGTCCGTCGGCACCTGCTGCCCACATTGGCGACGATCGACACGAGAGCGGTCGGCATAGCGCACAAGATCTGGCTCACCGAGGAGGTACGGACGGCGCTGCCGTCTCGGCTGCTCACGGGCATGAACCTGATCGACCCGGACGCGCCGTTCTTCTTGTTCACCTCAGTGTTCGAGCCACCAGCCGGAGCCGGCCGCCCATACCTTCTCTGCGCACTGGTGGCCCGGGCAGACTCGCTACCCCCGGACGTCACGACGCTGGACAGCGACAGCCTCCGGGTCGCTGTGGACGTACTGGTCTCCGGTTGGGATCCGCGGCTACGCCGGGCGCTCGCTGACTCGGACCCGGCGCTGCGCAGCGCGGTACTTTTCCAAGCCAGCGAGCCGGCACCGGCATGGGCGCCTGGGCCGGTCACTGTGCTGGGCGATGCGATCCACGTCATGCCGCCTATCGGAGGGCTTGGCGGCAATACCGCGTTGCGCGATGCCCACCTGCTGGGACGTTTGCTGCCGGCTGTCAATCGTGGTGAGCGAGAACTCGTGACAGCAATCGGCGACTACGAGTCCGAGATGCGCGTGTACGGGGCTGCCGCCGTACGGTACTCACTGGAACAGAAAAACCGGGCCCTGGCGAAGGGCGCCGCGGCAAAGGCCGGCGTCCGTACCTTCTTCCGACTCTGCCAGCTCGTGCCCGCGCTACGCCGGCGCGCATTCGCGAAGGCCTGGCTCGGACCCGCCGAACCATACCTGTGGGAAAACAGCGCCGCCTGAACACAGCAGTCCTGGGATGGAGTGCTCGGGATGTCCGGAAGAGGTCGGAACTTGGCACCTGCCTGGGTGGATGGGACGGTCTGTATTCAGTCGACTCATGATGCCGCCGCTCGAGCCGCCAAGCGCATCAGTGGTTGAGCTAACCCCACCACGTGACGCTCGGACGCCAATGCTGCGGACCGTGGCCGCCCCAAATCCATATCTCGTCGAAGCACGGATCACACCGCGCTGACGGAGATCAAAGCAGCCATCCTGTCTCGCAAGACGGTCACCTTCGCTCGGCAGATGATGACTACCCCGACCGCTCCGCCTCGGGGTTCGATTGCGTCGGAATTGGCTAGAGGCGTCGCGGCGGGTCGGTTACTCCCCTGTCTCAGCACGACAGGAGAGATAACCCAGCAGCGCACCGCGACGCACTCCGTGGCGGCGCCAGCTGCGTCTCTAGGAGCCGAGAACCTCACGCAACCGGGTAGCGAACGCCTTCGGCTGACCGGTCGTGCCGTACTCCCCGCCGGCGAAGCCGATGTGATCGCCGGGGAAGACGACCAGCTCACCTCCGCCCTGGGCCGCGATGGCGCGGGGAGCCCGCGCCGCGAGTGTCTCCCCGGATTCCTCACCGACAGCGAGGACGACGCGACACGTGGTTGCGTGAAGCGCGTCGCTATCGGGTGCCCAGACCGGGATGGTGATCATGTTGTTCATCAGCGGGTCGTTGCGGGTGCCGTCATCCACAGTCGGCATCCCGAACGCCGCGGGATCCGGGTCCGGGCGGTCGGCGTAGTCAGGACCGAGCTCGCCCTGCTCGCTGACCAGTGCGATGAACTTCGCCATGCCGAGCCCGAACCCGGACGCGCGGTAGCTGTCGAACACGGCATGGCAGGCGGCGTGGACGTACTCGGCATCGGGCAGTGATCCGCCGGCCGGTGGCTCGTGCGCCACCAGCACCCGCAGATCCTCGGGGTGCGCGATGGCCAGCGCCAACCCGTTGATCGCACCGCCGGAGCTGCCGAACAGGTCCACCGGACCCCCGATCTTGGTGATGATGGCGTGCAGGTCGGCTGCGTGGTCCTCGGGCGTAGGCGTCACGGTCTCGTCGTGGCACTTGCTGCGACCGACGTTGCGTGGGTCGTACGTGATCACCGGACGGTCCGCGAAGTGACTCGCGAGAGTAACGAATCCCTCGGCCGCCATCGGCGTGCCAATCAGGAAGAGCGGGGGACGCTCAGCGGTCACCGAAGCGAGGTCGCCGTGGACGTCGTAGGTGAGCTCGGCTCCGGGCACCGACAGGGTCTGGGTGCTGACGGTGCTGGTGGTTGTCCCTGCGGTGGTCTCGGTCACTGTCGACTCCTCCGGATCAGCGTCTCTGGGCAAGACGTTCACCGGATTCGACTGAGGAAGTCGACCGAACTCATCGGTCTGCGCAGGGCGGTGGTTGAGGTCACGGGTGAGACCCGACCTCTCATCCACTGATTGGCTGATCGTGTGAACTCGGGGAAGGACGCTTCGTGGCTGGATCCATGAGCGAAATCAGTTGTTGGTCGCATTGACGACCATCGTCTCGACTTCCTCGAGCACCAGAGCAGGCTTGTCCTTGGGGACGTCGTGTGAGCTTCCCTGGGCGGTGACGAGTGTCCGATTGGGTCCGGCGGCCACGAATGCCGCCGCTGCATCCCGCCAGCGGCGGGCGTCTTGCGGGGATCCGTCGAAAGGCGTCCTGGCCGACACGATGTAGGTGACGGGAACGCTGTCCGGCCAGGAGACATCGTGGTAGGCGTGGTGAGTGGGGCCGAAGTCCTTGGCCGTGGCGATCAGCTGGCGGTTGGCCTTCGTCGATGGCTGCTTCTTGAGCGCTTCGATCTGCGGCGTGGTGAGCGCGATGAGCCGTTGGGTCTGGGTGTCGGTGAAGAATTGTGGCACGTTGGCGTCGACCAGGACCGCGCCGAAGAGCGGGCCTGGGTTCGCGTGGGCGAAGTAGGTGGCAACCTCACCGGCCTGGGAGTGGGAGACGAGAACCACGTCCCTGGTGATGCCGAGTTCCTGCAGGCCGGCCTGCAGATCGGAGGCGGCCCTGCGGGGGTTCCAGGGTCCCGCCACCTCGTCGCTGGCGCCCATGCCAGCCCGGTCGTAGGTGATGATCTGCGATCCGGTGGCTCGCGACAGCTGAGGCACCAGGGCATTCCAGTAGGAGGAGTCCTCACCGCCGCCGGCATCGAGCACGAGCGTTGGGGAGTGCCCCGGGGTGACGTGGAAGGCGAGCCGGTGTCCGTTGTGGGTGATCATGTGCAGGCCCGCCGCGGGAGCCGAACTTGCCGGGTCGGTCGGGACGCTGGACGTGCCAGGAGCACTGGCTTCTGGGCTAGCCACAGGCGCAGCCTTCGAACTGCTGCACGCGGTGACCGCCCCTACGAGCGTGACCGGCAGTACGAGAGCAAGGGCGACCAGACGGAGCCGGCGCATCTTTTGAGTGATCATGAAGATCATCCTTCGCGAGTACGCGGTCCCGATCGATCCCGCTGACCCCCCAATCGGGCCGGGGGTCACCCCCCCTCGCCGTGGTCGAGCACGCCGTGGAGACGACCACCGGCTCGTGAACTTGTCGCTGTCAAGCATGAGCGTGCTCGCGTGCACGCCGACCGATCTCCTGGATTCGGGCTACCTCGGTGCGCTCGATGATCGGCGGGCGGCGAGCGGACGCGCTGTGCGGCGTTGCGCCGTACGGGAACACCTTGCGCAGCTACACCTCGCGTTGTTGCTCACCACTCATCTCGAAGGATGGCCACGCCCATCAAGCACCCTCGCTCGCGTTCGCGTCGACTGCGGTGCCCAGGCAGGCGCAAGCTGAGCGAGTTGCCTCCCAAGCTCGCAACTTGATCGAGAAACGTTCAGGAGCGAGGGGTGACGATGAACAGGACGTCGAGTCGTTCGAGTTAGTCCTCGGCGATCTTCTTGTACAGAACTGAGGGTCGTTGGGGTCTGCGTTGGGTGACACAGTGAGGCTTATGACTCGAATCCTCATGATCGGTATTCACGCCCGAGCCCTCGACTACAGCAAGCTGCCTCCGGGGCTCGACGAGGCCACTATGACGGCGCGGATCGAAGCCGGCTTCGGGGCCACCACCGCCGCCGGCTTCGACGCGGTGAACTGCCTGATCGGCACCTCGCCGGACGAGGCGGAAGCCGAGATCCGCTCGGCGTTCGGCCGTGACCGTTTCGGCCTCGTGATGATCGGCGCCGGAATCCGGACGATCCCGGAGTACACCGAGCTCTTCGAGAGGATCATCAACGTGTGTAGTAAGGAATCACCCGGAATCGTCTACTGCTTCAACACCTCGCCCGAGACAACTCTGGACGCATTGAGGCGTCACCTCCAACCGTGAGCGTGACCAGGTCCGCACGTTCAGGAAGCGCCTGAGCATGTCGCCGCCGGGAAGTCGGCCGCACCCGTGTCGTCATGCCGACACGCTCGCTGCTATCAGACGTCAGGTGGAGCCGTTCTCGCTGGACGGTCGGCTTGGACGCCTGAGCCGACTTACGCCGACCGCCCCCCTCGGTCCCTGGGACACCGGAACGCCGTCGGCAGGGCACTGGAACCAGCGCCCGAGCACCTCCATCCCGGATCAGAGTGGCAACATCATGACCGCCTACACCGACCAGCCCAGCGGCTTCACCTGGAATCTGGTCTGGGCGATGGATAACGGCGACTACGCCTGTGTCGAGTTGAACTCAGGCCAGACGGGTAACTCCGACCCCCACGACATCGGCGGCTACATCGCGAAGAACCTGGACGGAGGGCCAGTGCGCTGACCCCGACCCGGCGTATGAGAACAGCGTCACCGAATCCAACAGCGACGGCGCCCATTCCTGGGTGACGTTCACCTTCGGCCCCGCCTCCAGCGGACGGGACGAGCGCCTACACATCACCCGTTCGACGAGGGGCGGAGGGGCGTGATGGCCCGGAGACTGATGAGCCACCGGTCATCGTGGCGACGGAGGGTGTCGTGGTAGTCAACCGCGCGCAGCTCCCCATCGTGCATGATCATCAAGCCTCTCGACCTGGCGCCCGCCGTTCCCCCGTCGCGCTCGTCGAGGACGACGTTCGTCACGAAGTGGGCGGTCGGGGCGTGGCCGCTCGCCCTGAGTCGTGAAGCGGCGGCTCGGATGGCGTCCAACCCCTCGAAGACCCCCATCCCCAGGAGGCTCATGTCGTACACCGCGTCCGGGACGAACAACTCGTCGAGGCGGTCCAGCTGGTCCTCGTCGGAGACATACGCATGAAGCGCAAGGGTCTGCGTGATCTCGTGACGGTCATCGGCGTTCAACATCTGTCTTTCTTCCTCCTGGTGCACTCACGTGCGTAAGTGGTACTCAGTACCATAACAGACTGAGTTTCGAAAGAGACTCGAGCCAAGGAAGGTAGGGTTCACGCGTGACGCGCGCGCCCTCAGCCCCAGTTCCGGTGTCGTCCTCGCTCGTCGAACGCAAGCGGCGGCTCGTACGTCAGCGCATCGTCGAGGCCGCGGACGAGCTCTTCTCGGCCCGCGGGTTCGGCGACGTGTCGGTAACCGATATCGCTGCCCGGGCCGACGTTGGCCGCTCGACGTTCTTCCGGTATTTCGGTGACAAGACGGAGGTCGTGTTCGCGAAGGAGCAGGCAATGCTCGACGCGATTGCAACGGCCGAGGGTGACGGCAGCGCCGGAGCAGCGCGAACCTCGACGGAAGCACTCGAACAGCTGCGCCCGATCGTCCTCGACCTGTGCGAGCAGGCGGCAGGAGATCGCGTTGCCTACCAGCGCCACTACGACCTGCTCGAGCAGCATCTCGAGCTTCGCGCCCGCGATGCACTCAAAACCCAGCAGATCGCCAGCAGGCTCAGCGAAGTCCTGCGGAGCCGCGGTACAGAGGAGACCTTGGCCGTGTTCGCCGCCCAGATCGCCCTGGCCTGCTACCAGAGCGCCAGACAACGCGCGAGCACGCCAGGAAGCCTGACCCGAGCAGCACAGGACGCGTTCCAAGAAGCACTCAGTCTTGGTCGAGACTGATGAGGCCCCGGGCTGTTCCAGCCAGGTTCGAAGTCCATGCGGTCGTTACTGGTCCAACGCGTCAAACGCGCGAGATCTCGGCATGGCGCACGGAACTAGGTGAACGCCTGCACCACGCGATGCCGTCGACACTGACAGAGGGGGTATGGGGTCCGGGCGTCGAGCCGCAGGCCTAGCCTCGCGATCGTGACCTTGACCAGCAGCGTCGCCGGCCGGCGGGACGACGTCCCGCACAACCGTGCGCTTGCGGCCGGGCGATGTGGCCCGGGCTGGCAGAATCGCTCGGCATGGATCCTGTGCCGATGTTGGTCATCTCGGGGCCGCCTGGGGTGGGCAAGACCACGGCGGCCTGGGAGGTGTTCAGCCGCGCCGCGGAGCGCGACGAAGCTCCGGCGATGGCCGATCTCGATCTGTTGGGTGCCGCATGGCCGGCTCCCGAGGATGACCCCTTCCAGCACCGGCTGAAGGTGCGCAACCTTGCCGCTGTCTGGTCGAACTTCCGAGAGACCGGCAGCCGGTGCCTGATCGTCGCAGCGGTGATCGAGACGGGTGCCGAGCTGGAGATGCTTGGGTCTGCAGTGGGTGCCGACATGCTCCTGTGCCGGCTGACCGCGTCCGACGACACGCTCGCGGCCCGGATCCAAGATCGTGGGCGCGAGTTCGGCGATGATTTGTCCAAGCTGGTGAAGCGCTCAGCGGAGCTGTCGGACCTGCTCAACAGCCGCGATGTCAGTGACCTGGTGGTCGACACCGAGGGACGGCCAGTCGGTGAGGTGGCCGACGCCCTGCTTGCCGCATGGCGACACTGACCCGTCGGCCAACAAAGATCGAGGGGTCGCGCGCCGACCGATACGCACGGGCGCTCTCCTTGCTCGCTAACCGGACACCGGAGCCATCGGTCACGCGTGAGCCGGTCCTCCAGAGGGCTGTCCGGAGGTGAACTCGCGGTCGCCGTGACGCACGGCGGACTGGTGGACCATCGCGCCCGTCACCACGTCATGGAGGGCTGCCGAGCTCGGATAGCTCGGGTTCATGCCTGGAGCGATCTACACAAATCATGGGCCCTTTCGAAGCCGAAGCGTTGAGGAACTGCTTCGCGGCGTGCGTCCTGATCGACCCGTCAGGAACGCCCCACCTTCTGCGGGTAGAGCGTCTCGCCGCGCGCCAGCATCTCCACCATCTCGCTGATCTTCCGAGCCCGGCTCTCGGCCCGCTTCATGCTCTCGACACGATGGATCAGCGCGAACCGGTTGGCACTCGTGAGCACGTCGAACATCGCCTGCGCCTCCGGCTCCGCCGCGATCGCGGCGGCCAGGTCGTCGGGCGCCTGGCGGGTCGCCGGACCGGCGTACGCCGCGCCCCACCGTCCGTCGGCGCGCGCGGCCTCGACCGCGGCGCGCCCGGCGTCGGTCATCCGGCCCTGCTCCTCGAGGGTCGCCACGAGCGCGACGTTTCGCTGGGACCAACTTCCCTTGGGCCGGCGCGGGGTGATGCGCACGGTGTAGCTGTCCTCGTCGCGCTTGCCGGCCTGTCCATCGATCCAGCCGAAGCAGAGCAGCTCCTCCACAGCGCTCGCCCACGTGATCGTGGTGTCCGTGCCGCCCTTCTTGGTCAGCACCAGCCGCACGCCAGGCGACGTCGCATGGTGCTCTTCGAGCCACACCCGCAGCGCTGCCGGGTCCGTCACGAGCAGCTCGGGCAGCAGGGTTGCCATGCGGCAGACCCTAGCCGCCGGTGGGCGGAACGAGCGGGAACGAGCCACAGATCGTTGTCGCTGGTCAGGTAGAGCCGCCACGAAGTCGTTGATGTTGCGGAAGACCACCCTGCCCACTCCACCGACGTTGCTGTTGCGGGTCTCGGGCCTTGAGCGTCAGTCTTGCGGCGGGTCAGACCCAGCGAGAAACACCAGGACCATCCTCACGGACTTGTGAGGCGTCTATCGGTCGACTCAGTCGACCAATCGATTGGCAGGGCTGACGAGTGTCTGGATGGCGAGGACTGCTGGTCCTTGGGCCCAGTCGTCGGGGGTGAGATGCGGCGTCTGGAGGTGGAGGGGTGCTGCAGCTGGGTCGCGGTCGGCAGCGATCTGCTGTCTCATAGCCTCGTCTGCTGCTTCGGCGAGGCGGGCGCCTTCTCCCGTGATGATGATGCGGTAGCAGGTGGTCAGGTTGGCGACGGCGGCGATGAGCCGACCGAGTGCGCGGGCCGCCTGGTCCACGATGGCCTTGGCTGCAGGTTGTCCCTGGGCGGCGAGGTCGAGAGCCTCGTCGTAAGTAAGCGTTCGACGCAGAGCAACGCTGGTGCGGGTGGCGACGGCCTCATCAGACAGCATCGCTTGAGCGCATCCTTGGTGGCCGAGGTAGCAGAGCGGTCCTGCCGCATCGAGCGGGAAGTGTCCGATCAGTCCGAGGCCGCTGTCGGGGCTCTCGACCAGCTCGCCGTGGATGACGATTCCCAGGCCTGCTCCGACGCCGAGTGTGATGACGGCGAAGCGGTCCAGGCCACGCCCGTAGCCGAACCAGGACTGTGCGCGGGTCAGGGCCATGACGTCGTTGTCAACCACTGTGGGTATGCCGGTGGTCTTGCGCGCCATGGTGGCGAGGTCGGTGGGGCCATTCCAGTCGAAGAACGGCGACGAGCGGATGGTGGTGTGCGCCTCGACCATGCCGCCGAGACTGATTCCCAGGCGGTTCGGAACCACTCCCTGCTCGGTTCGAAGCTGGTCGACCAGACCAGCGATGGTGGCGGCGACGCCTTCGGGGCTGGTGTCGCCGATCGCTGCTTGTGCGGAGCCGAGGATCTCCGCCCGAAGATTGGTGATCACCGCATGGGCGGCGTCCGGGGTCAGTCGAACTCCGAGGAAGTGGCCTGCGGTCGCCACGACCTGGAGCGGGCGCGTGGGTCGCCCGGATGGGCCGGTGCCGTTGTCGATGGTCTCCTCGAGCAGTCCTCCGTCCACGAGGGGGCCGGCCAGTCGGGTCAGCGTCGCCGGCGACAGCCCGAGACGGCGTGCCAGCGCGCTGCGGGCAAGAGGGCCGTGCAGCAGCACCTCCAAAGCGATGGCCTGCTCGGTCTCGGTGCGCTGATCCCACGGGGTCAACGCACTCGTCATCCCGAGATCTTCCCACATGAGCCGGGTTGAGACTTCCATCGCAACACTCCCGAGTCGATATGACTTCCATTCCAAAACTTACAAGGCGCCCTAAGCCCCCGGGACAACGCCTCTTGACAGTTGTCGGTTCCGATATGAAACTTACCGCATCATTCTTCTGCACATGGAGGTGCCGCATGTCAGCGTCGCGACGTTCGAAGCGAGTATTGGCGGTGATGGGCGCGGCCGCGGTCGTCGCGTCCCTGCTCAGCCCACCCGACACAGCTCAGGCCAAGCCCGCTGCCAATCCGCCCGTGTCTGGCCCTGTGGTTGCCACTGCTCCGGCGCACACAGACACCTTGACCACGTGGACCCACCCGAACGCGGTCGCCACCACCGCGCCGGTTGCCGGTGATCAGGTGCGCCGATCGCTGTTCTACGACGCCTCGGTGACCCCGGCCAATGGCCGCAAGACGGCCTATCAGTCGTTCGTGTACATGAGCGTTCCCCGTGCCGGTAACGACAAGATCGGCTACAGCGAGGACGACGGGGCCGAGTACACGTCGAAGGCCGGCTACACGATGAGCTGGTCGAGCTTCGAGTACGCCGCCGATGTCTGGGTCAACGTCACGTTGAGGACCGGGCAGAAGATCACCTCGGTCGGCCAGGTCACTGTCCGTCCCACCGATCTGGGTCTGGAGAAGCGGCTGGTCGACGACACCACCGTCGCGGTGAAGGTGCCGTACAGCAAGGACGGCTACCGGTTCTCGGTCGAGTTCGACAGCCAGCAGGTCACCGCGTACAACGACCTCTCCGGTGGCAGCGGCACCCTCACCACCGAGCAGGCGAACAACCGCGCCGTCAGCACCGAGCCGAAGAACTCGATGCTGGTGTTCGCCAACCCGAAGCCCACGGCGAAACAGGCCAAGCAGCTGATCCCCACCGCGAAATCCGGGACCATCTACCGTCCTCAACCCGGGCTGGTGAACAACCTCAACAACATCAGCGAGGAGATCGTCTACTTCGGACCCGGCACCTACTACATGGGCGCCGACTACCACGCCGTCCTCCCGGCGAGCGTCAACTGGGTCTACCTCGCCCCCGGGGCGTACGTGAAAGGCGCCTTCCGGTTCCTCCACGACAGCCAGAGCGCGTACAAGGTCACCGGCCTCGGCGTGCTGTCCGGTGAGCAGTACGTCTACGAACCCGACACCAGCAACGGCTACCAGCACAACGTGAACGAGAACTGCCACGTCACCTGCGTGAAGATGCTGCAGTTCGAGTCCTCCAACAAGGGCCAGACCCTGCAGGTGGACGGCGTCACCGTCGCCGACCCGCCCTACCACTCCTTCGTCACCTACGCCCACGACGCAGCCGGCACCGAGATCGGCGTGACGAACTTCCGCATGAACGTGGCCAACTACAAGCAGGTCGGCAGCTGGTACTGGCAGACCGACGGCATCGAGCTCTACGACGACGGGCAGATGAAGAACACGTTCTTCCACGCCAACGACGACGTCCTGAAGATCTACCACAACCGGGTCAAGATCAAGAACACCGTGATCTGGAAGAACGAGAACGGCCCGGTCGTCCAATGGGGCTGGGTTCCCCGCGACATCGACGACGTGACCGTCCGCAACACCGACGTCATCCACAACCGGATGTACTGGAAGGACGTCAAGTACAACACCTGCGTGTTCAACTCCTCCTCGCACTACGAGGACATGGGCGCCACCGACCGGGCCGACCCCGCCACCACTGTGAAGAACATGACCTTCACCAACACCCGGGTCGAAGGGGCGGTCAACTGCGCCGTGCGGATCTTCGCGCTGTCGAACACCGAGAACATCAACATCGACGGCCTCGCGATCGATGAGTGGAACGAACTCGACCCCGCCGCCCAGGCCAACAAGCTCAAGCGGTACACCGACCGCAACGGCGTCAAGGTGACCATCGGCGATGAGGTCAGTGATGGTAACGGCCTACGGCTACGCAACTACACCGTCGGTGGAACCCCGATCGCCAAGGCCGAGAACAACTGGGCCAGCGACGAGCTCGGCCGGCTCGACTTCGACGGCGACACCTGGGACAGCTGGAACGCCACCTACGCCGGCCAGCCCGCCGGCCGCGCCCCCAGCCTGACCATCACCGGCCCCGCGGACGGCTCCATCGCCACCGCCCGGACCGTCACCTACAGCGGCACCACCGACGCCGCACGGCTGACCATCCGGGTCAACGGCACCGAGACCAGCGTCCCGGTGCGACGGGGAAGGTTCTCCACCACCATCGCGTTGCCGAACGTCTCCAATCGCATCGTCATCACCGCCATCGCTCGAAACGGTGTGATGACGGTCGACCGACGCACCCTCACCGCCTACGGCAACAAGATTGGTGCGGTCACCGACCCCGCCGGAGACGACAACGGGCCAGGCAGCTACACCTACCCCACCGACGGCGCGTTCAACGCCGGCAGCCTGGACCTGACTGGCCTCGAGGTCTACCGAGACGGGGACACCGTCCGGTTCGTCGCCTCCACCGCCGGACCGATCAACAACCCCTGGGGCGGTAACGGGATGAGCACGCAGCGTCTCAACATCTACCTCAGCAACGGACAGTCGACGACCACCACACCGTTGCTGCCGGGCACCAACACCTCCGCCCAGGGCGCCTGGACGTACGCCCTCGTTGCCGACGGCCGCTACGACAACGCGCGCTTCGGCAGCGGCGTGTACGGGAACGATCTTCAGAAGGTCGGGAACCTCGCGCTCGACGTGAACCCCGCCGGCAAGATCATCGCCTCCATCCCCGCCAGCAGCATCGGCGGCCTCGACTTGGCTACCATCAGGTACCAGGTGTCGATGTTCAGCGACGCCGAAGACGGCGAAGGCATCGGCAACATCCGACCCATCTACAGCGCCGAGTGCGCACAAGGAGTTGACTGCCCCTCGTTCGTCGGGCCCTACCGCGGGGGCGGTGGCGCAGGAGACTGGACCGACGCCATCGAGTCTCGCGACACCGACACCCATGACTCCAACGCCTTCGACATCATCTCGGGCAACGAGTCGCAGAGCCAAGTGATGGACTGGACGGCAGGCCCGATTGTCGCCCCATACGTTCAACTCGCACGCTGACCCATCCCTCGGCGAGCAACGCGCCAGGTTCTAGCAAGCACCACTAGCATCGCCTGGTGTCGATGTTCGTCTCTGGTCGCGAGCTCAGCAGGCGGTTCTACCAGGAACAGGTTCGCCCCACACTTCACATCGACTTTCCCGGTTTGCCCTACAGTGCGGCTCTGCTGGGTCCCGGCTCTGAGGTCTTGGGCTTCGATGACGAGATGTCGACCGATCAAAAGTACTCGCGAGGAGTCGTAGATGGTCTGCTTTGCTGCTTCACGAGTGAGGCCGTTGCCTCGGCGATCCGGTCCACGAATCTCTCATATGCTTCGGTCTCGATCCCGCGGGCTGATTGCGTTGACCGGATCCCGCGCGGCGCGAGCTCGTTGGCAAGTCCTTGCTGTAGGTGCGCAGCGCGGCCTTCGCGGCTGCGTACGCCAGGGATGCGTCGTATTGGGGCAGTTCACGCTGGATCGAGGTGAAGTGCAGCACCACGCGACCGGAATCGATCATGGCCGGGAGCAGAGCTCGATCGAGCCTCACCGCCCAGGAGTTGAGGCTCAGCTCCGTCAGCACTGCTCATCGGAGATGACCGCGAACCACCAGACGGCGTCGATGCACCTCAACGACGTGCACCAGGATGTGAGTGCGCCGCAGGCCTCGGCGATTCGGGCGGCCACGGCGTTGGCACCTTGATCGTTGATGTGTCCGCTGCGATGAAGTGGTCAGGATGCTTGTACCATCGGGCATCGTTCGGGCCGTCACGTACACGTCGGCCCCATCTCTGAGTCTTTCGACGACGGCTTTGCCGAGCCTTCGACCCGCCGTGACCAGTGCCGGCGACCGTCGAGGCGATCGCGATCTGAACGAGACATTGTTCTCCTCTGACAGTTGACGTGACCGGTGAGTCAGGCACGTGGTGGAGAAACCGCGGACGGTGGTCGGGAGTGGATCGGACCGGAAGTCGGTGTTGTGTGTCATGAACCACCGTGTGCTAGCGGCACGGAGGGTCAAGCGGTGGACTCTCCGGGAGAGCGTTCATACTGCGGGAGTGCTGACCATCGGGGAGTTCTCGCGTCTGACCCACCTGAGCGTACG
Organism: uncultured Actinomycetota bacterium; assembly: GCA_963707005.1. GTDB lineage: Bacteria > Actinomycetota > Actinomycetes > Propionibacteriales > Propionibacteriaceae > Microlunatus. The sequence continues at coordinate 783,885 of CAVPPP010000037.1, forward strand.
GACCCTGCGTAAATACCACGAGGCCACCCTGCTGGAGCCCGCCGTGGTCGACGAGACCACCGGCTACCGCTACTACGCCGTCGACCAGATCCCGACCGCGCAGGTCATCCACCGGCTCCGCGAACTCGACGTCCCCCTGGGTGACGTGCAGCAGATCCTGCGGTCCCCCGAACCCGGTGTCCGCGCGGCCTTGGTCGCGGATCATCTCCAACGGCTGGAGGCCGATCTCGACCGGACTCGGGCAGCGGTTGCTTCGCTGCGCCGGCTACTCCGGCCCGACCCCGCGCGATCAAGGTGAGCTCCGTGCGCTAGAGGCGCGCATCCCGCCAGACCGCATCGGCGACGTCGGCCTCAGCGCTGCTGCCGTCTACAAAGAGGACCCGCCAGCCAGCCAGGTCGGCTATGCGCTGCGGCTCGGCCTCACGTGTTCTTGCTGCGACTTCGCTCACCAGCTCGGCCGTCACAGGTTCCTCGAGGCGCCGCCGCGCATAACGGTTGAACCACGTCGTGCCTCGTTCGCTCAGGGCCGACGCAGAGCTTGCGACGGATCGAGGCGCAGGTACACGACCACGGGGGACAACGGCGCACTCACCTGTTGCAGCAGCGTCGATGTCTGCGACCGCAGCTGTCGATCAGCCGAGCACGCTGAACAGGTCGGGCCACGCCAGTCTGCAACCAGACCGCGGAACGGTCCAGCGCCTCCTGCATCAGCAGCTCGAACGCCTTGACGACCATTGCCGTGTGTGTCGTACGCTTAGACGCAGCTGGGAACCGACCGGTTCTCTCGCCGGTACGACGAGGGACCCGCCTCGCCGTGAGGTCGGACCCTCGCTGTCGTGGCGACGATGTCCTGAGCGATGACCCACTGATTGATTCTGCGTGCCGATGGGTCAGCTGAAGATCCAGGTGATGGTGATCGATCCATCGCCGCTGCCGTTGGCCTGAGCCATCGTCGTGGCAATTCCGTCGCTGCTGACGTAGGAACCGCCGGCGTCGTGGCTGCTTGCCACCAATTCTCATGTGAGCGTGGCCGACGACGATGCACGGGCAGATTGCGAGGCATTCCTCGACGGGCGAGCCCTTCCCGGCCGAGAGCATGGATAGCAGGTTCGCGGCCTTCCCAACGGTGCCGTTGCTGCTGAGCGGTCGCTCGGCGGCGGCCTGCCCGCGATGGTCGGGGCTTGCTCTTCCTACAATCCGTGGATGGAGTCTCGGTACGACCCGTACGCCCAGTGGTATGCCGAGTTCACCCGCGATTGGTCACCGAGTTGCCTTCCGTACCTGCCGTCGGATCTGCACGGCCAGCGCGTCCTGGACCTGGCGTGCGGGGTCGGCACCCTCAGCGCGTTGATCGCCGACCGCGGCGCGGCAGTCACTGCCATCGACGCATCGGCACGGATGCTCGACCACGCAGCGCCCTCGAAAGGCTTGCACTACCGCCAGGGGGACGCCACCACCACGGACTGGTGGGACGGCGAGCCATTCGACGGGGTCGTCTCCAACATGGCGCTGATGGACATCGAAGACCTCCACGCCGCCTTGGCCACCATCGCCACGGTCACCAGCCCCCAGGGGTGGGTCCTGATCAGCGTGCTGCACCCGTGCTTCCCCGGCCGAGACGATACCGGAACGCTGCCGAGCTGGTCGCCCGAACACGGCTACTCGTGGGAGGGATGGTGGACGACGAACACCGACGGCGTCCGGGGTCGGGTGGGTGCCCACCATCGGATGCTGTCGACGTACCTCAACGCCATCCGGCGCGCTGGCTTGGACGTCGTGGAGGTGATCGAGCCGCCCTCCCACGTTCCCCGCGAACTGGTCCTTCGTTGCCGACGAACCCTGTCCTCGGTGCCGGCTACTCGAGCGCCGGAGACGTTAGTGCGCAAGATCTCCCTAGAGGGCCGCCTGACCGTCATCGCGGGACCCAACCCACCCACGAACGAGGGCTTCTGCTCCGATCGCGTCCAGGTACTTCACTGGCGGGTGGATGAGCCCTTCGGCGACGTCGGAACCCACACCCACCGCGACAGCGACGAGGTGTACGTCGTGCTCGAGGGTGCCATCGATCTCGTCGTCGACGGGTCGCCGGTCCACGCGTCAGCCGGGGAGGCTGTCACTGTCGGTGCGGGACGGCCGCATGCTCTCGTCGCCGTCCACTACCCGGCCCGCGGCCTGACGATCCGGGGTCCAGCCATCGACGACAAGGTCTCGAGCGCTTGACCACCTGGGTCTGGCACATGGTGCCCTCCGTGTTCCCCATGACGTCCGCTGGAACAGGCAGTGACGGTCGGCGTTGTTCGTCAGGACCGCCAGTAGTTGTTCGCCGCGGCAATCGTCTGGAACTCGATGGCGACCACCTGCGACGCTGCGATGAGGCTGTCGGGGCTGGTCGAGTACGTCGGACGACCACCTTTCAGCACGTCGAGATCGGGCTGGATGTTGTGGATGCTGTGTCGCGCCATCGTGAACGCCAGTGCTCGGCCCTCCTCCGCCGTGGTGGTGATGAGGGTGCCGCCGGGCACCAGGACGAGCTCACTGTCAGGAACACGATTCATTACTGCCTCCGGGTTGGCCGTACATGTGTCCGCACGCTAAGCCGGACGTCTTGTTTGCCGCCTGAGTCGAACGACTGCATTCGGCCATCTGCCGGGGCGGCCAGCGACATTCAGTCGAACGACTGATGACGCGTCCCGGATCCCAGCGCATCGTGGCAGGGACCCGTCCTCGACCAGAAGGTGCATCGCCATGACTGTCACCCACCCCGTCCTCTTCATCCACGGCCTGTGGCTTCATGCCAGCTCCTGGAATCCGTGGATCGACGTCTTCTCCGCGGTCGGGTTCACGCCCACCGCACCGGGGTGGCCCGGTGAACCCGACACCGTCGACGCCGCCCGTCAACAGCCTGAGACGGTCGCCGGTGTCGGGATCGAGGAGGTGGCAGCGCACTACAAGATGCTGATCGACCAGCTCGAAACCAAACCGATCCTGATCGGACACTCGTTCGGCGGCATGATCGCCGAGAAGCTCCTGGGTGAGAACTACGGATCGGCGGCGATCGCGATCGACGCCGCCCAGATCAAAGGGGTCCTGCCGCTGCCCTTGTCCTCGCTGCGTGCCACGCTGCCGGTGTTCAAGAACCCGGCGAACAAGGAACGTGCGGTCTCACTGACCGCAGACGAGTTCCGCTACAGCTTCGGCAATGCCGTATCGGCGCACGAGTCCGACGAGCTGCACGAACGTTGGACCATCCCATCGCCGGGGAAGCCGCTCTTCCAGGCCGCCGTGGCGAACTTCTCACCACACTCACCGGCCAAGGTCGACACCGACAACAGCACCCGCGGTCCGTTGCTGCTCATCATGGGCGGACAGGACCACACCGTTCCCGAGGCGATCACCCAGGCCACCTTGAAGCAATACCGTCACTCCACCGCGGTCACCGACCTGATCGAGCTCGCCGACCGCGGCCACTCCTTGACCATCGACGGCGGCTGGCGTCAGGTCGCTGATACCTGCCTGACCTGGCTGACCAGCCAGGGTCTGGTTCCCACGGACCAGCAGGCCGCCGGGCAGGCATGAGCCGATGCTGTCAGGTCATTCGCCCGCTGGTCCTCCGCCGGAGACGGCAACGATGATGGCACTGCGCGCGCACTCCCGCGGCGGGCCGGAGGTGCTGGTCTACGAGTCCGCGCCGGTGCCGACACCGGCACCGGGCGAGGTCCTGATCGAGGTGCATGCTGCCGCGATCACCTTCGCCGAGCTGGGCTGGACCGAGACGTGGCAGCGTGACGGCCATGATCGGACGCCGATCGTTCCTTCGCACGAGGTCTCTGGCGTGATCGTCGGTGTCGGCGACCACGTCACCGATCTGCAGGTGGGCGAGGATGTCTACGGGCTGATTCGGTTCGACCGTGACGGCGCCGCCGCGGAGTACGTCGCTGTGCCGGCCGCCGACTTGGCCCGTAAGCCCGTAACGGTCTCCCACACGGTCGCGGCGGCCGTCCCGCTGGCCGCCCTCACGGCCTGGCAGGCGTGGTACGACCATGCGGTTCTCCGGCCGGGTGAACGTGTCCTCGTCCACGGAGGTGCGGGTGGTGTCGGGGCGTTCGCGGTCCAGCTGGCTCGCGCGTGCGGAGCCCAGGTGACCGCCACCGCGCGCGGCGCGGACGGTGCCTTGGTGCGGCGCCTCGGTGCCGAGCGGGTCATCGACTACGAGGTGGGCGGCTGGACGACCGAGGGCCCCGTCTACGACGTGGTCCTCGACACCGTGGGCGGCCGCACCTTGCACGACTCGTTCACCGTGCTCAAGCGTGGCGGCCGGCTCATCACCCTGCAGGCGCCGCCGTCGCCAGAGCGGGCGCAGTATTTCGACGTGCAGGCGACGTTCTTTGTCGTCAGCCCGAATCCACAGCAGCTCGCCCAGCTCTCCGACCTTGTGGACTCCGGTGACCTACAGATCCTGATCGCGGCCACGTACCCGCTCGCCGACGGCCGTGCTGCCTTCGACAGCGCTACCGGCCCGCAACGATCACCCGGCAAGACCGTCCTCGTCGTCCGCCCCTGACCAATAGACCGTGGTCACCTCTGCCGCCCTGATCGAACCCGCGAGCTATCGACGAGCTGAGGCACCATCGGCGTGACTTCTGGACGGCCGGCCGTCACCTAGTCTGCGGTCACCGATGCCGCGAGCACGGCAGCAAGCTGGGCTCGATGCGTCACGCCGAGCTTGGGGAAGATGCGGTAGAGGTGGGAACCGACAGTGCGGTGGGAAAGGAACAGTCGCTCTGCGATCTCCCGGTTGGACAGGCCCTGTCCGGCCAGCTGAGCCACCTGCAGCTCCTGCGGCGACAACAGCGCCCACGCCTTCGGCTGGTAGGTGTCGCTGCTCTCTCCCGTGGCCCGCAGCTCACTTCGCGCCCGTTCCGCCCACGGCCTCATCGAGAGAGCGTCCGCGAGCTGACGGGCGGTCCGTAGCTGATCGCGAGCCTCGACCACCCGGCCCTGGCGACGCAGCCACTGCCCGTGCAGCAGCATCATCCGTGCCCGGTAGGTCGGCCAGCGCCGCACTGCCCCGTCCAGGGCCTCCCGGAAGCTCCGCTCGGTCGTTTCTGCATCGACGGCGAGGAACGGCGCTGCGAAGGCCTCGGCCATTCGCCTCCATGGCGTCCCGAACTCCTCGATGCTCAAATCAGAGATGATCGTGCGGACCTCTTCCAGGCGTCCGGCGTGGAAGCCCGCCTCGGCGAGATCGCCGAGACTCCAAGCCGATTGCAGGGGATGGTACGACGGGTCCCTCGGATCGAACGGCCGTTTCAGCGCTGACATGGCCGCGTCATAGTGGCCCATGGCGATCTGCTGGACACCCCGAGTCAGCTGTACACCGGTGAGCACATCCTGGGCGCCACCGGAGACAGCGACGCGCTCGGCCTCCCGCAGGAGCTCCGCGGCCCCAGGCTCACCCCTCAAGACTGCGATCATCGCCTGACCCACGATCGCGCCCGCCTCCCGCTGACGATCGTCGATGTCACGGGCGAGTCGGGCGCCCTCGTCGGCAGCTTGAACGGCCTCCGGCCAGTTCGCCAGCGTGATCTCGGTCCAGCTGTGAATCGCCTGCAGGCGGGCGATCGAGCGAAGCCTGCCTTGGTGGCGGTACGTGTCGATCAGGGCCCTCTGCATCGCCGCCAGATCGGGGTCCGCGTCGACCACGAACGCCGCACCGATCAAGAGATCGGCGTGAGCGCCGAGCCGCATCGGATCAAGCTGCGCGACAAGGTCGGCAACCCGCTGAGCGTGCGGAAGTGGATCGAGGGCCGCCAGCATCGCCAGGGCTCGGACGTCACCGTCGTCCAGCATGCCGACGATCCGGTCAGCCACCTCGAGAGCTCGGCTCCGGCTGAACGCGAAGCTGGCCCGGTTGAGCTGGGCACCCGCGGCCAGCACCAGCGCCACCGCGAGATCCAGGTCTCCGGCGTCGGCAGCGACACCTGCGTGGAAGGCGAGTTGATCCACCCGCGCGCCACTATGGGCGTTCGGGTCGAGCGAGTTCTGCAGCAGAGCCAACCGCGCGGTGTCATGCTGCGTCAGAGCGCCACGCTCGACCCGTGAGGCCAAGGCCTCGGCCCTCTCGAGGCGACCGACCTCGACGGCCGCCTCGGCTGCGCGCAGGAGACGACGTGCCTGCTCATCCTCAGAGCCGCTCAGCCGAGCAGCAGCCTCGAGAGCTCGGAGCACGACCGCAGTGTTGCCGTGCGAAAGGGCTCGATTCGCGACTGCTTCCAACGCGGCCGCTGCCGTCGCGTCCGGGCCGACCACTGACGCCGCCAGATGCCACGCCGCACGATCAGAACCCACCGGCAAGACGGTGGCCAAGGCCGCATGCGCTGCCCGCCTGGCGCTCTCGCTCGCGGCGCCGACCACCGCCGAACGCACCAGAGGATGACGAAAGCCGAGAACGGGGCCCGCGATCGACACGACTCCCGTGGTCGCGACCCGTTCGACCGTCGCGAAAGACACCGGATCAGAGCTCAGCGTGTCGGCAGCAGCCACGATGTCCGAGATCTGATCGTCATCGTGCAGCGCCGCGACGAGCAGCAGCGTGCGCGCCTGATCGTCCAGCCCAGCGAACTGGGCGGCGAACCCGCGCTGGAGCCGGTCAGACAATCTCAACTGTCGACCGTCGCCTCCCTCGGCGAGGCCCGGCGCAAGCTCGAGCACCGCGAGCGGGTTGCCCTGAGCTATCGCCAGGATCGAGGAGCGATCGCTCTCCTCGAGGAGTGGTCGCGCCGCCACGAGCAGAGCGCCGGCTGCGGAGTCGACGAGGGCCTGCACCTCGAGCAGCGGCAGAGCCGGATCGGTCAGCGGCGACCGATGGCCGCTCCGCAAGCAGATCAGCAGGGCGACCGGATCGGCTTCCAACCGTCTGGCCACGAACGCCAGCACCTGCGCGGTCGACCCGTCCATCCAGTGCGCGTCGTCGACGACCACGAGCACACCGCGCTCCCCGCCGATCTCGCTGAGCAGCTCCACGGTGGCCAACGCGACCAGGTAGACGTCAGGCGGATCAGCAGTCCCCATCCCGAACGCTGACTCCATCGCGCCGCGTTGGCGCGGACGCAGCACGGAAAGCCGATGGCGGTATCGACCGAACAGCTGCTGAAGGGCGGCGTACGGGAGATGCGACTCGAACTCAGACCCCACCGCTGTCAGCACGGGCATCTTGCGGCCTGTGGCGACATCGACGGCCGCTTCGCTGAGCGCTGTCTTGCCCATGCCGGGCTCGCCGACGAGGACGAGCGCTCCGCCCCGTCGGGGTAGCCCTCCCACCAGACCGTGGACCCGCGACACCTCTCGTGCCCGACCGATAAGCGTGACATCACCCCCGACTGCATCGCCACGCTATCGACCACGAGGCAGAGTGAGGGTACCGACTCGAAGACCTGAACTACAGAGGTGGGCCGGCCGCGGAACAAGTCGGTCTCTGAACATGTCACAGATCTGCTTCCTCCTTTGTCTAGTGAGTGAGGACACTGTGAGGAGCTGTGATGCCGAAGATTCTGATCGTGGGCGGGGGGTACGCCGGCTTCTACACGGCTTGGCGGCTCGAGCGGTTGCTTCGGCCGGGAGAAGCCGAAGTCGTCGTCGTCGATCCTCGGCCGTACATGACGTACCAGCCGTTCCTGCCGGAGGTGGCTGCCGGATCTGTCGAAGCGCGGCACGCGGCCGTATCTCTGCGTCGCCATCTGCGGCGAACCACCGTGATTCCCGGATCAGTGACGCAGATCGACCACGAACACAGGCGGGTCAGCGTCGATCTGGGTGCCGAGGAGCTGTCGGAGCTGGAGTACGACGTACTGGTGATCACCGCCGGTGCGGTCACCCGCCGGTTGCCCGTGCCGGGGGTGGCGGACGTGGCCATCGGCTTGAAGCACGTCGAAGAAGCGGTGGCCATCCGAGACTCGCTGCTGGTGTCCTTCGACCGGGCGTCGCTGCTCCCGCCAGGGCCCGAGCGACAGCGTCTGCTGACGGTGGTGGTGGTCGGCGGCGGGTTCAGCGGGGTCGAGGGCTTCGGCGAGCTCCTCTCCCTCGCAACCGCCCTGCTCGCCTCCTACCCGACGCTGTCGCTCGCCGACCTGAGCTTCCATCTCGTCGAGGGCACGGACCGGATCTTGCCCGAGGTGTCTCGCGAGCCCGGCCGCTGGGTGCTGCGCTCCCTCGAGCGGCGCGGCGGACACGTCCACCTCGACACGTTCCTGACCTCGGCGGAGGACGGTCACGTGGTGCTCTCGGACGGGACCCGGATGGAGTCGGACCTGATCCTCTGGACTGCGGGCAACGCGTCGAACCCAGTTGTTGCCCGCCACACCGACCTGCCGGTCAACGAGCGCGGCCTGGTCGTGGTCCGAGCGGACCTGCGGGTGGGCACCGACCAGGCGCCGCTGGCGGACGCGTGGGCCGCCGGTGACAACGCGGCTGTCCCCGACCTCACCGCGCCGGGGCGGGGCACGCTGACCGTCCCGAACGCCCAGCACGCGGTCCGCCAGGGGCGCCTGCTGGCCCGCAACATCGTCGCCTCGCTGCGCGGCAGATCGCCGAAGCCGTACGTCCATCACAACCTGGGTGTGGTGGCGACGCTCGGCCTCGGCCGTGGGATCTTCCAGTCCGGGCCCGTGGTGATCAAGGGCTTCCCCGCCTGGTTGATGCACCGCGGCTACCACGTGCTGGCCGTCCCTTCGTGGGAGCGCAAGATCCGGGTCCTGGCCACGTGGTTGCCCGCAGTCTTCTTCGGTCGCGACATCGTCTCGCTGCAGTCTGTCCAGCAGCCGCGCGCTGCGTTCATCGCGGCTGGTGACCGTCGTGCCGAGCCCTGAAGAAGTCGACCCCACACGAGCGGCCCGGGTGCTCACCCTCCTCTCGACCGGGAACCCCGTCAGCCGACACGTGACTGCGCACCTGGATCGACTGCGGCACCGAGCCCGACCCACCTCCTGGGGCCTCCTGTTCGGGACGGTGTCCCTGGCCTGCTTCACGGTCCTCTTGATCACCGGGCTGATCTTGATGGTGGTCTACGACGGTTCCGGTGAGCTGATCACCTATGTCGGTAGCTACACGCTGCTGCAGGGTGTTCCGGTGTCACGGGCGTTCGCGTCCACGATGGAGCTCTCCTTCGAGGTGCCCGGTGGTCTGCTCGTGCGTCAGGCGCACCACTGGGCCGCCCTGGTCCTACCGGCGTCGATGCTGATGCAGCTGGCCGGTGCCTTCTTCACCGGCGCTGCGCGCCGTCCGCGGCATTGGGCCTGGGTCCTGCTGGTCATGACCTTCCTGGTGGTGCTGGTCTGCGGCTGGAGCGGGTACGGGCTGCCCGATGACAACCTCTCGGGCACAGGGCTGCGGATCGTCCAGGGCACCGCGCTCGCCCTGCCGTTCATCGGCACCTGGCTCACCGGACTCCTCTTCGGTGGGGAGTTCCCCGGTCGGGTGATCGAGAACCTCTACCTCATCCACCTCCTGAGCCCGGCCGCACTCGTCCTGATCACTGCGCTCCGGCTCCGGCTGCGCGGCCGGGGCGGGCAGGTGCAGCGCCCCGCCCGCGGCCGCGATCCGGAGCCTGTGGTCGGCCTGCCGGTCTGGCCGCAGGTGGCGGTCCGCCTGGGTGGCCTGTTCATGATCACGCTCGGCGTGCTGATCATCATGGCGGGGACGATGACGATCACCCCGGTCTGGCGGTACGGCCCCGCCTCCCCGAGCAACGCCTACGCCGGCAGCCAACCCGACTGGTACACCGCGTTCTTGGACGGTGCCCTGCGGCTCGTGCCTCCCGGCTGGGAAGTCACCCTCGGAGGACGCACGTGGACGCTCGCGGTCCTGGTCCCCTTGGCCGCGATCGGCGTGTTCTTCACCCTCCTGCTCGCCTGGCCCTTCGTCGAAGAACGGCTGCCCGGTCGGTGTGAGGATCCAGTGCCGCAGCGGCCCAGCGACCACCCGACCAGGACCGGGGTGGGCGCCGCCGGCATCGCCTTCTACGGCGTGCTCTGGCTGTCCGGCAGTGCCGACCTGCTGGCCACCCAGTTCCACCTCTCCTTCGAGGGCGTCATCCGGGTCCTCCGGGTGCTCGTGGTGGTCGGACCGTTGCTGGCACTCGCCCTCGCCCGCGCGGTCTGCCTCGGTCTCCAGGCGGGAGAGCGTGAACGGCAGCAGCACGGCGCCGAGAGCGGCCGGATCATCCGGCTGCCGAGCGGCGGCTACGTGGACGTGCACGAAGCGCCCGCCTCACGCTTTCCGCCACCGGCGGCGCTCGAGAGCACCCCGGACCATCAGCCGGACGCCACCGACCATCCGCCCGCTCCCCCTCTGGCCGGCGCCGTGCGCCGATGACGCGGCACACGTGACACGCCGGTCCGCGGCTCCCGAACTGATACGCCGCTCCGCCTCCCCGGGGGCTAGCATCGCCGAGGTGCCGGACCTCGCGAGTGATGACGGCAGCGACGAGGACACGCTGGCGGGTGCGGCTGACGTCTTCGCCGGTGTGCGGCCCCGCCTGTTCGGAATCGCCTACCGAGTGCTGGGCAGCTGGACGGAGGCCGAGGACGTCGTCCAGGAGGCCTGGTTGCGCTGGCAGAGGACCGACCGCTCGGTCGTCACCAACCCAGCTGCCTTCCTGGCCACCACGACGACTCGACTGGCCCTGAATGTCGCCCAGTCCGCCCGCGCCCGCCGGGAGACCTACATCGGCCCTTGGCTGCCGGAGCCGGTCGACACCAGCGCCGATCCCACCATCGGTGCTGAGCGCGACCAAGAAGTCGGGCTCGCCGTGCTGCTCCTGCTGGAGAAGCTGACGCCTACCGAACGCGCCGCCTACATCTTGCGCGAGTCGTTCGGTTACTCCTACCCCGAGATCAGCGACATCGTGCAGGTCAGCCAGCCCGCCGCCCGACAGCTCGTCAGCCGCGCCCGCAAGCACCTCGCCGGTGAGCGCCGCGAACCGGTGACGCCGACGACGCACCGGCGGCTGCTCGAGGCGTTCCTGCGCGCCGCCCAGACCGGTGACGTGGTGACGCTCGAACGCCTCCTCACCGACGATGTGATCAGCTACTCCGACGGCAACGGCGCACGTCAGGTCTCCCGACACGCCGTCATCGGCAGTCACCGAGTCGCGGCCTTCGTCGCCGCGTTCCGGCCGCGGTTCTGGCCGGGCACGCAGACCCGGTGGGTCCAGGCCAACGGCCGCCCGGCAGCCCTCATCACCTCCGGCGGCGCGCCACTGGCTCTGCTCACCGTGGAGGCCTCGAGCGAGGGCATCCACCAGTTGCAGTGGCAGCTGAATCCGGCCAAGGTCGCCGCCTTCCTCCGCTCGACGACCCGCTCGCTCTGACACGCCGACGCCCACGCTGTCGGGCGCTGCTCGGTACGGTCGTCCACTGCCGCTGACAGACCTGTCACAACGTCGCCTCCTGCTCGGTCTAGTGAACAAAGACCCCAATTGCTAGGAGCATCCAGTGAAGATCATCATCTTCGGCAACGGCCTGATCGGCAGCCAGCTCGCTGCGCGTCTCATCGAAGCCGGACACGACGTCGCCGCCCTCGGCCGCAGCGACGGTATCGACACCACGACCGGTCACGGGCTTGGAGACGCCCTGGTGGGAGCCGACGTCGCGGTCGATCTGACCAACTCACCCTCGTGGGCCGATGAGGACGTCCTCGCCTTCTTCCGCGACTCCACCTCGCACCTGCTGGCGGCGGAGCAGGCCGCCGGGGTGAGGCACCACGTGATCCTGTCCATCGTGGGCGCCGACCGACTTCCCGACGCCGGGTACCTGCGAGCCAAGGTCGCACAAGAGCAGCTCACTCAAGCTGGCCCCGTTCCGTTCACCATCGTGCGATCGACGCAGTTCTTCGAGTTCGTACCCGGCATCGCTGACGCGGCGACCGTCGGCGACGAGGTCCACGCCACACCCGGCCGCCTGCAACCGATCGCCTCGAGCGACGTCGTCACCCAGCTCGCCGAGATCGTCACCGCCCCCGCACTCAACCGCACCGTGGAGATCGCCGGTCCCGAGCCGATCGGCATCGACGCGCTCGTCCGACGTCTCTTCGCCGTCACCCACGACACCAGAGCGGTGATCACCGACCCGGGCGCAACGTACTTCGGCGCCGAGCTGGACGCCCGACTGCTGACCCCGACCCCCGATTCGGACGCGTGGATCGCCCCGACGCCGTACGACGTCTGGCTGGACACCCGCCGCTAGATGAAACCGATCCCAGTGGCGCGCCACCGCGGGTCGACGCTGCGGTGTGGTGGTCGCCGTGTCCGGCGCGGTAGCTCCGTGGTTGCCGCGGGGTCAGTGGGCGGTGTGACACTGCCGGGATGGCGACCAGATCGAACTGGGGCATCACTCCGCGGCAGAGTGTCGAGCGGGAATGCCTTGACCGCGGGAACTCCGCCGTCATCGACGGATGCATCGACCTGCTCCGCGGCGACACCAGCACCGATCCCACCCTGATCTACGCCCTCGGCGGTCCTCCGGCGCAATGGGCGGTGTCCGGTGGTGAGGGTGGCCCGGACTACTGGCTGCGGGTGTGGGGAGCACGCGGTTTGCTGTGGGCATGGGACGACCGCGCAACACCGGTAGTGAAGAAGGCACTGGATGACCCTGCTTGGCGGGTTCGTGAGATGGCCGCGAAAGTCGCCGCCAAGCACCAACTCGGAGACCTGCTCCGGCCCTTGGAACGGCTACGCGACAAAGACCCCAAACAGCGCGTCTCCGCAGCCGCCGAACGAGCCATCGCCCGCATCGTCGCCGCCAACACCTGAGCTGCGGCACGGGGCGCAGGCATCAGCTGAGCACCGGTCAGACGGAGCCGAAGTGGTCGTGCGCGACCTTCGCGTACTCACGCTCGAGCACGCGGTCGAAAGCAGGCGCTGCGGAGTAGACGCTCAGCAGCCCGAGTGCGGTGTGAATGAGGTCCTCGATCTCGCTGGCGAGATCGTCGATTGTTCCCGGGCCGTGCTTGGCGACCTTGCCGGGAACGCCTTCGAGTCGCTGGACCTCGACCGCGATCTCGCCCAGCTCTTCGACCAGTCGTGTGAGACATCCCGACGGGGTGTGTTCAGCAGGGTATCGACGGGCGTATCGGTCTGCGATTGCCTACAGCTGGTCGAGCCGATCGAGCTCGGTTGATTGGGCCACGTTCTGAGCCTAGAGACTGTCATTGTCGAGGCGAGGCGCGTCGTCGAGCGGTCGCACTTTCGTGCGTCGAGCGACAGTGTAGATCGTGCTAGGTGACACCGGCTCGTCTGTCATCGCGCATGGGTTCGCGAAGATCGCCCACCCGGCGATGGCGTCGGCAGATGCCAGTGCTCACGCTGCGGGAGGACCACCGCTGGAGAACGGATCCCGTCCAACCACGGCAGCGGGTCGTACGGAGGACCGACACGGGGCCAGTGGCGAGGGAACGTCAGTCAGGTGGGGTGTCATTGAGGCTCTTGACCCACGTGCGGAGCCGGCGGTTGATGGGGATCTGCGCCAGATTGAGAACAAGCAGGCCGAGCAGCGGACCGCTGGCAGCGACGCTCGGCAGCGGGCGGTCCCCGAGATGACGGGCCCGATTCATCTCCCGAGCGGTACGGACTCCGACCACCAGCAGCAGGCACTGCAACACGAACGACACCAAGATGTACGGCAACACCACGAACATCAAACGGGCTTCCTCCTCGGAGGAAAACTTGCGCAGGCCTGCAGCCGCAGCACCTGCTCGTTGCTCACGACTCCGATCCTCCATCCATCAACAGTAGAGCGGTGGCGAACGAAAGCAGATGGGCGTTGGCAGCGTCATGATGCCGAGTCATTGCTCGAGTCCGCCGGCCGCGCAGGAACACCACGACGCACCGTAGGACGCCCGCTCAAACACGTATCTCACGACTAAGTGGCGGGGAAATGGGAAACTTCACGAATGACTACGGGTGCTGGTGACAGCCTTGAGTAGCCTCGCCGCGGGGGTGACCAGATGTCTGACCTGAAAGATGAGCTGTGGTCTCGGCTGCGTGACGCTCGGGCGGTCATGCGCAGCAGACTCCACGGGTTATCGGAGTTCGACCGTCGCCGGCCCATGACACCATCTGGAACCAATCTGCTCGGCTTGGTGAAGCATCTGGCAGGCGAGGAGTACGGGTATCTGGGCGAGACGTTCGGCCGCCCACCGCATCAGCGACCCACCTGGTTCCGCGACGACCCGTTGACCGAGATCGACCTCTGGGCCACACCCGATGAGTCGGGCGAGTACATCGTCCAGGTCTACAAGGAGGCCGCCGCGCACGCGGACGAGACAATCCGTCAACTCGACCTGGACAGCCCAGGTCATGTGCCGCATTGGTCTGATGATCAGCAAACGTCTCTGGGATCGATCCTGGTCTTGATGGTGGGCGAGACTGCCCAACACGCTGGGCACGCCGACATCGTGCACGAGCTCATCACGGCCGCTGGCTCGGGACAGGCGAGGCAGCCAGCCGACCGCTTCAGGCAAGTCCAGGCGGCGGCCAACCAGTTTCGCTGAGAGCTCACCGCTTCCCGATCCTCGTGTGCTGAGGTTGCGAGGGCGAACCGGAGCCGCCCACCGATCAACGAGGGCGCTGTTGCGTAGCGGCTCCGCCGACCCTCCAACCTCATCGGCCACATCCCCAGTACAGAACACAAGATGCGCGAGTTCCGGTCAGGGGTGGTTGAGCGCGGCATGTGAGACGGCGGACCTGCAGGAGGTGTCATTGCCCGGGCGCCCGTAGGGGGCCAGCCGTGTTGCCCAGGGCCGCGCGGTCAGCGGACCGTTGCCTACGGCATCCCAGAGGTCGTTCCAGTGATCACAGCGACCTTCCCGGTGTTCTTGCGCCTCTGTGACGGTTCGCTGGTTGTCAGAGAGCCTGGATGGCCAGAGCGATGTCGAAGCCGGCCCCGCTACGGGAGAGGCCGACAAGGAGAAGGCCGGCCCACTCGAGGGCGTGGGCCATCTCGATGCCGCCGGCGTCGAGCGGCCGCATGCCGAGGGACTCGACGAATTCAGCTACCCGCGCCTTGGCCTCGGTGTCATCGCCGGCGAACAGGGCTGCGATCGACTCGTCGCGGCTGATGGCACCGCCGTAGATGGTGTTGAACGCTTTGACCACGTGGGCGTCCTCGGGCAGGGCGTCGGCGATGCGGTGTGCCATGGAGTCGCCGGGTCCTGTGACGAGCCCGCTCGCGTCGTCGTTGAAGGGGTTGGTGATGTCGATGACCGTCTTGCCGCTGAGCTCCTCGCCGAGCAGGGTGACCGCGTCGACCGCACCGGCGTACTGCACAGCCACGATGACGATGTCGCCCGCCGGCCGTTCGCCGAACGTGCCAGCGATGGCGTTGGGTCCGATCCGCGCGGCGAGCGCCTCGGCTTGAGCGCTGTCGCGGCTCATCAGCTCGACGACGTGTCCGGCCCGCGCTGCGCGGCCGCCGATCGCTGCGGCCATGTTGCCGGCGCCGATGATGCTGATTGTGCTCATGCTGGTTCTCCTCCGAATGGGTCGTACGTGACATCCTCCTAAACGGGGGTTACCCCGTTTAGTATTCCCTCTATTTTTGACCCATGACCGTTCCGGTGACGTTCGGCGAGGCGCGCCCTCCGCGCGCCGACGCGGTCCGCAACCGGAAGCGCCTGCTGGCCGTCGCGCGCGACGTGCTCGCCGAGCGCGGGGCGACCGGCATCACGATGGACGGACTGGCCGAACGTGCGGGACTTGGCAAGGGCACCGCGTTCCGCGCCTTCGGCACGCGGGCCGGCATCTTCCGTGCCCTCCTCGAGGCCGACGAGATGGCCTTCCAAACCGTCGTCATGAGTGGCGAACCGCCGCTTGGTCCCGGCGCCGATCCCGTGCAGCGCCTGATCGCCTACGGCCGGGCGCGGAGCACGTTCTTGATGGACCACCTCCAGGTCATGCGCGCCACTGTGGACCCGAACAGTCCCGTTCCGGCCTCAGGCGTGGAGTTCACCCATACCCACCTCCGGATGCTGCTGGCTCAGGCGGACCTGGGGATCGCCGACCTGGACAACTTGTCGGTGCAACTCAGCGTCGCCCTCGACGGCCCGCTTCTCCTGGCCCTCTACAACCCGCCGCCACCCACCGCACGACGTGTTGGCTCGCTGGAGGACAGCTGGCAGACCCTGATCGAGCGCCTCTGTCGATGACCGTCCCGGTCGCCGAGTGATGGGGATCCAGTGACTGGGAACGTCAGAAACACAGACGGAGGCCCGCCGGACAGTCGCCATCCGACCGGCCCGCGAGTAAGTTCCGCTCGGTGGATGTGGTGACGAGAACAGTGCGCCCCGAGGATGTCGACCCGCTTGCTACGGCATTCGCGAGCTGGCCAAAGCCCCGCGAGCTGTTCGAGACGTATGCGCAGCGGGTAGCCGAAAGCACCATCGACATGGTGGTCGCCTCGATCGACTCGCAGTTGACCGGCTATTTGCTGATCAAGCCGAAGTCGTCCTACCCACCTTTCGCGGAGGCTGGCATCCCCGAGATCGCCGACTTCAACGTGGTGCGTACTCGGCAACGAACAGGCATCGGCACCGCGCTCATGGATGAAGCCGAACGCCGCGCCGCGCAGCTCTCCGATGTGGTCGGGCTCGGCGTGGGTCTGTACTCGGACTACGGCACCGCTCAGCGTATGTACGTGCGGCGGGGCTACTTGCCAGACGGCGCCGGTGTGGTGCTCGAGGGTGTGCCCGTGCCGCCCGGGACCAGGATCATGCTCAACGACGACCCCGAACTCATGTTCACCAAGCAACTCCGCTGAGGCCGCTTGCTCGGTCGCCGCAAGGCGGTCGGCTTGGGCGCTGCGGGTCGCCGCAGTGCGTCAGCCATCGGGCGTGTTCGCGGATCGGCGCGTGTGATCCCCCGTCAATCCGTTCGTCGCCCGCGGCTGGGTTGCCTCTCTGATTCACCTGAGCTGGTCCGGACCGCCGGCCCGCCGCCAGTACTGCCGGCGGCCACGATCTCGGACCACCACGTCCAGCTTGATCAACTCGGCTCGGAGATCAGCTGCATCCGCCGTCCGCTTCGAATCGCTGAGTGCCTTCGCCCGGATGGCCAGCAGTGCCTCCGCTCCGGGCGGCAAGCCGACCGCGCCGGCGCTCCACAAGCGGAAGTCATCCTCCCGCGGGTCACCGTCAGGACGCCAGGGGTAACCCTGTTCGGTGAACGCCGCCGACAGCTTGCTCTCCGGCTGATCGATCTTCTCCCGGGCCAGTTCGTTGGTGTCTGGCCCGAGCAGCACCAGGTGCTTGTTGTCAAGGAATACCGAGGCCACAGCACTGCGACGCAAGGTCCGGTCCAAGGATCCCCGCTGCAGCCGGACGTTGTCCGACGTGACCGTGACAGATAGCTCATCGGCAAGCGCATAGCCACCGAAGATCCCTCCGGCCACGACGCCCAACCCCATCAGGGCGGGAAGGGCGATCTGGTCCGGGATCGAATCGATCAGTCTCAATGGGCCTTGGAACGGGAGCCACGGAAGACCCAACAGCCAGCCCAGCAGGAAATGCAGCACCAAGCCCAGTCCAGCACCTAGCACGGCCGGGATGAGAACGAAGCAGACCTTGCCGATCGATCCATACCCGACCTTCGTGGCATCACCCGTCATCTGCAAGATGCTAAGGCAGAGAGGCTCACGAGTGCTCACAGAATCTGTTGGTCGACAACCGCGTGGCTCCCGCACGAGGGTGGCGCCGACCCCTACCGCTGCGACTGGCCATCTCCACCATCGGACGTGTCAGTGGGCGGGTCTGGGCCCGGCCCACGGTCGGCCGGAGAACAGGGGTGAACCGCGAAGGAGCGAGGTCACGGGCGAAACGCGGGCGCGATCGGCAGCTGATGAGATCGGCGGTCGAAGGGCAACGCGGTCGTGAGCTGACGGGCCAGATCGCGGCTGGCGTCGAGGCCGGCGGCATCGGAGTCGGCAACCAGTCCGAGACGGTGCTGCACAACTGCACGCAAAGGTGGCGATCGGAGATCGCCGCCCCCAGCGCGGCGGTCGGCCAAGGCACGGGGTAGGAACCAGCCGACAGTGACCAGGCACCAGACCAGCGACGCCAGCTGGATCGCGGCACCCATGGCTGACCAGTCGAGGCCGACACGCCTGGGCGACCCAATCGCGGCTTGAAGCCGGACTTGCCAGGCCTGCTGGGCCCGCTTCGCAACAGCGTCGGGCATCCGCCAGGCGCACCAACACGACGGCCACGGAACCCAGAGGTACGCGACATCCCAGGCAGGGTGAGCCACAGTCGCACCCTCGAAGTCGATCAACCGCAGCCCGTTCACCGTTCGGATGTTGTTATCGGGGCAGGCGTCGAAGGGTGAGAGGACCTGCACCTCATCATCGAGGCGGGCAGCGATCGCCACGAACTCCTCGGTCACCTGCTCGCTGACCTCGATACCCAGTGGGTTGGCGGCCCGCCGAAGGCGGTCGACCCCGTCGGTCAAGACATCCCGCATGGCTTGAGAGTTCGGCGGATTCGTACCGCCGAGATCGCTCAGCGCCACCCGGAACCTGCCAACGTCGTTCCAGGTCGCAGCATGCAGGTCGGCCAGCGCTTCAGCCCAGTCGACCACCGCTTGCCCGGCGACCAGCGGATCGGCCGCCAGCAGCGCTGTCGCCACTGAACCGCCCGGCCCGAGGTCCTCCATCACCACCACCTGAGGCGAGGCCGTCGCAGCCACCAGCGCCGGAGCGCCAGTCCGCAGTCCGGCTAGCGCAGTCAAGGCAGCGGCTTCGCGGGCCCAGCCCTCTCCTGCACGACCAGCGTCGTAGCCCTTGACGACGACCGTCTCGTGGGTATCCGATCTCCTGGCGCGAACCACGACTGATCGGTCTCCACCCGCAAACGGCTCACCAACGACGGTCAGGGATGTTCCGATCAACACTGACGACGCGACCATCGCCGTATCCAGAAGTAGGCGCTCCTCCGCGGTCACAGACAGAACCTAGCCGAGACCAGGAGACTGCTCACCACCAGGAACGGTCCCGACCAGGCGCTTGCGAACGCATCCGACCTCAACCTTGCCCGCCTACATTCGTAGCTGACTCAGGACTGCCTGATAGTCGGCCGCAATAGTCAAGACATGATCATGCAGATCCGCGGGATCGTTCAGGCCAGTTCGCCAAGGAAGGGCTTCGAGCTCCTCGACGAATTCGAGGAGCTGCTCGAACTCTGACTGCGGCATGCCACGCCTCGTCGTGGAGCGGGCACGCTTTGCCGACCTGGCCAATGTGCTTCAGGTCCTCGTGCGCCTCTCGGGTCAGGACGAGCGATCGGTGCTGACAGTTGAGCGCCGCGACAAGCTGCAGAAGTTCATCCAGGTCACCGGATTGCAGGCCGATCGACGGCAAGAACTCCAGGCCCAGGACTTCGTCGTCGGGCCGGTCGAGGCACATCAACAACACAGGCACGGACAGCCCGTGCCCGGTCAGATAGCGGTAGGTCTCCGCTTCCCGCGACTCACCGGGGTTGTGCTTGAAGAACACCGTCCGTTCGTGACTGAGCCCTCCTCTGCCGATGTACGTCAGCGTCAGGATGACGCTCGGCTGACCGCCCTGGTGCCGACCCCTCTTGAGGTGCGAGACCCTGGCGGATCCGCCACCAGCGAAGCCTGGCAGCGCGCGAGCGAGATCGTCCCAAGTCATCCCGAACGGCAACGCCACCGGCGTAGCCGAGGGGCCGCGACACTGCCCGGCCACAATCTGAGGCGGCACGCGAACGACAGGGGACGCCGAATGACCTCCCACCCACCCATACCGGTCACCGGTCGGCGGGTGGTGCCTCCCGCTCGACAGCCGCCAATGGTGACTAGCGTGGCGGCCGTGGCTGAATACGGCGACCTATCGACATCCCGGGTGCTGCGCGTCCGAAGTCGGCTTCCCCGAGCGGATCGACCCCGCGGGTACGCCGACGACGTCTGCTTCAGCTCTGATCTGGTCGCCGCCCTGATCGACTGCTACACCGCACCAGGCGACCTCGTCTTCGACCCCTTCGCCGGCTTCGGCACGACACTGCACACCGCCGAACAGATGGGGCGGCGAGCCCTCGGCTTCGACATCGACGAGTCGCGGGTGGCCTTCGCCCGGCGAGACTTGGCCGACCCGACCTGGATGCGGCACCTCGACGTGCGCCAAGCCGACTGGTCGAGCGTCCCGCCGTTCCAGCTGTCGCTGACCTCTCCGCCCTACATGACCAAGGAGAACCACGAGCAGAATCCCCTGAGTGGGTACCAGACCCTCGACGGCGACTACGCCAGCTACCTCACTGATCTGCAGGACATCTATCGTGGCATTGCTGGCCGGGCCGCCGGACCCGATGCTCGCCTGATCATCAACGTCGCAAACCTTCACGGCACACGACTGGCTTGGGACGTCGGCGAAGCGTTGGCCGACGTCCTCGCCTTCGAACGCGAGATCGTCATCGACTGGGATCTCCCTCAGGAATGGTTCACCCAGGACTACTGCCTCATCTTCAAGCCAGCACCGCTGAACTGACGAGACGACGCATGCCGCGTCCGCGCTGGCTTCGAACGACCCAGCTGGTTCTCGCTGGACGGCCACGCACGGTCGGCTGGTTGGAGCGCCGTTGGAGCCCGCTGCAGGGGCCTGGCGTCATGAGGCACCACCCAGCAACGAAGCGCCGCGCCTGATGGTCGCCGGCGCTTCCTCTCCAGAAGGACGGCAGCACTGCCATGGGATGTTTCATCGGGGTCATCCTGCAGACGATCGTCCTGCCGATCGCGTCGGGGACGATCGAGCTAGCCACCAGCGGAGGTAACCCGGTCGAGGTCTACGGCCGATGGTGGGTGTTCTGGGGTGTCGGCACGCGTCTCGTCGTCGCGGGCATCGTGCAGCTCGTTCGACCCGGAACGACGGCCGCGATCCTCGGTTCGGCGAAACCGGTCGAGTCGGAGCCGCAGCTGGTCCGAAAGCTGGCGACCGCGAACATCGGGATGGGTTTGGCTGGTCTTCTCGCTCTGATCCCGGTCTGGGCGCCATCCGCCGGTGCCGCAGGTGGCGTGTTCTTGCTGATCACCGGGCTGATGCACGTCACCAAGCAGAACAAGAACGCCCAGGAGACACTGGCGACCTGGACCGATCTGCTGGTCGGCGTCGTCGCTGTGGCTTTCGCCGGCATCGCCGTCGTGACGTGGCTCGGATGATCTGCAACGGCACGATGCCGACTACTGCAGTGGGAACGGCGGCTGGATCCAGCTGGGGCGATCGTCGAGCTCGACGGCAGCGACCCACTTCACCCACCAGAACCCACGATGGCCAGGGGCGACCAGGCGTACCGGAGCCCCGTGGGCCGGAGTCAGCGGCGCACCCCGACTGCCTGTGGCCAACCACAGCCGCTCGGCCTCGACCGCCGGAAACGCCCGCTCATACCCGGTGACACTCCGAACCCGCAGTGTCGCGGCGCCATCCAGGGTGGCTGCCGCGATCAGGTCCGACAACCGCACGGCATCCCAACTCGCATCGGCGTACCACCCGTTCGTGCAGTCCAGCCGCGCCGTCACCGGCTGGGCCCGGGCGACCAGCTCGGCGACCGTGAGCGTTCCGCCGACCACGGTCACGTGGTGGGTCGACGGGTCAAGCTCCGGGACGGGGTCGAACAGCCAGATGGTCGCCGGTAGTGCGGCGGCTGCCGCAGGACCCGGAACCGCCGGCCGGGACCCGGTCGACGCGCGTGGACGGTCGGGTCTGGTCCGGACCGCGACAGCTGTCGCACCACCCCAGACCGCAGCTACTCCAGCCGCAAGCACCACGTCCTGCACCAGCGCCCGACGGGACAGATCACTGGGGCGCAGTCGTTGCCGGCGGTGCCGCAGCACATGCCAGATCAGCAGCGGGACGGCGATCACAGCGGCGCCGACGTGGACCTGGATCGGGGTGATTCCGGCCACGACCACGTAGCCCACGAACAGCTGGACAAAACCGGCCAGCAGACAGCCCACGATGATCACCAGCAGCAGCACACTGGCCACTCGGAGCCCGGCCGACCGGCGGATGATCGCCGATTTCCAAGGAAGCATCGCGATCACCGCCACCCCGAACAGGCCATGCACCACTGTCGCCATGGTGGCCATCGTCTGGCCACCGGCGGCGAACACGAGCCAGCCGCTGCCGAACGCCCCGACGAGCAACACCAACAACGCCAGATTCGTGCGCCGGGCCGACCGACGCGCCACCGAGGGTCGCTGAACGGCGCGCGCAGGTTCGGGCCCGGCAGCCGTCATGTCAGCCATGACACCAGTCTCCGCCACAGATTCGCGGTCTCTGGACAGTCGCTCACCGATACAGGAAGCCTCGGCGGCGAGCGGGGTCGCTGAAGCAGTCGACGGTCCGCAACAGACTGTGGCTACCCGGGGAAACGCTCGACCCGCGCACCCGCGCGGATCGCCTTCGGAAGCTCCGCCACGGAGTCGACGCGCCGAAGCATCCCGTCGACCTCATCCGGTGCGCGCCGGTGTCGACCCGAACGCTGTAGCGGATACCGGTCGACCTCCAGCTGTCAGGGTCGAACTCACCGGTGGCGGACACGCGAACACCGCGAACGTCGACGCCGAGCGCCTTGGCCTCCCGAGAGACGTCATTCAAGACGCAGCCCGCTACCGAGCACGCCTGCGAGCAGCTGGTTGTCGAAGCCCTGCTCGCCGAGGGTGTGTGCAGACACGACAGGCGGCAACGAAGCCGCAGTGATCAGCTCGTCGAGAGTCGCCCGGAGGTCCACACCACCACCGTAGGGCCCCCGAACGTCTCGCAGGACGGTCGCGGTGTGGGACTCGCGCATGCCCGGCCGGCGAGGTTGGCGATGAGTTCGTCACCTGACCGCGGTCTGTTGCGGTGAGGCTGAAACAGTGAGGAGCTCACCATGGCGCAGAGTGGCGACGGTGTCCTGACAGGGCAGCCGACCGCCCGCCGGATGTTCGAGCTGGTGGAGCCGATCGGCGTGCTGCCCTTCGGTGACGGCGCTTTGGGTGAGGTCGTCGAGGCGCTTGGTCTCGAAAACATCTGGGACGGCTATTTCGCCGGCCGTGCCGCGGCGCTCGGTCGTGTGCCGGCCGAGGTCGTGCACGCGTTGTTCTACAACTTCTTTCCCGGTGAGGCGGCGCGCCACATCCCGCGCGTGTGGGAGCTGACGACGCCGCAGGCCGCGTTCGCGGCTCGCGACGACGGCTGTGTACGAGTCCTTCGACGCGTTCTCGGTGATGTCGCCACAACACCTGGTGTCGTACGCGCGGCCGACTTGCTGGCGCAGGCCGCAGTGAGCGCCCCGACCGAGGGCAGGGCAATGTACGCCGCGTTGCGCGCTGTTCCCCTGCCCGAGGAGCCGCTAGCCCGTCTGTTTCGGGCCGCCACCCTGCTGCGCGAGCACCGCGGCGATGGCCACATCGCAGCCCTGGTCAGCCATGGGATTGGCGGAACCGAGTCACACTTCCTGGGAGCCATCGCGATGGGGATGCCGGGAGCTGACTCCGGGCGCGTCCACCACCGCCCACGCGCCGAACTCGCGGCGATCGAGGAAGGCCTACGCACCCGCGGACTGGTCGACGGTCAGGGCCGGTTCACCGCCGCCGGGCGCGAGACGAAGGACCAGATCGAAGCTCTTACCGACACGTTGGCACAGCCGCCCTACGACGCCCTCACCGACGCCGAACTGCAAGAGCTGGTCGCCGAGCTCGAACCGATCGCGGCCCGCCTCGCGGCCGGAGCCACCGCCTGACCGCAGGGTCCGCATCCCGATGAGCGGGCCGAGCCGATACTCGGCGGCAGAATCGGGTGGCGGCTCCGGATGAGCGACGTAAGACTGTCGGTGTGAGAAGCAGCGACGGAGTGCCCCGGATGACTTCACGGTTGGAGGCGGTGACTTTCGATGTGGCCGACGCACCCGCCGCGGCCACCTTCTGGGCGGGACTTCTCGGCCGCCAGGCGCTCACCGAGTCCAGCTCGGTCTTGGTGCCGGGTGACGACACCCAGATCGGGCTGCGCTTCGTCACTTCAGCGACAGGGTCAGTACGCCGGCCGCGGCTGCATCTGCACGTGACCAGCAATGATCTTGATGACCAGCAGCGCACTGTCCAGACAGCGTTGCGGCTGGGCGGCCGCCACCTCGACGTGGGCCAAGGGGCCGACGACGGCTTCGTCGTGCTGGCCGATCCGGGCGGCAACGAGCTGTGTGTGATGGAACCGAACAACAGGTTCTTGGCCGGCACGGGCCACCTCGGGGAGGTCACCTGTGACGGAACCCGCGCGGTCGGTGCGTTCTGGCGCGACGCATTGGGCTGGATACTCGTTTGGGACGAGAACGAGCAGACCGCGATCCAGTCACCGCTCGGCGGCACCAAGATCTCCTGGGACTCATGGGGCGATCCGGTCGTCGTAGGCACGAGTAGGACCACCCGGCAGCGCTTCGACCTGATCGGCGTCGATCCCACCAGCGAAACGGAACGACTGGTCTCCCTCGGCGCGACCCTTCGGTCGAGAACGTCGGACCGGGTCGAGCTGGCAGACCCCGACGGCAACGAGTTCAGCCTGCGCGCGAGCTGAGCCAAAGCCGACCTACTCAAGACTTCCGTTGACCATCCCACGATCGCGACGATCTGCCTCGTGGCACTGCCGGCCGGGGCGTGGTCCTGGGTCAAGATCTCGAACGGCCGATTCCAGCTGGTGCAGACCCGCGGAGGTGGTCACCACGCTCCATGTCCGGGGCCGACCCGTCGGCCGCCAGTAGGTTGCGTGCATGAGCAGCGACGACGTTGCCGGCCAGGAGCAGACCGTCGACGGCGATTGGCGAGAGAACACGTTCTTCCGACGTCGACCCTCCACCGAGACCATGGCCTGGGCCGCCGCTTCCATGGGCGAAGGCAGTCGCATCGTCGGCCATCGTCGGTTGACCGGCGGCGTCAACTCTGCTGTCCATCGCTTGACGGTTGAGCGACACGCCACGCGAATCTTCGTGGTGTTGCGGCAGTACCCGGCGGGAAGCATCGCGCTTCGGACCGCCATGGAGCAGGAGATCGCCAACCTCGGGGTGGTGGCAGCCAGCGGACTTCCGGTCCCGACGATGGTGGCCGCCGACGTCGCCGGCACTGCTACTGAGGGAGCGCCATCGCTGCTGATGACACGGCTACCTGGCCACGTTCACCTCAACCCTACGGAACATCGGCTGTGGATCGAGAGGATGGCCGAGTTCGCCGCTCGGGTGCATGCCGTTGACCTCCCGGCCCCGACCTTTCGACCTTGGGCAGACTCATGGATCACACCTCGTGGCCAGTTTCGGGTTCCGGTCGGCGCGCAGAGACCTGCGGTCTGGAAGGCGGCCTTCGATGCCATGGAGTCACCACCACCCGAGGATGGTGCCGTCTTCCTGCACTGCGACTATCTGCCCGTCAACCTGCTGTGGTCGCACGGCAAGATCACCGGACTCACCGACTGGAACGGCATCCACCGCGGGTCTCGCGTCATCGATGTCGGGCAGTGTCGGCGGTACCTGGCCTCGCTCTACTCACCCGAGTGGGCGGAGGAACTCCGCTCGCTCTACGAATCGATCGCGGGTGTCCCCCTTCACCCGTGGTGGGACTTGTACACCCTTCTGCACCATGACGACAGCGGACCGACGTCCATCTCCCGCCAGGTTGCCGGGCGGCGCCCAGTCGACCTGGCGGGCATGACAGCTCGTGTCGAGATCGCTGTCGGACAGGCATTGCAGCGTCTCGGTTGAACACGGGCGCGCTCACCAGGCGACGTCGGCGGGAACTGTCTGGGACCGGCAGCCACTACCGAGATGTAACCGGCTTGGTGCGAATCTCGCGGTAGTTCGTCAACTGGATCCCGCGACGATCGACGACTTCCCGCACCGAGGGGCTCGTCCATGCGTGGACGTTCGCGGAGCGATCGGCCGCGACGTTCTCGTAGCCGGGGTGGCCGAACGCCCGGATCTCCGGGTCGTCGGTCGCCGCGTGATCGATGTGCAGCCATAGCCCTGGCTCAAGAATCTCCAGACGGTCGGCGAGCTTCATGGCCTTCACCGGCCCCGCATCCACACCGTCGTAGACCGCTCGGACCGACTGGATGCCTACGTCCTCCGGCTCGATGAGTCCGTACTCCGCTGTGAGGCTCGCCACCAGTGATGTCACCGACGGATCGATCGTCGGGAAGAGCATGTGGCACCAGGTGTAGGTGGCTTGCGGGAGGTGCCTCAGCCCGAGATCGAGCTGTGCACGGAGTTCCTGCTCGATCTGCTCCAGGGTCCAGTCGCTCTCCTCGAGTGACGCACCGGCCGGATACCCCGCACGTGGGTGGACCGCTGGTGGCAGGTAGCCATCCACATCGACCAAACCGGGCACGGAGGTGAGCGGTCGCCACTTCACGTTGGTCCACTCGCTGGTCAGCGCGAGGTGGATACCGACGTCCAGCGTCGGGTTCTCGTTGATCAGGCGTACGGCTTCGGGGAACCATGCCCCTGGGACGATCACGTTGGTGGTGGTCAGGATCCCGCGCCGGTGGGCGTCGATCGTTGCGACATTGACTCCGTGGCCCGCGCCCATGTCGTCGCCCTTGACGACGAGCCTTATCTGCTGGTCCTGCGCCGGCGCCGCTTCCTCAGCATCGCCGGCTGCGTCCTCGACGTGTTCGTGGTCATCGTGTGTACCGGTCATCGTCACCCTTCACGATCGGTTCCTGAGGTTGTCACTCTTCCGGGCTGGCGAGACCACGGGTCAGCAGCGCTGACAGACCCGACCAGTCGGGCACGTAGCCGCTCTCCAGCTGGCTCCTCCACTGTGCGTACAGGTCAACGATCCTCTCCACGACATGGGGCCGGGCCGCCACCTCGAGAGGCAACTGCATGAGTTGGGCAATGTCGATCGCCAGCTGATCGCGCTCGGTGCCGGCCCGGTGGATGTGCGTGCCCTCGTCGCGGTCCCGCAGGAGCATTGCTTGGACAAGGCAAGCCTGCAGCAGCTCGAGGACGAGATGCAGGCCGATGAGGTGGTCGCGTCTGCCGAGCTTGCTCACCGCCAGCGCCGCCAGGAATCGCACGTCGTTGTCGAGCGCGAGAGCCGGTAGCAGAAGCCGACCGGCTTCGGCCAGGAAGTCGACCCGACGCCCATCGGCCAAGACAACTCGGACGACCTGGCCCTCAGCAGCGACCGCCTCCTCCGCGGCCCACACCGCCGGTTCTCCGAGAAGGTCGACCAGGTCGACGCTGTGCGGCAGGTGGAGGTGCACATCCAGATCGCTCCAGTCGTCGATCAGCGACCGATCTGCAGCCGATCCCACCACTTCCAGCGAAGCGCCCGGTGGTAGGCGACGAGAAACCTCCGACGCCATCTGCAGCTGCCACACCATGCCTCCATCGTGCCCGGTCGCCCGGTTGTGGCGAGCGCCCGTTATGGCCAGGAACTGATCAGCCCGTCCGGTCCTTCGCAGGTGTAGCTGATGACCGAACCGTGCGCGAGGTACGGCTCGAAGCCCCCAGCGTGACTCACCACCTGTCCCCCGCCCGCCCAGCACTGCCTCGTCCACTCCAGCCGTGGGACCGCCTGTACCACGAAGACCCCACCGACGACTCCGAGGACGCACGCCAACCCGATGATCAGCGGACGCACGGGCTGCTGCGCTCGCCGTTCATCGGTCGCAGGTGGTGCGGTCATCCGTCCTCCTCCAGGCGCCTTCAGTCTGCGCCCAGAGGTGCGCTCAAGGGAAGGATCCACAGATCCGACCGGACTCACCCCTTCGAGCGCGGGTGCGAGGAGGCTGACCGTGCTGCAGGACCTACTGGTGGCCCAGGATCGGGTGTGGGGTGTAGGCGGCTTCCAGCTCCTCGATCTCGTGATCGTCGAGGCTGATGTCCACGCTGCTGAGCGCCTCGGTGAACTGCTCGGGTTTGGTGGCGCCGATGATCGGGGAGTGCACGTACGGCTTGCTCAGCATCCAGGCGAGAGCGATGCCCGCGCGCGGCACGCCGCGGTTGCCGGCGATCTTGGCTACCGCCTCGACGATCGACTTGTCGCCGGGGTCGTTCGGTGACGACTCGCGCTCGTTGAGCTCGGATCGGGCCGTGCCGCGCACCCCCCAGTCGCGCACCAGGCGACCGCCGCCCAGCGGGCTCCACGGGATGACACCCACGCCCGTCGCGGCGCAGTACGGCATCATCTCGCGCTCCTCCTCGCGGTACAGCAGGTTGTAGTGGTTCTGCATCGAGATGAACGGGGTCCAGCCATTGGTCTCAGCGACGTTCTGCAGCGCCTGGAACTGCCAGGTCCACATCGAGGAGGCGCCGATGTACCGTGCCTTGCCGGCCTTGACGACGTCGTGCAGCGCCTCCATCGTCTCCTCCATCGGCACCTCGGCGTCGTAGCGGTGGATCTGGTACAGGTCGACGTAATCCATGTTGAGCCGTCGCAGGCTGTTGTCGATCTCGGCCAAGATCGCCTTGCGGGACTGGCCGTGCCCATAGGGACCGGAACGCATCTCACCGTGCACCTTGGTGGCAACAACGATGTCGTCGCGGTCGGCGAGCTCCCCGAGGATCTTGCCCGTGATCTCCTCCGAACGACCCGTCGAATACACGTTGGCGGTATCGAAGGTGGTGATGCCGGCATCCAGCGCCTGCTTGATGATCACTCGGCTCTCGTCCTCGCCGAGCGCCCAGGAGTGGCGGCCGGAACCACCGCCGAAGCTCATACATCCCAGCGTGATCTGGGAGACCTTCAAGCCACTGTCGCCGAGTCGAACCACATCCACCGTCATCCTGCCCACTCTCCAATCGCGTTGTCGCACCCTGCCCGTTGTCCGGACCCGGGCCAGGCTACGTCCATGAAACAGCCGCAGCGCCAGCATGTGCCGAGTCGGCCGGACAACAGCACGGGATCATGGGCGGTGGACGCGGCGCCGGGTCGGAGCGAGCGATGAGTTCCTCCGTCGCAGGAGGTCGGTGTCCACACAGTCTGATCACGCACTTGGAGAGAACATGCGGCTGCTCCTCACGTCCGGTGGCGTCACCAATCCGACCATCCAGTCGTCGCTGGTCGAGCTCCTCGGGAAGCCGATCGGCGAGTGCAGCGCCCTCTGCATCCCGACGGCGCAGTGGGGGCACCCCCTCTGCGGTCCGGCGTCGGTCCGGGGCTTCATCGCCGGTGGCCCGCCGTGGCACTCGAGCGCTCTGGGCTGGGGGTCGGTCGGCGTGCTCGAGCTGACCGCACTACCCAGCATCGACGAGGACCGGTGGGTCCCCTGGGTGCGAGAAGCGGACGTGCTACTCGTCGATGGCGGCGACGCCACCTACCTGAGTCACTGGATGCAGGAGTCCGGACTCGTACGGCTTCTGCCTTCGATGCCCGACACGGTCTGGGTCGGAGTGAGCGCCGGCAGCATGGTGATGACACCGCGGATCGGTGATCACTTCGTCGAGTGGCCATCGGCGCCGAACGACCACACGCTCGGGGTCGTGGACTTCTCGATCTTCCCGCACCTTGACTACCCGGGCTGGCCCGACAACACCCTGGCGAAAGCGCAGGCCTGGGCCGCCGAGATCGCAGGCCCGGCGTATGCCATCGATGATCAAACGGCCATCACCGTCGTCGACGACATCGTCGACGTCGTCTCCGAGGGGCACTGGGAAGAGTTCCGCCCTTGACCGCTCGGCAAGACGCGCCACCGGCTTGGCATCGACACCTCAGAAATCCGCCCTCCGCCAGACCGAGTTCCCGCTCTCGCGCTCACCGGGTGAACCTCAGGACACGCGGGCGGGGTCCGGGCTCAGCATCCCCCGCAGCCGGGCGAAGCACGCGGTGATGACGTCAGGCCATGGGCTGCTCCAGGGACGCGGTCGTGACCTGGTCGGACGGCACGACCTCGGAGGGGTGGCTGCGGCTCGGCGAAGCGCAGGCGGTGACGGTCGCGATCGCCGCCGAGGTGGCCCGACGGCTCGTGCGCGGCGAGGGCCGACCCGGCGCCTTCACTCCGGCAGCCCTGTTCGGTCACGAGCTCGCGACGAGCCTCGGCGGCGCGTACAGCCGCCAGGAAGGAGCTCTGGCGTGACCGTCGAAAGGAGGGCTCGAGGAGTCGCGTCAGACCTGATGGTTATCCAACGGTCGCCGGCTACCGGTCGCGCCGGGTTCCTCCGTGGGCGCGGCCGGAGAACAGTCAAGGTGTCCCAGGATCAGGTCGAGAGTGAAGTCGAAGCGGTCGTGTCCGGTGCCTGAGGTGAGTTCGGTCGCGTACGTGCGAATGTTCGGGAATCGATCCTCGGGGAGTGCTTCGAACCGGGCTATCAGACCTGGTCGGTGTCGAGCGGCGAGTCGGTGCTCCGCCGCGTCCGCGACGGTGTCAGCCACTGCCACGTCCATGGCGTAGGCGCCGACGTAGAGGAAGAGCGCGTCGATGGTCCAGGCGGCGGCCTCGGGGGCGATGCCCGCGCTGATCAGGATGGCGAGCATCCCTTCGTTCACGCGCAGGACGTCGAGGTCGGTGACATCGATCGCCAGGGCAGCGCGCGAGATGCCGGGATACGTCAGGTACTGGTCGCGCAGCTGGGCGCAGACGTCGACGATCTGCTCGCGCCAGCGGGAAGCGATCGGCGCGGGGAGCTCGAGCTGGCCGCACAGTCGGCCGATGAGGAGCTCGTCGAGATCGGCCTTGTTGACGACGTGGGCATAGAGCGACGCCGGACCCGTGTCGAGCCTGGCGGCGACGCTGCGCATCGTCAGCGAGTCATACCCCTCTGAGGCGACGATCTCGAGGGCGGCATCCGTGATCCGGTCGGCTGTGATCGGCGCCTTGCGAGACGTCGTCGACGGTTCGCCGGATGCGCGGCGCGCTGCACGGCGCTGCTGGGGTGAGGCCATGACGTCATCCTACCTCGCTTCGAACGCCGTTCGCATGATAGAACAGTGTTCGTGAATAGCGAACAAGGTTCTACACCCACGCTGCGGGGGTCGTGGCCCGCGCTCGTTGGCCTGTCCGCGATCTTCCTGTTCGAGATGCTCGACAACTCGATCCTCAATGTCGCGCTGCCCACGATCGGCCGAGACGTGCAGGCATCGACGACGGCGGTGCAGTGGGTGACCGGGAGCTACGCCGTCGTGTTCGGCGGGCTGATGCTGTTGTTCGGCGCGATCGCCGACCGCTTCGGACGCCGGCGGGTGATGCTGATCGGTCTCGTGGTGCTGGCCATCGCCAGTGCGGCAACGGCTTTCGTCACCACGGCGGAGCAGTTGATCGCGGTCCGGGTTGTGATGGGGGTCGCGGCCGCCATGACCACTCCTGGTTCGATGGCCCTCGCCTTCAGGCTCTTCGACGAAGAGAGCCTGCGCGTGCGAGCGATCACGCTCATCTCCACCGTCGGTCTGGTCGGGCTTGCCATCGGCCCGGCGGTCGGCGGGCTCGTGCTGGCCGTCGCACCCTGGCAGGTGCTGCTGCTGGTGAACGTCCCGATCGCCGTACTCGCGATCATCGGCATCCGGACCGGCATCGCCGCAGATGATCCGGCTGAGCTCCACCGCGATCCCCTCGACATCTCCGGCGCACTCCTCGCAACGGCGACCATCGTTCTCGCGCTGCTCGCCCCTACCGCTTTCATCAACGGGGGCGCCGGATCGTGGATGCCTTGGGCACTGGTCGGCGCGGCCGTCGTGACCGCGGCGCACTTCGTGATCCGGGAGCGCACAGCACAGCATCCACTCCTCGATCTCGCGCTCATCGCCCGGCCGCTCGTCTCCAGCGGCCTGGCGTTCAAGGCCGCCGCCGGTCTCGCGACGGCCGGCCTCGGCTACCTGGTGACGCTCCAGCTGCAGCTGGCCTGGGGATGGCCGCCCGCGCTGGCCGCACTGGGCATGCTGCCTCAGGTCGTCGTCCTGCTGGCGCTCGGCCCCTTCGTGAATCCCTTCGTCGAGCGCGTCGGCATCAATCGTGCCGCCTGGATGAGCGCCGCCGCCGTGGTCGCCGGCCTCGCCGTGTACGCGACCTTCAACAGCTTCGGCTACGTCTTCGTCGCGATCGCACTCGCGCTCGTCGCAGCCGGTCTCCGCGTGGTCGGTGTCGTCGCCGCCATCACCGTGCTGGACGGACTCCCGAAGAACCGCACCTCGATCGGCGCAGCCCTCACCGACACGACAACCGAGGTGGCGAACGGAGTAGGGATCGCCGTCGCGGGAACGGTACTGGCCGCCCTGTTCACAGGGAGCATCACCGCGTCAGACTGGACCGCACAGCAAACCGCGCAGTTCGAAAGCGCAGCGACCCTCGGTGGACTCGTCCTCACCGTGCTCGCCGCAGCATTCGTGATCTTCGGCTTCGTACGATCACGCGGCGCCGCTGACACCGGCACCATACCCGCGGTGGACACTGTCGATCAGCGGCAATCCCAGTCGTAACGGGGGCATACGTGAGCCTGTAGAAAATCATCGGCGCTGCCGAACGACGGACGGCTCGCAACGATCGGGCGTACGGCGACACCGCAGCACTCCACACACAGCTCACAAGGGCGGTGCGAGCATGAGTGCGTGAGCGACCTCCATAATCTTGCCAAAGACATCGACCGAGCGTGTCGGCTGACCGGCGGATTCACGCTCCGCTCGGGACAGGTCACGCACGAGTACTTCGACAAGTACTTGTTCGAAGCCCAGCCAGGCCTCTTACACCGGGTTGCCCAAGCGATGGTCCCTCTACTCCCCGAAGACGTCGACCTGCTGGGCGGGCTCGAGCTGGGTGGCGTGCCGCTCGTCACTGTCGTCAGCGCCCTCACCGAGCGGCCAGCATTGTTCGTGCGCAAGCAAGCCAAGACCTACGGCACGTGCAGACTCGCCGAAGGCGGCGACGTCGACGGCCGGACCGTCGTGCTGATCGAAGACGTCATCACAACGGGCGGCGCAGTCCGTGACGCAGCACTCGCGCTTCGCGAGCTCGGTGCGAAGGTCGCGGTCGCCGTCTGTGCTATCGACCGGAGCCCAGCCGATGCAACGCCGCTGGCAGACATCGGAGTCGAGATCCGATCGGTACTCACCCGAGAAGATCTCGACCTGGCAGCCGCCGCTGACCGCTGACCTCGGCTCAGCGGACCGCGTCTCGCTCGACGGTCTCCTTGCGGTGCGCTGAGGTGACTAGGGTGAAACGGTGACGAGGTGGCAGGCGCTGGAGGGTGGCCCGCTGACGATCGTGATCGGTGAGGTCCTGCTCGTCGTCTGCAGCCTGAGCTACCTCGTCTGGTGGACGATCACGTTCAGACCGTCGGTGCGGACTCCACCCGGCGGCGGACTCTTCCTCGCAGGAGCGGTGATCGGAGGCCTCGGCGGTCTGGTTCTGCTGGCCGTCGGCATCGCGGCCCTTCTCCCTAGCGCGTCGCCGCCGGCGCTGGGGGCGACGATCGGCGGCGGCGTACTAGTCGGGGCGTTGTTGCTTTACGTCACCTCCAGCGTCGCCCATCGGCCCGTCACCACGGAGCTCCCGCTGATCGTTGTCTGGGCCACCGTGCAACTCGCTGCCGGCATCACGTTGCGGACGGCAGGGGTGTTGACGGCACCGGCGGCGTCCGCCTGGATCGTCGCGACAGCGATCGCGACGCTGGTCGGGCTGGCCTGCTACCTGGTTTTCTATCGGCTCGATCCGATCCCTGCGTACTGGATCGGCATGCTGCCCCTCGCCGTCGACGGCGTGGTGGCGGCGATCTTGGCCGCAATCGTGACGCTGACGCGAGTCCCGTGAGTGACCGCCTGAGGACGGCTAACGGGGAGCCGCGCGGCGCTGGTCGGCCAGGGCGTTCTCGGCCGCCACCTGCGAGCGTTCCGGCACCCTGACACAGACGTGGTCGCTGGGCCGCGCTTCTCGCCAGACGAACGGGACCTTGCAGGTGTCGGGTGCGGTGAAGGTGCAGTTGGGCGGAGTGCAGGTGTAGGCACGACGCGACTGCGCCTGCGCGTTGTCGGCGGCGACCTGTGTCCGTCGCTGCACCTCGACACAGGCCCGGTCGCCAGCAAACGCCTCCCGCCAGACGAAGGGCGGCGCACAGGTGTCGGGCCCGGAGTGCAGCGGGTACTCCGAGGTGTACGCGGGGTACTCCGGCGCCCAGTCCCAGCACCTGTCGTCGCCGAGACCGAAGTACGTCTCCGTGCACCCCTGCACCGAGAACCCGTAGGCGCGGCCCGGGAGCAGCCCGTCTACGCGTTGGTAGCCCCAGGTCCCGTCGTCGTCATGGTGGATGGTGCGCAGCTCGCGCGGTCCCTTCGCTGTGCCGAACGGGCCGGTGATGTTGATGAAGTAGGAGTCGTAGTCATATCCGGCTTCCCACTTGATCCCGACCCAGGTCTGGCCGGCGTCGTGCTCGACGATCCAGGGCCTGGGGGGACGGCGTTGCTGCTGCGGCGTCTCGGGTGGGCTCGTCTTGCCAGCCTGCCACGGCGAGCACGCCGGCTCGCCGTCCTCGGTGTTGACGTAGGCACAGACCCGGTAGCGGTACGTCGTGTCCGGCTGGAGGCCACCATCTGGCAGACTCCGCTGGGCGGGGTTGACGTTGTCCCAGCGGAAGTACGGGTTCTCACGCTCGACCGAGAACTCATTGAGGCCCTGCCCGGAATGGCCCCATCGGACGATGATCCAGCCGGGCAGGCTGCCGGTTTCGGGACCGGTGCTCGGAACGACCGTCGGCTCTTCCAGGTCATCCGCGGCGGCCAGGCCGACGCCCATGACGGCAAGGACCAGTGACAGCGCCAGCACCGCGCACGCCCGAACGGTCCATCCCGCCCCGGCTCTCCTCGCCCGCGCCGCCCTGATCCCAACTCGGTGCGGCTGCGTGATCTTGGTCGCCATTGCGGTACCCCACGTTCGGTTCGGGAACTGGCGCCCAACCAGGCGTCGAATGAACGTGCTGATGGCGCCCGCCCAGATACCTCGGCACCTCCACGAGCCGCGCCGGAGCACCGTTCTCGGCTACTCCTCGATCTGTTCCATGAGATCGAGAAGGCCTTCGACGATGGCGGACTCGGCATGGCCAGGGACCAGCTTGGACGAGAGGACCTCGAACGTCGCGTAGCCACTCGCGGCATCACTGGCGATGTACCCGCTCGGTCCGAAACCGTTGGTGAGGGTGGCCATGATCGTGTGCTTGTACGGCGAAGCACGCTTGAACCTCAGACCGATCTCCGTGAAGACCTCACCATCAACGCCTCCGATGACGGTGTCGCCGAGCCGCAGCATGCTGAGTCGGATCGGCACATCCGGTGCGCTCGCGTAGGTGCCGGGTCGGCCGGCGCGCCCCGTGTCGGTCCTGACCCGTCCGGGGCAGCTGATGACCTTGTGCCCACCGACGATCTCGATCCGTGATTGCGGTCGCTCCATCGTCGCGCGCCGCGTCTGCAGCACTTCCTCGCCGAGGATCTGCCCCATCGACACCATCAATCGGGTCTGCTGCGACATGAGCTTCGCCACCTGGGGGTTGTTGCGGTCCAGGCCCTCGCCGCCGGGCGGCATCGAGTTGCTGATGTCGATGCCGCGGGTGGCGTACTCGGCGATCCGGAGTGCGCGGAGGTCATAGGTCTGCTGGAAGTAGATCGGGTTCTGATCTCCCGCGGTGCCTTCCGACCACAACGCTACGACGCCCTCACCGAGGGACTCCTCGATGTAGTCCGATGCCGCGCCCGGGAGGTCAGCGCTGATCTGGTCGAGTTGCCCGGTGAGCACCGCATGGACGCCGTAGTTGTACAGAACGGCAATCGGCTGTTGGTCCTCGGCGGTGAAGGAGAGAACGGCGACGGTCTTGTCGGAAACCCCGTCGTAGTTGGGTCCCTCCCACCAGTGATGGTGAGCACTGTCGTACCGGTTCCGGTTGACGTTGATATGGCACACGCCCGTGCCGTACGACATCTGCGCCGGTCGGACCGCGTCCGATGCACGGCGGATCGCGTCGACGATGTGGGTGGTGAAGCTGTCTTCCAGGACTCGGGGCACGCTGTGAGTGTGGGTTGCGGTCAAGATGAGGGTGTCCGCTGGTATGCCGAGCTCGGTGTCGATCGCTCGGCTGACGCGATCGAAGGTGTCGGTACTGACCGATCCGGCGTCCAGAGTCACCAGGGCCGCCCGCCGCTGACCGTTGTCGAGCACGATTGCGCGCGCGTAGATCGGGTCGTGCACGCCGAGGCACTGGGCGGGCAGCCGCTCCGGGGCGGGGGTGATCTCGACCTTCGCTGCTCCTACAGCCAAGGTGTCGATGGCGCCGCGAGCGCGGTTGACGTTGTCTGACCTTGATGTTCGACGAGATGGCTGTTGGGTGGTGGATCGTGTCATGGTCGGCTCCTGGGTCGTTGGCTGTTTCAGGCGCCTGTCCTCCACGCGTACAGGTCACGCAGCAGACAGATCTCGGCACCGTGATGGATCACCTCGACGTGGCTGTACATGACCAGCCGAGCGATGGGGGCATCTGAATACTGCGGGGGTGACAGCGCCCCTTGGGGCCGAGCGAGGCCCACATCGCCGAGGATGTGCACGTCATTTATCCAGGCATCGTAGCCCTCGTCGAGCTGCCGCAATGCACCTCCAGCGGAGCCCGCGAAGTCGATCGTCGGCGAGTCGGGACCCTTGAACTCGAAGTGAGGAACCGTCGGATTGCCGAGATTGTCGATCAGGTGCGCGAGACGCCAGGCAATCGTCGTCACCGGCTGGAGAGCATGAGACGGTTCGGCGTAGTCCATCCTGTACTCGCCGACACCACGAGAGATGGGTGCGGAGCTCTCACCCTTCCGGCGCAGCGACCAACAGCCCGGGACGGGCTCCCAGAAGTACTCGTCGTCGGTCAATCCAGCGAGGCGGGGCCGGAGCTGGTTTCGCCAGTGCGAGTCCATCTGATCGACGACTTCGGCCTGCCAGTCGATCTCCACATGCGGGAACCTACTGCGCCCAGAACGCGCTTCGCTGGCCGGGCGCTGACGAACACGGCAACGGGAGCCGCAGACGCCTCGTGGCGGTACCACCAGCCGTACCGGGTCGTGGGTGGTTGAGCCGATCGCCTTCCCGTGTGGCGAATGCATGCTCGCTTGCCGCCGTTGACAACTCACCTCACCCGACAGGCTCGTCTGGTCGATACTCACAGAGTGAGGCGGAACATCGAGAGGGGTCGTGCGCGCGTTGCCGGTCACGTTCTGATCGTCCTGGGGCTGGCGGCAGCCGGTTCATCCTGTACGCCGGTTCCGGACACCCGCACCCTGGAGCCGGCGGCCGGACACAGCTGGAACCAGACCCACCAGGTGGATCCGCCGGCCGGCTGGTCGGTGACGGCCCGCAATGTCGGCCCGGCTGACGAATCGACATCACTGAACGGTCCCGACTCGAGGGGCTGCCTGGTCTCGACGTCACCTGCAGAGCCCAAGCACTATTGGGGAGGGTCTCCCGAGAAGGTCTCCGTGCAGGGATCAGCGGCGTCCTACGGCAAGAGAGACCCCGACGTCGGGCCCTACCCGGCTCAGGTCGTCTGGCAGGCGAGCGATCGCTGGTTTGCCGTGAGCTGTGATCTCGACCGAGCAGGCATCCTCGACTTCGCCAACAGGGTGCGAGCTGAGCCCAACCCGATGCTGGTGCCGTTCCGCCTGACGTCTGTGCCCGACGGAATCCGCATGACCCAGCTGATCGAATGGGTCGACGGGAAGACCACCCGGGTAGCGGCACAGTTCGAGTACCAATCCGACGCCCGCCCCCTGACCATGGAGATTGCCAGCCAGGCCAAGGAAATGCGCCGTCGGGGACCGGTCGAAACTCAGATGATCAACGGACGCAGGGTAGAGGTGCGTCGCCTGTCGCAGAGCCTCTGTCTGAGGACGGAGTCTGAGCCGATCTGTGTCACAGGGCCTGGTGACGAACCTGCTACCGATTGGTCCCCTTCGGCACGTCGGGCAGCGGAGGAAACGGTAGCCACCCTGGACCCGGTCGCGGACAGCTCTGATCAGACAAGCTGGTACGACGCCGATGACGCCTTCCCACAGTGAACGCCGAGGTCACGGCTGACGCCATACATCCCCACCAGACATCCCACCGCTTGCGGCTACGGCTCGCTGTTCGCTGGGTGCCACGAGTGCGCCGGGCTCCAGCCGAGCACCTCTCGGGCACCTGAGCTGTCGAGGAGCGCTGCGAACGGCTGCTGGCGGGCCCGGCCCGCGATGGATCTGCTGCTGTGCCATCTGCTCGAGGTGCGCGGCCTGCCTCTCGGCGTCGGTCACGACGCCTCCAGCGAGTAGACGCCTCGGGCGTGCCGAACGAGTAGCGGCGACTTCTCACATCGCGCGCACCGACCCAGATTGATGCCGCCTGCGATGTGGTCCGAAGCGAGGGAGAACAGACCCAACGTCATCCAATCCGAGGCCCGGAACCGAGCGCCGCCCTGGGCGAACGATGCTGACCGAACGGCGGCCGCCGCCTGGTCGTGCTCTGCTGTGGCCGCGTGGAAGGTGATCGGTCGCGCGTCGGTCACAGGACACCCCACTGCTGAAGCCAGACGCCGCGCTGCTGAGCCTCGGCGAACTTGGTCTCCTCCTCGTAGCGGTAGTTGGCAGAAGAAGGACCGGATTCTTGCCTCTCAAGTACATGGCGAGGCGTGGCGACGGATCGTGGCAGGGGAACCGATTGCTGGCATCGTCGAGGAGTCCGCGGTATCGCGGGAGGCAGGAGACACGTCTTGATCGAGACCGCGGGCGTTGCGGTCGGAGCATGGTCGGTGCGCCCGGATATGCGGTCGACCGAGTTGTTGGTTGCTGGTGTCTTGCTCGAGGCGGCCGGCGGTCTCGGGCTCGAGGAACTGGCCCACTGGGTCAACGTGGGTCGTGAGGGCGATGCAGTCAGCTCACACCGCATCGGCAGGAATCGGGCCGCCGCGCCGGGCGCACCATTCAGTCTTCTTGGCGAACAGTCGACTAGCTCGACACCTGCGCCCGTCCCGAGCTGTGGGTGACGCCAGGTGCCCTTGCCGGGTTGGGCTCGAGTCCGGTAGGCCATCCCGGCATGCTCCACCACCTCAGGCCGAATCGATGTCCTCCGGAGTGAGATCAGTCCGGACGCGGAGGAGCCGGAGAGCGTGCCGGTGACGGCCCGCCTGGAGGGCGGTGTCGGCGGCAACCTCGACCACCACGATCAGGCTCCACGTGGGTGATCGCCACCTTTCCCCCGCCGAAGTGACGGCCACCAATCTCGGACGGCCACGAATGGGCTGAGTCGGGTACCTCGGTGAGGACGGAGGCCAACTCGTCGGCTTGTTGACCGGTGAGCGCGGTGCCGACGTTGTTCACCCCCGATGCGTTGCTGACATTCAGGTGTGCGGCGAGGCGCGAGCCTGGTACCCGTGGGGCCTACCGGCCGGAATCGGTGCCGACGAACCGCCCGCAGGGCGGCCCGGACGATCGGGCCGGGAACCAGATCGGCGGGCATGGGCCTGTGTCGCGCTTACAGGCCGACTTGTCCCCTCATTTGGCTCTGACGCGAAGATTCCCTTCGTGGCAGAGACCGTCTTTAGGCTGTTGCGGCGGAGGGGTTGAGGGTGACGTCGTAGCCGACCACGATGATCTTTGGTCCTCAGTGCGTCCATGATCCCTCTCGGCCGTCTCCCGGCCTTCGTCGGGCTTTCGTACGGCTCTGTTCTGGGGCCACACTGACAGCGTGCACAGCAGGCTGTACGGGCGGCAGACAGAGCTGCTGGCGATCGCCGGGTTTCTTGTCCCGATCGGGTCGGCGTCGGGCACGCTGATCCTCGAGGGGCCGGCGGGAATGGGCAAGACGGCCCTGTGGTGGTCCACCATCGACCTCGCCCACAGCCAGGAGATGTACGTCCTGGACGCGCGACCGACGAGCAGTGAGGCGGGCCTCACCCTGGCCACGCTGGCCGACCTACTGTCGGACGTGCCGGGGGCTGTGCTCGCCTCGCTTCCTCCCCGACAGCAGGAGGCGATCGATGTTGCTCTCGCCCGGTCGTCCGACCCGGCCCGGTCCACCGACCCGCTGGCTCTCGGCGCCGCGTTGCTGTCGATCCTGGACGGGCTCCGCGAGACGTCCAGCGTGCTGCTGGCCCTCGACGACGCCCAGTGGGTGGACGCGTCCAGCAGGTCGGCGATCTCGTACGCGCTCAGGAGGATCGACGCGGGGGTGGCGGTGGTCGCGACCGTCCGGGGGGACACCTACGCGGGCGAGGACGACTGGCTCCAGTCCGGCAACGCGGACCGGGACACTCGGCTGACGGTCGGACCGCTCCCGCCGGCCGCGCTCCAGGAGCTGCTTGGGGACCGGCTTGGAAGGGCGTATCCACGACCGACCATGCTTCGCATCGAAGAGGCGTCAGGCGGGAACCCGCTGCACGCGCTCGAGCTGGCCCGCTATCTCGGCGACGCACGACCAGGGGAGGCTCCGGCGTCGTTCCCGGCGAACCTGAGGCGCCTGGTGAACGCCCGGATCGACGCCTTCTCGCCCACGGTCAGGCAGGCGCTGCTGGCCGTGGCGGCGATGGCGAGCCCGACGGTGGACGTCGTGGAGACGGTGGTCGGGGACGCGGGCGGCTCGCGGGTCGAGGACGACCTGTTCGTCGCGGAGGCGGCCGGCGTGCTCACGATCGACGGGCGTGCCATCGCCTTCACCCATCCCCTGTTGCGCACGGGCGTCTATGCGACGGCCACCGCCGGGCAGCGCAGGGAGACCCACCGGCGGCTCGCGGGAGCGGTGACTGACCCCGTGGAACGCGCCCGCCACCGGGCGCTCGGGTCGACCGGTCTCGACCCGGAGGCCCTGCAGGAGCTGGACCGAGCCGCCGGGGTCGCGCGCGCACGGGGGGCGCCGGCGACGGCCGCCGAGCTCCTTGACCTGAGTCTCAGGCTGGGCGGCGACACGCCGGAGCGGCGGCTCCGCATGGCGCACCACCTGTTCGACGCGGGTGACCCGCGACGTGCCCGGAGCTGCGTCGAGGAGGTCGTCGCGGCGCTCGCGCCGGGTGGTCTCAAACCTGTCGCGCTCCACCTGCTGGCGATCATCCGGTTGCACGACGACAGCTACACAGAGGCGGCGTCGTTGCTGGACCAGGCCCTGTCGGAGCCGGACCTGGATCCTCGGCTCCGGGTCCGGATCTCGGTCGACCAGCTGTACGTGCTGGTGAACCTCGGGCGGATCCAGGACGCCCTCGAGCTGACGACCGCCACGGTCGCTGGCGCGGAGAAGGCGAACGACCGCGCCCTGCTTGGCGAGGCCATCGCGGGCGCCCTGATGGTGCGCTTCCTCAGCGGGCTCGGCCTGGACGAGGCCATGCTCACCCGCGCCCTGGAGCTGGAGGACCCGGAGTCGACGTCGGCGATCATGCTGCGCCCGTCGCTGGCGGCCAGCCTGATGCGTGCCTGGGTGGGACAGCTGGACCAGGCCAGGGACGGCTTGCTGACGCTGCGACGGCAGGCGATCGAGCGCGGCGCGGAGAGCGACCTGATGTTCATGGCGTTCCATCACGTGATGGTGGAGTGCTGGAGGGGGTCGGTGCCCGAGGCGCGACTGCTCGCCGAGGACACCGCGGAACGCGCGCGTCAGCTCGGGACGGACATTCCCCTGGCGATCGCCCGCAGCGTCGAGGCCGTGGTCGCTGCGTACGAGGGCGACGCCGAGCGGTGCCGTGAGGCGGCCAACGGCGCGCTTGCCATCTTCGAGCGGGGCGGCTCACTTGCTGTCCGGGTCTGGCCGCTGGTGACACTGGGGTTCGTCGAGGTTTCCGGCGGGGATTACCCAGCAGCGCTGCGGGCCCTCGGGCCACTGATCGCGGCGGCGCCGGCGATGGGCTACGGGGAGCCGACGGCTGCCCCGTTCGCGCCCGATGCTGCAGAAGCCCTGATCGCCGTGGGGCGCAGTGACGAGGCCCAGGCCCTGGTGACCCAGCTTCTGGACAACGGGCGGCGCCTCGACCGGGCATGGGCCCTCGCCCTCGGGTCACGGTGCCAAGCATTGCTGCTGGCTGCGCACGGCGACGTGGCCGGAGCGCTGGAGGCGACCGCCGAGGCCCTGCACCATCACGAGCGCCTGCCCGTGCCGCTCGAGCTCGGCCGGACCCTGCTCGTACGCGGCCAGCTGTTGCGCCGTAGCCATCACAAGCGTGCTGCCGCGGAGACGCTGGAGCGGGCGCTGTCGATCTTCGAGGCGCTGGGGAACCCGCTGTGGAGCAGCCGTACGAAAGCGGAGCTGGGCCGGATTAGTGCCGTGTCCCCACAGGGCGACGTCCTCACTCCCTCGGAGCGTCGGGTCGCGGAGCTTGCCGCCTCCGGGCAGACGAACCGGGAGGTGTCCCGGGTGCTGTTCATCAGCCCGAAGACCGTCGAGGTCAACCTGGCGAACGTGTACCGCAAGCTCGGCATCCGGTCGAGGGCTGAACTGGGCCGACGGATGGCTGAGCCGAGTTCGTAGGGAAACGCCCTATTCAGTAGCGGATCCGGCCGCTTTATGGTGTGGCTACAGGCTCGCCACGAGGCGGCTTGCGGCCACCAGATCAAGGAGCACCCATGCCCGTAGCAATGGTTTCCTACGCCGACAGCAAGGCTGAGTATGACGCCGTCCCCGGCGTCTTGACCCCGAAGCCGGAGGGCCTCATCATCCACGCCGCCAGCGAACTTCCCGACGGGAGGGTGCAGATCGTCGACGTCTGGCAGGATCAGGCGACCGCTCGGACCTTCGCCGAGAACGTCCTGTTCCCCGCCTTCCAGCAGGCCGGTGTGCTGGAGCAGATGTTGGCCGCGCCCCAGCCTGTCGCCTATGAGACCTTCGACTTCGCTCACTAGCCGAAGTGTCAAGAGGCGTGGGACGGAGTGATCATGTCCGTGGTGGCGAGCGGTTCACCCGAAAGCACTCCGAGCGCGCCAGACGCAGGCGGTAGCCGGTTGGTGAGCGTCGTGCTGTGGCGAATCGGCTGGGGAGCGCTGCTCTTCTTCACGGTAGCGTTCGCGCTCAATCACTTCGCCGGCGTCTTCTACATCGCCTCGTCCACTGACGAGCAGCAGATGTTCGAGCTTTTCGGCACGCTCCACCTGCTCGCGCTCGTCATACTCCTAATCCCGTATCGCCGGCGCGAGTGGTGGGCGTGGCTCGCGATGTGGATCGCGATCGTGCCGGTCGCTCTCGTCCTCGTGTTCGTACCGGACGTCCTCGGAGCGGTTTATTTCGGTTCGGCCGCGGTTATGTCTGTCGCGCAGTTCCTCGCCCTGCCGGACTTCCGCCGCGTCGCATCTTCCCACCGTGCTGGATAGAAACCGAGGGCGTCGCCGGTCGAACCCGCGAAACGCCCTCTCCTCGGACAAACTAGGTGTCTTGCTTGGCGCCCCCAGCAGGATTCGAACCTGCGACACAGGGTTTAGAAAGCCGTCCACCGACCGGTGATCGACGGCGTCGATCGACTGTGCTGGAGGGCGCAAGACCTTGTCAGGGGCTGGTTGGGCCGTCGGGAGAACTTTCGCGACTATGCGGTGTCTGGCAAGGCTTCAGGAGGCGATGCGGCCTGTGTGCGGCCTGGACGCGATTCTCGGGTCCTTCGTCCTCGAACAGCCATACCGGGGCGGGCGGCGCCAGCAGGGTTCCCCGGACTGCGAGCAGTTGAGTCGTGACCGCCGAAAGCAGCGGATGCGCAGTGGCGGCAACGAGGAGGCAGGAGTAACTTTGGTCGGTGGGTATTCCTCTTGGGGAGGTGGTGCGCATGCTGGCGCACAGCGAGGTCCACGCTAACGTTCCTGCGGCCAACCTGGAGCGGGCACGAGCGTTCTACGTCGACAAGCTCGGGCTTTCTCCGATTGCCGAGGACGAGCAAACAATCCGGTTCTCGACGCCGAGCGGTTCGTGGTTCCAGGTGTACGAGACGTCATCCGCCGGTACGGGCAAGCACACAATCGCGCAGTGGGATGTGGACGACCTACCAGCCGTCGTGCAGAAACTCAGTGGAGTCGGGGTCACCTTCGAGCATTACGACATGCCTGGTGTGACCTGGGACGGTGAGATTGCCGACGTCGGTGGCCAGCGCACCGCCTGGTTCACAGACAGCGAGGGCAACGTGATGTGCCTGGACGAGCGGCCGTCAGGCTGAGGTAGCCACTGGTCTATTCGGGGTTCCCGCTGCCGCGTCAGACAGCAGCAAGGCGGTGTCGATGAACTCGCTGCCCAACTTCGTCGCTCCTGCGGGGGAGGGCTTGGATGTCGGGCCGTAGTCGGGCCGTAGCGGGCCGCTCAGCAAGGGTTGCCCGGGGGCGCCAGCGGCACAGGACCGAGCATCCGAAACCGCATCTGACCAGGGCTTTCACCCCAATCT
>CAVPPP010000038.1:0-28408 GCA_963707005.1 uncultured Actinomycetota bacterium
CCAAGGGCACGTACGCGGGGGTCAACCTGGCCACCGAAGATCTCGACGACACCTTCGATCGCCTGCAGGCCAGCGGCGTCGAGGTGGTGCAGGAGCCCATCGACCAGCCGTACGGGGTGCGGGACTGCGCCGT
The DNA here is from genome assembly GCA_963707005.1 of uncultured Actinomycetota bacterium. Classification (GTDB taxonomy): domain Bacteria; phylum Actinomycetota; class Actinomycetes; order Propionibacteriales; family Propionibacteriaceae; genus Microlunatus. The sequence goes on from CAVPPP010000038.1 coordinate 134, forward strand.
CCGTGATCCGGCGGGCAACATGATCCGCATCCAGCAGCTCGCACCGCAGGGGGAGTGACGATGAGCCGGACGACGAAGGTCTCGTCGGCCCGAGATCGGCGCGGATCGCGCGATCACGACGTGATCCGGGTCGTCGGAGCCAGAGTCAACAACCTCAAGGACATCAGCGTCGAGATCGGCAAGCGGGAGCTCACGGTGTTCACCGGCGTGTCCGGGTCGGGAAAGAGCTCGTTGGTCTTCGGCACCATCGCGGCCGAGTCTCAGCGGCTGATCAACGAGACGTACAGCTCCTTCGTCCAGGGCTTCATGCCGACGCAGGCCCGACCCGACGTGGACGTGCTGGAAGGTCTGACCACGGCGATCATCGTCGACCAGGAGCGCATGGGCGCCGATCCGCGGTCCACGGTGGGCACCGCGACCGACACCAACGCGATGCTGCGGATCCTGTTCAGCCGGCTGGGCAGGCCGCACATCGGCTCGCCGCAGGCCTTCTCCTTCAACGTGGCCTCGATCAGCGGTGCTGGCGCGGTCACCACCAAGCGGGCCGGACAGACGATCAAGGAACGACGCAGCTTCAGCATCACCGGTGGCATGTGTCCGCGCTGCGAGGGCCGGGGCTCGGTGACCGACATCGACCTGACCGCGCTGTACGACGACAGCCTGTCGCTGAACGAGGGTGCGCTGACGATTCCCGGTTACAGCATGGAGGGCTGGTACGGCCGCATCTTCCGCGGCTGTGGCTTCTTCGACCCGGACAAGCCGATCCGCCAGTACACCAAGAGGCAGCTGCAGGACCTGCTGTACAAGGAGCCGACCAAGATCAAGGTCGAGGGGATCAACCTCACCTACACGGGTCTCATCCCGACGATCCAGAAATCCTTCCTGAGCAAGGATGTGGACGCGATGCAGCCGCACATCCGTGCGTTCGTGGAGCGGGCCGTGACCTTCGCGCTGTGCCCCGAGTGCGACGGTACCCGGCTGAGCGCCGAGGCCCGGTCATCGAAGATCGCCAAGATCAACATCGCCGACGCCTGTGCCATGCAGATCAGTGATCTCGCCGCGTGGGTGGGGAATCTGGACGAGCCGTCGGTGGCGCCGCTGCTCAACGCCCTGAGTCACACGCTCGACTCCTTCGTGGAGATCGGCCTGGGCTACCTGAGTCTGGAGCGCCCCGCGGGCACGCTGTCCGGCGGCGAGGCCCAGCGCACCAAGATGATCCGTCATCTCGGCTCGAGCCTCACCGACGTCACGTACGTCTTCGACGAGCCGACGATCGGCCTGCACCCGCACGACATCCAGCGGATGAACGAGCTGCTGCTGCAGCTGCGGGACAAGGGGAACACGGTGCTCGTGGTGGAGCACAAGCCGGAGACGATCGTCATCGGTGATCGTGTGGTCGACCTCGGCCCGGGGGCCGGTGCCGCCGGTGGCGAGGTGGTGTTCGAAGGCACCGTCGAGGGGCTGCGGGCCAGCGACACCTTGACCGGACGCCACCTCGACGATCGGGCGACCGTCAAGCCGTCTGTCCGCACGTCGTCCGGCGCACTGGAGATCAGGGGAGCCGGCACCCACAACCTCCGAGACGTCGACGTCGACATTCCGCTCGGGGTGTTGACCGTGATCACCGGTGTCGCCGGGTCGGGCAAGAGCTCACTGATCACCGGCTCCGTGTCGGGTCGGGACGGGGTGATCTCGGTCGACCAGGGATCGATCAGGGGGTCGCGGCGCAGCAACCCGGCGACGTACACCGGTCTGCTGGATCCCATCCGCAAGGCGTTCGCCAAGGCCAACGGCGTCAAGCCGGCGCTGTTCAGCGCCAACTCCGAGGGTGCCTGCCCCAACTGCAACGGCGCCGGGGTGATCTACACCGACCTGGGGATGATGGCCGGGGTCGCCACCACCTGCGAGGTCTGCGACGGGAAGCGGTTCGACGCCATCGTGCTCGAGTACGCCTTCGGCGGCAAGGACATCAGCGAGGTCCTGGCGATGTCGGTGGCCGAGGCGCGGGACTTCTTCGCGGACGGCGACGCGCGTACGCCGGCCGCCCACAAGATCCTCGAGCGACTGGCCGACGTCGGCCTCGGGTACCTCACCATCGGCCAGCCGTTGACCACGCTGTCCGGTGGCGAACGACAACGACTCAAGCTGGCCACGCACATGGGCGGCAAGGGAGACGTGTACGTCCTCGACGAGCCGACCTCCGGGCTCCACCTCGCCGACGTCGAGCAGCTGCTCGGTCTGCTGGACCGCCTCGTCGACTCCGGGACGACGGTGATCGTGATCGAGCACCACCAGGCGGTGATGGCTCACGCCGACTGGATCATCGATCTCGGCCCGGGTGCCGGCCACGACGGCGGCACGATCGTCTTCGAAGGGACACCGGCCGAGCTGGTGGCGTCGAGGTCGACGCTGACGGGTGAGCACCTGGCCGCGTACGTGGGTGGCTGAGGAGAGCTGAGGTTCGGCCGAGCTCGAGATCGAGATCCTGTCGATCGGCGTCCGATGAGTGTCGATTTCACCCCGTGCGAGACGTAGTGGGTGTGACGCCACTCATCGTCGGTCCGCCAGGGATCGACCAGACCAAGGAGGACACGATGGCGAAGTTCTTGTTCCTGTACGCAGGCGGCCAGTCCGTTGAGACCCCGGAAGACCAGGAGGCGGTGATGCAGGCCTGGGGCGGCTGGTTCGGCGGGCTGGGCGAGTCCGTGATCGACATCGGCAACCCGTTGGGCGGTGCCAGCACCGTCGGAGCTGATGGCACTTCGGAGAGCACCGGCTCACGGCTGGGCGGTTACTCGATCATCAACGCCGACTCGCTCGCCGAGGCCACCACGAAGACGGCGGGCTGCCCGATTCTGACCTCGGGCGGCAGCGTCGAGGTGTACGAAGCGCTGCCCATGTAATTCGCCAACGAAGACGGCGGCGAGGTTGGTTCTCGACCCGTTCGGTGCGTCGCGCCGGGGGTGCTCGATCGACGCGCCGAACGGGGTTCTCGACCTTCCGCTGATCTCGTCCCAGTTGTCCGATAAGCAACATTATGTCAAGTAATGTGAGCGCTGATCGGTCGAAAGGTGCTCCACTGCCGCATCGGCGCTGTGTTGTCTCAGATGAGTCGTCAGTTGTCTCACAAAGTTGTCAGTAGTCCGGACATCGCCGAGGTGTTTGATGCTCGGCAGGCACGCAAGACCTGTCGCGGCGCCGTCGGCGCAGGTCAGTCGATGTCGGCCAGGGCGGTCCTCAGTTCGGTTCGTGCCTTGATTCCGAGTTTCACGAATACCTTCCGAAGATGCCATTCAGCGGTGTGGGCGCTGATGAACAGCCGGGCGCCGATGTCACGGTTCGTCAGTCCGTCGCGCGCTAGTCGCGCGACGTTCAGCTCTTGATCTGTGAGCTCTTCCGTCGTAGCTGACCCGCGAGCGCGCACGGTCTCGCCGGTGGCCCTCAGTTCCCGGGCCGCGCGCTCGGCGAAGCCGTTCATGCCGCAAACCTGCAATCCTTCGTAGGCCGCCCGGAGCTGCGTCCTGGCGTCGACCCGCCGGTTGTCTCTGCGCAGCATCTCCCCGTACAGGAGCTGGCTTCGTGCTTTCAGCATGGGGACCCGGATCCGGTCAAAGCGCTCGATCGCCTCCCGGTAACAGGCTTCGGCGTCGTCGCCCTCGCGCAGCTGAGCCTTGGCAATGGCGACGAATGCAAGCGCCCAGTCACTGTCGCCGACCGGCTGGGTCACACTTTCAAGCCGGTCGACCGCTTCTTGGGCCAAGGCGAACTCACCGGTGCGCGTTGCTGCCTCCACGAGCTCGAGCAGGGTCCGCATCGCGTGTCCCAGCTCGTGTGAGTACGGCATTTCACTGCGGGCCGAAGCGACCGCCTCCCGATAGCGGCCTGCACCGTTGTACACCAGCGCTTCCGCGAAGTTGGCCACTGTCAGGGCGTACCCCTCTCCGCGTTCGGATGCGTCAGCCCTGATCTGCTTTGCGCGGCGTTCCACCTCCTCCACCTGCCCTCGGTAGGCCGCGATGCCTATTCGGGCGTATTGCGGTATCGGCTGTCCGGTGACCGACAAGATGGTGTCGATGTCGTCGCAGATGGCTTCCGACTCATCCAGATGGCCGTCGAACGTCCGCGCCACACTCAACAAGTTGAGGGCCATCGGAAGGGTGCTGAGAACGCCTCCAGCCCGCGCCAACTCCACCTGTCGCTGCGCAAGGACGCGCAGGGCGTCGGCGTCCCATATGTCCTGCGCGGCCCTGCCGCCGAACCACATCCAGTGCAGCTCGAGTGGAGTCAACGGCTGCTCGAGAAACGCGCGCACCGCGCGACGCACGGTGGGTAGTGCGGTTTCTTGTCCAACGGCGGACAGCAACGCCTGACCTCGCAGAATCAGATCTTGCGGCCGCTCTGACTCGTCGTGGGCGGTCGCCTCGAGGATTGCCGTCGCGATCTCTGCTACGGCCCCGGGCTCACCGAGCCGGCCGGCGTGGACGGCCGCAGACAGGGCCTCCATGTAGGTGTCGCGAGCCAGACCCTTGTCGTGCGGCTCCAAGTTTCGGGCGGCGATCAACAGCTGCCTGGGCGCGCTCCGGTCGCGCCTCAGGGCGTAATTTGCGCGCGCTCGCATCCGGCCGATTGATGCTTCCTGGAACGCCGTGAGTGGCTGACCCCGAATGCTGTCCAGCAACCGCAGGGCCGCTTCCGGTGCACCGGCCTCCTGCTTGGCCTCGGCTGACGCGATCAGCCGCTCGACACGCCGGGTTGGCGAGGGTGAGAGCTCCGCAGCACGCTCGAGGAAAGCTGCCGTAGCCGCGACACCGCCGCGCGTGCGTGCGCGCGAGGCCGATTGCTCGAGGTCAGCGGCTACCTCTTCGTCTGGCTGGATGGTGGCGCTGGCTCGATGCCAGGCGCGCCGGTCTGGATCCTGGTCAACGCTCGTCGCTACCGCCAGGGCGGCGTGGACGTTGCGCCGGTCCTGCGGGGATGCGGCTTGGTAGACCGCAGAACGAATCAGCGGGTGGCGAAAGCTGACGCGCGCGCCGACGATCAGTGCGTCCGACTGCTGGGCGGCTTCGAAGTCCTCGGGTCCGAGCCCGAGCGCAGTGCTGGCCCGCCAGAGAAGTCCTGGGTCACCGGTCGGGTCGGCAGCAGCAAGTAGGAGCAGCATCCGCGTGGACGGAGCCAATGACTCCAGCCGGCTCAGCAGGCTCCGCTCGATCCGACTCTCCAGCGGCATCAAGCTGGCGAGGGCGAACCCACCGGCCAGCTGCGTCGGACTGAGCGAGCCCGGCAGCTCCCGCAGGGCCAGGGGGTTGCCATGGGACTCTGCGATCAGTTGATCGACGACCCGTGGATCGATAGCACTGGGGAGGTTTCGACGCAGAAGCTGGCGTGCGTCTTCGTCTCCGAGCCCGGCGACTGTTAGCTGCGGCAGGTCGGCGAACCGTTCGTCGACTTGCCGCATGGCCATGATGACCGCAATCCGTTCATCATCGAGACGCCGAATCACAGAAGTGATCGCGAGTGCGGAGACGCCGTCCAACCACTGGGCGTCGTCCACGATGCACAAAAGGGGGGCCTCGCTCGCGGCCTGGGTGAGCAAGCCCAACACCGCCAGCCCGACCAGCAGCGGGTTCGGCGAATCCGCGACGCGCAGCCCGAAGGCCGCCTGGAGCGCAGCGTGCTGCGGGACAGGGAGGTGAGCTGCCTCTGTCATCAACCGGCTGCACATGAGCTGTAGGCCGGCGTAGGGCAACCCCACTTCGCTCTCGGAGGCGACCATCCGCTCGATCCGAACGGTCGGACCGGCCGTATCGGCGATGCGGTCGAGCAGAGCGGTCTTGCCGGCCCCGGCTTCGCCACTCAGGACCAGGGCGCCGCTGTGCCCGTCGCGCATGCGCTGCACGAGGGTCGAAAGCCGAGTCAGCTCACGGTCGCGACCAAGCAACGACGTGGGACTTCTGTCCGACGAAGGCACCCCTGATCGCTTGATCATGAGGCCCAACTCATTCGAGGCTGAGATCGCATAGACGCTCCTCCTGAAATCTACCGTGGTAGGCGGAGGAGCGCACCTACGAACTGGACGAACCAAGATCCCTTTCTGGTTCTGTACGGCGACAGGACCTCAACATCCCCGCTGAGTTGCAGCACCTGCGTGATGGTGCGATCGGGCTCTGACGGTTTGCAGAATTGACTTCGTGGCGAGGTCGGGCCTCGACACGCTGATGGCATGTGAGGCACCTTGACCTGAAGGGCGCTTTTCGCGCGTCTCATGGTCGGAGGATGATTCGAGTTCCTCTGGCTGTGCCGTTTTCGAGGCGCATGTGTGCCTGCGCTGCGGCACTGAGTGGGAGTTCTTCGATCTTGTGCGCCTGGAGCGAGCCATCGAGAAGAAGTTGGTTGATGCGTTGCGCTGCTTGTGCGAGCTCGTCGGTGTTGGCGGTGCTGAGGGCGAATCCCAGGATGTGGGCGTCGCGGGTGTAGAGGGCGCCGATCGGCAGCTGGGGCCGCTGGTCCAAGCCTGCCATGACGACTACCCGGCCGCCGCGGGAGAGTAGTCGGATGGCCAGGTCGAGATCGGGCTTGCCGGAGGTATCGAGGTAGATGTTCACTCCCTTGTCCACAGCCGCCTGAAGGCGGCTGGGGAGGTCGTGGTGGCGGTAGTCGAGCGCGAGGTGGGCGCCGATGGACCGGCAGGTGTCGAGATCGTCGGCGCCGGCAGTTGCGATGATGCGGGCACCGGCGTGGGCGGCAAGGATGGTTGCTGCTCGCCCCACATGCCCAGCGCCGCCTGCGATCAGGACCGTCTCTCCGGCGTGCAGGCCGCCTCGGGCGACCATCGCCAGGTGGGCGGTTGCGGCCGGGTGGACGAGGGCGACGGCGTTGATGGGGTCAGCGACGCGTGGAAGTCGGTAAAGCCGTTCCGCTGCGACGACCGCGTACTCGGCTGCCGTGCCCTGCCGGCCTCCATGACCGAGGCTGTTCGCCCAGACGGGATCGCCGATCTCGAGGTCGGTGATGCCCGCTCCGCGGGCGGCCACGGTGCCGACCAGGTCTCGGCCGACGATGAAGGGAAACGAGAGCTCGGTGGCGTAGGCGCCGGAACGCACGAATGTGTCCACCTGGTTCACCGCGACGGCCTGCACCCGGACGAGAACATCGGTGGGCCCCCACGCCGGGATGGGGAGAGTTCCGTACCGGATCGCCTCCGCTGAGCCGCGCTGGCAGATGTAGGCAGCAGACATTCGATCGGGCAGGTCGGTCATGGTGCCGCGACCTCGGTTGGTGTGGGTGCGGCCGCACTTTCGGCCGGGAGCGCTGCTCGGGCATCGGCTGGCTGTCGGCCCTGGTCCGCTGATTCAGTGCGCGGTGCGCCAGCGAGGTACTGCTGGACCAGCCAGGCTCGGGACCCGATCATCGCCCTGCGCCGTCCGGCTTGCGAGCTCATCGCTACTGGGCGTGGGACACTCGGCATCGATGGTTGCTCCTGGTTGCTTGGCTGTAGGTGATCTTCGACGTATCCGCCGCTCGGGAGCCGCGTGATCACGCCGGACTCAACCCCGTGTAGCCGCCGGTCGCGCTCGAGCTGTTGCAGAGTGCGACAACTTGTACGGGTGACCCAGAAGCCGAGCAGCGGACCGATCAGTGTCTCGACCTGCAGCATGAGAATCACACGGTTGAAGCTGAGGTCGAACTGAGTGGCGATGATGTCGGCGCTTCCCGCGAGCCAGAGTGAGCAGTAGAAGACCAGCCCGGCCACTCCGATTCCGGTCCGGGTCGGTACATCCCGGGCGCGGTCGAGGACGTTGTGGGACGTGCGGTCCCCCGTGAGCCAAGCTTCCAGCCAGGGATAGACCACGATGAGGAAGAAGAACACACCGATCAGGGTGAGGGGAACGAGCACCGCCAGGGTCAGGGTCTGGCCGAAGACAGCCAGCTCCCAGCCGGGCGGGACTAGACGGAGTGCGCCGTCGAGGAACGCGGTGTACCAGTCCGGTTGGCTGCCCGCCCCTGCTGCCCCGGGCGTGGACGGCCCCTGGCGCCACACCGGGCTGATCTCCACCAAACCGCCGAAAACGATGAGCAGGCCGCTGGTGATCAGTCCCATGCCGAGCAGCTCGACCGTGCGGGTCGACCAGTTGACTACGGCATCTTGCCGTTTGCTGCGGCCCGCAACGCGCGGCTGGGCCGATAGTCCACGGCGTGCCAACCAGAACCTCGTCACCAAGATCATCACCAGGGCGACGGGGGCGGTGAGGTGGATGGGATAGAGCCTGGTGAGGACGTCACCGGGGTACTCGCCGCCGAACAGGGCCAGCGACAGCCAGGTGCCGACGACGGGGATGCCGAGCAGGACACCATGAAAGATCCTTAGTCCGGTGCCGGCGAGCATGTCGTCCGGCAGAGCGTAGCCACTCCAACCACTCAGCAGGGACGTGAGGAACGCGGCCACCAGCAGCAGCCACTGGAGGCGACGCGGTGTCCGGAACGCTCCGGTGAAGAAGGCAAGGAGCAGGCGGAGCATCAGGGCAGCGGGGAGGATCAGAGCGGCCCAGTGATGAGTCTGACGGACCAGCAATCCACCGGGGAGGTCGACGGAGATGGCGAGCGTGGACGCGTAGGCCTGCGACATCTCGATGCCGCGGAGCAGCGCATAGCTGCCGTGGTAGCGGACGAGGGTGCTCGACGGGGTGTAGAAGACCGACAAGATCGCGCCGGTGGCGATCAGCACGACGAGGCTGCCCCCAGCGATCGCGTCGATCAACGACGGCCAGGGGCTGGCGGATGGCCGACCGGGCAGGCTGTTCAAGGACCGGATCAGCCTGCTGCCCCACGGGGTCCCGTCGGCGCGGCGGAACGGCGCGGGGCCGCGGCCGCGGTCGGACACCGTTCGGGGGCGTTCACGGCTCGACATGCTGGTCACCTGCTCGGACGAAGGCGTCCCGTGGGTTCTGTACGGCGTGCAGCGACACGATGTCGCGGCCGAACAGGAGCGGAGGCAGCCAGCCGACGAGGACCCGTACCTTCCGTTCCCAGGACGGCACGGCCAGCACGTGGTAGCCGCGATGCAGCAGCCACGCCACGAAGCCGCGGATCACGATCGGCCCGGACTCGAAGACGCCGCGGCCGAGACCCAGGGTGGCGACGGTGCCGAGGCTGGCGTGCTGGTAGGGCTTGGCCGGGCGGCCTCGCAGGGTCGCTGCGATGTTGCGGGCCAGGTGCCGACCCTGTCGGTAGGCGTGCTGTGCGTTCGGCACCGTCCTGGCTGTGGGGTCGGCCGAGCTCAGGTCCGGGATGCTTGCCGCGTCGCCGGCGGCCCAGGCGTCCGGGACGGGTGCGTCCGGGGTACCGACGCGGAGGTCGGGACGGGTGTGGAGGAGGCCGCGGGCGGTGACGGGCAGGTCGGTGTGCCCAGCGACGACGGGGTTGGCGCTGTTGCCGGCGGTCCACACGATCAGGTCGGTGTCCAGCTCGGTTCCGTCGGACATGATCACGTGACCCCCCTCGGCCGACAGCACCGTGGTGTTCAGGTGGATGTGGCCGCCCCGGCGCTGCAGTGACCGCAGCACCCAAGCTGCCGGTCGGTCGGATACCTCGGGTAGGAGGCGGCCGCGTCCCTCGACCAGATGGAATGCCAGGTCGGTGGAATCGAGCTCGGGGTAGGAGTTCAGGAGCGCGGTGGCCAATGACAGCAGCTCGCCGAAGCCCTCCACCCCGGTGAAGCCACCGCCGACCACGACAACGGTGAGCAGTCTCGAGCGTTCCGCGCCGGGCGGCAGACCGGCTGCTCGGTCGAACGACACCAGCAGTCGGTCTCGGATCGCGACTGCTTCCTCGACGTGCTTGAGACCGATCGCCTGTTCCTCGATGCCAGGTATCGGGAGCTTGCGCGTGACGGCACCGGCCGTCACGACGATGGTGTCGTAGGTGTAGGTGAAGTCGTCGCCGACCGCCGGGCGGACTGTCACGTGCCTGTGCGCATGGTCGATGCTCGTCACGGCGCCGGCGATGACTCGGCTGCGCCTCAAGTGCCGACGAAGAGCGACGGCGGCGTGACGTGCTTCGATCGAGCCGGCGGCGACCTCAGGTAGGAACGGCTGATATGTCATGTAGGGGCGGGGATCGATGACGGTGATCTCAGCCTCGCCGGGTCGAAGACGCTTCTCCAGACCCCAGGCTGCGTAGAACCCGGCATAGCCTCCACCGACGACGACGATCCTGTGCATGTTCGCTCTCCCAAACTCTTGTCATAGATAGAGACCCCGTAGCGCCCGGGACTGTGACCGTGATCTTGGTCACCGGCTGCGCGACGGTCAGGCCGCTACGGATGTCATGCCTGCTGACTCGCTCGTTCTGCGCGCTTCGTGGCGCTGGGCGGGACGGCGAGGCCTTGGGCGGGCCGCCTCGGCCAGCAGGTTCGTCAGCTGTGTCAGGCGGCCGGTGGTGGTCGCCGTCCGGAAAGCTGCGACGAGTCGGCGGTGGGCTGCCGCGTCGACGGGCAGCTCTCGACCGCCAGCGAGGGCAAGCTGCGCCCGGCGGACCAGTTGGCGGGAGTTCGGTGCCGTCGTCTGCAGGACCTCGGCGATGTCATCGTAGGGAAAATCGAAGGCTTTGCGGAGCAGGTAGGCGGCCAGTTCCGATGGGGTCAGCCGCGTCATCAGGAGCCATGAGGTCGCCTCGATGATCATCGTCTGATCGAGCAGAGAGGCAGGGTCGCCCGCTGGATCACAGCGGTCCATCGGTGGCGCAGCGGTGACCAGCTCGTGTCGGTGGCGGGCGGATTGGATCAAGTTGATCGCCAGCCGCGTGGTCGTGGTCGTCAAGAAGGCCGCCGGGTTCCTGATTGCGCCACGATCGGTGTGCTGCCACCGCAGCCAGGCGTCCTGGACGACGTCGTCGGCCTCGGAGGCGTCGCCCGTCACCCGGTACGCGATCTGGAACATCCGCCTTCGCTCGGCGAGGAACACCTGCGCCGCTTGGGTCAGGCCGATGCCCGATGCCCCCGCTGCGGGGTCTTCCTGCTCGTGTTCGGCAGTCGCCACCGTGGACAGTTCGGCCAGTTGGCTCTGAGTGATCATGCTCGGACTTCCCCTCCTCGGCCGGGCCGGTTCTCGGTTCCGCGGCAAAGTCAGCGTCTGTCCATGAGGTCGACGATCGCGCCCTGGACGATGCGTAGTCGAACCCGTAGTGGTGACACCACGGGCTGATACCCGGGGGGCGTCGAGTGGCCTTATGAGTGCGTTGGCGAGGGGTCCGGTTCCGCCGTCCCAGGGCGGTGTGTCACGTCCGGCAAACCTGGTCGGTCGGTTGGTTCGACGGCAGACCAGCGCACGCCTCGGGACGCCCAGCCGTCCGTCTTCCCGAGCACAGAAAGGTCGCTTCGCATGACACCCACCACCCCCGCACCTGCCCAGGCACGTCGGCTACGTCACCCGATCGCCGCCGTCCTCCTGGGCTGCCTGCTCGCCGTCAGCCTGGCCGTGCTGAATGCTCTGCCGGCTGCCACGGCACCGACCTCGGATCGATGGAGGGTCAGACCGACGATCGTCCTGGTCCACGGCGCCTGGGCGGACTCCTCCAGCTGGTCCGGGGTCATCTCCCGGCTGCAGGCCGACGGCTACCGCGTTCTGGCACCGCCCAATCCGCTCCGGTCCCTGTCCGGCGACGCCGCGTACCTGAAGGGCTACCTCGACACCGTGAAGGGCCCTGTCGTGCTCGTCGGCCACTCCTACGGCGCCAGCGTGATCACCAACGCAGCAGCCGGTGACCGCGACGTCAAGGCCCTGGTCTTCGTGAACGGCTCCGTACCCGCCGCGGGCGAGAGCGTGGCCGAGCTCGCCGGCCCGGACTCCGCCCTCTCTGTCGACGACCCGACCACCATCTTCGACTTCGTCCCCGCCACCCTGCCGCCGACACCAGGCAGCGACGTCTACCTGCACCAGAACCTGTTCGTCCGCTCCTTCGCCACCGGACTCAGCTCGCGGCAGGCCACCACCCTGTGGGCCACTCAGCGTCCCATCACCCTCGCCGCGCTCAACGAGCCGTCGGGAGCGCCCGCGTGGGCGTCGATCCCGAGCTGGAACCTGATCGGTACGAAAGACCGGGTCATCCCCGCTGAGGCCCAGCAAGCCATGGCCCACAAGGCCGGATCAACCGTGGCGCGGTACGACGCCGGACATCTCGGTCTGATCACCAACCCAGGCCCCGTCACCCGCATCATCACCGCCGCCGTCCGCGCCACCTCCGGGTGACCTGCGGTCCACGCCAGAACCAACCCCCGACAGGAGATAGATCATGACTGATCACCGCCTCGAGCCCGAGGCTCAGCGGATCGCCGACGCCACGTCGCGGCCGCCGTACTTCTACCAGATGACCCCCACGGCGGCCCGGGCCGTTCTCGACGACCTCCAGGCCCAACCGACGGACAAACCGGACGCCGCCGAGACCTGGACGACCGTCGCTTCCCCGGTCGGCGACGTGAAGGTCCGCGTCGTCCGACCGGTAGGGACGGACGGGCCGCTCCCGACGATCCTCTACCTGCACGGCGGCGGCTGGGTCCTCGGCAACGCCGGCACCCACGACCGGCTCGTCCGCGAGCTGGCCGTCGGCGCCCACGCCGCCGTCGCCTTCGTCGAGTACGACCGCTCGCCCGAGGCGAGGTACCCAGTAGCCCTCGAGCAGGCCTACGCGACCGCCCAGTGGATCACCGCCGCCGGGGCGCGAGAGGGCTTCGACGTGTCCCGGCTGGCCGTGGCCGGCGACTCGGTCGGTGGCAACATGGCCGCGGCCTTGGCGATCATGGCCAAGCAGCGCGGCGATGTGACGTTCTGCCACCAGTCGCTCTACTACCCCGTCACCGATGCCGGCCAGGACACGGCCAGCTACCACGAGTTCGCCGACGGTCCGTTCCTGTTCGCGCCGTCCATGGCCTGGTTCTGGGACGCGTACCTGCCGGACCCGGCACGACGCCTCGAGATCACCGCATCACCCCTGCGGGCCACGCGCGAGGACCTCACCGGGCTGCCTGAAGCCTTCGTGATCGTCGACGAGAACGACGTGCTCCGCGACGAGGGCGAGTCCTACGCCCGCCGACTGACCGAGGCAGGCGTGCGGACCACCACGGTCCGTTACAACGGCACCATCCACGACTTCATGATGCTCAACCCGCTCCGGCCCTCGGCCGCCTCGACCGCCGCAGTCGAACAAGCCATCCACATCCTCCGCAAGGCGCTCCACACCCCCTCATCGCCGGCCCGTCCCTGAGCCGTCGATCTCACAACTCCCAGGAAGAAGAGTCATGAACCACTCCAGTCCCACCGTCGTCCTCGTCCACGGCGCCTTCGCCGAGTCCGCCAGCTGGAACGGCGTCATCGAGCGCCTCCGAGGCCACGACCTGCGCATCGTCGCCGTCGCCAACCCACTGCGCAGCGTCACCATCGACGCCGGCTACCTCCGTGACGTCATCGCCGGCATCGGCGGTCCCGTCCTGCTCGTCGGACACTCCTACGGCGGACTCGTGATCACCGAGGCCGCCGCCGCGAACCCCGCCGTCGTCGGTCTCGTCTATGTCGCCGCCTTCGCCCCCGACCACGGCGAAAGTGCCCTCCAGCTCTCGGGATCCTTTCCCGGCAGCACCCTCGGCGCCGCGCTGGCCGCCTACCCGGTCAGCAGCGGCGGCAACGAACTCGTCATCCGCCCAGAACTGTTCCACCGCCAGTTCGCCGCCGACGTCTCCCTGGCCACCGCCGCCGTCATGGCCAGCACCCAACGACCGGTGACCGAGTACGCCCTCACCGAGGGACTGCCCACCTCCGAACCCGGCTGGCGCACCCGGCCGTCCTGGTTCATCTTCGGCGAGCACGACCGCAACATCCCGCCGGCCGCCCTCCACTTCCAAGCCGAACGGGCCGGCGCTCGCGCCGTCACCGAGCTCGCCGGAGCCTCGCACGCGCTCAGCGTGTCCCGCCCCCACGAGGTCACCGGCACCATCCTCCAAGCCCTCGCCGACCGCGGACTTGCCGACGCCGCCTGACAAGCAAGCTGCACGCCGCCCGAGCGACGGCTGCTGAAACTGCCCCGTGGGTGGGACCGGACACTGTCTGGTCCCACCCACGTTTGTCGTCTCCGCTACCCGATGATGAGTCCACACCCGAACCCCACCGATCCCGCCCCTCCAAACCCCGATCAGGCTCACCGCGTTGATCGGTTATCGGCAAAGCAACGGCGTTCGAAGCGGACGACCAGACCACACCGGCCCAGTCCCGAACGTGCCTGACCTGATGAGTGGAACGACTCCGCGACATCAGGCATGACCCTCCTCGCCCACGGAACCCGCCCCATCAAGGGCATTATCTCCATCGAGGGGTCCTGACCGTTTGACCCCAAGCTTCGGTGACTGCAGGCGGAGTCCCACCCGAGATACCGCCGAACTGGTGCCCGGTCTCCGAGTCCGACCAAGACACGCTGCAGGGACGCCGGACAAGGCTCCGCTGATGGCCTGAGAGGGAACCCCGACTCGACCCCGCACTCCAGACAATGTGTCACCGCTGACGTCGCACAGAGCACGCCAGGCGGCTCACCGAGATCGGCGCGCGATGCCACACCGTGGCCTCCAGGCGATGGCCAGCGGGTCAGCGACGTCCCGCAGCCCGCGGTCACGGGACAGCAGAACGCCGGTGACCGGGACAGAGTCCCGGCCACCGGCGTCGGTCGATCGATCAGGCTGGCCGGTTCTGCTGCTCGACCCACTCGGAGTACGTCGTGGCGCCCAGGTCTGCGTTCTCCCCTGGGACGAGACTGCTGTCGACGAGCTCGGTGCCGAAGTAGGTGGCGTGCTCGTCGGCGATGACGACACGTGGATCGCCGACCCGCCGGAGACCGGCTGCGATGAACTCATCCATCCGCACCTTCTCCGGCCCACCGACTTCGAGGACTCCGTTCACCGGCTTGGTGACCGCGGTACGCGCGACAGCCGCGGCAACGTCCTGGGCGGCGATCGGCTGGAACTGCACGGGCGGGAGATGGACCTTCCCGTCGATCATCGCCGCGTCGGCGATCGCCTTGCCGAACTCGAAGAACTGGGTGGCCCGCACGATCGAGTACGGAATCCCGGACTCGCGGATCAACTTCTCTTGCGCGACCTTGGCGCGCAGGTAGCCGCTGTCAGGCAACTGGTCGTCGCCGACCACCGACAGGGCCACGTAGTGCTCGACGCCGGCACGCTCGGCCGCCCGGAGAATGTTCGCCGTGGCAGTGACAAAGAAATGCATCACATCGTCGTCAGCGAACGACGGCGAGTTCGACACGTCGATCACCACCTGTGCTCCGGTCAGCGCCTCCTCGACGCCCTCGTTGGTCAACGTGTTGCAGCCGCTCTGCGGTGAAGCGGGGACGGCGTGATGACCGTGGGAGTTCAACCTCTGCACGACCTTGGATCCGATCAGACCGGTACCACCGATGACAACAACCTTCATGGGAACACCTCACTGGAGTGGGTTGATGGGGCTTCTACCCTTGTCGACCGAATAGACCGGGGAGGTGTGACGTCCCACTGTGACGGACACGGTCCGGGGGGTGTCTGTGACGGAGCAAGGTGACAAGGGGGTCCAGTCGCTCTCTGCTTCCGGCGTGGCAGGTGGCCGCCCGCCCCGGTGAAACCCAGTCAGTCCTGTCCTTACCTGCGACTCGACCTCACTCCGTCACTCACATCGACCACACAGCCCTGGCCGGACGTGACACCCGTTCACGGGGGCGACAGCGCGAGGGGGCAGCGCGAGGGGGCAGCGCGCGGGGGCAGCGTCAGGTGATCTCAGCTTCCTGCGTGCTCTCCCCCATCACCCTTCGGACCTCGATCCGTACCCACCGCTGCCGGGATGTGCCCGTGTCGTCGCCAGGGGACACGAGAAGGGTGATCTCGGCAGGATTCAGCATGTCGGCGCGTCCTTGGATCACGACGCTCCACCAGTCCAGGCGTCGGGGTCCGGTTCCCTCGACCTGGAGCGCCACCGCGGATCGGTGGGTGGCCGCGGTCAACGCAGCGGCGGCATCGGTCGCGATGATGACGGTGCTGCCGTCCGACCAGTACGGCACCGGAATGATCATGGGGAAGACGCCCACCCGCTCCTTCACCGCGAGCCGGCCGGCCCCGTGCGGCAGCAGCCGATCCCAGCTCTCGCTCGCCGTCAGCGTCCGCTTGTGCGGCTGCCGCAGCACTTGAACGCACGCCCCTGACGTGACGCCCGGCTGACCGGCCTGGAAAGGACATCGGTCGGTGACGGTCATGATCGGCTCCTTTCGTGGGCGAGCTGTCGCACGGTCATGACGGCGTCGACGAACGCATCCGGTGCCTCTTGGGGGAGGTTGTGGCCCGCTTCAGGGATCTGCCGGTGAACATGGGCCCCGGTGAACCTGGCCGCCGACGCGGTGCCGTCGGTGGCGGGAAAGTTTCCGTCTGCCTGACCGTCCAGGGTGACTGTGGGCACCGAGATCGCAGGCTGCTCTGCCAGCGCGGCCTCGGCTGCGGCGTAGGCGGGGGCGCCGGCCGCATGACCGAGGCGATGCCGGTAGGAGTGGATGACCACGTCGACGTAGTCGGGGTTGTCGAAGGCCTCAGCTGCCCGGTCGAGGTCGTCGTCGGTGAACGCCCAGCGGGGCGAGTTCCGACGCCAGATCACCTCCGCCACCTCCCGGCGGTGCGCAGTCAGGCCTGCTCGTCCGCGTTCGGTGAGGAAGTAGAAGAAGTACCAGAAGCCGGCCTCGAGGTCGGGTCGCAGTGGGTCCGCTGCGGCGGCGATGTCCTGGATGAGGTAGCCGTTCACCGAGACCAGGCCGGCGACGCGGTCTGGTTGCAGCGCTGCCGCGACGCACGCCGCTCGTCCGCCCCAGTCGTAGCCGGCCAGGACTGCGCGGGGCAGGTCGAGAGCATCCATCAAGGCGATGACGTCGGCGCCCAACGCCGCTTGCTGGCCCGATCGGGGGGTGTCCGGGAAACGGAACCGGGTGGGTCCGTGACCACGCAGGTAGGGCACGATGACTCGCTGTCCGGCCCGGGCGAGCAGGGGCGCGACGTCGACGTAGCTGTGAATGTCATACGGGTAGCCGTGCAGCAAGATCACCGGCGGACCGGTTGCCGGGCCCCGCTCGTGGTAGCCGACGTCGAGCAGGTCGGTCTGGACGTACCGCAGCGACGTCATCATGATTCGCTTCCGTCGCTGCTCGACACCTCGGCAATGGCCGCAGGTCGGTGCAGATACAAGATCAACATCAAGGCGCTGACCGTCAGGTAGAACCCGTGAAGGAACCACAGCGGGCCGACCGGCAGGCTGTAGACGTAGACCGCCTGCACGGCGTTGCCCACGTTGGCCAAGACCAGGCTGGGTCTGCTGTATGAGCTGAGATCCCGGGTCCGTAGGGCCCGGACCAGCATCGGCACGTAGCTGAGCACGAAGATCGTGGTCGCGGTGACTCCCGCTACCACAGCGATGTGTCTCATCGCGTCCTCCCCTCACTGTGTAGGGCTCAGATGGCACGACTGATTCCAGGCGGACGGCGACAGCCATCGGGGTTGAATCAATCAATCGGCTTCCGCATGTCACCAGCCCCCGCGATCGGCGGTGGCGATTCTGCCGCCGAAGACTTAGCCGACAACGGTCGCACCGGAGTCTCGTATGCCACGACCAGACAGTGGCCCAGGGTGTGACGGGCGCCGGGGAATCAGCCGCAGCCGAGGCAGCAGTCAGTTGGGGTCGGCGAGGACGCCTTTGAGCTCGGTTCGCGATTTGATGCCGAGCTTGGTGAAGACTTTGCGCAGGTGCCATTCGGCGGTGTGCGCGCTGATGAACAGGCGGGCACCGATGTCGCGGTTCGTGAGCCCGTCACGCGCCAGCCGAGCCACCGTCATCTCCTGGTCGGTGAGCTCCGCCACGGCATCGGGGCGTCGTGTCCGCACGGTCTCGCCGGTCGCCCTCAGCTCGCGCTGGGCGCGGTCGGCGAACCCGTTCATCCCGCACGCCGACAGTCCCTCGAAAGCGGCGCGGAGCTGCAACCTGGCATCGACGCGCCGATGCGCTCGGCGCAGCATCTCCCCGTACAGCAGCTGGCTGCGGGCCTTCAGCATCGGCACCCGGATCCGGTCGAACCGCTGGATCGCCTCTTGGTAGAGGATCTCAGCCTGATCGTCTTCCGACACCTGTGCCGTCGCCATGGCCGCGACGGCCAGGGCCCAGTCGCTGTCACCGACGGGTCGAGTCACGTCGGTAAGCCGCTCCACCGCTTCCTCCGCCACGCTGAACTCACCGGTCCGCGTCGCCGCCTCCACCACTTCCAGCAACGTCCGCATAGCGTGGCCCAGCTCGTGGGTGTAGGGCATCTCCTCCCGAGCCGAAGCCAACGCCTCTGCGTAGCGGCCTGCACCGTTGTAGACCAGCGCCTCCGCCATGTTCGCCACCGTCAACGCATAGCCCTCGCCACGTGCGTACGCGTCGGCTCTGAGCTGCTTCGCCCGGTGTTCCACCTCCTCGACCTGCCCACGGTAGGCGGCGACGAAGATGCGCCCGTACAGCGGCAACGGATGCCCCGTGATCGACAAGATGGCATCGATGTCGTCACACACGTCCTCCGCGGAATCCAGATCACCGTCGAAGGTGCGCACCACCATCAGCGAGCTGAGCGCCATCGGCAGCACCTGTAGGGCACCCGACGCCCTGGCGAGGGTGACTTGGCGTTCGGTGAGCGTACGAAGGCCCTCCGCGTCCCAGATGTCCTGCGCTGCCCGGCCACCGAACCACATCCAGCGCAGCTCGAGGGTGTCCGCGGAGGGGCGAAGGAATGCCTGCAACGCCTGACGAACGGTCGACAAAGCGGCGTCCTGCCCCTCGGCGGCCAGCAGAGCCTGCCCACGCAGGATCAGATCCTGAGCACGGTCGGAACGGTCATCAGCCGTTGCTACCAGGATCGCCTGCGCGACCTCCTCAACTGCTCCGGGCTCACCGAGGCGACCGGCATACACGGCGGCGGACAGCGCCTCCATGTAGGTGTCTCGAGCCAAAGCACGGTCGAAGGGTTCCAACGCCTGCGCAGCTCGCAAGAGCTGCCGAGGCGCACTCCTGTCCCGCCGCAGCGCGTAACCTGCGCGGGCCCGCATTCGGCTCACAAAAGCCGCCTGCAGCGGTGTGAGGGGCTGATCATGCAACGAGTCCAAGAGCCGCAACGCCGACTCGGGGGCACCCGCGTTATTCCTTGCCTCGGAGGCACCGATCAGTCGGCTGATTCGTTCGGCCGTGGCGGGTGAGAGCTCGGCGGCGCGCTCGAGGAACGCCGCGGCCGTGGCGAGGCCGCCGCGCATCCTCGCGCGCTCAGCGGATTCCTCCAGATCCGCCGCCACAGTCTCGTCCGGTCGGACCGTCGCACTGGCACGGTGCCACGCTCGGCGATCCGGATCACGTTCGTCGGTCGCTTCAGCCAGGGCGGCGTGGACGGTACGTCGATCCTCGAGTGATGCTCCCCGGTAGACGACTGACCGGATGAGCGGGTGGCGAAACTCCACGCGGGCGTGGACGACAAGGGCGTCGACGCCCCGAGCGGCGTCGAGGTCCTCCGCGCTCAGGCCAATGGCCGTGCTGGCCCGCCATAACAGCTCAGGGTCACCTGTCGGATCGGCGCTGGCGAGCAGCAACATCATCCGCGTAGGCGACGGCAGCGGCTTCAGCCGAGCCAGCAAGCTCGCTTCGATGCGACTCTGCAAAGGCACCAGGCTGGTCAACGTGAAGCCGCCCCCAAGCTGAGTCGGGCTCAAAGTGCTGGGAAGTTCCTGCAACGCCAACGGATTGCCGCGAGATTCGATGATCAGCTGATCGAGGACCCGTTTGTCGACAACCCAGGGTGCTACCGCCTGCAGCAACTGGCGCGCCTCATCGTCGTTCAGACCCTCGATGAGGAGTTGCGGCAGGTCCGAAAACTGCTCATCGACTGCCCTCATCGCCAAGACAAGCGCGATGCCTTCTGCACCCAGCCGTCGAGCAACGGAAGCGATCGCCCGGGCCGATACCACATCGAGCCACTGTGCGTCATCAATGATGTACAGGAGAGGCCGCTCTCTGGCGACGTGACTCAACAGGCTCAGCACGGCCAGGCCCACAGTCAGGGGATTCGGTGACCCCTCGCGAAACCCGAACGCTGCCTCCAACGCCTCCCGCTGTATATCCGGGAGATGCTTGCCGGCCGCCATCATCGGGCCGCAGACGAGCTGGAGGCCAGCGTAGGGAAGCTCCATCTCGCTTTCTGAAGCCACTACCCGCGCTATCTGTGCACGCGGTGCGGCAATGTCGGCCAGGTGACCGAGGAGAACGCTCTTACCAACTCCTGCTTCGCCACTCAGCACCAGAGCCCCGCTCAAGCCATCGCGAGCACGGCTCACCAGCGTCAGGAGCCGAGCCAACTCACGATCTCGACCCAACAGTTGGCCCGAGAATCGCCAATCCGACCGCTTCGTCACGAGGTACCCCGTCAATAGGCACGCGCTAGTCGAGAAAGACAGTAGCGTCTGACGGCGAGAATTGGACAGTTGAGTTTGCCGACACCTCAGCTGAGGCACTGTGCCGACGCCGGTGACCGATAGGACGCCATATGTCGGCATGACCGCGCTCGCCCACATGGGGTACCTAGCGCCAGATAGACGCCGCGCGTCGGCAGAGGTCGTGGCTGGGTTGTCTTGCCCCGGAGGGTGACCATCACTCCAGGACCGGCCCTCTCTACCCTTCGGGTTCGCGCGCGGGACTGTCCCGGTAACGGTGTTTCCGGCCCAACGCGCTGACTGATGGTCAGCGGGGAAGGTGCCGTGATGACGACACTGGAGATTGTGCCGAAGAAGACGAAGCCGGAGCCCTCTGCGGAGGAGCTGGCGGCCAAGGAGCTGGTCCGGATGGCCCGGGAGCAGGGCCTGTCCTTGACCGGCCCGGACGGGCTGTTGAAGCAGTTCACCAAGAGCGTGCTGGAGACGGCGTTGAACGAGGAGATGACCGAACACCTCGGCCACGAGAAACACCGGGCACCGGAGGAGCGGGACTCGACCAACATCCGCAACGGGACCCGGCCGAAGACGGTGCTGACCGAAGCCACCGGCCACGTCGAGATCGACGTGCCCCGAGACCGCGACGGCACGTTCGAGCCGCAGATCGTGAAGAAGCGGCAACGGCGGCTGACCGGGGTCGACGAGATCGTGTTGTCGCTGTATGCGAAGGGGCTGACCACCGGGGAGATCTCGCGCGCACTTCGCCGAGATCTACGGTGCCTCGGTCAGCAAGGAGACGATCTCGCCGGATCACCGACAAGGTGATCGAGGAGATGAACGACTGGGCGAACCGGCCGCTCGACGGCGTCTACGCGGCGATCTTCATCGACGCGATCATCGTGAAGGTCCGCGACGGCCAGGTCGCGAACCGACCCATCTACGCCGCGATCGGGGTCGTCTTGGCCGGGGAGAAGGACGTGCTCGGGTTGTGGGCCGGCACCGGCGGGGAGGGCGCGAAGTTCTGGATGGCGCGTGCTCACCGATCTGAAGAACCGCGGCGTCAGGGACGTGTTCTTCCTGGTCTGCGACGGTCTGAAAGGTCTGCCCGAGGTGGTGGTGAACGTGTGGCCGTTGACCACGGTCCAGACCTGCATCATCCATCTGATCCGCAACACGTTCCGGCTGACCTCGCGACGGGACTGGGACGCGATGAAACGGGCGGTGAAGCTGATCTACACCGCCCCGAACGAGTCGGCCGCCCGGGTGGCGCTGGACGAGCTGACCGAGACCTGGGGCGCCCGGTATCCGGCGATGATCCGGTTGTGGGAGAACGCCTGGGCGGAGTTCATCCCGTTCCTGGACTACGACATCGAGATCCGGACCGTGATCTGCTCGACGAACGCGATCGAGTCGTTGAACGCCCGCTACCGGCGGGCGGTGAAGGCCCGCGGTCACTTCCCGACCGAGCAGGCCGCACTGAAATGCCTCTACCTGGTCACCCGATCGCTGGACCCGACCGGGAAAGGCCAGGCACGATGGACCATGAGGTGGAAGCCAGCACTGAACGCGTTCGCCACCACCTTCGCCGACCGCTGGCCGGCAGCAGAAACCTACTGATGAAGACCGCCGGAAACACCGTTCCCGTTACAGACCCTCGCGCCGATATCGGCGATGTCGGCAAGCTTGCAGACCGCCAACCAAACACCGGCTGACCAGCTGGTCGGACTTCGAACCTTCGACACAGGGTTTAGAAATGGTGAGTGATCAGCAATGAACACCGGGTGATGCGAAATGAATTCTGACAAGGTCTTTCACTGCATCTGACCTGATCCGTGTGATGGATCGTGACCCACACTGAAGGATCATGTAGGGAGCGATGTCGGGAGCGGGCAGGCTCGACCGCGAGCCAGCCGATCGCTGCTCTGCTGGCGCTTGCACACCGCCGGGAGCGGCCAAGCAGTAGCACAGTCGGCACGCTGGCCAGTTACCAGAACAACCTGAGCAACTCGCTCCCGATGTTCGACTGCTGCGAGACTGGTCCGGGTCGGCACAGGGAAGGCGTGGGCTATGTCAGAACGGCAGTCGGTGGTGGTGACAGGCACATCGACTGGGATCGGCGCGGCGACTGTCACGGCTCTCGTTGGGCACGGCTTCGACGTCTGGGCCACCGTACGACGACAGGACGACGCAGACCGACTGAGGAACGACCACGGAGACGCCGTGCGACCGCTGCTGATGGATCTGGAGCATCACGACTCGATCCGAAGAGCAGGGAGACGGTGACGGCAGAGCTTGGGCCGTTTCGGCCTCGTCAACAACGCAGGAGCAGCGCTGCCCGGAACGCTGGAGTTCGCCGATCGAGGTGTTCGACCCGCGAGTGGACATCGGATCTGGTCGGGCCGCCTAGTCCACAGGTGATGCTGCCGGCACTCCTGGCCGAGGCGAGCGACCGCGGCAACGCGCGGATCGTGATGATGGGGTCGATCGGGGGCAGGGTCGCCGGCCGCAGGCCTGGGCGCCTACAGCGCTGCCAAGCACGGGTTGGTCGGGATGACCGGCAGTCTGCGCGCGGAACTGGCGTCCTCCAACGTCACCGTGTTCTTGATCGAACCGGGCGCGATCTCGACCCCCATCTGGACCCGCGGAGGGGCCGCCACCGCCCAGATCGCGGTACCGCCGGAGGCGGCCGAGCGTTATGCGGCGATCCTCGAGGCAGCCGCGGAGATGGGACGCGGCCGGAGGCCGCCTTGATCTCATAAAGAGGCGGATTCAGCAGGTGGGGGTGGAGCTGTGGCCGTCCGCGAACGAACGCCGTACGAGTTTCGCCGCTGGCCGGTATGCCGCTCCGTGTCAACGAGTATGTTGCGAAAGGTCAGGTGTGCTGCCGGTTGCGAATCGCTTGTCGTCGGTGGCGTTACAGATCGGGGTCAGCCCCTGTTGCCGAAGCGGCTGAGCTTCGGTTGGCTCCGCGGCCAGACCGTGAACTCGTGATCGACGCTAGATTTCGCTGCCAGAGCCGTGTCGGCGAACCGGCAGTCAACCGCGGTGACGCTGGCCGATCTGGACGGCGCGGCGTAGGTCAGGAACACGCTGGTCACGCAGTCCTACTGGTTTGAGATGGAAGCTGCTCTCGAGTGACGTGATGATCGAGGTGGTGTCGTAGACCGTGTGGTCTACGCCGGAACTGTGCATGTCTGCAGACAGCAGCAGCGCCGGGATCCGGGTACCGGGGCCGAAGGCGTCGTACGCGCCCTTGGTCGGGCTGCCCTTGCTGGGCGGGGATACGTGGTCCGATTGGCCGCCGTATCGTCATAGGTCACCACGATCAGGGTGTCCTCGGCCTGTGGGCCGTTGGTCACCGCTTTGATGAGCTTCACGAGGTAGTCACTTCCGTCGGACGCGCTGGCGTATCCAGGGTGCTCGTTCTCGGCACCGTACGGTTTACGAAGCTCACGCGGGGAAGGTTGCCGACGGTCGCTGCCTTGAGGAAGTCGTTGTCGGCGTCTTGAAGGTGGGCGCGCCCGGGTGTGCCGGGGGCGTAGTCGGCGTAGTAATTGAACGGCTGATGGTGGTACTGGAACAGCGGACCGGGGTGGCCGGCCTCGGCGTTGTCCCAGCCGCCGGAGTACCAAGCCCAGGAGACACCCTTCGCGGTCAGCCGGTCGCCTATGTTGGGGTACTTGGCATCATCGATCAGCGGGATCACCGCGCCTCCGCCCCGCGGTAGGTTGGCTGGCTGCACGGTATTGACGGCGAAGTTGCCGCAGGCCTGCGCGTAGTCCTCCACATCCTGGTTGCCGCAGGCGGCAGTGAGTTGCGCGTCCTTCACCGGAGTGGTGGTCGGCGTGTAATACTTCGTGGCGCCCGGCATCCCGTTGCTGTCGACAATCGAGTTCGCCGCGCGCGTGGCCCCGGACGGAATTGCGCCGTTGGCATCCACGAAGGGGGCCCGGCCGGCGATTAGCCACTGGTGGTTCAGGAACGATCCGCCGTTGGCGCCTTGGAAGAAGCGGTCTGCGATCACATAGTGCGGTGCGTTGGACTGGTGCAGGTACTCGTAGATCGGCAACTGGGTGGTGTCATACACACCCATCGTCAGACCGAGGGCGTCGGACGCTGTCACATAGCGATTCTGTTGGCCCCCATTGATCGGGTAACTTCTCCTGGTAGAAGCGGTGGACTAGGTCCCGCGTGCAGCCACCTTCGAGTCCAGAGCCCTTCACCGTTCCGTTCCCGGTTGGTGCACCGGGTTGCGGGCAGGTCGTGTCGGTCGGTGCGATGTAGTCGTCGATCGTGAAAGGAGTGTTGATGAAGGCGCTTTGGCTGATCCCATGATTCGCGTCACTGCAGAGAGAGGGCAACGGTGGCGACGTGAGATTCACGTCGTTCTGGGGCAGGCACGCGAAGGCGGTGTCGTTCTGGTCGACTTGTGTCTGATGCGAGGCGTCCGCGTCGTCCAGACCCTCCACACGGTCGCGGCCGACCTGTCCCCAGCCGCCATAGAGGTTGTCGAAGCTGCTGGTTCTCCTGGAAGATCACCACGATGTTGTCGTAATGGCCGAGGATGCGACTTCGGTCGGCCGATTTCGGGTGTGCCACCGCCATCGTGGTGGGTATGACCATGAAAGCAATCAGCGCGAGTGCTGCCGCAATCACATTCACGCGTCGGGCGGTCGATCTCGATACAGCCATGGATGTGCCCTTCTCGATCCGTCGCGCCGAATAGGCGCAATGACCAACTCCGTACCACCAGTCACGCCAACCGGGCGATAGAGATGCAAAGACTTCTCGTCCTCGTTGCCCGGTAACGTTTGCAGAAATGTCATTCGTATAAGAATTCGAACTCCACTCCACGTCTTCGCCGGACGAGCCGGCGCCGACCTGGGCGTCCCGGTAGGTAGCGGTACTGCTGTCCCGCACAAAGCACAGCTGTGCGCGATGCTTGAGAGGGCTCCAGCGAACGTTCGGCGACCGTGCTGCTTGGCCCTGACCGTCCTTCCCAGCACTTGACCTCACCCTTTGACGTCACCAGGAGCGTGTGCGCATCGGCCACGGTCACCTCGACCACCCCTGGGTTAGGAAATCGCCGGGGTGGCGCCGACCCCGCCCAGATGGATGCCGGAGCGCGTGGACGGACAGCACCAGCGCTGCCGCCAGCAGCAACGTCGACGTTTCTGCCCGGCCCGCGGATGAGCGCCCGAACGGGATACCTCAACGATCATGATCGTCACCGCCCGTCATCGCGACCTACTGACGAACGTAGAACCGAAATGAGAGTGAGCGCAATACGCACGGATGCGTACTCCCGCCGCCCTCAGAACCTCGTCATGTGCCTGCAACCTACGCCCGGGCCCAGGCGTATCCCGTGTTGGCACGCAGTTGACGATCGTCAAGAGCCCCGCAGGAGCGCGCAGCTCCTCGCGGGTCGGGATGGTGTGAAGGAGGCGACATGGGAAGCAAAGCGGAGCGCGTCTTGAAATGGCTCGGATTCGTCAGCGACCTTCTCTCCGGTGAGCCGCTGTGCGACCTGCCGCACGATCTGGTCTTCGACCAGTTGTCGACGACGTTTGCGGTGGGCGGGGCGTCCTATAACTGGTGCGAACCCGGCAGGCCACCAGGCATGATCACTCGACCCTCGGGGATCCTCGATCCGCTAGAAGATCTTCTCGGACCGTTTCGTCAAAGGAGCTGCTTCAGCGGCACCCGCTGGCGTGCTGGCACCTCACCACAAAGGAGATCCAGCCAACGACTATCGAACGGGTGCCAGCGTCCATCGTGTCGATAGCGAGCCGGGAACCAGTCATGCGCGGCCTCCGGCAGGTCGGACTCGAACAGCAGCTGTCGATCAACTTGAGCCTGGGATCCGGCGTCTACAAGACCTACGTCCTCGGTCGACAAGGATCGGACTTCAGCGACGACGACCTGCTCGTCGCAGACCAAGTCCAGCGGGCGCTGATTGGGCTCGACCGACACATCGCAATAGTCCGACGGCTCCACGATCGAGGCAACGGGCAAGTCCATCCGGACGTCGGTCTAACCTCGCGCGAACTCTGTGTTCTCGGACTGACAGCGGCAGGGCACTCCACGCACGCGATCGCCATCGACTGCAGTGCTCTCCACGGACAGTCCACAAGCACCTGGAGCACCTATACCGAAAAGCTGCCGTCCGCCGACCGCCTCAACGCCGTGCGGGTCGCCCAAGCCTGGGATTTATTGAGGCAGGCG
Source organism: uncultured Actinomycetota bacterium (assembly GCA_963707005.1). Classification (GTDB taxonomy): domain Bacteria; phylum Actinomycetota; class Actinomycetes; order Propionibacteriales; family Propionibacteriaceae; genus Microlunatus. Next base: position 26,856 of record CAVPPP010000038.1, read on the forward strand.
CCATCGGCAAGAGTTTCTGCGGCGGACCCGACAGTAGGACAATGACTCCAAACGCTGACGCAGCAGGACCTCGCCGCTCGCCGCAGCTGCCCAGCGAGACGAGTCTAGGTTTGGCCTTGAGAGGGGCATCCCAGCGGATTGGTCATGGTTTTTCAGCATGCGACGGCGACTACCGAAACCCAGCGTGGCTAGGCTCGCTGTCTGACTACACGGTCGTCAGCAATTTGGGGCTTCTGCCATCCTCTCGCGTCACCATGCTCTCCTGATGCGCCCTAGACCAAGATCACCGAGCGGCAGCAGCTTCGCCGTCGCCGGCTCGGAGCGTCCGGTCGACTTTGGCATGGTCGGACGCGGTCCCCCGTTCCGTTCCGACGTCGACCGCTTCCATGCCATCCGGGTGAACCGACCGCCAGGAGTCGCATTCACGCTCACGAACAGTCCAGGAGCGTGCGTGGTCGCGCGGGTGTGATCGGGGAGTCTGTCACTTCATTCTTGTCCACCCACTGCTCCCCCGCGCCTCCGGCGTCGAAGCCGGGTCTGCTGCGGCGGACGGTGGACGGCTTGCCGGTGGCGAACGTAGGTGAACAGAGGCGACTGAGACGGAAAACCGAGACGGGGCCACGGGGTTGCGCCGGCCGCTTGGTGCTTGTTCGGGTGGACGTAGCGTTCGGGCCTGGAGGCAAGTGGCGCCAGGCCTAGAGTCGAGCGCAGTTGCAGCACATCATCGACCGGAAGGTTGGATCCCGTGACGGCCATCGGACCTCCAGCGGTGATCTTGGACAGCCACAGCCATGTTCTGCACTCGGCAGCAGTGGGCGACGACTACCTGCTCGACGTCTGGTTGCCGGAGAGTTATCAGGGCTCAGCGCTGCGCTATCCGGTGTTGCACCTGCTGGATTCGCCGGGGGTGTTCGGGCTGGCAGTTGGCATCGTTATGACGCACGTCTGGGAGGGCCTGCTGCCAGAACTGATCGTGGTGGGCATCGGGAAACCCATGGAGACCTTGGACGAGTGGTGGGCCATTCGCACCCGAGACTATTCGCCGAAACCGCTTCCCGGCGACGACGGCTCCGGGCACGCCGACGCCTTCCAGCGAGCCCTCCGGGACGAGATCCTTCCTTTCGTCTAGACAACACCACCTACCGCACTGATGTCGACGACCGCACTATCTGCGGGCACTCCGTTGGCGGCGTCTTCGTACTCAGCCTGCTGCTCAACAGGTCCGCCTTGTTCCGTCGCTACCTCGCCAGCAGCCCCGCGCTCGTCGTAGACGGTCAGACTCTGCTTGACCTCCGAGCGGACGGCCCGCCCGCTCGGTCGGACGTCCCCGGGCGACTCTTCGTATCCGTCGGCACCCTCGACACCGAACTCCGCCCGCACATCGAGGCCTTCAACACCGAGTTGCAACAGCGCGACTACCAAGGTCTCCACCGACACCGCCGAGCTCAGCCGGCTACGGCCACGCCACGGCCGGCTTCCTCGGATTGCTGACCGGACTCCGACGACTCTTTCCCATGAACAACACACCTGACCCTGGATGAAGGCGGCTTGAC
>CAVPPP010000039.1:0-75695 GCA_963707005.1 uncultured Actinomycetota bacterium
CGGGTCGCGGAAGCCCCCGAGGGAGTCAGGGAAGACTGGTAGGTCGAGCCGGCCGCTCGTGGCGAACCGACGTCGGAGCACCGCCAGGACAGTCAGCGGTAGTCCAAGGACCCGCTCCCCTGCCGATGACTTCGTCGGCTTACGCAACAGACCCTGGCCCTTGACCCTGATGATGGTGTGAGTGATCTCGACCTCGCCACCGACGAGGTCGACCTGGTCCCACACCACGGCCAGGGCTTCGCCTATACGGACGCCCGTGGCGATCATGAAGAGTGTGATATCGGGCAGATCCCGCCGCAGGGCTGTGTCGTCAGTGGACAGCTGACGCAACCAGTCCGCGATCTCGGACCCAGATAGCGCACGAGGTGTCTTCTTGACCCTGACCTCAATGCGTTCGACCTCGCGGATCGGATTGATCATGAGTGCGCCCTACCGGACGGCCAGGTTCATCACACTCGAGATAACGCTGCGACAGCTCTTCGCCGCTGGTGGGCCCACGTCCTTCTTGATCTTCCCAATGACCTTGTCGACCAGTGGCGTTGTCAGCTCCCCGAGCCGGATCTCGCCGATAGCGGGCAGCACGTGACTGTCGAGGTGTCGTCGGTAGGTGTCGAGGGAGCCGGCCGAGCGGCGGCCATCGTCAACCGGAGGGATACAGCGGGCAACTGCGCCGACTCCGGTGGGTCAGCTCCTTAGGTCGCGACTCAGGCCGCACCACGAAGACGCAGCCGGCCCCGCACACTAGGTCGCCAGAGCCGTCCATGAACGTCTCGCAATCGGCCTCCCTCAACACCTTCAAGCGGTCGTTGTCCGATAGGCGGCCGTATGACACACCCTGGCTGACCGCACTCAGGTTCGTTGCTGCGGATGTTGAGCATCTGCCGACAGATCGGTCTGACGGTGATTCCGGGTGGCGTTCTGGTGCTCGCTGGTGGTTTGTTCGGCAAGCCAGATGGTTTAGATGCTTCCGGACCGCCCGGATGTCTCGGAGAGCAGGAGGCGGCCGTCCTGGCATTCGACGATCTAGCGGGCGATGGACAGTCCCAGTCCGACGCGGGCGGAGCTGAGTCCGTAAACAAATCGGTCGAAGTCCGCGTCCGCTGGTCGTTGGGCATTCCGATGCCGTCGTCGGTGACGGCCAGCCAGGCCAGGTTATGTTGACTATTCCAGTGACAACCATGACCAGCCCCGAGCACCCAAGGAGCCAGCGCATGACCACCTCGACCAAGAAACTCCGAGTCGGTGTCATCGGCCTCGGGTTCGTGTCCGTCGACCTGAAGCACCTGCTCGGACTGCGGGCCTGCAGCGACCTGTGCGACATCGTGGCGTTCTGCGACATCGACGAAGAGCGCGCGGCGGCTGCGTCCCGGGACTGGGGCAGCTCCGACGCCTACGCCACCACCGACTACCAGCGGCTGCTGCAGGACCCCTCGATCGACGTGATCCACGTGTGCACCTGGAACGCCTCCCACGCGGAGATCACCGTGGCCGCGCTGGAAGCGGGCAAGCACGTCATGTGCGAGAAGCCGATGGCGGTCACCAGCGCGGAAGCGCAGCAGATGGTCGACGCCGCGGAGCGGACCGGGAAGCTGCTCACCATCGGCTACCAGAACAGGTTCCGCGCCGACGTGCGCCACATCCGGAAGCGCATCGACCACGGCGACCTCGGCGAGATCTACCTGGTGCGCGCACACGCCGTCCGCCGCCGCGGCGTACCCACCTGGGGGGTGTTCACCGACAAGGAGAAGCAAGGCGGCGGCGCCCTGATCGACATCGGCACCCACGCGCTCGACCTCGCCCTGTGGTTCATGGGCGACTACGACGTGGCCTCGGTCAGCGGGACCACGTTCGACAAGCTGCGCGACAAGCCCGAGGGCAACCCGGGCGGGCCGTGGGACCCGGCGACGATGGACGTCGAGGAGTCCGCGGTCGCGATGATCCGGATGAGGAGCGGCGCCGTGATCTACCTCGAGGCGGCCTGGGCGCTGAACGACAAGAACCCCCGCGAAGCCGCGTGCACGCTGATGGGCACCGAGGGCGGCGCCGAGATCGAGCTGAGCAACGGCGAATACCAGCCGAGCTACAACTCGATCCAGGCCGGCCTGATGGTCGTCACCGAACCCGGTGGCACCGGCGGTTTCTCCGGCGCGCAGGGCTCCGCCGCCGCTGTCGACCTGGCCGAGCGCGAAGCGCGTCAGTGGCTCGGCGCGGTCCTGGGCGACGGTGAGCCGCTCGTGAAGCCACGCGAAGCTCTCGTCGTGACGCAGGTCCTGGAGGCCGTCTACGACTCCGCCCGATCAGGCCGTGAAGTCACCTTCTAAGCCACCGTGAAGGAATCGACGCGAACTTGTACACCGACGACGTACACAGCGGTCGGCGCGGTGATCCACCCCGGGGTCTTGGCCGCGGGACCCCGCCTGTTCGCCCGATAAGCCCCATGTCCGAGTGTGGGCTGTTGGGATCGAGTCGAGGGTTTCGGTTTCGACAGGCCTGCGATACACCTTGGTGGGGTGGTGAGGTGATCGATTCGCGGCGGGGCGACGGCAGCGTCGACGTCGCCGCTGGAGGGCTTCCGGCCTATCTCACGCGGTTCATCGGCCGGTCCCAGGAGCTGCAGCAGCTGAGAGCGCTCCTTGATCGACATCGCGTGATCACGATCTGTGGAGCCGGAGGCCTGGGCAAGACCAGGCTGGCCGTCGAGCTGAGCCATCGCTGCGCGGGAATGTTCCCCGATGGTGTCGTCTGGGTATCGCTGGTCGGCGTCGTCGGTGCGGCGGCCGCGGATCGGTCGATCGGGGCTGCCGTGCTGCATCACCCGTCGTCGGGTATCGACCCGATCGCGTCGGCGGCGGCCGCGATCGGCCAACGACGGATGCTGCTCGTCCTCGACAACTGTGAGCAGGTTTCCGTTCCCTGCGCCGCGGCCGTGTCGAGGCTGCTCGGGGAGTGCCCTTCGCTCGCGATCGTGACCACCAGCCGAATCGCCCTGCACGTGAGGGCCGAGCACGTCTACTCGGTCCCACCCCTCCGGCTGCTGCCGGACGGACGCACTCTGGGCGACGCGGTGGCGTTGTTCGTCGACCGAGCCTCGCTGGGCGCGCCTGGTTGGCGGGTGTCGGCGGCCGTCGACGCGGTCGTGGTGCAGGTCTGCGGTCGGTTGGAGGGTCTGCCGCTGGCGATCGAGCTGGCCGCAAGTTGGATCCGCGTCCTCTCGCCGCAGGACTTGCTGGCCGAGATCACCCGCGGCATCAATACGCTGTCCGATGCCGGCGAGGTCGTCGCGGTCCGGCATCGAAGTCTTCAGGCCGTCCTGGAGACCACCTGGACATGGCTCGGCGATGCCCAGCGGGACGTTCTCGCTCGACTCAGCGTCTTCGTCGACGGGTTCACGCGTCAGGCCGCGGAGGCCGTGGCCGGAGCCACCTTGGGTACGTTGGCGACGTTGAGCGAGAGGGCGCTGATCCGCCGAGTTCCCGATGATTCGGGCGCGACCCGGTATCACGTTCACGAGTTGGTGCGGGTCTTCGCCGACCAGCAGCTCGGGGAGCAGGATCAGCGGGGCGGGGCTGAACAGCAGCATTACGCCTTCTTTGCCCAGCTGGTGGGGTCTGCTCAGGCTTCCTGGGACAGCGAGGACGAGCCGGCGGCGCTGGCCATGATCGCCGTCGATCAGGGCAACGTTGAGGCGGCTGTGACGCGCGCGATCGATCGTGGGGCGGCCACCGAGGCGCTCGCGCTGGCCGGCGGCCTGTTCGCCTACTGGATCTACACCGCCCCCCTCGAGAGTCGCCAGGAGATCCTTGATCGCGCCCTGAGCCTTCCTCCGGACGAGGCGGAGGATCCGGCCGTGCGAGCTCGGGCGCTCAACGTGGCCGGGTATGCCTGGCTGTACGCCGACCGTGGACGCGCAGCCGATCTGTTCACCCAGGCGCTCGCACTGTACCGCCGTGCCGGTGATCGACTGGGCGAGGCGTGGACCCTGCGGGGACTGGGATACGTCCACCTCGTGTGGGGCGAGCTCGAGATCGCCGACCGCCTCAACCAGGAGAGCCTGCGCATCTGCCAGGAGGTCGGAGACCGCGCCGGTCTGGCCTGGTCGCTGTACGACGGAGCCGAGTCGGCCGTGGCCCGACGAGACCTCGACCGTGCGCTGCCGTTGCTGACGGAAGCGCTGGCTGTCTTCGCCGATCTCGGCATCGACTATGCGACCTACCGGTCCTTGATCCTCATCGCCGACGTGCAACGGCTGCAAAGAGCGTGGCTGCCGGCCCTCGAGCAGTATCGCCACGCCCTCAACCTGCAGCGCCGTCGTGGCTTCACCACCCGCGGAGCCGAGATCATGGAAGGTCTCGCTGCCCTCGCGACCGAAGTCGGACGGGTCGACCTGACCGCACGCCTACACGGTGCTGCCACCACGTGGCGACAAGCGCTCGGGACCGCGCGCCTTGGCTACAACCAAGCCGACTTCGACCAAGCACACGCCTCAGCTCAACGTCGACTGCCCAGCGCCGAGTGGCTGCACTTGTTCGAAGCCGGAGGACAACAAAGCTTCGCCGATGCCGAGATCGACACCGAGAAGATCACCCGCGACCTCACCGACTGGTGCCGCACATCACCGGCCGCACAGCTCACCCCACGGGAGGTCGACGTCCTCCGGCTGATCGCCGAAGGGCTCAGCAACCCCGAAATCGCCAGCCGCCTGGTGTTGAGTCCGCGGACGATCCATGCACACGTCCGCTCGATCTTCGCCAAGCTCGACGTCTCCACCCGGACCGCTGCGGCGTTGACGGCACGCGAGCTCGCCCTCGGTCCGCCATCGAATTAGGCACCTTTGCCGAAGCGGCATCCCGCTCCGCCCCGTCAGGCTGACTGCATCAGCAAACAGGGATCGGAGGATCGAGATGACCGACGTGATCGACACAACACCAACCGATGCGGCTGCCGCGACCGGTGAGCCAGCGCCATCGGTCGAAGTCGACGAGGAGAAACTGACGGCCTTCGTGGGACGGGCCATCGACGAAGTCGGGGCCACCCTCAACGCCGGCCTCGTCGTGCTAGGCGACCAGCTCGGCTACTACCGCACGATGGCAGCGTCCGGCCCGCTGGACGCGGCGACGCTGGCATCATCGACCGGCACGGCCGAGCCCTACGCCAGGGAATGGCTCAACGGTCAAGCCGCCGGCGGATTCGTCAGCTACGACCCGGCCAGCAAAACCTACACACTCCCGGCCGAACATGCGGTTGCGATGACCGACGACTCAAGTCCAGCCTTCCTGCCCGGGTTCTTCCAGCTCGCCGTCGGCATCCTGCACGACACCAACGCCGTCATCGAGGCCGCACGCACCGGCGGCGGCGTGGGCTGGCACCAACACTGCTCCGACGTGTTCCTCGGCGTCGAACGCTTCTTCCGTCCGGGCTACCAGGCGAACCTGGTCGATGACTGGCTACCAGCCGTCGGCGCCCTCGATCGACTGAACCAAGGCGCGGCCGTCGCCGACCTCGGATGCGGCCACGGGTCATCGACAATCCTGATGGCCCAAGCCTTCCCGCAATCCACGTTCATCGGCTACGACTACCATCCCGAATCGGTTGCCATCGCCACTGACCGTGCTCAGCGGGCCGGCGTCGGGAACCGCGTCCGCTTCGAGGTGGCCACAGCGCAGACATTCCCCGGTGCTGGGTTCGACCTGGTCACCACGTTCGACGCACTGCACGACATGGGCGACCCGGTAGGAGCAGCCAGGCACGTCCGCGCCGCGCTCAAAGACGACGGCATCTGGATGGTGGTGGAGCCGATGGCCGGAGACCGACCAGAAGACAACTTCCACCCGGTCGGTCGCGTCTACTACGGCGGCTCGACACTACTGTGCACGCCCGCCTCCCTCGCCCAAGACGTTGGCCTCGGGCTCGGAAACCAGCTGGGTCCGGCCCGGCTTCAGCAGATCACGACCCAGGGTGGCTTCAGCCGGTTCCGGGTAGCCGCCGAAACACCGTTCAACCTCATCCTGGAGATCAGGCCATGACTCAACAGCCAATCACTCACTTTGCCGTGCTGCATCACATCCACGATCCCGCCGGCTGGGCGGAGGCCCTCAACGGCGAGCACTGCTGGCCAGACACCTTCGACCTGCGATCATTCGTCGAAGCCGACGATCATCACCTGGCCATCTGCGTATGGACAGCCCCAAACCACGGCGAACTCCAGCAGAGCCTCGACACCGTTTTCGGACACGCCGCAGTCAACGAACTCTGCCCCGTCCAGATTCACCAAATGCAGCAAACCGAACCCACCAATTAGGCCATCGCACCCCTGCCTGCCTTGCGCACCGAGAGCATCGATCGGCGCGGTCCTGGCCGGTTCACTGACGGCGGGCCTGGTTGCCGCCGCTCATGCACCGCGGAGGCGTTCCCGGACCTTATGTGCTGGCGGCCACTCGTTCGGTGGCCTGGACGTGCAGACCTTCGCCGCCAGCTACCCCGACGAGGTTGCTGGCATGGTGCTCGTGGACTCCACGGCACGGGCAGAGGGGGGACCATCGGACGCCACACCGACGCCTCACCCAGACTCCTACGATGTCCAAGGCCGGATCGCCGCCGTGTTCTCGACCTCAGCCCGGTTCAGTCTGGGCCCCCACCCGTTGGCTAACTGTGCTAGCTTTGCGCCTAACGCCATACGCCATTGCGGTGACAGCACCTAGGGGCAGACATGACCGAATTCCTGACCATCGAAGGCGGCACCCTTGCCTACCACCTGACCGGCACGACAGGTCCGCTCGTGATCCTCGCTCACGGCATGGGCGACAGCCGGCAGGCTTACCGCTTCCTCATCCCCGCCCTGGTCGAAGCCGGTTACCGTGTCGCCGCGGTGGATCTGCGCGGTTGCGGGGAGTCCAGCGCTGAGTGGACGTCCTACACGCGCACCGACATCGCCAGCGACCTGGTCGCCCTGGTCCGCCACTTAGGCGGCCCGGCGGTGCTGGTCGGTCACTCCATCGCGGGCGGCGCGGTCACCATCGCTGCCGCGACGGCCTCGGAGCTGGTCACCGCGGTGGTCGAGCTGGCGCCGTTCACCCGCAAGCAGACGATGAGTCTCGGCGACCTGCGGGTGGCCTCCTTCCGCCGCGGCATGCGCCACCTGCTCGGTACCGCCCTGCTCGGAAGCACCGTGCAGTGGGCGAAGTACCTCGACGTCGCCTATCCCGGCACCAAGCCGGCTGACTGGGACACGCGGATGAGCCAGATCACCACGATGCTCTCCGAGCCGGGCCGGATGAAGGCTTTGCAGGCGATGGGCAGGACAACCCCCGTCGACGCCGGACAGCAGCTGGGCAACGTCCGCTGCCCAGTTCTGGTCGTGCAAGGCAGCGCCGACCCGGACTGGGCCGCACCCCAGGCCGAGGGTGAGGCCATCATCGCCGACCTACCCACCGGACTGGGCCGCTTGGAGATGGTCGACGGTGCCGGGCACTACCCGCACGTCCAGTTCCCTGCCCAGGTGGCCACCGCCACGCTGACCTTCCTCTCCGGTGTCCATGCCTAGGGCCGGCCTGGGGACGGACACGGTCGTCGCGGCCGGAGCCGACCTCGCCGACGAGATCGGCTTCGCCGGCCTCAGCATGGGCCAGCTGGCCGAACGTGTCGGCGTGCGGACCCCCTCGCTCTACAAGCACGTCGCCAGCCAGGACGACCTCAACCGCCGCATCGCAGCCCTCGCCCTCAACGAGGCCGCCCAGGCAATCGGTGCAGCGACCCAGGGACGAGCCGGCCGCGACGCCCTCCGGGCCGCAGCCCATGCGCTGCGCGACTTCGTCCTCGCCCACCCCGGCCGGTACGCCGCCACCATCGCCCTCGAGCCCACCAGCCCGGAGGACCCGATCGCCCTCGCCGCAGCGCGGTTACTCGAGCCCTTCACCGCAGTGCTCCGCGGCTACGACATAGCCCCAGCCGACATGACCCATGCCCTGCGCGCGCTGCGCAGCGTCTTCCACGGCTTCGCCACCATCGAAGCCGGCGGCGGTTTCCAGTGGTCCACCGACACCGACGAGAGCTTCGAGTGGCTCATCGACCTCGTCGACCACGGTCTGACCCACAGATCCCGCACGGCTGCACCAGCGAGCCGGCGGAGTTCCTGAGCGTGTTCGGGCCGCAGGGCGAGCGCGTGCACGCGGGGCCAGAACCACCGGCCCGCGAGCGCCCGGTGGATGAGGCGGGTGCGGCACGGCCATTGATGGCCACGAAGCTGTATGCCCCCCGGCAGCGGAGGGGTCTGGTGGCGCGCCCAAGACTGGTGGAGCGGCTCGAGAAGGGAGCTGAGGCACGGTTGATTCTGGTGTCCGCCCCGGCCGGGTTCGGCAAGACGACGATCCTGGCGGCGTGGCTGCAGGAAGGATCGGCGTCGGCTCGTTGCATCGCATGGCTCTCGCTCGACACCGCGGACAACGAACCCTCCTCGTTCTGGACCTACGTGTTGACCGCACTTCAGAAGGCCGTGCCCGGCCTCGGCACAAGCGGCTTGCTTGAGCTCCTCGCGGTCGCACCCGTGGCATCTGAGCTGCTGGTCACCATGCTGCTCAACGAGCTGGGTGCCGTACCGGAGGACGTGTGGCTGGTCCTCGACGACTACCACCTGGTCGGCGATCCCCGGGTCGGCCAAGGGATCGCCTTCCTGCTGGAACATCTGCCACCGAACGTCCATGTCGTACTCAGCACCCGAGCCGACCCTGATCTGCCGCTGGCGCGGTGGCGCGTGCGTCGCGAGCTGGTCGAGATCCGGGCGGAGGACCTGCGGTTCACCTCCGAGGAAACCGCCGCCTACCTCACCGAAGCGATAGGCCACGAGCTCACCGCCGGAGACGTCGAGGTCCTCGAAGAGCGCACCGAGGGATGGATCGCCGCACTCCAGCTGGCTGCCCTCTCGCTTCAGGGCCGCGCGGACGTGAGCGGCTTCATCACCCGCTTCGCCGGAGACGACCGCTACATCGTCGACTACCTGATCGAGGAAGTGCTGACCCATCAACCGGACGCCGTGCGTGAGTTCCTCCTGCAGACTGCGGTTCTCGACCGGCTCACCGGACCGCTGTGCGACGCGGTCACCGGTCGCCAGGACGGCACCGAGATGCTCTCGAGCCTCGAGCGCGCCAACCTGTTCCTCGTCGCCTTGGACGACCGGCGCGAGTGGTACCGCTACCACCACCTGTTCGCCGATGTGCTGCGGGCGCGGATGCTCAGCGACCAGCCAGACCAGGTGCCGCTGCTGCACCAACGGGCCAGCCAGTGGTACGAGAACCATGATTTGGCCAAGGAGGCGATCCGGCACGCACTCGCCGGGCGAGACTTCGACCGGGCGGCGCACCTGATCGAACGGGCCGTGCCGGCCATCCGACGCCACCGGCAGGAAGCGGTGATGTACGGCTGGCTGCAGGCGCTGCCCGACGACACCCTCCGGCGCAGCCCCGTGCTCAGTGTCTTCTACGGAGATCTGCTGATGCACTCCGGCGACCTCGGGGCGGTCGGACCACGACTGGATGACGCGGAGCGCTCGCTGGCCGCCGTGCCCGACGGCGAAGGTCCGCCCTGGCCGGACACCGAGGAGCTCCGGACGTTGCCGGCGACCATCGCCATCTACCGCGCCTCGCTCGCCCAGGCCCGCGGCGATACGGCCGCCACGGCGGAACACGCCCAGCGCGCCCTCGACCTGGCCGGACCCGATGACCACCTGGCGCGCGGTGGTGCAGCCGGGTTCCTGGGGCTGGCCGCATGGGCTGAGGGGAACGTACGCAGCGCCCTGGAGACCTTCGCCCAAGCGGTGGCCAGCCTGCACGCCGCTGGCAACCTGCTCGACGAGCTGAGCGGCACGATCCCGCTGGCCGACATGTGGTGTGCCTTAGGCCGACCCAGCAAGGCACGCGGGCTCTACGCGCGTGCGCTGTCGGCGGTCGAGTCGGGAGGCGAGGCTTTCGCGCGGGCCGCCGCCGGCCTGCACGTGGGCCTGAGCGAGCTCGACGCCGAAGTCGGAGACCTGGAGAGCGCCAAGCGACACCTCGACGCCGCCGCGGCGCTCGCCGACCGGGCCGGGATGAACGAGGGGCGCTTCCGTTGGTTCGTGGCCAGAGCGCTCGTCGCTCAAGCGGACGGCGATCCGGAGGCGGCCATCGCGTTCCTGGATCAGGCGGTCGAGCTCTACCGGCCGGGCTTCTCCCCGGAGGTGCGTCCCATCACAGCGATCAAGGCCCGGATCTGGATCGCTCAGGGCAACCTGGCGGAGGCCGCGGACTGGGCCCGGGACCGAGGCGTGTCTGTCACCGACGACGCCAGCTATTTGCGGGAGTTCGACCACCTCACCCTCGTCCGGCTGCTCCTGGCCCAGTGCCGCGCACACCAGGACACCACCTCCCTCGTCCAAGCCGCCGCTTTGTTGGACCGGCTGGACGGGTCAGCCCAGACCGCAAAGCGCGCCGGAAGCCTCCTCGAGATCCGCCTGCTTCAGGCGCTGGTCCAGGACGCTCGGGGACGTCGGGCGCGGGCTCTGGAGACCTTGGTCCAAGCCCTGGAGCTGGCCCCCGAACCCGAGGGCTACCTCCGGCTGGTCCTTGACGAAGGTGCTCCGATGCTAAGCCTGCTTTGCGACCTCAAGCCTGATGGCCTCGGCGGGCACCAGGCGCGACGCTTGCTCCGCGTCGACGAAGCGGTCGAGGCTGCCCTGGCCCCGAACACGGGGCAGGGCGTCGCGCGGACCGCCGTCGAGGCGTTAAGTGACCGGGAGCTTCAGGTGCTGAGGTTGCTCGACAGCGAGCTGACCGGGCCGCAAATAGCTCGCGAGCTGTTCGTCACGCACAACACGGTCCGCACCCACACCCAGCACATCTTCACCAAGCTCGACGTCACCAACCGCCGGGCGGCGGTGCTCCGCGCCCGCGAACGCGGCCTCATCTGACTGGCACGGATGAAGGGCGCGACGGAGCGAGCACCAGCCGCTGCGGAAAGCAGGGTCATCCAGTCAGTCACATCGTTGGATGACGCCCCCTCACCCAGCCGGTCCCTAGGTTCGAGTCATCCCGCGGCACCCGCTCCGGAATCAAGACACCTGGGAGTCACCATGACCATCACCACCACCACACTCACCCGAGCGGCCGGCCTCGCCGCCGTCGCCGGCGGCCTGCTGTTCATCGCCGTCCAGGTCAAGCACCCCCTGCTCGATGTCTCCTTCACCACCACCACCGAGTACACGGTCCGTGAGACCGCGAAAATCCTCATGGCCGCACTCTCGCTGGTGGGCATCACCGGCATCTACCTGCGACAGGTCCGACAGATCGGCGTGCTCGGCCTGATCGGGTACCTGTTGCTCAGCGTCGGCTACCTCACCATCCTGACCATCCAGGTCATCGCCGTGTTCGTCCTCCCGGACCTCGCGGCCAGCCAGCCCGGCTACGTCAGCGACGCCCTCGCCGTGGCCCACAGCGGCCACCCGGTCGGCGACGTCAGCCAGTTCCAGACCCTCACCAACATCGCCATCACCTACATCGCCGGCGGCATCCTCTTCGGCATCGCGCTCTTCCGGGCCGGGATCCTCGCCCGCTGGGCCGCAGCCCTCATGACCCTCGGCGCTGTCGCGACCATCGCCACCTTCCAGCTGCCCGAGCTCACCCAGCGACTGTTCGCCATCCCCGCCGCCGTCGCCCTGATCGGCCTCGGCTACTCCCTGTGGCGTGACCAGCGCACCCCGGCCGTACGCGTCCCGCCCAGCACCGACAGCCCCCAGCTCGACCCAGCCGGCGCAAGGTGACCATCACCGCGGTCCAGCGCTCCAGCCGGTCGACGGCGAGGACCGGGTGGGTGCCGTTCGCGCTGGTCGCCCTGGTCGTGCTGCCCCTCTTCTTCGGCGTGCTGCGCCTGGTCGAGCTGGCGGGCGGTCCGGCCCTGATGCCGGCCAACCCGCGGCTGAACGCGTCGCCGGTGCCGGTGATCGTGCACATCGTCAGCGCGGTCGGCTACACCGTCCTCGGCGCCTTCCAGTTCTCCACCGGACTGCGGCGGCGCCGGCCTGGCTGGCACCGGGCCGCCGGGCGTGTGCTGGTCGTGCTCGGCCTGACGGTGGCCTTCTCCGCGCTGTGGCTGACCCTGTTCTACCCCCGTCAACCCGGCACCGGCACGCTCGCGTTCGTGTTCCGGCTCGCGTTCGGGTCGAGCATGGCCGCCAGCATCATCCTCGGCGTCACCGCCATCCGGCGCCGTGCCGTCCCCCGTCACCGGGCCTGGATGACCCGCGCGTACGCCCTCGCCCTCGGCGCCGCAACCCAGCTGTTCACCCTCGGGATCGGGCCCGCCCTGTTCGGTCCCGGCCAGCTCACACACGACCTGAGTCTCGGCGCCGCCTGGATCATCAACCTGACGGTCGCCGAGTACCTCATCCGCCGGTCCGCGCACCGGGCCACCGGAAGGGTCAGGTCCTGATGACCCACACCGAACACCAACCCGCCGTCTACCAGCTGCGGGTTGCGGGCCGGCTCGACCAGCACTGGTCGGCATGGTTCGGCGGCCTCACCCTGACCTACGAGGACGACGGCAGCACCAGCCTCACCGGGGCCGTCACTGACCAGGCCGAACTGCACGGGCTGCTCACCAAGATCCGTGACCTCGGCGTCACCTTGATCTCCGTCACCGTCGTCGACCCGGCCCCAGCAGCACCATGACCACGCCGCCGCCAGCCTGCCGGACCTGGTCGAGCGCCGCTTCGACCAGGGCCAGCTGAACCAGGTCTGGACCTCCGACATCACCTACCTGAGCACCGGTCAGGGCTGGCTGTACTTGTGCGCGGTCCGCGACGGCTGCTCCCGCCGGGTCCTCGGCTGGGCGATCACCGATCATCTGCGCGCCGACCTGGTCGATCAGGCGTTGACCATGGCGTTCGTGCTCCGTGGCCAACTCCCCGAACGGGTGATCTTCCACGCCGACCGGGGATGTCAGTACACCTCGGCTCAGATCGCTGACCTGTGTGGCGATCTCGGTCTGCTGCAATCAGTGGGCCGGACCGGGGTCTGCTGGGACAACGCCGCCACCGAGTCGTTCTGGTCCACCCTGAAGACCGAGTTCTACAACCGCCATGTCTGGGTCACCAAGGCCGACGCAGCATTCGGGGTCGGCCGCTGGATCGAGGAGCGGTTCAACCGACTCCGACGTCACTCCTCGATCGACATGATGACCCCGGTCCAGTACGAGAACCACCTACACAGACGGCTACCCTGGCCGCCTGATCGCGTGTCCGTCAGAACGGGTCATCCCCAGGGACGCGAGCGGAGGACCGGGAGGAGATCGCGAGGTACCTGGATACGGTCGAGCCGCCGTTGCGGCATGGCGCGACACTCAGTTGGACGGAAGAGCCGACCCGGTTTCGTTGGTTTCAGCCGTCGAGTCACTGCTCTAGCCAACTGCCTCGAGGGGCAGTGGTGTTCGCACTGGACGGTCGGCTTGCGGCCAAGCATCGAAGGGCGGCTCGCAACGTCTCGTTGTCCAACGAGGCACACCCGCAGAAGCCTTCAACCTCCCGCTCTGCAGGCGTAGAATGGCGGAGAACAAGGGGCAGGTAGAGACATGTCATCGCAGCCTTCGGCAAGCGGATCAGCCCGATTCACCAGTGTCAGCAGCCGCACCCTCATGACCTGGCGCCTGCTCAGCGCGATCACGCTGCTGGTGATGGGCGCGATCCACATCTACCTCGTGTTCTACGGAGTCGGCGGCATGCTCGGTGTGCTGTTCGTGCTCAACGGGATCGGCGCCGTCGTGCTGGCGATCGCGGTCCTCGCCCTGCGTGGCAGGCTGCTGTTGCTCGCCACCGTGCTGAGCATGCTGTTCATGGTCGGGACCCTGCTTTCTCTAGTCCTCGCCCTGACCGTAGGACTCTTCGGTATTCACGAGGTGTTGACCTTCAAACTTGTACCAACCACGCTCGTCGTGGAGTCCGTTGGCACAATCATCCTGGCGGTAACGGTCGCCCTGCTGTATCGGACGCGAGGGCAAGCCTGACGCCATCCCAGACTCCATCGATGGACGCTTGCGAGACAGCCTTCCAAAGTGGGGGCTGGAGTGAGCACCGCTAGCAGCTAATCCTCGGCGCTGACCGCGCCAACACCCGCATGGCCCGAACTGGACCCGCACCCTGTCCGAGCTTGCCGAGCAACGGATGACCGATGAGCGCGTCGAATAGATGGTCGACGACGGCTCCCGAGGAGCGATGCAAGTTGTCCTCGACGGCCTGACCGACGTTGTCGCCGACCGACAGTTCGACGTCTAGGGCGGTTGGCCGCAGGACGAACGGCTGCTGGGTAATGAGAACGTCGCACTGCCGGCGAACGGCTGGGGCTACGCCCGACCAGGCCTCCAAGAAGAGGGCAGCTCATCAGCTGGTGCTGGATCGACGACCCGATGTCCGATGGCACCGGCTTCGGCGGGCGCGGCAAAGGCGATGGCAACAAGACCTGCTTACCCCTGGATTTCCGCCGTGGGCATCTGGTCCTAGCAGGAGCTGATCGCTCGATACGGCACGGCACGGCAGACATCCAGACCGCCTGGACGAAGCACAATTTGCCCCCGAGCGGCAGCCAGAACCTTCAGGACCGCACGCGTGAAGTCTCGCCGTTGCCACAGCTGCGCTCAGGGTTGATTCATGCTTGGAGTGTCAGCGATGTCATGCGGCCGAGGCTGAAGTCACCGGTTCCGATGTCCGATAGGCCGGCATATGACGGTGGCGCTGCGTACCCAACTCTGAGTTATGCAACAGATTTCGGCAATGTCAAGAGTCTGTTGAACCAACGGTGCTGCGGTCATCCATCCCCAGTCGCCGGTTGACGACGTCGCGGGCCAGGTCGAGGACCGCCGGGTCGTCGTTCAGGACGAACTTGGTGTCGGCGCCGAGCAGGATGGCGTGCAGCTCGAAGGCGAGCCACTCGGGATTCTCGTCGGAGGGCAGTTCGCCCTGCTCCACCGCGGTGGTCGCGAAGGACCGCAGCAGCGCGGTGAAGTCGGACTGGATGGCGGCCAGGCGGTCCTTGACCGGTCCTGGGCGGGTGCCCATCTCCAGTGAGGTGGCAGCGAAGAAGCATCCACCCGGGAAGACGCGGCGTTCCACGTAACTGAAGAACGCCTCGCAGGCCGCGGCCAGCTGGCCCAGGCCGGGATCGGCGGCCAGCGCGGGCTGGATCACTTCGTCGGTGAGGATCTTCTCTGCTTCGGCCACGGTGGCGAGCTGGAGTTCCTCCTTGGAACCGAAATGTGCGTAGAGGCCGCTCTTGCTGATACCGATCGCAGCAGCTAGGTGCCCGATCGACAGGCCTTCCAGCCCCTCGACGGTGGCCAGCGACGCTGCTGCACGCAGGATCGCGCTGCGGGTTCGCTCCCCGTCAGCCCTGGATCGCCGCTGCGTACGACTGTGCTCTTTGTCCTTGCTGAGAACCACCTTGACAATTTAGCACGACCGGTCGTACTTTTTAATGAGCACGACCGATCGTGCTATTTAAGACGAGTCGTGATCCCCACCGACTCGGAACCGCTTCCGACACCAGGAGATCACCATGCCCGTCGCCAACACCGTCAACGGTGTCGACCTTGACCGCCTCGCGGCCACCATCGACGCCGTCGTCGCCGAACCTGCGCTCGCACAGTTCCAGTTCCGCACCGACAACCACTGGATCGACGGCGGTCACAGTCGCAGCTCGATCCAGGGCTTCAGCGGCGTCGGTCAGGAAGACGCCACCCGCACCGAACCGTTCACCATCGACGCCGACGAGCCGCCCGTCCTGCTCGGCCACAACCTCGCACCGAACGCCGGCGAGTACCTCCTCCACGCCCTCGCGGCGTGCCTGACCGGAACGATCGCCTACCACGCCGCCGCCCGCGGCATCGCGCTAGAGGGCTTGGAATGTGCCATTCACGGTGATGTCGACCTCCGCGGCTTTCTCGGTCTGGATGGCACCGTCCGCCCCGGCTTCCAGCACATCAGGGTCGACATCACCGCCACCGGCGACTTCGACGACACCGAATTCGCCGAACTCGCCGCCCTCACCCACTACTCACCAGTCCGAGACAGCATCATCCACCCCGTCGCCGTGACCATCGACCTAGCCCGCAGCTGAGCACCGACCCGAGTCTGACCGACCAGTCAAATCACATCCCATCCAACAAGAGAGCAGATCATGAACACCATCCAACGTGTACTTGCCGCCCTGGTGGCGGTCACGGGCATCCTTGCGGTGAGCGCAGCGCTCGCGCCCCCAGCGACGGCCAACGTTCCGACGTCCATCCGGTATGTCGACGCCTACCCGGGCCGGCCCAACGGAGGCGGAGCTTTTCGCGCGACCGTCGCCTGCCCCGCCGGCATGTACGTCGTCTCGGCCGGCGCCAGCAACACAGTCATCACCAGTCTGTCCCCGATCAGCCCGGCCGTACCCTCCCAACACCTGGCCAACTTCACCGCCGTTCTCGTCACCGGAACGCCATCCCAGGCCGGCAACAACCCGCTGCTGGATCCCGTCGTACATGCGGCTTGTGCGCCCGCTTCCCGACTGGCCGGCGCCGTCTCCGTCACCACCCAGGTCGCTCCCGGTGGGGACAGTGGAACCGCTCGTTGCCCGGCAGGGCTACGCGCATTCGGTGGCGGCGCGTACTACCTGGCCCCAGACAGTCACTTCAGCATCTCGGGAGAACGGCTAGACGAAGACTCGCTGAGCAGCGACGGTCGGGCCTGGACTTTTCGCGGCTCCAACACCAACGCCCGGGACCGGCTCATCGTCACCACGCAATGTGCACCGCTCGCCGGTTCGTACATAGCCACAGCAACGGCGCTCCCCGGCCAGGGCTTCGTCTATGCCGAGTGCTTCTCCGGATATCTCCCCTTATCGGGGGGCCTGCGGATGGTGACGTCGCAGAACATGGACGGCAAGGGTCTGACCTATGGCGTACTGACCGAACCTGACAATGTTCTTGTGCACGGGGTGCCCTACTACTCGTCGTCCATGACCGCGCGCGCCCAGTGCGTACCAACAAGCCTGTTCTGAGACCAACGCACCGGCCACCAGCGGAGCCTGCCGACCAGGCAGGCTCCGCTCGCCGCAGCATCAACGCACTCACCGCGGGCACACGGTGTCAGCTGGGTCTGTACCGGGAACTGTGTTCCCGGTACAGACCGCAAGCGGCCCGACCGGCTCAAGAAGCTCCTGGGGCCCAAGCGCCCGAACGCTTTCGGCATCGAGCTCACTGACGGATCGGCTTCTCGACGTCGACGACCTTGTGGGTTGTCTCCGCTCAGAGGGCCGCAGTTCGGTCGAAATGTCCGGCTCCTGCGGCGCCTTCGATGCCGAGCAGTCATCCAGTGAGATTGCGCATATGGTTGCACGATTGGGCAGGAACAGCCACCGGCCGTGGAGCAGAATGGTACGGAGGTCTTTCGTGTCAGTCGCCCGTCATTCAGCTCCACCAGATCGGCTGAGCGCTGTCTCTAAGGAACCTCTCGTCGACGGCGCGGCGAAGGTGAGGCGTGCATCTGTTCGCGCGTTGTCGGTGACCCGAGTCAAAGCCATGGGCAGCGCAGCTGCCCCGGTACTACAGGCACTACAACAGTCGGCCGGGAATCAAGCCGCGACAACGTTCTTGCAGCGGCAGGAAGTGCCCGCGAAGAAGTCCATCGATCAACTCGACGCTGACCTCGATACTGCGCGGAAGGCTGGGCGGTGGACGGAGGTTGCCAGCATCCTCAACGGCATGAGCGATCCAGACATCGCGAAACGAGTCGCTCCCGAGCGGCTCCCGAGGGCAGAGCGAGACAGCCTGCATGCCGCTATACCGGAGTCGTCCCATCGTGTGCGTGGCGCCGTTCTTTCGGTCGAATACACCGAGGCGTTGAAACTCCCTGACTATAAGGCTGCGGCCATCGCCGTAAATGGGTTCGACGATGCCGGAATTCGGAGTCGCATGGCGATGCTTGACGCGTCGGCGGTCGTGGATTTCTACACCGGCGCCTCGGAAGCCATGTCCGGGGTCAGCCTGCGCCGTGTGCTCGACGCGATCCGCGACCGGTACCAGCAGGTGTCTACTGAACCGCTCGGCACCAAGGTCTTGACGGTCGTCTCCATGATGAAGGCGGCTGGCGTTGATGTTTCGACCGCCTTGGCTTACGTCCGGCTACAACTCAGCCTGATCGAGGACACGGCCGGTGAGAAGCAGAAGCAGACGAAGGAGGACGTGGCAACCGACGTCGGTCACGCTCTCGCCGGTGCCGGTGCAATACCGCCGCAACTCGAGGCAGGCAACCTCGCCCACAGTCTCATCGGCGGCACCTACGCGGCGCTGAACCCGATGTCGTTCTACGACCTGCCGGTCGCCGCCTACGCAGCTCGTCTGGCCAACAAGTTCAAGGCAACAGGCACCACCAAAGACCTGCTGACGAACCTCGACATGCGGCCCGACATCGTGGACCTCACCCGTCTTCAGGTCTATGAGATCAAGCCGTTCACGTCCCAGGCGCTCGCGGTCGCGGAGATGCGGCTCTACATCGAGTTGATGGACGGGATCTTGAAGCAGTCGGTGTTCACGCCCGGGAACCCGGCTAACCCCGGGACAACCATGGCTCTGCCGTTCACCGATCAGGGGAAGAGCGGTGTATTGGTCTGGGGTTGCCCGGTGCCCGGCGCCATTCTCTACCGTTTCATTCCCAAGGAGCAGGAGCCGAAAGCTGAAGAGGAACGTATGAAACTGCACGAGCCCGGCTCCCAGTACGAAGCGAGTCTTGCTGCCAATGCAGCTGTGGTGTTGCCGCTGGTCGTCGTCGGCGCCGCGGCGTTGGAAGCCCTGGGCGTCTGGGAGGGCCTGATGAGCATGTTGACAGCAGCGGTCCGCTACGCGGGCCAACCCGTCTCCCGACTAGCCAACGCTGCCAAGGCGGTCCCTGCGCCCTGAGCAACGCTGGGGTTGCCCCGTTTGACGGACAGGTTGATGGCTTGGTCAGGCTACTTCTGTGAGGCGGAAACGAGACCAGGGTCGGGGTTCCGGCAGGCGACGGCGTTGCTGAGTGCGTCGGCGATCAGGTCGGTGCGGAGATGGTCGGCCATGGCGTACCCGACGACCAGCGCGGAGCCGATGTCGAGGACGGTGGCCAGGTACAGCCAGCCCTGCCAGGTGTGTTGATGTAGGTGATGTCGCCGCACCAGCGCGTGTTGATCTGGGCGGCGTCTACGGCGAAGTCGCGGCGGACCAGGTCCAGCGGCACGGTCGCGGCCGGGTCGGGCACCGTGGTCTTGCGCCACCGTCTCGGCGTCTTGCCGCGCAGCCCGACGGCTCGCATCAGCCGCGCCGCCCCAGCTCCAGCTCAGACACAAAAGGAAGCCGTCAGGTGCTACTTGAACTTGAAGTCACCAGTTTCTCCGGTCGTCAAGTTGTAAACATAATGGACGACGACTTGCCAGTTGCTTCCCTTCACGACCTGCTGCATCTTCATCCAGCCGCCAACGTAGGACCAGCGGCCGTCAGTCATCTTGATCCTTTCCAGCATCTCGCCGGCTCCTGGGTTCGCCCGCACTTCCTCCATAGCCAACTGCTCCGTAAGGCTCTGCGCGCCGGTGCGGCCAGTAGACCACAGATTCTTCGTCGCAGAACTGTACCCGCTTGGTGCGTTCGCGAGACCACTTAGCCCGTCAAATGCTATAGCGCTGAGTCGGGGATATCCAATATACAGACGAATTGACAACACGCTGGCTATCGAATACGCCCTCAGAGAGCTACCGACGACTACTGGCCCCACGGTCGCGGATCCCGCAATCGCCGATACCCCACCAAGATACGCCGCCGAGAAGGTAGGTAGCCACCACGTCCGAGCGTATACGCCGCGTGCAAGCTCTACGGCTGGTCCGCCCGATTCAAACTGTTCACGCCACCAAGCCGGCGGTCGAACGTTAACCAGTTCTCCTGGATACGCTCGCATCCATTCTTCATCGGTCATTGGAGGACCTGCATCAACCAATGGGGGAGGTGTCGGCGCCGCCCCTGGGTACTCCTCCCAGCTATCGTCGGTAGCATATCGACTGATGAATCCTGAGCGGCCACCGTTTCCTCCCGAAATACCAACAGCTTCAGGTTTTCCAGCACCCGTCGGATCCGTCCCGGCCGTTGGCGTCGATGAATACGAGATCGAACTTTGAGGACCGCTGGGACTTCTGTAGTACGACGCGACATCCGCCATTGGCACAGTCACCACAAATTGAGAATTGTCCGGCCCGGCTCCATTTTTGTACCAGCTCCAGTCAATACCAGCGCCGATCTGAGTGGGGTCGACGGGTACGTGTCCGGTGGGGTCGATCATTGTGCTGGGCGCGTTCATGGCGTACGCGTAGCGATTGAGGGAGATCGGATCGTATGCATCAGGAACAATGTTGTCGGGGCTGAGCATACGTGCCGTTTCTGGGTCGTAGTCGCGTGCAACCATATCGATGAGTTGAGTGTTGGCCAATGCACGGTGTCCGCCGTAGCTGATGTCGTCAGCCGTTGCGCCTTTGCTGGCGCCCCAGTCGGTGTATTGTATCCGTGGAGACCTTTTTCCGACCTCGTCAGTTGATGTTCGGACGGTTCCTTGTCTGTCCGTCACGTACCATTTCTTGGTCGACCCGTGCGCTACCACCACTGGCTTTCCGCCGAGATAGATTCGGTCGGTCCATCCTGATGGGTCGTGTTGGGCAAGGCTCCCAAATCTCACTTCGAGGCCGGCCCGGGTCTCCTGTGCTACGACGGCGCCAGATGCGTCATAGGTACGTGTGATCTGGTTGGTGCCGTCGATCAGTTTGGTGAGTTGCCCTTCGGTATTCCATGTGGCCCGCTGCTTGCGGCCCGGCCCTGTGATGGTGCCCACGTTGCCGGCAAGGTCGTATTGGAAGTTGGTCTTGCCGGCCCTGGTGGAGGCGTGGTTGCTTGCCTGTACACATTGGGGCGATGCCTGATGGTTGAGGCAGGTCGGTGTGGCGTAGGTGTAGCTGCCGATGCTGCTGTTGCTGAGCATGTTGCCGATGTCGTCGTAGCTGTAGATCGCATGGTGGTGGGTGTCGTGGTCGGTAGAGGTTCGGAGTTCGTCGTGTGTGTCATACGTGTACGACGTGTGCTGATCTTCGGACGTTGAATTGATCTGGGTGACGAGACCTGAGTCGTCGTAGGTGTAGCGCATGTCGAACACGGTCCGTAGTCGTGCGGTGACGCCTTGTCGGTCAAGCAGGCCTGTTGTTGCGCCGTAGCCGAGTGTCTCAGTAGTTGCGTTGGCGTAGGCGAATTTGATGGGGCGTCCTTGGGCGTCGTAGTTGACAGCCTTGAGGTAGCCGTCGATCGATCTGACCTGTCCAGGGTGGTTGTATCGGTAGTGGATGGCGCGCTGATCGGGGTAGGTCACAATCACTGGTCGCCCGAGCTCGTCGTAGCTGGTCTTGAGGTTTGCGGTGATCCCGAGGGTGCATTGGTGGTCGCTGGTGAGGTTGCCCAGGATGTCGTAATTGTATGTGTGGGCACGGTGTTCCGGGCATTTGTCGCCGGAGGGGTCGACGACTGTGGTGAGGTGTCCGCGGTTGGCGGCAGTCCATTGGTCGTAGGTCCAGCTGGTGTCGCGGTGGATGCCTGCGGCGGCGTTGTCGACCTTGTGGGTGAGGCGGTTGAGGGCGTCGTAGCTGTAGGTCAGGGTCCGCTTTCGCGCGTCCGTCTGAGTGTGGATGTTGCCGGCTGTGTCGTAGGTCCAGATCGTCATGCCTCGGTCGGGATCGGCCTCCTGGGTCTTCTGGCCGAGGGAGTTGTATGTGGTGGTGATGGTGTTGCCATGTGAGTCGAGGATCATGGTCGGGTTACCGGCTGCGTTGTAGGTGTAGGACGTAGTCGCGTTTGCACCGGGGCGCTCGAGGGAAGGGAGCAGGATCATGGTGATCTTGCC
This sequence comes from uncultured Actinomycetota bacterium, assembly GCA_963707005.1. Taxonomy (GTDB): domain Bacteria; phylum Actinomycetota; class Actinomycetes; order Propionibacteriales; family Propionibacteriaceae; genus Microlunatus. Next base: position 21,941 of record CAVPPP010000039.1, read on the forward strand.
GCTACTGTCGAGGACGGCAGTTTTGCGGGTTCCGTTGGCTGCGACGATCGTCTGGTGTTCGTACCCGTCGGGTCGGACGACGTATGTCGTGATGGTCATTGAGTGGTCGGCGCTGGCTACGCTGGTAGGCCGTTTCAGGGCGTCGGTGCGAGTCGTGGTCCAGGCGGTGGGCTTGGTGTGCTTCCAGTAGGGGCTGGAGACTGTGGCGGCGGTGGTCGCGTCGACATAGACGGTGTCGACTCTCGCAATGGCCGGGTTGCCGTCGCTGCCGATCTTCGCGGTCGGGTGTTCGGTGCGGTACCTGTTGCCTAGGCCGTCCTGCAGGGTTCGGGTCCAGAAGGATCCGGTTGCCTTGCTGGCGGATGTGGTCGTAACCGCAGTGCCGGATGATCCGGACTTGTACATGGTTCGGGTGATGACTCCGGTGGGCCCGGTTGCGGCTGCTACGCGCCCGAGTGGATCGTAGGTCGTTCGGGTGACGGCGCCGTTGAGTGCCGTGGTGGCGGTGGGTGCTTCGGCTGTGCGGTCCCAGCCTGTGGCTGTGGTGCATTGGTCGAGGGCGTTGCAGACCTCGAGTGGGTAGAGGTGATGCTCGTGGTCCCAGATCGTCGTTGTGACGTGGGCGATGGGTCCGCCTGGGGCGGTGACGGTGGTGGGGTTGCCCCACTCGTCGTACTGGATGGTCGCGGTCGTCTTCCAGCTGGCCGACGCGTTGCCGTCGTCCCATTGTCTGGTCGCAGTGACGAGACCGCGAGTCCCGTCGTGCTGGTTGTGATTGCAGTCCGGCGATGTGTCTCCGTCGTAACAGGTCAGGGCCGCTTGTTTGAATGAGGGGATGTCAGGGTCGGTGAGGGTGACGATGCGGGGGAGGTTGTGAAGCCAGGTGGTGTCGTTGCTGCGGACGTATTCGGTCGCGGTGACTGTTCGCCGATTGCTGCCTGACGCGGTCGCAATGGCCTCGGTGGTGTTACCGAAGGCGTCTGACTTGTAAGCCGTCGTCGTCTTGGTACAGGCAGATTCCCCGCGAACATTCGGGTTGGGTGAGCATCTGCCGGTGCTGGTTTGCAGGAGGGTTTTGTGGTACGGCAGGTCTCCTGGGTCGACATATGTGTTGTGGGTGTATTGCAGTTGGTGTCCCGCGCCGTCAAAAGTCTGTTGGTCGGTGGTCTCGGCGATGCCGGTGTCATAGATCTTCTGTATGGTCCGGTCGACCCGTACGGGGTTGTGGCCGCGTTTGCTGGAGCTGGTGTGACGAGTGGAGGTGGACTGCCAACCCAGCACCCGGCGCAGGCTCGAGGAGTACCGCGGGCAGCTGTAGCTGAAAGAGCTGTTGTCGGTCAGGTCGCCGCCCGCAACGGCTGGGTGAGCGCCGGCTTGGCCGGAGCCGTGAACGGTGGTGGTGATGCTGGAGACCGGGGTGGCGGGAAGGCTCGGGGTGCGGCATTCCTCAGGGTTTGAGATGCCGGCGACGGCCTCGACCGCGGCGTCGGCGTAGTGGATGGAGGTGGTGGCGCCGAGCCCGTTGTTGATTTTCGTGATGGTGCGTGTGTGGATGGTGGATCGTAGGGTCGCGACGTAACTTTGTCTCCCAGCGGTCGATCGGAGGCGGGCTGCTTGGAGGTGTCCGGCACTCAGTCGGAACTGCCAGCCTGTGGGTGTGCGGTCGGTGAGCGTGAGTGGTTTCGAATGTGTCAGCTGCCATCCGGCGCCGTCGTTGGTGAGAAGGTCGGCGCGGGCGGCGTCGGCTGTTGTGGCGATGCGTGCCAGCCGGATGAGGGTGCCGTCGGTGTTGGCGGTGGGTAACCAGTTCTGGGTATCCATGGCGGCAGGCCCCGCAGTTCCCACGGAGACGGTGGTCGGCGTCCACTGCCCGTCACCATGCCCTGTTAGCACTTCGACCAGCAGCTGGTTCTCATGGGCCACCACTCTGACCAGGTCGGCAGCTGGATCGTCGCCGAGGTGGCTTGGTAGCCAGGTGAAGTCGTTGCCTGTCTTGACAATTTCGGGTGCGGTGTCAGCGGGTGTGGTGTCGGTGGTGGCGATCGTGGCCTCGATCGGAACCCAGCCGGAACCTTGTCGCAACAGCGTGTGAACGGTGCCGGCGGCACTGTCGACGCGCACGAGATCATCTCCTTGATCTCCGTTGACGTCGGTGGCCACCCAACCTGGAGTTGAGGCTGACACCTGTCCTGGCATTGGCCTCCATTCCGGGCTGAGTAATTGGCCACCGCGGTTTCCGAAGAGGACGAGTACGCCGGGTCCGCCAAGGGCTTGCGGCGGGGCTGAGCCGACATGAACGAAGTCGGTCGCGCCGTCATTGTTGACGTCGGCGGGGAACCAGGAGCCGGTCGGATAGCGCACGCTATGCGGGATGGGTCGAGGAGGCCGCCGTGGGTCCGGATCGCCGGGGCCGGGCCGTTCGGGCTTCCCGGGGTGTGGGTCACCGGGGTCGGGGTCACGTGGTCGGAGGGCGACGAGTCCGTCAGGCGGCTGCAGTGACCAGTCGAGAGCTTGGAGGGTGGTGCCTACTGCTGTCCAGCCACCGTCGCCGGTGGAGAGGAGGACGAGGCCGGTGCGGGCACCGCCTGGAAGGTTGACGAGGTCATCAAGGCCGTCTCCGTTGAAGTCGCCCGGCATCCAACCGGTGGTTGGCCAGCTCTGTCGCATCACCGAGCTGGTGACGTGGACTTCAGGTCGTGAGCTGTAGCTGCCGTCCGCGTGGCCGAGATCGGTATGCGCGACGAGGGTCGATGAGTCGATTTGGGTGATTCTGACGAGGTCTGCGTTGCCATCCCCGTTCGTGTCGGCGGCCACCGGATGTTCTCGTTGCGCCTGTGGCGGTGTCGGAAGCACGTTGAGGATCGTCGGTCCGGATGATGTTTCCGATGAGGCCACGACGATGTCGAGGGCCCCGTCGCCAGTTACGTCCGCGACTATGCTGGTCGGCCTGCGGCAGCCCGCGTTTGCACAGGGCGCCCGCCAGGAGTGAGCGCTGGTGAAGCGGGCATGGAAATCGCCTGCATGGTCGGACATCGCAAGAACGGGGTGGCCGATGGTGTCGCCCGCGTTGTCCAGGCTGATCAGGTCAGCGGCTTCGTCGCCGTCGATGTCGGCGGCGATGACGTCAGCGGGCCAGGATTGGTAGACGGGTGTGCCGGGAGTGCCTTCGGGGTCGGGCCCGTTCTCGCCACCTTGGCAGTGGAGGTGAACTGTCCATCGGGTCTGCTCCAGCCCGCTGTTGAAGGGAGTGGTCCAGTCTTCCGAGGGGGCGAACGTGCCGTCGCCGTTGGAGCGGAGCACCTTGGCCACCTCCCCAAACTTGCCTGAGACCAAGACGGCGACATCGGTGCGTCCATCGCCGTCGAAGTCGGCAACCAGAGTCGGAGAATTCTCACTCCAGTGTTTGCTGACGATGTCTCCGTACCCGGTGCAGAGCTGGCCGTCGTCGCCTTGGGTCTGATCTCCCCAGCTCTGGCGGGTGTCCCAGACAGCAGCCTTCAGGGAGCCCTGACCGACGGCGACCGCTGTCACGACCTTGAAGCTGGAGGTGTCGGACGCGTAGATCTCCCCGAGGACATCAGAAATCCTGTCGCCGTTGACATCTGCGAGTTGCAGGTGCCCCGGCCGGCTGCCGGCAGGCCAGCACGCTGTCCGGACCTGGCTGTCCGCGATCGTCTCGACGCCTCCACGACCTTGACAGGTAGAGGATCCGAGCTCCATAACCAGGTCGGCCTTGCCGTCACCGGTAACATCGCCGACCAACGGCTGACCGGTGCCGTCGGGGACATCGGGCAACGACTGATCGTTACGAAGGGCGAACGTGCCGGTGGCGCTGCCGACGGCCTCGTACAGCCGGATCTGAACGGTGGGGAATCCTCTGACGGCCATCGGGACGCCGAACACGAGGTCGTCGACACCGTCGCCGGTGAGGTCGCCGACCGCGACCCGGAACCGTGGGAGTCCGTCGGTCGGCACGTCCGGCGCAAGCCAGGTTCTGACGTGCTCGTAGCCACCCTCAGATCGGGGCATTTCAACTTCGACCAGGATTCTGTAGTCGTCCATCTGCCCCGGCGACGGTGTCTTGGCGGCGGGAGTGCTGACTCTGAGAAGGTCGGTGGCAGGATCTCCATTCAAATTGGCTGGAATCCATGATCCGCCATCGCTCCAGTTCACTTGATCGGTCGCAGCCCCGCCCAAAGTGGTCGAGACTGGAGCGTCGCTGTCGGAGGCGCGTGCATCGGCTGAGCTGAGCATGGTCTTCTGCCCCGCTGCCCACGAGACAGGGGTGACGGAGGTCGTTGTGTATGTCGTCTGGGGTGCCGCGGTCTTGTCGTCGCTGCCGAACAACTGCACGGACGCAAGGACGGACGTGGCAGGTTCGTCCGCACGGGCTGAGTGGTAGCGCAGGTGGTAGCTGCGCAGCAGAGAGGGTCCGGCCGTGACCCTGATGGCGCGGATACGCACCTTCTCGTCGAAGACGGCGTTGCCGATCCTCGCCGGAACGATGTCGGGTCGGGTCTCTGAGACGAAGGTGATCCTCACATTGTCATAGCTGATCGAGTCCAGTGCCGGCGCCAACCCAGATTCGTGGGACCACTGGTAGGTGACAGTGTTGCCAGATAGGTCTGCCGCCGTCGACAGCCTCCAGTCCACCGTTCCCCGATCGGTGACCCGAACGGCGCGGTACTTGAGGACCACCCCATCTCGACGCCACACGGTCCAAACATCGTCACCCGATCCGTAGCCGACCCTCTGGTAACTCTCGATCTCCGTAGTGAACGCCGCCAGGCCAGCGACGGCCTCAGCTCCACACGACGGACTTGCCAACACCGTCGGCGTTCCGAGACTGCACCGGACAAGACGAGTCCCATCGAGCATGTAGCTGTCGGAGTCGTCCCACCGAGGGACACCGCTTTGACCTTGCACCCGGGTGATCTGGGACAACCCGGACAACGACCATCCCATCCCGTACGGCCCGTTGCCTTGCCCCGATGAGTAGGTCAACGCAAGTTTCGGCTGCAGGCCGTGAAAGCCGGGTACAGCCACAGGCACTGTGGTCACAAACGCGCCGTCGTCGGCTACATCGGCCGTCGCGAGCGACGCCAACAAGAACCACATCACCACCACGAGTCCAAGCATGCTGAGGATCGTGCCCCACCTACGATGCCCAGCACCGGCGACAATGCAACCGCTTGCGGGGCCCCGACGACCAGGTACGTCACGTTGGTCAATCCTCGGAGGTCGCGATTCTCCCGGTTGCAGGGGTTCTGCCCTACGACGCGATCTCGTGATCGTTGCCGCCGAGGAGTTGCCTGCTGACAGCCGCGTGGCTTCGTGGACGGTGAACATCATGGCAATCACAGTCCGGGTCACTTTTCCCGGGATCCCATCCTGTGGTTCCCGCAACGGTCGGGAATCTCGTTTCAGCCGAGGGAGGATCGTCCGCTTCGAAGCCTGCGAAACGATAGGAGATCCCAGGTCGGCGTCCGGACAGAGCGCTCGAGGAACCGCATTCCAAACTCAGCAGAATGTCGCAGTTGCATGTCTTGCGGCTCTCTCTCACTCACCTGTTTCCAGTGCACAACCCAGCTTCGGCCAGACTCTTCGACGTCTGTACTACCTCCTTCGACCACATCCGGCGCGGCGGGGAGCCAGCCCTTCTCCACCGGCCCTGCTCGTGGGTTGCGGGAGAATGAGCGATCACGTCTCAGTGGCTCGAAGGGCGGTTCTCTCGAGCGGCAGCTCTCGCTGATCGAACGGTTCAGACCTTCAACCATGCACACCGAACACCGAGTCAGTGGCCGAGCCCGGCATCTCTGGCGATGGCGACGGCCTGGGCTCGGTCTCTAGCGTTGAGTTTCAGCAGGATGTTCGAGACGTTGTTCTGGACGGTCTTGGTGTTGATGCCCATGCGCGCGGCGATCGCTTGGTTGTGAGGCCACGTGCGAGCCGGTCCAAAATGCCGGTTCACGCGGTGTGAGTGGGGATACGGCTATAGGACGTTGGGACCAGCTTCCAGGAGATCTCCACCAGCCTCGGCGTCCACCCCGACGCCGCCCGCACGCGTCGAGACCGGTGGCCACAGGTCCTCCTCGACGCCATCGACCAGCATCCGACGATCGCGGTCCTACCAACCACCGCCGACCATCTCGGCCGCTACCCACCTGCAACGAAGCCATCCAGCAGCTGACGCCGGTTCTGCCACCGCAACCCCCGTACGTCGGTGCCGTCGACGGCGAGGATGTCGAACGCGACATACGACGCGGGGTGCTCACGCACCAACCAGGCAACCGCCGCTGGCCGGCTCGCCATGCCGTGCTGCAGGTGGTCGAAACTGAGACGGCCGTCGACGAACACGACCTGCGATCTGCTCCGGTCAGGAAGGGCCGTGTTGAATAGCGTTGGGCCAGTTCTGCCCGGGAGCCGATAGTCCGGTTCCCGACAGTTCGAGAAGTTGAGGAGTCGCGGGTTCGGCCCGGGCCCGCACGCAGTCGTTTCCATGTGGAGACGCTTCCGGGCTGCGCGGAACGGGGCAACATCCGCGTTGTCGTCGCGGTGCATCTACAGGGCTCGGTAGCTAGTTCGAGGAACCTGACTGGGTCCTGCCAGGCCCGCGATGGACGTGAGTCGAAGTTCCCGGCATCCCGGGAAGGTCGGGGTCGACAATACGAGTGTGGACGTGATCGAGGTTCGACCCGGTCCGGCGCAGAATCCGCCTGAGTGGCTGAGGACGCGGACGGTAGCAGCCGCGGTTGCCGTTGTGTCGGCAGCCGCTGTGCTGGTCGGGATCGTCCTTCGTGGGGTGGCGCTGCGCCGGTCGCTGGACTTGGGAGATGCGCCCTCCATGCTGTTGCCGATCCCGTTAGCGCTGAGCTTCTCGGTGTGTGGCGCGTTCTTGTGGGGTTTTCGGGGGGCGCGGCCGGTCGCGAAGCTGATGTTGGTCACCGGTGCGATCACGGCCGTTGGCGTGCTGGGTCAAGGACTGCAGGGATTGGTCTCGGGACCAGGCTCGGTGGTCGCTGAGCTGGGCAGCGTGGTCGCCACGATCGGCCTGGTCGTGCCGTTGGTGTTGTTGCCGCAGGTATTCCCGGATGGGCTGCTGCCGGGAAGGCGCTGGACGGTCGTGGCATGGATGTCGACCGGTGTCGCCGTCGGCTCGATTGTCGCTGTGGTGATCGTCGACGCCGTGGGTGCCGGCGATCAGGAGTGGCTCTGGTCAGCTATGGGGGTGGCAATCACGTGTGGCGCACTGGCCGGAGTGGTGAGCCTCGCCGTGCGATGGCAGTCCGCGAGTGAGACGCTGAAGCGCCAGATCCTCGGGTTTGCGCTGGTGTCGATGATTCCGGTGATGCTGCTCGGCGTCAGCCTGCTGCCGGGACTGCAGGGCCTGGATACGGACTGGGTGACGATGTTCTGGCCGGTCGCCGCCGTGGTCGCGGTCACAGCGTCAGCGGTCCAACACGACCTGTACGGCATCCGGAGCTCGGTCCACCGAGCAGCGGTCTTCACCGCTGCTGCTATCGCGCTGAGTGTCCTCTTCGCCGGCGTCTACTTCGTCGTCATCGATCTCATGACCGGGTCCAGCCAGGCAGAGCCGCTTCGGTGGCCGGCGGTCCTGGTGGCAGCGACCGCCATCCTGCTGCTCGACCCCATCCGACGGCGGCTCACCGCCGGGGCGAAGACACGACTGCTCGGACACCGATCGAACATCTTTCCCGCGTTGACGCAGCTGAGCACAACACCAGCCCCCGACGCCCTGGTTGCCCTCGTGCACACGGTTGCCGTTGCCGTGAGGTCACCCGGGGTCACATTGTCAGTCTGTGACCAGGCAGGGTCGCGGATCGTGGCCCAGGTCGGTAACCCGGAGCTGGCCTGCGTCGTGGTCCCACTCAACTTTCAGGCCGAACTCCTAGGGCAGCTGGATGTCGCTCCCCGAACGCCCGGAGAACCCTTCCAGGAGGGCGACTGGGAGATGTTGACGCTGCTTGCGCAGCAGGCCGCGGTTCAGCTGTATTCGATGCGGCGGGACAGCGATCTCGCGCGGGCGCGGCAGGAGATCGGGGAGCGTGAGCAGCAGCTGCGAGCGCAGATCGGGCGCGACCTCCATGACGGATTGGCGCCGTTGCTGGCCGGAGCAGGGCTTACTGCTGATGCCCTGCGGCTCGGGATGGCCCCGGGTTCCATGGACGCTCGCGACGCCAGCCGCTTGGCCGACCAGCTTCGAGAAGCCACCAGCCAGGTGAGACAGATGGCTCGCGATCTGCAGCCCGTCGTGATCACCAAGGGTCTGGCAGCGGCGATAGCCGAGTTCATCGACGCACTGGACGGGCCGGGCACGCCACCAATTGAGACGACCGTCGAGGTCGGCGAGGGATCTGCCGACCTGACCGAGACGGCGTACTTCATCGTGCTCGAAGGGATCAACAACGCGCTTCGACATGGACATCCCTCACACGTGTGGGTCAGCGTGCACCAGCGAGGTGCTGACCTGGAGATTCGCATATCAGATGACGGCTGCGGGGTCACGCAGCCATACGCGGGCGGCCTGGGCGTCAGCTCGATGCGGCGCCGCGCGACCTCAAGCGGTGGACACCTGCAGTTGTTGCCACGGCCCGGCGGGGGTGCCGAGCTGTCGGTCGTTCTGAGGAGCCCGGCATGACACCGATCACCGTCATGATCGTCGATGATCATGCGATCTTCCGCGAAGGCATCACCGCGTTGTTGACCAGGATTGACACGGTCGCCGTCATCGGCGAGGCGGGAACCACCGCAGAGGCCATCGAGCTGGCTGCGCGCCTGCAACCGGACGTGATCTTGATGGATCTGCACCTCCCCGACATCGGTGGCGCGGCAGCGACGGAGACCATCTTGGCAACGTCGCCGCACATTGCGGTCTTGGTCCTCACCATGCACGACGACGATGCCCATCTGCGCGACGCGCTACGGTCCGGCGCCCGTGGCTACCTTCTCAAGGACTCCCGGTCCGAGGCGATCGTCGAAGGCATCGTCGCTGTCCACCGGGGCCAGATGATCTTCGACAGGGGTGTCGCCCAGCACCTGCAGCACGTGACGGCGCAGACCCAGTCGCGGCGACCGTTTCCCTCCCTCACCGCCCGGGAAGTTGACATCTTGGACCGGCTCGCGCGAGGCCTCAGCAACCAGGCGATTGCCGCGCGCATGGGCATCAACACCAAGACTGTTCAGAACAACGTCTCCAACATTCTGCTCAAGCTCGGTGCCAGAGATCGGGCTCAGGCCGTCGCCATCGCCCGCGACGCAGGTCTTGGCCGCTGACACTCGTCTGCCGTCGATCCGGGAGGTCATACCTATGAGCGCTGACCAGGAACAACCTCCAGGACTCTGGCTGCGAGAGCTTATCTCTCAGTCCGCGGAGAGAGTGCCAGTGCATCTCAGCGTTGACTGGTCTGTCGAGTTTCCCGTCGAGGTGTTCATCAACGGATATCCGGGGTATGTCAGTCCGCGCATGCTGGGCGTCTCCGAGGAGCTGACCAACGACTTGAAGTCGTTCCAGCAGTGGTGGGAAGAGCACAGCAGCACTGATGATCCAGACCTCTTTGAAGGGCTTGGGGATGAGCCGGCCGACGCTCCGGAATGGAGCGACTGGTTTCAGATTGGGCGGCGGCTGGTCGAGCGCCTGCAAGCCGAACTCGGCTCCTCCTGTCGCGTTGAGTGGGTGTGACGACTCCAATTCCCGAATCCTCATTCACCCGCCTCGGCACGACTGGATCGCGCAACGGGCCAGCGCATCCTCCTCCGAAGATGGGCGCACCCGGGGTGGCGAAGCCACAAGGTCCGGACTCATTTCGCGAAGCGCCCGTCGATGAGCATCTTCCGAACGACGCTGTCGGCCGTGCCGTGGGCGACGTCGAGTAGCGCCTTCTCGACGGTCTGGGGGAGGTACTCGCGCGGGAAGACCCCCATCACGCCGGGCTCTCGGAAGGCTGCGATGAACTCCTGGCAGGTCATCTGGTGGTTCACGACCGCTGCGTTGTTGACCGAGAGACTGACTTCGCGGGCCAAGGAACGCTCGGCGGCGGTGGGCGGAACGCTGCGCACGACGTCCGGCACTGGTTTGAGGACGCGCTTCTCCAGCGCCTCGAGGTCCCAGTCGAGGGACGTGGCCGCCTTCTGTGCAGCCTGCACTTCGTCGGTGGCCATTTGCACCAGGTCCGGATCGGGCTTGACCGCGTGGGCCTCGGAGGCATGGCGGACCGACGTCTTCGCTTCGGCGACCGCGGTCTTCAGGTTGCGCAGCTCCTGATCGATCTCGCCGCGAACGGCCCCGCCGCCCTCCTTGCGGGCGGCTTCCAGCCCTTCCCGGAAGCGGCGGGACTTGATCCGGAGCTCCAGCTCCCATGTCTGGGTCTCCAACCGCTTCCCGGCTTGGGTCATCACCCCGACCGCGTCCGCAGCCGTCGGCACGGCGACGTGGGCGTTGATCAGGGCCAGCTCGGCGTGCTCGGCCGCAGCGGTGGTGTCGCCGGCGGCCCGTGCTTTCTCGGCCGCGGCGACCTCGTCGGCCACCTTGGGGTCGGCCACCTTGGTCTTCACGACGTCGTCCAGCGGTGGGCACCGTTGGATCGGGCAGACCTCGACCCGTTCGTTGGTGACGTGGATCTCGTGTTTGCCTCCGGCGGCGACCTTGCGCCCCCGGACGGCGTGGGGCGACTTCGCCCCGCCGGGCTTGGCCGGGCCTGTCGCGGGCTGCGGCGGCTCGATGTCTTCTGTACGGGTGCCGGGCTCGACGGTTTCGCTTTTCTTGGTCGTTCTCGCCTCGGCCTTGGCGACCTCGGTCGCCTCGGCCTGCTGTACCCCGTTCAGCCATTCGTCCGTCTTCTGCTGCACCTGCGTGACCGCGTTCCGTTCGGACGCCGACAGTCCGGTCGCCCCCTCCGCTCGCCAGCGTCGCAGCGCTGGAGCAACCTTGGCCTGCAGGAGCCGCAACCCGTCCACACCGAGTCGGCCCCAGCCGTACAGGTTGGCCACACCCTCGGCCATGTCCCACGCCTCCAGGAACAGCTTCCCGCCGGCGGTCTTGGCGATCTCCTTGCGGTAGGCCTTGACGACGATGGACCCGGCGCTGATCGCGAATGCGACGGTGTCTGCCCAACCGAGCAGCCCCGCGCCGCCGATCCCACCCAGTCCCGCGGTGGCACCCAGCATGGTGACCGTGGTGACCTTGTTGACGAAGTCCTCCTGCTGCTGGTTGAAGAAGTCGACCAGCTGGATGGCGGCGATCGGCACGATGACGCCGTCGGAGTCGAACAGCTGGGCCATCACCACCTCGTCGGGCCGCAGGATCATCCCGTTGAAGACGGTGTCGTCGCCGAACCGGCGGCTGAGGGTGTCGAGCGCCCGTTTGAACTGCGGCTGCCGGGCCCCTGTCCTGGTGTCGTAGTAGACCTTCACGGTGCCGTTGGCCTGGAGGCTGGCGACGATCGTCGCCGTGGAGCCCCAGCCGGTGGCCAGCGGGAAGATCGTCGGGTCTTGCAGCGAGGCGGCCGGGTCGGTCTTGTCGCTGCTGCGCAGCCGTGCGGCGAGGATGCGGTCTCCCTGCAGCCGTTCGAAGGGCGTCACGGAACCGGTGATGACCGCGTCGTAGCAGACGTCGAGCAATGCCTTTCCCGGCCCGACCTCGGCCGCTGCCTCGAGCTGCGGCGTGGTGAGCAGCTCGATCAGGTGTGCCGCGATGTTGTCCTCGATGCGGTCGGAGACGTCTCGGATGGTCGTGGTCACCGCGGCGTACTGGCCGGACACCACCAGCGGGACCAGCGACTGTGCGATCTTCAGCGCCTGGTTGTTCACGATCATCTCGTTGACCGAGTCCTCGGCTCGGTGCCGCAGCCCGGCGATCCGGCTCGCGTCCTTCGCGTGCTGCTCCGGAGTGATGACGCGTCCTTTGGCGCTCAGGATCCGGTCGGCCTGCAGGGTCTCGAACGACGTCACGTGACCCGTCAGCATCTCCTCGGTCATGTAGTCGAGCAGAGCGCGCCCCTCGGTGTCGGCGGCGAAGAACTCCAGCTGGTCGGCGGTCTGCAGCTCGAGGAAGTCGGCGGCGACGTTGTCGCGCAGATCGGACTCCACCCGCTTGAAGGCGTCCCGGATGTAGGCGTACGGCTTCTTGTGGCCGGCCGCATACTGCGCCAGGTCCTTGGCGATGAAGTCGGCCAGATCGTCGTCGGCGTTGCGTTGCACCGGCGGCAGACGCTGCGCCGTCGGGGCCTCGTCCTCGACCTGCGTAGCCGCGCCATCACCGTGGCGGACCGCGTAGTCGGCGCGCTCGTCCTCGGAGCAGTCGCATGGTGTCGGTCCGCAGCGTTGGACGCGGAGCAGGACCGGCCGTGCCCGGCCGCGCTGCCCCAGGGTGGCCAGGTGCTGGGCGACCGCATGGTTGCCGGCGGACCGCTGCAGGTCGAGCAGCGCGGCGTGCATCGGGTTCAGCGCCGACCCGGACGCGACCCGACTTGGCGCTGCAGGATCGCTTACCGCACCGCGCACGCGCGTGACTCGCATCTGACTCCTCCGTCGGCGCCGCCTACAGGGTGATCGTGTCCGCGTACACCAGCCTCGGGACCGTCGAGGGTCCCGCGCCGGCCTCCTCGGGGTCTCCGGACAGCAGCTCGTGCTCTTCCACCAGCACCCGCCAAACGACGGCGTCCGGGTCGTCGTCGGCGAGGCGTCCGGGCCGCCGCAGGCCCGGCACACCGGCCGCGTCCCCGTCCGGGGTGCCTGCCGTCGTCGGCAGGGTGAGGGCACCGGTCCAGGTGGCCACGAACGTGGCCGACTCGTCCACGCTGACGGCCAGCAGCTCGGCGAACGTCTGGGTCTCCCACTCCAGGTCTCCGGCGCCGGCGGCCCGGCGCTGCAGCGTCGCCCGGACGGTGCGCGACTGCCTCAAGCGGGCCGCCCGGACGGCGGCGTCGCCGGTGGGGCTGTCGGCACTGAGCAGATCCCCGGTCAGGTCCGGCACTCCCTCCTGGGCGAAGCGGAGCCAGTCGACGACGCCGGTGAGCGTCACCTGGGCGTGCCCGACGTTGGGACGGGTGACGGTCAGAGTGCGGGACGGCAGTGGCTGCACCCATCCGGTCACCGCTGTCGGCGACAGCGCGCAGCCTTCGATCGAGGAGGGCTGGTAGCGCGCCACCGCCAGCCGCAGGAACGGCCACAGCGCCGGGGTCTCCTGCACTGCGACGTCGACGAACCAGCGACAGCTCGCCGGGTCGTACTCCGGCAGGTAGCCCAGCACCCGCGCCGAGGGGCGGCCCTGCACGTCGCGCAAGACCACCGACTCGGCCACGGCGACCGGGTTGCCAGCCGTATACGGCCAGCCACGATCTCGACCACCGAGCGGGCGGCCGGCCAGCGGTGGCCGCAGACCGAGAGCGCCGGCGGCGCCGGTCTCCACCGAGTCGAGGATCAGCTGGTCCAGGCCCAGGAACGGGGGCACCGTTGGGTTCGCCGTCGCGCCGCCGTGCTGCACGATCGGGTCGGCCGCCCACAGACTGGTCGCCCCGTCCGGCGCCTGGAACGGTTTGGTCTGCGACGACCAGGTTCTGTCGTCGGCCTGGACCCATTCCCGCGGATCGAAGACCAGCACGCCGAGCAGCTCGCCGTCGCCGGAGGAGAACCAGGGCCGGGCCAGCCAGACCCGGACTCCCGAGCGACGCACCTGTCGCCAGCCGAACGGCTCGTCCGGCTCGGGTCGCGCCTCCCAGCGCAGCAGCGGCACGGCGTCCAGCACGACCGGAGCGGCCGGGCGGGCCGAGGACGGGATGTCGAGCGTCACCGGCTCACCTTTCGGTGGATCGACCGGGAGCTGCGACGGGGCGAAGAACTCCGCGTACCGGGTGGTGCCGCTCGGCACGTAGCCGACCTGGCGGTGGTGGGTGTCGGTGAAGGTCTGCAGCAGCTTGTGGAAGCCCACGTGGCCGAGAGCGTCGGCGAGCGGTCCCGTCGGCTGGAAGTCGTACAGGAACAGCACCCCGGTCCCTTCACGCTCCCCCACCGAGGAGCGGACGACCACGTCGGACTTCGTCACCTGCTGGGGACCATCCGCTGCGGGGTCGTCGACCCACTCGGTCCAGGACGCGGTGACCAGCAGCAGGTCGGTGCTCGATCCGTGCACGTCGACCAGACCGGTGAGCGCGGCGACGGACCGACCAGGTGGTCGTAGGAACAGGCTGAGACCGCGCAGCTCCGGCGGCCGGACGGGCGCCGGCACGGCGTGCACCAGCCGTACGCCCGTGGCCGGGGTCAGCCACCAGGTCCAGCCGGAGGACGCGGCCCGCATCAACGCCGCCGCAGCGATCACCTCGTCGGTGGTGAACCCGTCCGCCGGGTCCGCGACGCTGGCCAGGTGGGAGCGCCACAAGCCGAAGCGGTCCAGGTCGGCCACCCGTACGGTGCTGGACAGCGCCACCCGCACCTGCTCCCCTGGCGGCACCGTCACCCGGACGACGTGCTCGTCGACTCGCGCGTCGAGCCGGTCCCCCTTCTCCAGCACCAGCCGCAACGGCTGCGGCGACGGCCAGCCGCCGGGATAGGGCACCGAGACCGCCTGCAGGGCGCGGGGTTCGGCCAGCGCATGGGGCGGTCCGGACTCGAAGAAGACGAGGGAGATGCCTTCGGCGTACGGGTCGGGGAGATACGGCAGTCGCAGCGCCTCGGTGTCGTGGATGACGTACTGGCCCTCGCCAATCGGACGTCCCCGATCCTCGGTGATCTCGGCCAGGGTGGCCCGATGCGCGGATCCGGTGTCGGCGCCTGGCCGGTCGACCAAGGCGATGCCGGGCTGCTCCTCCGTGGCGCGGGCGTCGGTCAGGCTGGGCGCCTGCTCGTCGAGCAGGGTTCCCCGTTCGGCCAGCGCGATCGCGTACAGGCGGCGGATCTCGGCGACGTCGCGGGTCCCGATGGCGGTGTCGAACAGCCCGGCCGCCTCCGCCTCCAGCTGGGTGGCCTTGGGCGGTGCGAGATGCCGCTCGGCGGAGGCACGGCTGTCGACCGGGTCGGCGTCCCCGTCGAGACCGCTGCGTACGACAAGGGCGCCCGGTTGCTCACCGGTGCCCAACTGCTGACGGGGGACGATCGCCGGCGAAGGCACCGGTTCCCAGCGCAGGTACGGCCGCGGGGTGGTCACAGCGGTTCGCACGCCCCACCGCAGCTCGTCGGGCAGCTCGAGGTCGTCGTTGGCGGCGATACCGGCGAACCCCTCGGCATCGATGCGCAGCTGTGGACGGACCCGTAGCGTCCGCCGGGCCTCGGCCAGGATCCGCGACGCGGCCACCACGTCGTCGAGCGCCCGCTGGGCCAGTGAGGGTGCACGTCGCTCGTCCTGCTCGGACATGGCACCGGCGACCAGCTGCCGCAGGGTGGCGTCGACCTCTGACCGGCCACTGAGCAGCTCCTCGGGGAGGGCAACAGCTCGTCGCGGCTCGGCCCGGGTCCGCAGTCCCTCGACGATCGCCCGCCGCCGAGCCCCTGCGACACCGGCGCCGTCGCGCCGGGCGTACACCTCCCGGAGGCGGTCCAGGTGTTGCCGGGCGGCCTCGATCCTGCGACGGTCAGGGTCGAGCGGGAGCGGACGGCGGCGCACCACCTGCGGGACGGAGTTGCCGGCAAGGTCGACCGCCAGCACCCGGAAGCTGTACGAGGTGCCGTACCGCAGCCTCGGCAGTGACGCCGGCTCGACCCTCGACGTCACCCGGGCGCCGTCGAGCGGCTGGTCGGGTGGGCTGTCCACCACGATCTCGGTCGCGCCCTCCGGACCCGGCGGCTCGACGTGCACGATGGTCAGCCCGGGCCGAGGTGCGGACAGACTCCAGCCGTCCCAGCCGGCGACCACCTCGTGCACGTAGAGGCCGACCTCGGGTGCATCCGGGTTGCGGTTCAACGCCGAGAGCTGAAGGAAACCCACGTCGGTGGCATCGGTGAGGACGGGCGAGCCGTCCGGGGCGGCCACCGTGACGCGACGCCGGTGCAGGCTGTGCCAGGCGTTGGTCCGGTCGTCCCAGACCTCAACCCGGATTCCGCGTACGAGGTCGTCGAGCAGCAGTTCCCGACTTCCGTCGTCGGCCGCCAGGGCTTCGGCCTCCTTGACCCGCGTGCGCAGCTGGTCCGCGCGCTCGCGGCGGGCGATGGCGAAGCCGGTGGAACGCAGTGTTGCGGGCGCGGAGGTCGCCGGGTCGCCGTTCGCCTCGCTCGCGTACTGCCGGGCGAGGTTGCGGACGTGCTGGTCGAGCTTGAGGCCGGACGCATCGGGGTCGGCATCCAGGACCACCCAGTCGTCGTCGCCGAGCGGCAGGGCGCCACCGAGCCAGGCGTCGCTCGACCGGGCGGCGAACACGCTGCCGCTGACCCGGACGCTCGTCCTGCGCGGCGCGAGAACCTCCAGGTCCGGATCGGCGCTCGTCACGCTCACGCTGACCCAGGTCGCGCCGGCCAGCGCTGCGCGGGCCGCCGGCGCGTCCAGGCCGTCCAGCACCACGTCGACGGCCAGGCCGAGGGTGCGCAGCAGGGCCGGCGTCGCACCGATAGGAGGCGACCTTGGCATGGAAGTCGTGTTCGGGCGGGACCGGCCGCGGGGTCGGCGGCGCGTTCGGGTCCGGTTCGGCCCGTGGCGTCTGCTGCGGTTGCTCCGGGCGTTCGTAGTAGCGGCGCATGGCGTGCGCGTCGACGACCAGCTGCAGCTGCGGATCGGCCGAGTTGTCGCGGCCGGTCAGGGCGTCCAGCTGCCGGGTCACCCGTGCGTCGGCGTCGCGGTCGTCGAGCAGGATCTGGACGGGCGAGTCGACGTCGGCGATCTCGGACTGGTACTCGGGCAGCGGCGGCACTTCGGCGCGCCGACGATCGTCGGGGTCGTCGGGTTCGCTCGGCGGGCCGAGCGTGGTCAGGGCGTCGCGGAGCCGCCGGGCCGGCTGCTGCAGCTCGCGTCGGGCCCGGGTCGGGGCATCGTTCAGCAGCCGACGCAACGGGCCACCCTGGTCCAGGTCGGCCAGCGTCTGCAGCAAGCCCTGGGCCACGGGGTCGCCCTGGAGCGGTGGCCGCCGGGCCGGACTGGCGGTGATGGCGGCCAGGTGCAGGTCGATGGCGTGGTCGCTCATCCGGCTGGCCGGGTTGGTCCGCCAGGTCTCGTCGGACACCTGCGGGGTCGGGAAGCCGGCCACCGCGGTCCGGTCGGCGGGTAGCACTGCGGTCCAGGCTGCGGCGTCCGGGGTGGACACGACCCGCAGCGGCAGGCTGGTCGCCGGGTCGAGTGAGGTGGTCAGCCCGAGGGTGCAGCCGGCGAGCGTGTTCACCCAGTCCGCGGCAGCCGGATAGCCGGTCAGCTGTGTGCTGTCGCCCACCAGCTTGTGGGTGAAGAAGATCGTGAGGTGGAAGGGGGCGTCGTCGGCGAGCGAGTGCGGTAAGGCAGTTGCCAGCACGGTGGTGGTCATCAGCAGTCGTCCCCCTCAGGCCGGGAGCGGCGCGAAGGCGTCGCAGTAGAGCGCCCAGTCGGCGTTGTCGCCAGCCGGGTCGGGCGGCATCACCTGGAGCATCGTCGGGTCCCCCTTGGAGCCCGCCAGCTTGCGCTCGACCGAGATCTCCACCGACGCGGAGAAGAACAGCACCTCGACCTCGACAGTCAGCGAGGCCCGACCGATCAGCTTGCCGGTCTCGAAGTGGTAGGTCAGCGACAGCTCGAGCGTGATCGACGCGCTGATCAGGCCGAGCACGTCGACCTCGCCGCGGATCCGGAAGTACGCGGTCAGCAGCCCCTGGTCGGACTCCAGCCGCAGGTAGACCCCGACGGCGATCGACACCGAGCCCGACGCCACCCCGAGGTCGATCGACAGGCAGGCGCACGCCTCCAGCCCGAGCTCCAGCAGCACCAGACCCTTCGGGGAGGCCCGCAGTCCGAGCCACCCGCCGCCGCCGATGCACATCACGGTCAGCCGGAACGGCGCGTCCTTGCTGCAGAAGTGGAAGCCGACCGTCATAGCGTCGCCCAGGAACGGCACCCGCGCGTCAGCGCCCAACGAGATGTTCTCCAGGCTGAACACGCCGACCGACACGTTCGGCAGAGTCAGGTCGAAGCCTGCGGTCACGCCGTCCGGCGCCACGTCGACGTACGGCGGGTCGGAGAAGCCGTCGAACGGGATCAGCTCGCGCAGCCGGTCCACGAACGACAGCGGACCCAGGAACCCGAGCCCACCGAACACCACGTCGACCTCGGGTTTGCCCGTCGAACCCGCGTGGAAACCGATCCGCCGGAACATCAGCCGCATCAGGGCGGCCTCACCGTCGCCGATCAGGTTGAGGTCGAAGTCCACGATCTCGGCGACTATGTCGACCTGGGGCGGCGCGCTGGCGGAGGCCCGGACCTCGACGTCGACGTGCAGCGGGTGGGTGTCCTTGGGCTTGAAGATGTCGGGTGCGGCCGGCGGCAGCCCCCACGGTCTGATCGTCGGTCGCCAGGACAGCCGCGCAGTCACCTGCCCACCGGCCGCTCCCTGCAGCAGCTGCGCCAGCCCAGCCGCGTCTGTGGCCAGGTCGGTGAGCGTCTGCAGCGTCTGCACGGGCTTGCTCCAACGCGCTGCGGACCGCCGCCGGCACTCCAGGGCAGGCCGATCGCCTCGAGCAGCGGCTGCAGGTCGCCGGCCAGCGCGACCGCCGCGTCACTGACAACGGCCGGGGTGCCGGGCAGAGCCTGGACGGCGGCGATCAGCGCGTCGGCGTGCCCGGTCAGTGCCCCGACCCGGGCGTCCAACGCGTCCTTGGCCTGCTGAGCCACGGCCTTGGCACCGTCGTGAGCGCCGGCTGCCACCTCGGTCGCCAGCCGGTTCTGCGCGTCGGCCAAAGCGGCCTTCAGCCGTTGCGCCTCGGTGAGCAGCTTCGTCACCGCATCGAGCGCGTCGGAGACGAAGGCAGGAGCCTCGTCCAGACCGGCGACGGCCAGCAGGTCGAGGAGGCTGAACAGCCCGAACAGCTTCGGCATCGCCCCGGCCAGCAGCGTCGTCGGGTCGAAGGAACCGACGTCGAACGGTGAGGGAGCCGTGCCGTCCGCGCCGGTCGCGCCCAAGGCCCGGGACAGTCCCTTGACGGTCAGGTTCGGCGAGATGAAGCCACCGGAGCGCTCAGAGCCGCCGGAGAAGTCGACGGCGGCGGGCGGGCTCTTCAGAGCCAGGATCAGCTCGCCGGCGTTGGGTTGGCCGGGCACCGGTTGGGCATCGCGGGCCCGGTTCGGCAGCCCGAGGTTCAGGTACGGCGCGGCGAACACGAGATCGACGGCGGGTGCCTGCGGCGACAGGTGCCGCATCGACGGCACCACGCCGCGCATCTCCACCAGGCGTGGCCGGGACGTGGCACTGGCCACGTCGATGTCGCCGTCGAAGATCAGGTGGGTCGTCTCGACGGAGGTGTCGCCGGCCTTGACCGTCGGTGCCACGGCGAGCGTCTGACCGCGACCCTGGATGATCCGCACCGGCACGTAGCGGCCGGCCACGTTCTCGGGATGGAACACGACCGTGCGGTTGCGTCGTACGCCGGCCTGGACGAAGACCAGCGGCGCGGCCCAGGTCCGGGTCTGTCCCCCGCGGTCGACCGTGGTGAGCGTGAACGGAAACGGCACCCCGTTCCGGGTCGGCACGAACGGCTCCTGCTGACCCTCCGGCGGCGCGTCGATGTCCGGCGTGACGAGGGGGCTGATGGTGACCTGACCGAACGGGTTGTCCCGGTCGCCGCCGTAGCCGCGGGTCGGCTGCCGCACGATGATGAACCAGCGCTGCCACAGGTAGGCCACCGGATTGTCGCGGTGCTTGATCTCCCGCTCGGTGATCTTGACCAGGATAGCAGCGGTGTCCGAACGGGAACAGGAATCCGGGGTAGACCACCCGGACGTATCCGTCGCGGCCCATGAACGCCTGGTGCCGATAGTCGACGATGTTCGCGGGCAGCTCCCAGGTCTGCTTCCAGTCGAACCAGGCGCCGAGGCTGGATAACGCGAGGTTGCTCACAAGCAGCGGGCTGTCCGCATTGCGCGCGTTGCCGCCGTGGGTCTGGTCGACGATGGCCTCGCGGTCGAACGGGGTCAGCGGCTGGGTGAACGGGTCGCCGGCCGGCGGCTTGGGTGGCCGAGCCCACAGCCCCGGACGATCCGCTGGTCGGTGTCGCTGTCGTCCAGGGAGTCGTCGTCGGCCCGTACGGTCAGGTGGGTTCGCCACAGCTCGAACCGACCCTCCGGCCCAATCGGCTCAGCGCTGTGCCGGAACGCGTTGCGGCGGCTAGGCGAGACGACCAGGTGGTAGGGCGCCTCGATGGCCGTCTCGTCCTCCTCCGGCGGCTCCGGGCCACCAGCGTCGCTGGTCTCCCCTGCGGGCGTCGCGCCGGCCGCGACCTTCAGCGTGAGGGACGGCAGCGTCGCCAGGATGTCGGCCAGACCGTAGGGCATCCGGGTGCCCTCCGGCACCTCGTACACCAACCGGGTGGGGCCCGCCGCCAGATGCTGCGACGGCGAGGTCGGCAGCGGTGGCGGCGGAGTCGCACCGGCCTGCCAGACCTCCTCGCCGAGGTGCTGCGGAGGGAAGTGCACGATCAGCAGGGCGTCCGGCCCGGCGACCAGCTCAGCACCTCCGTCGGTCGGCTCGATGCTGCAGCCCGGCGCCTCCAGGCGGAGGTCGATCAGGTCACGGGTGCGGAGCAGCCGGACGTCCACCGGCTGTTCGTCTCGTGGATCGGGATGGCCCATGCCGCCTCGCCTCCCCAAGTGGTGTCTACCAAAGCAGTAGAGGCCAGATGGCAGGCGGGGGAGCCAGCCGAACGGGCAGACATCTGGGCAGCCGGCATTGCTCGATCGGGCATTCCGCGCCGGATCAGGTGTGCTGGACGAGTGGACGGCGCCGTCGGCGCTGCTGTTCAGGGTGCTGTTGTAGACGGTGTCACCGGCCGAAGTCACTTCGCGACTCAAGATCCTGCGGGTCGGCCGCCCGCGACGGCAAAGCCAAGAGCTCGATACATCACTGCGAACAGACATAGGCAACTCTGCCGGCCCCGCCACGCAGGCACCACCAACTAAGGGAGAACTGTCATGACCACCACCGTCCGGCCACCCGTGAGCACCAGCCCGCAGCGAGCCCCGATGAGCTCACTCCGCAAGACCTCGCTGCTGGTGGGAATCCTCTTCGTGATCACCTACATCACGTCCATCCTCGCCAAGTTCTGGCTCTACCCACCGCTGCTCAACTGACGGCAGTCTGCAACACCGCCAACCTGGATCTGGTCACGGGCTTGGGCGCTGACCGGGTCATCGACTACACCACCACCGACTTCACCCAGCACGACCAGACCTACGATGTCGTCCTTGACTCGGTCGGCAAGAGCTCCTTCAGCCAGTGCCGGCCGCTATTGAAGCCATCCGGAATCTACGATCTCTTCCGAGCTGGGACCCTATGCTCAGAATCCGTTCCTCGCACTCGTCGCCCCGCTCCAGCGCGGGCAGAAGGTCATGTTCCCCATCCCGAAGCATGATCAACAGATGATCCGCTACTTCAGCAAGCTGATCGACTCCGGCCAATTCAAGCCGGTGGTCGACCGAACCTATCCGCTCGACCAGATCGTCGAGGCCTACCGCTACGTCGAAACCGGCCAGAAGGTCGGCAACGTCGTCATCACCGTCGATCATTCCCACGCAGCCTGATCGGTCCGCTCGCTTCACCTCGAGCTCCATGAGATGTGACAGTCAAGTCCAGTTTGCACGTCCTGCCGTGAGCTCGTGTTGCCACGGAGCCGATGCGGCTGTTTCGCCGGTTGAAGTTGTTCGTTCGGTCATGATCTTGGCGTGGCCGGCCGTGGAGTTCTGACTCCTTTGACCAGCAGGTACAGGGCCGCCGACAGGCCGGCGGCACCCCCGCCGATGATGATGACGTCGTATCGATCCATGCCCCCACCATCGGGCCGCGGCACTCGTGCGCCTAGGAACGTTGCTGTTGGTGGGAAACGGAGTCAGATGACCTCGCGGAGGACATCTCAGCGGCGGCCATCGCTGCCACCCTGGACCAGGTCGGGGACCGGCTCAAGAGACTCCGCACCCGACGCCGCCTCACCCCCAACGCCGTCTCCGCCAGAACGGGGATCTCGAAGAGCACGCTGTCCAGGTTGGAGAACGGTGATCGTCGCCCGACGCTGGAGCTGCTTCTTGCGCTCTCGCACACCTATTGGGTGCCGCTGGACGATCTTGTCGCAGCCCCCGCGGAGGGTGATCCTCGCACCCAGCTGAAAGCAAGCCAGGTCAAAGGCAGAACCGTGATCCCCTTGACGCAGCAGCTGGACGCCATGCAGGCATGGAAGATCCTCATCCCCGCTAGCAAGATCATTCCCGAACCTCGCGCCCACGACGGCTACGACGGCTACGACGGCTACGAATGGATCTACATTCTGGCCGGTCAGCTGCGTCTCGTCCTCGGGAACAAGGACTGGGTCCTGGGCCCCGGCGATGTGGCGGAGTTCGATACCGACGAGCCGCACTGGTTCGGCAGTACAGGCGACGGGCCGGCCGAGATCCTCAGCATCTTCGGCCGACCCGGCGAACGGATGACGTTGCGGACCCCTCCCCTGCCGGACCCTTGACCGACGCCAGATGCAGGGCCGGTCCGGCGGGCCACGGTTGGTGCTTCTGGGCCGGGTGGTAACCCGCCCTTCAGGTCAGCACCACCGGTCTCCGCGGGCTCGCACGTAGCTGCGCCACACGTATGGCCAGGGGATGACGGCCAGGATGACCAGGACCAGGGAGCAGTTGTACACGTTCGTGGTCGTCACGGCGTCCAGGGATCCGGTGATCGCTTTCGGCAGGGCCACGAGCGACAGCCACAGCAGCTTCCAGATTGCCTCGAACAGCAATATCGGGAGCAGCTTGATCGGGTAGCGCAAGCCCAGGAAAGCCAGCAGCGACATGGCCGTGAGGAGGCAGAGTGTCGCCCCGTCATAGAACGGCAGAGAGGCGGCATCGGGAAGGAGTGGCCACTTCACCAGCGCCAGTCCGACCCCCATCAGCAGGAAGCCAGCCCGCATCAGGTTCAGCCGGGCTGGGGACAGGGCGGGTTCGGCGGTGGGCGGTGCTGCTGACGGGACGGTGGGTGTGACGGTGGACATGGACGGCTCCTGTTCGGATGTGGGATGTGCAGTGGTCGTGTCGGGTTGGCGGTGGTGGTGGCCGTTCCCGGTTGGCTAGGGCGGGTGCTTGGCTGGTGGGTGATCTAGACGGTGCTGTGCTCGCGCACCGACGCTGGGGTGGTCGTGGTCCAGGGCGCGATG
The DNA here is from genome assembly GCA_963707005.1 of uncultured Actinomycetota bacterium. Taxonomy (GTDB): domain Bacteria; phylum Actinomycetota; class Actinomycetes; order Propionibacteriales; family Propionibacteriaceae; genus Microlunatus. The sequence continues at coordinate 45,245 of CAVPPP010000039.1, forward strand.
TGGGCGGAGCGGGTGAACAACCAGACGGCCAGCCAGCCGATCCCGACCGCCAGGACGGCGAGACCGAGATCGAGAACCGTCTCGGGCACGAACGCTCGCAGGGCGACGGGGACGGTGCCGATCGCGTACAGGACCAGCGGAATCGTCGGCAGCTCGCGGCTTCCCAGCACGGCGGCGACGAAGCTGAGGGTGCCGATCAAGAACAGCAACGAGGCGACGGTCAGCGCGACACCGAGCGAACCGGCGCGGAGACCTTGAACGGTAGCGCCGGGCAGCTTCTCAAACACGAGGTTGATGACGAACTCCACCCCGACCAGCGAGGCGAGCACGAACGCGTTCAGGCCGTAGGCGATGATGCCGAAGGTGCCGGTACGGCGACCGAAGGCGAGGTAGAGGGCCGTGACCGGGGCCAGTGCGAGGATCTCAGCGACCGGGGCGATCAACTGGGTGAAGGACGAGCTGGGATGAGTTCGGCGCGCTTGGCAGCGTTGAGGAGGAGGACCGCCGCGCTTCTGCAGCCGGCGATTGCCGCAGTGCGATAGAGCGTCGTGGGAACGGCGTTGGACATGCTTGGTCTCCGATGATTCGGGGGGTGCGGTGCCGTCGACCGGCGGTCGAGGCCATGGAACGGCGGCTGATCAGGTCAACGTGGGTTCAGGCAGTCGAGGAACGTCCGGTAGATCAGCAGGACAGCGTGGTCGGGAACATCGGTGAGCCACGCGTGAAGCTCCGCGACGGGTTCGGCTACCCGGCAGCCGCGGTCGGTCTGTAGCGGCATCGGGATCTGACGCACGTCCCCGGCGAAGGACACCGCCGCCGGCTGAGACCTGGCGCCCCCGCGTGGTTCTGTCAACACCGGTGGGACTGCGTCGATCAACGACGTTGGCGAGGGCGCTGATCTGTTGCTTGAGCTGAGGTCGGCCTCGGTGGTCATGGCTCCACGATGGCTGCGGCGGGGGACGCGGCGCTTCGGCCGAACAGCCATTGTTCTGCGCCATCGGAAGGGTCGTCATCGGCAGGTCCACCACCTTTCGGCGGTGCCTGCCTAGACCTTCGTAGGTGTTGCCGCATCCTCGCCCGCTCTAGGCTGACGTCATGTCCCGCCCTACCGGTTGTGGGCCGAACTCGTGAGGGCGGCGGCGCTCCTGGATTCGGAAGATCTCACCGCGGGCTCGACCACGCCATCTCAACGCGACCGCGCGGTCGACGCCGCCGGATGCGTCCTGGCTGCCGCCCTCGGGGCGCTTTTCATCAGCCCGACGCTGCGCAGCGGCGCCGGGCTGGCGAGCGCTCAGCTTGCGGTCGACGTGACCTGCGGGGTGCTGGCCGTTGTCTCGCTGTGGTGGCGACGGCGCTGGCCGGTCGGCGCTGCGCTCAGCTGCCTCCTGCTGGGAACCCTGTCGATCTCGGCCACTCCTGCCGGGCTGCTCGCGCAGTTGTCTCTCGCCGTGCACCGTCCAGCCCGGCGGGCCTTGCTGGTCGCTGGACTGTGGGTGCCGTCGGTCCTGTTGTTTGCGTTCTACAGCCCGACCACCGATCCGCTGGCCGTCCTTGTCCGTGTCGTGCCGATCGTGCTCGCCGTCACCGCGTGGGGGATGTTCATCCGAGCTCGCCGGCAGCTCCTGCACAGCCTCCGCGACCGCGCGCAACGGGCCGAAGAAGACCAGCGCCGGCACGAGGACCGCGCACGGATGGCAGAGCGAACCCGGATCGCCCGGGAAATGCACGACGTGCTCGGGCATCGGATCTCGCTGCTGGCGCTACACGCGGGAGCCTTGGAGGTCCGATCTGACCTGCCCTCTGCGGAAGTGCGGGCGACCGCCGAACTGATGCGTCTGACCGCGCGTCAGGCACTCGAGGAGCTGCGAACAGTGATCGGGGTGCTGCGAGAGGTCTCAGGCGAAGGATCAGCGACGCCGCCAGTGCCGCAGCCAACCCTCGCCGACATCCCCCGGCTCGTGGACGACACCCGCCGGGCAGGTGCCCAGATCAGCCTGAACATGCAGGTGGACCACGCCGACGCGGTTCCCGGTGCACTCGCCCGCGATGCGTACCGGATCGTGCAGGAGGCACTGACCAACATCGGCAAACACGCCACCGGCTCGGAGGCGCGCGTCGACCTCACCGGTGCCCCCGGCCACGGTCTCTACATCAGCGTCCGGAACACCCACCGGACGCGCGCCCAGTCCGGGGCAGGGCTGCCAGGGTCAGGCGCCGGGCTTCTCGGCCTCCAGGAACGCGTCGACCTCGCCGGCGGCATCCTCGTTCACGGTCCCGACGGACTGGGCGACTTCGTGGTGCAGGCCGATCTGCCATGGTGACCGTGAGAGTCCTGCTGGTCGACGACGACGCCCTCGTCCGAGCAGGTCTGAGGATCATCCTGTCCTCGGCCGAGGACATCGACGTGGTGGGCGAGACCGACGACGGAACCCGCGCGATCGCCGCCGTCCGCCAACACCGACCCGACGTCGTGTTGATGGACATCCGGATGGCCGAGATGGACGGCATCACCGCCACCGCCGCACTCCGACGGCTCGACCGACCACCGCACGTCATCGTCCTCACGACCTTCCAGGCCGACGACATGGTGATGAACGCACTCAGAGCCGGTGCCAGCGGCTTCCTGGTCAAGGACACGCCACCCGCCGAGATCATCAACGCCGTCCGCGTCGTCGCCACCGGCGACGCGATCATCTCACCATCGGTCACCCGCACCCTCCTTGCCCACTTCGCCAACACCCAAGTGTCAGAACGACGCAGAACCGCCACCGAGCGCCTTGCCGCCCTCACCGACCGCGAACGTGAGGTGGCCACCGCCGTAGCGTCCGGCGCCTCCAACGCAGAAGTGGCCAGCGCTCTGTTCCTGAGCGAGGCAACGGTGAAAGCCCACGTGTCACGCCTGCTCACCAAGCTCAGCGTTGCTAACCGCGTACAGATCGCGATCTTGGTCCACGACGCCAGCCAGGCTTGACACGAGCACGAGCAAACGGCCCGCAGGACTTCAGTCACCGGGCTGATAGGCCTATGACAGCACTTGTTGTAACAGCTCCAGACGTTCGCCCCGACAGTTCCTGCTCGAAGGGGCCAACCGGCACACCCACCGCTCGGACTCGTCCGCGATCGCGAGGCTGGCCGCCCCGGCGGCGAGCAGCAGGCCTCCCCCGGCCACGCCGAGCAGACGCTGCCACGGCGGCGTCAGCCGGCTCGCATGCGTTGCCAGCGCAGCGCCGATGAAGGTGGTACCGAGCGCCGGCAGCGCCAGCGCGAACGCTGCTGGGAGTCATCAAGCGGGGTGCAGGCGGACCGCACTGCCTCGAGATCGACCGCCAGCCGTTGGGCCGCCGACCCGGGCTGCCGCCGATGCCGTCGCCCATGACCGCGGAAACGCGGTCGAGAACCGTTCCATCGAGCTTCGGCGCCAGCTGCTCGGACGGCCGGGCTTCTGAGGTGCTGCCCGTCAAGCCCTCCCATGAGGCCCGCTACCGTCATGTCATGGCTATAACTTCCCTGCTTGACATCCAACTCCGCCCCGATGCCCCAGCCGATGTCGAGACGCGCATCACCGCAATCCTGTCCGATACCCGGGCCCGCCCGGGGCTTGTGTCTGCCGACGTCGTGCGTGATCTCGACGACCCGCGGCACCTCGTGGTCATCGAGGTCTGGGAATCGTTGGAGGCGGACAACGCCTATCGCGCGTGGCGGGCAACCCCCGAGGGGGCGAATGAACTGCACGAGTTGACGGCAGGCCAGCTCGCCCTGACCCGCTACGAGCCAACCACCATCTGAACGCAACCGCACTCGGCATGACGGTCCGTTGCTTACGATCGAGGAGCTGATCGCCGGCCGCGACAGTTCAGCCGGATTCCCTTCGGTCGACGGTGTTCTTCGTGGCTTGCGGGTCGAAACGCCGAGTCGCGGAGACGGCCATTCTGCACGTTCATGTGAGCCCTCAGCTTGCATCAGGGCGCACGAGCCGCGGCCGCGCGTGATCGAGTTCCAGAGTGAAACGCAAGGTCACCGTCATGTTGACTGGCCACGGACGAACCATGACCGCCCGTGGGGTGTGTAGGGCTCTTCCAGAGTCCGGATCTCATCCTCGCTGAGCTGGAGGTCGAGTGCTGCGACGGCCTCGGTGAGGTGGTGCGGCTTAGTGGCTCCCACGATCGGCGCTGACACGATGGGGTTGGTCAGCACCCAGGCCAGCGCAACCTGGGCCATCGTCACCTGACGGGACTCGGCGATCTGCTGGACCGCATTGACAACTGGCTCGTCGAGCGGGGAGGTGAACCATTTGACGACGTTGTCAACGGTCGAGCGAAGGCTCTGCTCGCCCCACGGCCGGGCCAGGCGACCCTTGCCCTGCGGTGAGTACGGGACTAGGCCGACACCCATGTCGGCGCACATCGCCATCAGCTCGGGTTCGTCGGTGCGGCAGATCAAGTTGTACTGATTTTGCATCGAGACGAACCGCGTCCACCCGCCAAGGTCGGCGGCGTGCTGCAGCTTGGCGAACTGCCATGCATACATGGATGAGGCGCCGAGGTAGCGGACCTTGCCGGACTTCACGATGTCGTGCAGGGCCTCCATCGTTTCCTCGACGGGGGTGTCCGGGTCGAAGCGGTGGATCTGGTACAGGTCGACGTAGTCGGTGCCGAGCCGGCCCAGGGAAGCGTCGATCTGTTCGAGCACGGCCTTGCGGGAGAGGCCCTGGCCGCCGGGGCCGTCATGCATCTTGCCGTGCAGCTTGGTCGCAAGAACGATGTCCTCGCGGCGCGTGTACTGCCGGATGGCCCGCCCGACGACTTCCTCCGAGGTGCCGGCCTGATAGACGTTGGCCGTGTCCCAGAACGTGATCCCTAAATCGATGGCCTGCCGAAAGAACGGTCGGGCTTCGTCCTCTCGGAGGGACCATTCGTGCGCCCCAGGAGTAGTGGGATCGCCGTAGCTCATGCAACCCAGCGCGAGACGGCTGACCTTGAGACCGGTGGTTCCCAGGCGTGCGTACTCCATGGCGGGATGTCCTCTCGTGGCGGGGAGCTGAAAAATATCGGACCTGCGGCGTGTCATAAGCGGCCACGTGCGCACGACCGGGCGATGATCACTTCACCCTAAGGCCGAAGACTCGTCGGATGGGATGCCCTATCGGTACACCCTTCGAAGTTTGGCGGGTTAGTGCCCCAGCCTGCTTTCCAAAACACCCGCTCCGCCGAAGCGCTGCGGCTGCTGGCCTCCGGCTGCGGTCCGATGGCAGAACCAGCCGTCTCTCAAGGTCAATCCCAAAACCATCGGGTGGCGCCGCCCGGTTCGACAACGCTGAGCGCGACGGCGGAGGTAGCGACGATCCGGTAGACGTGCCACGGCGGGCGACCGGCCGAGGGGGCGCTGAAGGGTGCGGTGATGGCCCTGCCGGATGCGTCGGGTTCGGCCGGCCAGCCGTCTGCGGCCCACCTGCGGCCCACCGGTGGAGGACCGGGTGATCAGGGCCCGCCGGCTGGTGCTGGCCGCCGGTACCTTCGGCTCGACTCACCTGCCCCGCGCGTGGCAGGACCGGCGTCTCCCTTGGTCAGCTGGCGGTTGCGGCGGGGTTTGATCCCGCGGAGGGTTGCCCCTCACGCTCTTTCGAGGTGTAGGCGTGGTCTGAATCCGCCGGCTTCGAGTGGGCATCGGGCGACGGGTGTTCAAACATGTCGCCTCGCCGACCCCGACGGAGCGGGAGAAGTCGCAGATGTACATCCAGCGCTACATCGCCCACTTTCCGGCGGCTGGCGAGGTCGCCATCTTCGACCGGAGCTGGTACAACCGAGCCGGTGATGGTCTACTGCTCCCAGGAGCAGAGCGAGAGGTTCCTCGAGCTGGTGCCGGCGGCGGAGAAGGCGATGGTCGAGAACGGGATCATCTTGATCAAGTACTGGCTCAACGTCAGTGTCGAGGAGCAGACCCGCCGGCTCGGGAACCGCATCGAGGACCCCCGCAAGATCTGGAAGCTCTCCCCCACCGACCTGAAGTCCTACAGCCGTCACTACGACTACTGCCGTGCGGGTATCCGCTCGTGTTCACCTCGGCGGTGGCGCGGATCGCTCGACTTGCTGTAAGCGATGGGGTGCCACGGGCCAGCAGTGGACCTTTTCGGTGAGGATGTTGGTGGCCTGCGAGCGGCCAGATCGTCATTCGACGCCGCGCGACCGTCGCGGTCGGCGGCGACGAACCGACATGGCTGGAGCGTTGAAGAGTCTTTCGAGGTCACGTTCATCCTGCGACCTGCCGGTGAGGGCTTCGTGGGCTTGCCGGCCGCTAACACTGAAGCTGTCCTGGTAGCGCTGGTGCAGCATGGCTTGAACCGTCCACGCATCCCTGGCCAGGCGGACGATCCTCTGGCAGCGGGCGCCGGCCCGGCACCGAGCTGGTGTACGCATCACGTTACTCCGTTCATTGAGTCCAGCCTGTCGGCACTCTTTGGAGCCATCGACACCAACGACGATCTTGTTCCACTTCCATCGGCTCGATCCTCCTCGACCCTGTCGCAAGGCGGTCTATCGCGGGAGCTCTGCAGGACAGGCCGCTTTTGGCCCGCCTACCTAGACTGTTCCACCAGATCGGACCCGGCCTCAGGTGCGAAGGTCGATGATGCTTGGACCCTTCGGCTCGATCCGCCAGCGGCGATCGCCGAGCCACCCTCAGCGTGCTCGTTGATGCCGTTAACGCGGGCGTCGCCGCCCAGCCAGCGCTATAGCCAGCAGCGGCTGCCGAATCTGGCCAAGTTGACAGTCACTCCAGCTCGTGGGTGATCCGGGTCCGGAGGTCGTTGGCTGCCGATACGAAACGCTCCTTGTCGTTGACCCGGACCAGACCGCTGTCCGCATCAGATTCCAGCTCGCCCAGCGCCTGGGACAGCGTGGCAAGCCGGGCCGGGTCATGGCCACCGACCTCCAGGCAGGTGCGGACGAGTCGCAGCATCGCCAGCATGACGTCACCGTCACGGGAGCCATATCGCCCGATCAGACGACAGATGAAGAGCAGATAGTCGCCGAAGGTGTTACCTGGCACGATCACCCGGCCGCGCCCGGTGGGGTCGATGCGGACGTCAGCACCGAGCTTCCGGCCGGCGAGGTCGCAGCACACCACCGTCAAATGGTCGATCACCTGCACGGCCGTGTACGGGTCGTTCACCGCCGGCGACAGCGCTTTGGTGGCGATGTCGATCTGCTGCCGGATCCCGAACGCGACATCGCGCTCGACGCTGCGCTCGAAGCCGATCAAGACATCAGCGGCGATGGCGTCCTCAAAAGGCCTTGCTTCCAGACCAGGCCCGTTGGGCTCGGACGCCCAGACCCAGCCGATCGTGGTGCCCGCGACGACGTGCTGGCCGACCCGTGGCCGCAAGCAAATCGTGACGCCTGCCGCCGCCGCCAACGGCAACAGCAGCTCGGGGTGAATGCTCTGCAGGTAGCCGCTGCGTCGTGCCAGCAGAGCAGTGGCCCACGCAGGTGCCCGAGGCGCCGACTCCTCACGCTCACGCATCGCTGTCCGGGCGATCGCACGCCTGGTGGCTCGCTCGACTCGGGCGTTGATCGCATCGATCTGGATCGAGTGCACCAGGTGATCGGCGAAGTAGACCACCATGCCGAGGCTGGCAAACAGCAGAACGATTGATCCACTCACCGCCAACCGCGGGTAGACCTCGGTCCGCGTACCCGCCTCCAACCCCACTGTGAACAGTCCGGCCGCGCTGTACACGAAGGTGGCAATGAAGACGCTGAGCACAATCTGGGTTGCCCGATCGCGCAGAAAGTTCCGCAGCAGCCGCGGCGAGAACTGCGTCGACGACAGCTGCAAGGCGACCACCGTCAGGCCCAGGACCAGTGCGATCACCGTCACCACCGTGCTGGTCACCGCGATCAGCAGAGAGCGCGCATCATCCGCGGTTCCCTGGAAGGCCAGCCGGTCAAGCACCGTCCCAGGGCGAACAGGCAGGTGGGACATCAGATACCCAGTCACGACCGCCACCACCGCGGCCAGCGTCGGCAACACCCACAGCGAGCCAGAGGCGTACTCCCGCACCGCCTCCGTCCTCACCGTCCGGCGAGCCCGACGCTGCTCGGACCGTCGGGCCGCAGGCGACCCGCTCACCGTGTCGACACGTTCATCGAGCACACATAGCCGGCTGCGGAAGTGGCCACGTTCGCTGACCATCGGGTGCGGGCGGACCGAGGACCTGACCCGGCATGTCACAACTCCGCAAGAGAATCAGCAGACTCCCTGCCATCACGACTCCTCGGTGTCGACCGAAGCTCCAACCTCAGCCGGGGCCATCACAACCATCCTCGCCAGGGCGCACTAGCGCAATCCCTCGACCGCTCATCCCGACTAGGTGGTGCATCAGATGGGTTGAGGCCAGTTGTCACCGCCAGAGTCAGTCGGTGGACCTACACGCCTCCTAGCGACCCTTGCGCCTACACTGTCCACCGGCAACCGGCAACCAGCAGCGGCTGGCCAGGTCGAGGTCGAGGTCGAGAAGCCTCTCGAGCCGCGCCAAGTTGGCTCGGTGATCGCGAGCTCCTCAGAGTGGGTGATCATCACCGCAGCGGTCTGCGCGCCGGCGGTCTGCGCGCCGGGTGCAAACGACCCTCGGACGACATCGGCCTGGAACTGCTCGTCGGCCAGCGCCGAGATGGTGTGGGCGCGGGTGATTGATCTTAGTGAAGATCCCGACCTGCAGCTGGAACCTCAGCTCTTTCAGCAGGGCCAGCAAGAAGAGCGCCAAGTAGGCCCCTGCGGCAAAGGCGGGCAGGTCGAACAGCGGTTACGGCCGCACAGGCGCCGGCGTCCAGCAGGACCGGCAGCAGGTGCTTTCGGACCAGGTCCAGGGCCGGCCGCCAGCCAGCCGGCATCTGATCGGTGGCCGGCGGCCCGGGGTCGAAACCCGGATCGCCGGTCGTGACGACCACAGCGCCGGCCGCGGGGATCACGAGAAGGTGTTCAAGCAGGTCAACCGCGGGGCCGACGCGTGGATCCCAAGACACTCATAGTTCCTAGTTGAACGGATTTAGCCGCCCTTGTCAGACCCCTGGCCCCGTGCTACCGTCTCCGCAGTGAATCGATTTAGCACCGCGGGGTACTGAACGACTCAGCTCAAGGAGGAGCCCCCATGGCAGACCTGGCTTACGACGCGGTCCGACGGACGTCCCGTCGACGGTTTCTCACCACCACGGCCCTCGGCACCGCTGCCGTCGCCGGGGGTTCCCTGCTCGCCGGTTGCGGCGGCGGTTCGGGTGCCGGCCCGGCCGGCGGCGAGAGCGGCGGTGCACCGTCCGGATCGATGACCTGGAGCGCCTGGGCCAACCCCGGGGAAGCGGCCAGGTTCCGGGACTACACCAAGCAGTGGGCCGAGAAGACCGGCGTCCAAGCCAAGTTCCAGCCGGTGACCGGCGACTACCTGTCGAAGCTGCTCACCCAGCTGGCCGGCGGGTCGGCACCGGACGCCTTCTACGCCGGCGACGACCAGATGAGCAAGCTGATCACGTCGAACAACGTCATGGCCCTCGACGACTTCCTCGCCTCCGACAAGGCGACCGTGAAGTTCACCGACCACTATGCGGGTCTGACGAAGTGGATGAAGGGCGAGGACGGCAAGATCTACGGGCTGCCCAACGACTGCAACCCGATCGCGCTGTGGTTCAACCAGGACATCCTCGCCAAGGCCGGCGTCGAGGATCCCGCCGCCCAGCAGGAAGCCGGCACCTGGACGCTGGACGCCTTCACCAATCTGCTGACCAAGGTCAAGTCCGCGACCGGGCAGTACGGCAACGTGCTGGAGAGCGGCTGGTGGGGCTTCTGGATGGGCTGGGTCACCGCCCAGGGCGGCACCATGTTCGACGAGGAGGGCAAGGCGGTCTTCGACAGCGATCCCAAGGCCCAGGCGACCATCGCGTGGATGATCGAGCAGCTCCAGAACGGCAACATGAGGTACGGCGGCTCGCTGCCCAAGGGCCAGGGCGTGGACGCGCTCTTCTACGCCGGACAGCTCGCCACCATGTCCTACGGCCGGTGGGTGCTGCCCAACCTCAAGAAGCTCAACGGCAAGATCAAGTACGACCTCGTCGTGCTCCCCTCCGAAGACGGCAAGTCCATCCCGAGCGTGCCGGTCGGCACCTCCTCGATCGCCGTCAACGCGAAAGCCAAGAACGTCGACGCTGCGCTGGCCTTCGTCAGCGACTACACCAACACCGACGGCCAGAAGTACCGGCTCTCCGGTGGCGGCAATGCTCTCCCGACCCTCGCCGGTCTGGAGGACATCGCCACGGAAGGGAACGACCCGGCCCACGGTGGTTGGTTCAACGACCTCGCGAAGGCTGGCTGGGGGACGCCCAAAGCGATCTACTCCGACCCGCAGGTGGCCACCGCTCTGCCGCTGAAGGTCAACCAGCTGCTACTCGGAGACTCCCTGAAGACGCTGACCGCCCAGAGCTTCTCCGAGCAGATCGTCCAGCTGCTCAACGGGGGCTAATAGCTCAGGGACGGGTCAAGCTGCGTAGTCGGAGGTCGGACGGTCTAGTCGAGGAGACGTCCGACTTCTGGTTGCGGCCAATCAGGCGCACCCGCGGGGCGGATACGCTGTCGCGCAGTCGACCGAAGGGGCGGACATGACCAGACGGGTGACCATGGCCGACGTCGCCGAGCGCGCCGGGGTCTCCAAGACCGCGGTCAGTCTGGTGCTCAACGACCGGCCCGGTACCAGGCTGTCCGAGGACGTGGCCGACCGGGTCAGGGCGGCGGCCGCCGAGCTGGACTACCGACCCAATCCCGCCGCCCGCACCCTGCGCAAGGGCACGAGCCAGATCGTCGGGTTCATCTCCGACGAGGTCACGATCACCCGGTACGCGTCCGCCATGATCCGCGGCGCCTTAGACATCGCCCAGCAGCACGAGCACACGGTGCTGATCGCCGAGACCGGGATCAACCGCGAGCGACGCGACCGAGCGATCCAGACGATCCTCGACCAGCGACCCGACAGTCTGATCTTCGCGCTGATGGGGGCCCGGCAGATCGAGATACCGGAGATCCCGGCGAACCTGCCGGTGGTCATCCTCAACGGCATCAGCTCCGCCGATCACCCCTGCGTCCTGCCCGCCGAGTTCGCCGCGGGGTCGGCGATCGCCGAGACCCTCGTCGCGGCCGGCCACCGACGGATCGGTCTGATCGGCGCTGTCTCGCTGGACCCGGTCGACCCACGCATCTCGGCGACCGTCGGTGATCGGCTGGCCGGCATCCGCGCCGTCCTCACCCGCACCGGTGTGCCCGTCGTCGGAGTAGCCGCGGGGCTGGAGTGGGAGCCTCAGACGGGCCACTCGCTGACGCACCAGATCCTGGACGACCATCCCCAACTCACGGCTCTGATCTGCCTGAACGACCGATTGGCGTTCGGGGCCTACCAGGCGCTGCAGGAACGCGGTCTGCAGATCCCGGACGACATCTCGATCGTCTCCTTCGACGACGACGAGATCGCCAGCTATCTCCGACCGCAGCTCACCACGGCCCGGATCCCCTACGAGGACATGGGCCGCGAAGCCATGGCCATGCTCCTCGACCCCACCAGCGACCGTTCTCGCCAGCGGCGGGTCGCCATGCCGGTGCAACACCGAGAATCGGTCCAACCCCCTCGGCGTCCCCACGACTCCGGCAAGATCAGAGGACGCCCGGCTGAGGCGAGGAACGCCGCGCCGCCGTCAACGGCCCTATCCTGCGTCACCACGGCGCCTGCGTGACGTCGACAGGTCCAATGCCCGGCAGAGCTTCAGGTCGTGCAGCAAGGGTTCGCTGCTCCCCAAACGACGGGGAACGAAGCCGCCAGCACCTCCCACCCGATCCGCGGCCGAAGACGGCGGCGGCCTTGGCGGTCTTGCGGATCGACGTCTTCAAGCCTGAAGCCCACAGCACAGCGCTCTGCCTGTCGACGTAGGTGGGAACGTCGACCTGAAGCGCAACAGGTGTACCGAAGACCGTGATCGCGAGCATCCCATGTCCGGCGAAACTGGTGTTGAACAGCCCCCACTGACCACGCTGGCACCCTCGGCGCGGCTGATGTCCCAGACCAGACCGCTGGTGAAAGCGGCACACTGTCGCCATTGACGGTGCACGAATCGCCGTCCAACTCCACCAGCGCCACTTCGTCGGCTTGATGGACAAAGGAACACCTGACCGCTGCCGCTGACCTTCATCAACGACATGCCCTCACCGGTGAAGGCCTTCTTGAACAGCTTGGCCGTCCCACCGCGGCCTTGGTAGGCGAAGTCGACATCACCTTGATAGGCGACCATCGAGCCCTGGCGGGCGAAGAAGTGACCGTCCGCTCCTGCCAAATCCACCTTCAGCATCCGGTCGTTGTCAGTGCGAAGGCTCCAGGAGTCGATGGAAGTTCGGCCTTGTCGAAGAGAGAGCTGCGCACTCGACCAGGTGTAGCGACGGCCGGAGTTCATGGTGTCCGGGCCGCCGTTCGAGAACACGTCGAGCACGGTGTGGACGTCATCAAGATCATGGCCACCGGCGGCCAGCTCACGCCGGGAAGCCACCAGCACCTCGCTCAGTTCACGGCCGAAGAGCTGACGGCGGCGGTCGAGGAGGCCCACCGGCACGGGCTGCCGATCACCGCTCATGCCCACGGCACCGCCGGGATCAGGAACGCCGTCGCAGCCGGGGTCGACGGTCTCGAACACGCCAGCTTCTGGTCCGAAGATGGCGTCGACGACCCCGGCGACCAGATCACCCTCATGGCCGCGAAACAGATCGTGGTCGGTGCCACGGTCGGCCTGGTCCCTCTCCCGGGAGCGATGCCACCGCCGGCCATCCTCAAGCGGGTGCCAGCGATCATCGCCAACACTCGTCGGATGCAGCAGTCCGGGGTGCAGGTGGTAGCCGGCACCGATGCCGGGATCGCCCCCGTCAAGCCCCACGACGTTCTCCGCTACGCCATCCCCCAACTCATCGACCTGGGCATGACGCCCGCCGACGCGTTGATCACCGTCACCTCTGTCGCAGCACACGTCTGTGGACTGGCCGCTACCAAGGGACGGATCGCTGTCGGCTATGACGGCGACATCCTGGCCATCGCAGGCAACCCGTTCACCGAGCCCGACGCCATCCACCGGATCCGTGCTGTCTACAGCCGTGGCCGGCTGGTCACAGGCTGACACCGCTCGGACCAATCTCAGCCGCCCGATCGCACCATCAAGAACAGCACGACCATGAAGATCGGGATCGCCAGAAGGGTCAGTGCCGTGATCGCCCAGGTCTGGGAATGTCGAACTCCCAGACGATGCCGACCAGGATGTCATCGACGACGCCGGGCTAGTAGAAGGCGAGAATGTCCGTCCGCCTGAGTGGCAGCAGGTCTGGGCGTGCATACGCACGGTTTGGGTCGTGCTCGTCGGTCCGGTCGTCAGACGGTGATGACGACTTTTCCTCGGGTGTGGCCGGCCGCGACGTAGCGGAGGGCGCCGGCTGCTTCGTCGAGGGGATAGGTGCGGTCGATGACGGGCGTGACCTGCCCGCTCGTGAGCAGGTCGGCCAGGGTGAGCAGGTCCTGGCGCTTCCCGACCGACGTGAAGGGCTTCAGCTGGTGACGGGTGAACCCGGACAGCACCCGCGCTTTGACGATCCGACCGAGGGGGCCGAGCCAGCGGCCGCCCCGTCCGCTGTTGGGGATGAGGGTGCCGGTGGGCGTCAGGGCTCGGCGAACAACCGCCACGGGCTGGGCTTCCACGTTGTCGAGGATCACGTCGTAGCGCTTCTCGGTGCGGGTGAAGTCGGTGTTGGTGTAGTCGACGACGTGGTCGGCACCGAGCGATCGGACAAGGTCGACGTTGCGGCTACTGCACACACCCGTCACCTCAGCGCCGAACGCCTTGGCGATCTGTACGGCGAAGGAGCCCACGCCGCCCGATGCGCCCGTCACCAGCACCGACTGGCCCGGTCGAACGTTCGCGATGTCGCGCAATGCCTGCAACGCCGTCATGGCCGACGTGGGCACCGCCGCCGCGTCCACAACCGACAGGTTGGCAGGCACGGATACGAGGGTGTCCGCCGACACGCAGGCGTACTCCGCGAGCGTGCCAGCCGTGCTCCAGCCGAACACCTCGTCGCCGGGGCGGAGAGCGGTGACATCTTTTCCGACCGCTGCCACCACGCCGGCGAGGTCACGGCCAGGGATACCGTGGCGTGGGCGGCGGAGCCCGAACACCAGCCGCACCACGTACGGCTCACCGGTCATGATGAAGTAGTCGCCGGGATGTACCGAGGCCGCGACCACCTGGACGAGCACGTCGCCTCGACCAGGCAGCGGTGTTTCGATCTCGGCCACGTGGAGCACCGCGGGCGGGCCGTAGCGGCGCTGGACGGCGGCTCTCATCGTCGCCGCCCCGGCCGGGCCCGCCGCCCCGGCACCAGGTGTGGTCCGGCGTTCGATCGCTGTTCGGTTCCACGGGAGCCCTCCCCCCGGCGCACCCCCGGCGAACCCCCCAAGCGCTGCGGCGATTGCGGCCGACTCGATCTCGGTTCCCACATCATTTCCTCCTCGTCGTAGGTCGATGCGGTGTCAGGACGGTCGGCTGTTTGAGCGCGCACCAGCCGGACGCCGGTCGCCAGCAGCCACACGAGCCAGGCGGCGAGACCGGGCAGCCCCACGAACAACAGCGCCGAGCCGTCCGCGATCGCGAGACTGGCCACCCCGGCGGCGAGCAGCAGGCCGCCCCCGGCCACGCCGAGCAGACGCTGCCACGGCGGTGTCAGCCGGCTCGCATGCGTTGCCAGCGCAGCTCCGATGAAGGTGGTGCCGAGCGCCGGCAGCGCCAGCGCGAACGCTGCTGCATGCAGCTGCCAGACGATCTCGAACGCCGGGCTCGGCTCGGCGAGCTCGCCGGCGGACAGCACGACCCCGATCCACAGAACGGCGTAGAGCGCGAAGACCGCCGAGAGAGTCGCGCCCGCGGCCACCGCGAGGCGCGACCAGTCCGCGCCCGCACCCCCGCGACGCCCCACGATCCCGTGGAGACCGGTCACGAAACCCAGCAGCAGCGGCAGATGCAGCGCCTCCTGGCCGACCGCGATCGCGACCACAACCCGGTTCTGCTCGTGCCAGGCGAGCACCTCCTCGATCGGGTCCCCGTAGCCGGGAGCATCGACCACGACGAACATCGCGTTCTGGATCGCCATCGACGCTGCGAGCGCGATCGCCGTCACGCCGACAACCCGCATCGCCACCGCCCCGGCTGGACTCGTCTCCGGCGCCGGGCGGTTTCCCACATCCGATCGTTGTCTGATTTCCACTTAACCCCCCTTAGGTCGAGCCGCGAGTAGCGCGGCCCGTACACTGTACGTCGTACACCGTACTATGAGCGTACGCTGTACGATTGTCAAGCCGTTCGAGGGAGCAAGGAGGTGATCTGTGTCCGAGATGGAACAACGCCAGGTCGCGTCACCCGCGGGGCTCAGCAAGCAGCGAGTGGTGGTCGAGGCGATCCGGCTCGCCGACCGCGAGGGGGTCGACGGGCTGAGCATGCGCCGGCTGGCTGGCGCACTCGACGCGGGCGCGATGTCGCTCTACCACTACGTGGCGAACAAGGAGGAACTGCTGGACGCCATGATCGACGCCGTGTTCGAGGAGATCGAGCTCCCACCCGAACAGACCGACTGGCAGTCGGCGATGCGACAGCGGTCGGTATCCGCCCGACAGGCTCTCGCACGCCACCCGTGGGCGAACGGCCTGATGGAGTCGCGGACATCGCCGGGGCCCGCGCACCTCCGCCACCGCGAAGCGGTCACTGCCTGCCTGCGCAGGGCTGGCTTCCCGGTTCTGATGGCGACACACGCCAATTGGTTGCTCGACAGCTACCTCTACGGGTTCGCCCTGCAGGAAGCCAGCCTGCCGTTCGACACCGCCGACCAGTTCGCGGACATGGCCGAGGACGTCTACCTGCCCCAGCTTCCTGCTGACGAGTTCCCCTACCTCAACGAGTCCGCCGCGGCGCTCGTCGCTGCCGGCTACGACCCGGCAGAGGAGTTCATCTTCGGCCTCGACCTGGTACTAGCCGCCCTCGAGCCCCTGAGAGCCTTCGCATAGCAACACTCACGGGCCGTCCGCGGCCCTCTGCACCCAGCTCCGTCCATAACCGCCGCACCGGGTGTCCCTACGGCGTTCTTCTCGAGTTGCGGATGCCGTGGGGCCGCGAGCTACCGCGCAGGCCTGACGCAGCGTGCATCCGAACTGGTGGGTCACGCGCGGCCGACTTCTACTATGCGCTGGGAAGCACGATCAGATCGCATCGTCAGTAGACGATCGCTATGCGTGCTCCGCACGTGTCGACCGTCGGACGGACTGCCGCGCCCCACTCTGGAGCGTTGCGCTCGCGGTCACCTCAGTCTTCGCCGAAGCCGCTGTCCAGGAGACCGAGATAGACGATGGTGAAGTCGTGGCCGAGGTCAGTCAGCCTCACTCGTTGCTCGGTGCGATGCCAGAGCCCGCAGTCGTCGAAGTGGAACAGCGCGAGGTCGAGGCGGGTCTGCCAGGAATCGGCCAGGACCTCAGCCAGGGTGGGTGGGCACCGTCCTTGCCACCACTCACGGATGTCGGCCATCGAAGCACCACCCTCGGCGAGCACCGCCGGACCGAGAATGCCGACCAGCGGTTCACAAGCCCAATCGCCGAGCCGTTGACACAGACCGGCAGTAAGGACCAGCGCCAGATCCCGCCACTCCTCGCCCGTCACCGGGGACCGACTGGATCGATAAGCCTTGGTGCTGGCCACCTCGATCAGACCGGCCGCCGTGCACGCCCACCACAGCCGATCCAGGGGCATGCAATCGCCGGCGCTTCGCCACGAATGCAGTGCCGCCTCGGCCAAGAGCCGTTCCCCCTCCACCGGCAGGTCGTCGAGCGCGGAGCGGGGGTGTGCCCGCCTGTCGTAGGCCTGGTCCCAGGTCCACAGATTCAGATGCTGATACGCCTCGCGGGCTACGGCCGGCCGGAGCAGACCCGCGGTCGTCACCTGTTTGCCGTCGCCGACCCAGTCCGCCAGCGCCATACATGCCAAGACGAAGCCGGAAGTCCGAGCATCCCGCCCGGACGCCTGAACATCGCCGCGCCGAATCATCTCCTGCGGCGGGCGCCGCAGCGTGTCGTTGGCCATCATGGTGAGTTCGGCTGCCCGCAGGCTCTTCGAGGTGGGATCCGGCATCAGCCTGAACCGCTCGGCCTCCGGAAGGTTGTTCCACGATTCCATGATGAGGTCCAGCCGGGCCTGGACATCCTCGATCGACTCGGCCGGGGCATCCAAGTCGACCCCTATCGATTGGCCGTAACCAGCCAGCACCCGAGCCTGGGAATGATTCGATGGGTCGTCGAAGGCAGCGGCCATCTTCGGCAACGCGCGCCGCATCTCTTTCCGCAGCTCGGCGGGCGCGGCGGAGTTGCTGCGCATCCGCCCGGTCGCTCGAAGAAACCCCCAGAACGTGTCCAAAGCAGCAGCCAGGCGATCGATGTCGGGAAGTTCTCGACCGTACGCCGGCATGGTGACCAAGAGCAGCCGCTCGGCGCTGTGCGGCGGCCAGTAGGACGGTAGATAGCCATCGTGTTCCTCGCGAAGATGCAGAGTCGCGGCCAGCAGCTCGACGTCCAGCTGGCGGCGGCGGCGCGCTGCCCAATCCACGGCGGTATCAATCAACTCCTCGACCACCCCAGCACCGTAACTCCTGTCGCTCCCGATGCGTCCCGCACGGCGGTCGCTCAACGGCTACGTCGTCAGGACCATCACGAGATAGGGCTGGCGGCCCGGTTCGTCCGCAACGACGCGGTCCGTGACGAATCCGACAGCATCCCAGAATCGGATTCCGGACTCGTTGGCGCAATCGGGGTCACGATGACCCGAGACCAACCTCGCTCCGTTCGCGCCCGATGCGCCAGCTCGGCCAACGCCGTGCCCACAGTTCTCTGGGAGCAGGATCAGATCGATTCCACCGCCTTCGGGCTCTGCATGAGGAATGGCGAGTCCGACGTCCTGGTCATCTGCCTGGACGATGAAGCACTCGATGTCGGGTCCGCGTGATCCGAGGTACACGCGAATTCGGTCGTCCGACAAACGGCCCAGACCACCCCAGTTCAGGAACGACCGATCGTCAATAAGCCCGAAACGCGGCGAAGTCGGCCTCAGTGGCGGCTAGTAGTGTCGTCCCTGACCATCTGGTCACGCCCAGGGCCCCCGGCGTGTACGCGGGAATGGTCAGCCAGATACTCAGCAATCCGCGCCGCTGGCTAGGTTCCGACGAAGATCCGCCCTTGACAGCCAGCCTGCCAGTTCGACTCCCTCGACGCCGTCCGAGACCGCGCCCTCGGCGACATCACACCCGCATCGCCGGACTGGGCCGAACCGGAATCCAAGCGCATCGAGTGGTGGCTTCGCCGAATAGCGATCGGAGCCGCGCTCGCCGCGGCCGCTCCCCGGTTCGTCGGCGCACTGCTGGCCAAGCGGCAGGACGCTGGCGAAGTTGGTTCGCCGCGAGGCGTCGAGCTCCGCGGTCGCACGGCGGTCGAAAGCCCACACTTTATCCCGCACCTTTCAGCGCGGAACGATGCCAGGCAACGCGTACGGGTGAACGTCATCCGAATGTGGATGGCCTTGTGAGGGGCACAATGCGATAACCTCCGAGCAGTCACGACAAGTCTGCCGCGGGAATCAGCGGGTTGGGGGTTCGATTCCCTCGCGGCGCACCATACGGCCTTGTCAGAGGTTGGTTCGGCTGTCTTCGCGGCGCTGCCGAAGGCCAGGACCCACTCTTTTGGTCCTCAACCGCCTGACGCAGGACGTTCTTGATGGCCCTTACGGCGCGTGGATTGCGGCTCTGTAGGCACCGTCGTCGTCGTGCTCGATACGCGCTGAACCGCTCCAGCCGGCGAAGTCTCCCGTTCCCGAGCGCGGGACTACGTGGCCGAACCACGTGCTTGGATCGGACTCCACCCCGCCGTGGTGCACGGTGACGCAGCCCGTTCGACCGCCGTCGGTCGACCTTCGATGCGCTCGATCGCGACCTAGGCGCGCTGCCCCTCGACAGGTCCCGATGAAGCGAACAGCGCGATGCTCGTCCCCGTCAGGCCGGTGGAGAAGGTCTTGCTCATCCGGACGGCCCCTACCCAGTCGCCCTCGCTGCTCTCGAGAGCCTGTTCATCCCAGCCGGTGACCGAAAATCGGGCAGTTCAGTCGCGCCTTGGATGAGACGGTAGCCCCCGAATGCCCTCAGGCACACCCAGTTGGGCGGTCGACTTGCGGGGACGGTCGATCCCCGTAGGCGGTCCACAAACGACACGGAAAGCGAAGCGATGGCGCCCAAACGGACCCAAAGGATCACCAAGATCACGTCTTCACCTAGACCTGGATTTGGCCCGGCTGTGGGCTCGTGACTGGGCTCCCGGGACGGTGCGCGCCACGTATCCGGCGGCGGTGTGCCTACGGACGGGAGCTCTCACGGCGCGATCGGGCCAGCGTCGGATCGGGAGTCCGGCTGACGACACGCGGCCGCCTGATCGGCCTGGACGCCGCGATCCGTCATGCTTCCATCGTTGGTCCGTAGCGGGCCAGCTCACACCGGCGCAACGAAAGGCTGTCGATGTTCGACAACAACGGATCGTTCCTACTCGCGCTGTTTGAGTTCTTCCTGTTCTTCGCCTGGTTCATGTGCCTGTGGTGGATCCTGGGCGACATCTTCCGCAGCAGAGACATCGGCGGCGTAGCGAAGACGCTGTGGGTGCTGTTCGTGATCATCATTCCGTGGCTAGGCATCTTGGTCTACGTGATCGCTCGTGGGCACGGTATGCAGGAGCGCCAACTGGAACAGGTGAAGGCCATGCAGCATGCCCAAAACGAGTACGTCAGATCCGTTGCCGCCGGATCCTCCAAGAGCGCCGCGGACGAGATCGCGTCGGCGAAGGGTCTGCTGGACAGCGGTGCCATCACCCAGGCCGAGTTCGACCAGCTCAAGGCGAGGGTGCTCGCAGCCTGACGTTTGCGTTCTGTTGGGCAGGTGCAGTCGGTCGGTAGGCCTGCTGTGGGCGGGTTCGCCTTCGAAGTCGTCGTGTCGCTCGGGTCGGCGGCACGACGTCGGGCGGTGGCGATGCGGGTCAGTGCCAGCTCGTGGGTGGCGGCTACCGGTCGGTCAGGCGCCGGACGTATCCGTGCATGTGGTCGACGAAGGCGACGTAGCCCATCGCAGGGCCAGACAACATGCCCGCGCGAGTGGCGCTTTCCGCACCGTGTGAGTCCCCAACGAGCATCCTTGCCCGCGGGAGCACGAAGCAACGATCCCGCCCGGCAGCACCGTCGACTTCGTCGGTCTCCTCGACGAAATCGAGCGTCTCACCCGGGGGGTCGGCTCACGGCGTACCCTCACCAGCTCATCAGCGCCCGGGTGGTGTGTGCCGTCGAAGTCCCTTACGACGCCAACTAGCATTTGTCTGCTGCCCGCAGCGGGACATGTCGACCTCGCGCACTTCGAGCTGCACTGGGATTCGGTCCACCGTCGATGCCAAGTCCTGCAGAATTGTCGAGTGCTACTTATCCGTGTTCAGATGCCGAATCGGCCGGGAACCCTGGGCGCCGTGGCATCAGCACTGGGTGCGCTTGGCGCCGACATCAACCTGATAGAGATCGTCGAGAAGCGCGGCGAGATCGAGGTGGAGGAGTTCATCTTGGATCTGCCGCCCACCCAGACGGTGGAAAAGCTGGTGGCGGCCTGCGACCGCCTGGAGTCGGTGCAGGTGGAATGGGTGCGCAACTACCCACGTGGCGGCGGCATCGAGTACGACATTGAGCTGCACCGGCGCATCGCTGCCGACCCCTCCCGAGCGGGTGAGATCTTGGCTTCAGCGGCCCCCTTGGTCTTTCGGGCGCAGTGGAGTGTGTTGCTTGACGTGTCGGCCGCACCGCAGGTCACCTTCGGCACCCCGGGTGCACCCGACCTCGACGCGGATCACCTGCGACGATTCGGTCCCTTCGACCTGCTTCACCGAGTAGCCCTCGAACACGATTGGATCCCTGGAGCAGACGCCCACCATGCTGTGGTCTCGCCCATGGCCGACCAACAAGCGGTGATCGTCGCCCGCCGTGGCGAACCCCCTTTCTTCGGCTCCGAGCTGGCGCGACTCGCCCACGTCACCGGAGCAACAGCCACCACGGACATGTTCGACCAGCCCCAGTCCACGACGGATCCCCAGACGGCTCATCGCAGACCAGTGGCAACCCCGCTCTACGAGCGCAAATACCACTGACTTCGCAGGCCGGTCCACTTCTGGCGATGGCTGTCTCCGCCTACGTCTCAGACAAACCTCCAGTGCTCGACGGCGGTTGCTTCGCTCGCCGTGCGAGGACGACGTCGACACCCCGGGCGAGGAGATCGTGAGCGAGTGAGGACAGCAGGGAGGCGAGTTGATCATGCTGATCGTCGGTGAGCCCGAGTCTCTTGCTCCACTCCATGTCGTCTATGGCAATGGCACTCACCTGGCCGGTGACGTTCCGGACGTCGCGGGGGTCGACAACATGCAGGGCGCGGCGCCTGGGCGGGAGACCACTCGTCTCCAGCTGGGGGGGAGGCTTCATGATTCCGCCGGCTTCGAGGACGCCAACCGGCTTCCCGAGAGCGGCATCCCGAGTCACCTGCGCCACGCCTGCCAGATCTGGAGCCACGAAGTAGCCATCGACCCCGGTTTCCAGCACTCGGCGCAGCGGTCCACCGACGTCGACGCCGTACTGGTCGTCGACGAACTCGCCGGCCAGGAGTTTGGCGCCCGGGAACATGCTGCGTATCGCACCGATGCCGTGGCCGCTCATGGCCGGCACCAGCACGATGTCGGCCGTGTTGCCCGCCTCCAGGATGTCACGCACGACATGTCCGGGACCGAGCTTCTCGGCCAGCGCTGATCGCGCTTCGGCAGTGAGGTGCACCGCCGTCACGACGATGACCGGGCCGTCGCTGTGCGTCTCCCCGGCCACGGGAACACCCTCGGCCCGTTGCAGTTCGTCGTCGGTCACAGACCGACGCTAATCCATTACCTCTGTTGACTCGGCGCGTTGGCGGGCCCCGCTCGCTCGCCTACGCCTTCGTTGAAAGGTCGGGGGGCCAGGTGAGCCCCCCAGTTCCAGCCTTGGCCGTGGCCGTACCTGTGCTTCGCGGACGTCACCATCACACCGTGAGGTCAGCTGCGACACCTTCCTCTCCTATACCAGCACCGACGGCTTCAGGCGAGGTCTTTGATGTGCTCGTCCGGGCTCGACTGCAGGTTTCTAGGGTGGGCCTGGTGACGGTGGAGGTCCCGGTCGGTCTAGCGAAGGTCACCGAGCTGCGCGAAGGTGACGACGGCCGGACCTGGCTGCGCGAGCTGCCGCGTCTCGTGGAGACGGCGTGCCGACGTTGGCACTGCGTCATCGACGGTGAACCCACCCACGGGCAGGTCGCGCTGGTGGTGCCGGTGCAGCACGCCGTCGGCCCCGCAGTGTTGAAGCTGTCGTTTCCGCACCCGGGCAATCTCGGCGAAGCAGACGCGCTGCGCACCTTCGGCGGACATGGCGCGGTCCGCCTTTTGGAGGTCGATGACACCGGTCTGGTGCTGGTTCTGGAACGGGCGCTGCCCGAGACGTTGGCCGACCAGGTCAAGAGAGACGCCTGTCCGGTGGAGGAGGCGATCGACATCGCCGGCGATCTCGCCCGACGACTCGCCGTCCATCCCCTCACCGACGTCAGATCCTTGGCGGACACCATGACGGGCTGGGAGAGCCAGCTCGAGGAACAGATCGCGGCGCATCCGGACGCACTGCCTGGGCGGGTGCTGAGCCAAGCACGGAGGACGATCCAGCAACTTGCTGCCGACCAGACACCGACCATGTTGCACGGTGACCTGCACTTCGGGAACATCCTTTGCGGCCAGCGCGAGCCTTGGTTGACCATTGACCCGAAAGGCTGGTTCGGCACCGCGGCCTTCGACGCCTTCACTGTGGCCGTCGGCGGGCGCGAACAGCTCCTCCTCGACAGCGGGCTGTATGACAGGTTCGCGCGCCGCGCACGCCGATTCGCGGCCGCCGCCCACGTGAATCCCGACGTCGCGCTGGCCTGCTGTCAAGCCCGTGCCGTGAGCTCATACCTCTACCAACTGACCAATCCGAGGGTCTGGTTCGACGCTAGGCTCCTGGAGGTCATCGCCCTCGGCGGAGATCATCGGTAGACGGTCGGCCAGCGGCTATCGGAGGTGAGGTCGAGCAACTGGGTGCCGAGCGAACGCCAACCCGGTCCCCAACCGCAGATGTCGTAGTAGGCGGCCACGGCTGCGCCGTAGGCCGGGATCGCGTCACGTTCCTGCCTCGTCAGCGGGGCAGGGTTGGTCTGGTCATAGGAGTCCAGCAACAGGGGCAGTTGGCCGGCGACCTGAGCGATCGAAGTAGAAGGACAATTGAGTTGGTAGACCAAAGCCACGGCCAGATCGTGTGCCCGGGGCGCAACCTCCACCCCGCCGAAGTCTAGATATACGAATTCGCAGGCTTGGGGTCCTCCGCCGTGCAGGATGTTGGGTCGGTGCGGGTCGGTGTGGATCAGCTGGACCGGCAGCGAGCCCGGCTGGATCCGCCGTTCCTCGACCCGGTTCAACAGAGGTCGCAACTGTCTGCCGCGCTCCGCCGTCAGGAACTCCTCGGCCGAGTTGATCTCGCACGGCTGGGCGCGTTCGTCGACACTCTCGGCGCGCAGTCGTTGATCTTGGTCGGTCATGCCTGGGGGGTGGCGCCGGCGTGGGCCATCTTGCGTTCGCGGCCCGACCAGGTGCGAGGGATCGCCATGATGGAAGGCCATCTGCGTCCCCCGGCGGGGTGTGACGACTTCGACGACGGCGGCCGGGAACTGTTTCAAGCACTACGGTCGTCAGGTGTTGGGGAGCGGATGGTGCTCAACGACGAAGACCGACCAGACCAAGTGAGTGCCACTTTGATCGATTGGATCGATGGGCACGACTGGCGAACCCACAGTCCAAGGTCGATGGGTAGGCGGACCCAATGAGTCGGAGGGCTGGTTGCACGGGGGAAGGTTGCGGCAGCCGTGCCGCGCAGGAAGGTCGCAAGCAACAACTGCGTTACAGCGGCCCGCCGACCCTGCGGGACACCGTCGAGCTGACCGCGTGGCGGGCACCCTGGACCGGTCGGGAGCGGGGTTCCGAGAACAGCAACAGATGATTGGTTGGGGGAAGGTCGGATGGTGATCAAGGTCTCGGCTCGGGGATTGAGCGCAACTGAAAGGCGACGGCTCAGCGATTGGTACCGGGCCAACAACGTCGACGACGCCCCGCTGGCGGCCGCCCCGTACGTGGTGGACGCGCGTGCCGGGACGATCACCGTCCACCGCTACGTCCTCAGCGATGACAACCCGGCAGCGGACTTCCCGGAGCTTGCCCGTGATGCCAACGGCGACCTGGTCACCGAACCCATCACGGTACCGCTGCTGAGCATCTTCCCGCCTGGGGAACGCACCACCCCCCTCGCACCACCGTCCTCACGGGCCGCATAGCGATCTCCGGCGTCTACGCTCGCGGCCGTCGACGCCTCGGTTCACAACGACGACCGGCCGGCCGATCTGGCCCGCGCCGCTGCCGTGACCCGTGACGTCGATCCACCCGAAGCCGTCAGCGAGCCGAGGCGGCCGCGTGGTCAACTTCCGCAGGCCCGACAGCTCACGCATGGACGATGCTCACGGGAGGGCGTCAGGTCAGGGTTGTCCCTGGGATGGCGCCGGTCGAGCTCCGCCCGGCGAGCTTGTCGATCGCTTTTCTGGATACGAGGACCGGGAGGTACTTGGTGACGCGGGCGTCGGCCTCTAGCTGGGCGCGCGCCTCGGCCACGGCTTGCTCGACGGTTTGCCTGTCGTGCCTGTCGGTGAATCTCTCTGCGAGCGAATCAACTACCCGTGCGATGTGCTGATCGAGGTCAGCGTCGTCCTCGGCCATGATCGGTGAACCTCCACGAGCCACGGACCCGCCGTCCGCACCCTCACAGGCTGGCTGGATCTGGCGTGAAACACAAGGAAGTGCGACCTAACGTTCACCCAGAAACCGGTCGGCCGTTCACGGCCACCGTGATCTCTGTGAGAAGCCGCTGACGTCTCCTCACGCACTGGTGGGATCCGGACTGCCGCAAGGGTTGCATCTTCAACTGGTTCTGGTCGTAGAGTCGCCCTGTGGCTGTGTATCGCGCTGACGAACCGGATGCTGCTCGGCTGCACAAGCTGCTGACGAGTCAGGGCGTCCCGGCTGAGATCGAGCGATTCGGTCCGAGGGCCGTGTACGTCATCGTCAACTCCACCCGCCCAGATGTACCGGCGCTCGCGAAGTCGGCGGGCCGCTCAGTCCGTCGGGTTCTCGACCTCGACCAGCTGGCTTGACCCAACAGCCGCCAAGCCCGGACCCCCACCGTCGAACTGTCCCCGGATCTTCTCCTGAAGCATGGTTCCGGGACCCCCAGGGGTGTGGTGGCCCGGCGTGGAGCACGGGATCATGGACGGCGGAAGGTTCGCATCCTAGCTGCACCAACAGGGAGTTCGCCATGGTCGACAAACGGCATATCAGCGTCGAGGACGGCGGTGAGATCCTCGCGGAAGCAACCATCTCGGCACCGGATGAAGCCCGCTGCGCGCGAGCGGAGATCACCGTGGCCCCAGGCCGTCTCCCCGTCGGCACCCGGCAGAAGATCGCGGACGCCGTGCACGAGGCGGTCTGTGACGACAACGCCCGACATCTCACGGCGAGCGTCCCCAAGGGCGACGCCGAGCTGGTGGACGGGATCGAAGGTCATCTCAGCGACGTCGACCTGAGGGCTGCTGGTGCCAGCACGATCATCCACGGCGCCGTCGACCCGCTCGGTCGCGGTTAGGGACCTGCGGCCGTCCACGCTCTCAGTGGTTCCGACGGCGTAGTCGGCGGGGAGTGAATGGCTAGCTGTGTCGAAGGCTGGGCGCTGAATCCAGATTCGCAGAGCTGCTGGTGCGATCGGTCACGACCAGGGAGGCGTCGCGGAGGCCTTTGGTGACCATGCGGATGGCAATGCGTCGGAAGGCGTCGTTCAGGAACGTATCGACGTGAGGTTCGCTCAGCTCGATGGCCGTGACCGGTACACGCTCGTGGTCATCGATGATCTGTTCGATGTCCCAACGGTCCGGGTCGCGCTGAGCAAGGTCGACCGCGTAGATGGTGACCTCCGGCTTGGAGTTGCGCACATGCAGATCGACGCCGACGATTCTCCAACGGTCTCGGTCGAGACCGGCGAGCTGATACAAACTCGGCGATCCGAGTCGCACGTCGGCGTCGTCGGCGGCGGCGGTGCCGACGTAGTCGTTCCACGTGGTTGTGGCTGGACCAAGCGGCTCAGTGGTCATGCTCGAGACCGTGCCACCACCAGGTGAACGCCAGGTGTCTGGATCACCATTTGGGGTGTCACCCCGCGGCACCGGTGGTCTGAGAGCGTCAGCAAAGACCGACGAGCAGTGTTGTTCTCTGCGTGATCTCGCTCATGTGTCCGCGAATGTTCCCGGCAGCCGACTCTCCGCCTGCGGCAGCGGCGGGTACCGCACGTCGTCGACAAGGGGGATCTGGCGCACAGACTCTGGCACGAGCACGAGCACTCGGGTCGGCAGGTCGTCGGGCCATTCCTCCAGTGTGTGGCTCAGACCTGTCGGCACGAGGGAATCGGAGATCATCAGGCCTGTGCCAGAGACGCGGGTGATGAGAATGCGGCCCGCTGAGCTGGCGTCGACGTCCAGGGCGACGTCCGCTCGGTCCAAGAAGTTGCACGCGTCGTTGTAGACGGGCAGTCGAACGTAGAGGCGGCGGTCGCGCGCGGCGTAGAGAACAGGCAGCGCCACAGCACCCCGTCCGCGCGCGTATCGCAGCAGGCCGGAATGTCGTCGTTGGATCAGCCGCCAGGGGTCCACCGGGTCTTGCCGGCCACGTGCCCGCATCCAGGCGGCTGGCTGGGTTGAACCGCACCGGCGAAGTCGGTGCTGATGGTCGTTCATGTATTCCACCTCGAGGTGGGCCGAGCACGGAGTTGGGACCGGGGGCGCCGTCAATCCCGACGACAGGCATCCCCTGTCATTCAGTTTCCGCCTAGGTTTCCTTCGGCACCAGGGATCGAAGGTGAGAACTGGTCGAACAACTGGGGCTGGTGGCCCCCAGGGTGGATACCGCTGATCGTGAGCTTTCACGTGACCGATCCTGCGCTAGCGCTACTTGATCCAGTGATCGGTGACGTCACCGTCCTCGCAAGTGACCCATACCCTTGCACATCGCTATCGCAAGCGTGCATCGCCAGTGCTCGTGGACGGTTCTTCCCTCGGTGCTGGTCCAGTCGAGCCTGCCCGGTGATCGGCGCTTCTGGGCGACCGTGGTCTTGGTGTCTCCGGGGCGGATGGTGTGTGCGTCGGCCGGGGTGGCGCAGGTCGCGGTGGTGGTGGCAATGGTGAGGTTCTGCCACCTGGTCGTGGTGCAGGCCCTGGTGTACATGCCGCTGCGCTTCTTGATCTTGTACTTGACGGTTGTCTTGATCGTGTAGGTGCCGGCCGCCAACGTCGCGGACTTCCTCTTGTGGACGGTCCGTTTGCCGGTCGTCGTGCGGTAGACCGAGAAGTACTTCTTGGTGATCTTGACCGGACCTGCCGTCGAGACCTTGGGTCGGATGGTGGTCTTTGCGCCGCGCACGACCGTCGGCGCCGAAATGCGGTGGATGGTGGCACCGGTGGCGGCTCACCGTGGCGGGAGCAACTGCCACCCCGACCAGCCCGGACAGAACCGCAACGACGACCGCCAGGCAACGACGCATGACTCCCCCTCCGACACGACAGAACGAGTTGCTCTGTGGTCTCTAGGCCGTAGCGCGTGCCCGGGTTGCATCTACCCCCCTGTTGTCTCTGGTGAGGGTTGCCTCTGGCGTGGGCCTGCGTCCGCGGTGATTCGAGAAGATTCGTTCCGATCCGGGCTCCAGATGGTTGCCAGACGAGGTCAGCGGGTCCCGAACAGCTTTCGGGCTGATCCCAGGTCGGCGAACAGGGTTTCGCCGGTGGCGTCTTCGACGCCGTCGTTGTCGGTGACCAGATACACCCGTCCGTTGCCGGCAACGGTCAGGCCTTCCACTTTCTCCTGGGTCCAGCCGTGGCCGGCGGTGAGCACGGGCAACAGATCCCGGACGAGTCGCTTCGACACCGTCGGCAGCGGCACGGTGGCCGGTGTCGCCGGGAGGGTGATCTGGTAGATGCGCTTCACAGCGGCGGTGGGTCCGGCGAGGTTGTCGCGTTCCAGCACCGCGAACCGGTTGCCGCCCAGCGAGACGATCTCGGACAGGCCGACGCTGGACCCGGCGTCGAGACGGTAGCCGTACCACGTCCAGGTGCCGGTGGCGACGGTGTAGCGGCCGATCCTGGTGATGCCGGTCGGATCGGTGGACAGTGGGCTCTGCAGGGCGCTGATGACTTCCTCGTTGCGGCCGGTGCCGGTCACGGTGACACCCTCGAGGCCACGGCTGGCCAGGCCAGCGGCGATGTCGGCCGGCAGCGAGACCCGCTGCCGGATCGCGCCGGACGGGTCCAGCCGGAGCAGCTGGTTCTGTGGTCCGGTGGCACCTTCGGCGGCGAGCCAGAACCCTCCCCCGGCCCGGGCTGCGAGCCCTTCGGCGTCGACACCGACGGGTTGGCCTTTCTCGGTGACGGTGACCGCGCCGGTGATCCGAGCCGGACGGCCGCGGCCGAGGGTCCCGGGCACCGCGATCGGGTACAGCTTGGTGGGTGTGTAGTAGCTGTCGCTGACCGTCCACAGCCGGTCGGGGCGACGCGGATCGGCGGCCAGAGCGGACAACGCACCCCAGCCGATGGGGATACCGCCGGGTGAGACGGATTCGACGCTCGGGAACGCCGGTGCCCCGCGGGTCAGTCGGAACAGGCTGATGGTGGACCTCAGCTTGTCCTCGGGGACGTCGGTCTCGCTGGACACGACGAGCAGGCCCTTCGCGGGGATGGCCAGCAGCCCTTCGGGTCCGTTGGTCACCGGCAGAATCTGGGTCAGCCGGGGTGCTCGCGGGTTGGTCAGGTCGTAGACGGCGACGAAGTTGCCGCGTTCGGCGCCGACGAAGGCGTAACGGCGTCCGTCGATGACGCTGACGGTGATGTTCTCCGGCTCGGTTCCTTTGTTCTCCGACCGGGACTCGGGGTAAAGGCCGACCCGGATCGCTTCCCGCTCGAGCGTGTTACCGGCATCCCACACCACCTGTCCGGTGCGAGTGTCGAAGACGCTCCACCCGCGCGTGCCGCCGGCGAGGTCGCCCTCGTTGGCGGTGCCCACCAATCCGTCGCCGATCCAAGCGATCCCGTCGGGTTCCCTAGGCAGCCTGGTCAGCGAGCCCGTCGGGTCGATGGTGCTGTCTTCGACGGTGTCGACCCCGGCCAAATCGACGGTGCCGGCGGTGAAGGCACGCAGGACGCGCCGGGTCGGCAGGTCGATCACTGCGATCGCATTGTTCTCCTGCAGCGTGACCACCGCCTGATTGCGGTTGTTGATGCTCACGTACTCCGGTTCGGGATCCTTCGGTGCATGGACACCGTCGACCGCGGTCAGGCTGGGCGTCAGCGCGATCCGTTCCGCCACCCATCGAATGGGTTGACCCGTCAGATCCAGAGCAACGACGTAGCCGCCGGGGAGCTGTGGGATCTGGCCGTCGTCGACGTCCTCGTCGCGCTCGTTCTCGATCGCGATGGCCGTGTAGTCGCCGCCTCGGGCACCGTGGGGAGTGACCGCGATGGAGTCGGGCTGGCCGCCCAGGTCGATCCGGGTGACGATGCTGCGGTTCGTCAACGAGATCACCACCAGCTCACCGGACGGCTGGGTGAAGCTGGCGCTGGTGTTGACCGCGACCAGCGCATAGGAGCGGTAGACCGCAATGGAGGTGGGTTCGCCGCCGACGTCGAGAGCACCGGCGGGCAGGGGACGGTTGGGGTCGCCGATGTTCGTGAACGTGACTCGCCTGCCCGGTGAGTCGGTGGAGATCAGGGTGCGCCCGTCCGTGCTGGCGGCGGTGATCTCCGCGACTGTCTCCGCCTGCGGGTCGGTCGAGTTGCGATAGACCGGGAACGTGGCGAGCCGCTGGAACGCGGCCGCTGGCGTGTGCCGGTCGGGCGGGTCGGCTACCGCGGCCGATCCGACGGCGGCGCCGACGCTCAGAGCGCAGGCCACCGCCAGACCACCGAGACGCAACAGCCGGGACGAGCGCAGACGAGTGACCACCGAGGCCTCCATCGGTTCCGGAGCCGCGACCGGCCGGTCGGGCACCGACACCCTGTCGGTGGCAGGCCACGCGTGGGCGACCAGCCCGTGAACCTGGCATTAACACCGTCGGCGTCGTTG
>CAVPPP010000040.1:0-136165 GCA_963707005.1 uncultured Actinomycetota bacterium
AGACCTGGCTCGACGCCGCCAGCATCACCGACGGGCCGCTGTTCCGGGCCGTCAGCAAAGGCAACCGGGCCCTCGACCGGCGGCTCACCGCGCGTCGTCAACACGTCGTCCAGACCGCCGTCGAACGGGCCGGGCTGGTCGAACCCGGCACCGACGGCGGCTACTCCGCCCACAGCCTCCGCGCCGGGTTCGTCACCTACGCCCACGAACGCGGCGCCTCCGACCGCGCCATCGCCCACCAGACCCGGCACCGCTCCCTGCACACCGTCGGCACCTACATCCGCGTCGACACCGCCTGGGACGACAACGCCGCCACCGCGCTCGGGCTGTAGAAGGAGTTGCGTCTACACCTGGCGCCTATGTCCATGGGTTCGCCAGGTCGTGCGATCCGCGCTTGCCTACACGGCCACCTGATTACTGACGGCCTCCACCTCGCCAGGGAGGATGACCGACCCGATTGCATCGCCTCGGCTTGCTCGAAAGAGGTTCCGAGGATCGTCCGCGCCGACAATGTGGCTGTGTCAACTTGGGCTTGGGCCCGGCGTGACGGTTTGATCTCGGCCCCGGGGCTCACTGTGTCTGAGCGGATCGGCTGGCTCTGGCGTGGGCGAGGCGGTAACTGGTGGTGCCGGTCTCGATGATGTGGCCGTTGAAGGTGAGGCGGTCGACGATGGCGGCGCAGAGCGGGGGTCGGTGAACGTCTTCGTCCAGCCGGAGAACGGTTCGTTGGAGGCGATCGCGATGCTGTTCTTCTCTTCACGCTCGGTGAGGACTTCGAACAGCAGTGGCTCTCCTCGAGGGTTCTGTGGGTAGATTGATCTTGATACCGGCGCAGCAGAGGTAGATCATGGCGGCGAGTGCGTCGGGTCCGTGGTAGCCGTAACCGCGGCGTTGGATGGCTCTGATCTTGGTGTTGGTGCCCTCGCTGCGTCCGTTGGACAGACCCCGGGTGATACTGGCGATGATGCTGTCGAAGACGCGGGCGACTTTGTCGGCCAGGACCATCATCGAGGGAATGTGTGATCGTCGGGCCCGTCGGATCCATTGGGTCAGGTAGTCGGCGGCGTGGCGTGGTTGCACGATCCGGTAGAGGTCTCGGAGTTCCTCTTTCAGGGTCCAGGCGCGAAACAGCTCGGCTCGTTCGCGGCGGAGCACAGCCAGGATCGTGCGGTGCTGGCGGGTCAGCTTCTCGTGGGCGTAGCGGAGCACGGTGCGGGTTTGGCGCCAGGCCTGGGTTCCGTTGGTGGCACGGAATCGGTCTTTCAGGCCGCGACCCGGGCGTTGGCGAGGGTTCTGTCGACGGCTTCGTTGGCCCAGGCGATGACGTGGAAGCCGTCCATGCAGATCGCTGCGTCGGGGGCGTGGGACTGGGTGGCCGCGGAGATGTCGTCGACGGAGGCCTCCATGGTGACCGCCTCCAGCGTCGCGGTACGGTCGGGACCGAGGTGGTCGTAGAACTGGTGGAGGGTCGCTGCGGAGCGGCCCTGGCCGACCCACACCACCTTGCCGCTGTCGTGGTCGACGACCACGGTCAGGTACTTGTGGCCGCGACGGTAGGAGATCTCATCGACACCGATCCGGTAGAGCCCGTTCAGTCGGGAGTCGTCGAGGTGGTCGGCCAGCGACCCGGGCCAGGATCGTGGTGACGCTCTTCTCCCAGGAGGTGCGGAGGAACCGGGCCAGGCCGGTCTTGTCCATCCGCTGCGCGAGCCAGGCCACGACGTCTTCGAAGTCCCGGCTCAACCGTGACCGGGGCCGGGCCCAGGACACGTCCTCGGTGACGACTCGCCGACAGACCGGGCACCCAGATCCGGGCCAGCTCGCTCGTAGCCAGACCCGGACGGTGGCCAGGTCGAGGTGTCGCCAGGTCCGGCTGGTCCAGTCGTAGCGGCCGGTGGTGGTGAACCCGCACGGGCACCGGTCGACCCGTCGGCGTGGGACGAGGTCGACGACCAGTCCGTCGTCGGACCAGCTCGACGGCGCCGATGGTGGCCCCGGCCAGGCCAGGACACGGTTGAATAGGGTGGTGACGCGCACGCGTGACGCCTCTCGATGGGGTTGGTTGTCTCAGCAACACCGAACCTAGACCGGCCTCACGCGTGCGCGTCACTTCCACGTTCAAGACACGCTGAAACTCAACCACACAAGCGGAAACGTCACTCCGGCCAGGCCCTCAGCACCCACAAAAGCCCGGGAGAGCCACAGCAGTTCGGCCCCGCGGCGGTCGAGTTGGAGGTAGCCGAGGTCGTCGAGCAGGAGCGGATCGACACCGTCCGGTACGGTCGCACCAGGCGGGAGAGCGCGGAGATCAGAAGTGAACTCCTCCAAGTCCACGGGCCGACCACACCCACGGCCAATCGGCGGTGAACCGCTGGAACCGTCGAAGGGCGAGCAGGCGGCCGGCGATGATCTCGGTGCGCAGGCCACGCGAGCGCTGCTGTTACCTTTGACGGAGAGAGCAGATGCGTCCCCGGTGTCGTGGGAACTCATGTGGCATCGGCGCTGTCCCCCTTGGACTCGGTCGTCTGTGGCCCCCGGGGCGGGCAGTGTCAGCGAGTGGGTTCCGCGACCGAGATGATGTTGCCCTCGGTGTCGACGAGCTGGGCGATTCGGATGCGTTCGCCAGGCCGTTCGCTGGGTGGGTCGGCGACGCGGCCGCCACGTGAGACGGCGGTTTCCGAGGCCGCGTCGAGGTCGTCGACCTCGAAGCCGAGACCGGTGTCGCGATCACCGCCAGTCCGGCCCGGGTGGAGCACCACGGTCGCGCCTGCCACGACCAGTTCGCTCCAGTACGGGGTGTGCAAGGAGACGGTTGCAGCGAAGGCGTCAACGTAGAAATGCAAGGCGCGATCCATGTCGACCACCATCAACATGAAGTATGTCCTGCGTACTGTTGTGGGCACGTTCTGACGCTACGCCAACACACAACGTCAGCTGGAGCAAATCCACGTCAGCCTGCGAGAAATCACCGACCCCATACGCCTGACGTCGACCCGCAGGGTCCAGCAGCGAGGCGACATCGGCCGAACAGGAGTTCCGCCGCATCGCCTGCCCCTGACGCCAAAGCCCAAAGGCTCCAGGAGAGCAACCAGATCCGACCGGTCGGACACAACACGCCAGCTCTCCCCCGCCACCGCAAACGACACCCACTCTTGATCATCGCTGTCCGATAGGCGGCCCTAATGTCTGCGAATGGGCCCGTCGCAAACGGCGTCTGGTGGATCATGACGAGCGCAGAGAGGCGGATCTCCGCGCCGAGCCGTTTCGTCGGATGACGGCAACCGCAGCCAAGCGGCGATCCCGGCCGAGCAAGGTTCAAGCAGTCTTCTTGACCGTGACCTCAAGGCGTTCGAGCTACTCGGAATGGGTTGATCGTGAACTGCGCCACTCCGGGCGGCCAGGTTCATGACGCCAAAAAGACAACGCTCCGACAACTGGTCGCCGTAGGCGGACCCACGTCCTTCTTGATCTTTCCAATCACCTTGTTGACCAGTGGGTCGTACGCTCGCAGTTACGTCCGTAGTCGTGGCGTCGCGTGCCTGTGCGTGTCTTTTCGGCAACACATGGGCGAGCAGCCCCTCTGTGCGGATGGCCGGGTTCACCAATGTGAACTCCGAGGAGTTTCAGCGGCTTCGGGCGTGGGAGCGGTGGAGGAGGCTGATGCCTAGGGCCAGCAGCCCGGCGGCCGGGCGAGCAGCGACGCCGACGGACCGCCGGGTTCGCCAGACTCGTGCCGTCGCCCG
Source organism: uncultured Actinomycetota bacterium (assembly GCA_963707005.1). GTDB lineage: Bacteria > Actinomycetota > Actinomycetes > Propionibacteriales > Propionibacteriaceae > Microlunatus. The sequence goes on from CAVPPP010000040.1 coordinate 3,744, forward strand.
ACGCTGGATCGGCTTCGGCTGTCGGAGGGTTGGATGCCGGCTCCGTAGCGACGGTTGGGGTCGGGAACGGGGTGTCTGTCGGCTGGGGTGTAGTCGCTCCATCGCACGACGGCCGGGGTACGACGGTTCCGGGATCGGTGGTCAGACACACGTCGATGCCGGCCGATCTGCTGTAGTGATGCTTTGGGCGCCGCGGGCCGTGCCCCCAGCCGTATGGGTCGCTCAGCAGCGCCTGGTCGGCCAGGTTCACCCACGTGTCGGCGTAGAACTCAGGCTGCAACTGGCCGGCAGCCGGCACCGGCGGGGGGCCCTGGGACCGGCAGGGGCCGAAGCCGACGTCGAACGGAGGGATGACACCGATGACGAGAAGGGGAAATTGATCGGCAGATCGGCGATCGTCCACCGGCCATCGTCTCCGGTGACTGTCTGACCGACCGGACCGCTCGGCCCGAGAGCGAAGATGCAGGCCTGACTGATCGGCACCGGCCCCCCTGACACAACGAGGCCGGAGAGGGTGGTGGTCGGGACAGCGCATCGGATTGGCAGCTCGCCGGGAGCGAGGCAGGCCACGATGTCGGTGCTGCCGGGATCCACTTGGGTCGCGCCGGCAGGGGGGACGGCGGTAACGGGATTGGTATCGACGAATGGCTGATTCTCATACCAAGACGGCAGATACTCGCTCGCGACGACCGTCGTCGCACAGTTGAAGTCGGCCACCACGTAAAACGCCAGGCTACGGGCCATCGACATCGTCGGTCTTCAGGAACGTCCGGCCTGCAGTCGTCTCCGACATCTGGTGGAGTTCATCTTTGCAGAGGCGGCTGTGCGGTATCCGACACAGGAGCTGCGAATCGGGGCGCCGTTTCAGGTGCGTCTCGGAGCACCCCTGAGGTCGTCGTCACCGCGAGCGTCCCGACAGTCTCCTCGGCTGCATCCGGCGTCACCGACGATGATGTCGTGGGTGCGGAGGAGCCGCTTGTTGGCGACGCGGTGCCAGTGGAGATGCTCGGCTCGACCGACTCGATAGCCGGCTCGTCGGAGACGCTGAGCGACGCAGTTGCCGACGGTCTGCGAGGGTCGCAACGGTGGGCTCAGCCGACGTGGGCCCAGCCGATGCCGCACCGGCCGACGTGGGAGCGGCGGATGTGCTGGTGTTCGGTACAGAGACCGGAGTCGCGCCAGGCGTCCTCGCTCGCGACGTGCGGCAGCATGATCAGGGCGGTCGACACCATGGTCAACGTGGTGGCCACGATGATCTGCTCGCGGTTCCGGGTCGACCATACCGAGCCTTCCTCGATCCGAACCTAGCCGGAGCGAACCCCGCAGTCGGCGCCGAGATGCTAGCAGCCAGCACGCGGCCACCGGCCGCGCAGATCGTCGCAGACCGCGGTCAGAACCGAAGTGCCCAGGTCCCGCTCGACCTTCGGCGGCGGCGGCGCCGCGCAGGGCCGCTTCGAACCCGCCTGGGTTCTGCACCTACACATCTGGTCGGCGAAGCGGAGGTCAGCGCAGCAGCAGGATCTGGTAGGCAGGCCAGGGATGGCGCAGGCGCCGAGGGTGCGGCACGGACCAGATGACGACGAAGATCAGCAGGCAGGCGGTGAGAGCGACGGCGGGCGCGGAGACACTGGCGGGAACGGAGCTGGGCGCGTATGGCGCCAAGGGCTCCAGTCCTGGCTTTGGGTGAACAGAGTGTGGGCGGCGTCGACGGCAAGGTTGGCGACGACGCCGACGGCGGTGATGCCGGTCAGAGTGCCGGTGATGGGTCGGTTGTTCCGCCGCTGATCGGCATAAGGGGCCGCCGAGCAGCACGAAGAGGAACCAGGGCACGAACGTCACCAGGTGACCAGCGGTAGACGCCTGTCGATGTCGACGCGGCCGAGCTTGATCACTTCAGTGTCCCAGGATGGCGGTCAGATCGGGCCCGAAGAAGATGAACGACGCTCGCCGCTGCGGCCCCGGCCGGCGTTGTCCCAGGGCGGACCTCGGCCGCCAAATCGAGGCCGGTCAGATGGCGAGCAGGTGAACCCGCGACACCACCCACAGCCAACTCGTCGCGCATCGCCAGCAGCCCGGGCGGCGGACCGGCCTTCACGACTCTCCGCATGGTGGCGCGATTGGTGGCCGAGGGGCGGTGGCGGTAATCGATACCCATCGGCGCGACGCACCAGCATCGCCCCGCCGGTCCGCCCTGATCGAGCAGATCGGTGAACGCTGGCCAGTTCGACGGGGTCAGCAGTTCGATCACCAACTCTGAGGAGAGCGACGCGGATCCCACGTCTCAAGACAAGCACAGCCGTTCCGTGTCGCAATACGACCGTCGAGCGGGAACGGCGGTCATGCCCGCAAGCGCGACCCGTGACATGGGTTGAGATGCCCATTCCAAGGGGGTGCGCTTGGATGGTGTTGATGGCGTCTGAGAGCCTGATGGCCATCCACCGACGACATCGCGGGGATCCGATCGCTGTATGGCACGCGCACGCGTAACCGTTGGAGCAATATCGACACGACCGTCGAGGGCGAGGGTCCGTTGCGCACGTATTCGTGGTTGCCCTGGTGGCCGCTGTTGTGGAGCTCAGCAGGGCCGGATTCATCGGTAGGACCTTCTTGTCCGGTTCAGCGCCTGGATCTAGGACTTCTCCCAACACACAGCCCGGCGGTGGATTCGGGCGGGTGCAGAAGAACCCGATCATGTCGGTGACCTTCGCGACCAACTCGCTGTCGGTGGAGAACTCGAACGTCGTCGCAGTTGGGCCTCAAACGCCTCCACCACAGGGGAGTTTCCTTTGCCTGTGCGCGCAAGGCTCAGCAGGACCTGGGTCCACCGGGTGTCCGTGTGCTTGCTGGAGTCGGCTGCGCTCTGCGCAAGATTGTCGATAGCGGTGTCCGATGTCGAGAAGTATCGCCACCACCCGCGTGATGGGCTCTGGCGGCTACCACGGGGACAGCTCGGAGCTGGGCTGGGTGCAGCTTCATCGCGGGCTGTCCGTCGGACGCTGGCAGCTGGTGCGGATCGTGGCGTGTCGAACTACTCAGGAATAGTCTGACCAAAGGCTGATATGGAGGCAGCATGAAACTTAATCGGCTATGCAGGATGGAATTGCGGTACAGCGGGGACTTCCACCTCGCCCGCCCGTACGGGAACGAGGCCGGCACTGGCTGGGGCATCGGCGACGGGCTGGTGACCGGCGAGCGCTTGGCCGGCACAACCCACTGGTCGAACCAGCCCACACGGCGGGGTGACGGAGCGATGCTTCCGAACGCCCGGGGAATCATCGCGACACCGGACGATGCCGAAGTCCTCTTCGACCTTACAGGTCGCACCGTCTTCATCGAGCGCGACGGCGAGCAGGTAGGACGGCAGCAGCTTACAGTCCTGTTCGAGAGTGAGCACGCTCAATACGCCTGGCTGAACAACACCGTCTGCGTCGGCGATGGAGTCATCGATCCAGTAGCACTGACGGCTCGAATCGATGTCTTCAGCCTAACCAGCGAGCTCTAGCCTCGATGTTCCGTCTCGACCCTTGTTGATCTTGGTGGCGGGTTCGGGCGGCTGTTGTGGGTGGTGTCGGGTGTTTGGGCGTGGCTCGTCGGCGGCGCTGTGGTCGCCGGTTCTCCTGGGTCCTTGGTCGTGGGGTAGGCGGGGCCCGGGTTCAGGGGGCGTGGAGCCGGTTCCAGCCGTGCCTGATGAGGTGGGCCCAGGGCCAGTCAGTGGGGAGTTAGCTCGGCATTCACGCCATGCACACGACTGTGCGACTGACCGGGATCGACATCCTTAAGATCGAGCACGGGCAGGTGGTCGAACGCTGGGGCGAAGCCAACGGTCTGGAGATGATGCAACAACTTGGGGCGACCTGATCCGGAATTGCCGGCCCGCAGCGAAGTCAGTCCACCAGGGCATAAGGTGCATCGCAGCCGGCTAGGCCTAGCACGCCGCTCCCAACGAGGGAGTGTCGCCCGAGTCCCTGCACCGAAGCAACTAAGCAAGAGCCAGCACCACAGCGAAGGGTCAAGCGTGGCTCGGGTTCTGTGCACCGGTGCGGCCGAGCGCAGCCCGGGGTGGGCGTCGCTGAGCCCGTCGGATGCTACTTTTCCGGCAGGACGTGCGCGTCGGGACCCGGGTAGGTCAGCCCTTCGTGACCGTCGGTCCACCGCACCACGTACGGCGGCGTCCCGTCTTGGCCACGTACCTCGACGATCTCTCCCTCACGCGACTGAGTACCGATCTTCTTGCCCTCGACTATCAGGTGGTCGCCCTTGTTGGCGTGCATGTTCGAACCTCCTGTAGAACGTCTCTCCCCCACTGTGCTCCGCGACGCCGCTGCGGGCAACAGGTCAGCGCTGCGTCGCTTCGACATCCCGCTTCTGGATCTTGCGTTTCCCTGACGCCGCCCAGGTACGCCAGCGGCCGCGTCGTCGTCTGACCGGACGGGCGGCGCGGAAGTCATGCTGGGGTGACGCGGCCCGATCAGTCATCGGTGGGTGATGCCGTGCCCGGGCCGCTCGAGGTTGGGAACTGGTGCTCCGGGTCTGGTGACCGGTGACCTGCCTGGTAGGGCGAACGTGACGGCCGCGGTGGGGGGCAGCCGGTAGGTGTACTCGAAGCCGTCGATCGGCCATGGCACCTCGGCGGTCGCGGAGCCGGCGTTGTAGTAGCCGCCGACCCAGGTGCCATCGGGGAGCCGTCCGTCGGCTGGCACGAGCCCGCCGCCCGGCGGGCCCGGATCGGCTGATCCGGTGACAGTTCGCAGGTTGAGCTCGTGGATCGACCAGGAGCTGCTTGAGGTCGCCCCACTGACCAGACGCAGATGCCGGGTCGTGGTCGGGGGAAGGGCGATCACCATCTCCCCGGTCAGGCTCGGCCGTCCCGGCCCGATCGCGATACTGGTCCAGGTCCGTCCGTCGTCGGAGACCTGAACGGTGTAGCGGCGAAGGAAGTCCCCGATGCTGGGTCCAACGTCCAGCACGATCTCTGAGAATCCCTGCGGACTGCCGAGGTCAACGCTGACGCTCATGCCGACGCTTTGGCCTGTTCCGCTGCTCCAGCGGGTGCCGCGGTTCCCGTCGATCATGTTGATGAGTGGTTGCCCCGGCACCTCCGGAACCGACGACGACACCTTCCAGCCTGATCGCGGCACGGTGCTGGTTGGACCCGGCCGGTCGAGCACCGCTCCGTAGGGCAGCGAGTACGCCAGCCACCGGTTGTCCACCTTGACCTGGGCGAGGGCGCCGACCACTTCGGGACCGACGCTGGCCGTCAGCCGTCCGCTCGGCGTTCCCCCTGGTCCTGGGCCGTAATCGAGATCGACCCAGCCGAGGTCGGTGACAGGCTTCAACTTTAGGGGCGACGTCCACCGGTAGGTTGCCGCGGCTCCAGCGGCCAAGGTGGCCGCGAAGTGCCGGTCGCCGATCTGGACATCGAACGCCAGCGGCCGGCCAGTTGCGTTGTGCGCGATCAGCACCGACGAACCGTCCGGATTGGTGAAGGCGACATTCCTCAGCCCCGGTCCGCCCCTCTTCTGATTGGTGGTCGGATGCTGCGACGAGGCGATCCGGACCGCTCCCGGCTGCACGAACTTGCTGGCGTGGCCGAGGGCCCAGTAGTCGAGCTCCTTGGTCACGGTGCCGTCACTGTGCACGGTGACCACACCGCGGCAGTTGGTGCAGCCACCGATGAACGGGCCATGGTCAGCATCCAAGGCCAGGTTCCACAGCACCACCGACTGCCCCCAGTTACGTGGCACCCCGATCACTGAGGCCATCGTCAGCCCGAACGGGTCGCCGATCAGGCGCTGCCAGTCACCGCCGGAACACTCGGTCTGGAACGCCTGCGCGTGCGGGTAGTTGTTGTGTGAGACGGACTGGGCGACGACGTCACCGGCGTAGCAGTGCCAAGCGGTCCCGGCCACATGCGGGGCCACCCGACTGTCGGAGTACATCGCCTCCGGGTAGTCGGTGATGTCCCAGTTGTGGTCATAGCCGAGGATTCTGGTGTCATCGAGCCCGGCCCGCTGCAGCGTGGGAGCGAGGTGGCCGGCGATGAACGTGCCCGCCTGGTCCGGAAACACGCGCATGCCGGGATAGTCGACCGGCTCATACAGCGGCTCGTTCTGCATCGAGACGTAGTGGGTGGGGATCCCGGCGTCGTGATAGGCCTTGATGAAGTGGGCGAAGTAGTCGGCGTAGGCCTGATGGTAGGCCGGCAGCAGGGACCCGGTGATCAGCGAGTCGCTGTCCTTCATCCAGCCGGGTGCGCTCCACGGGGTGGCCATCAACGCCATTCTCGGGTTCAGCCGGAGCGCCTCCCGCAGCCGGGGCAGGATGTAGGCCTGATCGTGCCCGATGCTGAAATCCGACAGGTCCGGATCGGTCTGCCCCGCCGGTTGATCGTCGTAGGAGTACGCCTGTCCGACAGCGAAGTCAGACGCCCCCATCGGCTGGCGGAGCATCGACAGCCCGATCCCCTCGGTCGGGGAGAACAGCTCCCGCATCGTCTGCCGGCGGACCCGCGGCGACAGCCCGCGAGACAACACGTACGCCGACGAATCGGTCATCGACGCACCGAATCCGACCATCGTCTGATACCGGCGAGTGGGATCAACGATGATCGTGGCACCCGGTGCACCGGCCCCGCCGCGCCACCGGATCCTGGGAGCCGGGTCGAGCCGCTGGCTGGTGGCCAGATCGGTAACCCAGCTGTCCACCCCCCTGCTCCAACCACGCGCAGCTTTGGCAGGGGCAGCCACCACGGCAAGACTGAGCCCCAGGGCCAAACTGATGCACAGGCTCAGCACACGGCGAGAGGTATGTCGACTGGTCACGAATGCCTCACTATCGTCGCGAACAAGGCCGCCATAAGGCCGTCCTCGGCGATCCTGTCACCGCGCACCACAGGTGTCCACGGCAAACGGTCCCTCACGGCGGCGCGGTGGCTTCAAACCCACCCGAGGCGCCGCCGACCACGTTGTTCCGATGGGCCTTACCCCCGGTGCTTGGACACAGGGTGGGGTTATGCCGCTACCGGGAGCGTAGCGGCGGTCGTGGTTTCGTAGGTGATCGGGGACTGGTAGCGGCACCAGGAGTGTCGGCGGCGGGTGTTGTAGCGGACCAGCCACCGGAAGACCTGGCGGCGGCAGACAGCTTCGTCGGGCCAGCAGGTGAGGTCTTGCAGGACCTCGCGTTTCAGCGTCGCGTTGAACGCTTCGGCGAGGCTGTTGTCGGCGCTGGTCCCGACCGCACCCATCGACTGGATGACTCCGAGATCGGCGCAGAGGCGGGCGTAGGCGGCCGAGGTGTAGACCGAGCCGTGGTCGGAGTGGAAGATCGCCCCGGCCAGACTCCCGCGGGTCGCCCGGGCCGCGATGAGCGCGTCTTCGACCAGCTCGGTGCGCATGTGGTCAGCGACGGCCCACCCGACGAGTCGGCGGGAGTAGCAGTCGATCACCGTGGCCAGATACAGGTTCTCCCCGTCGGACAGGGGCAGATAGGTGATGTCGCCGACGTAACGCTGATTCGGCCCCGGGGCGGTGAAGTCCCGTTTCAGCAGGTCGGGCACCTTCTGGTCACTGGGTTCGGGGATCGTGGTGCGGACTCTGCGGCGGCGTCGGTAGCCGACGATGCCGTGCTCCCGCATCACCCGGGCGACCCGTTTGTGGTTGACCCGTCCCTCAGCTGGGGCGCCGTCGTTGAGCTCGGCGGTGATCCGCGGCGCCCCGCAGGTGTTGTCGGTGTCGTGAACAGTACGGATCCGTGCGGCGAGCTGCGCATCGTCGACGGCCCGCTGCTGACGTGCCGGGATTCCTTTCAGCCAGGCGTAGAACGACGAGCGACCGATCTCGACGAGCTCACACAACCGCTTCACCTCGAAGGTGTCTTGGTGGTCGGCGACGAACTGGAAGCGGTTCACCAGCCCGTCTCCCCGGCGAAATACTTGGCCGCCCGGCGCAGGATCTCGCGTTCGGTGACCAGCTTGGTGGTCTCGGCCTCGAGCTCGTTCACCCGGGCCTGGAGCCGGGACACCTCCTGCTCCGGGGTCTCCGACGCACCGACCGTGTCCGGCGGGGCGGTGGGTCTGAGCGGGCTGCGGGTCAATGTGCCGTCCGCGGCGGTCTTCTTGCCGGTCCCGAACGCATCGAGCCAATGCCGCAGGGTGCCGCGCTCGATCCCGAGGTCGTCGGCGATGCCACGCACCGTCGCCCCCGGAGTGGACTCGTACAAGTCGACGGCCTGCCGACGGAACTCATCGGAATAGTTCTTGCGGGCCATGGTTCTGGATCATCTCGCTTCCCCAGCAACATCTGCTGGATTCGGCGTGTCCAAGAACCAGGGTCAGGGCCCGACCTTCGCGCCAGCGTGGGCGCCCTTGTCGGTCGGCACGCTCAGCAGCTGGCCTGCGAGGTTCAGCAGACCGGCCTTGGCCGCGAGCCGCAGGACCGGAACCTGCTGTCTGCGCTCGCCCATCGCGACCGCACGCCGATCCCGGTCCGGGCGGCCGTGTGCCCAGTCCTCTGGCTGGTGTCGCGTCGGCCGCCCGGGGAGGACGGTCAGAACCAGTTGAGCACGGCGTGGACTCCGGTGAAGCCCGCGTCGGCGAAGCCTGGCCAGGCATCGGTGATGGTCTGCGGGTAGGTGGCGTCTCCCGAGGTGTCGACTCGGTCGGCGACGATGTCGTAGCGCAGGTACTGTCCGGCTTTGAAGAAATAGGCCTTGCCGTTGCCCCAGTTGATGCCGGCGTCGATGCCGGTACCGAAGCCGGCGTCGGTCATTCCCGGCCAGTTGTCGCCGATTCTTCTCGGGTAGTCGGGGTCGACGTGGTCGGTGAAGATGTCGTATCGCAGGTACTCGTCTCGGAAGAAGAAGTACGCCTTGCCGTTTGCCCAGTTGACGACGTCGTCGATTCCGGTGGTCCAGCCGGCCTCGGCGAATCCGGGCCAGTTGCCCGCCAGAGGTTTGGGGTACCCGTCGGCCACATGATCGTCAGTCATGTCGTAGCGGAGGTACTGACTGCCTTTGAAGAAGTACGCTCGACCGTTTCCCCAGTTCACTGCAGCGTCGAGGTCGGATGCGAAGCCGGCCTCCGCCATACCGGGCCAGTTCTCGGCGATCGGCAGGGGGTAGCCCGGGTCAACGCGGTCCGCGGCGACGTCGTAGCGGAGGTATTGGTCGTTGAAGAAGAAGAAGACTTTGCACATGGTTCAGCTCAGCAACTCGGCCAGCAGACCGGGATCGGGCACGATCGCGTTCGGCCCGGGTCGGTATCCGGGCTGGGCGACCTGCAGGTTGTGACAGCCGCCGTCGGGATCGGTGAACAGCACCGACCGCACCGGTCCGATGTCATCGACACGGCCGGATGTGGCCCCCGCGTCGACCAGGCGGAGGACGCCAGCGGCGAACTGGTCCTCGTCATCGGCGAGGAAGGCCAGGTGATCGACCCGTCCCCGGCGGCCGATCAGGTCGTCGGGCAGACCCGAGTTGTAGCCGGGAATCTCGAAAACAAGGAGACTGAGACTTCGGCCGGCGCTGTCAGCGAAGGCGCCGACCCTGCGGAACGGCGCGCCTTCGTGTTCGTCGATGGTGACCAAACGCAAGCCGACGACGTCTTCGTAAAATCGTCGGAATCGGTCCAGGTCCGTGGTGATCACCGCAGCGTGGCCGAGCCGCACCTGCACCGACCGCGAGACTTCTGTGGTCGTCATGTGTTCCTCCTTCGTTGTCTTGGATGAACTCAGCCTGACCGGCCTCGCCGTGAGGCACATCCGTGAAATCACGGAACTATCGCCGACCCGGCAGGGCGACTAGCGTCGGATCCGTGTCCACGCGGACTGTGCCCATCGGCCGGACGGCCGAGCTGGATGCCGTGCGGCGCGCCCTCGCAACCAGTAGTCGGTGCACCATCACCGGACCCGGTGGCGTAGGCAAAACCACCATCGCGACCGTCGTCGCCAGTGACCAGGAACCCACCGTGTGGATCGATGCGGCTGCCTTTGCGAGCTGCGACGCCCTGTACGCGCAGGTAGCGGAGGCGCTGGGTGTGGGCATGACAGCCAGCGAGCCGGCGGCCCAGGTCTGCCGTGACACGGTCGAGCAGTGGTCAGGCCTGGTCGTTCTTGACGCAGTCGAACACCTGGCTGGGGAGCTCGGCGACGAGGTCGGCAGGTGGGCGGTGTCCCCCGCTGGCGGCAGACTGCTGATCACCAGCCGCCGCCCCCTGACGGCCCAGGTGCTGCCGGTCGTCAGGCTCACTCCGCTGCCCATCACAGCGCGGACGCCGGAGTCAACGCCAGCCGGTCAGCTCCTCATGCGGCAGATCGAGGCACGTGGCGGTGACACGCAACCATTACGGTCCGAGCCGGGATTGATGCACCGTCTGCTTGACCTCACCGGTGGGCTACCGCTCGCCATCGAGCTCCTTGCTGAGCAGGTCGCCCGGCTGGGTGCCCACCTCGCGGTGACGCAACCGGCCGTGGCGGGGGACGCCGTGCTCGACAGCGTGACAAGATCACTGGCTCTGCTGCCCACCCAGGACGCATCGCTGTTCCACCGACTTGGGTTGAGCGTCGGTGAACTGTCGCCGGACGACCTGTCGATGTTCAGCGACCGCCCTTCCGGAGAGGTGCTCGCCAGCGCCGAACGTCTGCTAGACATCGGCCTGCTACGCACCCAAGGGCGAGCGCTCGGCATCCTGACCCCTCTTCGGGACAGCGCCCTGCACCTTCTGCGCACCGCCGGCCACTACGACCACGCCCTGGGATCGGTCGTGCGGCGGGCTATCTCCTCGCTCGACCAGGACCGCGAATCGCATCGCGCAGGGCCGCCGCTCGACCTGCTGGTGCACCTCGCCCGACTCGCCGCCGCTGCTCCGACCCAGCAAGCCGAAGCCATGAAGCTGGTCGAACAGCTCCAGGAACCCCTGTACCGCAGGATGCGTCTGCGCGAGGCGCTCAGCCTTCTCCAGACGGTGTTCGACAACTCGGACCTGGAACATGCAGATCCACGTCGAAGCACCCGGTTGGCGATCCGGGCCGCTCGGGCGGCGTCGGAGTCGGACACCATCGCCCGCGCCGAGTCCTGGCTCGATCGAGCCAAACGATCGGTCGCGCAGGTCGACGACCTCTCGCTGCAGTGCCGGATCTGGTCGCTACAGGCCGGCTTCTGCCTCGATGCAGGGCGGCTCGCCGAAGCCACGATCGCCCTCCGACGGGCCCGCACCCTCGCACAGGAGGCCGGTGACCAACCAGCCCTGCACCACGTCGCCCATCTCACAGCGGAGTGTGCTCTATCGACCGGTGACCTGGACGAGGCCGAAACCGTAGCCCAACAAGCGTTCCTAGCCAGCCAGCACGGCAACCCGGCCGAGGCGCTGGTGCTCCGCACCACTCTCGGGTGGTGCCTGGTCGAACGTGGCCGCGTCGCGGAGGCCGGCGCTCACGCCCGCCGGCTCCGCCACGACATCGCGATCTGGATGGGTCACGACTCCGAGATCGGCGTAGACGCGGAGCTGATCACCATCGCCGCCGATCCCACGTCCCCGGCAACAGCCGCCCCGCTGAGCGAGGACGCGCCATGGTGGATGCGCCTGCATCAACGGATCCGGTTGGCAGCCCGGTTACCCATCGCCGCCCACTGGCCCGAGGTGATGAAGACCGCGGCCGACGTGGTCGTCCTGTCCGATCTGGTGCCCATCGCGAGCGCCCGAATCGCCGCCAACACCCTCCTCGGCGACGCCGCACTCGAGAGCGGCGACCAGCACCAAGCCGGCACTGCGTACCTCTCCGCTTTGCGCGATGCCGTCCGGGGTCCGTACCGCCTCAGAGCCGCCGACGCGCTCGACGGCATAGCCACCCTGCTGTCCCGGACGGGCCGCCAGCCATTAGCCCGAGACACCGCGGACACCGCCGCCGCGATCCGCGACCGCTGCGGCGCCCACCCCTGGCCCAGACCCTCCCTCCAGGAAAGGATCACCGGCTCTCGATCAGCGCCTGCTGGATGGCTGCGCGACGGTATCCCCACAGTCCAGGCAGTCGACGCCCTCGCTCAGCACGTTCTGAGACCATCACCCCGAAAGCCCATCGACTCGCTCACCCGAACCGAGCAACTGGTTGCCCACCTCGTCGCAGAAGGACGGTCCAACCAGGAGATCGCACAAGAGCTCACCATCTCCCGGCGGACTGTCGAAAGCCACCTGACGCATGCCTACCTCAAACTAGGGATCAAGTCCCGAACCCAACTCGCAGCTCACGTCCGGCAAACCTGATCAGGATGCCGTTGTGGTGAGGGCGATGCCGCCGGTGGCGGCGGGCACGGTGCCTGACCGACACCCTCGAGCTGGAGCTCCAAGAGGCGCTGTGGCAGTTCACCGAGGCGATTGACGGCCTTGTGGAGGGCTGTCGCGACCTCACTACCACATGACGTCGTCGGGCCGGCCCGTCCTCCTTCCGCCGGCTCGGTCCTCACTCACCAGCGTCCGGGGGGCGTTCGCGACTGCAGCAGATGAACACGCCGGGGGCGGTCTCGCTCTCGCCGGTCAAGCCGTGACGGCAGGCCCGCGTCCGAGAGCGGTCCCGATGCCGACCGCTCACCTCGGTCGAGCTGGCCCAGGTATCGGCGTCAGGCCAGGTCGAGCTGGACGAGCTCGCCGCGGGAGGTGATCCCGGCCTTGGCGAAGATGTTGCGCAGATGGAAGGCGACGGTCCTGGGAGAGATCCAGCACTGCGCGGCGACGTCTTTGTTGGACAGACCCGAGCTGACCAGTCGGGCGATCTGCAGCTCTGTCGGGGTGAGATTGACCAGCGTGGATGGGTCGCGTCTGCGGGCGGTTTCCCCGGAGGCCCGAAGCTCCTGGTTGGACCGTCCGATCAGGGACGCGGCGCGCAGGTCCTGGAAGGTCTCGACGGCCTCGCGCAGGTGCTGCCGGGCGTCGACCCGCCGCTGGCTGCGGCGCAGCCACTCACCGTAAGCGAGCTGGGCCCGCGCCGCGTCGACCGGCCGACCGGCGCTCACATGGTGCGCCAGCGACGTTCGGAAGTGGGTGTCGGCGTCGGCCTGGTCAGCGGTCAGCGCACGGCCGAACGCCACGGTGGCGAGCGCCCATGGCCTGCTGGTGGCGTCGGCGAAACGCGCGAGTTCGTCGGTCCAGCCACGAGCGGCCGCCAGATCGCCGGCGCGGACCGCTGCCTCGATGCGGTCGGCGGCGGACATTCTGGCGAGAACCGGCAACCGGAACCTGGCGTAGTGGTGCAGTGCGCCGACGTGGTCGCCGGAACCGGCGGCACGCAGTCCCTTGGCCCACCGGGTGAGGTCGTGGACGGGGTCGGTCAGGATCCCGAGCGGGTACGTCGTCGCCAGCTCCTCGAGCCGGGCCAGGTGCTGGTCGTGGTCGTGGGTTTGCAGGGCGGCAACCACCGCGAGCCAGGCGACGGGCGGGGCCGTCATCGCCGGCTGGCCGATGCCCTGGCCCAGGGCGATGGCCTCCTCGGCACTGGTGCGCACTCCGACGAGGTCGCCGGCCACATACTGGCCGAAGCAGAGCCGTTGCAGGCAGTAGATGACGGCGGTCACGGCACCGGCCTCCCGCGCCCGTGCGAGCGCGTAGCCGTAGAAATGCTGCTGCGCCTGGTCGGCGCCCAGTTGCAGGGCCGCGTTGGCGAGATTCCACAGCACGTCCCGGTCGTCGACCCGCTCGCCGAGCTGCAGCGCACGATCCAACGCAGCCGTCGCGGCCGACCAGTCGCCCTCAGACACCTGCGTCATTGCGACCAGCAGATGACGGAGGCACCGCGTCTTCGGCGGATCGCCGGCACCGGTCGCGACGAGGGCATCGGTCACCAGCAACGGCGTACCGCTGTCGGCGCCGAAGGTCCGCATGACAGCCGCAGCGACGCCGATATCGAGGGCCCTGCCCGGATCGGATGGGTAGACCGCCTCGGCGGCCTCCACGAAGAGTCGGTGCGCCTGCGAAGCCGAACCCAGGTTGACGTCGATGTGACCTTGCAGGCGTGCCACGTCAGCCAGCAGCAGAGGGTCGGTCGCCGCCTCCCGGACTTTAGACAGCAGCGTCCGCGCCTCGCCGGCCCGGCCGCCAGCCCAGGCACTCCGAGCGGCCGCGAACGTGAGCTCGGTGCGCTTGGCCGGGTCGTCACACAGCGCCGCAGCGCGTTCGTACGCGGCGAGCGCGGCGGCGTGCCCGCCCCGTCGCTGGGCCCGGGTGCCGGCCAGCTCCAGGGCACCCACCACCACCGGGTCCGATCCTTCGGCAGCGGACGCACGGTGCCAGGCCTCCCGGTCGGGATCGCCGTGACCGGACAGCGCCTCCGCGAGGACCCGGTGCGCCTGCCGCCTCTGGGCTCCGGTCGCGGCCTGGTAGACCGCCGAGCGGACCAAGGGGTGACGAAGCGACAACGACGTCGTGGTCTCGACGAGCAGCCCCGAGTCCACGGCCGCCTGCAGGTCGGCGTCGACCAGGCCCAGAGCGGCTGCGGCCCGTCGCACCACGTCGGGCGCGCCGCTGTCGTCCGCCGCCGCGAGCAGCAACATCGTCTGCCCCGATGGCGGCAAGCCGCGACTCCGGTCGAGGAAGGCCTGCTCGAGGCGAGAGGTCAGGTGGAGCTGGGCGGGCAGGGACTCCACACCAGTGAGCTGGTCGGGTGTCAGCTCGGCGGGGAGCTCGAGCAGCGCCAGCGGGTTGCCGCGGGTCTCGGTGATGATCCTGTGCAGGACGTCGGTCCCGGTCGCGGCGCCAAGTCGTGCCCGGAGCAGGGTGCGGGATGCGTCCGGTTCGAGACCGGTGACGGTCAGCTCGGGAAGGCCGTGCACGTCGAACGTCCCCCAGGCGCCGTCCCGGGCGGCGAAGACCAGGGCCACCCGGTCCGCCCCGAGTCGGCGGGCACAGAAGAGAAGCGCTTCGGCCGTGGCCGCATCCAGCCAGTGCGCGTCATCAACGACGCACAGCACCAGGTTCTCCTCCGCCGCGGAAGTGAGGACCGACAGCGTGGCCACCCCCACCAGGAACGGCTCGACCGAGACGCCCTCCTCCTCACCGAAGGCGACCCGCAAGGCCCGCGCCTGCGGTTCGGGCAGGTCACTGCGGAGTCGGGTGACGGATCGCAGCAGCCGGTGCAGCGCCGCGAACGCCAGCGGCGCCTCGACCTCCAGACCCTGGGTGCGGAGCACGGTGGCGTCGCCGGCACCGGCCACGAGCTCGTCGAGGAGCGCCGACTTGCCGATACCGGGCTCGCCGCGAACGACCAGGATTCCCGCAGACCCTTCGCGGGCCCCCGCGACAAGTCCTTCCAGGAGCTGCCGCTCCGATTCGCGACCGACCATCACCCGAGGAAACGTACACCGGCCCGTACGCCGCAACGGGGGTCGAACCCCGGCCGTTTGACCGGGGCGACCAGGGCCGCCCGTCGTGAGACTTCACCACATGAACAACACCCACGACCACGTTGCCGACGACGTGACATCAGGCGAGGGGCGGCGACGCCAGATCGGGATCCTCCTCTTCGACGGGGTCGAGGAGCTGGACGCCGTCGGCCCCTGGGAGGTGCTGTCCACCTGGACCAAGCAGCATCCCGAGGACGGCTGGGACACGTTCTGCCTCTCCTGCGACGGCCGGCCCGTCCACAGCGCCAAGACCCTGGTGCTCGGCGCGCACCACTCGATCGACGACGCCCCCATCATGGACGTGCTTGTTCACCCCGGTGGCCCCGGCACCAGGCTGATGCTGCGCGACCGCGGCCATCTCGACTGGGTCCGACGGCAGCGCGCCACGGTTCCGTTGATGACGTCGGTCGGCACCGGCAGCCTGGTCTATGCCGCCGCCGGGTTGCTGGTAGGCCGCCGGGCGACCACGCACTGGGCCTCGCTGAACATGCTCTCCGAGCTGGACCCCACCGTCATCACCGACGTCAGCTCACGTTTCGTCGACGACGGCGACCTGATCACCAGCGCCGGGGTCAGCGCCGGCATTGACATGGCGCTGCACCTCGTGGCCCGGCTCACCGATGTCGAGCACGCGCGGGAGGTCCGTCGCGACATCCAGTACCACCCCCAGCAACCCATCTGAAAAGCACCCACCAAGCAAGGAGAATTCGTCATGACCACCACCCCCCAATCCGAGAAGCAGCCCGACCCGCAAGGAGTCCCAGTCATGACCAGCACCCTCACCCAATCCACGATGCGCGCGATCCTGCACCATCGCTACGGCACCGCCGAGGTCCTCCAGCTCGGCCAAGTCCCCCGCCCGGCGATCGGCGACCGCGACGTGCTCGTCGAGGTCCACGCCGCCGGGCTGGACCGTGGCACCGAACACCTGATCACCGGCAAGCCCTACGCCATGCGGCTCGCGTTCGGCATGACACGCCCGAGAAACCCGGTCCCCGGCCGCGACGTCGCCGGTACCGTCATCGACATCGGCGCGGCGGTCAACCGGTTCGCTGTCGGTGACGAGGTCTACGGCGTCGCTCCCGGATCGTTCGCTGAGTACGCGGTTGCCCGGGACTCCCAGCTCGCCCTCAAGCCCACCAACCTCTCCTTCGCCCAAGCTGCCGTCGTGCCCGTGTCGGCCGCCACCGCGCTGCGCGCCCTCGTCGACGTCGGTCGCGTCCAGGCCGGCCAGTCCGTCCTGGTGATCGGTGCCTCCGGCGGCGTCGGGACCTACGCCGTCCAGCTCGCCAAGGCCTTCGGGGCCGAGGTCACCGGCGTCTGCAGCACGGCGAAAACGGACCTGGTCACCTCGCTCGGAGCCGACCAGGTCATCGACTACACCCGCAACGACTTCGCCGACGGAACCCACCGGTACGACCTCATCCTCGACATCGCCGGCAACCCCTCCCTGAAGCGGCTCCGGCGAGCCCTCCGCCCCCGAGGAACCGCCGTGTTCGTCGGGGGCGAGAACGCCGGCGTGATCACCGGCATGGGACGCCAGCTGCGGGGCGTGCTGCTGTCGGTCTTCCTCCGGCAGCGCCTCGCCCTCCTGGTCGCCCAAGAGCGCGGCAGCGACTACGACCGCCTCACCAGTCTCATCGAGGCCGGCCAGCTCGTCCCCAGCATCGACTCCACCTACCCGCTCGAGGACGCGCCGCTCGCCGTCCGCCAGCTCGAAGCGGGACACGTCCGCGGCAAGGTCGCGATCACCGTCGACCGTTAGCAGACCTCCCGCCAGCCGCAGCATCCTCTGCCCGGCACAGGATCTGCATCGCCATCACGGGCAAACCTCGACCAGTGCGTTCCCGCCCCCACCAAAGTGGAGCCCCCCATGACTCACCGTCGCGTCTTTTCGCCACCAGGGAGCAGGTCCGGGAAACTGTCCCTGCTCCGTCGCCTGGCTCACCTCGCGCTCGCTGTCGCACTCAGCAGCATCACCTTGATCGCCGTCCTCCTCGGCGGAGTCGCCAAAGCGAGCATCCACGCCAGCCCACCGGCCCCTGAAGGGCAGATCCCCGCCGGCCGCCCCAGCTCTGACGGTCCGATCGTCGTCGCCGTCGTCCTCGGCCGATCCGGAACCGATGACGCCGACGCCCTTGCGCCGTACGAGGTCTTCGCCACGTCGACGAAGTTCTCTGTCTACACCGTCGCGGCCACCTCCGCCCCCGCCACGATGAACGGCGGCCTCCACGTCGTCCCCACCTACACCTTCGCCGACATCGCCTCCGGCGCGGCGCGCCAACCCGACCTCGTGGTCGTTCCCGCGGTCAACGACCCGGCGGGGAAGCAGGAGGCCGAGCTCCGCGCCTGGATCGTGCGGCAAGCCGACGCCGGAGCGCGCATCCTCAGCATCTGCGCCGGCTCGAGAGTCCTCGCCGCTACCGGACTGCTCGACGGGCGTCGGGCGACCTCGCATTGGTCCCGCATCGCCCCCCTCAAGAAGTCGAACCCCCGCGTGAACTGGGTGGCCGGCCAGCGTTACGTCGAGGACGGCAACATCACCACCTCCGCCGCGATCTCCTCCGGCATCCCGGCCTCGCTGCACCTGATGCAGGAGCTGGCTGGCACGGCGGAGGCGGCCAAGGTCGCCCAGCAGGTTCGGTACCCGGGTTGGACGATCGGCGGCCCGACCGAGATACCCATCCAGCACTTCTCCTCCGACGATGTCGGCGTCGGACTCGGCGCCGTTCTTCCGTGGTTCCAGCCCACCCTGGCCGTTGGCGTCGCCGACGGTGTCTCAGAGATCGACCTTTCAGCGCTCACCGACGTCTACAGCTACGCCTCAGCCGCGCACCTGGTCCCCGTCGCCACCGGGTCCAGCATCACCACCGCCCACGGCGTCGTCCTCCTCACCACCCCCGCCGCCTCCTTCTGGCTGCCGGCCCACCGGCTGGTGCTGCCCGGGGCACACTCCGACCAGCGAGATGACGCCCGCGCTCCGCGAACTGGCCGCACGCCAACGGCTTCCCGTCACTGCCCTGGGCCAGGGCAACATGCCTACGGTTTCGATGCCGCTCTCACCGACCTGGCGTTCAGCTCGGGCACAGCCATCAGCTGGTCCACGGCGAAAATGATGGATTACCCGACCCGCCCTGTCGCGCAGACCAATGCCTACCCCGCCGTCAGAGCACCCCTGCTGCTCGTGGTCGCCATCGTCGTGGCCGCAGCCGTCGGGATGACCCCCACCATCATCCGGGTCCTTCGCCGGCGGCACCGCAACCGTCAGGCCACCTAGGACGACGGCCCACCAATCCAGCTCGGGGCAGGCCGCCACCTGCCTCGCGGGGTCGACCCTCCGGCATGCCACAGGGGCTTGCGACCCGGAGAACCAGCCAGCGCGAGAGCCTGTGGTGGGGCGCCGGCAGTCTCAGGCACACATCACACCTGGCTCTTTGACCGGTGCGAGCAGCACCTGCCGGGAGGAGTGTCGTCGGTAGGCGATCTCGCCACGTAGCAGCAGCAAAGGGAGCCAGCATGTCAACGACAACGAGAACGACAGCCCCACACAGCCACCTGCAGTCACCCCCGCGGTCGCAGGCCGCTCGGAGCAAGATCGCTTTGATCGTCGCAGGCTCGATGGCTGCCGGGCTGGTGGCTGCCGCGCTCCTGGTCATCGCTCCGCTGGCTCCGGCCGAGGAGCACAGCCTCACCGGGATGGTTCTGCTCGGATGTGCACTCGGCTGGGCGTTGTTGGCCGTGCTGTCTGTCCGGTTCAGCGACCAGCCGCAACGCTGGGCGACCGCGCCAGCCGTGTTCCTGGCGGCCGTCGGTGTCGCTTCATTCAACGGGTCCACGGCGGTGCAGGACGTGCTCGGATGGACCTGGCCACCGGCATTGATCATGCTCGTGGTCTGGATGCTCCCCCGGGTCCGACGACAGCCAGGCAGTCGGGTGGCACGGTGGCTGCTGTACGCGGTTCTTGCCGTGTTGGCGATCGCCGCGGTGGGTGGCGGGTACGAGACAGTCCGGGAGTCCCTCGACGCGAGGGCCTACCCGCCGCCCGGCCAGCTGGTCGACATCGGCGGGCACCGGCTCCACCTGCACTGCACCGGCTCAGGGAGCCCGACCGTCGTCCTGGAACCAGGTCAGGGTGGGGTCTCCTCTGATCTCGCCTGGATTGCGCCGGCGGTCGCCCGCCACACCACAGTCTGCGTCTACGACCGGGCCGGTCGAGGCTGGAGCGACGCCACCCACACAACACAAGACGGTGACCAGATCGCCGCCGACCTGCACACGCTGCTCGACCGCGCGCACATTCCCGGGCCCTACGTGCTGGCCGGCCACTCCTTCGGCGGCCTCTACGTCCAGAGCTTCGCCGCGCAGTTCCCGGACCAGGTCGCCGGCCTGGTGCTCCTCGACTCCACCGCCCCCAAGCCCGGCCCGATCCTGCCGACCCGCACCGCCGACAACGTCTTCGGTCGCGTCGCCGCCCTCGTGCCGGCCATCGCTCACCTCGGCGCCGGCCGGCTGATCGCCCAAGCCTCCTACAACGATCTTCCGCCACGCGTACGGGACGAGGCACGCGCCCACGCGTCGCTGGCGCGCAACCTCGGCAGCTTCATCGACGAGTTCGTCCAGGCCAACACCGCTATGCAGCAGGCCGCAGCCCTGACCAACCTCCACGGCAAGCCGCTGATCGTCCTCACCGCCGACACCGGTAACGACGCCGGGTGGCAACAGAAACAGGACCACATGGCCGCACTGTCCACCAACAGCCTCCACCGGGTCGCCCCCGCCACCACCCACGACTCCATGGTCAGCGACCCAGCCGACTCCGCCGCAGCCAGCCAAGCCATCGACGACGTCGTCGAAGCGGTACGCACAGGCCGACTGCTCCGCTAAGCCACCACCTCCGCAAGCTGGGTTTCACGGAGCAGCGAACCGCACCCCTCGCGTGCCCGGAGGGAACGACACGAGGACAACGCATCGACGGGCCGCGCGTTGGCGATCCCCAGGTGAGGCCTACAGGTGTTCAGAAGGCTGATCGTGGTCGGTGTGGGCGGCGAGCCAGCCACGGAGGAGGTCGGTGAACCGGTCGGGATGTTCCAAGCTCGGTAGGTGTGCCGCATCCGGCCACTCGATTCGCTGCGCCTGTCGGATCCCCACGGTGAGGCGGTCGGCGGCATCCTTGGTCGTCTCCAGGTCGTGCCCGCCGAGCAGGATGAGCGTCGGCACCGTGATCTCTTCCAGCCGTTCCACGGCGGGCGGCGTCATCTCGACCCGCTCCACATCACCCAGGATCGCGTCGATCTGAAACGCCCGTCGCTGCATCCGTCGCACCGCCGCAACCACGCCGGGGTCGACGTCGGTTTCGGTCCGGCCGGGACCGACCACCCAGGCGCGAACATTCGCTTCGACAGCCGCGTCCAGATCGGCTGCCTCCAGCGCCGCGTTCTCCTCCCGAGCGAAGGCCACCAGATCCTCCGTCCGGGTCGCGAGCAGGCTGCCACCGGGTGGGCACAGACACAGCGATACGACCCGCTCGGGGGCGGTCAGCGCGACCTCGACCGCGACCCCCGCCCCTAGGGAGGCCCCGACCAGATGGACCCCGCCCCATCCCGCCTCGTCCATCGTCGCCATCACATCCCCCACCGCCGACAGCGGACCAGCCGGTGCACGATCGGAGGAACCGAACCCACGCAGGTCCAGCCGGGCGAGATCCCAGGTGGCGGACAGCGCCTCCCACTGCGGGTCCCACATCCGGCGATCCGCCACCCCCGCGTGGAGGAACAACACCGGCACCCCACCGTGGGGCGACAAGCAGTCGTAGGCGATGCCCGACGAGGTGACCGGCACAAATCTCCTCAAAGGCCCCTAAGGGTGCCCTGATCTTCTGATGCAGCCCAGGGAACCCGTCGACTCTGATTGGACGGAAACCCCATTGTGCGCCGCGCATCCTCGACCGATATCACCGCCCCGGTCGCACCCGCGGCCACCTTGGGCACAATCGCAGCGGCCGCATCACAAACCGCCTTCCCGCTGCTCTCGATCAGACGAGAATGTCGCCGTCGCGAGCCTCAGACTCTCCGTGTCACTGCCGCAACCGGGCGACCAGCGACGTACGTCTCGATGCGGTGGACTGCCGCCCCCCCGCAATTCGAGGCAGTCGGGCGACTGTCAGATCAGGGCCGCCCCCGACCAGACGGGCGAGCGCGGCCTACGACACAGTCGCAGACTCCCTCCGACCGAGTCCGAAGGTCTCCATCTCGGGGTGGTAGGAACCGCCGCGGGCGGCAGCGTTCAGTTCGGCCCGATGAAGAAGTGCGGCCTGCGCGGCCCCGACGTTGCCGGCATCTCCCGCCCAGGCACGCAGCACGGGCGCCTGCAGCGCACGGCCGAAGGAGAAGCTCAGCTGCCACGGTTGCTGTCCCCGCCTGTTCAGCGCGTCCAGGCGCGCGGTCGCCTGCTCGTCTGTCTGTCCGCCGGACAGGAAGACGAGTCCGGGCACCGCTGCGGGCACCGTCTGGCGCATGACCCTGATCGTGGCCTCGGCGATCTCGTCATCGCCGGCCTGGTCGGGGCAGTCAGCTCCCGACAGGATCATGCTCGGTTTGAGCAGGCTGGCCTCGAGAACCACACCGTAACGGCTGAGCTGCTGGTACACCGCACGCAGAGTCGCCGCGCTGACTTCCTCGCACCGCTCGAGACGATGTGTTCCCTCCATCAGCACCTCGGGTTCGACGATGGGGGTCAGTCCGGCCTCCTGCGCGAGGGCTGCATAGCGCGCGAGCGCGTGAGCATTTGCCTCGATGCAGGCGGTGGTCGGTAGCGAGTCGCCGATGTGGATGACCGCCCGCCACTTGGCGAAGCGTGCTCCGAGGGATGCGTACTCTTCCAGCCGGCCACGGAGCCCGTCGAGCCCTTCGGTGACTACTTCGCCGGGGCAGCCCGCCAGCGGCTTCGTGCCACCGTCCACCTTGATGCCAGGGATGATTCCCTGACGATGGAGCAGCTCGGCGAGCGTAGTGCCGTCGTCGGCCCGCTGTCGGATGGTCTCGTCGAACAAGATCACTCCGCTGATTGATTCGCCGAGCCGCTCGGTCGTGAAGAGGATCTGCCGGTACGCACGGCGCAGCTGCTCAGTCGACTCGAGTCCGATTCCCGCCAGGCGCTTCGCCATGGTCGGTGTGCTCTCGTCGGCGGCGAGGATGCCCTTTCCCGGCGCTACCAGCGCCTCTGCCGTACGGATCATGACGTTGACGTCCACAGCACCCTCTCTTCTGCTCGGTTTCTCGTCACTGTGTCTCGTCGCGAGCACGCCCACCAGGGACGTTGGTCCCGAATGACGGTGAGCGATGGCTCCCTGGCGCCAGGTTCCTCCACGGCGGCGTTCCAGACGACCGGGACGCGTTGCTGCGATCCAAGAGGTCAACTCTGATTGAGGTGACCTGGCCCTACTCCTCCTGTAGTGACCGCGCATGCTGAGCTGAACGTAACCCGGTAGCAAGAGATCGCAAGGGGCCGGGTGCACGCTGGACGAGAGTCCCCGCTTTCCCACTACGTTGGTCCTGGAGATGACGGCCGTTCGGCCCGGGTGGACGCCAGCGTGTCGGGCCCATCCTGGGGTGATGGCACCGAATTAAGGGAGAGCCCGATGACCGCTCCAGAACAGACCAATTCGACCCAGAGCTATCCCGCCCGCCTCGATATCGACTACCCCGAATCGCTGAACCGGGTGACGACCGCGTTCCGCATCGTCGTGATCATTCCGATCGCCATCCTGGCCAACATCGTGTCCGCGACCGCGGTCTCCACAGTGACAGTCGTCACCGAGTCCGGTCAGATCGTCAGCAAAGCGACCCACACGGGGGGAGGCATCGCGGGCGCGCTCTTCGTGGCCACGCTGCTGATGATCCTGTTCCGACAGCGATACCCACAGTGGTGGTTCGACTTCGCACTGCAGCTCAACCGCTTCCTCGCTCGGATCGGCGCCTTCGCTGCACTGCTAACCGACCGATACCCATCAACGGTCGAGGAACAGTCCGTTCATCTGGACCTGGACTACCCCGACGCGCGCACCGATCTGAATCGCTGGCTGCCGCTGGTCAAGTGGCTGCTGGTGATCCCCCACATCATCGTGCTCGCATTGCTCGCCATCGGCGCCGTCGTCGTGATCGTCATCGCCTGGTTCGCGATCTTGTTCACCGGACGCTACCCACGCCCACTGTTCGACTATGTCGTCGGCGTCAGCCGTTGGGCGCTCCGGGTCAGTGCCTACTCGACTCTGCTGATCACCGACCGCTACCCACCGTTCCGTCTGACCTGATCGAAGCGGTGCACGAGCAGCGTGCCGGACGCCGCCACACCCAGCGTCGGCTGCGCTGGCAGACAACGAAACCGTCGGCTCATGCCCGACCTGTCCGTCCACACCGCAGCCTGATCCACAGTCGATGCGGCGGCGGGGTCGGGCTGGGCGAACGCGGTCCCGAACACGACCGCGACCATGTCCTTGTAGGAAGAACATCTCAGCGTTCTTGCCCTGGCAGGCTGCATAGTGATGCCAGCTCATCGGGACCACATCCCCGCCGGCGGCTTGCGGGAGATCGTCCGGAATTGGTGGTCGCGGGCGGCGTCGGCCACCTGTCGGATGCTCGTCAGCTCCTGCTCGGTGGCGCGACCTTCAACCGTTTCATCGCCACGCAGGCAATCCACGATGGAGCACATCTCCTGGATCAAAGTGCAGATGACGGCGGAGCGCGCACACGGATCGGGCGGGACGACGAGTGCCTCGACGAGGGCGTCTTGCAGTACCCCGGAGATCTCGGTGTCGACTCCGGAGAGGAATGAAAAAGTGGTGGTTGTGGTCATGAGAACCCGCCTGGAAGGCAGTGCAGAAAGTCCCGGGCGGCGATGACCTCGGCGAGGCGTGGGCCAATGTACGCGGCGGCCTCACTGCCCGAACCGGCTGCTCAGCAGCATGTTCGACTCTACGCCGGTGCCGGCCGGTAAGCCAGCCCCCTGAAGCGCCACGCGACCGAACGCCATACCCGTCGCGACCGGCGACTCCGATCCGAGCCATGTCACCGGCTGCCTGCGATACCGGCGGCGACTGGCCGCCGGGTGGCAATCAGCTCACCCAGCAGCACAGGTTAAAGAGACGCAATCCTCAGAAGCGGCCGCTTCAGGACAGGTTCCGGTCACGATCCGCAAGATCGTGACCGCCCTGTCACAAAGACGCCACGGGTGGTCGAGGTCGCCTGCCCTGGCCGTGGCCGAATCGGTAGGGCTTCGCTGGTCTCGGTTCAGGCCGCGTACGCGGGTGGTCACCTGACGGGTGAGCTCGTCGATCCAGCTGTTCTGCCCGGCTTGCTGACCAAAGGTCCCGACCGCAACCCGACCGACGACCGTGGCGGCCGTGCTCTGTTGACGACCACAGTGAAGCATGACTGCGCCGCGATCTGAGGGTCTCATCGTCGTCGGCGTCGACGGCTCGCCCGCCTCGAGGTGGGCACTGCGGTGGGCGGCGAGCGAGGCCTTGCTTCGACGCACCGGGCTGATCATCACCCACGTCGAGCCGCTCGACGGCAAGGAAGGCGCGTTCGCTCACTTCTCCCATCTTGAGCGGCTGCTCGCCCGTAGCGCCTGGGCCGTCGCGTCGTCGCCGCAGGCGGTGCCCCTTTCGACGCATCTGGTGCGCGGCGACATGCAGGACGTCGGCGATGAGCTGATCCGGATGAGCCACAGGGCCGCCATGCTCGTCCTCAGGCGCGCACGACTGCGGCCGCCTGCGGTACGCGAGACACTCGGCACCATCGAAAGTCGGTTGGCGGTCGGTGCCGGCTGCCCGATCGTGCTGGTCTCGCCCCAAGAGCACGTGGAGACCACCTCGGGTCGAGGGGTCGTCGTGAGCTGCCACGCCAGCGGTGGCGACGACGGCACGCTCGACCTTGCGGCTGACGAAGCGCTGCTGCACGGCGTACCGCTCACGATCGTCGACGACGCATGTCGGCCTCGCGGCTCCGGGCCGACGGAAGGTCTGGCGGCGGCACTCAGGACCTTGTACAGCCACCGCCCGGGTCTTGTGCCGCTCGTCGCGCACGGGTCTGGCGACCCGAGCGCCCAGGTGCTGGCCCTGTCCCGCGGGGCGGATCTGCTCGTGATCGACTGCGGCACTCCAGGCTGTCCCTCTGGTGCTCGGCAGGGGACCAGCCCGGCCACCAAGATCATGCGCGCTGCTCGGTGCCCCCTGATGCTCGTCGGCGGCCGAGACACGCTCGACCGAAACAGAATCGGCACGGACGAGGGCCAGGCCGTGGTCCCGTCCATCGAGCCTCAGGGTGCTACCGCTCAGGTGTGAAGCTCGGGTCCTCTGAAGACAGCGGACGCCGCCCTTCAAGCCGCACCGAGTGCCGCACATGCTGACTGATCACTCAGGCTGGAATGGACCGTAGTTCGATGGCGATCTCGTCGGCCCAGGAGTCGATGGCCGCCCAGTCACGGAAGTCCCCGCCGGTGGTGGTCGCGATGGCCGTACTGCTGCAGCTCACCGACTGGCCGGCGGGGGCTCAGTTGGCCGTGCTCGCCACCGTCGGAGTGCCGAGCAGTCTCCTGGTCGGTCCGCGCGCGGCCCGCGTGCCGGTGCTGAATCCTGTGGGGTGAGGCCGGCATCCGTTGGCGGCCGGCCTCTGGTTGTGGCATTCACTGTTCCTTGACGACGGCATAGACGACGCGTTCTGCGACATCGACGACAGCTTCACCGATCCGCGAGCAACGGCGGTACAACTCGCGCCGCGCGATTCGCTCAGTACGGTCGTCGACACCGAGAAGCTCTGCCATCCCGCCGTAGTACGCCACCTCGAGCTCCTGCTGTGCTGCGACTGCGGCGTCCGCCGACGCCGTCGCGAGGTCGCCGTCGTTGCCGAGCTTCGACAACGCGTGATCGAGGTGGCGCAGCGCTTTGCCGAGCAGGGCGGCCATACCGGCCATGCACTCGTCGGGCGGGGTGGTCATGGCTTCGGACTCCTTCACCACCTCGGTGACGAGGTTGAGGATGCGGTCGATTCCGCGCGACAGCGCGAAGAGGTCCTCTGGCTCTATGGGGGTGAGGAACGCATCACGGATCATGCTCAGGAGCTCGCGCTTGGCGGCGTCACCTCGCCGCCCGGCGCCGTTCACCGCTTCAGCTGCCGAGGTGTCACCGGCGGCCCAACGCGAGAACCCGTCCACGCCCTCGATCGTGATCGCCATCTGATCACGCAGCATCCCGAGCACATCCGGTGTGTCCGGCAGGAACCAGCGGTGACGGGTCATGGGAGGAGCCTCCAGAGCTCGAGGGCGATGACACCGAGAACGGCCGAGCGGGCACCGTGATCACCCACGCCAGACCCATGTTGCGGACGACCACCCAGTGCACATGATGCCAGCGGCGCCGGCCGAGGCCGATCCCCA
The DNA here is from genome assembly GCA_963707005.1 of uncultured Actinomycetota bacterium. GTDB lineage: Bacteria > Actinomycetota > Actinomycetes > Propionibacteriales > Propionibacteriaceae > Microlunatus. The sequence goes on from CAVPPP010000040.1 coordinate 30,555, forward strand.
CGACCGATGACGCGACCACCTGGGTGGTGGACACCGGGGCTCCCAGCAGTGAGGATCCAAAGATCACACCGGCCGACGCCGACTGGCTCACGAGTCCCTCCTCGGGGCGGATGCGGTAGATGTGACGGCCCACCGTGGCGATGATGCGCCATCCCCCGATCGCCGTACCGAGGGTCAACGCCGTTGCACACACGACCTTCGTCCACAGCGGTGCCGTGAGCGAGTCGACCTGGCCGGCCGCGAGGAGAACCGCCGCCATCACACCGATCGACTTCTGGGCATCGTTCGCACCGTGCGTGAACGCCAGCGCCGCCGACATGCCCCACTCCCCCGCCCTCACCGGCACGTGCCAGCGCCGCGTCGCACGACGCCCCAGGGCGCGGCCCGCCCGGATCAGCACCAGCGCGGCGAGCCCGCCGAGGACCGGGGACACAGCGAGCGCGATCAAGATCCCGAAAACCCCGACCGGCCGCCCGTGCGCGATCCCGCCCCAGTTGACCGCCCCGACTCCCCCCTCCACCAAAGCCGGGCCCACCAGGCCTCCGACCAGGGCGTGGCCCGAACTGGACGGCAGACCAAGCCGCCATGTGACAAGGTTCCAAGTCACTGCGGCAGCCAGCCCCGCGCCAACCACCTGGATCATCGAATCGGGCGCGACGGTGACGATGCTCCCCATCGTGTCGGCGACGGCCGCCCCGAGGAACAGCGGGCCGAGGAGGTTGAACACAGACGCGAGAACGATGGCCTGGGAGGGTCTGGCTGCCCTCGTGGCCACCAACGTCGCAATCGCATTGGACGCATCGTGCAGCCCGTTGGTGACGGCGAACCCGATCGCGAGCAGCACCGCCACCAGGAGCTGAATCTCCATGAGCGGACTCTACGGTCCGACGGGCCATTGCAGTCGCGCGCCGCAGCACACTGGTGACGACAGCTCGGCCAGTCCTGAAGAGCCTGGGAAACGGACAGGACGCCCGATGCCCGTACTGACTGAGGCGGGAGACAAGCGTGTTCAAGGTGCGCATCCACGCCGCGGCGGACAGGGTGCGGTGACGGCGGCTGAGCTGCCGAAGGAGTGGTCCCAGTTGAAAAGTACGTCGACGCCGAGATCCTCCAGCGTCGCCGCGATGTCGCGGATCGTCTCGTACGCCGCATGTTGCCGTGAAGGGCGCGGTCATGATCTGGCTACTGGTGGGATGCGTGAAACTGAATCCGGCTACTGACAACGTGAGTGCGACAGAATTCGTCACGCTGTCACGCCAGCTCCAGCAGCCACAAGGGAGATGTCAGCCCACGCTCAGCGCAGTGACAGGTTGTCTGAGACCGGACACCCACCAGTGTCCGTTCTCTCACCGCCGCGCTGGCCGGTCACAGCCAGAGCCCGAGGGCGTATCCGCCGGCCGCGGCCGCCACGCAGAGCACGAGCATCCCCGGCCCGTTGACCGCCGCCGCCCGCCATCGTCGGTCTTCCAGCAACCGGACGGTTTCCACGCTGGCGGTGCTGAACGTCGTGTAGCCGCCCAGCAACCCGGTCCCGATCACCAGCTGCCAGCTGTGCGCTACCAGGCCACTCAAGACAAGTCCGGTGACCAGGCCCAGGATCAGTGACCCGGTCACGTTGATGATCATGGTCGCCCAAGGGTAGGTCCCCGAGGTGTGGTGCCGGATCGTTCCGTCGACGACGAAGCGGATGGCGGCGCCCGCCCCGCCGGCCAGGCACACAGCCACGATCTGCAGTGCGATCACGACCCGCACCGCCACGTGGTCAGCGCCGGCCTCAGCCAGTGCCGGGACAGGGCGATGCCGGCCGTCGACGCCAGGCCGCCCAGAACGACCGTGCCCAGCCCGTAACCTGCGGCCAACCCCGGGTGCAGAAAGCCGAGAGTGACCGTGTCGGCGGCCAACGCACTGTAGGTGGTGAAGCCCCCCAGCAGCCCGGTGCCGACACCGAGTCGGATCCTCCGGCTCCACCCGATGTCGAGTCCGGTGTCGGCCAGGAGCTCCAGCAGCAGCCCGAGCACGAAGGCGCCGATGACGTTGACGACGAAGATCGCCACCGGAAGACCGTGCTGTAACGGCACCAAGAGCGAGAGCCCGAACCGCAGCCCGGTCCCGACCGCGCCGCCGACAGCCACGAGTGCGATGTTGGCGACCGACTGGTGCGCGGGCCGGGCCTGCGTGACCGCGGCGTCGTCGCGCTCGGAGGAACTCTCCACGGGACGAGAAGACCCTCTCGCCATCAGGGCTGCTCCCAGGGAAGAGGCCCTTCGGCGGCCGGGCTCAGCGGGATGACGACCAGTGGGCGCGGCTGCCGATGAGCCAGGTGAGCCGCCACCGATCCGCCGAAGAACTCGTGCATGCTCGAACGCAGGCCGCCGCGGCGGCTGCCGACGACGATCAGCTCCGACCCCAGCACCTCGGCCAGCCGGCCGAGCGCGTGCGCGATGTCACCGGCCAGCTCCGATGAACCTCACGGTCACCGCCTCCTCCTGTGCCACCCCCTCGATCCGCCCGGCCAGCTCCGCGGCGAACACGGGACCGTCCCACTCCACCCCGTCGGGATCGATCGGTCGGCTGTTGATCGACCCGTCGGGATACTCCTCGACCACGTAGGCGCCCGGATCGACGTGCGCACACACCAGGGAGGCGTCGAAGACGCGGGCGAACCGGGCTGCCTCGCGGACCACCCGGTCCGGCTGGTGAGCTGTCACACCCACCACGATCGTTCGCTCAGTCATGGCGCCTCTCCTCCCGAGACGATGCAACGCCGACGACGGGCAACGGCCGCCGGGCCACAGCGCCGATCGCCTGTCCGGATCGCCGGGTCAATGAGCGGATCCGAGCGGCCACGCAATCGACCATCGGCATGCAGCGCGGTCCATCAGTGACGGATTGGGAACACGTGGCCCAGAGCAGTCGGGCCCACGCGTCGAGAGTGATCGAAGGTCCTCATCGTGGTCTCCTCAAGACGTCGTGACCGGCTCGTCTCAGGAGTCATCAGCCATCGTGGCGGTTCGAGGACCTCAGGGCTACCTCCGGCGGACACCATCGCCGATCACCAGCATACGACGTGATCTCGCCCGTCATGCCTGGCGTACTCGCGCCGGTTCGGCCGCGCATACCCTCTCGTACGTGACCGGCGGCGACTGGCGTGACGGTGGGTTTCGGCAGCGCCGTCCCTCCGCCGAGACCCTCGACTGGGTCTGCGCAGCGATGGGTCGGGGCAGTCGGATCGTCGGCTGTCGCCGGATGACCGGTGGCGTCAGCTCCGCCGTTCATCGCGTGACGGTCGAACGCAGCGGCGTGCGCACTGTCGTCGTTCTGCGCCAGTACCCGCTCGGGCTCGCCCTGGAGAAGACCATGGAGACCGAGATCGCCAACCTCCGTCTGGTGGCCGGAAGCGGCATCCCCGTCCCGAGCGTCCTCGCCGCCGATACCGCCGGTACGGCGACGGGAGGCACTCCATCGCTGTTGATGACGCGGTTGCCGGGTCAGGTGCATCTCAGCCCCGCCGAACCTCGGTCGTGGATCCACACCATCGCGGAGCTCGCCGGACGGGTGCACGATCTCGATCTGCGCGCCGAGACCTTCAGGCCGTGGACGGACTCGTGGATCGCCCCACGCGACGGTTTCCAGGTGCCGGTCGGAGCCCGGAAGGCGGCGGTGTGGAAAGCAGCATTCGCCGTGATGGCGGAATCGCCGCCGGTGGACACGCCCGTCTTCCTGCACGGTGATTTCCTGCCGGTCAACCTGTTGTGGTCGAGAGGGAAGATCACGGGGCTGACCGACTGGAACAGCATCCACCGGGGCGCACGCGCGATCGATGTCGGGCACTGCCGCCGGTACATGGCGGCGCTCCACTCGACTGAGTGGTCGGAGCAGCTTCGGGCGTCCTACGAGTCGATCACCGGCGTCTCCCTCGATCCGTGGTGGGACCTGTATGCGCTGCTGCATCACGACGACAACCAACGGAAGTGGATCCGCCAGCAGGTCGCCGGGCGCCGCCCCGTCGATCTGACCGCCATGACCGCCCGGGTCGAAGGAGCTGTCGAGACAACGCTTCGACGGCTGGGATGACCACCCGTCGCGGACCTCGACGGATCAGTCAGCGTCGGAGTAGCGGCTGACACAGCGGACATCGAGGGCGAACTCGACGGGGAACGAGCCGAACAACAGCTGCCCGGCACGGTCTGCCGATGCCCGTACGGCATCGATGACTGCGTCGGCCAGCTCGACCGGAGTCTCGACGATCACCTCGTCGTGCAGGAAGTAGACGAGTCGGGCGGATCGGCCGGCGGACTCACCGAGAGCGTGCAAGCGGCGGCGGAGATCGGCCAGCCAACACAACGCCCACTCCGCGGCCGTCCCCTGGACGACGAAGTTGCGGGTGAACCTGCCCCACTGCAACGCCTGGGCTCGGGCTCGGCGCCGCTCCCCCGGGTCCGCCTCCGGCAGCACAGCCCACCGCTGCGCCTCCCACCACGCCTCAGGAGCCGCGGGCGAGGACCGTCCCAGCCAGGTCGTCACCACCCGCCCGGCCTCTCCGGCCCGGGCTGCCGCCTCCACCCAGCCCGTGGCCACCGGGAAGCTCCGTACGAGCCGCGGCATCAACCGGCCGGCCTCCCCCGACGTCGCTCCGTACAACGCACCCAGCATCGCCACCTTCGCTCGGCTGCGGGTGTCGACCACACCGTCGTCGACCAGGGCCTGATACAGATCGCCTCGTCGGGTCGCGGCCGCCATCGCCTCATCCTGTGACATCGCCGCGAGCACTCGCGGCTCGAGCTGAGCGGCGTCGGCCACGACGAGAACCTGGCCCGGTTCGGCCACCACGGCACCGCGGATCTGCTTGGGCAGCTGCAGTGCACCACCGCCCCGTGCGGCCCACCGCCCGGTCACCACGCCGCTGGGCACGTAACCGGGCCGGAACCGGCCGGCCGTCACCCAGGTCGACAACCACGACCAGCCGTTCGCTCCGAACAGACGGGCCAGCTTCTTGTACTCCAGCAGCGGCGCGATCGCGGGATGGTCGACCGTCGACAGCTCACCCTGCCTGGTCGAGCTCACCGCGATCCCGGCCGACTGCAGGCTCTGGAGCAGGTCCGGGCCCGAGTCCGGGTTCAGGTTCGGCGCCCCCAAGGCGGCTCGGAGATGCTCGACCAGGCCTTCCATGGCGAGCGGTCGGACCCCGGCCGGCGGCTGGGGCCCGAGCAGTCTCGTCAACAACGCCCGGTGCGTGTCAGCGTCGAACGGCAACCCCGCATGGGTCAGCTCGACCCCGGCCAGGGCCCCGGCAGACTCAGCTGCCAACAGCAGCCGCAACCGAGCCGGATGCGAGGACCCGTGGATCGCCTCCTGCTGACGTCGATGCTCGGCAGCGACCTCGTCCAGACCGATCACGTCCTCCTCGCCGGCGAGGTCCAGCAGCGTGGGAGCCGCGTCATCGGCCGGCCCCGGTCTCATCGACCACTGATCGGAACCTTCGGCCGCGAAGGAGGAGTCGACGTAGGAGGAGCGGGCCAGGATGGCGTGACACAGACGCAGATCCTGAACCCGAGCCACACGGACACCCGCTGACAGCAACGCCGGATACAGACCGGTGGTGTCCGCCCACACCCAGCGGATGTCTTCCTGCAGTCGAGACCGGACATGCTCGGCGAACTCGGAGCCGGTGAGACTGCGCACCTGACCGAGCCGCGCACGTGTGTCGAGATCGCTGACCTCGACACCGTCTCCGACGGCAGCGGCCACGACATCCACCCGGCAAACCTAGACCGCGGCCCCGACAGCAGAAGGATCGCGCAGCGTCGTCGAGGAAGACGCTGCCCTCCTGCTGCCAGGGCGGCGGCTCCTGGCTTCAGTGCAGTTTCGTGCCGGTGACGGTCAGCGCACCTTCTTGATCGGCAGGACGACGATGGCTCCGAGGAGGGCGGCTCCGCCGGCGACGTAGAGCAGCAGGTCGTAGTTGGAGTTGGTGGCGCTGGCGATGCCGAGCAGCACGGCGCCGACGATCGGGGCCAGGGTCTGCGGCAGGGCGTTGGCGATGTTGAACACGCCGAGGTCCTTGCCGGCCTCGTCGGGGTTGGGCAGCACGTCGACGACCAGGGCGAGGTCGACTCCGACGTAGATGCCGAACGCCAGACCCAGCAGGGCCTCCACCGCGTAGAACTGCCCGACGGTGCCGACGTGGGCCAGCAGGACGGTGCCGATGGCGAAGATCAGGGTGGAGCCGGCGACCAGGAACTTGCGGCGGCCGGTGAGATCGGAGATCTTGCCGGCGAGGAACCCGGCGGCGACCAGGGCGAGGGTGTAGATGAGGACGCCGGTGCTGATGATGCCGGGTGCGGCCTCCTTGGAGATGCCGAGCTCGGACTGAACGAACAGCAGCCGGAAGGTGGTGAACATGAACGTGGCCAGGGTGATCAGGAACCGGGACCACCAGGCGAGGGCGAAGTCGGGGTACTTCAGCGGGTTCACCCAGAACGTCTGCACCCACTGCCGGGCGCTCATCCGGGACGGCTTGCGGGTGAGCTTCTGGTCGGGCAGCACGAAGGCGTAGACCAGCATCGCGCCGATCGCGAGGACCGCGGGGGCCACGAACAGGATGACCAGCTGGGTGGCGAAGGCCTGCGCCACGTAGACCCCGCCGAGCACGCCGACGTTCTGTGCGATACCCAGGAGAGCGGCGACCTGCCCGCGCTGGATCTTCGGCACCTGGTCGGCGATGGTGGCGATGAAGGGGGCCAGGGCGGCGTTCGCGCCGAACTGGGCGAGGAACCAGCCCAGGGTCACCAGCGGGATGGTGGGGGCGAGCGCGATCACCAGGAAGGCGAGCGTCATCACGATCGTGCCGCCGACGATCCAGGGGCGGCGGCGACCGAACCGGGAGGTGGTGCGGTCCGACAGCCGGCCGAAGAGGACGTTGCCGATCACCGCGGCCAGGGCGCCGAGGCTGTAGACGGTGGCGATGGCGGCGGGCGCGTCGACGTCGGAGACCAGGGTCTGGACCTTGACGGTCATGCCGATCACGGCCGGACCGAGCAAGGCGATGAAGAACACCAGCTGCGCCAGCACCAGGGCGGCGATGTACTTGTTGCTGACCTTCTCGGTGGGTTCGGCGAACAGGTGGTCGCTGTTGTCGAGGTCGAGACCGACCGCGGCCTCCTCGGTCGGTGGCAGCTCCCCGTACGAGGTACCTGATGTGCTCATTCCCGCTCCTTTGCTGAACCGCGTCACTGACGCGCGTAAGTCCGACCGACTCTAAGGTCTGCCGAGCGGGCCTGGCAAGCGGGAGGATCGCAACGTGTCGAGCGACACAGAGTCGCCCCTCGGCTGACGACAGCTGATCACCCGATGTCAGGCAGGTGATGCTGCGTCGGCTGCGAGGTTCCGAGGGTTGATGCTGGGGAGGTTGACAACAGTCACCAGCCGGATCAGGATCCGATCAACAACGTACTGAGGGAGATCGCACATGCCTGACGATGCACCACTCGACCTCTACATCGCGGCGTACGACGATCCGGCGGCGGCCCAGCAGGACTGGGACGCCGTCAAACAGCTGGAGAGAGGCAAGATCGTCTCGGTCGAGGCCCTGGTCCTGGTCAACCGGGACGACGACGGGAAGATCCACATCAAGGATGACGCCCACAGCGTGGGTGCCGGCGCAGTCGTCGGAGGAGTGGCCGGGGCGATCGTCGGCCTGATCTTCCCGCCCGCCCTCTTGGCCTCTGCCGCGATCGGGGCCGGTGTCGGAGCGGGAGCCGGGGCCACGGTGAAGCAGCTCGAGAAGCGTCAGGTCAAGGCCGACATCGAGAACACGCTGCCACCGGGAACCTCGGGCATCGTGGTCCTCCTCGAGGAGCGCTGGGTGTCCGAGATCGAGGCCGCCCTGACCCACTCGGTCACGTCAGAGAAGCACCACGCGCACGACGCCGGGTGATCCGGTCCTCCAGACCGAACGCGCGCTCCCCCAGCACACCTGAGGCTCACCTCAGCCCCTGAGTCAGCAACAGGGTTCGTTCGACCTGGCCAGCAGGCGAAGACCGGAGATCATCCAGAGTGGGTGAGGCCGACGGAGGGAGCCGCGGCCAGACTGGGTGTCAGTGCCCGGGAGGAGAGCCGCGTGCGGTACGGCCTGCCTCGTGCGGGCTCCGGGCAAGGCTGACACGACTGGCATCTGAGGAGACACGCAGTGGGATTTCGAGATCGCAGACACCACGACGACGGGCCGGTCGTCCAGCGCTACCAGATGCGGGAGAAGCTGCTGAGCATCGGCGACGACTTCTGGATCGAGAACGACGCCGGACAACGCGTCTACAAGGTCGACGGCAAGGCGTTGCGGGTGAGGGACACCTTCGAGCTGAAGGATGCGTCAGGGGCCGATGTCGCCAAGATCCAGGAACGCAAGCTGAGGGTGCGGGACTCGATGAAGATCGAGTCGGCGACCGGCAACGCCACGGTGAAGAAGGCGCTCGTCGGCATCCGGGACCGCTTCGCGATCGACGTCGACGGCGGCCACGATCTGAAGGCGCACGGCAACATCGTCGATCACGAGTACAAGATCGAACAAGACGGTGAGCTGCGTGGCGGAGGTGTCGAGGAAGTGGTTCCGCGTCCGCGACACGTACGGCGTCGAGATCCAGCCCGGCCACGACGCCGGCCTGATCCTGGCGATCACTGTCTGCATCGACGCCATGGCCGGGGACTGACCTGTGAACCCGCGGCTGCCGCCTGTCCGTAGGGAGGATGCGAGATGTCGTACGTAACAACCCGTTCGGGCGGCAGCGACCCGCTGACCAAAGCCATCTCGGGCTTCCTGGCCGTCGTCGCCGTCATCGGCTGGCTGCTGGCCTTCGCCTACGCGATCTGGTGGCTCATCGTCTACTGGGCCCCGATCTGAGGGCTCTCCCGGCTGACGGCGTGTCCGACGCGGTGCTACCGCTGTCAGGGTCAGGTCCTTGGCGACCGAGGTCGGGGTCTTCGGCGTAGACGCGTTGGGCGTAGCGCTCGAGTGCCGCCGCGCAGCGCACGACAGCGTCTTCGGCGGTTCCTCGCTTCGCCGATCCCAGGACGTCTCGATGGCGAACCTTCGCCAGCCAGTTGACGAGCTTGGTGTGATCGACCTCGTTCTCCTCGAGCTCGGCGAAGCTGAAGTGCTCGGCAGCGAACTCCTTGTCGATCCCGGCCAGGAAGTCCTCACACTTGTCGATGATCTCGTCATACTCATCATCTCGGGCAGCACGGAACTTCGCTGCGACATCCGACCCGCCGCCGAGCAGCGTGCTGCGCAGCAGGACCGCCGATCCAGCCATCTGGATGATCTCGTGTCGGAGCTTTCGGAGCGCTCGCTCTGCCGAGGCCCCGGCCGGGAGGGCTGCCGCCGAGCTCTGCAGGTAGATGGCGCCGAGCCCTTTGAGCCGCCGCCACACCGAGACCCGCAGCCGAGACGGCTCAGTGGGAACCTTGTAGATCAGGATCAACCACTCGTCCGCGTTGCTGCCGTCGTCGTCGACCACGGCATCCGGGCCGGCGTCCGGATCAGGCTGGTCGGGTGGCACGCCACAAGCTCAGCGGAAGCAGGATCGCGATGGCGGCCGGCACGATCCACCAGGCCGGTGCTGGAGAAGTGGCCACCACACCGGTGATGATCAAGGCGATGACGATCCCGGCGGCCACCGTCCAGTCATCGCCGATGATGAAGTCGTACCAGAACGCCCCGAAAGCCTTCAGTCGGGACGTCATCGCGCCACACCCAACCCGGACGTGCCGTCGGCGGCGGGTTGGCTCAGCCGCTGTCGACGCAGCCAGACGATGATCAACAGTCCGTACGCGGCAACGGCCGGCACCAGGACCAACAGGGCCGCATCTGCTCCCGGCCAGGTGCCTCCGACGCCTTCGACGGCCCAGAAGGCGCCGAACGAGGTCAGCATCACCCCGACAACGAACTTCATGCCGTTCTCCGGAACCCGAGCCAACGGAGCCCGGACCACCACGCCGACCCCGGCGACCAGAACCACCGCGGCCACAGCAGCGGCCGCCGCCAGAGGAACACGGTGGGCGTTGGCACCGAAGGTGAGCACGATGAAGACCACCTCCAGTCCCTCCAGCAGCACCGCCTTGAACGACAGGGTGAAGGCGTACCAGTCGCTGACCGCTCCTCGTCGTTGCTTGCTCGCCGACTGGGCAGCGGCGACCTGAGTCGCGAAGATGGCCGTCTCGTCGTGCAGAGCCTTGTACCCGCTCGCCCGCAGGATCGACTTGCGCAGCCACTGGAGCCCGAACACGAGCAGCAACCCACCCACACCGACGCGCAGGTACGCCAGCGGGATCACCGAGATCGCGGGTCCGAGGACGATCACCACCACCACCAACGCGGTCAGGCCGCAACCGACCCCCAGGAGGGTGGAGCGCCACTCCCGGGTGGTGCCGGCCGCCAACACGATCGTGGTCGCCTCGACCGCTTCCACCAGGCACGCCAAGAACACCGCTACGAACAGCGCAGTCCCGCCCATCCGTGACCTCCGACCGCAACAAGCTCGTTCCCGGCATCTCCGCAGGTAATGTAACCGTTGTTACATCCTGCAGGCAACCGACCTGCGCACAGGATCGTCTCAGGTACGAGGTCCCATCCTTGGGTGCGCGGCCTGTCCGACGGCGGCCCGGAAGGTGTTGACGATGTCAGAGATCACGACCAGCAGCGTGGTGCCCGGGACCGTGGCGGTCCCGGGGTCCGCCACGCCGGCAACGAGGTTGCGATCGATGAGTGTCGGCGCGGTCGGCTGGATGGGATTCTTCGCGATGGCTGTGTGGATGTCGCGTTCCGGTGAACCCACTGCTCTCGACAACACGGTCCTGGCGGCCATGGTCGCGGTGCGCACGACCGTCCTCGATGCTGCGGCGACCGCCTTGACCGACCTCGGCTCCTTCCGTGTGGTGGCCGTTGTCACCGTAGTCATCGCCGGGATCCTGCTGTGGCGGACTCGGAACCTCCTGCTGCCGCTGACGCTGGTGATCACCATGGTGGAGACGAGCTCGATCGTGTACCTGACGAAGGAGATCGTCGGCCGCGCCCGTCCCCCGATCGCCTTCGTGGTCGGACCGCCCGCTACAGACCCGTCCTTCCCCTCTGGGCACACCACCAGCGGTTCAGTGGTCTGGGTGCTGGGGGCGCTGCTGGTGGCCTCCACCCTGACCCACCGGTGGGCCAGACGGTTGGTCACTGCGGTCGGGGTCGCGCTGGCCATCATCATCGGCCTGACACGCGCCTACCTGGGCTACCACTGGGCCACCGACGTGCTCGGTGGGTGGCTTCTCGCCGCAGGAATCTGTGCGACGGCGATCTACCTGGCGATCAGGCTGCGTCCCCACGCCGACTCGCTGACCTTGAGCCGCAGGGATCCGTTCTCTGACACGTCCGTGGTCGACGCGACGTCGCGACAGTCCGCGGGACATCGCGGCATCGTGCGGACCACGGACACGTCGGCTCCCTAGGCCCCGGGCTGATCCGGTGACGGAGCTCGTCTGTCGATTCGTGCTCGGCGGATGGTGAGAAACAATCGATGGGCCGTGATGAGCAGGACGAGCCATGCTGCGCCGACGAGCCACCCGAAGACGACGTCGGTGAGCCAGTGGTGGCCGAGGAACACCCGGCTCAAACCCATCGCCACCGCCCAGACGACAGCGCAGCTGACCGCGATCACCCGGGCCCACAGGGTGCGGAGCCGGCGGACCACGAGATAGGCGACGACGCCGGCGATGACGGTGCTGTTGAGAGCATGGCCGGACGGGAACGAGAACGCGTACTCGTAGGGTGGCACCGCCTCCGACAGTGGTGGCCTGGCGCGGCCCACGATGGCTTTGCCGACGGTTGTCATGGTCAGCGATCCGGCCACGGCCAGCAGCATCAAGATCAGCGGGGTCCGGGAGCGCCACCGCCAGACCAACACGATCGTGATCAGCGACGCGATGATGGTCATGCCGACCGCGCCACCGAGGTGGGTGAACCCCGTCGCCCACCAGGTGTTGGTCGGAGTACGGAGCGCGATGGCTTCATCGAGGACGGGTTGGTCGACGCCGGCGATCCCGTCCTGCTCCGTGACGGCGTCGTAGACCGCCGCCCCGGCCGTCGTGAGCGCCAGCAGCAGGATCAGACCTATTCCGGCCGTGAGATACAGCACCGTGTGAGCCGACACGTTCGCGGCCAGCTTGCTGACCGACCCGACCAGAGCCCTGCCGGCCCGGCTCGGCCATCGGGTCAGATCGCGGCGGCCGATGTGCTCCTCGCCTGTGGTGTCGTCGCTCAGCTTCACCCTGTGGACACTAATGTCGGCGCCGGGCGAAGGGCCACCCGACCGTTGTCGGGGACACCTCAGGACGGGCCGGCTTGACCAGAAGACCCATCTGCCCGCCCTCTCAGGTTGAACTCACCTTCGGAACGGGAGGCTGGAGCCGAAGCGCAGTTACGGTCACCGACGACAGGACTGGGGATGAAGGGCGAACTCGACCACAGCCGATCGGCGCAGCCAGGGCTGCACGACCGAGCAGCTCGGCTGCTGGTAGCGATCTATGCGGCGGGGACGGGACTGTCGGTGCTGCTGTGGCTGTCCACTCGATGGTCGGCCCGGCACGGGACCTGGCTGGAGCTGGCGTTCGGTGTGATCAACATCCCCCTCTCGCACTCGCTGGTGTCGGTGGTGGTGCTCGCCTTGATCACACGGGCTCTGATCGGCCGCAAACGCGCCGGGTTGGTCGCCGTCGCCGGCTTCCAGGTGCTCGGCATGTACCTCGGCGTCGTCGCGGCCGCGCGCCTCAGCACTGCTCCCACGCCGGGGCCCTGGGTCGCTCGCCAGCTGTTCGGGAGAACCCTCGACGTCGTCTCCCTGCTGGTCGGGGCCCTCGTCCTGGTCGGGTTGTGGCGGCTGCGACGCGACTTTCCGGGTCATCTGCGGCGCGGGTCGTGGTGGCGGCTGGCCGCGGTCTCTGCGGCTGGACTCACGCTCACCGTCTCTGTCACCTGGGTGCTGTTGACTCTCACGGAGACCCTCCCGGCCGGATCGCAGTGGCAGCAGCTGCTGGGCGTGCTGGAACGCAGCGTCGGCGATGTCGACGCCGACACCGCCCGCGACCTGACCGGCGTCGTGCCCTGGCTGCCCGAGCTGACCTCGATCCTGCTCAGCGCCACCGTTCTCGCTGCCGTCGCGGTCTTCCTCCGCTCCGCCGCCTTGCCGACCGCCTGGTCGGGCGACCGGGAGGTCGGGCTGCGTCGCCTGCTCGCCGCCGACCCGCAGCCGGACTCGCTGGGCTACTTCGCCACCCGCCGCGACAAGGACTCGATCTTTTCCCGTGACGGGCGAGCCGCGGTCACCTACCGGGTCCGGCACGGTGTTTCGCTGGCATCCGGCGATCCGGTCGGCGACCCGGCCGCCTGGCCGGCCGCCGTCGCCGCCTGGAAGGACGAAGCCCGCTACTACGGCTGGACTCCTGCCGTCGTGGCCGCCAGCGAGGGTGGGGCCCGCTGCTATGCCGCCGCCGGGCTGAGTGTCCTCGGGCTGGGCGACGAAGCGATCCTTCCTGCGGATCGCTTCGCCGTGAACAGCGTCGGTCTGACCAGCGTCCGCCAGGCGGTACGCCGTGCGGAGCGCAGCGGGATCACCGTCACCGTGCGGCGGCAGGACCAGATCAGCGATGACGAGCTCACCGCCGTCGGCGCCGCCGCCGACGCCTGGCGCGGCGGCGAACCCGACCGTGGTTACTCCATGGCCCTCAACCGGTTCGCCGACCCCGCCGACGTCAACACCGTCTACGCGGTGGCGCACGATCACACCGGCGACGCTGCGGGCGTCCTGAGCTTGGTGCCCTGGGGCCGTCACGGCCTGTCGCTGGATGTGATGCGCCGTCGGCCCGACGCCCCGAACGGCACGACGGAGGCCATGGTGACCGCCGTGATGGGTGCCGCCGCCGGGTTGGGGATCAGCCAGGTGTCGTTGAACTTCTGCATGTTCCGCCACGTCTACGCCGATGCCGAGGGGATCGGCGCCGGCTCGGTGACCCGGTTCAACTACTCCGTGCTCGGCATGCTCGACCGGTTCTGGCAGTTCCAGCGCCTGTACCGGGCCAACCAGAAGTACCAGCCGCAGTGGCGTCCACGCTATCTGTGCTTCGATGGCCGGATCGCGCTCCCTCAGGTGATCTTCGCCGTCGCCGCCGCCGAAGGCTTTCTCCCCCGGTTTCCCACACGCCATCGCCACACAGGCCCTCAGCTGAGCGACGAGCACCTCGACCAGCTGCACGAGCTGGACACCGCGCCGCCGCCCGAGCCGAGCCGCCGGCTGCCTGACCGCTCCGACCAGACCCGCCAACGCCTGCGCCGGCTTCCCGCGCTGGAGGCCGCCGGGCAGCCGCCCTACCCGATCGGACTGCCCGAACCCACCCATCAGCTGGGCGACCTCGAGCGCTGCGACGACCCAGCCGGCCACCCGGAGCCGATCCGGGTGGCCGGACGGATCCGAAGCATCCGAGACCATGGCGGCGCCGTCTTCGCCACCCTCGTCGACGGCTCAGCCTCGGTTCAGGTGCTTCTGGAACGGGATCGGCTCGGATCCCGACCTGTCCGCACCTTCGCCCGCCTCCTCGACCGCGGGGACCTGATTCTCATCGATGGCCACCGGGGCCGATCACGGACCGGTACGCCGACGCTGTTCGTCGAGCGATGGCGGCTCGCAGCGAAGGCCCTGCACCCCGTGCCGTTCGCTCACTTCAGCGACCCGGAGACGCGGCTTCGGCAACGCTCCACCGACCTCCTCGTCCACCCCGACCAAGCACTCCTCCTGCGGCAGCGCAGCACCGCCGTCCGCGCGCTGCGCGCGACCTTGGAGACCGAGGGTTTCCTGGAGGTCGAGACGCCGATCCTGCACACCGTCCACGGCGGTGCCACTGCTCGACCGTTCACGACCTTCATCAACGCCTACGGTGTCGATCTGACCCTGCGGATCGCGCCAGAGCTCTACCTCAAGCGGCTCCTGGTCGGTGGGCTCGGGCCGCTGTTCGAGCTCGGCCGCAACTTCCGGAACGAGGGAGCCGACGCCACCCACAACCCCGAGTTCACCTCCCTCGAGGCCTACCTCCCGTACGCCGACTACACCACCATGCGCCACCTCACCGTACGGCTGATCACGGCGGCCGCCATCGCCGTCCACGGGCGACCCATCCTGCCGCTCGTGCACCGTGACGGTGCCACGAGACCCTTCGACCTGACGCGGGAGTGGGCCGTCGTCCCGATGATGGACGCCGTCAGCGCCGCCCTCCACCACCATGTCGACCTGGACACCGACATCCGGCACCTGGTGGACCACGCCCACCGTCACGGCGTGGCTGTCCGACCGGGCATGGGTCGCGGTGCCATCCTCGAGCAGCTCTACGCCGACCTCGTCGAACGGGTCACGATCGAGCCCACCTTCTTCACCGACTTCCCGGCCGAGACGTCGCCGCTCACCGGGCCGCACCGAAGCCACCCCGGCCTGGTCGAACGGTGGGATCTGGTGATCGGCGCCATGGAGATCGGCACCGCCTACTCCGAGCTCACCGACCCGGTCGAGCAGCGTCGCCGACTGATCGAACAGTCCCGTCAGGCCGCCGCCGGCGATCCTGCGGCCATGGTGGTCGACGAGGACTTCCTCCACGCTCTCGAAACGGGTATGCCACCCTCGGGCGGGCTCGGTCTCGGCGTCGACCGGATCGTCATGCTCTTGACAGGCGGGAACATCCGGTCCGTGCTCACCTTCCCCTTCGTCCGTCCCCGCTAGACGGCCGGACACGGGGTCTCGGACCGTCAACCAGCACCCCGGCAGGTCGATGTGTGCCGGGGTGCTACGCGGTGGCGGTGATCTTGACGTGGTCGATGGCGAAGGTCGCCGGGAACTCGGTCCTGTCGTCGGGATCACCGGGATAGGAGCCACCCACGGCCAGGTTGAAGATCAGGTACATGGGCTCGGCGGGCACGTGCTTCCCGGTGAGGTGCCAGACCCGTCGGCCGTCGATCAGGTAGTCCAGCCGGCCGGGTGTCCAGTCGAGGCGGAAGTCGTGCCAGCCCTTCGAGAAGTCGACCCCGGGGACGGTGACGGTCTTGCCCGGCGACGCCGCGTTCCGCTTACTCGGGTGGAGGTGCAGGATCGCCTCGCTGGGGTCGTTCCCGAGGATCTCCATGACGTCGATCTCGGGTCGAGAATCCTGACTGGCCGGCAGCAGCCACATGGCCGACCACAGTCCGCGACCCGTGGGCACCCGTAGCCGCGCGTCGACCGTCCCGTACGTGAAGGCCAGCTTGGCCTTGTCCCCGTCCTTCGCCGGGCCAGTGGTGACCATGCCCGATCGGAACGGGTACGTCGTGCCGTCCGAGGCCCGCTGATCGCCCCGCTCCGCCACCAGCTCCAGGGCACCACCGCTGACGCGGACACCCTCGGGTCGATACCACTGGAGCTCGTTGTTCGACGTGATGGTGCACCCGTGGTCGTCCCACCAGTAGCAGGTGGTCCACACCGATCCATCGAGGCGGGATCCACCGAAGTCCTCGTCGAGCAGGACCCCGGGCGTCGGTGCGGTGCTCACCGGGGCACTCGGACCCTGCGACAGCGTTGACGACGGTGGCGGCGACAGGGATGGCGGCGCCGGAGCGGGCTGTCCGCAGGCAGCGAGCAGAAACAGCGTGCTCAGCAGCAGCGCCGCCGCTGCCGAGCGCCGGCGGCCGTCGCCACGGCCGCTTGCTCGTGCACCTCGGCCGTCCGATTCTCCGGAAGACGCAGGGTCTAAAGGGACGGCTCCTGGGAGATACCGACAGGTGGTCACACCGAACGATTCGGAGCCGCCGATGTCATGGATTGCCACGCATCGAACTGGGTGCCGATCCTGGTGCCGGAGTCGCTCAGATCCGTCTCGGACGACAAGGGGCCGGCTCAGGCTCCACACAGGCGGCTGTTGAGAGCCTGGCCGCCATCTGCTTCCGACCGATGAGGCCACGCTGATGATGATCGACCGCCGCTCCGCACGAGCTCTCTTCTCCAACGCCGTGCCGGCCGGTGACGAGCGAGACGTCCTCATCGACCAGATGCAGGACTACTTGGACGACTGGCTCGTCTACCGGGCCGGCCACGTCATCACCCGCGGCGATGCCGCCGCGCTGGCTTGTGACGCCGAGATGGTCCGGACTCACCGCCCCTTGATCATCGAGGTGCTGAGTGCTGAGGACGTCAACGGACTGCACGAGCGTGGCTTCCACACCGACGACGGGAGCTACATCGGCCTCGATGCACCGCAGATCGCCTGCAGCGCCCACCAGGATCTGGTGGCCTGGCCGTGCCCCGCCATCCAGTCCCTGGTCACGTCCATCGACGGCCCCTCCCCCGCCTGACCTCACCCTCGGCCCGACGCTGCGGTTCCCCCCGTCGGGCGGCCCATGCTGACGAGCCTGCGAGTCAGGCGGGGGGAAGGCTTTCCTTGATCAGGTTGACGATCAGGATGACGGCGATCCCGATCGTCGCGGCCACCGTCACCCCGTCCGTCGACGTGTCGCTGCCAGCTGCCGTCTCGGCAACGCCCGCCATGACGCTGGAGAAGAGGTGAGTGAACATGAAGCGGCTCCTCTGAAAGAGCTGGTGGGCGTCTGGGATCCGGGTGGTAGCTGGATGCAGCTTCGCGGTGTCAGCCCTGCCCGCCGAGCCCGGACAGGTGATGTTCGACGCACGAAGACATCCTGAGGATCTCAAGATGGGCCTGAGGGCGGGCTGAGGGACCATTCGCGATAGGTAGCCCGGACAGGACCGGGCAGATAGAGGACCCCCTCTCCAGCGGCACTCACCACGAACAGGTGGCCCTGCGCCGAATGGCTGTCAGCTCGTTTCCTGATTGCCATGTGTCGACGCCTCAATTGCCAGTGACAATCACGAGCACGGATTCTTCACAAGGCTTGCTCGTGCGTCAGAAAACGGTGCGCAGCGAATTCGCGCACCACCATCTGCGTCGAATTCTCGGGTCGAATCGGCGACGATGACCGAGATCACGCGACGAACGTCAGGATGTCGACGAGGTCCCCGGGGCACCTGCCGCGGGGACCTCGGTCGAGATGGCTGTCTAGATGCCGTCGTAGGTGTTGAGCGTGCGGATCAGGGTGGTCAGGTTGGCCGCGCACTCTGCCTGGGTGGCGGGTGTAGCGCGCAGGGATGTCAGCACCCCGTCGATCTGACCGTCAAGGGTGTGCCAGTCGGCCGGGTCGCGGGGCTTGAGTCCGGCCTCGGCGCTGTCCCAGGCCACCTCGAGGTCCTTGACCTTGGCGGTGGCTGCGGGCAGGTCGTTCGCCGCCACCTTGGCCTGGACGTCCGTGGCGATGGTGGTGAAGCGGCTGACGTCGCCGAGCGCTGTGGTCGGGTGGACGCGTTGGCTGCCCGCCGGCTGGGTCGCGCCGGTCGCATTCTGGGTGGTGGCTGCCTGGACGGTGCTGAGTCCGAGGCCCGCGACGAGGACGGCGACAGCCCCCGCTGCGGCCCAGATGATGTCGCGGCGACGGCCGCCGTGGGGTCCAGCACCCTTGACCGCGACGCCGTGGCGGTTCACGAGGAGCTGCTCCCGGGTGACCAGGATGACGATGATGGCCAGGAAGATCGCGCTCGTGAGGCTGGCGCCCAGGCCGAGGCCGCCGAGGCTCTGATCCTGGGTGAGCAGATCGCCGAGGGAGGCGCCGAGGGGCCGCGTCAAGATGTAGGCGATCCAGAAGGTCACCACGCTGCTCGCGCCGAGCCGGCTGGCCAGCCAGGTCAGGGCGAACAGACCGCCGAACAGGAACACTCCGTTGCGGAACCCGAGGCTGAGCGCTTCGGTCGCGAGATCGCCGGCGGCGGTGCCGAGGGCGAAGGTGACCAGGATCGCCGCCCAGTAGAAGCCCTCGCGGCGGGGCGTGTCGATGGAGGTGATGGCCAGCGTGTGTTCCTGGCGGTGCCAGATGGTGAAGACCAGGGCGAGGAGAACGGCGAACACGGCGGTGCTCAGGTAGAGACTGACGCCGAGGGTGTCGGTGAAGAAGTCGGTGATCTGGGTGCCGACGATGCTGACCAGCACGACGCACAGCCAGTAGATCCAGGGTGTGTAGCGGTGGGTGCGGAGCTGGATGGTGAGGGCCACCGCGAGAACGACGAGCATCGAGACATCGGTGATGCCGGGTCCCAGACCGACGTTGACGGCAAGGTAGTCGGAGAACGTCTCTCCGACAGTGGTTGAGAGGATCTTGATCACCCAGAATGTTGCGGTGATCGCCGGCACTTTCGTGAGCCAGTCGTGACGGGTCATGGGCGTGTTCTCCGTGATGGCCATATCTTCTTCCTGTTGGCATTTCCGGCTTCCCCGGGCTGAATACCCAGTCAAATCTGCGGGCTCGAAGGTTGTCAAAAGCCTGAACTCAGCATCCCCACAGGAGTGCAATTCGGCACCGGGTCAGTGCACCGGCGCGGGATTCATCACAGCAGAATTCAGGAGGTGACGCCTCGCCGAGTCAGCGAGTGGCGACGTGCTGACCGAGACACTCCCCGACACGCGCGTCACTCGTCCTCAGCGGCGCCTCAGCAGGAAACCCACACGATGCCTGTGTCGGCGCGTTCTCGGGCGCTGTGGACACACCCGAACTGAGGAGTGAGATGCCCACGTGGGCGATGACGGGCTCGCCGCCCGTCCTGGGTCGGCGCTGGTGGCTGTCGTCACTGGTAGGCGTCGCCGTGGCGGCGTTCCTGATACGTCTCCTCCCCGTCCTGTGGGGCGGGGGCCTCTACGGGCGAGGCAACTACGACGACGGCGTCTACTTCGCCACTGCCACCGGCTTGGTGCACGGGCTGCTTCCGTACCGCGACGTGCTGCTGCTGCACCCGCCCGGCATCGTGCTGGCCCTGGCCCCCTTTGCGGCGTTGGCCGGCGTTGTCGGCGATCCGACGGCGCTGGCGATCGCCCGAGTCGGGTTCATGCTGCTGGGCGCGCTGAACGCCGTGCTGGTGGGGGTTGCCCTGCGCCGACTGGGGCTGGCGGCGGCCCTGGTGGGAGGACTGGTCTACGCCGTCTACTTTCCCGTCGTCTACGTGGAACACACCACTCTGCTGGAAACTCTGGCCACGACCTGCCTGCTCGGCGCCGTCGGACTGGCCGGCGGCGCCGCGTACGACCGATCGCGGGTCTTCACTCGGCTGATGCTGGCCGGTGTTCTCCTGGGCGCCTCCTCAGCGACCAAGATCTGGGGCGTGGTGCCCGCAGCGGCAGTCGTCGCGTGGGTGATGGTCACACTCGGCTGGAGGCGGGCCGTGACCACCGCCGCCGGTGTCAGCCTGGGAGCGACGATCATCTGCCTGCCCTTCTTCGCGGCGGCTCCGCGCCAGATGTGGGACCTGGTGGTCGCCTCGCAGCTCGGCCGACCCACGGCGGCGGCGAGCTTGGCCCAGCGGGCCTGGACGATCAGTGGACTGTCGCCGTTCGGCAGCACTCCGATCCGGTGGTGGCTCGCACTGGCGGCAGCGGCGCTGGTGGTCTGCTGCGTGGCGGCGTGGGCCTCGCCGATCGGACGGCTCAGCGTGTTCGTGCTGGCCGCCACACTGGTCCTGCTGTGCATCACGCCGACCTGGTTCCTGCACTATGCGGCCGCGGCGGGTGGGCCGTTGGCGCTGGTCATCGGCGCCGCCGCCGCTCGGGTGGCACAACGACGCAGGCCACTGGTCGCGCTGCTCGCGGCGTGCTTGATCGTGGGCGTGCTCGGCACGTCCGCACGTGCCGATCTGAGACTGCCGTTCGGCAAGCCGTTCCCCACCGCGGAGCTGTCGGCGGCGGTGACGGCTTCCCGGGGGTGCGTCACCACCGACGACCCCACCAGCCTGATCGAGCTCGACGTGCTGTCCCGCAATCTCGACCGCAGCTGTCTGCTGGTCGCCGACCTCGGCGGCTACAGCTACTACATGCAGCCGGACCGGTCGGTGTTCGTCCCGCGTCGCGAGAACCAGCCCTGGCAGGCGGCGACCATCCAGTACCTACGGAGTGGGCACCTCATGATCGGCCTCCGCTTCACCCGGACCAGCGGGTTCAGCGAAGCCAGCGCCGCCACTGTCCGATCCTGGCCGGTCGTGGCCAGGTCCGGCAGAGTGATAATCCGCCGACCCGTCGGCGGTTCGAGCACGGCTGTCCGGCTGCCTCCGCTCGAGCCAGGAGTCGACGGGTGACACGGTCCGGCCGTCCTCAGAAACCCGTGGACGCGTCTCAGCCTGGCTCAGCGTCGAGCCGGTACCCCAGCCCGCGGACCGTGTGGAGCGTCGAGGTGCCGAACGGTACGTCGATCTTGCGCCTGAGGTACCCGATGTAGACCTCGACGATGTTGTCGCTCCCCTCATAGGCGGAGTCCCAGACGTTGTCGAGGATCTCGGCCTTGCTGACGACATCTCCGGCGTTGCGCATCAGGAAATGCAGGAGCCCGTACTCCCGGGCGGTCAGCATGATCGATTCGCCGCGGCGTTCGACCGACCGTCGAGATGGATCCAGC
This sequence comes from uncultured Actinomycetota bacterium, assembly GCA_963707005.1. GTDB lineage: Bacteria > Actinomycetota > Actinomycetes > Propionibacteriales > Propionibacteriaceae > Microlunatus. Next base: position 52,099 of record CAVPPP010000040.1, read on the forward strand.
ACGAGGGTTCCCACGGTGACCAGCACCGGCCGCACCGGTGCGCCCCGGCGGATCAGCGCCCGCAGTCGGGCGATCAGGATCATGAAGCTGAACGGCTTGGTGAGGTAGTCGTCAGCGCCGAGGTCGAAGGCGTCGGTCTGGTCGTACTCGCCGTCCTTCGCTGTGAGCATCAGGACCGGAGCCCAGACCTTGCGGGCGCGGAGCTGCTTCAACACGTCGTAGCCGTTGAGCCCCGGCAGCATGATGTCGAGGACGATCGCGTCATAGCTGTTCTCGGTGGCGGCCCACAGTCCGACCGTGCCGTCGTCGACGATGTCGACCTCGAACCCTTCGGCCTGCAGGCCTTCCTTGACCACCGCAGCCAGCCGGTGCTCGTCCTCCACCAACAAGACCTTCACCGGTGTCTCCGCGTTCGACCGTTCACCTGGTCATTGTCCGCCGCTTCACCTGAGCCCGAACTGAGCGCCCCGGGTGGCGGTCACCCGGCCTCACCTCAGGAACCGCGTGACAGGCTGAAGGCGCGACGGTCGTCCGGGCCGTCGTCGTGCCGCCGTCGGCTACGGTGCAGGGGCTGCGTACCGACAGCTTCGGCGGCGCCTGCAGCAGATCACCCGGACGGCAGGATGGTCGCAGCGGCAGGTTGATCACCGCGGAGACGACAAGGCAGCCGGTACGGCAGTTCGGCAGGAGTCGGTACGAAGATGGCAGCGCGGTGACCAGACCCACCCACCAGGACGGTCTCGACGTCACACACCGGGAGACGGCGACACTCACCGGCGAACGGCTCCTGCGCGTGTTCGGTGCCGGCGACAGGATCGGAGTTCGCGGCCGATCTGTCCTGGTTGCCGTCGCCGTCGTCCTCGTCGCCCTTCTCATCGGCGGCACAGCCCTGATCTTCACGCTCGAAGCCGGTGTCGAGCAGACCGCCGAGGCGAACGCGCAGGCCCGAGCCGCCGAGGTGGTCGCACTGCTCAGCACGGGGGGCCTGACAGCCACCGAGGAGGCGATCAGCGGACGGACGCGCACCAACTCCGTGGTTCAGGTCCTCGACGCCGACGGCACGGTGATCCAGGCCTCCAGCAGCGATGTCGCCCACCACCCACTGTCCTCACAGCGTCCAGCTGTCGGCGACTACACCTCTGCCGAGGTCGACATCGACATCGAGCACGGCGCTGGTGGCGAGTGGAAGGTCGCGACCACCGCCATGGAGCTCCACGACACCGTCTACTACGTGCAGGCAGCGGTTCCCATCGGGGTGCAGCGGGCCACCATCCAGACCGTGGCCCTGTTCCTGGTGGCCGGCACGCCGCTGCTGCTCGGAGCGGTCGCTGTTGCCGTCTGGATGCTCGTCGGACGAGCCCTGCGCTCGGTCGAGCGGATCCGAACCACCGTGGCCGACATCGACTCCCAGCGGTTGGCCCAGCGGGTCACCGTTCCTCGGACTCGCGACGAGATCGCGGCGCTCGCCACCACCATGAACACCATGCTCGACCGGCTGGAGGCCTCCGACCGCGCCCAGCGCGCCTTCGTCTCCGACGCCAGCCACGAGCTGCGCAGCCCACTGGCCACGTTGACCACGGCCGGCGAGCTGGCGGTGACCGCCGGCCCTGATCGCCAGGCCGCCCTCCTCGCCACCATGAACGCCGAGGCCGCTCGGCTCAGCGGTCTGGTCGAGAACTTGATGACCCTCGCTCGCGCCGACGCCCAGGACCTCGCCATCCACCACGTCGACATCGACCTCGACGACCTCCTCGCCGAGGAGGCACACCGGCTGCGCCTGACCGGCGCCGTGGGAGTCCGCCTCGACATCACGCCTGCCCGTGTGGTCGGCGACCAGCAGCGCCTTCAGCAGGCCCTCCGCAACGTCGTGGACAACGCCGCCCGACACGCCCGGACCGGCGTCCGGCTGACCCTCACCACGACACCGACGGAGGCCGTGCTCTGGATCGACAACGATGGTCCGCCCGTGCCCGAGGGCGATCGGGACCGCATCTTCGAACGCTTCGTGCGGCTGGATGAAGCACGCACCCGCGACCACGGCGGCAGCGGCCTCGGTCTGGCGATCACCCGCGCGACCATGCAGGCTCACCACGGCGATGCCGCAGTGGTCGACGGACCGGCCGGATGGTGCCGCTTCGAGCTCCGACTCCCCCGCGTGACTCAGATCGATCTCCCCGTCCAGACGCCTCTGCCTCGCTGACCAGAGTCCGCTGCACTGTCCTCAGGTTCAGCACAGCCAGTGCGCCCGATGATCTGACCATGATCATCCATGGTCAGCGGGGCGCCGCGAGGTCAGCTCGGTCCGGGGCAGCCGGACCAGCCGGACGAGATCTGCGGTGACCCCCCTCGCGATCATGCTGGCCGTCGCCGCGGCCGTCACGTTCGGCGTCGCTGCGGTCAACCAGCACCGGGCCGTCCAGACCCTCGTGGCTCCTCGACGCCGGCAGATGGCGATCCACCAGATCGGGACGCTCGTCACCGATGGGGCCTGGCTGCGGGGATTCGGGCTGATGGTGCTGGGCACCGCGTTCCACGTCACTGCGCTCACTCTGGCCCCCATCAGCGTCACCCAGCCGATCAACGTCCTGGCGGTGCCGACGACCATCATCGTCGTGGCGATGATCACGCGCCGCCGCCCGGCGCGCTCGGTGATCCTCGCGGCCGGTGCCGTCGTTCTCGGCGTCGCCGGGATCGTCTCGTCCCTCACCGATGCCTCAGCGGGCGACCTGCCCACCCCCGTCCTGCTCGCGGCCGTCGCCGTCGCCGTGGCCGCAGTCACTCTCACCTGCCACCTCGGCGCGCGACACCTCGTCCGCTCGACCAGTCGGCTGCCGCGCTGGTTGGCGCCGGTGCTGTTGAGCATCGCCGGGGCGATCAACTTCGGCGTCACGTCCTCCACCTTCCGGCTGCTCGCCCAAGATCTCCGTCACTCCCAACCGTTGCCGCTCGGCGTCACGGTCGCCCTCGCCTGCTTCGTCCCGATCGGCCTCGCCGTGGGCGCATGGTCGATCCAGCAGGCGTATGCCTCTGGCGCTGCACCGGCGGTCACCGCCACCAGCGCGATCACCGACCCGGTTGTCGCACTGGTCATCGGCATGGTCGTGCTCGGCGAGACACCACACATCACGGTGGACCGACTGCTCGTCCTGACCGTCGCCGCCGCCCTCGCCGCTGCCGGGGTCATCTGGCTCGCGCGCGTCGATGACGACGCCGAGGCCCACGCCGAGGACACCCGACAGCAGTGGTTCCCTGCCTCACCGCCATCTCACTCTCGACAGATCACGAAGGACCCTCATGCGCATCCTGCTCGCCGCTGACCAGTATCCGGAGTTCCACAACGGGGCCGGGGCCTCGACCGAGCGCCTCGCCGGCGGATTCGTCCGCCGAGGTCACGAGGTGACGCTGGCCTACCCCTCCGTCGCGGGATCGCGCTCCAGCGGCCTGCGGTCCGGTGTGCACGACGAGCGGCTGACCTCGGTCACCCTCCCCCGCGGTCAGGGCGTACGGGTGTGCCCTCCGATGCGCGCCGCGCGTGAGGCGGCCGCCATCGTCCGTGCCGGATCCTTCGACGTCGTCCATGTTCAGTCGCACCTGCCGGTGGGACGGGCCGTTCTGGCGGCGGCTCGACGCTCGGGGATCCCCGTCGTGGCCACCAACCACTTCATGCCGGAGAACCTGCTGCCTCACGTGCCGGCGCCCGACGTCGTCCGTCGACGGCTCGGAGCCTGGGCCTGGCGGGACCTCGCCCGCGTGTTCGGTGGAGCCGACCTCGTCACCACCCCGACGGCCCGAGCGGCCGAGCTGCTGTCCGAGCGCGCCGGGCTCGACGCCACGGTCGTGTCCAACGGCATCGACCTCGAGCTGCATGCGCCCCGAACCGGTGACACCGCCGGATCGGATGATCCATTCGTGCTCTTCGTCGGCCGCCTCGAGCAGGAGAAGCGGGTCGAGGACCTGCTTCGCGCGTTCGCCGCTGTCCCGGCCGACGTCCGCTCCCGCTTGGTCTACGTCGGCACCGGCAGCCGTCTACCGGTGCTGCGTCGCCTCGCCACGGACCTGGGGGTTGCCGATCGCGTCGAGTTCTGGGGCAATGTGAGCGATGAGCGGCTTCGACGTGCCTACGCCGACTGCGCCGTCTTCTCCGCGCCGGGGATCGCCGAGCTGCAGAGTCTGGTGACCCTGGAAGCGATCGCCTGCGGTGCTCCCGTGGTGGCCGCCGACGCCGTTGCGCTGCCGCACCTGGTGCACCACGGCCGCAACGGCTACCGATATCCCACCGATCAGCCGCAGCAGCTGACGGTCCATCTCAGCAACCTGCTCAGCAGTCCTGCGCTGCGACATCGGATGAGCGCGGCGAGTCGCCGCATCGCCCAGACCCATGACATCACCATCACCCTCGACACCTTCCTCGCCCTCTACGAGCGCCTCGTCGAGGCGGCAGGCACGAGGACGTCACGGCCTGCCGAGCCGGCACTCGCCGCCTAGACGATATGTACCCGTTGCCGAAGCGACCGCACGGGCAGATCAGCTCGCGCCGTCCGCCTCGTACTCAGGGTGGTCCTTGCCCGACACGATCACGTTGTTGTTGCTGTCCAAGGTGATCACGCCTTCGGCGTTGTCCAGTGCTCGCTGCTTCTTGCCCACCGCCTTGCCGAGACCGCCCAGGGCCGGATCGATCGCCTTCTCGAGCTTCCCCTTGAGGGTCACGGCGAAGTTCGCCCGACCGGCGACCTCGATGGCGGCGTGCTTGGCCTCGTGCTCGCGGATCCGGGCGGCGAGCGCTCGACAGGCAGCGAGCTCCGCGGCCGCCTCCGGCTTGGAGATCGGCCCGGTGGCGTCGGCCTGCACGGTCGGCACCAGCACCGTCACGTTCCAGATCAGGTGGGCACCGCTCACGCGGCCGGACGCATCGACGTCGGGGGTGAACGACGTCGGCGAGACGGTGCACCGTCCCCCGTCGCCGCCGAACTTGGCCTGCACGGCGTTGACGAAGTCGAAGGCGTTGTTGCGGACGACGATGGGCACCTCGGAGGTGCTGACGTTGACCTTGTCGCTGAAGGTCCCCGCCGCCGGGGCCGGGGCCGTGTCGAGCGGCTCGGCGGCGTCTGCGCCGAGCCCGTCCAGCTCGTCTCGCTGGAGGCTCACCGGCGCGACCCGGTCGGTCATCCGCCGGAGGAACAGGTCCGTCGCCCGGTTGCCGGCGCTTCGCTGCAGGCCGAGGATCGACCCGAAGGCTCCGCCGGCCGAGCGAGCTGCCGGCGGGGCGCCGGGCGACCTCGTCTCGGCCTGGTGCTCGGTCGAGTGGTCGTGCTCCATCCGGTCACCCTACGACGGTCGGTCGGCGTCGTCTCCGGCCGTTCTCCGGCCGTCCATCGCACGCAGGGCAGCGCCCACGTCAGCCGACGGACAGGGTCCAGGGGCCATCGCAGGAGATCAGCAGCACCAGGAGATCGGTGCCCTCGGGCGGCTGGACCGTGACGGTGTCCTTCTCGTCCTCAGAGATCACCCAGCGCACCTCGTACTCGTCCTCGCCCCGAGATCGGCTGAATGTCTTGACGAACGCCTCCGGCGGGCAGCGCAGCGTCATGGGCTCGTTCGTCCGGACCCGGACGAAGGCGGTGTCCCGAGCGGTGACGTCGGAGGTGCGGACAGGCAGCGCGTCGAAGGGCGTCAGCACGACGGTCCAGGCGGCCGCTTTCGCCGCCTTCACCAGCAGGCTGTTGCGCGGTCCCGGGTCGACGTAGTCGACCACATCGTCGCGGCTCGTCGGCGGCGCGATCGGGCCGCCGCCGAGTGGATGCGGGCGCGCGACGTCCACCAACCAGGTCGGGTCCGAGCAGGTCGGGCAGGAGAACTGCACCCGGGTGGGATTCCCGGGGAGGCGGGCATAGCGCAGTTCGCTGCTGCCGCGGCCCTCGATGGTGAGTCCCGCCGCCGGGAAGCTGCCCCAGCGAGCGGACCGGGAACTCCTTACCCGGCTTCGGGGTGTCGGACGGGTTGCTCGGTGTGGGAGGCGGAGCGAATCCGGTCTGGCGCGGCACAGGTCTCGGGTCGGCCCCGTCGTTCCGGGAGTGGTTCGACGTCAACCAGGCCGCGCCCACCAGACACACCGCCAGCAGCACGACGATCAGGTCGGTGATCGTCGGTCGGCGCTGCGTGCTCATCGTGGTGATGCTAGACGAGACACCGGCCACGGCACCGTCGAGCGCAGCAGCCAGACGAGACGGTGCCGGAGCGGGCGTCAGGACCCCTGAGGTCCGGAGAAGCAGCGACAGATCCCGCGGCGCGGGTCGATGTGAGTCGTCCACCCGACGCCGTTGTCTAGAGTGTCGGAGGACCCGTCCACCACGGGTCGGAGCTCGCCAGGAGGCCAGCGGTGTTCAGCGTCGTGGGAGTGTTCGCCCTCGTCCTGATCGCGACCGCGGTCCCCGCCACCGCCCGGCGTGTGCTGGGAGTCCCGGTCGGCTGGCCGCGCTCGGTCGTGGTGGGACTGCTGATGGGAGTCGCCACGGCCGCCGCGCTGCCCTGGCTGCAGTCCCGGATCGGCATCTTGAACCCGCGGGGGGCCGGGGCCGACCTGGTCGTGCTCTCGGTCATCTACATGCTCGTGATGGCCTGGTCGTTCCTCCTCGGGATCGCCCTGCTGGTGCTGCTGGAGCTGATCATCCCGACGGGGAGTGTCGGCACACCCATCAGCTGGGTACGCGGCCTGCGGGAGCAGAATCGCAGGACCCGGCGCTACCTCGACGTGCTGAGCATCGCCGCCCGTCACGGACTCGGCGGCTTCCTCCGACGGTCCCGGGACCCGGACCAGACGATGGCGGAGCACCGGGGGTCCTTCACGGCCCGCGCACTGCGGTCCGCCCTGAACGACGGCGGGGTCACCTTCATCAAGATCGGTCAGATGCTGTCCAGCCGGCCCGACATCGTCGGACCGACGTTCGCGCGCGAGCTGAGCAGTCTGCAGACCGATTCGTCCCCGCTGCCCTGGTCCGAGCTGGAACCGGTGGTGCGCGCCGCCCTCCCCCGCCCGACCGAGGAGGTGTTCGCCGCCATCGACGTCGAACCGCTCGCCGTCGCCTCCGTCGCGCAGGTGCACGGCGCGCGGCTTCTGACGGGCGAGGAGGTGGTGCTCAAGATCCAGAAACCCCTCGCTCGCGCGCAGGTGAGCGCCGACCTGGACATCGCCTCCCGACTCGCCCAGCGACTGGAGAACTCGACCGCGTGGGCGAGCTCGATCGGCGTCGTCTCCATCGTGGAGGGGTTTGCGGCGTCCCTGCGCGACGAGCTGGACTATCTCGTCGAGGCGGACAACATGCTGGCCGTGGCTGCGAGTCGCGGCGAGAAAGAAGGTCCTCGGGTGCCGGCCGTGTACACCGAGTTCTCCAACAGCACCGTGCTGGTGCTGGAGCGGCTCGACGGCGTCCCGCTGGGGGCTGCGGGCGAGCAGCTGGCGGCACTGTCCGACAGCAAGCGGCATGAGCTGTCCAACCTGCTGCTCAGGAGCGTTCTCGACCAGGTGCTGGTCGGGGGTGTCTTCCACTCCGACCTGCATCCGGGAAACGTCCTCCTGAGCCCCGGTGGCGAGCTGCAGCTGCTCGACTTCGGGTCGGTCGGCCGGTTGGACAACGGGTCTCGTGCAGCGCTCACCACGCTGTTGATGGCCGTGGACCGGTCCTCGGCGATGGTCGCCACCGACGCCTTGATGGATCTCCTCGAGCCACCCGAGGAGCCCGTCGACCACCGACGACTGGAGCGTGAGGTCGGTGAGCTCCTGCTCCGCTTCCGAACCGGCACCAGCAACTCGGCCGCGCTGTTCACGGCTCTGTTCGGGCTGTTCACCCACTACCGGTTCCGGGTCCCGCCGCAGGTGGCCGCCGGACTCCGCACGCTGGCGACGCTGGAAGGCACCCTGCGGGTCCTCGAGCCGTCTGTCGAGCTGCTTCCCCGCGCCCGGGAGCAGGGCCAGATGATCTTCAAGGACACCCAGTCGCTGAGCTCCTTGCGGGAGGCGATCGACGACGAGCTGCTCAGCCTGGTCCCCCTGATCCGGCGGCTGCCCCGACGCATCAACAAGATCACCGAGGACCTGGAGCTCGGACGCACCAGCCTGAATCTCCGCTTGCTCGGTGATGCTCGCGACCGCTCCTTCCTCCTCGCGGTCACCCAGCAGATCGTCGTGTCGATCCTGGCTGCGGCGGCGACCCTGGCTGCCGTCGTGCTGCTGGTCGCCCCGGCAGCCCTCTGCTGGCGCCGGCCATCGGGCTGTATCCGATCATGGGCTTCTGCCTGCTGTTCATCGGCTTCGTCCTGGCGCTGCGAGCACTCGTCCTGAGCTTCCGCCGCGAGTGGTCGATCTAGTGGTCGAGACCATAGGTTCGCAACCAGGAGTGGCAGCCCCGTGACCGATCGCCGGAGTCTCCCCGCCCGGCTCATCGGTCCGGGCGCTCTCCTGCTCCTGGGGGTCGTGCTGGCCTCAGCCATCGTCCTGTTCCGGACCGACGGACCCGCCGCGTCCGTGACCACAGCAGCGACACCGACCCGGTCGACACCGACCCGGTCGACGCCGGCCCCATCGACGCCGGCCCCATCGACGCCGGCCCGGTCGACGCCGAGCTCCGATTCGGTCCGCCCGGTCGGGTCCCTCCGGCTGATCGGCTTCGGCGACTCCGTGATGGCCGGCACCGGCTGCGACTGTGACGACTTCCTGACCCAGACCGCCGACCAGCTGCGATCCCGCACCGGACGCAAAGTCGACACCGTGAACAACAGCGCGAACGGCGAGACTGCCGCCGACGTGCTCGATGAGCTGCGCAGCGACGACTCCTACACGGCGGAGATCGAGCAGGCCGACGTGATCGTGGTCACCATCGGGGCCAACGACCTCGGCCCGGCTCTGAACTCGTGGGACGACAGTGGCTGCGACCGAAGCTGCTACCACCCGCAGGTGGCGACGATGGGCGACCGACTGCGCGCCATCCTCACCCTCGTCGGCCGCCACGAGAAGCCTGGTGCAGTGGTCCTGGTGACGAACTACTGGAACGTGTTCGAGGACGGCGACATCGGGTCTGAGGACTACGGTGAAGGCTACCTCCCCTGGAGCGATCAGGTGACCCGCGACGCCAACGCGGCGATCTGTCAGACAGCACGGCAGGCCGCTGCCACCTGCGTCGATCTCTACGAGCCGTTCAAGGGCGCGGACGGCGCACACGACCCGACGCCGCTGCTCGCCGACGACGGGGACCACCCCGACGAAGCCGGCACCACCCTCATCGCCACGCTCTTGGTGACCGACGTCCGACGGCTCCTCCCCGAGCGCTGAGCGCGCGCTCTCGAGCAGTGCCGGGACCGCACCGTCGAGAGCTCCCCGATCCGACCGAGGGCACGAGTCAAGCGGTCGGCGGATACCCGATCACGAGCCGTCCGAGGCGGCCGGCCTCAGTCGGCCGCGGCGCTCGTCCTCCTCGTGCCAGATGGTGCGATGCTCGGCCCAGGTCCGCCAGTGCGCGGCCAGCTCGGGGGTTTCGAGGATCGGTGCGAGGTCGCGGTCCTCGCCGTAGTAGATGCGGTTGATCGCCGCGGCCGTGACGCCGTGCGTCGGGGCTGGATCGAGGAGGACGAGGTCCCCGGTCCGCAGCTCCCCCTCCCTCAGCACCCGCAGCAGGACGCCGGGGCGTCTCGACTTCGCGGCTCGACGGGGGAAGCTCGGGTCCTGCATGCGCAGACCCAGCTTCCAGCACGGAGTCCGCGGCTCGGTGACCTGGAGCACCGCGGACCCCACCTGCCACGTCTGCCCGATGACGGCGTTGGTGAGGTCGATCCCGGTCGTGGTCAGGTTCTCCCCGAACATCCCGTCCGGGACGGCCCGGCCGAGCTCGCCCTCCCACCAGTCCTCGTCCTCGCGGGCGTACGCGTAGATCGCCTTGTCCGAGCCGCCATGGCTCTTCCGGTCGGCTTGCTCGTCGCCCTCGAGGTGATCGGCCCGGACCGCGACGGGTCTCGTCACGGGTTCCTTGAAGATGCTGGTCTCCAGCTCCCGGCCCAGCCACGTGTACGTACGCGGTCGACCGACGTGCACGGAAAGGATCTGTGGATCGCGGTCGGCACCTGGCTCCACCCTGCCACCCCCTGAGGCTGCCTCGACCCGGCGGACGCTCGCACGACGTCGACCGGCAGCGGCCACCCGAGGCGACCCGTGCGCAGGATGCCACACCCCTCCGCCGACTCGGGCCACAGGGCTCCTGCGTAGGGTGCGCGTACCGGCGACTGATGACTCTCACCGCACCCGCGGTCAGGAAGGTTGATCATGAACCGCAACCCCGCGCCGTCGTCGCCCACCCGCTCACCCTTCGCCCCGACGCGTCGTCGCTTCCTCCAGGTCAGCGGGCTGGGCCTCGGGGCCGCAGCCCTGGGGCTCGGAGCCACCGCCTGCGGCACCGCGCAGACCGGGAGCACCAGCGACGACAGCACGGCCCAGGGCCGCGCCGGTGCCGCAGGGGACACGCTCTTCGTCTTCGTCGCGTCCGGGGTGCCGACCAACTTCAACCCGCTGGGTGCCTCACCGGCCTGGCCCACGGCGCCCGGCCAGAGCCAGCTCATCTACGAGACCCTGCTGCGCTTCAACCTGCTCGATGGCAGCTTGCAGCCGGGACTGGCCAAGGAGCTGCAAGAGCCCGAACCCGGCGTCCTGGTCGTGCCGCTGCAGGACGGAACCCGCTGGAGCGACGGGACCGAGCTGACCGCCGATGACGTCGTCTTCACCTTCGAGCTGGCCTCGAAGGTCGCGCTGAGCTACTCGAACGTCTGGACCTACCTCGAGTCGGTGGAGGCGGTCGACCCCCGCACAGTGCGCTTCACCATCAAGAAGAAGCCGTTCAACCCGGGATCGGTCAAGGACTCCATCGCCGGCAACGTCATCGTGCCGAAACACGTCTGGGAGTCGGTGGACACGGAGAAGCTCCTGAAGGAGACCAACCTCGAGCCGGTCGGCAGCGGACCCTTCACCTTGGAGCGCTACGACCAGACCCAGATCAACCTCGCCCGCTTCGACGACTACTGGGGCAAGGACGTCTTCGGCACACCGGCGATGACCACGATCAACCACCCGATCTTCAAGTCGAACAACGATTCTGACCTCAAGCTGGAGAGCGGCGAGCTGGACGCGGCCCAGACGTTCACCTCCCAGATCTGGAAGATGTGGGAGAAGGGCGCCCCGGTCGGCACCTGGCTGAAGGAGAAGCCCTACTACCTCCCGGGAAACCTCCCGCTGCTCGAGATCAACGCGCACGTGAAGGGCCTGGACCGGGCCGGGGTCAGACGAGCCATCGCCCACTGCATCGACTACGCGGTGATCGCCGCCACCGCGATGTCGGACTACTCCGATCCGGCTCAGGCCAGCCTGATCCTGCCCTCCGGGGCGGAGAGCAAGTACGTCGACCAGGCCGCGGTGGACGCGAAGGGATGGACCCACGACCCTGACAAGGCGATCGACATCCTGGAGAACGAGCTCAAGTGCACCAAGGGGTCCGACGGCATCTACGTGCTGCCCGACGGCACCCGGCTCGGGCCGTGGAAGGCGATCACGCCGACCGGCTGGACCGACTGGAACACCGCACTCGAGATCGTGGCCAGATCCTGCAAGTCGGTCGGCATCGACGTGATCACCGAGTTCCCGCAGGCGCCCCAGGTCACCACCGCCATCCAGAACGGCGACTTCGAGCTGGCGTGCTGGAACGCCTCGGGAGTCAGCATCGCGAGTCCGTGGACACGGTTCCGCGACGTGCTCGACGACCGCGGGGTGGCGCCGATCGGGAAGACCGCCTTCGCGAACTTCACCCGGTTCTCCCACCCCGACGTGGCGGGCCTGCTGGATGCGGTCGGCTCGGCGGGCTCCGACGACGAGCTGAAGACGATCTACGCCGAGCTGGACAGCATCTACCGCGAGGGCATCCCGGTGATCCCGTTGATGTATCGGCCCAACGAGTTCTACGAGTACAACGCGTCGAACTGGACCAACTTCCCCGACGAGAAGAACCCGTACGCCCCTCCCGGTTGGACCGGCGCCTCGATCGGCTGGATCTTCGGGCTCAAACGCGTAGGTGGCTGACGGCCGCGTGGCGACAGTTCGGCGCGGCGGGCAGGATGGTCGGGTGAGCACCGGCGACGTCGTGGAGGTGGACACCGGCACCCTGGCGGGGACGGTGCGGGGCCGGGTCCGGACCTGGCTCGGTGTGCCGTACGCGGAACCGCCGGTCGGGCGGCTCCGCTTCACCGGGCCCGCCCGAGTGCGGCCCTGGCGCGGTGTCCGTCCCGCCACCCTGATCGGCGGAGCCGCCCAGCAGCCGACCCCGGTGCGGGCGGCCACCCGCGGCCTGGGCACGCCGAGCGAGGACTGCCTCTACCTCAACGTGTTCGCGCCCACCGAGGCGGCACCGCCGCGCCCCGTCCTGGTCTGGATCCACGGTGGGGCCTACACGAGTGGCAGCGGCGCCCTCTACGACGGATCGGAGCTGGCGGCCTCCGGTGATGTCATCGTGGTCACCGTCAACTACCGGTTGGGCGTCTTCGGCTTCGTCGACCTCGCCGCCGTGACCGACGCCGACATCTCGTCCAATCTCGGTCTGCGTGACCAGATCGCCGCGCTGGAGTGGATCCGCGACAACATCACGGCGTTCGGTGGCGATCCCGAGCGGGTGACGGTGGTCGGCGAGTCCGCCGGGTCGGTGTCGGTCTCGTTGCTGATGACGGCACCGAGCACCCGCGGCCTGTTCCGCGGAGCGATCATGGAGAGCGGCTCGTACAGCCTCATCCACGGCTCACGGGTGCGCCTCGAGGTCGCTCGCCGGTACGCCCACGAGCTCGGTCTGGGCCCGCGGGACGGCGACAGGTTGTGGGAGGTGCCGGCAGCTCGCCTGCTCGCCGCGCAGCAGGCCGTCCGCAAGGCGGTGCCGGGCACCACCCCGGCCGCGCCGTGGTTCGACGGCGATCTCCTACCGGACTCGTTGGCCGCGGCCCACGCAGCGGTCCGGCCGGAGGTGGCACTGCTCGCCGGTCACAACCGCGACGAGGTGACGCTGTTCCAGCTGCTGCCGGGGGAGATCATGCCCACCACGCGGGAGTCGCTGACCCGGCGACTGCGCAGTGCCCTGGCACCGGCGCAGGCGGAGGCGGTGATCGCTGCGTATCCAGACACCCGACGCGGCCTCCGGGCGTTGGGGACCGACCTGAACTTCGCCATTCCCACCCAGCACTTCGCGGAGCGACACCGGGCGGCGGGAGGCCCGACCTGGTTCTACCGGTTCGACGCGGCGGTCCCCCTGATCGGAGCCACGCACGCCGCCGAGCTGCCCTACCTGTGGGACTGGTCCGGTCCCGTGGCCTCGATCATCCGGGGCCGCCTCACGCCGGAGCGTCGCGCACTCGGTCGCCGGATGAGGGACCACTGGACGGCGTTCGTCCGTGACGGCCGACCCGGCCCCGACTGGCCCCCGTTCGAGCCGGCCGGTCGCTCCACCAAGATCTTCGCTCCCGCCGGAGATCACGTCGCCTCCGATCCGAATCCACGGCGTGAGGTCTGGCAAGGGGTCGACGTGATGCCGCGTGGCTGATGTCGGTCCGGCCGACGGCGACCGGATCGAGCACACGGACGTGCTGGTGGTCGGCGCCGGTCTCTCCGGGATCGGAGCCGCCTGCCGGCTGCGCCGCTCGTGCCCGGACAAGAGCGTGATCATCCTCGAAGCCCGCGATCGGATCGGCGGCACCTGGGACCTGTTCCGCTATCCCGGGGTCCGCTCCGACTCCGACATGTTCACGCTGGGGTACGAGTTCCGGCCCTGGCGGTCCACCACGGCCATCGCCGACGGGTCCTCGATCCTGGCGTACGTGACCGAGACCGCGCGCGAGTTCGGCGTCGACCGGCAGATCCGCTTCGGTCACCGGGTCGTCCGGGCCGAGTGGAGCAGCGAGACGTCGCGGTGGACGGTCACCGCGGATCGGGCCGGCCTCGGCACGGTGAGGATGACCTGCTCGTTCCTGTATGCCTGCTCGGGGTACTACCGCTACGACGAGGGCTATCGACCCGCCTTCGCGGGCGAAGCGGACTTCGCCGGTGCGATCGTGCACCCCCAGCACTGGCGAGAAGATCTCGATGTCGACGGCCGGCGGGTCGTGGTGATCGGCAGTGGCGCCACCGCCGTCACCCTGGTTCCGGCCCTGACCGCGCAGGGTGCCCACGTGACCATGCTCCAGCGCTCCCCCTCCTACATCGCCACCGTGCCGTCGATCGACGAGACCGCCGTGCGGCTGCTGCGCCGGTGGCCGGCGTCGCTCACGTATCTGCTGGTGCGCTGGAAGTACGTGCTGAGCAGCATGATCATCTTCCGCCTGAGCCGCCGCCGGCCGGAGAGGATGAAGGCGCTCCTGCGGCGGGCCGCGACGGCCCGGCTGCCGGCCGGGTTCGATGCCGACACCCATCTGACCCCGACGTACGAGCCGTGGGACCAGCGACTCTGTGCCACACCCGACGGCGACCTGTTCCGGGCGATCCGCGACGGGTCCGCCGACATCGTGACCGACGGCATCGACCGTTTCACTCCCGGCGGGCTCCGACTGACCTCGGGACGGCAGCTCGACGCCGACGTGATCATCACGGCCACCGGACTGAACCTGTTGGCCATCGGCGGGATGGACCTGGTCGTCGACGGCGTGCCGGTCGACCCCGCCGGAACCGTGGCCTACAAGGGCATGATGATGTCGGGTGTGCCGAACTTCTGCCTCACGCTCGGTTACACCAACGCCTCCTGGACCCTCAAGGCCGACCTGGTCGCGCGGTACGTCTGTCGACTGCTCCGCCATCTCGACCGTCGGGGATATCGCAGCGCCACACCGGTAGCGCCCGGCTTCGACCCGTCGCAGCTGGCGCCGTTGATCGACCTCCGGTCCGGCTACGTCCGCCGGGGTGCCCAGCGGTTGCCCAAGCAGGGTCCGAAGACACCCTGGCGCCTGCACCAGAACTATCTCCGAGATCTCTGGATGCTGCGTTGGGGTCCGCTGACCGACGGGCTCAGATTCGATCGGCGGGGTCGGGATCGGAGAGGGAGAAAACCATGATCGACTACCAGTTCGCTGACGGAACCGCCCTGGTCACCGGGGCCGCGAGCGGCATCGGTGAGGCACTTGCCCACGCCCTGGCGGTGCGCGGAAGTCATCTCGTGCTGCTGGACCGCTCAGCGGGCCGGTTGTCGGCGGTGGCTGCTGACGTCCGGCATCGGCATCCGTCGCTGCGCGTCGACACCGTCGTCGCGGACCTGGGCGACCATCAGGCCACCATCGAGCTGGGCCGACAGCTGGCGCATGAGCACCCCGAGCTCACGCTGGTGATCAACAACGCCGGGGTGGCGCTGGCCGGTTCGTTCACCGAGCTGACCCTGGAGGAGTTCGACTGGTTGATGGAGATCAACTTCCGCGCCGTCCTCACCCTGAGCCACGCGCTGGTCCCTGTGCTGCTGCAGAATCCGGGATCTCATCTGGTCAACGTGTCCAGCGTCTTCGGTCTCATCGCTCCACCCGGTCAGACGGCGTACGTGACCAGCAAGTTCGCCGTCCGGGGGTTGACCGAGTCACTGCGGGCGGAGCTGCTGGGGCGGGTGGGGGTCACCTGCGTCCACCCGGGGGGCATCGACACCCGGATCGCCGTCGACGCCCGGGTGAGTGAGGGCGCCGACCCGGCCGAGATCGAGCATGGCCTGTCGGTGATCTCGGGGCTGCTGCGGATCCCGGCTTCCGTGGCGGCCGAGCGCATTCTGGACGGCGTCGGTCGTCGGCGGCCCCGGGTGCTGATCGGTCTGAGTGCTCGGCTGCCCGATCTCCTTGCCCGGATAGCCCCCGGGACGAACGCTCGGCTGCTCTCCACCCTCCTGGGTGCGGGGCGGCGTCACGTCAACCGTGCTCGTCGGCTCAGCGAGGACCGCGGGAGTAGAGCAACCGGTTCGGCGTCCCCCGACGATCACCACGGATGACACCCGTCGTGGCGTTGTCGATGATCCACGTGCGAACCTGCTGCGGTGAGGCCTTCGGGTGCGCGGACAGGTACAGGGCGGCGACCCCGCTGGCGATGGGTGCCGCCCACGAGGTGGCGGCCTGGTCGCTCTTGGCCAGACGGTTCGGGCTGAGCTCGGCAGAGACCACCGAGGTGACTCCAGCGGCCGGGGCGTACAGGTCGACGCAGCGCCCGTAGTTCAGTCCCGCATCGCCGTCGGACTTGGTCGAGCCGGTCACCGTGATCACCGACGGCAGCCCGGCCGGGGCGTGGCCGCAGGCGTTCACGCCGCCGTTGCCGGCCGAGCCGAAGACCGTCAGTCCGGCAGCGATGAGTCGCCCGACCGCCGCGTCCAGCTCCGGCTGGTGGCCGTCGGTGTTGAGCGAGAGGTTGACGACGGCGGGCTTGTGAGCGTTCGCTGCCACCCAGTCGATCGCTCGGACCACCCGCTTGATCATCTGCCGCTGGCTGGCGGACGAGCCGCCCTCGCAGCCGTACGAGGAGCCGACGACGACGATCTTCGCCTTCTTGGCCACCCCCGTCCGGCGACCGCCGACCAGTCCGGCCACGAACATCCCGTGGTTGATGCCGTCCTCCAGCACACAGGGTTCGCCGAGATCCAGACCGACCGAAGCCCGACCACCGAACTCGGCGTTGCTGGTGTCGAAGAGCCCGTCGACGACGTAGACGGTCACGCCCTCGCCCTGGCCCCGGGTCCGGTAGATCCGGTCGAAGGGCAGCTTGCGCTGATCGATCCGGTCCAGGGCCCAGCGCGGGTTCACCTGGACGGTCACCGGCGTCGTGGAGGTGGCTGTGGTCCTCGGCGGTGCCGTGGCCGTGGGCGTGGGCGGTGCCGTGGCCGTGGGCGGTGCCGTGGCCGAGGGCGGTGCCGTGGCCGAGGGAGAGGTCACCGCCGGTGAGGTCGACGCGGAGGTGGTCACCGCCGGTGAGGTCGACGTGGTGGCGGTCGCCACCGGTGGACCCGGCGAGAGGTCCGCTCCGGGGACCTGCCCAACGGCGCATCCGGCCACGGCGATGAGGCAGGCCAGCACCGCGGCTGCGAGGACTCCCCGGCACCTGCTCATGATCACGCTCCACACAGTAGGCCGACGGCTCGGTGGGGCCGGCTGGCGACACGTCGCAGCTGTCTCATCCCAAGAGGACCGATCGTGCGCGCCGATACCTACGGCGCCCGCACCCCTGACCACTGACCCCTGATCGCGGTTCTCGGCCCCCGTCGTCTCTGCCACTTGTTTTTTACAAGTGGCTACGCCAGGATGAGCACTGGAGGGCCGAAGGGCTCGCACCCCGACGCCGTCCACCCGGCGCCGTCCGAACCTTGTGGAGGAGACCACGATGACCGCGATGTTCGTCAACCTGCCGGTGACCGACCTGGAACGCGCGAAGGCGTTCTACACGGCGATCGGCTTCACCATCAACCCGACCTTCACCGACCACAACGCCGCCTGCGTCGTCGTCGAGGAGGACCACAGCTACTTCATGATCTTGGTGCGCGAGTACTTCCAGACCTTCACCGACCTGCCGCTGGGTGACCCGGCAGTGAACCCGTCGGTGTCGACCGCCATCTTCTTCGACACCCGGGAAGCCGTCGACGTGGCCGTCGCCGACGGACTCGCCGCCGGCGGCGCGGAAGCGCACCCGGCGACCGACTACGGCTTCATGTACCAGCGCCAGCTGACCGACCCGGACGGCAACATCCTCGAGTTCGGTTACATGGACCCGATCGCCGCCGAGCAGGGTCCCGAGGCCTTCGCGAACCAGCAGGGCTGAGGTCGGTGGTCGCCCGCGACTACGGGCAGTACTGCGGCGTCACGCGGGCCCTGGAGCTCGTCGGCGAACGCTGGGCCATGCTCATCGTCCGCGACCTGCTCGTCGGACCGCGCCGCTACGGAGAGCTCGCCGCGGGACTTCCCCGCATCCCGAGCAACATCCTGGCGGCACGGCTCAAGGAGCTGCAGGCGGCCGGGGTCCTCCGCCGGGTGCCGCACTCACGCGTCATCGTCTACGAGCTGACTCCGTACGGTCGCGAGCTGGAGCCCGTGGTGCTGGCCCTCGGCGCCTGGGGCTTCAAGGCCCTCGGCGATCCGCGGGCGGAGCAGATCATCACCCCGGACTCGATGACCATCTCCCTGCGCACGGCCTTCCGGCCGGAGGTGGCGGCAGAGCTGCCGGCGACCGCCTACGCGGCGCGCGTCGGTCCGGCCGAGCTGTTCATCCGGGTGGACGGCGCGACGCTCGACCTGGCACGCGGGGACGGACCCGCCGACCTGGCCTTCGCCGCGGGTCCGGGCATCCACCGGCTGATCTCCGGCGAGCTCGGACCGGCGCGAGCCATCGCCACCGGCGTGGTCGAGGTGCTGCGTGGTCGCAGCGACCTCCTCGACCGTTTCGCAACCACCTTCCACCTCGCCGCCTGATCACGAACGAGGCGGAGAGGGCGTCGACTCGGCCGGGGAGGTCCCTGGCCCGGACCGTCAGGGGAGTGCTAGCGCCAGGTCTCGATGTGGTGGATGTCCTGCAGGAGGTCGTCCCGAGTGGGATAGAGAGCGCGTGGCCGGACAGGCGTTTCCGTGACCTCGGGACCGTAGACGACGTACTCCGAGGTCTCGACGAAGATCGTGGTGCCGAACCCGCCGTGGCTGTCGGCGGTCGCCGTCACGCGGGTCCTCGGCGTCGACGGCAGCCACTCGAAACGGTCACCCTCCTCGGGCAGACCGGCACGATCGGATCGCCAGCCCCTGCTCACCAAGATGGCGTACAGATCGTCGTCCTTGCCCCCGTCGCCGGAGAATGACTCAGTGATGCGGTCCTCCATGACCCCATCTTGATCCAGACGTTTACGTTGTACAAGCCGGCCCACCGAGGAGCTCTTCGCGAGCCTTCGGCTGCACATCTGCTTCGGCGATGAGCAGGTTCTGCATCGCAGTCTCCGGGGCACGGCTGCCGCCGTCGCAGCTCGATCCGGTCGACCTGGTGCGTCCGGAAGCGACCCTGCCGCCCTACTGGACGGCGGAGGTGAGGCGCATGACGTTGTCGAGCCAGCGTTGCGACAACGCCCGCTTGCTCCACTCCGCCAACGTCAGCTCCTTCGACACCGCCCGATACCCGTCCTCGACCTCCCGCATCTGGGCCACGAACTCCGCCCCCGTCACCATCATCGACACCTCGAAATCCAGATTGAACGACCGAATGTCCATGTTCGACGACCCGATCACCGCCGTATGGCCATCCACCGAGAAATGCTTCGCATGCAACACCGCCGGATACGGGTACTGGAAGATCCGCACCCCCGCCTCCAACAAGAACCGGTAATAGGAGTTCTGCGCATGCGACACCATGAACTGCTCACCCCGCTCACTCACGAACAGCTCCACCGCCACCCCCCGCTGCGCCGCCGTCGTGATCGCATACAACAACGAGTCATCCGGCACGAAATACGGACTGGTGATCGACAACCGGTGCTGCGCCCCGTAGATCAACGTGTTGAACAGCCGCAGGTTGTTCTCATCCGGAAACCCCGGACCACTCGGCACGATCTGACAGGTCAACGCACCGTGGTCCTCACCGAACGCCACCGGCTGCACCCAGTCCACGAGCCGCTCACTGGTCTCGATGAACCAATCCGAGGCGAACACCAGGTTCAGGGTCTGCACCACCGGACCCTCGACCCGGGTGGTCAGCTCATGCCAGTGCCGGCCCGCCGCCTCATGCTTCTTGTTGTGATAACTGGAGTCGATCATGTTCTGCGACCCGACAAAACCCGTGCGGCCGTCGACCACCACGATCTTGCGGTGGTTCCGCAGATCCGGCCGCCGCCACTCCCCCTTCAACGGCTGGATCGGCAGCATCGGCCGCCACTCGATCCCCGCCCGGTCGAACGTGGCCAACAGCTCCTTGTGCCCGGGCAGCCCGAACGTCGACATGTGATCGAACAACACCCGAACCTTCACCCCCCGCCCCGCCACCTCCAACAAGGCCGCGAAGAACGGTTCCGACGTCGAGTCCCGACACATCATGAAGTACTCCACGTGCACGAACCGCTCCGCCGTCAACACCAGATCAGCCTTCGCCCGGATCGACTCCTGATAGTCACCGAACAAGACCGCCGTGTTGTTCTGCGTGCTCGGCAACCAACCCAGCCGCCGGTTCAACGCCATCGCCGAGTCCAACCACTCCGGCCGCTCCGGCGACGCCGGCAACGCCGGCACCGTCGCCAACCCCGACCGGATCAGCTCCCCCGCCACCCGCTGCTCCTCCCGCCGCTTCCGCGGCACAAAAGGACTCCCCAACAACAGAAACAACAACAACCCGATCCCCGGCAGAAAGAAGATCAACAACAACCACGCCATCGCCGACGACGGCGCCGCCGCTCCGGCACCAACCCCAACACCACCACATTCACCACCAACAACACCCCATACGTCACCACCGTCCAGATCACCGGCCCGACCCTCCCTCGGTGTCCGGAACCGCCGCGACCGGGTCCGCCAGCGGCGGCTCGGTGCCGGCCGGCGGGGGCTCGGTGACGGTTGGCGGGGGCTCGGGCGTCTCGACGTCGCCAGAGCTGGAGAGCAGCGGCGTCAACCACCGTCGGTCCTCGTCGACGTCGATGAACAGGGCCTTCACGAACAGGCTGGCGGGCACGGCGAGCAGGGCGCCGACACCGCCCAGGATCGACGTCCAGATCAACAGCGAGAGGAAGCTCAACGTGCCCGACAGCCCCACCGTGTTGCCGACCACCCGGGGCTGGATGACGCTCTGCAGGACGACGTTGAGCACGGTGTAGATGACGACCACAGCGATCGCGGTCTCGGGACCGTGATCCAGCAGGGCGATGATCGTCGGCGGCAGCAGCCCGATGACGAAACCGACGTTGGGGATGTAGTTGGTGACGAACGCGAGCAGTCCCCAGAGCCAGGCGTAGCGGATGTCGAGGATAGTCAACGCCACCACGTCGCACAGGGCGACACCGGCGCCGAAGATGGTGGCGACGGCCAGATACTGCCGGCTACCCCGGGCGAACAGCACGAACGCCTCGGCCAGGCGGCGACCGGCCGGCGAGATGCGGGCCAGGTTGGCGGCGAACGCGGCCGCGTCGGTCACGGTGAAGAACAGCAGCAGAACCAGGAACGCGATGCTGCTGAGGATCCCGGCGACGCCCCCGAGGAGTGCCGACGCCAGCCCGATCAGCTTCCCCGGGTCGGCGGCCGACTTGATCGCATCGAGCTGACCCTGCGTGGCCCCGGCAGCCTGGAGCTTGTCGCCGAAATTCGCCACGGCGGCCTGGAACTGCGGCTTGAACTCCTCCAGCAGCCCGGCGAGCTGGACGCCGGACAGCACCAGGATCACGATCAGTCCGACCACGATCAGATACACCGCCACGAGACTCAGGACGGTGCCCACCCAGGCCGGCAGGCCGTGGCGGGTGGGCAGTCTCCGCAAGGGCTGCACCGTGATCGACAGCACGAGGGCCAGGAAGACCGGCGCCACCACGCCCGCGAAGGCTCGCAGCCCGAGCGCGGCCAGCAGGACGGCGGCCACTTCGATCGCGAGCAACAGACCCCGCGACAGCACCGGTGGCGGCGCAGGTTCAGGTCCGCGCGCGGCAGGTCCGCCGGCAGTGGTTTCGACGACTGTCGACATGGTGAGCTCAGACCCCCTGGACGGCGTCGATCCGCCCGCCCTCGACGGCCTGGACGAACCCTTGGTAGTCGCGGTCGTTCTGGTCGGCGTAACGCGCTGAGAACTCCGTGATCGCCCGGTCGAACGCGTCGTCGTCGCCGACGTAGGCGGCCAGAGCGACCGGATCACCGGAGCGGGCATGGGCGTGCGCGAGGGTCCAGCCGCACATCCGGGCGTACATCGTCAGCGCGATCGGTGTCATCGTCTCCACCACCGCCGACGCCTTCATGTCGCGCAGCTGCCGCCAGTAG
The DNA here is from genome assembly GCA_963707005.1 of uncultured Actinomycetota bacterium. Lineage (GTDB taxonomy): Bacteria > Actinomycetota > Actinomycetes > Propionibacteriales > Propionibacteriaceae > Microlunatus. The sequence continues at coordinate 74,089 of CAVPPP010000040.1, forward strand.
AAGTACCGGTCGTCCTGCACACCCTTCGTCCAGCCGAGGAAGATGTCCGAGGCCGACTGCATCAGCCGCTGACCCTCCACGACGCGTTGTCCGGGGTTGGTGAACCGGCTCTTCGGCAGCTGATCCTCCAGCACCGACCGGGTCGCCTCCTTGACCTGCAGGAACAGCGGGTCGCCGGTGTCGCGACCCTCCAGCAGCACCATGAACGCCCGGGTGCCGACACTGCCGACACCGACCACCTTGCGAGCCACGTCGACGATGCGGAACTTCTCCAGCAGCAGCCGTCGGTCCCCGCTCAGGGTCGACTTGTAGCTGCGGAACTGATCTTCCACCACCTCGCGCATCTGCTCGGCGGAGTGACCCCAGGCCCCGTCGAGCTCGCGCAGCGGCACCACCACGGGTGGGGCGCTGGCGATCCGATACCGCCCGTCGACCACCTCGGCGAACCGCGAGAGCGCTTGCAGACTGTCCCGGGTGTGGGCCTTGCGCAGCGCCTTGGCCACCGCCGCGGCCCGTTCGGCCAGCTGGGCAGCCTCGGTCTTGCTGACCTTCGCCCCCTTGCCGTCATCCTTTTTCTTGCCCGGCTTGGCCTTGGCCGTCGAGGACGTGATCTGCTTCTGGGCCTCGCGCAAGGCTTCCTGGAGGTCCGCCTCGGACATGCGGGCGTACCAGACCTTCAGGGTGTTCATCTCGGCGAACTCGGCCATCGCCGTCCGGTACGCCCGCGCCGCCTCCATCGTCACGGCCCGCGTCGACTTCGACGGGAACCCGTTGTTGCGCGCGGCGATCGTGAAGCTGGCCGCCATCCGCTTCACGTCGTACTCGAACGGTCCCGGCAGCGTCTCGTCGAAGTCGTTCAACCCGAACAGCAGCTGGCGCTCCGGCGAGGCGAACCCCCCGAAGTTCGACAGGTGGGCATCCCCACAGAGCTGCACGGTCAGGCCGGCCGTCGGCGTGCCGGCGAGATCCGCGGCCATGATCTTGGCCGCACCGCGGTAGAACGTGAACGGCGAGACCATCATCCGGCCGTGCCGGACCGGAACCAGATCCGCCTCGCGCGTTCGGTTCTGCTCGACCAGCAGCTCCACCGGGTCGGGCCGGTCGACTGCCTTCTCCCAGTCCCCGTGCGACGCCGGCGGCACCCGCTCCCCCGCCTCGACGCCGAGGCGTGCTCGCTTCTCCACGCCCGACGGGGACGGCTCGATCTGAGTGGTCATGGACTTCCTTCCGTAGGCATTCGGGCCGACATCGTGATCCTCCAGCGCGAAGGGCCGGGCTGTCCTCATGCAGAGCGGGTGAAAGAGCGAGGAGGCCGACGGCTGGGTCCGAGCGGTTTCACCCGTTTCGCATGATGGGTGAACCCGCGTCGACTGCCATGCTGTGCCCCGCGGGCAGGGGGTGCGAGTCCCCACCCCGCTGGTCACCGAGACGAGGAGCACGTCATGAGCAGCCAGCGACGACGCAAGGAGCTGGGCACCGGTCTCGTCGAGCGGTGGACGACTGTCGACGGCGTCAAGGTCCTCTACCGCGAGTCCGTCGTACCGCCGAACGGGCGGGTGATGATGCATCTGCACGGGTTCGGGCTGTCGGGCCGCTACCTGCTGCCGACCGCCGAACGACTTGCCGGGGACTTCCACACCCTCGTTCCCGACCTTCCCGGCTTCGGCCGCAGCGGCCGGTCGACGACCCCCCTCGACGTCCCCGATCTCGCCCACGCCGCGGCCCGGTTCCTCGATGACCGCGGCATCGAGTCCGTGACCCTGGTGGGGAACTCGATGGGCTGTCCGGTGATCTGCGAGTTCGGGCACCTCTACCCCGAACGACTCGAGCGCGCCATCCTGGTGGCACCGGCCGGCGGCCTGCACAACCAGCCCCTGCACCGAGCGGTCCGGCAGCTGGCCCGGGACGGGGTCCGAGAGCCCACCCGGCTGATGACGGTGGCCGTTCCCGACTACGTGCGCTTCGGCGTTCCCAGCACGTTCAAGATGTTCCGGGCGCTGACCCAGTACCCGTCGCTCGAGCGGCTGCTCGACCTCAGGGTGCCGACGCTGGCCGTGCTCGGGGACCGGGATCCGTTGATGCCGACACCCGCCCGGGTCGCGTACGTGGCCAGCCAGACCGACACCCACGTGCTCCTGGTGGTGATCGAAGGTGCTGCGCACGCCATCAACTTCAGCCACCCCGGCGAGCTGGCCCACGTCATCCGCCTCTTCATGGCCGATCAGCCCATCGTCGACGACCCCGACTCGCCCGGGCACGCCCGCAGCCACGAGATCCACCGCGGCGCCCACCATCCACCCGCCGTGGACCCGTGAGGTCCGTCAGCCGGGTCGGTGGGTCGGTGATCGTCCCTCCGTCGCCACCTGGAACGATCTTCCTGCCAGCGCACGCCCGACACCGATCCGAAGGAGGCCGGCCATGGCCGTGCCCGAGAAGCTGACCTGGCGGTTGTACGTGGCCGCCGTCGGCGGCGTGACCACGATCATCACCCAGCGGTTGCTGACCCTGGGCTGGAAGGCGGTCACCGGCGAGGCGCCGCCGGAACCCGGCGACTCGAAGGCGTCCTGGGCCGGCGCGCTCACCTGGGCGGTGGCCAGTGGGATCGGTCTGGGGATGTCCAGGTTGTTCGCCCGGCAGCTGGCCGAGAAGGCCCTCCACCACTTCCGCGACTGACCCCGGGGCTCCGGGACACCCGAGGAAGCGCACCGTTCGCTGCGTCAGGACCTCTGGTCGGGCGAGCGACCGCTGCGCTCAGCGGCACGCGTCAGATGACTGGCCCCGCTGACGAGGGCCCGCCGCCACGGAGCCACGCCTTCGATCTCGATCTCGAGGGAGAAGCTGAGCACCGTGCGGATCAACACGATGATGCCGAGGGTGATCACGTTCTCCAGCGTCGGTGCCACGGCAACGGTACGGACGAGGTCCGCGGCGACCAGCACCTCGAGGCCGAGCAGGATGGCCCCACCGAAGGCCTGCCGCAGCACGCGATAGGCCTCAGTGGCGTCGCGGAACCGGATCATCGATCGAAGGGCCAGTCCGGTCGCCACCAGGAGCCCGACGACGAGGATCAGCGCCCCGATGATCTCGAAGAACTCGGCGACGTGCTCCATCGACTCCGTGAGGGTCGATCCCGTCATCTGCTGCGCCTCCGAGTGTCCGGCCGCGGGGTGGGGCCTGCCGGAGCGACCGGGGAGAGTCGCTCCCGCCGTAACTCCGATGCTGCCATCGTGCCGGGCCCAGAACCACCCGGCATCACGCAGATCGCATGAACGGTCCGCCCCCGCAGCCAGGTCGGTCACCCTCCTCATCGAGCCCCTCCTGGAGTCCGTCGCGGCGGTGCGTGGACGGCGGTCACGCGATTCGGGTGATGCGGGCTCCCCCGGCCACGGTGCATGCTCGATCCGGGCAGTCGGGACGAGCGACGATCGGCGAGGTCGGCGAGGTCTCGTTGCTGCAGCGCAAGGAGGCGATCCGATGAACGGCGTGCTCGACGTGGCGGTGTTCGTGCTCGTGGCCCTTGTCCTCGTGGCGCTGCTGCGGTGGGCGCTGGCTCGGCCCGCCCGTCCCCGGACAGCCTACGTCGGCGCACGGGTCGGAGAAGGGGACGACGGCGTCACGGGCCACGTCGTCGGACCCCGCCGGCTGCGCACGCCACCGCTGGTCACCGCCGCGGGCTCGGCTGCTGCTCACCGGGAACGGCATCCGGGATGCCGGGCAGCGGATCCGCTTCTGCCTCGACTGCACCGCCGAGAAGACCGACGACGGTCGCCGGCAGGAGCCCTGACGGCGAGGACACGGTCAGCGCGCGGTGTAGCCCCCGTCGACGGGCAGCGAGACACCGGTGATCATCGATGCCCCGTCGCCCAGCAGGAAGACGATCGGTGCGGCGATCTCCGGTTCGGTGGCCCAGCGACCCAGCGGCATCTGCTCCAGGAACGGGCCCTGGATGTCGTCTCGACCCCAGTACCACGCCGACATGGGAGTCATCACCACGGTCGGATTCACCCCGTTCACCCGGATCCCGTACGGCCCGAGCTCAAGCGCGGAGACCCGGGTGATGTTGTCCAGCGCGGCCTTGGACGACCCGTACGAGATGTGGCCGCGCAGCGCGACCAGGCTGGCCTGGCTGGAGACGTTGACGATCGACCCGCCGCGCCCGAGGCGGATCATCGACCGCGACGTGTACTTGGTCACCAGCAGCGCACCCCGGGCGTTGGTCGCGACGACCTTGTCGAAGACGTCGATGTCGGTGTCCATCGGGGTGGCGATCTCGCCGCCGAACCCACCGCAGTTCACCACGCCGTAGACGTCGAGGGACTCCAGGGCATCGCGAACACTGTCCTCCGAGGTGAGATCGAACGGCAGCACGGCGGCACCGGTCTCGGCGTGGAGAGCCTGCAGCGCCTCCTCGGACCGCCCGGCGGCGATGACGTCGGCGCCGGCGGCGACGAGCTGGCGCACGGTCTCGCCGCCGATGCCCCCACTGGCTCCGGTCACCAGGACCGTACGACCGTTGAAGTCACTCACGATCACTCCTCCTCATCGGCCGGGAGGATGCCGTCGCCGCTCGGCTCGAGCCACGATCTTGCGGACGTTCTCCAGCCGCCCGCAGTCGGCATCGAGCTGGGCCGCCCGCTCCTCGGCGAAGGCCAGGCCGAGGTCGGCCTTCACCTTGTCGGACACGTCCTCGCGAGCCGGGTTGAGGATGGTCAGCTCCTCCTCGGTCAGGTGGTGGTTCACCCGACCGGCCAGCTCCTCCACCGCGTCGTCGAAGGCCTGGGTGTCGGTGCCGCGCAGCTCCAGCAGGGCCAGCAGCGCCTCGTTGCCCTCAGCGTGCTCCTCCTTCCCGTGCTCTTCCTCGTGCGCGTCGATCGCGTCCTTCGTCCGCAGCACCGGGTAGACGCACTTCTCCTCGGCTTCCGCGTGGGCCACGTGCAGGGCCGCGAAGGCCCGGCGGACGGCGTCCCGGTCGGTGCTGCTGTCCCGCAGCTGACGCAGCAGCGTCTCGAATCGCCGGTGATCCTCCAGGATCAGCTCGACGACGTCCCCGGCGACGGGCCGTCCCAGATCAAGCGGAGTCGATGTCATGGCGTCACCGTACGCGGTCGAGATCGCCCCGGAACACCTGCTGAAGTCAGTGTTGCTGAGTACCGGTACTCAGTGCTACTGTCTACCGGTAGTCAGCACCACTGAATAGCAAGAGGAGGTGAGCGCCGATGGGCAACCAGATGACGGAGATGCTCAAGGGCACGCTCGAGGGGATCGTGCTGGCGAACCTGGCCGCGCGCCCCGCCTACGGCTACGAGATCACCGCCCAGCTGCGGGAGGAGGGCTTCTCCGACCTCGTCGAGGGAACCATCTACGCCGTGCTCGTGCGGATCGAGCAGAAGGGCTTCGTCGACGTGGACAAGGTCCCGTCCGAGAAAGGTCCACCGCGCAAGGTGTACTCGCTCAACCCGCGCGGTCGCGACCAGCTCGCAGAGTTCTGGAGGACGTGGAGCTTCCTCGCCGAACGCATCGAACAGCTCCACGTCGCATCGTCACAAGGAGAGAACTGACATGACCGCCAAGTGGATCGAGACCCTCACCGGCTCGCTCGAGCAGAAGAAGCAGTACAAGCTCTACAAGGCGCGACTCGAGGCGCTGCCCGAACCGTACGCCGCCACGGCCAAGGCGTTCCAGCGCTACTTCATGTACTACGGCGCCGTCTCCGACGGCGACACGATGGTCACGATGTTGAACGACTTCGCCGATCTCTGGGAGGGCGCTGTCGCCGATGGCACCTCGGTCCGCGCGATCGTCGGCGACGACCCGGTCGAGTTCGCCGAGGCCTTCGTCCAGTCCTACAACGGCAAGCAGTGGATCGACAAGGAGCGCGCCCGCCTGATCACGGCGATCGAGGACGCGGAGCGAAAGGCCGGACGATGACCACCCAGACCGCGATCCGGGTGCAGGACCTGGAGAAGTCGTTCGGTGATCAGCACGTGCTGCGGGGCGTCTCCTTCGAGGTGCCGACCGGCAGCATCTTCGCGCTGCTCGGGTCCAACGGAGCCGGCAAGACCACTCTGGTACGGATCCTCGCCACCTTGTCCAAGGCCGACGGGGGCAGCGCCACCGTGCACGGCCTCGACGTCGCCGGCCGGCCCGACGACGTGCGTGACGCGATCAGCCTCACCGGCCAGTTCGCCGCGGTGGACGAGGTGCTGACCGGACGGGAGAACCTCGTCCTGGTGGCGAGGCTGCGCCACCTGCCTCACCCGGCCACGATCGCGGACGACCTGCTCGACCGGTTCTCCCTCACCGACGCGGGCAACCGACGCGCCGCGACCTACTCCGGCGGCATGAGACGCCGACTCGACATCGCGATGAGCCTCATCGGCTCACCGCCGGTCATCTTCCTGGACGAGCCCACCACCGGTCTGGATCCTCAGGCGAGGATCGAGGTGTGGCAGACGGTGAAGGACCTGGCCCGCGCCGGCACGACCGTCCTGCTCACCACCCAGCACCTGGACGAGGCCGAGCAGCTCGCCGACCGCATCGCCATCCTGCACCACGGAACGATCATCCAGAGCGGCACGCTCGCCGAGCTCAAGCGGCTGCTGCCCCCGTCCGAGGTCGAGTACGTCGAGAAGCAGCCGTCGCTCGAAGACGTCTTCCTCGCCCTCGTGGGTGCACGGCCGGATCCCAGGACCATCCCGGCCGCCGAGGACCAGACCGCCGACGGCGGCACCGACTCGGGGCGGGGGGAACCGAGATGACCAGCCACGTGCTCGGCGACACCGCGGTGCTCACCGATCGCTCGCTGCGACACATCCTCCGCAGCCCGGACACCATCCTCACCACAGCGGTCACCCCGATCGCCTTGATGCTCATGTTCACCTACGTCTTCGGCGGGGCCATCGACACCGGAAACGACGAACCGTACGTCGACTACATGCTCCCCGGCATCTTGCTGATCACGATCGCGTCCGGCGTCGCCTACACGGCGTACCGGTTGTTCCTGGACCTTCAGGGCGGCATCTTCGAGCGCTTCCAGTCGATGCCGATCGCCAGGTCGAGCGTGCTCTGGGCCCACGTCCTCACGTCACTGGTGGCGAACCTCGTCTCGATCGCCGTGGTCATCGGGGTGGCCGTGATCATGGGATTCCGCACCGGTGCCTCGCTGGCCGCCTGGTCGGCAGCCGCCGCCATCCTGGTCCTCTTCACGGTCGCCCTCACCTGGATCGCCGTCATCGCAGGGCTCTCGGCCAAGACCGTGGAGGGGGCGAGCGCGTTCAGCTACCCGCTGATCTTCCTGCCATTCGTCAGCTCGGCCTTCGTCCCGACGGACTCGATGCCCGCTCCGGTCGCCTGGTTCGCGGAGAACCAACCGGTCACCGCCGTCGTGGACACCCTGCGGGCGCTCTTCGCCGGGCAACCCGTCGGGGGTGACATCTGGATCGCCCTCGCCTGGCTGCTCGCCCTCATGATCATCGCCCAGGCGATCGCCATCGCCGTCTACCGCCGCAAGATCAGCTGACGGTCGAGACCCGCGGAAAAGATGTGGACCGGGTCCCCCGACCCCTCGTACGGTGGGTCACGACCGGATCACGCCGGTCCAGAACCCGACAGGTGGCAGACAGATGCGAGCAGCGCACGCGTTCAGGCCCTGCTCCCACCATCTGAAGAGGTTCTCGCGTGCACACACGCTCACTCAACCTGGGCATCCTCGCCCACGTCGACGCCGGTAAGACCACCCTCACCGAACGGCTCCTGCACCTCGCCGGGGTCGTCGACGAGCTCGGTTCGGTCGATGCCGGCACCACCCAGACCGACACGCTGACGCTGGAACGTCGTCGCGGCATCACCATCAAGGCCGCGGTCGTCGCGTTCCCGCTCGACGACGCGACGGTCAACGTCCTCGACACCCCTGGCCACCCCGACTTCATCGCCGAGGTCGAGCGGGTGCTCGGCGTCCTCGACGGTGCCGTGCTGGTGCTCTCCGCGGTGGAGGGTGTCCAACCGCAGACCCGGATCCTGATGCGAGCACTGCAGCGGCTGTCCGTTCCCACGTTGCTGTTCCTCAACAAGATCGACCGCACCGGCGCCGACGTCGACGCCACCCTCGCAGCCGTACGACGACGACTCACCCCGCACGTCCTGTCGATGGGTCACGTCGACGGTGCCGGCTCCCGGGACGCGGCGTTCACCGCGTACGGCCCCGACGACGGAGCCTTCCAGGAGCTGGAGACGGCCGCGCTCGCCGAGCACGACGACGCGCTCCTGGCCACCTACGTGGAATCGGGCACCGGGTCGAGCACGCGACTGCGGACCGAGCTGGCGGCGCAGACCCGCGCCTGCCTGGTGCATCCCGCCTACGCCGGCTCGGCCGCGACCGGAGCCGGGGTCGCCGACCTGGTGGCCGGGATCGCGACGCTGCTGCCCACCACGGAACCGGCGGTCGGCGGACAGCCGTCGGGCCAGGTGTTCAAGATCGAACGGGGTGGGGCCGGCGAGAAGATCGTCTACGTACGGATGTTCTCGGGCGCCCTGCGTGCTCGGACCCGGCTCGACCTCCCGCAGGGGCGGGTCGGCAAGGTGGCTGGGCTGAGGTTGTTCGACCACGGTCGCTGGGTGCGGACCGACACCGTCGGCGCCGGGCAGATCGGTCGGCTGACCGGGCTGTCCCAGGCCCGCGTCGGTGACGGCTTCGGTGACCGGCTGGTCGACGAGCGGCACTTCGCCCCGCCCTCGCTGGAGGCCTCGGTGTTCGCGGTCCGACCCGAGCAGGGCACGGACCTGCGCGTCGCCCTGGCCGAGCTCTCCGACGCGGACCCGCTGATCGCCGCCCGCTCCGATGACGACGGGGTGGCCGTGGTGTCGCTCTACGGTCGGGTCCAGCAGGAGGTCATCGCCACCACCCTGGCCGAGGAGTACGGGATCGAGGTGGAGTTCGCGGACGCCAGTGTGCTGCACGTCGAGCGCCCTCGCCGCGGCGCAACCGCTCTGGAGCGGCTCAACACCGACACCAATCCGTACCACGCGACGATCGGACTCAGGTTCGAGCCGGGCCCACCCGGCTCTGGTGTCCGGTTCGTGACCGCGGCGGCCGCGCGTGACATGCCGCTGTACCTGTTCAAGAACGCGACCGCCTTCTCGGCCGCGGTGGAGCGCCACGTCGTCGACACGCTCGAGCGCGGCCTGTACGGCTGGCAGGTCACCGACTGCGTGGTGACCCTGACCGACTGCGGGTACAGCGTCGCGGACGGTCCCCCGTCGCGGCGCGGCCCGACCAGCACGTCCTACGACTACCGCCAGCTGGTCCCGATCGTGCTGCGCCAGGCGCTGCGACGCGCGGGCACGGTGGTCTGCGAGCCGGTGCTCCGGGTGCTGATCGAGATCCCGAACGACGCCACGTCGGCGGTCCAGCGGGTCGTCACCCGGTGGGGTGCCGAGGTGGTGGCGCAGACGACGGGTGAGGACCTGACCCAGGTCGAGGTGCGCCTGGTCTCCACCCGCCTGCACGAGCTCCAGCTGCAGCTACCCGACCTCACCGGCGGTGAGGGAGTCCTGGAGGCCCGCTTCGACACCTTCGAACCCGTCCACGGCGGACCACCCGTGCGACGGGGGCACTCCCAGGGACGGACAGCCGTCGGGGCGACCGCGACTCCGGCGCGGTGACGACCGGCTAACGACGGCTCAGCGACTCGGCGCGCTGCACCAGACCGGCGATCCGCTCCACCACGACAAGCCACAGCGGCTCGGGGAGCTCGTGGCCCACACCCTGCAGGACCAGGAGCTCCGCGCCCGGGATCGCCGCGGCCGTGGCCCGTCCTCCGCTCACCCCGATCAGGGCGTCCGCGTCACCGTGGACGATCAGCGACGGCAGATCGAGTCGACGCAGATCCTCCGTACGGTCCGGAGTCGTCAGGCAGGCCTGCAGCTGACGGGCGAAGCCCGCGGGGTCGTAGGCGCGGTCGAAGGCCCGGCCCGCCCGCAACCGCAGCTCCGCCGCCGGCATCGGATACGACGGCGACCCCGTGACGCGATTGGCCACCACCGCCCCCTCGAGCACGCCCTCGCGCGTCTGGGCCGCCGGTGCCATCAGCACCGCGATCGCGGCCTCGCTGGCCTCCCCCACCGACGGGTCGCCGGTGGTCGACATGATCGAGGTCAGGCTGGCGACCCGGTCGGGATGCCTGATCGCCAGCAGCTGGACGATCATCCCGCCCATCGACACGCCGACCACGTGGGCCGATCTGAGACCGAGGGCGTCCAGCAGACCGGCCGCGTCGTCCGCCAGATCGGCCAGCGCGTACGCAGGCTCGGCCGAGGGCGCTCCGAGGTGGGTGGACAGTCCGGCGTCCCGGTTGTCGAACCGGATCACGTACAGGCCACGGTTGACCAGCGCCTGACAGAAGCCGTCCTCCCAGCTGATCAGCTGGGCCCCCAGGCCCGCGACCAGCAGCACCGGTGGGTCGGCCGGGTCGCCTCCCGTGGTGTAGGCGAGCTCGACCTGGCCGACTGTCACGCGCTGCACGTCCGTCTCGATCATCACGGACCCAGGGTAGTGACCGCCGGCGGACCCGCGTCGGCGGGAAATCACCTGTGACACGAACCTGCAGGTCACGGGGCGCCCACGCTGTGGGATGTCTGTGCTGAACAGATGCGACGCAGAGGAGACGCTGGTGGTCCGGAAGTACCTGGCGCAGACGGCTGCCGCCGCCGCGGTCACAGCGGCCCTGGGCAGCGTAGCCAGCCGCGACACCTCCAGCGTCTGGTTCCGCACACTGCGCAAGCCGGCCATCCAGCCTCCGGCGGCGGTGTTCCCCGTGGTGTGGACCGTGCTGTACTCCGACATCGCGGTGACCTCGGCCGTGGCGTTGGATCGGCTCGAGGGTGAGGAGGCCGAGGCCTACCGAAGGGCGCTGGCGGCGAACCTCGTGCTCAACGCCTCCTGGAGCTGGGTGTTCTTCAAAGCCCATCGACTCTTCCCGGCCATCCTCGTCGCCGGCGCGCTGTCGGCCAGCAGCTGGGACCTGGTCGCCAGGACGCTCCGCGGCGACGAGCGAGCAGGCTGGGCACTGCTCCCCTACGCCGGCTGGTGCAGCTTCGCCACGGTGCTGACGAGCGCGATCTGGTGGCGTAACCGCTGAAGCAGCCGTGTCGGTCGCGATCAGCTGATCAGTGGCGTCGCAGAGGGTCGAAAGGTCTGAGGTGCTCGGTCGGCGTGCCCAGTCACCATCATCTGGGCGAGGAGTCGGCCGGTCACCGGACCGTGAGTGATGCCCCACATGCCGTGGCCACCTGCGACACAGACCCGTGGGCTCCCGGTGGCTCCGATGAGTGGCAGGCCGTCCACCGTGCACGGACGGGAGCCCACCCATTCGTCCTGGCGGTCAGCCAGGTCGATGCCGTTCAGCAGCGGACGGGCGGCGTCGGCGATCGCCTGCACGCGGCGGCGATCCAAGCGGGGCATCGGGTTCACGAAACTCCATCATGCCGGCGATACGCAGCCGGTCCCCGATCGGCGTGCAGGCGACCCGCTGTGCGGGGAGGTACACCGGGCTCTCCGGCACTCGGTCGATGGCGACCGAGAACGAGTACCCTCGGCCGGCTTGAACGACGTTCCGCACCCCGAACGGGCGGGCCAGCTCGCCGAGCCAGGCGCCGGTCGCGACGACCGCCATGTCGAACTGCTCGACCGAGCCTTCGGCGGTGGTGACGACCACCCCGGAACCGATGTCTTGAAGACGGGAGACCGTCGCCCCGTCGATGATCTTGCCGCCACGGTCGCTCACCGAATCGGCGATTGCGTGGACGTAGCGTCCGGGGTCGACGAACCGTTGATCCCTGAGCAAGATGGCAGCACCGATCTCTTCCGACAGATGCGGTTCGATCGTGCGGGCCTGGTCGCCGGTGAGCGCCTCGAACTCGACGTCCTGGCCGGCCGCGTGGATGTGCTGGATCTCCTCCAGCAACGTCTTGCGCTCTGCCTCGGTGCGGTACGCCGCGAGGAAGGACCCGGCGTCGCGGGTGTCGGCGGGGACCCCGCCCCGCTCGAGCAGGTCGAAGCTCTCCAAGGACAGGTCATTGAGCGGGGCCAGGTGCCCCATCGCAGATCTCCACGCCCTCGTCGTCGAATGACGGACGAAGCCGGTGAGGAACCGGAGAAGTGCCGGCTTGACGCTCGGCGGCACATAGACCGGGGAGGAGGGTGAGAAAGCTGCCCGCAACCCGTACCTGAGGACGGCCGGCTCCGGCAGAGGTGTCGCAACCCCGGGGGTCAGCCAGCCCGCGTTCCCCCAGGATGAGCCCGCCGCCACCCCTGTCCGGTCCAGGACCGTGACCTGGACTCCGTGCTCCTGCAGGAACCAGGCGGTGGACAGGCCCACCATTCCGGCGCCGATGACGACGACTCGGTCGGGGACGGGGTGGGTGGCAGCAGTCATGTCCATCTTCTTTTTCCTCGGTGTGTGTACGACCGCCATGGGATCGAGGTCGGGTGGCGGTCAACGATCGTTTGGCCGGTCCGCCATCGGTCAGATGTGGTACTGCATGAAGGCCAAGATCATCGCGCTGCCGGTGAAGCAGACAACGCCTTCGGGTGCACCGAGGAGTCCGCAGATGGCGACCATCGCCACGCAGACGCCCATCCCGACCTCCAGCACCCATGCCTTCGATGACGCCTCCGGGTCGGCGGGCTCAGCAGGGGTGCCCGTGGGCTCGGCAGGGTCATCGGCGGGACTTGCAGGGGCGTCGGCGGCGTAGTACTGCCGTTCCAGGTCCTCGAACAGCCGCCGTTCTCGTTGCGTCAACATGACGTCATCCTTGATCCGTGTTCTTGCAGCCTGGCTGACTCGTGCTGAGGAGGAGCACGCCGATGGTCAGGCAGACGAAGGCGGGTCCGGGGATGCCGAGCCGGAGGAAGAGCAGGGTGAGCGCGACGCAAGCTCCGGCCTTGAGGGAGAGGAACAGCTGCTCACGCTCGGCCGCGAGATCGACCCGTTCTGCGTCGTCCAGGCTCGAGTGATCGCGTGTCTGTTGTCGACGAGATCGTCGGTCGATCACAGTGGTGTCGGTGGTGGTCATGGAGATCCTTCGTGTCACAAGGGCAGACGGGGTCTGCCGGTACACCGGTCTGCCCCTCGATGACCCACGGTCTGCGACCTGCCGGATGGCGGTCTGAGACGTGGGTCGGCGAGTTACGCCAAGGCGATATGAGGGCCGTCGAATGTTCTCTAGGACGAGGATGCCCCGGCCGCCCGGCCGGCCGGTCCAGCGATGGGCCAGCTGCCGTGGGCTGCCGGGGAGGGCTTGCGGATCCGGCGTGACTCGGTGCGCGCCTGGCACGGGGTGCAGGATCGGCTGGTGGGTAGCACCTCGAGACGTTCGATGGGGATGGGCTGGTGGCAACGCTCACAGATGCCGTAGCTGCCGTCATCGAGGCGGCCCAGCGCAGCATGGATCTCCTGCAGTGCAGCCTCGGCCGCGGTGAAGAGAGACCGGGCTACCTGCAGCCGGATGTCGTCTCCTGCGGCCAGCGCCTCGGTTGCGTCGACCTCCACCTCCTCGATCTGCTCGATACGGAAGCTGCGCTGCAGCTCCAGCTCGGTCCGCACAGCAGTCAGCTGCGAGACGGCTGGCGTGGGCATGCCAGGGGTGTCAGTGAGTTCGAGTGTCATGGTGCGCTCCTTGGGATGTCGCGAGAGCAGGCCCGACAGCAGTTGGCGGTCGTGCTGCTGCGCAGGGCAGCGGTGGGTGGGTGACGGCTGAGCCGCCGCTAACGGGGGGACGACATCGGGGCCGGCATCACAGCGCTGGCCTGCTGATGGCACGGTCCCGGGTGACGATGGGGGCGCCAGCAGACGCGTCCGCTGGCCAGATGGGTGAAACCGCACCGTCCGGCCTCGGCAGCGACGATGTCGATGCTGACGTTGTGGAGGTCCAGCCGTGCTCGCGGGGCTTGCTGCCTGGGCATCGGGCACCTCCTGTTGTCGGGCGGCGCTTGCTGGCCGCTGATGTATCAATTGTCCCGGGCATCGCCGCTGCCCGAAAGAGCCACCGTCGGTCATCATTGATGCAGTGTGGTTGCCGAACGTCGGCAAACAGCGAGGGTTGGTCCGATGGAGAGGTATCCGGTGGCGCGTGACCGCGGGAAACACCCGATCGACGACGGTGGTGCGGATCGGGTGGCGCAGGTGGCGGCCCGAACTGCTGGCGAGGCGGGCGTGTCAGTCCAGCTGCTGGGCGAGTACCTCCAGATCCTGTTCGACGCTGCTACCGAGGGCCGGCGGCCCCAACCATCCCAGCTCGCCGCTCTTCGACAGCTGGGTGAGCGAACGGCCGCCGCCGGCGTCGACGCCGACCAAGCAGTGGACTTGTACCTGTCGGCAGCGTGGCGCTTGTGGCGTGCGATGCCCGCCACCGTGGGACATGCTGCCGGAGGCACGAAGGCGGCGGCCGAGACGATGCTGCGGGTGGTGAACGAGGCGGTCGATGTGCTGATCGACGGTCACCAGGCTGCCCGGCGTGCCATGATCCGTCAGGAGGAGTCTGTCCGTCGGGAGTTCATCGACGATCTTCTGCGCGGCGACGCCGACGTCGCTCGTCTGGTTCAGCGGGCACAGCCGTTCGGGCTCGATCTCAGTCGCGGCCACGAGGTTCTCCTGGCGGAACCGTCGTCGTCATCTCCGCATCAGCTGGACCGGACGGCCGGCCCGATCGAGCGCGCCGTGGTCGATCGCTACGGAGACCGTGAGGTCCTCGTCGCCACCAAGGACACCTTCCTCGTTGTCATCCTGCCCGGGGATTCGGGCGGTTCGGGCACCGGCATCACCACGGCCGGCACGAGGCGTCTGCCGGCGGTCGACTTCCTCCGCACCCAGCTCGGCCGACACACCGCTGACCACCATTGGCAGGTGGCCTCCGGTGGGCCCCATCCCGGCGCGTACGGCATCGCCCACTCCTACGAGCAGGCGCGGGAGGCACTGAGGCTCGCCCGTCGACTCGATCTCGACGCCGCCACGATCCAACCACGAGACCTGCTTCTCTATCGGGTGATCGGCCGCGACCAGGCGGCGCTGGAGGACCTCGTGCACGGGGTTCTGACGCCTCTCGTCCGCGCCCGCGGTGGAGCGGCACCGTTGCTGAGAACATTGGAGACGTACTACCTGACGGGGGCCGTAGCCACCGAGACCGCGCGCCGCCTTCATGTTTCCGTTCGGACCGTCACCTACCGCCTGGCCAGGGTCGAGACCCTCACCGGATGCAACCCGACCGACCCAGCCGACAGTCTCGGCTTGCAGATCGCTGTCCTCGGTGCCCGCCTGCTCGACTGGCCCACCAGCGAGTCCCGCCGCCGACGAAGACGTGGCCACCCGGCGGTAGGTGCCGAACGGGTCTCTTCGCCGTCGACGGTGTCATCGCCAAGCAGATGATCATCGACTCCGTGCGCCACGGAGACGATCGGCGGCATCGAACCCGGTGCGTGCCGCCACTTTCACAGCCGATCGCTAGCAACCGCGCATGCTCCTCACGGAGACTCGCGCTTCTCTCATAAGGACTTCCCAAGCCCTACAAAGGAGTGCAATGGGTATTCCGGACGGTTCGACGTCTCCACCCACGAATGTCGACGCCCTCAGGCCGGACAGGACCGCGGGTCCAGTGCTGATCAAGCCAGGATCCGCCGCGCCAGGCGTCGCGCCGTCGGTTCGGCACCACCCACCCGCCGCTCCGGCCCCGACCGAACTGGCCGGGCGCGTACTGGTGGTCGACGACGACGCAGCACTCGCCGAGATGCTGTCTCTGGTGTTGCGCAACGAAGGACTGGACCCCATCTGGTGCGCTCACGGTGACTCGGCACTGGCTACCTACCGCGATACCCGCCCCGACCTGGTCCTGCTGGATCTGATGCTCCCGGGCAAGGACGGCATGACCATCTGCCGCGAGATCCGCTCCGAGTCGGTGGTCCCGATCGTCATGTTGACCGCCAGATCCGACACCACCGACGTCGTCGCAGGGCTGGACGCCGGCGCCGACGACTACCTGGCCAAACCGTTCAAAGCCAGAGAGCTGATCGCCCGGATCAGGAGTCGGCTACGGCACCCACCTGCGACCAACCACGACGTCGTGCGGGTCGGCGACCTCGTGATCGACGTCGCCGCACACACCGTCAAACGCAACGACACAACGATTCACCTGACGCGGCTCGAGTTCGACCTGCTCCTGACCCTCGCTCGGCAGCCCTCGCAGGCCTTCAGCCGCCCCATGCTCCTCGAACAGGTCTGGCACTTCCGCTATCCCGGCGACACCCGGCTCGTCAACGTCCACATCCAGCGTCTCCGGTCCAAGATCGAACGGGACCGCACGCAGCCCGAGATCGTGATGACCGTTTACGGCATCGGCTACAAAGCGGTGGAGCCAGGCGACGGCCGGCTGACTCGTCGACCTCAGCCCATCTGATCGGGCCAGCCGTCCGCTGACGGGGCGGGCCCGAGCAGCGCTGTGGAACGATGCTGACGTGGACAATCGCGAGCGGATGGACGCCGGACTCATCTACGACCCGACGGATACTGCCCTGTCGGAGCAGCAGACCGACGCCCTCGAGCTGCTGTACGACTTCAACGCGACCCGGCCGTCCCAGTCGGCCGAGCGGTCCGAGCTGCTGCAGCGCATGTTCGCGTCCGCCGGCGCCGGCTGCTACATCGAACCTCCCCTGCACGCCAACTGGGGAGGTCGCCACGTCCATCTCGGCGCCCACGTGTACGCCAACTTCAACCTCACACTGGTCGACGACGGGCCGATCCACATCGGCGACAACGTCATGTTCGGACCGAACGTCGTGATCACCACCGCGGGACACCCCGTGCTGCCGGAGCTGCGGGTCCGCTCCGCCCAGTTCAACCTCCCGGTGAGCATCGGCGACAACGTCTGGATCGGGTCCGGCGTGCAGATCATGCCCGGTGTCACCATCGGCGCCAACACCGTCATCGGCGCCGGGAGCACCGTGACCCGGGATCTGCCGGCCGATGTCGTGGCGGTCGGCACCCCCTGCCGCATCGTGCGTCAGATCGGCGAGCACGACCGGACCTACTTCTGGCGCGACAGGGAGTTCGACCTGCCGGTGGATGAGCTGATCGCCCGGTTCGCCTGACGGTCGGCACCGAACCCCGCGATGCTCGGTCGGAGCCCATTCTTCGTACCGCTAGGTCAATGACCACTCCCCGCCCAGACCATCCGACGACTGTTCCCCGCCCTCCGACTGACGGATGCTGCCGTTGACAGATTCAACGTCTCTTGCCTCCGACACCAGGCACAGACGCGACTTGCTTCATCCAGGCTGCGATCTGGACTGCGTCGAGGTCGTCCACCGATTCGAGCTCCACACCTCGTGTCGATCTGCCCATCCCGACCGGAGTGACTGGCGGTGTCGGTTCGAGCGCCGCGCCGTTGATGAACATGAGCTTGACGTGGCCAGCGAAGCCGCCGGAGCTGAAGCACCACCCGTCGCCGACGCCGTAGTACGCCATGCCCCACTTCACGGAACGCTTGAGGTCAGGCAGCGTGGTGGCTGCTAGCGCATCGACGGCTTCGGCGATGCCGCGCTGCGGTTGAGGGAGGCTGGCGATGTAGGCGAAGACTGGTGCATCGCCGACCGCGGCTTTCGCGGGGCTTGCCCTACCCGTCATGGCTTCTGGCAGTGTTGTGGCGTCGCTTCCCGGTACAGATGAGCGCGCGGCCGATTTGTGCGGTTCGGTCTTGTCGCGAGGGCTGGAACTCATGACTGCTCCTGAGTCGAGGCGGTTGGGCTTCCCAGCTCTTCAGACGAGCGAGACCACGTGAACTCATCGGTCTGGTCGACCAGTTGGTGGAATCCCTTGATTGACGACCGTCGATCGAGAACGCCACAGAGTCACACGGGCGCACGAGGACTGTCGCCCCCAGCCTGGTCCAGCCAGTGGTTCACCTCGGCAATGGCGCAGCCGAAGGCTGCTTCGAGGTCGACGGCGTCGATGTCGATGACGGTGAGCACAGCCAGATAGGGCGGTGATGCTGGCCGTCGGAGGTCTTTCAGCGCATCCCGAGATCCATTCGTGAGTCAGGTCGCGCTCTTCGATCCGTTCCAGGACTGGACGGCTTGGTGCAACGCAGCGTCGGTTTCCCCCGGATAGGGGTAGGGCGCGTTGTGAGAACCGGGAAGCACTCTGCAGGGCGCGGAGGCGAGGTCGGAGAGGTGTTGCGCCCAGGATGGTGGCGCGAGGCGATCGTGTTCGCCGGTGAGGACGAGAATGGGTGTGGCGAGCTTGGTGATGGTGTCTTCTGGCTGGTCGTCGAGGGCTGTGCGGAGGAAGCGGACGAAGTCGACGCCTCCGCTGGCCAGATATGACGGTGCGACGACGCCGATCTCGCCGAACGGCTCTCGTCGCAGCGCGGCCGGGACCCGCCGGAGGAGCGCACGAAACGTCCGAGCCGCAGGGTCGAAGGTGGGTCCGGCGATGACCACGCCGGCGACACGGTCAGGTACCAGCAGCGCGGTTGCCAGGACCGACTGGGCGCCGGTGGAGTGGCCGAACAGGATGACCTTCTCCCGGTCGGTGGTCTCCAGCCACCGCGCCGTCGCCACGGCGACCCCGGTCAGTGTGGACGGGCATGCTCGGGCCCGCCCTGCCCGCCACCCGGGCAGATCCAGCACGGTGGCCTGGGTCCAGGCCGAGATCTCTCGCGTCAGCGGTGCCAGGTATCCGGGTGCTCCCATGCCGGGCAGCAGAACCACCTCAGGAAGATCGTGGCGGCGGCCGGTCGACAGCGACCGGACCGGCCTCTCCTCGACCATGGTGGTGGTGGGTGTGAACCCGTAGTCTCCGTGCCGCAGGGACCATCGCTGCCGCCACGCGGCGACCCGGGCGGCGGCTGGTGCCACACCTGTTCGGGTCGGCGCTTCGTCCGTTCCGGTCGGCGACGGTGTCGACGACGGCTCCAACGCGGCAGGGTCTGCAGCAGGCACGTGGACGGTGAGCGCGGCCGGCACGATTTCTGCGACCATCCGGGTGCATCTCCCGATGACGTCACCGTCGAGCTGATAGTTGTCTGATCCGTCGATCGTGATCTTGACGGTCGTGCCGGTCCACTGGTCGACCTGGTCGTCCTTCTTGGGGCGGCGGGTGGCCAGACGCACGCCGAGATGCAGCCAGTGCCGGAGCCGGTGTGGGGAGGCGATGTAGACGTCGAGCATGCCGTCGTCGGGGCGGGCGCCAGGGATCAGCGTGATGTTGCCCTGCAGGTCGGAGACGTTCCCGATGGCGCACAGCATGGCCCGACGCCGCTTCGGGCGGTGGTCATCGACCTGCACCGTCATATCGACCGGCAGCCGACCGAGGGCCTTGGCCGCGGCGAGGAAGTACGCGGCGGATCCGACCTTGGCCTTCAGGTCGTCGTCGACCTCGTCCATGATCATCGCGTCGACACCGATCCCGGCGATGACGGCGAAGTGCTCGACCTCACGATCATCGACGGTGATCTTGATCAAGTCGATGGTGCGTGGCTTCCCGGTCACCGCCACCTCGACGGCTGCAGCCTCCTGGAGCGGCACGTCCAGGTTCCGGGCCAGCAGGTTCGCGGTACCGGCCGGGATCAGGCCCATCGGTATCCCGGTACCGGCCAGGCCGTCGGCGACGATACGGATGGTTCCGTCCCCGCCCGCACCGATCACCAGGTCAACGCCCGCTGCCACGGCCTCCGCCGTCATGGCGCGGCCCGGGTCTTCTGCGGTCGTCTCCAACCACAACGTGTCCACCCAGCCATCTCGGTCCAGCGCATCGGTGACCAGCTGGTGAAAGGAGTCACTGATCTTGATCGGGTTGAACACCACAGCGCAACGCCGACCTCCACGTGCGTTCATGCATTCACCTCCGCACGGATGGCTCCGTCTAGAGAGCAGAAGGACACGGGTCGCACGATGGTGGCGTCCGTGATGCTGATCGGGCCACGGTCGGCACCACGCTGATGTGGGCCGCGTTGATGCTTCATGTCGATCCTCGGAGCCGGGCCCCGATCGTTGGACGGCCGGGCTGTCATGGTCGCGTGCTGTTCAGCGCCAGTGCTGTCGGTGTCATACCCCCCAGGTTCACAGCCAAGCACCGGTTTCACCCTCGTGTTGTGATGTTCGATGTCTCGCTGAGGGGGCGGGGCTCTAGATCCGGACTGCGGTCGTGAGTTGTAGCGTGGTGGCACTCACGAGGAAGGCCACCGATGTCTGTGACCCAGAGCGGCTGTGACGTAGCGACGGCCCGTGAACAGCTGTACAGCGACGGCATCACCGCCCTTCGTGGTGCGTTCTCCCCGCAGTGGGCCGCGAGGATGCGCCAGGACATCGAGGTCGCGTTCGCGGACGCCCGCTTGCGTGAGGGCGGAGCAGTGGGGCGCGGGCCGAACCGCTATTACGTCGAGATCCATCCCGAGCAGTTGAGCGGGTTCATCGAGCTGATCAGCCATCCCTGGGTGCGGGGGGTGTGTGAGGAGATTCTCGGCCCGGACTACCTCATCGTCGAGCTCGGCTTCGATGTCCCGTTGCCGGGCGCGAGGAACCAGCCCTGGCACCGCGACTTTCCCTCACCACCGGAGACCTACCGTGACCACCGGCTCACATCGCTGGCTTTCAACCTGACCGCCGTGGACACAGTGCCTGAGATGGGACCGTTCGAGATCGCTCTGGGCACACAGTGGGAAGACGGCTTGGACTTCGACCATCAGATGTTCCCCGACCGCAGCACCTGGTCCCGTTACCACGAGCGCGCAGTTCGTAAGCTGCCCAGGGCCGGCGACATCTCGGCCCGGTCAGCGCTGGCTCTGCACCGCGGAACGGAGAACGTCTCTGCCGAGTCGCGGCCGGTGCTGGTGCTGGGCGTCGACGCTCCGGGGGCCGGCCATGATGAGCTGCATGACCCGCAGGTGACTCGGAAGTTCTACGACTCGGTGCCGAACGACATGCGGCGACACCTCTTGTGCCGTGTGGTCGAGGAGCTGGTGCCGATCGTGCAGATGCACACCATCGAAGGACTGGTGATGGGGGCGCCATGACGAGACTGACCTTGGGCCGGCCTCCTCTATGCTTCTGAGCTGAGGCGGAACGGATCAGAAGGCGACAGGTGGCCGCGTGCCCCATCTTCGGCGGGACGCTGTCTCTCGGTCGGCTGTGGAGAACAGAACCCCACCGGGAAAGCTCCCGATGGGGTCCTGTTTGAGTGGTGACTACGCGTTGTAGCGCTCACGGCTGCCGGACTTGGCCAGGCCGCGGCTGATCATGTAGCCGATGGTCAGCAGGGTGACGTAGAGCCAGGCGCTGGCTGCGCCGAAACCCTGGCCGTCGTCGCCGTTGTCGGTGACCGCGGCAGCGACGAGGACGCCGATGACTGCCAGCACGTAGACGATCAGCTCGGTGGTCTTGAGGGCCGACTTGGTCTCGGTGGTCAAGCGCGCACCCTCGGTGTCGTAGCTGACCGGCTGAGTTGCGGTGGGTGAGGTGGACAATGAAGCTCCTGATGTACGGATGATGACTGCCAGAGGCGCCACCACCACATGAGCAGCAAGCGCACACCCGGGCGGGGATCACCATCGAGCCCCTCAGACGGTGACGGCTCCTCCGTCGAGGACCTGAGTGACAGCACAGGCAACCGTGTTCCCCTGACGCGGCAGCGGGTCCTGGCCACCGCGCTGCAACTGGTCGACGCCGAAGGTCTGGACGCCCTCACTCGACGCCGACTCGCCCGCGAGCTCGGCCGCGACGTGATGACCTTGTATCGGTACGCACCCGATCAGGCGGCCCTCCTCGACGGGATCGTCGAGCTCGTGCTCGACGAGCTCGAACTGCCCGAGGAGGGGCAGGACTGGCAGACCCAGCTGCGGCGCAGTGCGCACAACTTCCGCCGGCTGGCTCTTGCCCATCCTCACGTGGTGAACCTGTTGTTGACCCGGCCCGTGGCCACGGCGTTCGGTCTCCGCCCGCCCGCCACGCTGCGCCCGTTGGAGCACTTCCTCGAGCTGCTGACCACCGCCGGCTCTCCCGCAGCCGACGCCCTGCGGATCCACCGCGCCTACGTCGGGTTCCTCTACGGCCACCTCCTCGCCGAGCTGCAGGACACGATCGTGAACCCCGACGAGACCGACGACCTGTTGCGCCTCGGGCTCCACCAGCTCCCACCACGTCAGTTCCCTATCCTGCGGAGTCTGGCCTCCGACCTCGCCGACTACCACGGAGAACGCGAGCTCGACCACGGCCTCGACATGCTCGTCGCCGGGATCACCGCTACGCACGCGGCGGCACCGCCGTCTGACGGGGCCGCGATGACCGCACCAACAGAAAGCCCACTGCCGCCGGCTTGAGGTCCCATCACCGCCCCTCGACGCCCGTCCTGTACTGCGCGGGAATAGCTCGCCGAGTCGAGGTAGACGAGAGCATGATCAGGGCGTGAATGCGAACGAGCCCGACACCGCGTCGCGGATGCAGGAGCAGATCGACATGCTCTGTGAGTAGCTGGCCGCCATCCGCCGCCACCTGGAGGTGCTCGGGGACCGCGCCGACGCCACCAGCCGCCGCGCCGATGCCGGCGATACGCGCGAACAGGTTGCCAGGGACCGCGCCGACGCCAGTGACACCCGCCAAGACAGCGCCGACGCCCGAGCCGACGCCAGCGACGCCCGCGAGGTGACAGCGACCAGCCGGGTCGACGCCATCGAGGCGCTCGCGACGAAGGACAGTCTCCGGATCGATGATCTCGAAGCGTACGTCGACATCGACCGTCAGATGATCCTGGAACTGCATGAGGCGGGTGTGCTTCGACAGGACCAGGTCGAGGAGCTGCAGACCGCATTGCGCACGTCCCGAATGATCGGTCAGGCCATCGGGATCATCATGACCCGACGCTTCGTCACCCAGGACGAAGCGTTCACGTTGTTGCGACGGGCCAGCAACAACACCAACCGGAAGCTCGCGGGCGATCGCCGAAGACATCGTCGTGACCGGAGACGCTGCCGCGCTGGTGTGAGCGAAGTCCACGTCGCGATCGGAAGGCGGGTGAGTCTTCGTGACCATAGTCCGGGCCGAGGGGCTGCTGATCGAGCAGGTGCTCGCGATCGCCGACGGAGTCACTTCAAGCGGTCTCCGTCGGGACAAGGACGACCTTGTTCGCTGTTGCTGAGGTCGCCGATCGGGTACAGGGCTTCGTCATCGCCAGACTGGTGCCGTCGCCACCGGTCTACGAGCCCGGTGGCACCACCTGTCGAGTCGACGACTTCACCGTCGCCGAGTCCAGATGTGGCCGAGGTCGGTCCGCTGCTCCTCGATCGAGCGCGCGCATGGGCGGCCGACCATGGAGCTGCCCAGCTGGTCGTGGTGACCGCTGGACGCGACGACGCGAAGCGGGCAGTCCTCCACGCCGGTGACCTCACCGCGGCGTCTGAATGGTGGGTGGGAGCTGTCTCCCGCACCAACTGAGGGTGCGCTGCAAAGGCCGATGTCTTCGTGACCCCTCGTACGAGACGATCACCACCTCGCCTGGGAGGACCGTCCTGTGACAGCAGGCTGGGCGGCCTTGCCGGTGGTTCCGCATCACCGTGAGTGCGAGTCTGTGTCCATGAGTTCCGGAGAGCTGCGTGACTGACGATGCTGGCGAGAGCCCTTCTGATCAGGTGCTCTCCGACGGCAAGGTGGTGCTGCGGTCATGGACTCGTGAGGATGCACGGTTCTTGGTCGAGGCGAGCGCCGACCCGGCCATCAGTGAGTTCAACGGGGACCACGATCGGCAGGGGCGGCCAGCGCCGTCGCCGTCGACCGCCCAGGCTCGAGCGACGATCGCCGAGTTCAGGGAGCACCTGGAAGTTTTCGCGGTCAGCGGCATACCTGACGGCGTCGTCTTCCTCATCGAGGACGCCGAGAGCGGTGAACCGGTTGGTTGCTGCGGAGTGGACAGCTGGACCGGTGAGGACGTGGCGCAGATCGGCTACTGGCTCGTACCTGGCGGACGAGGACGCGGCTACGCCACTCGAGCGGTCGTGCTGCTCACCACATGGTTGTTCGGCCTGGGAGCAGCGCGAGTGTTCCTCACGGTCGTAGCTGGCAACAAGAGTTCAGCGGCGGTGGCACGTCGGGCCGGCTTCGTCTACGAAGGGACGATGCGGTCTCATGCTGTTTGGCAAGGGCGCCGCCGTGACGTCATGTGGTTCGCGGCACTGCCGTCGGAGTGGCGAAGCCGTCCTCCGAGCTGAACGGTCCAGACCATGACCGATGTGGCAACTCATCGGTGATCCACACTGTCCGCAAGCCGACCCTCCTGGGGACAGCCTGGAGGGCATGACGACGTGGCCGTCAGGCCGCCGGCTGGACCTGCAGATCTGCGTTGGCAGGCCCACATGCGGGGCAGCGAGACATACCCGCGACGACCCGCCAGTTCGTTCCGGGTTCGCCGCAGGCGGCCGAGCCGTCGAGGATCAGATGAGTCACTCGACCACGGTCATGGACTCGCCAGCGCGGTGGAAGCACTGACCCCCCACGTCAGATACAGCGGCACCCCGATGATCACCAACCCGATCACATCCAACACCGCCACGATCAGACCGAACACCGTGGTCACCAGCCAGTACTTACGGACACGCCGACCGAAACTGACCAGACCATCAGTGGCGGTGTGCGCTGACGTAGGTCATCCGCTCAGTTACCCGCCGACCTGCGTCGTCACACGTCTCGCATCGGATGCATGGTCAGTGAACGCGCCGGATGCTCCTTGATACGGGTCCTCGATCCCGGACGCGGCGCGGAGCAGAGTCCACAGTCCTGGACGACTCGCCTGGCGAAGGGCCAGGACATCATCCCTTCAGATCAGGGGACGACGCGGTTCCTGGCCGCTTCGACGACGATCTGATGGAGATCGGTCTCGCCGGCGCACTGTTTGACCGGCGAGACCTGAAGACGCCGGTCAACCTAGGATCTCCAGCCCCTCTCCCGGCAGTGTCGGTCGCGCAAGCCCGCCAGGTCACCAGATCGAGCTCGACCATGCTGCGCGGGTATACGCGAGGTGCCAGGGCTGACATAGTGAGGGGTGAGTCAAACAGCGGCTCGTGTGGTTCTCTGCGCCCAAGGGGGGCCGAGGCTGGCGGAAGCTGAGGGCCGTGATGGCTGCTGAGAGGAGAAGGTGACCGGTGAGTTCGCCCGGTTCGTCCACGGTGCCCGAACCGAGGACGCCCGAGTCCAGCGGGGCGTGGACCTGGTGGTGGAGCTGGTCGACGGTTGTGACCATGCCGGGGTGACGATGGCGTCGCGGGACCGGGTCTGGGGTGCGGCGACCACCGACCAGGTCGTCGCTGACGGCGACGCGCTGCAGTACGAGCTGGGTGAGGGGCCGTGTCTGGACGCGGTCCGGTTCCAGCACACCGTGATCAGTCACGACCTGGCCGGTGACCGGCGGTGGCCCCGGTGGGGGCTGCGGATGGTGTCGGAGTACGGGGTCCACGGCATGCTGTCGCTGCTGCTCTACACCGACCAGGACACGATCGGGGCGCTGAACCTGTACGCCGACCGAACCGACCCCTGGACCAGTGACGCGATCGCTGTCGCGCACGTGCTGGCCGACCAGCTCGCGGTCGCGGTCGCGGACGGCCGTGAGATCGACCACCGGGGCAAGGCGATGGCGGGGCGGACGGTCATCGGGCAGGCCCAAGGCATTCTGATGGAACGGTTCGGGGTCGATGCCGACCAGGCGTTCGCGTATCTGCGCCGGGTCTCCCAGGACACCAACCGCAAGCTCGTCGACCTCGCCCAGGACCTGGTCGCCAACCGTTGCCTTCCCAGCGACGATCAGCGGAACACCCGTGCGGGCAGACGCACCGCCGGCGGGGCCGAGGCTCGGTGACGCAAGTGTCCGGGCGTGGCTTTCATCGCTCTGGCTACGCCACCGGGGACGCGGCAGAGGGTCACGACTACCTCCGTGCGCTCTACACCGACTTCGACGTCACCATCGACGGCACCACCGACGAGTTCCAGTTACGCAGTGATGTGCTGCAGTTCGGGGCGGCGGCGATCAGCCGACTCCGGCATTCGATGGCCGTCACCATGTTCCCGAGGGACGGGTTGGGCTGGCCCGGGATCTTCCAGATCCGGTATCCCACCTTGAAGATCGAGGTCGGCCACCGCGATTTCCGGCTCGGCGCCGGCGACGCCATCGCCGTTCGCCAGCACGAGCCGTACCGAGCCGCCTGGAACACCTTGGACGCCGACGTCACCATGCTCGACCCGGCCATGATCACCGACGTGGCCGCCGAGATCACCGGCAGGACGAGTCCGGTGACGTTCGAGTTCGCCACCGCGGTGTCACCGCTGGCGGCCGCCCACTGGCATCAGACCGTCACGCTGGTTCAACGCGTCGCGTTGGCCAACGCGGCCCACACCAACGGCGCCCTGCTGGCCGATGACCTGTCCCGTCTGTTGACCACCACCGCCTTGACCTGCTTCCGCAACGGCACCATGACCGACGCCATTCTCCCACCGACCCGCACGTCACCGGCATCGCTGCGCCGAGCGATCGCCTACATCGACGCCAACCTCGACACACCCATCCGTCTGGCCGACCTCGCAGCGGCTGCCCGGGTCAGCCCGCGCGCGTTGAACGTCACGTTCAACCGCTACCACGGCCTCTCACCGATCGGCTACGTCCACCGGGCCCGCCTCGACCGCGCCCACCACGACCTGAGATCAGCCCAACCCGGTGACGGGGAGTCCGTGACCGGGATCGCCGCCCGCTGGGGCTTCTCCAGCCTGCCCCGGTCGGCGTCAGTACCGAAGGGTCTACGGCCAACCACCCAGCCACACCCTGAGAAAGACGTGACATGACAAGTCCCACGACCGTGCAGGGGGGACCGCTCTGCGGCGTTGTCGTAGCTGCGCGCAGACTCAGTTGACCAGGGCCGAGATGCCGAAGGCGATGGCGAGAAACGGCACCAGTCGGCCGAGAAGGACGGTGAGGCCGAACGGGATGACGGGGATCGGTGTAGCCGGAACGGCGAGGGTGACCGCGTAGAGCGGCGGTACGTAGGCGCAGGAGGACAAGAACACGATCGGCAGGCCCCACCGTTCGTGACTCAGGAGCGCCAGCATCTTGTCGGACCAGCCACGCAGTCTTGTCAGAAGCTTGCCGGCCGGTTTCCGCGGGCGGCGTTCGTTGAAGCGCTTGGCCAGGCGGGAGTCGCCGCCACGGCGCAGAAGCACGACCATGCCGACCTTGCCGATCGCCTGCCCGACCGCACATCCCACCGCCGTGGTGACCTCTTGAGCCAGTCCGCCGATCTGTGCGGCAGCGATGAAGACCTCACAGCTGAACACCGGGATCACCGAAGACAGCACACCGAACGCCACTGACACCACCAGCTCGAGCACCAACGTCCAGCTCATGTGGCCACCACGACACGCTCATCCCCCCGACCGGGACCTGTTGGGGCCTGACCCGGTGGCGAGCGCCGTGCCGGCAGCCAACCGGCTGAGGTGGCCACACTGGCCCGAACCGAGCGCACCCGGTGGGATCTCCTGCTGCGCCCGAACACGTCCCGCCGTCGGGATCGCTGGTCGACGGAGAGCGGGACAACGATCAGACGGCATGGGTACGAACCGACCACCGATCGGCCGCTGTCGATTCAACCGGGACCAGCTCCTCGCCGACCGGCCATGAGTGCCGTGAGCACTGCCGATGTGGCGGTGCACCTTTCGGCTGTGCTGGTCGACCACCCACGTCACTGTATGGGTCGGGTAGGAGCTGCTGGGCCACGGGCCGTCCCCACTCGGTCCGCGGCGGGGACGAGACTGAGACCCAGGCTGGATCTCGAAGAGCATGACGTGGATGGCGGGCACGAAGCGGCCTGATCACGCGCGATTCAGGTCCAAGCACCCGCTCAGCCTGATCATCGTGGTGGTCAGCCGTCACTGCGCCATCTCACCACCCTGTATCGCACCATCGACGCGGACCCGCTTGGATGTGAAGGGGCATGACAGATCAGGGAAGGATCGCCATGGAACATCAACCCGACACGGGTCGAGGTGGCTCGGCTGACGAGGTGACCACTGGTCGCACAACGGATCCAGCCAAGGGGTCGGACGGCCACCCGACAGCGACCAGGGTCGATGGGCCGAGCTGGGCCGACGCGCGAGATCTCGTGGTGTACGTCGTCGCTCCAGCGCTGATCCTGTGGGGTCTGGTCACAGGACTGGGCCTTCTCATCGTCGGGCCTCTCGCCGCGCCGTTGACCGCCGAGGACGCCATGAATCAGTGGGTCGCTGCGCGCCGCAGCGCCACGTGGAACGCGGTCACAGCGACCACGTCGTACCTGGGCAGCACCACGATGGTCGTCGCTGGAGGATTGCTGATCTTCGGACTGGTCTGGTGGCGGATGCGGGACTGGCGGCTGGCGCTGACGCCGGTGATCGCCGTCGTGCTGCAGCTCTGCGTCTATCTGGGGGTCACCGCGATCATCCGACGGGAACGGCCGTCGGTGGACAGGCTCGAGCAGCTGCTGCCGATGAGCAGCTATCCCAGCGGTCACGTCGGCGCGTCGGTCGCCCTCTACCTCAGCCTGATCCTGATCTGTCGACGCATCCAGCGGGCCGCCCTGCGTCGGACGCTCACGGCGGTCGCCGTCGTGGTGCCGGTCATGGTCGCTGTCGGCCGCTTCTATCGCGGTATGCACCACTTGAGCGACATCCTCGCCGGCGCCATCATCGGGTCGAGCTGCGCCTTGCTCGCGCACAACTGGTACCTGCATCGAGCCGCCCGTTCGCCGCGGTAGCGGGCCGTCTCACGCCGCGAGCAGGTCCTCCAAGCAGCTGCCTTCCGGCAGCCCACCGCCCAAGAGGCTCGGGCCCTGCCTCATCGGTGCTCGGGTCGCCGCACCGCTTCCGTCTCTCGCCCATCAGGACTGCTCCGGCGACTACGGGCCGGCCGTCGGGTCGGCGCCTCTGCCGTCAGTCCATGCTCGAGGAGGACGAGCAGCACGAAGATGCCCACGATGACGAAGTACACCCCGCCGATGGCCTCGAAGACCTCGTCCAATCCCCATACGACCAGCGGCATGTTACGACCGTAACACGGGCTACTCTCGGCACGTGTCGACGCAAGAAGGCTGGCTACTGATCGCCATGACCAGCGGTCCGCAGGACAGCCTCCGGGTCCGCGTCTGGCGAGAACTGCGGCGACTCGGTGCCGTCTATCTCCACAGCTCAGTGTGCCTGCTTCCCGCCGACCCCGCTGTCGCCGCGGCCGTCGAGGACCTCGCCCGCCGCGTCGGAGACGGCGGCGGTCGGGCCCGGATCATCCGCACCCGACTCGTCGACCCCGACGAAGAAGCCCAGGTCACCGCCGAGCAGCAAGCCGACCGTGACCGCGAGTACGGCGAAGTCATCGAACGCAGCGCCCAGTTCGTGGACGAGATCCACCACGAGATCGACCGCGACAACGCCACCTACACCGAGGTCGAAGAATCCGAAGCCGACCTGGCCAGATTCGAGCGCTGGCTCACCTCCATCAAATCCCGTGACTACTTCGCCGCGCCACGTCGATCCGAGGCCGAAGCGGCCCTTGCGAGCTGCCGCCGACTGCTGATCACCTTCGAGACCGCGGCGATGGCCGCCGACACCCGCCCCGACGAACCCCACCCCACCTCCGGGTCGTGAGGGACGAACCTCGACCAACGCTCATCACACCAGAGATCCCGCTCTCGAGCTGACCTTCCCGTCATCTGTGGTGCGTGAGAACTCTCCCGAGCCTCCTGACTGCGAGCGCTCGTCAGCTCGGTGGGCTGCTCCACGGGACGGACTCGCCGAGCTCAGCAGCCGCCTGCTCGAGCAGCCGCTGGTGCTCGAGTCCGACCGGCACCCCGTGGGCCCGGTAGTCCGACTCGGCCTCCGCCTCGGGGCCGCCCGGCAGGTAGCTCTTCGCCGCACCCGGGATCGGCGTCAGCGTACGGACCGCTCGGGCGTACGCATCCATCTCCGTCTTGAACTGCAC
Organism: uncultured Actinomycetota bacterium; assembly: GCA_963707005.1. Taxonomy (GTDB): domain Bacteria; phylum Actinomycetota; class Actinomycetes; order Propionibacteriales; family Propionibacteriaceae; genus Microlunatus. Next base: position 104,106 of record CAVPPP010000040.1, read on the forward strand.
GGGATCTGTGAACAGGTCGATGCGCAGCGCGATCACCATCGACCCCTGGTTCGCTCCGGGCCAGCGACGCCGAGCCTGTCCGGGATCGAGAGGAACGCCGGCCAGCAGCCCGCCCCAGCTCTGGCAGACCATGCCCAGGCCGATGCTGCGATGGACCAGCCCGGGCGCGAGCTCGGCCAGCAGGTCTCGCGACGAGTCCTCGTAGAGGTCGTGCATGGCGCCGAAGTCCAGGACCAGCGCCGGCTCGTCGGCGGTGGGTGCGCTGAACGACATCGGTGAGCCCCCGGCGGCCGCGTACACCGGGTCGCCCGGGTGCAGGTCGAGCTGATGGCCGGAGGTGACGAAGCTGAGCAGATCGTGCTCGAGGGTGAGCCGGGAGTAGAGCCCCGCCGCCCCGAAGTGTCCGTGGTTGCGCGTGACCAGGACGGCGATCCCGGTGTCCTCGGCCTTCGTGATCAGCTGCCGGGTTCCGACGTAGGCAGGGAAGTAGCCCAGACCACCGTCACCGTCGACCAGCAGACTGGTCGGGGTCTCCCGGACCACCTCGGGCCGAGGATCGGGATTGAGGGTCCCGTCGCGCAGCAACCGCACGTAGGTCGCCAGCTGACCGGTCCCGTGACTGACCACCCCCCGCAGATCGTTGGCGGACAGCAGATCGGCCAGCAGCTCAGCGCGATCGGACGACAGCCCGGCGGCCAGTCCCAGCCGTACGGCCAGGTCGCGCAACGCGTCGGCCGGCACCCGCCGGAACGTCTCCGGTGGGATGTTCATGTGCGCGTCTTCGGTGCCTGAGTCACAGTCGCGAGTCTCGCAGACACTCCAGAGCCGTCGAGCGTGCACGTGCCCGAGTGGTCCGCGCCCTCCCCCGCCGCGCCGTCGTCGCGTACCGTCGCGGTCATGGCGCTGATGATCGCGACCCACCGGACCGTCGTCCCGGGCCGAGATGCCGCGCCGTAACCGCGTGAACCCGTGGGGCGACCTGCAGGCGGTCGCCGACCGCGGTCACTTCACCGGCAACCGCGGGTGCCTCGTCGACGACCGCGAACGGGTCGTCCGCCATCACGCGGGGACGCTGTGGATCACCTGCGCGCTCCGCCATCGCGACCACCGCTCGCCCCTGGCCGCGCCACGACACTGGACACCGCTGTTCTTCCTGGACGACGCGGTGGGGCTGGCGGCGGGCCATCGTCCCTGCGCGTCGTGTCGACGCGAGGCATATCGCCGCTATCGGGACGCGGTCAGCGCCTCGTTGGGAGCCTCGGCCCCACTGCGCTCGACCGAGCTCGACGCACGGCTGACCGCCGAGCGGCTTCGTCGTGGTCAGGGCCTGGATCGGGCCGCGGACCGGCACGTCTGGCAAGCGCCCTTCCGCGACCTACCCGACGGCACGGTCGTGGTCGGCGACGAACGCACGCCGTTGCTCGTCCGGGGTGACGAGGTCCGACCCTTCACGTTCGCCGGCTGGGGTGAGCCGTCGGCCCGCCCGTCCTCGGGCATGGCGACAGTGCTCACCCCGCCCACCTCCTACGCGGCCCTGGTCTTCGGCTTCGAGCCGTGGCTGGCGGTCTGATCCGGCCGCGTCGAGATCACAGGCGGCTGAGCAACCGCCGCAGCGGCGCCTCGATCATCGGCAGGTCGGCGGCCGCGCCGGTCAGTCGCAGGTAGGCGCCGACGGGCAGCCGCGCCATCACCGGCGACCGCCGGTTCTCCATCAGCAGGGCGAATTCCGGCGTCGGCCGGTCGATGTAGCGCGGCACCCGCTCGAACCACCGGGCGCTGCGTCGCGCCACGCGCTGGACGCCGCGCAGGTGCTCCCGCCGGGTCTCGTCGTAGCGGCTCAGGGCCGTGTCCAGATCGGGCGCCCCGGCCAGCGCGTCCGCCAGGGCCATGGCGTCCTCCATGGCGAGTCTGGTGCCCGAGCCGATCGTGAAGTGCGTGGTGTGGGCCGCATCGCCGAGCAGCACGACGTTGCCGACCCGCCACCGGCGGTTCCGGACCTCGACGAACTCGGTCCAGGGGTGACCGTCGAACGAACTGGCGCGCAGCTGCAGGCGGTGACCGTCGAGAGAGTCGGCGAACAGCTCCTCGAGTCGGCGGACCGTACCGGCGGCCGTCAGGGTGGCGAACCCGAGACCGGACCAGGTCTCGGGAGTCGTCTCGACGACGAAGGTGCTGGCCCCGTCCGCATAGCCGTAGGCGTGTCCCCACAGCCATCCGGCCGGCGTGTCGACGAAGGGGAAGGTGAAGGAGGTGAACTCCTTGTCGGTGCCCAGCCAGATGAACTTGTTGCGCCCCCGGACCCGGTGTGTGCCGAAGCTGCTCCGCTGCCGGAGCCCGCTGTTCACCCCGTCCCCCGCGACCACCAGGTCCGCGCCCAGTGTGTCCGGGCTGTCGGTGAAGGTCCCCTGGCGGAAGGTCGCGCCGGCTCCTTCGGCCTGCGACCCGAGGAGCTCGAGGAGCCGTCGACGCCCCATGCTGTAGCCGTACGAGGGCAGGCGGACGTCCTCGGCTCCCCTCATCGACACGATCTGGTCGTTCCAGCGGTACGCCTCCCGCCGGACCGCCTCCGCGGTCTGCGGATCGTGGCTGTCGAGAGCCTTCAGCAGCCCGTCCCAGAAGACCACTCCCCAACCGAAGCTCTCCGCCGGTGTCCGTTGCTCCAGCACGGTCACCTGGTGGCCCGCCCGGCCGGCGAGGATCGCGAACATCAGACCGGCGGGCCCGCCGCCGACGCAGGTGATCTTCATCAGCGTGAGCCCACCGTCTTGGTCGAGGCCGTCTTGGTCGAGGCCGTCTTGGTCGAGGCCGTCGTGGTCGAGGCCGTCTCGGTCGAGGTGGGCCGGCCGGGACGTGAGATCGCCCGCACCGCCCACTGCTGCGTCGAGGTCTGGGTCCGACGGACGAGCGAGACCGCAGGCTTCTCGATCCGCAGGTCGACGACCTCGCGGGCCGTGGCTCCGAGCGAGCGCTTGTAGCTCAGCAGACTCGCCGTCTCGCCCGACTGCCCCAGATCGAAGTAGCGGCAACCGGCCGCGGCGGCGTCGGCCAGGGCCCGCGCCTGCACCAGGTTGTTGGCGCAGACCGGGCCGGCGAGCTCCTTGATGCTGTAGCTGCGCCACCCGATCGCGTGCTGGCCGTGGACCAGGGTGATGCAGCTCGCCACGGGGCGGCCTTCGTGCCAGGCGACGAAGACGCGACACTTCGAGCCCATCTCGGCGGCCACGGCGTCGAACTTGCGACGAGGCTCCTGGCGCAAGGCGGAGTAGCGGGCCAGGGATCCCGGCATGCCCGAGCGCGGCAGCCACCGCTCCACCCAGCTCAGGTAGAGGCTGTAGAAGACCGGGATGAGCCGGCCGGTCGTGTCGCACTCCACCTCGACCCCGGCCCGCTCGGCCTTGCGGACGTTGTACCTGGCGCTGCGGCTGAAGCCACGCCCGTACACCTCGTCCCAACCGTTGCTGAGATCGATCACGTCCACCCGACGCGGCTCGGCCGAGGCGCCGCTGGTCAGCCCCGCGCTCCACTGCTCGGCGGTGTGGTGCCCGCCGCCGAGTCGCGTGCTCACGGCTCGGCCGCGTAGGTCCCGCACCACCAGCCGTACGTCACTGGGTCGCAGACCGTCCGTGGCCAGCAGGCTGCCGTGGCCGAAGCCACCGGGGAAGTCCGCCAGCAGCGGGAACCCGGGGAGTGAGCGCTGCTGCACCAGCGGCAGGACCAGCCGGCGCCCCTCAGGAAGGATGTAGAGCCGGCTGGCGTCCCGGCCGCCGGTGCCGGACAGCACCGCGGCGAAGTACTCGGGCGTCTGCAGCGCGGTCGCGCCGGGGTCACTGGCCAGGACCGCGTCCCAGGCCGCACGGGGAGCCGGGCTGACGACCGACACCCGGGGGTCGGCGACCGCGCGCGCGTGGGCGGTGGATTCCAACATCGGCAGCTCCTGTGTTCTCGATGACCTCGTCGACGACGCGACCGATCTCGCTTCGTCCACTCATTCGGAGCCGGAGGCGGCCCGGATTGGTGGATTCTCAGAGAGCTGCCGAGCCATCTGGATGCGATCGCCGTTGACGAGCCCTCCCGGATCGGCAGCGGCCGAGGCCGATCTCTCGTACGCTGACGATCGTCGGGTCCACGCCGTTGTCAGGACGCGCGCGACGGCCCGACGATCAACGGCGCAGGGAGTGCGTCGTCGTCTCGGGGGGGACCACATGATCATCACGCACGCCATCTCCGGCCCGGCCGGAACCGCCATCCTGCTGCTCGCGGCGCTCGGGCTGCTCGTCGGGATCGTCGTCTGGGCGGTGCGGGCGAGAACACGCAGCACCCGGAACCTCGCGTACCCGACGCCGTGCCGCTGTGGTGGGACCAGCTCCCCGCTGCGGGCACCCCGGCCGGCCAGCACAGCTCACCGACCCATGGGTGACTGAGTTCTCACGTCCGACCGACCTGCCGGCCTGGAGTGTTTCAGGCCGGTAGGTGTCGGCCGATCAGGCTCAGATCGGCCGGGCTGAAGCGGCCGGGCTGAGTGTTGGCCTGGTGCCAGTACGGATACAGCAGCGGCGCCTGGCTCACCGTGTCCAGGCGTTCGATCTCCTCGGCCGTCAGCGTCAGCTCGGCTGCCGCCAGGTTGTCGAGCAGCTGCTCCTCGGTGCGGGCACCGATGATCACCGACGTCACGGCGGGTTTGGCCAGCGTGTACGCCAGGGCCACCTGCGCCGCTGAGACGCCGTGCTCCTGTCCGATCGCGATCAACACCTCGACGGTGTCGTAGAGGCGCTCCTCGTGGTCGACCGGAGGCTCCGTCCAGCCCTGGAACCGCCTGGTCCCCTCTGGTGCGTCCTGCCCGCGCCGGTACTTGCCGGACAGCAGCCCGCCCGCCAGAGGGCTCCACACCAACACGCCGAGGCCCTCCTCCACCGCGATGGGGATGAGCTCGTTCTCGGCATCGCGCGCCTGCAGCGAGTAGTAGATCTGTTGGCTGACGTAGGACTCCCAGCCCCGCAGGTCGGAGATCCACAGGGACTTCATCAGCTGGCGGGCGGTGTAGTTGGAGCACCCGATGTAGCGCACCTTGCCCGACTGCACCAGGGCGTCCAGCGCCGAGAGCGTCTCCTCCTGCGGCGTCAGGCCGTCCCACTCGTGCACCTGGTACAGGTCGATGTAGTCGGTGCCGAGCCGCCGCAGGCTGTCCTCGACCCCGCGGATGATGTGGTGCCTGGAGAGTCCGTCGTCGTTCGGCCCCTCCCCCATCGCCCCACGCACCTTGGTGGCCAGCAGCACGTCCTCGCGGTCCGCTCCCAGCGCCTGCCCCAGGATCTCCTCCGACAGACCGTCGGAGTAGATGTCGGCGGTGTCGATCAGGTTCACCCCGGCCTCACGACACAGATCGATCTGCCGACGAGCATCCTCCACCCCGAGATGGCCGACCGGGCTCGCCCAACCGGTGCCGCCGAACCCCATCGTCCCCAAGGTGATGGTCGAGACCCTCAGACCGGACCTGCCCAGCTGCCTGTACTGCATCCGCGTGCTCCTTCGTCGTCGCGAGTCCATCGTCGTCGCGAGTCCCTCGACTCACCCCGCCCTGTATAGCGTCCTGGTCTGACCATCGCCGGGTTGGGGCGGCCGGCGACGATCCGTTGCGCCTACGCTGACGCCATGTACTCCAACCTGAGCCTCGCTGCCCTCGGTCTCTCCGCAGACTTCCCGACGACGGTGGAGCTCGCGGTCGAGCACGGATTCGGCGGAGTCGATCCCGACGTCGGGTATCTGGCCGGGCTGGGCGACCAGAGCGCGATCCGGGAGGCCGCGGCCGCCCTGTCCGAGCGGGGCTTGCGGTGGGGCATCGCGGGGCTGCCGGTGGATCTGACGGCGCCGGCGGCCGAGTTCACGGCACAGATCGCGGCCATGTCGGCCACGCTGGACGTGCTGTCGGCGGCCGGGGTGCCCTCGGTGGGCACCTGGGTGCGGCCGATGCACGACGACCTGACGTACCGCCGCAACTGGGTGCTGCACGTCAGCCGCCTCGCGCTGGTGGCGGAGGTGCTGGCCGATGCGGGCCTGCGTCTGGGACTGGAGTACGTCGGCCCGAAGACCTTCTGGTCCACCGAGCGGTTCCCGTTCGTGCACTCGCTGGCCGAGGTCCGCGAGCTGATCGCCGAGACCGGCGCCGCCAACGTCGGGGTCATCCTCGACTCCTTCCACTGGTACACCGCCGGCGAGACGTCGGCCGACCTCGTCGGCCTCCGCGATGCCGACATCGTCTCGGTGGACCTGAACGACGCTCCGGAGGATCGGGAGCGCGACCAGCAGCTGGACCTCGACCGACGGCTCCCCGCCTCGACCGGTGTCATCGACCTGGCCGGGTTCGTCAGCGGTCTGCACGCCGCCGGCTACACGGGTCCGGTCAAGGTCGAGCCGTTCCTGGCCTCGCTGGCCGAGCAGCCGATCGACGACGTGCTCGCCGACGTGTCGAGGCGGCTCGACGCCGCCATCGGCTGACCGTCGTCGGGCTGGCCGCCGTCGGCTGGCCACCCGGGCGCCGTTCACGCGCATCCGGCGGCCCTGAGGAACGGACCCAGGGCCGACGGGCTCAGGTGTAGCGGTGGCTCTTCTCGGTGTGACCCGCCGGCCGCGTGCAGGTGCGGCCGTTCATGGACTTGTGCCCGCAGGACGTGGTCTGCGCCGGCTTGGCAGCGGACGGGGCGACGTCGGCGGTCTGTGTCGACGGGGCAGCGGACGCCCGCGGAGCCTCGACCGGTGCGGCCGCCGGGGCGGGTGGCGTCGCCGTTCCGGAGGCCTCGCGCCGGGTCGGGCCACTGGCACGGTTACGGGCGTACTTGGCCTCGCGCATCGCCCGCTGGGCGTCGGCCTTGCTCATCGTCGGATCACCTCGCAGAGGGTACGCCCCGACTCCGACACCGAGTGCCCGACGGCCACCCGGCTCAGGCTTGCGGGGCGGGTGTCGCCCGGTTCAGGACGTGGCTGAGCTGATCGGTGGTGGCCGGGTCGCGGAAGCGACTGAGCCGGTGCGACCCGTCGCAGAGTGGCTTGAGCCGGGACCGACCGCAGCGGCAGAGGGCGACGACCCGTCGGGAATGGTCCACCGAGTCGCCGTCGGCGCTCAGCAGGTCGACCGGGCCGCGGACGAGCAGCGGGCCGTCCGGGCACACGGTGATGCTGACGCCGCTCCCGACTCGCTCCCGCTCGTCGACATCCCGCTCGCGCGCTACCGAATCGTCACTCACGACGCGACTCCGGGGCAGACCCCGACCGGGTGCCGCAGACTCGACACCCCGGCTCCCCAGCAGTCGAAGACGTGGCGGGCGAAGGCGGCGTCGGCATAGGCGGCACAGCGCGCGCCGAAGACGATGTCGTCGGCCAGCGCCGGCTCGTCCAGAGCCAGCCCGCCGGCCAGATCGTGCAGCGCGATCTGGTCGTGGACGGAGTCAGCCACCACGTGCTCGTCGAAGAACAGGGCAGCATCCTCGCCGCCCCCGAGCCGGCGATGCCCACGGGCGTACCGGCTGTTCGGCACCGACGACGTCATCTCGAACATGGCGAGGTGGCCGACCAGCGCCCCACGCCACCGTCGGTGCAGCCCGAACAACGAGATCAGGTTCGTCGCCATCAGGGTGACGCCGGGTACGTGATCGAGGTAGTGGCCGTAGGTGTCGTGCAGATCCCAGTCCACCAGCAGCGACCGGAAGAGCTGGGCATGCATCGCCGGCAGCGCGCCGCCGCCGTACTCGTCGGCCTGGATGGTGACCATCGCGCCCTTGACCGAACCGCTCAGCCGCGGCACCGCCCAGGTGTGTGGATCGGCCTCCTTGAGGTGGTAGATCGACCGGTGGACGAGGAACTCACCGAACTGGCACGACGACGCCTCCCGCATCAAGAACTTGGACAGGGACGGCTCGTCGTCGGCCGAGGCCATCGTGTTGAGCGCCGCCTGAACGGCCTCACGACCCGTCGAGAACCGCTGCCCGGGGCAGGGCGGTTCGCCCAGCTCGTTGCGCAACCCGTCGAGCAGCTGCTGCTCCCATCCGCGACGCGCCGACAAGAGGCCGGGGTGCCATTCCCAGCCGTCGTCCACGCCGGCCAGTCCGCGATAGTGCTGTTCGTAGCTCACCCACAGAGCGAGCTGCAGATCATCGTCGGTGGGGGCCTCGGCAGGGCTGCCCGTCCAGCGGAGACGTTCGAGGTCGACGTCGGCCGCGGGGTCACCGGACAGCAGGTCGATCAGGGCCGCGGACACGGGCCCGCGCGGTGCCGGCAGCGGCACCGGGGCGTCGAAAGACGATCTCCGAGCCCCCGGCGGTGGGCTCGCAGACAGCGGCACGTCGCCGTGGTGGACACGATCCATCGGCGTCCGGGACGGTCGATCGAGCGACACGACTCCCGACGGCGCGATGGTGACGTTCGGCACCGGGGCTCGTCGGGTCCGGGCAGTGGTTTCGGCCATATCCAGCTCCTCGGGGTCGATCCGGGAGCGGCTGCCTTCTGAACCGCTGTGCACACTCTGTGACTGACCTTGTTCTCTGTCGAGCCGACCGGCGGATGCGTCGGCGTCTTCGACAATCACCTTCTTGCGCGGTGGAACGGAGCCGCGGAGACACTCGGCCCCCGAAGGCCCCTACCAGGATACGCGCGATCTCGGTCACCGGGGTGTTCGTGTGCTGAGACTGCCTCTCGAGCGTGTCGAACGCGGCGTCGGCCAGGTCGATCACCCGGCGGCCATGGTGGTCCTTTCCGTCGGCGATCTCGGCCGCTGTCGACCGTCAGCCCTGCGCCCGGTCCGGCAGAAGTGCGGTCGCCGGGAATAGATCGTCACGCCGACGAGTTCTCCCCGAACATCTGAGACTGAGACCTTCGACGTGGAAGGAGTCGTCGCCACCGGTAAGGAAGCTCGTCATGTCGTTCATCTCCACCCTCCGTTCGCTCCGTCAGAACCGTCGATCCGTCGACCGCGCCCTCGCTGCGGCTTCGACCAGCAGGATGCGGCATGAGCTCGTTCTGGCCGCCACCGTGAAGGCCGGCAACCCGCCGCGACTCTGAGTCGTCGACGGTGACTCTGAGCTGACCCGCAGAGTGTCTCTGAGCCCGTACTGAGCCACGCCTGTCTCACAACGGCGGCGGGTTCAGGCCGCTGCGGCGCAGCTCGATGCCCGCCAGTGCGCGGATCACCTCCCGGTCCCCTCGCCGCCACGCCGCAACGGGGTCGTCGCTGATGGCGGCGATGACGTGCATCGGTTGCCCCACCATCGCCCGCAGCGCGAACAGGTCGAGATCGGCGTCGGCATCGAGGAACTGCTGAGCCGCCCGCGCTCGGAGGAAGAACCGGATCCGCGCCGGCAACCAGACCACGAGCAGCAGGACGACCGGTATCAAGAACACCAGCCAGCCGAGCAGGGCTGCGGCTCGCTCCACCGCGGCCACCTGGTCGTCGGCCGCGTCGATGATGCCCTGCAGTGATCCGACGGCACCGTCGAACGGCTTCCGCAGCTCGGTGCCGATCCCCGGGACGCGGCCGGCCTGTTGTGAGGCTTCACCCATCTGACCAGCGAGCTGGCGAGCAGCGTCTCCGGAGCGGCGCGCCGGCGTGGCGATCGCGTCGAGGGTCCGTTCGGTCGCTCGCCCCACGAACCACCACAGCACCACCCAGGCCGCCACGAACAGGTCAGTGGTCAGCTGCGCGAGCATGCGGGCCCGGCGCTGCGCGTAGAAGCCGGCGATGACGGTCATGATCACCGACCCTACGACCCGCTCGCTGCCGGCGACGCTGCGATGGTGACACTCATCGGCCGCGACGTCAGCGTGGTCGACCGAACGACGACCCGTGATCGCCGGTGTCATCGCGACCGGGCATGGGGCGCGGGGTCAGGGGACGAGGGCGATCTTGCCGGAGCGGCCGGCGTCGGCCAGCTGATAGGCCGCCTCGGCGTCGTCGAGCGGGAACGTGTCGGTGACGATGACCTCGGGATGCAGGTTCCAGTACGGCAGCCGGTTCACCAGCTCCCGCATGTGCTCGAGGCTGGTCACCCAGGAGCCGATGATGGTGATCGACGGGTGGATCAAGGTGGGGCTGACGTCGGGGACGGTCATCCCGTTGCCCTCCCCCACCAGCACGACCCGACCGAGCTCACGGACCAGCGCGATGGCGGAGCCGCGGCCCGGTTCACTGCCGGAGCAGTCGATCGCCACGTCGGCGCCGCCGCCGAGCGCCTCCCGAGCCGCGTCCACTTCACCCGGGGCGAACGCGGCGTCGACGGCGCCGAGCTCCAGCGCGAGCTCGCGGCGCTCGGGACTGGGATCCAGCCCGACCCGAGGGACGGCGCCGAGCTTGCCGCCGACCAGGCCGGCGGCCAGCCCGACCGGTCCGAGCCCGACCACCGCGAGAGCGTCGCGGCCGCTGGTGTTGGCCCGCAGCAGACCCTCGTACGCGGTGCCGAAACCGCAGGCGACGCAGGCGCCGTCGAGGAAGGTGACGAACTCGGGCAGCACGATGCAGTCCCGCTCCTCGGCCAGGATCAGATCGCCGTGACCACCGTCGCGCTGCCACCCGTACGCCGCCCGGCGTGGGGAGGAGCAGCTGATCTGATACCCGCGGACGCAGGAGTCGCACTGACCGCAACCGCTGATGTGGTAGACGCAGACCCGGTCGCCGACCGACAACCGGACCGCGCCGTCACCGACGGCGACGACCTCCCCGGCGGGCTCGTGACCGGCCACCACACCCTGGTACATCTCCGCCGGATCGCCCTGGAGGTGCTCACGGTAGATGGCCCGGATGTCGGAACCGCAGATCGTCGAGGCCTTCATCGCCAGCAGCACCTGGCCCGGACCCGGCTGCGGATCGGGCAGCTCGCGGATCTCGGTGCTGGAGTCGCCGGGAAGGAACACGCCACGCATAGAAAGCTCCGATCATCGGGTCTGGCGACCGCTGTGCTTCGTGAGTGATCTCACCGGCGCCAGTGACCCAGGAGATTACGCGGGGCCGACCATCAGAACAGACACGCGGACTGCCCCTGTGTCGCCGCGAGGTGTTCGGGGTATGTCCACGCCGTGATGAGCATCCTCAGCAGGACCCTTGACGCCGTGGCCGACCGGATCGAGCGCGCCACCGAGCTCGACGCGGTCGCCGACCCGGTGGCCGAGAGCGCCGATCGGGTGCTGGGCTCGGGACAACTGACCGATCTCCTCAGTGGCACACCGATCGGGCATCCGGCGCATCCCCTGATGGTCACCGTCCCGATCGGCGCCTGGACGTCGTCGCTGTTCCTCGATCTGATCCGTCAGCCGAGAGCGGCCGATGCGCTGGTCGGTCTCGGCGTGCTGACGGCGCTTCCCGCGGCGCTCGCCGGCGTCAGCGACTGGCGGCACACCGACGGCGCCGAGCGCCGCGTGGGCCTGGTGCACGCGATCGCCAACGACATCGGCGTGATCGCCTTCGCGTCCGGTTGGTTCGCCCGCCGCGCCGGACAGCGCGATGTCGGGATCGTGCTCTCGCTGGCCGGTGCCACCGCGATCGGCGTCGGTGGCTGGTTGGGTGGCCACCTCTCCTACGCCATGGGCGTCGGGGTGGACACCACCGCTTTCCAGCACGGCGAGCACGACTGGACCTACCTCTGTCAGGAGAGCGACGTCGTAGCCGGCGAGCTGCATGCCGCGGACCTCGCCGGGATCCCGGTGGTGCTCACGCGTACGGAGGGTCGGATCGCCGCCCTCGCCGACCGCTGCACCCACCGTGGCGCTCCCCTGCACGAGGGTCAGCTCGTCGACGGCTGCGTGGTGTGTCCATGGCATGACAGCGTCTTCGCCCTCGACGGCTCGGTCGTCAAAGGCCCGGCTACCCGTCCTCAGAGTCGCTTCGAGGTCAGGACCGACGACGGACAGGTGCTGGCTCGTCGCGTCGAGGAGCCGCGGTCGCTCCGTACCGAACCCGTGGGCGTCTGAGATCCGTCGTGACTGCCGGTTGGTCGGCGACCGCGCCCAGGTTGGCGTACCCGCGTCGGAACCGCACGCTCGGCTCTGATCTCGGCGAGGCAGGTCCTGCGAACGCGCACCGTACGGTGGAGGGATGACCCAGACCGAACCAGCTGACACTCCCGACCGCGACAGGGTGGACGAGCGGGCACACCTGCTGCCCGAGGAGCTCGCCGTCGGCAGCGCCGACCCGCAGGAACAGGCAGCGGTGATCTTGGAGGAGTCCGCCGCGCGCACCGAGGATCCCGACGGGAGCCAGGAGCAGTCGACCCAGGTGCCCTGAGAACCTCGGCTGATCGACCGGCTACCCGACCCCGGGTCGGCTGCAGAGCTCTTGACGGCACTCGGTCGAGGGGTCTACTGGACATGTTGACCCCCATCAACCGCCCCGGAACCTGACCGCCGCCTCTCGTACCGTGGTCGATGTCGGAGCCAGGATCCACTCGGCTCCCCTGCCTGGCCAGGATCTGCCATGTCTCTCTCGATCGACCACATCCTCACGCGAGCTGTTGTGCAGCTCGCCGCCGACCCCACGGCACCGGACCCCGGCATCCTCGACGCTGCCGTCCTGGACCCTCTCGTCGAGGCGCTCATGATCAGCGGCGATGCTTCGGAGCGGGCTCAGGTGATCTGCGCAGTGCTCGAGGAGATGTTCTCCGCCGTGACCTGGCTGCAGACGCAGGGCGCCGGCCCGATGGAGTCAGCCAGTCTGCGACTCGTCCTGAACGCCGCCTACGACCACAGCTGCCGCGTGTCGGTGTCCCGCGTCGGTCCGCCGGCTGCAACTGCGTCCGAGTCGGACCACCGATGAACTGGCGCGATCACGCGGCCTGCCGGCACAGTGACCCGGAGACCTTCTTCCCCCTCGGCGATCGACAGCGAGCAGCCGCACAGCTCATCTGCGAGGGCTGTCCCGTGCAGGACGCCTGCGCGGCTTTCGCGGACCGGGTCGGCATCGGCGACGGCATCTGGGGTGGTCGGGACACGAGCGAGCGTCGCACCCCGAGAAGTTCCCGCTCGAGGGGTGGGCAGGTGGTGATCATGACCCGTTCCGTTCGCAGCGGCGACCGGCGACGGTGACGTCGCCCGGCCGAGCAGCATCGCTCCAGACGGCGTACGGCAGATGTCGAGCTAGAGCGTCGCGGTGAAGGGGTCGAAGTCCTCGGCCACCAAGGGGATCGGACCGACCCGGCTGTCGACGTGCACGACCTTGTTCTCGGTGACGGCCTCCTCGATCGCCACCAGGGTGTCGAGCACGTGGAAACCGAGCTCACCCGAGGCCAGTGGCGTGGCACCGGTCCGGGACGCCCGAGCCAGGTCGAGCACACCGAGCCCCCGCCCGGCATGGGCACCGGTGATCTTCACCGTCTCCCACTCCGGATCTCCTTCGAGGGCGGCCAGAGCGGGAGCCCTCGTGATCTTGACGTCGCCGGTGAAGAGGTTCGGATCCGGGATGATCATGGTCCCCTCTGTGCCGGTGACCTCTACGTAGCCCATCCGGGTCAGCGGTGAGTCGAAGCTGAACACGCTCTGGCTGACTCCGCCGTCGACGAAGCTCGTCAGCGCCGCCACGTGGGTGGGAACGGAGACGTCGAACTCGGTCCCGGCGCGATCCCCCGCCTGCACGGTGCGGGTGGCACGGCTCCTCGATCCGACGGCGGCGACACTGCGCACGGATCCGAACAGCTGCACGAGCGCGGTCAGGTAGTAGGGGCCGATGTCGAACAACGGTCCAGCGCCTCGGGAGAAGAGGAACGCCGGGCTCGGGTGGAAGATGTCGGGGCCGATGTACTCCATCACGGTCTGGGCCGAGAGCGGTTCGCCGATGTCGCCGCGGGCGATGGCTCGACGGGCGCTCTGCATCCCCGGGCCGAGGACCGTGTCGGGAGCCACGCCGACCAGCAGACCGGCCGCATCGGCCTGAGCCAGGAGATCCCGCCCACCGGCCCGATCCACACTGATCGGCTTCTCGGTCCACACGTTCTTCCCTGCGGCGATCACCTTGGCGGCGACCTCGGCGTGCACGGCCGGGATGGTCAGGTTGACCACCACCTCGACGTCGGGGTGGGTCATCACGTCGTCGGGAGTGCCCCACCGGGGAACTCCGTGCTGCTCGGCCCGAGCCCTGGCGAGGTCGACATTCAGGTCACCGAGGATGATCACCTCGATGTCGGGGAACGTGGACAGGTTCTCCAGGTAGGTGTTGCTGATCATGCCGGTGCCGATGAAGCCGACACCAACAGGTCCAGATCGTGTCATCAGAGGGTCCTTCGAGTCGTCGCGGTGACCTGCTGATCACCGAGCGGTCAGTGGGTGGGTGCTGACGAGGGCAGGCGGTCGCCTGGACTCGCCTGGATCGGCGGTGGCGCGGTCGCAGGCCCGAACACGGCATCGCAGCTCCGACCGGAGCCGGCGCGTGGCCGTCTGCGCGCTCATCGGATCCCGTCCCCAGCCGCACTCCGGGCAGCCTCCAGGTGGCGACGGATACCCTCCACGGCGAGGTCGTGATCAGCCGCGGAGGAGAGCCCGGAGACAGTCAGGGCCGCGACCACCCCCACCCCGCGGACGCGGAGGGGAACCGACCCCCCGGTGACGGCGTAGTCGGCACCGAGCCAGCCGATGGCCGCAGGGTCGACACCCGCCGCCGAGAGGCGGGCGTCGACCAGAGCACTGCTCGACTCCATCCGCAGCACCACGGCGGCCTTGCGGGCGATCCAGCTGTCCTGATCCGGGGTGATCCCCGGAAGCGCCGCCCGGAAGAGGATCAGACCCGGCCGCCGGATGTCGATCCCCACCGCGTGGCCGGCCGCCTGAGCGAGCTCGACCAGGCGTACCCCGAGCGCCCAGGCATCCGCGTGGTCGAACGAGTCCAGCACGAGCTCGCCTTCCTGCTGGTGGAGCCTGGCGACGAGATCGGTGGGGTCCTGGGCCATGGTGCTGTCCTCTCGAGAAGGGTCACGATCCTGGGTGTGTGCCGGGGAAGACCTGGTCCGACGGCGTTGCTATGTGCCGTTGATACGCATCACTGATACGCATCAGTTGTGCGTATAAGTGAAGGTAGGGCATATTCGACGCCATGGCAACCCCGCCGCGGGACCGACCCGCTCAGCTCCGCGCCCCGGTCAAGCGACCGACAGCCACCGACGTGGCCCGACGCGCCGGGGTCTCGCAGGCGACCGTGAGCTACGTGATCAACGACAACCCCAAGCAGGTCATCCCCGAGGCCACCCGACAACGGGTGCTCACGGCGGCGGCCGAGCTCGGCTACACGCCGTCGGCGGCGGCGAGGATGCTGGTCAGCGGGCGTTCCGACGTGGTCCTGCTGCTGCTGCCGGACTGGCCCATCGGACTCGGCGTCGCCAGTCTGCTGGACGAGCTGTCCCAGGCCTTCGCCCGGCACGACCTGACCTTCGTCATCCACCCACGGGTGACGGACCGCCCGGTGACCGAGCTGTGGAAGTCGATCACTCCGGCCGCGGTCCTGGCGTACGAGACGTTCGACGAGCCGGACCTGATGGCGATCAACCGGAGCGGGGCCGAGTTCCTGCTGCTCTCGTCCCTCGATCACAGAGACCGGTGGGACCAGTCCTTGAAGCACACCGGGAGGATCCAGGTCGAGCACCTCGCGCGGGCCGGCCACCGCCACCTCGGGTACGCCTGGCCCGACGACGACCGTGTGCTGTTCTTCGCCGAGAACCGGCTCGAGGGCGTGCGCGCGGCATGCGCCGACCTTGGTCTGCCCGATCCGCGCGTGACGACGGTCCCACTCACCGTCGACGGAGCGGTGGCCGCGATCAGCGGCTGGCGGGTGCAGGAGCCCGCCGTCACCGGGATCTGCGCCTTCAACGACGAGGTCGCCCTCGCCGTCCTGGCCGGCGCCCGGCGGCTCGGGCTCGCGATCCCGGACGATCTGGCGGTGATCGGCGTCGACGACATCCCGGCCGCAGCCTTGGCCGCACCCCCGCTCACCACCGTGGCCGGCGACGTCACCGCCACCGCCCTGGACGTCGTCGACGCGGTCCTGGCCAAGCTGGCCGGTCGGCCGCGGGCGCAGCGAGCCTCTCGCTCGAGCGCCGGCGGGGTGGTCGCCAGAGTGTCCGCCTGACACCGGGTCGGACGGACCCGGACACCCGAGGACGGAGACCATGATCATCCAGTTCGACAACCCACTGCCCTCCGGCGGACTGGCCTACCAGCCCGCGTGACGTCGCAGAGAACCATGGGCGGATCTTGACGGCCGCCCGAAGGGCAGGTCTAGGGTGACCGCGTCGACCCCTGTGCTGTGGCGAAAGGATGACCACGTGTCCCGGATCCGAACGCTTCGCACGGTCTCCCTCCTTCTCGGTGTGCTCCTCATGATCAGCATCGGGCCACCCGCGGCCCGAGCGGCCGGACCGGAGCAGATCACCAACGGCACGTTCGACAACGGATTGGTCGGCTGGACGGCCTACCCGACCAGCGCGGTGATCAACGGCCGAGGCTGCGTCGACGTGCCGGCCGGGACCGGTGCGTACGGTGCGGCCATCTCCCAGCAGGTCGCGTTGCAGGCGGGAGAGACGTACGAGCTCAGCTTCGACATCTCCAGCGCACCGAGCACCAACGGCTACGTGCGCGTGGTGATCCAGTCCGGGCCGGACCTCAACTACACCCAGTTCCTGACCGCGCAGAAGTTCGAGATCGCGAGCACGGGCACCGCCAAGTCGTTCACCTTCACGGCGTCGGCGGACTACCCGAGCGCCGATGTGCTGTTCCAGCAGGATGTCAGCAACGACGTCGGCTACCAGCTGTGCCTGGACAACGTCTCGCTCACCGGCGGGGCTGCGCCCGAGGTCTACCAGCCGAACACGGGTCCGCGGGTGCGGGTGAACCAGGTGGGCTACCTCCCCGATGGACCCAAGCACGCGACGCTGGTCACCGAGGCCACCACCCCGCTCCCCTGGTCGCTGAAGAACGCGGCGGGACGTACGGTCCGCACAGGGCGCACCGACCCTGCCGGAGTCGACCCGAGCTCTGGGCTGAACGTGGCCACGATCTCCTTCGACGACGTCCGACGATCCGGCACCGGCTACACCTTGATCGCCGGCGGCGAGACGTCCTATCCGTTCACCATCGGGTCGGACATCTACGCGAGCCTGCGGACCGACGCCAAGACGCTCTTCTACACCCAGCGCAGCGGCACCCCGATCCTCGATGCGCTGGTTCCCGGGTACGGACGCGCGGCGGGACACGTCGGCGTGGATCCCAACCAGGGCGACACGGCAGCGGTCTGCCTGCCGCTCACCGACGACGCGCAGAAGCTGTACGAGCGGCCGTGGACCTGCTCCGGTCCGCGCGATGTCGCCGGGGGTTGGTACGACGCGGGCGATCACGGCAAGTACGTGGTGAACGGCGGCATCGCTGTCGCGCAGCTGATGCAGGAGTACGAGCGCACACTGACCGCGCCCACCGGGAGTCGGAGGGCGCTGCGGGACGGCACCCTGGCCATCCCTGAGAGCGACAACGGCGTGCCCGACCTCCTGGACGAGGTGCGCTGGGAGCTCGAGTGGATGCTGACGATGCAGGTGCCGGCCGGTGAACGCTACGCCGGGTTGGCCTACCACAAGGTGGCCGACGCCAACTGGACCGGACTGCCCCTCGACCCGGCCGCCGACCCCCAGGCGCGCTACCTGTTCCGGCCGTCCACCGCGGCCGCCCTGAATCTCGCCGCGGCGGCGGCCCAAGGGGCGCGGCTCTTCGAGCGGTACGACCGCCGGTTCGCCGCCCGCCTGCTCCGGGCGTCCACCACCGCGTACGCCGCGGCCGAGCGCACCCCGGACCTGTACGCCCCGGCGCCGGACGCGACGCTGGATCCCAACCCGGGCAGCGGTC
Source organism: uncultured Actinomycetota bacterium (assembly GCA_963707005.1). Taxonomy (GTDB): domain Bacteria; phylum Actinomycetota; class Actinomycetes; order Propionibacteriales; family Propionibacteriaceae; genus Microlunatus. Next base: position 121,950 of record CAVPPP010000040.1, read on the forward strand.
CCTACGATGACGACGACGTCAGCGACGAGTTCTACTGGGCGGCGGCCGAGCTCTACCTGACGACCGGAGCCCGCACCTACCGCAGCGACGTGCTCGAATCACCGCACCACACGGGCCCGGTCTTCGATGCCGGCAGGTTCAGCTGGAACGAGGTGGCCGCCCTCGGACGTCTCGACCTGGCCACCGTCGGAAACCGGCTGCCCGACCGCGACCGGGTGATCCGATCCGTGATCAACGCCGCAGACGGCTATCTGGCCAACGAGAAGCGGCACCCGTTCGGTAGCCCGTACGCCCCCACCGACGGCAACTACGCCTGGGGATCCAACTCGGCCGTGCTGAACAGCCTCCAGGTGGTGGGCACCGCCTACGACCTGACGGAGCGCCGTCGCTACGCCGACGGCGTCCTTCGCGGCATGGACTACGTGCTCGGTCGCAACGCTCTGAACATCAGCTACGTGACCGGCTACGGCACGTACGCCAGCCAGAACCAGCACAGCCGGATGTATGCCCACCAGGTCGACCCTCGGCTGCCCAACCCGCCGCGTGGCACCTTGGCGGGCGGCCCCAACGGGACGGCACTGACGACCGGGGACCCGGTCGCCGCGGCCAAGCTGACCGGCTGCGTCCAGCAGTTCTGCTACATCGACGACATCGGGTCGTGGTCGACCAACGAGCTCACCATCAACTGGAACGCACCCCTGTCGTGGATGGGGTCGTTCCTGGCCGACGTCGGACGCGAGGGTCGCCAGCGCGCGTTCGCAACGGTGAGATGACAGAAGCTCTACGGCGACGTCCGAGCCGCCCTCACCGGGCCAGGTGGTGCAGCACGGCCAGCACCCGCCGGTGATCATCGGTGTTCGGCGGCAGCATCAGATGGTCGTAGATGCGCGAGACGTGCTGCACGACGGCCTTCTCGGTGATGGAGAGGCCCTCGGCGATCGCGGCGTTGCTGCGGCCCTCGGCCATCAGGGCGAGCACCTGCTGCTGCCGCGGGGTCAGTCGCCGTCCGGAGGTGTCGGTGCGATCGGCCCGGGTGATCATCAGAGCGACGACCTCCGGGTCCAGGACGGTGCCACCCTCGGCGACGCGGACGAGGTCGGCGCAGAAGGTGGAGACGTCGGCGATCCGCTGCTTGAGCAGATAGCCCACGCCACTCGGGTTGTCGGCGATCAGCTCGACCGCGTACCGGCGCTGCACGTGCTGGGACAGCACCATGACGCCGATCCCCGGGTGGGTGCCGCGGATCCGACGGGCCGCGCGCAGCCCGTCGTCGGTGAAGTCGGGCGGCATCCGGATGTCGGTGACGACGACGTCGGGACGGCTCTCGTCGACCTGCCGGACCAGATCGTCGGCGTCGGCGGCGGTGCCCGCCACCAGGTGCCCGGCCCGTTCCAGCAGATGGGTCATGCCCTGTCGCAGCAGGGCTTCGTCCTCGCCGATCACGATCCGCACGGCAGCTCCGCCACGACTCGGGTGCCACGGGCCGGCGGGCTGGTCAGGTGGAGACGACCGCCGAGGGTCTCGACCCGGTCGGTCAGGCCGCCCAGGCCGGCGCCCGGGCGCACGTGGGCGCCTCCGACTCCGTCGTCGGCCACCTCGACCCGGAGGTGGTCCCCGGCTCGGGTGAGTCCGACGTGCAAGCTCGTCGGGCGGGCGTGCTTGAGCGCGTTGGTCAGCGCCTCGGCCACCACGAAGTAGGCGGTGCTCTCCACCACCTGGGAGAGATCGTCCTCCGACACCGACATCTCCAGCGTGGTGGGGATGGGCACGCGGTCGACCAGGTCCTCGGTCGCCGCACACAGTCCGCGCTCGATCAGGGCCGCGGGGAGCACCGCGTGCACCAGGTCGCGCAGCTCGGCAGCGGCGTCGTCCACACCCACGCGCAGCGCCACGCCGGCGTCGCGCACCGCCGGCGGGGTGTTCGGGTCCTCGGCCAGCTCCTGCGCCTGCAGGGCGAGCAGCACGAGACGCACCTGCAGCCCGTCGTGCAGGTTGCGGGCCACCCGCCGACGCTCGTTGTCCCCCGCCTTGACGATGCGCTCACGAGAGCGCCGCAGCTCCTGCTGGCTGGCCCGCAGCTCAGCGGTGACCCGCTCGTAGTCGACGGCGATCGCGATCACCTGGCCGGCGGCGTGCACCGGGGCCGGGTCGGCCAACAGGGACCGGTCGTAGTCGATGGCCCCCACCCGCTCTCCGTGGCGCTGGATCTCGACCAGTCCGCGGTCGTCCGCCGCACCGGACACGGCCGCGATGTCGCCGTTGGCGTGGACGTAGTCGTTGCGATCGGCCACCCAGAAGACCAGGTTCACCGACTCGTCACCGAGCGCTCGGGCCAGTGCCTCGTTCAGCCGCGGTCGCGCCGAGTCGACCGAGCTGAGCCAGACCCCGAGCTCCTCGATCTCGGCGGTGCGCGCGAACCCGCCCCGCAGCAGGGCGAAGGTGAACGCCAGCGGCACGCCCGCGACAGAAACCAGCTGAACCGGGAACACCCAGTCCGGCGGCAGCCCGACGGCGGTGAGCAGGCTGGAGCTGATCGGGATCGACAGCACCACCAAGATCCCGTACCCGTACAACGGCGCCAGGGCTCGGCGTCGACGACTGGTTGCCCGCCGCAGCCGGAGCGCCAGGATGACGGTGGTCGCCACCATGACGGCCGCACCGGCGAGGGACTGGACCACACCGCCGATGGCCAGCAGATCCGGCCGGTCGGCGACGAACAGCAGGTCGTACGGCGGAGGTTGTGCGAGGAACAGGAAGAGCGGCGCCTGCAGGACCGTGCAGACGACGTAGGCGGCAGCGACCACCACCCACGAGGCACGACTCGGCAGCCGTCCGGAGGGGAAGGCGTGCAGCACATGAACCAACACCGCCAGGGGCATCGTGGCCGTCACCACGCTCACCGCCACCAGAACCGGGATCCCGGTCGGCTGCATCCCGGCCACCAGGATCGCCAGACCCGCGAACACGATCAGGAAACCGAAGCGGTTGCCGGGCCGTCGGCTCCAGGCCAGCAGTCCGGCCGCGACGTAGAGCCAGCCGACCAGCACGTTGAGCACGAACGGCTGCAACAGCATCGGCGACGCCGCAGCGACCAGGACGATCAGGATCGCCCCCAGCAGTCCCGTCGTCACCGCGATCTGGATGAGGGCCAGCCGGAGCGGTCGCGGCGTCGAGGACGACCAAGCCGGCGCGACGCTCACGACAGAAGTGTGCAGGCGTCCGGGCCCGAGTGCCACACCGTCCACCTCCGAGGTGAGACACGGCCAGTGCGGTGCCGGCGCCGGCGGCAATCGGAGAGAATGGGCGGAGCTGCTGTCTGACCGGTGCCCCGATCGGGTGTCCGCAACGAACGAGGTCATCCCGCCGATGAGTGAACGTCCGGATCCGACGTACGCGCTGGTCGAGGACCTGATCGAACGCGCGCCCCTGGTGGTCGGGGCCCATCTCGACGTGTCGGAGGCGGCTGCCGCCATGACCGTGAGCGGATCGGGCTGTGCGGCGGTCCCGGTCGACGGGCACCGGTTCGCGGTGCTGACCGATGCCGGCATCCGCAGCTGGGTGGCCTCGGGTGCCCCCGCCGTCAGCGCCGCCGCCCTGGCCGACCACGACCAGCCCTGCGTCTCGGTCGGCACGTCGTCGGCCGAGGCGATGATCACCATGCTGGACCGGGACGCCGACCACGTGATCGTGCTCGACCCGGTGGGCGAGCTGCGCGGCATCGTCACCGCCCGGGACTTCCTGGTGTCCCCCACGACGGCGGGGGTCTCGCTCCACCAGCAGCTCCGCCGGGCCGGCTCCCTCGACGAGCTCCATCGCCGCGCCCGGCGGTTACCGGTCACGTTGCGGGACTTCACCCGGCGAGGGCTCGCCTCGAGCAAGGTGATCGCGGTCCACTCCTCCCTGATCGACACCGTCGTCCGTCGCACCATCCACCTGGTGCTGTCCGGACACGACGACCTCGATCCCGCGGCCTTCAGCTGGCTCTCTCTCGGGAGCAACGGACGCCGCGAGGCCGTGCTGAGCTCCGACATCGACGCGGCCGTCGCCTTCGACGACAGCCTCGACGTCGGGATGCTCGATCGCTACCGAAGTGTGCTGGCGGAGGTCGTCGGCGAGCTCGCGCGCGCCGGCCTGACCAGCGACAGCCACGGCGCCACCCCCGCGCACCGCCTGTTCGCCCGGACCGACGAGCAGTGGCGGGCGGCCGGTCGGCAGTGGCTCGCTGATCCGGCCGCGAACCGAGGCGGCGTGCTCATCTCCCTGCTGGTCGACGGCCGTCCCATCTACGGCGATCCGGGACCGTCCAGCATCGGCCAGCGTCTTCCAGGAGCTGCGGACGAGCCCAGTCCGCGTTGCGGATCCTGCTGCACCAGGCACTGCAACCCCGGGCACGCCTGCGGTCGGTCCGTGCCCTGCTGAGCCGCCGACAGGAGCCCTTCGACCTGAAGGAACACGCGCTGGCACCGATCGTCAACCTCGCCCGGTGGGCGGCCCTGAGCGTCGGGTCGTCGGCCCTCAGCACCATCGACCGTCTTCGTACGACGAGCGGCTCGGCGATCCTGCCCCAGGAGCAGGCCGACACGTTGATCGAGATCTTCGAGGTCCTGCAACGGCTTCGGCTGCGCACGCAGCTCGCTCAGCTGGATGCCGGCGAGACTCCGTCGGACCGCGTCGGCATCGACCGGCTCTCCCCCATCGACCGCAGTGTGATCAGCCAGGCCGTCCGCGAGATCGCTGCGGTCCAACGGCGGGCGGCGAACCTGGCCGCGTCGGCGCCGCCCGACGCTTGGTTGGAGGTGCCCGGATGACCCTCGATCGGGGGCTGTCGCCGCCGGTCCGGTCAGGCCGAGGGAACGACGGGAGCCTCGACCTTCGTGGCCGACGAAGCGCCCGGAAGACCGGCGATGGCCCGGCGGTACGCAGCCTTCTTGAACGTGAACGCCACCGCTCCACCGGCGAGGGTCAAGGCCACGACGATCAGCCCGAAGTACTGCAGCACCGGATTCGTGCCCTCGGGGTCGTAGACCTCCTGGCGCGGCCAGGCGAGGTTGATCGCCATCGCCAGTCCCCACACCACGGCCAGCACGTTGATCGGCAGTCCCCAGCCGGCCGAGGCTGAACACCGGCTTGCCCAGCTCGTCGTCCTGCGGTCCGAGCTCGGTGGGCCAGCCCTTGAGGCGGCGGTAGAGCATCGGAGCCGTCACGCACAGGTAGGCCAGGTAGAGCAGCACGATGCAGGTGCTGGTCAGCGCGGTGAACACACCGGCGTGGCCGAGGTTGATCAACAGCAGGATGGCGGCGCCCACGCCGACCAGGACCGCGGCGTTCACCGTGGCGCCACGGTGGGAGACCTTGCGGAGCTGACGCGAGAACGGCAGGACCTCGTCCCGCGACATCGAGAAGATCATCCGCGTGGTGGCGGTCTGGATGGCCAGCGTGCAGACGAAGGCGGCCAGCACCACGTCGGCCAGCAGCACCCGGCCCCAGAAGTCGCCGAGGCGGCTGGTGACCACGTACGCGAGCCCACCGCTGGACAGCTGGTCGTCGAGGGTCGGGCTGGCCATCAAGGCGCCGAGCAGGATGAGGCCGCCGCCGATGCCGGAGACGATCAGGGCACGCAGGATGGTCTTGGGCGTGGTGCGGCGGGGGTTGTGCGTCTCCTCGGCGAGCTCGCCGGCCGAGTCGAACCCGACGAGCACGTAGCCCGCCATCAGGGCGGCGGCCAGCAGGGCGCCGAAGCTGGTCACCCCGCTGGTGTCGAGCACGATCCCCGGCCCGCGGACGGAGGTGGAGAACAGGGCGATGATCAACAGCACCACGCCGATCAGCTCTGCGGTCACGCCGACGGCGTTGACCACCGCCATCACCCGGACCGCGACCGAGTTGATCAGGGTGGTGACGATCAGCAGCATCAGGCCCAGGACGATGGCGTTGGTCGCCCCGCTCAGGGTGGCGATGGACGGATCACCGCCCACGATCTGGAAGCCGGACCAGATCGCCGGGAGGACCGCCTGCATGGCGATCGCGGCCGCGGCCACGGTCACGATCTGGGCGATGATCATGGTCCAGCCGGCGAACCAGCCGATCACGTCACCGCCGAGTCGTCGGGCCCACTGGTAGATGGCCCCGGAGAGGGGGTAGCGACCGGCCAGCTCGGCGAAGCACAGGGCCACCATCAGCTGTCCGAGGAAGACCGCCGGCCAGGTCCAGAAGAAGAAGGGCCCGGCGAAGCTGAAGCCGAAGCCGAAGAGCTGGAACACGGTGGTCAGGATCGAGACGAACGAGAACCCGGCGGCGAACGAGGCGTACGTGCCGATCGAGCGGTGCAGGTCCTGGCCGTACCCGAACTCGTTGAGGTCGTCGGCCGCCGCGTCGTCGAGTGACACCGGTTCGGCTGTCTTCGTGGTCATCGCCATCAGGACTCCTCAGGGGATCCGAGAGGACGGCGCGCGCACCGGCCTCGAGGGGTCTCCCGGGCTTTTGTCCCGCCGTGGAGCAGCCGCCCTGGCGGAGACTGCTTGCAACTCTTGGTCCAGGCCCGGCCGACAGAGATCGGGATCGATGATCACTGGCCGCCGGCGGAACCCTAGATGCGCGCCGTTCTCGGAGAACGACTCAGCTGCATTCCATCGGAGAACTGTTACGGCTGCCCCGGGCGGATGTTACCGGCAGGAAACGGCCATCGCCCGAGCGTTACGACCTGATGTCATGGCGCCGGGCGGCGATGATCATCAGCCGATCCGCGCCGACGGCCGCGTGCTAGCGTTCCGCGAACAGGGCACGAAGGGCTCCGACCGACGAGGGTGGCCGTACCGGTACGTCGCAAAGACGGCCTCACGAGGAGTGATCACCGATGTCAGAGAACGGCCACGACGACCACGTCCACAGCGAGGACGGCGGCGGCACCGAGGGTTACGCGCATGCGCACGGTCCCGGTCAGCCGACGCACACCCACGGTCCCGGAGGGCACTCGCACAGTGACGCGTTCGCCCAGAAGGAGGGCCGCTGGGCGCAGGCGGCCGAAGAGCGGATCTCCTTGTTCCGCCACGACCAGGAGATCGAGCAAGGGCTGGCGTTCGGACTGCCGGGATCTCCGACCCTGGTCGACCGGACCATCCCGACCTTCTCGCGCGGCGAGCTGCCGCACTTCGCCGGCGAGCGCGGCACCTTCTTGAACTCGCCGTTCCTCGAAGACGTCAACGAGGTCAGCGACGCCGAGGTCGCCGTCTTCGGCGCACCCCTCGACTCCGGCGCCACGTACCGGCCGGGCGCGCGGTTCGGCCCGCAGGGCATCCGCCGTTCCACGAACCTCTTCGGCACCTACTGCTACGAGCTGGGGGTCGACCTCCGCGAGCAGCTGAACATGGTCGACATCGGGGACGTGTTCACCATCCCCGGCAACCTGGAGAAGTCCTTCGACCAGATCAGCCAGGCGATGGCCCACGTCTACCAGCGCGGCGTCTTCCCGGTCATCCTCGGTGGGGACCACTCGATCGGCTATCCGACCATCCGGGGCATGGCGCCGTACGTCGACGGCAACATCGGCATCATCCACTTCGATCGTCACGTCGACACGCAGGAGACCGACCTCGACGAGCGGATGCACACCACGCCGTGGTTCCACGCCACCAACCTGAAGAACGCCCCCGCGACGAACCTGGTCCAGATCGGCATCGGAGGCTGGCAGTCCCCCCGGGCCGGCGTGAAGGTGGGTCGGGAACGCGGCACCACGATCATGACCGTGGGTGACGTCGAACGGGTCGGCATCGAGAAGATCGCCGAGACCGCCCTGGAGATCGCGTGGAAGGGCGCCAAGGCGGTCTACCTGTCCTTCGACATCGACGTCATCGACGCCGGCTTCGTGCCCGGGACGGGCTGGCCCGAACCGGGTGGGCTGCTGCCCCGCGAAGCGCTCAACCTGATCAGGATGATCTCCGCGCCAGGGCTCGCGGGCCTGGAGGTGGTCGAGTGCGCCCCACCGTACGACTGGGCCGAGCAGACCGCGTTGCTGAGCTCCCGGGTCATCTTGGACTCGCTCGCCGTGCTGGTCCGAGAGGGACATCTGGGCAAGAAGGCGGCGGTCAAGGACCGACGTGCCTGGGGTCCGCAGGCCTGACGAGGTTCCTGGCGGCGGGGGTTCTCCGGGCGGCCGTGTGCTGGAGCTGGACCGCCGGTAGGAGGGCGAGGCTGCGAGCGGCAGAGTGTGGGCGTGACGATGCACCCTGACCAGCTCACCGTGTCGCCGGCGATCGTCCGCCGGCTGGTGGACGAGCAGTTCCCGGCCTGGCGGACGATGCCCGTGGTGCCGGTCGACCGGGAGGGAACGGTGAACGCGATCTATCGCATCGGCGACCGGATCGCGGCGCGGTTCCCACTGCGTGCTGAGGAGCCGGACGTCGTCCGGCGGCAGCTGCAGACCGAGGCGTCCGCCGCGCGGGAGCTGTCGGGGCGCACCCGGTTCCCCACGCCGGAGCCGGTGGCCCTGGGCGAGCCGGGTGTCGGCTACCCCCTCCCCTGGGCCGTGCAGACCTGGCTGCCCGGGGTGCCGGCCACCGACGCCGATCCCGGCTCGTCGATCACCTTCGCCCAGGATCTGGCCGAGCTGATCCACGATCTGCGCGCGATCGACACCCGCGGCCGCACCTTCACCGGCACCAACCGTGGCGGCGACCTCCGTGCCCACGACGCCTGGATGGAGGAGTGCTTCGACCGGAGCACCGGTCTGCTCGACGTGCCGGTGCTCCGCCGGCACTGGAGCGCGCTGCGGGACCTGCCGCGGTCGGAGCCCGACGTGATGACGCACGGTGACCTGATCCCCGGGAACGTGTTGGTGGGCGACGGACGTCTCGTCGGGGTGATCGACGTCGGGGGGTTCGGGCCGGCCGACCCGGCTCTGGATCTCGTCGGGGCCTGGCACCTCCTCGAAGCGGGCCCCCGGCAGGTGTTTCGTGATCAGCTCGGCACCGACGACCTCGCCTGGGAGCGGGGTCGCGCCTGGGCCTTCGAGCAGGCGATGGGCCTCGTCTGGTACTACGCCACCAGCAACCCGACCATGAGCGCGCTCGGCCGTCGTACGCTGCAGCGCCTCGTCGAAGGGACCTCGATCAGCTGACGCGGGGCAACACGCCGGGCCGATCCGGCACCTGTGTCACCCGAAGGGTCGCGGCCCGATAGATTCGGTCCTGGCCTCGGGGGTCAATCGGCGGAGGTTCCGTGGACGTACCAGGTCGGATCGACGATCTCTCGCCGTCGGCCACCCATCCGCGGGGGTCGATGTGAGCGGTTCACCGAGCCGGCGACTGTCGGACCCCACCGGGCTGTGGCTGCTCTATCTGGCCGCAGGCGGGGTGGCGCTCGTCGTGTACGCCGTGGTGCCCGTCGGGCTGCCGACCGCGATCATCTACCAGCTCATCGGTCTGTCGTCGGTCGGTGCCGTGCTGCTGGGCACTCGGCTGCATCATCCGGACCGTCGCCTCCCCTGGCATCTGATGGCCGCCGGTCTGGCCCTGTGGTCGATCGCCGACGGCGTCGGCTTCTGGTGGTCCGACGTCCTCGACATCGACGAGTTCCCCACCCCGGCGGATCCGATCTATCTGCTCGGGTACGCGATCGTCGCCGCCGGCATCGCGCTGCTGGTCGAGCGGCACCACCGACGCGATCCGGCCGGAACCCTGGACAGCCTGATCCTCACTACCTCGCTCGCGGTGCTCTCGTGGGTGCTGCTGGCCCGGCCGACCATCGCCACCTACCAGGACTCGCCGGCAGCTGCCGCACTGGCCGTCGGCTACCCGATCGCCGACATCATCCTGGCCGGCCTGCTGATCAGGCTCGTGACCACCGCCGGCGGTCGTACCCGGTCCTTCCGCCTGCTGGTGATCGCCCTCATCCTCCTGATCGCCGCCGACACCGCGTCCTCGGCCCTCCAGCTGCTGACCTTCGACGACAGCCGTCCCCTGGACTACCTCTGGCTGGCGTCCTACGTGGCCTGGGGAGCCGCGGCCCTGGAGCCGTCGATGGCATCTTTGTCGGCACCCGGCGAGCTCACGCACACCCGGTTCTCCCGTGGACGGCTGGGCTTCCTGACGATCGCGGTGCTGATCGCCCCGGTCACCCTGGGCGTCGAGATGGCGCTCGGGATCACCCCCACGATCTGGGCTGTGGTCATCTTCTCCATCATCGCCTTCCTCCTCGTCCTGGCGAGGATGAATCTGTCGATCGTGCAGATCGAGGCCGCCAACTCCGAACGCGCCGCCGCGCAGGCGGAGCTGAGCCACCGAGCCGCCCATGACCCCCTGACCGGACTCGCCAACCGCGCTCACGCCATGCGCGCCATCTCGGCGTCCCTCAACCGCGCGCAGCGTTCCGGTGGCATGGTCGGGTTGCTGTTCGTCGATCTCGACGGCTTCAAGCAGGTCAACGACACCCTGGGTCACCAGGCCGGCGACGAGATGCTGCGCGCCGTTGCCGAACGCCTGCTGCGTACGGTCAGGGCCGGCGACCTGGTGGCCCGCCTCGGAGGTGACGAGTTCCTGATGCTGCTGGAACCTCTCGAGGACGAGGCCGCCGGCGTGCTCGTGGCCGAGCGGATCATCGCCGCGATCGCAGAGCCGCTCCGGCTCAGTACCGGACATCCGATCCGCATCGGTGCCAGCGCTGGGCTGGCGCTGAGCCAGGACGCCGGCACCGACCCCGAACGCCTTCTGCAGGAGGCCGACATCGCCGTCTACCGGGCCAAGTCGTCCGGTCGGGCTCGCGTCGAGGTGTTCGACCGCTCCCTGCGCGACCGCCTGGACCGCCGCACCGTGGTCGAGGACTCGATCAAGAACGCCCTGACCGGCAAGGGAGCCGACCTGAGCCTGGTGCCCGTCGTCGAGCTGATCACCGGGGAGCTGGGCGGGCTGGAGGCACGCATCCGATGCTGGGTCGGCGACGAGCTGGTCGAGCGGCAGGACCTCGTTGTCGAGCTGGGTCGTAGCCCCTCCGTGATCGACCTGGACGCCTGGACGATGCGACAGGCCTGCACGGACCTGGTCGCGCTCGGTGAGACCCGGCAGGCCCTCGCTGTCACCGTGCCGGTGACGGCTCATCACCTGCTGCTGGATCGGGTCTGCGGCGACGTCGCGGACGCCCTGGCGGCGTCCGGCGCCGAGGCGAACCGGCTGGTCCTCCTGCTCCCGGCAGCCGAGATCACCGAAGACCTTCGCCTGCTGGCGAATCTCGACACCCTCCGCGACTGGGGCGTCCGGCTCTGCCTCGACGGGTTCGGCGCCGGCACAGCCCCGACCAACCAGCTGCTCCAGCTGCCGGTGTCCACGGTTCGCCTCCACCCGGACATGATTCGCGAGGCTGGGCGATCGACGCCGACCCGCCGGGGACCCGTCCGCCGGGCCGGGCGATGAACGAGAGTCGAGCCCGACGTCGTTGCAGTTCCTGCGGTTGACCGTGCAGACCGCCCACGCCTTCGGCTACCAGGTCATCGCCACCGGCCTGGACGATGCCGATGATCTTGCTGCGGCGACGCACGCAGGATGCACGTACGGGCAGGGTGCGGCCGCGACCGACCTCCTGCGCGACGCCGACGTCCAGGAGCTCACTCGCCCCACCGGCCTCAGTGCCCCGCCTGAGTCGCGACTCTTCGAGGCTGTACGCCGAACCGACAGATCGTTGATCTGACGTCTGGGTGAGCGGGCCGATTGACCCACCTTGAAATCGTGGTGCGTGTCGACCAGCCCAACGAACACCCATCGGCTCGTACCGAGGGCTCTCGAGCCACGACTCTGGAACACGTCGGAGACCGCCGCGGCAAGCCATCAAGAAGGCGATGTCATGGCTCCGCACCACGTTGCGCGGTGAGTGAAGGCATTCCTCACCCTCAGGAGCAAGATCGTGACGCCACCTGCCCGCCCACCGACCCCATGGGACGCTTGGTTCGGATGCGTCCGGGCCGCACGCGTGCACGGGTGGAGACCAACGACGTCGACACTCGTCTCGCGAGAGAGGATGACGGTGCTATGTCGCGGAAGCAACGTTTGACCTGGACCGTAGTGCTTTGGCTCGCTGTGGTCGTCACAGGCTTCGCCAGCCTTGTCGTTGTCGGTGGCGGCACCGCGCTGTGGCTGGTCGAGGGTAAGCGGCCCGATGGGACCATCCGCTCCTGGGGTGATGCGCTGTGGTGGTCGCTGACCACCTTGACGACGGTCGGCTACGGCGACCACGTCCCTGTCACGACGACGGGTCGTTTGATAGCCGCCGGCGTGATGGTGGCGGGGGTGGCAGTTATCGGTGCCGTGGCGGCCATCGTCACGCTCGTGGTGGCTCTTCGAGTCGCGCGCGAGGAGGAGCTGGCATTCGAAGCAGCAGCCGAAACACTGGAGCAGCGCCTGGATGCGCGTCTTGCTCGGATCGAGGCGCAGCTGGCTGGTCTGGATGCGCGGCTGCAGAAGTGGTCCGATCGTCCCAGTTGATGACGGTGGTCGCAGCGGACGAGATGATCAGTAGCGGATGGTCGGTGCTCCAGCTCAGCAGGTGAGGCCAGCGTGATCCGCTCCACGAAGCAGGATCCACACTGGTAGCAGGCACTTGTCCTAGAGCAGTTCGCCGCCGTGGAGTGCGAGCGCCCGAGCCTAGGGCCACGTAACGGAGTCAGGGACCTCTATGAGCGATGGATCAACCCCGATCGAGAACACGACGTTCGCTGGGGTGTCCCCTTTGCGCCTGCGGGTTGGCGTGATTCTCATCCTCCTCTGGTGGACGCCATTGTGGTTGTTGGCGCCCTACATCGCGAATTCCCTCACTGGGGTCAGCAACCCTCCATCAGTCAGTGAGGTCACGACGATCATCGTCGTCGTGCAGACCATCATCGGGCTGATCGGGTTCTGGGCCGCCGGAACGGGAGTCAAGTCGATCATCAAAGGCTCCACCAAGAGGCACGCACTCGGGGTCATCTGGTCCATATTCCTTCATGGCGAGATCCGAGCTCAGGCGGACGCCGGCAACGACCAGAACAAAAGGCGAACCACACCCGAGGACGCAGAATAAGTCATCCGCGTCGCGGACCGGCCGCCATACCGGAATGTGAAGACCCGGATCAAGGACCGACCAATGGGTCTACGAGATGCATTGGTCGTGTTGACATGGCGTGCCACAAGGTTTACTAGACGACCCTGTATTCCTTCGGCGCGATGGAGCCGGTTTATCTCACTGCCGTTCCTGGAGAAGGAATTCAAACCGAGACTTCAGGTACGTTCGTCTACACATCAGCCATTTACACGGTGGAGAACGCGAGTTCCGAGCCGATTCGCGACGTCAGAGTCTGGCAGCCGACCTTTTGTCAAGGAAGACGAGCTCGCAGGTCATCCGCGCGGCGGCAAGCGACAGCCTTGAGGTAGAAGTGTCCGAGCCTCTGGTTGCCAAGGCCATCAAGGTGAAATATCACTTCCTGGCGAGTGCGCACGTATCGTTCATCATGTGAGGGGAAGGTGGTGCCAGGGCCCTTCTGAGAGCGCCGTGGCCACCCTGAACGAGCCTGAGTCCTGGGGAAGACTTGAGTGCACGGTCAGCAGGCGAAGCCATGGTCGAGATCGTAATGGGCGATCGCCGCTCCGATCGGCGGCGGCGCACAGACCACCCGCCCAACAGGTAACCGCCAGACCAAGCCAGTTGAAGGACTACATCAAGGAGGTCCGCCTCCTGGCGACCCAGACGGGAGACCCAGGAGAAGCTGCGCACTGCGATCCGCATGAAGGACGGCGCCACCATCGGGATCGCTCGCATCGCCGCAGCTGGGATCGGGTTCAGCTGAGTTGCGGCGATCCTTGAGTTGCTGCCGGGAGCGACGACGGCGGCCCCCGCACGCCCGTTTTTTCGCCTTGCACGCCCGGGTCGTCGTTGAAGGAGATGATCAGCGCCAGTCCGTCGATGAGCGGCTGGCGTTGCTGCGACGGTGTGAGGTGCTGCTCGGCGCGACCGCCACGTTGCATGCCCGGGAGCGGGGAACCTCACAAGACCCGACTCCACCTGAGCGACGGTGGCCAGCCAACACGCCGCCAGCGGGCTCGAGACCCTTGCTGTGTCGGTAGGCATCAGCCGCAGAACGGCGGTTGCGACGCAAGAAGCCTGAACCTCATCCGTCGGCGTCAGACACCAAGTCAGTATCGCGCTGTTCAGTGCTAGAAGCGAAGTAAAGCAAAGGTGAGGATGGTCCCTCCAGAGCGTTG
>CAVPPP010000041.1:0-46878 GCA_963707005.1 uncultured Actinomycetota bacterium
ACGTCCGGTGGAGCTCCAGGAAGTCCAGCGACTGGAGCAGCACGTAGGAGAACTCCGTGTAGGAGATCCCGTCCTCCAACCGTGCCTTCACGACCTCGCGGGCGAGCATCCGGTTCACCGGGAAGTGCTTGCCGACGTCGCGCAGGAAGTCGAGCACCGACAACTCGGCGGTCCAGTCCAGGTTGTTGACCAGCCGAGCCGCGTTGGGCCCGGCGAAGTCGAGCAGACCCCCGACCTGGCGTTGGATGCTCGACACCCAGCCGGCCACGGTCTCCTTGCTGTTCAGCACCCGCTCGCCGACCGACTTGGGATCCCCGATCAGCCCGGTCGATCCCCCGACCAGCAACAGCGGTCGGTGACCGGCTCGCTGCAGGGCCCGGGCCACCATCAGCTGGACCAGGTTGCCCATGTGGATGCTCGGTGCGGTCGGGTCGAACCCGACGTAGAAGGTGACGGGTCCCGCGTCCAGATGCTCCGCCAGCGCGGCCTCGTCGGTGGAGTTCGCCACCAGGCCCCGCCATCTCAGCTCCTCGAAGACTGCGTTCACCCTGTCCTGCCACCCTTCCGATCTCGGTCGACTCGGGTCGACCCTACTGGGCGGTCACGGGGATACCCACTGCTATTCGGGCGTCGGCGGCGACGCCGGCGCCTCATCCGCCGGACCCACCGGCATCGTCAGCCAGGTGGTCAGAGCATCCACCCGGTCGACCACTTCCGACAGCTGCTCCCCGACCCGTACGGTTGCCGTCCCCCCGACGCCATCACGGCTGTCGATCGATCCAGCGACGGTCAGCACGCCCAGCACCTCGGGCCGCAGCCGCGGCGAGATCTCCGCCAGCTGCGCCGGGGTCAGGTCGGACAGCTCGAGCCCGCCACGCTCGCAGAACTGCACGGCGGCGCCGGCGATGTGGTGGGCCTCGGCGAACGGCACCCGCTGACGCACCAACCAGTCGGCGACATCGGTGGCCAGCGAGAAACCGCGCGGCGCAAGACTGGCGAGGCGCTCCGTGTCGAACGTCAGTGTGGCGATCAGGCCGGCAACGGCCGGGGTCAGGATGAGCAGCTGGTCCACCGAGTCGAAGACCGGCTCCTTGTCCTCCTGGAGGTCACGGTTGTAGGCGAGCGGCAGGCCCTTCAAGGTGGCGAGCAGTCCGGTGAGGTTGCCGATCAGCCGACCGGCCTTGCCCCGGGCCAGCTCGGCCACGTCCGGGTTCTTCTTCTGGGGCATGATCGACGAGCCGGTCGACCACGCGTCGGCCAGCCGGACGAACCCGAACTCGTACGTCGACCAGAGGATCACCTCCTCGCCGATCCGGGACAGGTCGACGCCGATCTGAGCGAGCACGAAGCAGGCCTCGGCCACCAGATCCCGAGCCGCCGTACCGTCGATGGAGTTGGCCACCGCGGAGTCGAAGCCCAAGAGTCGGGCCACGTACTCGGGGTCCAGGCCGAGCGACGTGCCGGCCAGGGCGGCCGAGCCGTACGGGCTCACGGCGAGCCGGCGATCCAGGTCACGGAGTCGGTCGGTGTCGCGGAGCAGCGCCCACGCGTGAGCCAGCAGGTGGTGGCTGAGGAGCACGGGTTGGGCGTGCTGCAGGTGCGTACGGCCGGGCATGGCGACCCCGAGGTGGGTCCGCGCCTGCTCGCAGAGGGCCTGGATCACCGACTGCACCTCCGCCCCGACGTCTCGCACGGCGCGGCGGAGGTACAGCCGGATCAGCGTCGCGATCTGGTCGTTGCGGGACCGGCCGGCCCGCAGCCGTCCGCCGAGCTCGGCTCCGATCCGTTCCACCAGTCCACGCTCGAGGGCACCGTGCACGTCCTCGTCGGTCGGTGCCGGACCGAAGGCGCCGGAGACGACGTCAGCCTCGAGCCGATCCAGCCCGCTGATCATGCCGGCCAGCTCGTCGTCGGTCAGCAGCTGAGCGCGGTGCAGTGCGCGGGCATGGGCCCGGGAGCCGGCGAGGTCGTACCGGGCCAGTCGCCAGTCGAACTGGGTCGACTGGCTCAGCGCGAACATGGCGTCGGCCGGTCCGCCGGCGAACCGCCCGCCCCACAGGCGTCCCTCGTGTTCGCCGCTGTCGCTCGGCGTCTGCTCCGTCACGGTGTTCGTTTCCTCGCTGTTCGGGGGCTTGCCCGAACTTCTGCACCGAGAACCACACTAGATGTGGATAGCGGTGCAGAAGTCCGGAGATCAGGGGGCGTCTGTTCGGCGGCTGCCCCGGCTCATCTGGAGGAAGCGTCCCGCGATCGCGTCGCCACCCAACGGGTCGCGGGTGATCAGCAGGATCGTGTCGTCGCCCGCGATGGTGCCGAGGATGCTGTCCCAGCCCACCCGGTCGATCGCCGAGGCGAAGTACTGCGCCGCACCTGGCGGTGTCCGCAGCACGACCAGGTTGGCCGACGCTTCGGCCGACACCAGCACCTCGCTGCACAACCGGCTCAGCCGACTCTCGAATGTGGCGAACTCCCCCACCTGCGGCGTACGGTCGCCGCCGTCGGCCGGTACGGCGTACACGAGATGACCGTCGTGACCCCGTACCCGCAGGGCGCCGATCTCGACCAGATCGCGAGACAGCGTGCCTTGGGTCACCTGGACCTGCTCGGCCGCCAGCAGCTCGGCCAGGTCGGCCTGGGACCGCACCGGGTGCTGCTCCAGGATCGCGATGATCCGTGCCTGCCGGGCGGTCTTGGTGATCGGCCCGGTCTTCGACGTCGGTGCACGCGCGGCGGAGGTCATCGCGATCAAGCCCGATCCCGGTCGGCAACGGCGTGCTGCACGGTGCTGGCGGGCACCTCGATGGTCTCCCCGCGGGCGGCGGCATCCAGGAAGACGAGCACCGCCTTCTGTACGTGTCGTCGGTTCTCCGCTTCGTCCCAGACCGCCGAGCGGGGCCCGTCGATCACGTCGGCCGCGATCTCCTTGCCCCGGTAGGCCGGCAGGCAGTGCAGCACGATCGCATCGTCCGCGGCCAGGGCGACCAGGTCGGCGGTGACCGCGTACGGCACGAAGATCGACTCGCGACCCGTCGCTCTGCTGGCCCATCGAGACCCAGGTGTCGGTCGCCACGACCTCGCAGTCGGCGACCGCCTCGCCCGCAGAGTCCGTGACCAGCACGCTGCCGCCGGTCCGGGCGGCGATCGCCTCCGCGCGGGCGACGATCACCGGATCGGGCTGGAAGCCGGTCGGCGCCCCGATCCGGACGTGCAGCCCGGCGGTGGCGCCGCCCAGCAGGTAGGAGTTGGCCATGTTGTTCGCGCCGTCGCCGACGTAGGCGAAGCGCAGCCCCGCCAGTCGGCCGAACCGCTCGGTGACCGTCAGCAGGTCCGCCAGGATCTGGCACGGGTGATAGCTGTCGGTCAGGGCGTTCACGGTCGGCACCCCGGAGTGCTCCGCCATCTCCGCCAGCGCCGTCTGGGCGAAGGTCCTCCACACGATCGCCGCCGCCTGGCGGCCCAGCACCCGGGCGGTGTCGGCCACCGACTCGCGGTCACCGATCCCGGCCAGCCGGCCGTCGACGATCATCGGGTAGCCCCCGAGCTCGGCGATGCCGGCGGCGAATGAGGCCTGCGTCCGCAGGGTGGGCTTGTCGAAGAGCACGGCGACCGAGCGCGGACCCGCATACGGCTTGTGGACGTACGGGTCCGCCTTCAGCTGCGCTGCCAGCGCCAGCACATGGGCCTGCTCGGCGGGACTCAGGTCGTCATCGGCCAGGAAGTGCCTCATGCTCCTTCGGCTCCTGTCGTGGCTGCATCCAGCAGCTCGGGCAGCACCGTGACGAACCCGTCCAGCTGCTCGGCGGTGATGATCAAGGGCGGGGCCAGCCGGAGCACATCCGGTCGCGGTGCGTTGATGATGAAGCCGGCGTCCAGAGCCGCATCGGCCACCTGGGCGGCCACCGGTGCGGCCAGGGTGACGCCGCGGAGCAGCCCGCGGCCCCGGACGCCGGTGATCAGCGGATGGCCGAGGGCGTCGATGGTGGTGACCAGGTGCTCTCCCAGGTGAGTCGCCCTGCTCAGCAGGTCGTCCCGCTCGATCACCGCGATGACCGCGAGTCCGGCGATCGCCGCCACCGGGTTGCCGCCGAAGGTGCTGCCGTGACTGCCCGGACCGAGCAGCTGCGCGGCCCGTCCGATCGCCAGGCAGGCGCCGATGGGGAAGCCGTTGCCCAGCCCCTTGGCCAGCGTGACCACATCGGCCGTGACGCCTTGGTCGACGTGCACCAGCCAGCTGCCGGTGCGGCCCATGCCGGTCTGCACCTCGTCGATCCAGAGCAGGGCACCGTGTCTGTCGCAGATGTCTCGGGCCTGGGCCAGGTAGTCCGCCGGTGGGACCACGATGCCGTTCTCGCCCTGGATCGGCTCCAGCACCAGGGCCGCGGTCTCGTCGTCCACCGCCGCCGCGAGTGCTGCGGCGTCACCGTACGGGACGAAGACGACGTCGCCGGGCAGCGGGGCGAAGGGCTCCCGGTACCTGGGGTTGTGGGTGATCGCCAGCGCACCCATGGACCGACCGTGGAAGGCTCCCTCCGTCGCGATGATCTTGGTACGACCGGTGGCCCGGGTGATCTTGAACGCGGCTTCGTTGGCCTCGGTGCCGGAGTTGGTGAAGAAGACCTTCGCCGCTCCGGGTGCTCCGACCATGGCGGTCAGTCGTTCGGCCAGCGCCACCTGGGCCGGCGTGGTGAAGAAGTTGGAGACGTGCCCGAGGGTGGCGATCTGACCGGTGATCGCGGAGAGCACGGTCGGGTGCGCATGTCCCAGCGCGGTGACCGCCAGCCCTGACAGCAGGTCGAGGTGCTTGCGACCGTCGGCATCCCAGACGTACGGACCCTCGCCTCGTACGAACACCCTCTTCGGGGTGCCGAACGTGTTCATCACGCTCTGCTGGTAGTGCTCCAGCACGGCCGCGGAGCCGCCGGAAGCCCGCCCGGACAGCTGCTGGGTGACGGCCACGGCTTCTGCGGTCACGAGGTCTCCACCTTCGGATCGGTCTCGTTGTCCGCCGGTGGCGGCTGCAGCGGGAGCTGGCCGAACTCGCCGTTGGCGATCTCGTGCGGGGGAATCCCGTCGGCGGCG
Source organism: uncultured Actinomycetota bacterium (assembly GCA_963707005.1). Lineage (GTDB taxonomy): Bacteria > Actinomycetota > Actinomycetes > Propionibacteriales > Propionibacteriaceae > Microlunatus. The sequence continues at coordinate 5,080 of CAVPPP010000041.1, forward strand.
GAGAACGCTCGGCTGCCGAGCCGGATCAGACCGTCCTGGGTGACCATGGTGCCGATCCCGGCGTTGGTGAAGATCTCCAGCAGCAGCGCGTGCGGAACCCGACCGTCGGTCACGGTCGCCCGGGTGAGGCCACCTTCGACCGCCCGCAGGCAGGCCTCCATCTTCGGCAGCATGCCCGACTCCAGGGTGGGCATCAGCTCTCGCAGCTCGCTCGCGGAGAGCTCCTTGATCACCGAGTCGCTCCGGGGCCAGTCGGCGTACAGCCCCTCGACGTCGGTCAGCACGACCAGCCGCTCCGCCCCCAGGGCGACGGCCAGCGCAGCCGCGGCGGTGTCCGCGTTGACGTTGTGCACCTCGCCGTTCAAGGCCGGCGCGATGCTGGCCACCACGGGGACCCGACCCGCTCCGATCAGTCCCTCGATGGCCTCGGTGTTGACCGCGACGACGTCGCCGACCAGACCCAGGTCGACGTCCTCGCCGTCGATCACGGTGCCACGACGCTCGGCGACGAAGAGACCGCCGTCCTCGCCGGACATCCCGACCGCGAGCGTGCTGTGCCGGTTGATCAGACCCACCAGCTCGCGACCGACCTGACCGACCAGCACCATCCGGACGACCTCCATGGCCTCCGGGCTGGTGACCCGCAGACCGCCACGGAACTCCGAGGTGATGCCCAGTCGCTGCAACATCGTGGAGATCTGGGGACCTCCGCCGTGCACCACGACCGGGTGGACACCGCACCGCTTCATGAACACGATGTCCTGCGCGAACGCCCGCTTCAGGTCGTCGTCGACCATGGCGTTGCCGCCGTACTTGATCACCACGATCTTGCCGGCGTAGGTCTCCAACCAGGGCAGGGCCTCGGTCAGGATGGACGCCTTCTCCACCAGGGTGAGGTGCTGGGGGCTCCTGGTGATCATGGACCCACCTCGCCGGTGGGGCCGGGGATCTCTGTGCTGATCGAGGTCATGTGGAGTACTCGGCGTTCTCTCGGACGTAGTCGTAGGTCAGGTCGGTGGTCCAGATCCGCGCGCGTCGATCACCGGCGTGCAGGTCGACGACCACTGACACCTCGCGGCCCGACAGGTCGACCAGCTCGCGAGGTTCGCCGATGCCGCCGGCCCGGCAGATCTGCACGCCGTTGAAGGAGACGTCCAGCTCGTCCGGCTCGAAGACCGCTGCCGTGGTGCCGACGGCCGACAGCACCCGGCCCCAGTTGGGGTCGTTGCCGAAGACGGCGCACTTGAACAGGTTGTTCCGGGCGATGCTCTTGCCCACCGCGACGGCGTCGCTCTCCGAGTCCGCATTGACCACGTCGATGGTGATCGTGTGACTCGAGCCCTCGGCGTCCGCCACCAGCTGAAGGGCGAGGTCGAGGCAGACCGAGGTCACGGCGGCGGTCAGCTCGGCCGGGTCCGGAGTGATCCCGGAGGCACCGCTGCTCAGCAGCAGCACGGTGTCGTTGGTGGACATGCAGCCGTCGCTGTCCACCCGGTCGAAGCTGACCCGGGTGGCCTCGGCGAGCTGATCGGTCAGGGTGCTCGGCTCGACCACGGCGTCGGTGGTGATCACCACCAGCATCGTGGCCAGACCGGGCGCGAGCATCGCTGCCCCCTTGGCCATCCCGCCCACCGACCAGCCGTCGCCCACGGCGACGGCCTCCTTGGTCACGGTGTCGGTGGTCATGATCGCCGTCGCGGCGGCGAGGCCGCCCTCGGCACTCAGGTTCTGCACCAGGGTGGGGATCGCCGCGGTGATCTTGTCCATCGGCAGCCGTACGCCGATCAGCCCGGTCGAGCAGACGGCGACGTCGATCGCCCCGACGTCGTGCCCCGCGGCCTGCAGCGCGGTGGCCGTCTGCTCGGCGGTGCTGTGGGTGTCGGCGAACCCGTCGGGACCGGTGCAGGCGTTGGCCCCGCCGGAGTTCAAGATCACGGCCTGCAGCGAGTGGTCGACCAGCACCTGCCGCGACCACTGCACCGGTGCCGCCTGGACCCGGTTGCTGGTGAACACCCCGGCCGCGACCTTGTGCGGTCCCTGGTTCAGCACCAGCGCGAGATCCGAGGTGCCACTGGCCTTCAGCCCGGCGGTGACTCCGGCGGCCGCGAAGCCGCGGGGGGACGTGGTGCTCACTGGTCCAGCTCCTCGGTCTCGACGGTGTGACCGGCGGCTTCCCAGACCTCGATCGCGTGCCCGGCCTGGGCCACCGGCACCAGGATCCAGTCCGTGTCGAAGGTGGACTGCGCCAGGATGGAGATGTCGGCGTCGGCCAGTGGCGCGGTCAGTCCGGCCAGCACACCGACCAGGGAGTGATCGAGCGGTCCGTCGATGCTGAACGCGGCGAACGGCCCGACGCCGGTCACGGTGCCCGGCAGGGCCTCGTACGCGCAGATGATCGACAGCTCGTCCTCGGTGCGGGTGACGCTCCAGAACGGCGTCTCGTGGCTGTCGTCCAGCGCCCACCGCGGCACCGAGTCGTGCGCCGGCAGCTGGGCCATGCCGACCTCGATGGCGTGCCGGGTGAGCTGCCAGCCGGTCGTGCCCTTCACGGCGCCAGCCCCACGAGCGGCAGGCCGAGGCCCTCGGGCAGACCCAGGGCCAGGTTCATGCACTGGACCGCACCACCCGCCGTGCCCTTGGTCAGGTTGTCGAGGGCGGCGACGGCGACCAGCCGTCCGGCGGCGGTGTCGACGGCGACCTGCACGTGCACGGTGTTGGCTCCCAGGGTGGACTGTGTCTGCGGCCACTGACCCGGCGGCAGCAGGTGGACGAACGGCTCGTCGGCGTACGCCGCGGCGTAGACCGCGTACGCCTGCTCGGTCGTCGTCGACCGGTCGGCCAACGGTGCGGTGCAGGTCGCCAGGATGCCCCGCGACATCGGCACCAGGACCGGGGTGAAGGACACGCTGGGTGCCGCGGCACCGCAGTGCGCGAGGTTCTGGATGATCTCGGGAGTGTGCCGGTGCACACCGCCGACGCCGTACGCACTGGCGGAACCGATCAGCTCGGAGCCGAGCAGATGGGGCTTGAGGGACCGGCCCGCGCCGGACGGGCCGCTGGCCGCGACGACCACCACGTCCTCGGCCGTGGTCAGGCCACCGGTGACGGCCGGCAGCAGGGCGAGGGTGGCGGTGGTCGGGTAGCAACCGGGGACCGCGACCCGCCGGGCTCCCGCCAGCTCCGCCCGCTGACCGGGAAGCTCCGGCAGACCGTACGGCCAGGTGCCCGCGTGCGCGCTGCCGTAGAACTGCTGCCAGGCGTCCGGATCCTGCAGCCGGAAGTCGGCACCGCAGTCGATGATCACGGTGCTCTCGGCCAGCTGCTCGGCGATCTCGGCGGAGGCCCCGTGCGGCAGGGCGAGGAAGACGACGTCGTGGCCGGCCAGCGTCTGCATGGAGGTCGGCTCCACGATCCGGTCGGACAGGGGCACGAGATGCGGCTGGGAGTCACCGAGTCGGCGACCGGCACTCGCGTTGCCCGTCACCGCCCCGATCTCCACCTCCGGGTGCGTGAGCAGGAGCCGCAACAGCTCGCCACCCGCGTACCCGGTGGCGCCCGCCACCGCTACTCTCGTCGACACCTGCATGAATATGCCATTGGCAGCAAGGTTATGCAAACCCCCCCATGCGTGGCGTCGCCGGCGCGAGGTCCCGGGCTGCCGGGCGCGGCGCCCGCCGACGATACTGGCGTCGTGTCCCGCTCCTGGAACGTCGCGCTCGTCCAAGCGCCCCCGGCCACCGGCAGCGACCCGGTCGCCGAGCTGGCCGAGGAGGTCGCGGCGCTGTGTGCCGATCGACCCGACGTGTCCATGATCGTCTACCCCGAGATCCACCTGTTCGGTGGCTCGGATCTGGCGACCGACGCCAACGAGTGGCTGGCCGACGTGGCCGAGCCGCTCGACGGTCCCCGGACCAGAGCGCTGGCCGAGATCGCGGCGGCGCACCGGATCTGGTTGATCCCGGGATCGCTCGCCGAGCGGGACGGGGACGCGGTCTACAACACAGCTGTCGTGTTCGCTCCGAACGGACGGCTCGTCTCCGCGTACCGGAAGGTGTTCCCCTGGCGACCGTACGAGGCCTGGGCACCCGGAGCGGAGTGGGTCACGTTCGACGTGCCCGGGATCGGACGCTTCGGACTCTCCATCTGCTTCGACAGCTGGTTCCCGGAGTCGACTCGTCAGCTCGGCTGGTTGGGCGCCGACGTCGTCCTCAACCTGGTCAAGACGGTCGGTGAGGACCGGGCCCAGGAGGTGGTGCTGGCCCAGGCCAACGCGATCGTCAACCAGGTCTACTTCCTGAGCGTCAACGCCGCCGGTCCGGTCGGCGCCGGACGCAGCGTCTACGTCGATCCCGACGGCCGCATCATCGCGGAGCGCCCGGACGCCGCGCCGGCGATCACGATCGTGGAGCTCGACCCGGACCGGATACTCCAGGTCCGGGAGCACGGCACGGTCGGGCTCAGCCGACTGGGGAAGCAGATCTGGCCCGCCGACCCGCCGATCCACCTCCCGGCCTACGGCGGGACGATGACCCCCGACCGCCGCGCGCCGGGCCCGGCGTCCGACCCTGGTGGCTCGGCGCCGAGCGGCGCACCGATCGGAGGAGGATGGGCCCATGGTGGACAAGAAGAAGTGGGATGACCTGACCAGCGCCCAGCAGGCCGGGATCGGCCTGGTCGGGGTGGTGCAGCTCGCGCTGCTGGTGGCCGCGCAGATCGACCTGACCCGGCGCACCGACGAGCAGGTCAACGGGCCGAAGGCGGTCTGGCGAGCGGTCGCGCTGATCAACGTCGTCGGTCCGCTGGCCTACTTCGCCGTCGGTCGCCGCTGAGGTCGCCGCCCACGAGGTAAGGCGAGCGCCGGGAAGTCTCGGGAGGTCTCCCGCAAGCCCTGTCAGGCCGACGCGATGTCGCCACGGAGTCAGCAACGGCGGACCCAGGAGCCCACCCGCCGACGTGATGTCACCGGCGGGTCAGAAACGGCACACCGGCGGGTCAGAAACGAACGCGACCTCCGACCCGAGGTGCCGAGCGCTAGAGCACCCGGGGCTCGGCTCCGACCTCCGTCACGGCCACAGCGACCGCCGCGTCCCGCGCGGCGCCGCTCTCGGCGTCGGTGAGGGTGCGATCCGGCGCCCGGAACCGCAGGGCGAAGGCCAGCGACTTGCGTCCCTCGCCGACCTGCGGACCGGTGTAGACGTCGAACAGCTCAACCGACTCCAGCAGCGGTCCGGCCCCCCGCCGCAGGGCCGACTCGACGGTCCCCGCCGGTACGTCCGCCACGACGATCAGCGCCACATCCTCCTTGGCCACCGGATAGGCCGAGATGGGTGCCACGCTCCCCCGCGGCGGGGCCGCCGCCAACAGAGCCGACAGGTCGATCTCGACGGCAGCGGTGCGCTCCGGGAGCCCGTAGGCCGCGATGACCTGGGGATGCAGCTCGCCGGCGTACCCGAGCAGCACGCCGTCGGACGTCGCGATCTCGGCGCACCGACCCGGGTGCCAGGGCAGCTGTTCCACCGACCGGCGGACCAGCGTGACCCCCAGGGCCCGGGCCGCGAGGTCGGTCACGGCCAGGGCCTGCTGCCAGCCGGCCGGCACGGCCGGACCCTGCCAGCCGGAGGCGCGCCACGACCCGGTCAGCACCGCGGCCAGGTGCCTCGGCTGCTCCCCGAGTGCGGCGTCCATGGCCGCGAGCTCGTCGTCGGTCGGGCGGCCGGTCACCGGTGGGCGCGGCGCGGACCGTGCCGGCTCGGCGGCGAAGAACACCGACCCGGTCTCCACGAGTGCCAGGTCGTCGTTACCGCGGCTGCGGTTGCGGGCGACGGTGGCGAACAGCCCGGGCAGCAGCGTGGTCCGCAGATACGGCGAGGTCTCGGCGAGCGGGTTGGCGATCCGGTTGAGCCGGCGTCGCCGGTCACCGGTGGGCAACCCGAGCCTGTCCAGCTCCTCGATGGCGGTGAACGGGAAGCTCAGCACCTCGACGAAGCCGGCGGCCACGACCGCGCTGATGACCGCCCGACGACCCCGCTGGACCGCGGTCAGGCCACGGCCGACGGGGGCCCGGGGCACGGTGGGCGCGATCGTGTCGTAGCCGACCAGCCGACCGATCTCCTCCACGTAGTCGTACGGGTCGGTGAGGTCGGGGCGCCAGCTCGGCGGGGTGATCGTCAGCGCGGAGCCGTCGACCTCGACCGTGGCACCCACCGCCTGCAGCAGCGACACCACCGTCTCGAGATCGACAGTCGTACCCAGGATGCGACCCGGCAGGTCGGCCTCGATCGTGAGGGGGTCGGGAGCCGGCACCCCTCCGACGACGGTCTCCTCCCCGACCAGGGATCCCGCCGGCCAGCTCGACCAGCAGGTCGGCCACCCGATGGGCGGCCGCGTACGCCGCGGCCGGGTCCACCCCCCGCTCGAAGCGACGACTCGCCTCCGAGCTCAGCTTGTGTCGGCGCGAGGTCCGCGCGACGGTCATCGCGTCGAAGTGCGCGGCCTCCACCACCACTGAGGTGGTGTCCGCGCCGATCTCCGTGCTCGCCCCGCCCATCACCCCGGCCAGACCGATGACACCGGTGCCGTCGGTGATCACCAGGTCGTCGGCGTCCAGGTGGCGGACCACGTCGTCGAGCGTGGTCAGCTTCTCCCCGGCGGTCGCCTGCCGCACCACGATCGGCCCGTCCAACCGGTCGGCGTCGTACGCGTGGATCGGCTGCCCGGTCTCCAGCATCACGTAGTTGGTGATGTCGACGGTCAACGAGATCGAGCGCATCCCGGCCAGCTGCACCCGTCGGGCCAACCAGCGCGGACTGGGCCGCGTGGGATCGACTCCCGTCACCGAGACGGCGACGAACAACGGGCAGGCAGCAGCGTCCGAGCGCACCGGGTAGCCGTCGGGCACCGCGGCCGGGGTGGGCAGTGACACCGGATCGCGGAACGCCACCCCCGAGGCCTGGGCCGCCTCGCGGGCGAGGCCGCGCAGCGACAGGCAGTAGCCCCGGTCCGGGGTGACGGCGATGTCCAGCACCTCCTCCCGCAGGTGCAGCACCGGTGCCGCGTCGTCGCCGGGGGCCGGGTCGTCGCCGCCACCCGTCGTCGCCAGCACCATGATCCCGTCGTGCTCGTCGCCCAGGCCGAGCTCGCGGGCGGAGCAGATCATCCCGTCGGAGACGTGCCCGTACGTCTTCCGGGCCGCGATCGCGAACCCACCGGGCAGCACCGCACCGGGGAGCGAGACGACCACCAGGTCACCGACGGCGAAGTTGTGCGCGCCGCAGACGATCCCCCGGGAGGCCGGCACCTCGGCCTCAGCGGGATCGTTGTGCTCGGGACCCACGTCGACCCGGCACCAGCGGATCACCTTGCCGTTCTTCTGCGGCTCGTCGACGTACGACAGCACCCGGCCGACCACCAGCGGACCGGTGACGTCGGCCCCTGCCTGCTCGACGGTCTCGACCTCCAGACCGGCCCGGATCAGGTCCTCGGCCAGGCTGCGCCCGTCGACGTCCTCGGCCAGTGCGGCGTAGTCCCGCAACCAGCTCAGCGGCGCCCTCATCGGGCGAGCCCCAGCAGCGAACGGCTGTAGCGCACGTCTCCCTCGATCATGTCGCGCATGTCCTCGGCGTCGTTACGGAACATCAGGGTGCGGTCCACGCCCATCCCGAACGCGAATCCCGAGTAGACGCTCGAGTCCACCCCGCAGGCCTCGAGCACCCGCGGATTGACCACCCCGCAGCCGCCCCACTCGATCCACCCCTCGCTCCGGCAGGTCCGGCAGGGTCGCTCCGGATGGCCGACGGAGTCCCCGTGGCAGACGAAGCACTGCAGGTCGACCTCGGCCGACGGCTCGGTGAAGGGGAAGTAGTTGGGCCGCATCCGGGTCCGCGTCTCGCCGAACATGGCCCGGGCGAAGTGGTCGAGCGTGCCGCGCAGATCCCCCAGGGTGATGCCCTTGTCCACCACAAGTCCCTCGATCTGGTGGAACACCGGAAGATGGGTCGCGTCGTACTCGTCGGCTCGATAGACCTTGCCCGGACAGACCACGTAGACGGGCAGGTCCCGGGTCAGCAGGGCGCGGGCCTGCACCGGCGAGGTGTGCGTCCGCAGCACCACCCCGGCGTCCGGCTCACCGACGAACAGGGTGTCCTGCATCGTCCGGGCCGGGTGATCGGGGATGAAGTTGAGCGCGTCGAAGTTGAGCCACTCGGCCTCGAGCTCCGGCCCCTCGGCCACCTCCCAGCCCATGGCGACGAACACGTCGATCATCTGATCCATCAAGGCGGTGATCGGGTGGATCGCCCCGGTCGGCGCGAGCTCGACCGGCAGGGTGACGTCCACCCGCTCGTCCACCAGCCGCTGGGCCAGCTCGACCTCGGCGATCTCACTCTCCCGGGCGGCCAGGGCCTGGTTGATCTGTCCGCGGGCCTGACCGATCCGCCGGCCGGCGTCCTTGCGGGCCTGGGGCGGCAGGGCCCCGATCTCGCGGTTGGCCAGGGCGATCGGCGACCGGTCGCCGGCGTGGGCCAGCCGCGCTGCCTTGAGCTCGGCCAGCGAGGTCGCCGCCGCGAACGCGGCCAGCGCCTCGGCGACGGCCGCCTCGACGTGGTCGGCGTCCAACGGGGTGACCTGGACGGGGTCGTAGCTCGAGTTCGGGCCGGACATGACTCCTGCTTCGGTACGGGACAACTGGGTGCTGGTCACCGGGTGGCCCGGCGCCCGGGACAGTCTAGGAGGAACGAGACGTCCGGGCCGCCGCTTATCCGCCGGGTCAGGACGGGTCGGGCTCGGAGTCCGCAGGCTCGGTCGTCGGTGTCCGGCGACGGCTGGCGATCAGGCCCTCGGGCAGCCGGGACGTGTCGAGCGGACCCAGCACCCGGACCAGGTCGCCGACGTCGCGCGACACAAAGGACGGCACCTGGCCGGCAGGACGGACGATCCGACCCTCCTGGATGGCGTCGGCGAGCTCCCGCAGCCCGGTGCTCGGCGGCGTGTCGGGCGCCTGCTCGCGTCGCACGCCGGTCGTGCTCACTCCTGCCGGACGGAGCACCGACTCCTGCAGGCGCCAACCCTCGGCCAGCACCCGGTACGCCAGTCGCTCGGCCGTGGCCACGGCCGGCCAGAGACGCTCGGTGGTCATCCGCTGGGAGGCGAAGCCGTTCATCCCGGTCTCGAAGGTGTCGGCCAGCGCGATGGTACGGCTCTGCAGCCGCCGCCGAGCCCGCATCCCGGCGGCCGACACGACGGTGTCCGGGGCGAGCTGGTCGACGGCGTCGGCTGCCGCCTCGAGCGTCCCGGCCAGCGCCGTGGGCAGCCAGCCGGTCGGTGATCTGCGGGCGATCAGGGCGAAGACCAGGAGCGCCACCCCGCAGCCGAGAGCGGTCTCTCCGGCGCGGGCGAGGAACAGCGCCCCGCTCGGGGTGCCGGCCAGGGCCCCGGCGCCCGCTATCAGCAGAGCCGACGCCGTGATGAACACCGCCGCCGCGGCGTAGTTGCGCGGCACCAGCAGCTGGGTGACGAAGACGAGCACGGCGAGCATCCCGATCAGCACCCAGTCACCCGGGTCGACGAGCAGCAGCGCGGCCGCCAGGCCTACCCCGACGATGGTGCCGACGGTCCGTTGCACGCCGCGCTGCACGGTGCGGTAGCGGTCGAACCCGGGCGACAGCACCAGCACCGCGGCAGCGATGGCCCAGTAGGAGTGGGCCAGGCCGAGCAGCGCACCGAGCAGCCCGAGCAGTCCGGCCGCGACGACCACCCGCGTCAGCACCAGCAGCGATCGTGATCCCGGTTGGAGCGCGTAGCGCAGGGTGCTCGACCTGGTGGGTCGCCCCAGGGGCAGCGACACGGGCACGTACGTCATCTGCAGGCTCCGGCGGAGCAGGGCCTGTCGACCGAGGCGTCGGGCTCGTCCGGCCGCACCCGGGTCGGGGCGGTCCCGTCGCATGGCGTCGGCCACCAGCAGCTGGATCTGCCGGGCCAGCTCGCGCAGTCTCAGCAGCTCGGGTCCTGGGTGCCGCCCCAGTGGCTGCTGGTTCACCAGCATCAGCCACGCCTCGTACAGCCGCTCGGCGGCAACGTGTCGGGCCCGGTCCACCTCCGGGCCCCCGATCGCCTCCAGGTAGCACGCGACGTCCTCGGCCGCCGTCGCGACGATCCGCCGCTCGGGTGAACGGAGGTCGACGATCGCGGGCACGACGTGCACCAGTCCGGCGAACACGCCACCGGCCAGGACCAGCAGCGAGGTGCGGATCGGGTCGGCTTCCTGGACGGCCATGGCCGTCCCCGTCGCACCCACCAGCACGATCTGGTACGCCGCGGGCGGCACCCCGAAGGCATTGCAGAAGAGGGTGGCCAGCGCGGCGATCGCCGTCACCACGGCGGCGGCCAGCCAGGGGTCTCCGCCGGACCAGATGCCGAGGAACACGGCTGCGGCCTGCGCCGCAGCCAGGTAGACCAGCAGCCGGAAGCGGTAGGCGTACGGGCGACCGCCCCCGAACAGACCGCCGAAGCCGCCCAGACTCGCGGTCAGTCCGGCGGGCAGGTCGCCGGCGAGGACACCCGCCACGGCGGGCACCACGACGCAGATGGCCGTCCGCAGCGCGATCGGCCACTGCGGCGGGGTCGGCCGCAGATCGAGCAGCAGGGCGAGCCGGCGGCGCCGTCCGGTGGTCGATGGCGCGCTGGCGAGGGTGACGTCCGGCATGTCGGGGGCCACCTGCGTGGCCGTCCTCCTGGCAGGGGTGAGCGACGGGAGCACCCCACGTCGCGTGCCGGCTGGTCGCTCCATCATGAGCCCGCCGGCCGCGGAGCGCTACTCGCGGGGGCTCGAGCGTTGTGCTGTCGCGCTCGCGTAGAGCAGCACCGCGGCGGCGGTCGACAAGTTGAGGCTCTCCGCCCGGCCGTAGAGGGGCAGCGCCACGAGTCGGTCGAGCAGGGCGACGTGGTCCGCGGTCAGCCCCCAGGCCTCGTTGCCGAGGACCCACATCAGCGGTCCGGCGAGCTCGCCGCTGACGCGTAGGTCGTCGACGGAGCAGTCGGCGGCACCGTCGGCACCGAACACCGCGAGCCCGGTCCTGCGCGCGGCCTCGGCCGCAACGGAGAGGTCGACCCCCACCGCGATCGGCAGGTGGAAGATGCTGCCGGTGCTGGCCCGGACGGTCTTCGGGTTGTACAGGTCCACCGCGTCGGTGGAGACGAGCACGGCGTCAGCGCCGAACGCATCGGCACAGCGGATCACCGTGCCGAGGTTGCCGGGGTCGCGGACCTGGTCGCAGAACACCACGAGCCGTGCGTCGGAGGCAAGCGCCTCGACCAGGGGCACGTCGATGGTCCGGCAGACGGCCAGCACACCCTGCGGGGTGACCGTGTCGGTCAGGCCGGCGATGACCTCGGCCGACAGCGTGGCGATGGGCGTCGCCGCGTCCACGGCGGCACGCAGCAGGTCCTGGTGGTGATCCAGCGCCGCCTCGGCCACCAGCAGCCGGCGGACGACTCCGTCGGAGGCCAGCGCTTCCGAGACGGCTTGGCGGCCCTCGGCCAGGAACTCCCCGGCGGCCAGGCGGTCCTTGCGGCGCAACAGCCGACGAGCCGACCGCACCGCCGCCGCCGAAGCGGGTGGCGGGACGATCGGCTCGTGCGAACCGACGCCGGTCAGGATCGTCAGGCGGCGGCAGCCGCGGCGGGCTGGTGGGCCTTGGCGACCTCGACCAGCGCGACGAACGCGGCCGGGTCGGTGACCGCGAGATCGGCGAGGATCTTGCGGTCGACCTCGACCTCGGCGGTCTTCAGACCGGAGATGAAGCGGTTGTAGGTCATGCCCTCGGCACGGACCGCAGCGTTGATCCGCTGGATCCACAGCCGGCGGAAGTCGCCCTTCTTGGCGCGACGGTCGCGGTAGGCGTAGACGCCGGAGTGAAGGAGCTGCTCCTTCGCCTTCCGGTAGAGCCGGGAGCGCTGGCCCCGGTAGCCGGAGGCCTGCTCGAGGACCTCACGACGCTTCTTGTGGGCATTGACCGAGCGCTTGACGCGAGCCATGCGAATTACTCCTTGATGTCAGTGGTGGTGGGTGAGGGCGCTCTACAGGCCCAGCAGCTTGCGGGCCTTGGCCGCATCGCCGCTCGAGAGAACCTTGTCGCCGGCGAGCCGGCGGGTACGGGTGCTCGGCTTGTGCTCGTTCAGGTGCATCTTGCCCGCCTTGCGGTGCATCAGCTTGCCCGAACCCGTCACCTTGAACCGCTTCTTGGCACCGGAGTGCGTCTTCATCTTCGGCATGGCTGCCGCTCGCTTTCTTTCTGGTTCGTCGTGGGCACGGAGGCGCCCACGAATCGTTCGGTACTGGTCTTCACCTGATCCCCCGCATGGGCGCGTTGGCACCCATGGGGTCAAGCTGTCTTGCTCGGTCTCGCGACCTCAGACCTCGACGTCGGGATCCAAGTTGTCGGCCGGACCACGGCGCCGCGGAACTGTCGGCTCGGCCGCGTGCTGCGCCCGCAGGTCGGCCAGCTGGTTCCGCTCCTCCTCGGCGGCGGCGTCGCGCTCGGCGGCCCGCCGATCCCGCTCGGCCCTGACGTCGGCGCGTGCCTCGGTCTTCTTCTTCATCGGACCCAGCACCATCAGCATGTTGCGGCCGTCCTGCTTCGGCGCGGACTCGACGAAGCCGAACTCGCCCACGTCCTCCGCCAGCTTGCGCAGCAGGTTGTAACCCAGCTCCGGACGCGACTGCTCGCGCCCACGGAACATGATCGTGATCTTGACCTTGTCCCCGGCCTTGAGGAACCGCACGACGTGACCCTTCTTGGTCTCGTAGTCGTGGCTGTCGATCTTGGGCCGGAGCTTCATCTCCTTGATCACCGTGTTGGTCTGGTTACGGCGGCTCTCCCGCGCCTTCTGCGCGTTCTCGTACTTGAACTTGCCGTAGTCCATGAGCTTGGCCACCGGGGGCCGCGCCATGGGTGCGACCTCGACGAGATCGAGCTCGGACTCGCGCGCCAGGCGCAGGGCGTCGTCGATGCGGACGATCCCCACCTGCTCCCCGGCGGGTCCGACGAGCCGGACCTCGGGGACGCGAATGCGGTCGTTGATCCGCGGTTCGGTGCTGCTGATTTGTCCTCCAGATGGTGTGTGTGATGGTGAGCAACCCGGTGTTCGGTCGGATCCGCCTGCGGAGACACAGAAAGGGCCCCCGCGCAGGCGGAGACCCTGATGGTGCGCTCGCGGAACCCCGAAGGGCCGCGACCGCGGAACCGACCCGACGACGACCACTGGGATGCCGTACGGGTGGGAGATCAGGTCTCCACTTGGCGGATCCGGCACGGATGCCGAATCGATCGACGCTCAGGTTATCACCCGAGCCACCGTGAGGTCACATCGCGCGAGAGCCGGAAAGCCGACGCTTGGTGAACGTCACCCGCCGGTCCGGCTATTCCGCGTCGTCCCCGGCGGCCGGCATCGCCCAGCCGAAGCCGTCGCCGAGGTCCACGAGGCGGTGGCCCTGGGCCAGGGCGTCAAGCACCTCACCTTCCAGCACCAGCGGATGGGGGCCGGCCACATCGACCAGCACCGCCACCGCTCCCTCGGCCGCCGCCGTCTCGGCCACCTTGTCCAGCGTCACGGGCACCGGACGGGCGCGGGCGTCCCACGCCTGCAGGGAGTCGAGCCCGGTGAAGCCGAGCATCGCCATGCCCCCGTCGGCCCGCTGCAGCATGACCACAGCCATCTCGGCCTCCTTGTCAGAGGCCAGCCCGCCGACTGTGGTGCCGACCTGCGTCGCCGTCGCGACCACCGGCACCAGCAGCCGATCGCCGCAGAGGGCGGCGACCGCCCGTACGTAGTCATCCGGCTCGTAGGACGCCGCGAACCGGGCCAGAGCCGCCCGGACCTCCGGCTCGGGGGCGCCGTCGTCCCCCGGGAACGGGGAGGGGGCGAGGGCGCGCTCGTGCGGGGCGTACCCGTTGGTCTGGTCCGGCGGGCTCGGCTGGTCCGGAATCTGGTCGTCGGGGGCGGCTGACACGCCGACACCGTAGCGCCGGCCCCGGCTCGGCCGCGGGAGTCGGCCGCGGGAGTCGGCCGCGGACGCCCGGCCGTACGGGGGAAGTGGGTGGTTGTCCCCATCGTCGTCGTCGCCGCCGTGTGGCAGATTGGATGAATGCCACCCTCGGACGTCGTGCTCCTGCCGCTCTGCATCGGTCTCGCCCTGATCGGGGTGATCGTCGCCGGTGTCGCGTGGCGCCGCGGCAGCCGCGGACGCGTGGTGCAGGGCATCGGGATCGCGCTGGCCCCGATCGCGCTCTACGCCACCGGGCTGCTTCGGCTGGTCTGGGACGCGGTCGTCGCCCTCGTCGGGTGGGCCTCCTCGATCATCTTCTCCCCCTCGATGTGGTTCGGCATCTCGTTGCTCGGCCTCTGCGTGGTGCTCTGGGTGGTCGGTGGCCTGCTGACCCGGCGCGCTGTGACCAAGGGGGCGTCGACGACCGCGACCACTCCGGCCGGCGGCCGACCAGCGGTCGGCACCGGCGGCCCGGCGGCCGCGAAGACCACCACGAAGACCCCGGCGAAGAAATCGGCCGCCAAGGGCAAGGCGCCCGCCCAGGAAGTGGACCCGGAGATGGCCGAGATCGAGGCCATCCTCAAGAATCGCGGGATCAGCTAGTCAGTTCTCGACCCTGGTGGTCGAGCCGTCGACCGCCCCTGCGCGCAGCGCAGGATCAGGCTCGATGTTGCCGGCGGGACGCCTTCACACGCCGATTGAGGTCGTCGACGGCCTCGGTGGCGTAGGGCCCGTCGCCCTTCTGGATCCCCATCAGCATCCGGTGGTCGAGATCGGCCGCGACCTCCACCGGGCGATCGGTGGGGATGATGAGCACCTGGGCCCAGGCGTCGCCGGGTCGCATCACGACCCGGTGGATCCGCGACCATGCATACCGATGCCGACTCAGCCCGTTGCGGACGTAGAGCCCGTCGGCGTCGGCCTTGACCACGCCGTTGCCGACGACCAGCAGCGCGGCCACGAACAACCCGAGGATCAGCAGCAGGGTGACGGCCTGGGACAGGGTGAACTCGGCCTTCAGGTTGGCCGGCAGGGCCACCCAGAACACGAAGCTGAGCGCGACGAGCCCGAGCGCCGCGACCATCACGAGCAGGCGCAGCCGGTTCGACCGGTAGGCGACCGGCAGGTCCGGCTCGGTGGGCGCCTGGGGCGGCTCGCTCGGGGCCATCAGATCCGACAGGCCGCGATGTCGGTGACCAGGATCGCGCGGGCCCCGATCGCCCAGAGGTCGTCCATGATCTTCTGCGCCTCGGCGCGGGGCACCATGACCCGGACGGCCAACCAGCCCTCCTTGGCCAGTGGCGCCACCGTCGGTGACTCGAAGCCCGGGGTGATGGTGCAGGCCAGATCGACGACCTCGTCGCTCACGTCGTAGTCCATCATCACGTAGTTGCGCGCCACCAGCACGCCGTTCAGCCGTCGCTGCAGCAGGTCCAAGCCGATCGGCGACTCGGCTCCGCGACGTCGGATCAGCACCGCCTCCGACTGCAGGATCGGGTCCCCGAACAGCTCGAGGCCGGCCTGCCGCAGGGTCGTCCCGGTCTCCACCACGTCGGCGATCGCGTCGGCCACACCCAGTCGGATGGCGGTTTCCACCGCACCGTCCAGGGTGATCAACCGCGGGTGCACCCCGCGGTCGGCGAGATACCCGCCGACCAGGCCCGGGTAGGACGTGGCGAGTCGCTTCTGGTCCAGGTCCTCGATGGTGCGTTCGGTCCCGACCGGGGCGGCGAACCGGAACCGGCTGCGGCCGAAGCCGAGGGGGATGATCTCGTCGGCGTCGGCACCGGAGTCGATCAGCATGTCGCGACCGGTGATGCCGACGTCGAGCGTGCCCTCCCCCACGTACACGGCGATGTCGCGCGGGCGCAGGTAGAAGAACTCGACCCCGTTGGCCTCGTCCAGGAGCACCAGCTCCTTGGGGTCGTTCCGCTGGGCGTACCCGGCTTCGCGCAGCATCTGCGCCGCGGCCTCGGACAACATGCCCTTGTTGGGCACCGCGATCCTGATCAAGGGGTTCGAGCTCACGGCGGCCATCCTAGAGCCGCCCCGTCACAGGTGCCGGTACACGTCCGCGGGCTCGAGCTCCAGTGCGAGCATCATCACCTGCAGGTGGTAGAGCAGCTGGCTGATCTCCAGCGCCGCGTCGTCCTTCGCCTGGAACTCGGCGGCCATCCAGACCTCTGCCGCTTCCTCGACGATCTTCTTGCCGATCTCGTGCACCCCGGCCTCGACCCGCTTCACTGTCGAGGACGTCGGGTCACCGGCGGCCACCTTCGCGCTCAGCTCGGCGTACAGGTCCTCGAAGGTCTTGGCGGACGACACGCGCCACACCCTAGTGCGCCCGCGACCCGGACGGTCTTTCTGCGAGCGGCGTACGGACCGGCCGCGGCTGCATCCAACGTGCACGGGGTCAAGAACCATAGACACGTGCGGGCCGTCTCTCCGTTGGCGGCCCGGCAGTCGAGAGGACGCATCATGAGCGACACCGCTACGAACACCCCCGTCGAGGTCACCCCCGACACCCCCGTCTCCTGGACCGATCTGGGCGGCGAGATGTGGTCGTACCTGACCGGTCGCGACGCGGCCATCAACTACAGCTTCGTGGACATGGCGATCGAGGTCCCGCGCGACACCGGCGCCGAGGCACCCCGCGCCACCTGGAAGCTCAACGGCACGCTGCGCATCACCACCAGCGACAACGCGTCCTGAGATGGCTCGACGCCGCACGCCCGGGGCGAGCCTGCGCGTGCGGGCGGACCTGCAGCTGGACGTCAGTCCGAGCGGCGACGATGGAGGAGCCGCGCTGGGGATCACGATCCGGTCCGAGTCGGACGTCGTGCACGTCCGCCTGGACCGGGTTCCCGATCTGGCGACCCGGCCGTCCGCGGAGCTGATCCGCGGCGTGGCCGACGGGCTGCTCGGCCAGGGCCTCCGCGTGGTCGTCGACGGGCCGGGCGGACGCCTGGTCAGTGTCGGCGCCGGGGTACGCACCCCGTGGTGGCAGCGCCCGTTCGTCCGTGCCCCTCACGTGCGGGTGCACGACCTGCGCGCGGCCCTGCGGACGCTGCCGCGACGTGACCGGAAGGCCGGTCCGGCGGGGATCGCCGCGCCGGCGATGCTGTTCACCCCGCCACCGACGGTGCTGCCGCTGGCACCCACCGTGCTCCGCAGGCAGCGCATCTCCACCACCCACGACCCGGCCGGAGGCGGGAGTCCGCGGCTGTACTTCCCGGCCGCGAACAGCGCCGGCGCCCGGTTGAAGGTGTTCTACCTGCAACCCGAGGTGTCCGTCGGCGACCGCGAGGACGCCGACCTGCGCCTGGCCGGTGTGGCAGCACGTCAGGCGACCATCCGTCGCAACGCCCGGGACGAGTACGTGATCGAGCCCGACCCGGACGGAGTGCCCATCCGGGTGCACGGCTCCCGGATCCTGCGACCGACCCAGCTCCGTACCGGGGCGAGGATCGAGATGGGCCCCTGGACGATGGTCTACTTCCGCGCGGAGTACGCCGACCACGGTCGCCCGTACGGTGGCCGGCAGGGCGGCGAGATCGACCAGCAGCAGTGGCAGCCGTCCGGACGCTACCGCCCGGAGATCCGCGAAGGATGATCCGACGGCCGCCCGGTCGCGCCACCGCTCGCCGGGGTCAGCCGACGGTCTCGATCTGCGGGGTGTCGACGGCCACCGGATCGGGGGTCCGCCCGGCCCGCTCGATCCGCCACCAGGAGATGAAGCCGATCATGCAGAAGACGCCGTAGACGATGTACATGATCGCCGACGGGTAGTAGCCGGCGGTGAGCAGCAGCGGGACACCGACCAGGTCCACGGCGATCCAGATCAGCCAGAACTCCACGTAGCCGCGGGCCATCCCGTAGGTGGCCAGGATCGAGCCGGTCAGGATCCAGGCGTCGGCCGCCGGGCCCCAGGAGCCGAGGGCGGTCAGCGCGTAGTACGAGATGGTCCAGAGCACGACCGCGGCGACCAGCAGCTGCACGCGACCCTTCCAGCCGGCCCAGGCCGGTGCGACGCCGACGCCTTCCGCGCCGCCCGCGCCCGACTTCCGGAACTGGGACCAGCGGTACCAGCCGTACACGCTGACCGCGAGGAAGAAGACCTGTCGGGCCGCCTGGCCGTAGAGATCGAGGTTCTGGGGAGTGTGGAACACCCCGCCCAGGAAGACCGTGAACAACAACACGTTGCCCACGATGCCGATCGGCCATGCGAGCACCTTGCGCTGCATGCCGAGGATGGCGCTGGCCAAGCCGAAGCCGTTCCCGATGATCTCCCGCCACAGAATGCCGGGTCCGATATCGAGCTGGGCGTTCAGCAACCGCTCCAGTAGTGCTGAGAAGTCCATGGGATCCTCCACTGTTCCGGTCGCACGAACACCGGGGTGTGGAGAGACGCCACCGAAGCCTGCACGCCGTCATCGGCGTACGGCCAGGCCGCGCTCGCGTGAACCTCCCATCCGGACTTTCACCGTCGGTCCCGGAATTCCACCAGGTCAACCACAGACTGGCTGCCTGTGGGTCGCGGACTGTCACCGCCGGTTCGGACTTACACCGACCCCGGTACACGCGCGAGTGTTAACTCGTCGGGAGAAGCCTACGCCGCTTGGCGGGGTGACGGAAACGTGCACCTGAATGCCGGACACGCCGTGCGACACGCCGATCCGGACGGCACGGGGGGCGGGTTTCCGTCACTCTTCCCCGAGCCGGACGCCCAGCAGGGCGTCGACGGCGCGGGCCACCAGTGACGGAGCGTCGGTGTCGTCGCTGTCGATGGCCACCGAGGCCCCCGCCCAGGCGTCTACGGCGGCCAGCGCAGCGGGAGCATCCAGGTCGTCGGCCAGGGCCGCGCGCACGGCCGCCACGGCGGCGTCGGCATTCAGGGCGGCGTCGAGCCGGACGGCCTCCCGCCAGGTGGCCAGCCGCTCGACGGCCGCGGTCAGGATGTCGTCGGTCCACATCCAGTCCTCGCGATAGTGCTGGGAGAGCAGGGCCAGGCGGATGGCCATCGGGTCGACCCCGGCCGCCCGGAGCTTCGAGACGAGCACCAGGTTGCCCTTGGACTTCGACATCTTCTCGCCGTCGAGGCCGACCATTCCGCTGTGCACATAGACCTGCGCGAAGGGCTGATCGGTGGCGACCCGACCTTCCGAGGCGCACATCTCGTGGTGCGGGAAGATCAGGTCGGAGCCGCCGGCCTGGACGTCGAAGTCGGTCCCGAGCCGGTTCAGGGCGATCGCGGTGCACTCGATGTGCCAGCCGGGCCGGCCCTTCCCCAACGGGGAGTCCCAGGCCGGCTCGTCGGGACGCTCCAGACGCCAGACCAGACAGTCCAACGGATCCCGCTTGCCGGCTCGGTCCGGATCGCCGCCGCGCTCGGCGAACACCGACACCGCCTCGGCGCCCTCCAGCCGGGAGAGGAAACCGAAGCCGGGGTCGCTGGCCTGGGCGAAGTAGAGATCCGGGTACTGCTCGTCGTCGACCGGGTAGACCGCACCCTTGGCCTGCAGCCCGGTGATCAGCTCGACGACCTCGCCGATGGACTCGACGGCCCCCACGTAGTGCGCCGGCGGGATCACGTTCAGGGCGGTCATGTCGGTCCGGAACAGCTCGGTCTGGTCCGCCGCGAGCTGCTGCCAGTCGATACCGTCCCGGATCGCCCGCTCCAGCAGCGGGTCGTCGACGTCGGTGACGTTCTGCACGTAGTGGACGTCGAGCCCGGCGTCGCGCCAGACCCGGTTCAGCAGGTCGAAGGCGACGTAGGTGTTGGCGTGGCCGATGTGGGTGGCGTCGTACGGGGTGATGCCGCAGACGTAGAACCGGGCGGGGCGACCGTCGCCGGGCCGGGGTCCGGCCGGCACCAGCTGCTGCTGAGCCGTGTCGAACAACCGGAGTCGGGGCCGCTCCGCGAGGGGATCGAGCTGAGGCACCTCGGGCGCGGTCCATGCGTGCATGCGGGCCACCCTAGTAGCGGCCGACCGCCGGTCGCCGGTCCTCTCACGGCCCGTCCACCTACTCCCGGGGTGCCGCACCCGCGGAGGTGGTTCAGAAGGGGGGCCAGGGGATGGCGGGATAGTGGCCGGAGCGCGGGCGGGGGAAGCGGCCACGGCGCAGGAGGCGTTCGGCCCGACTCCACAGCTCCTCGATCTCGGGTTCGGCCAGCAGCTCGTACAGCCGGTCGGGGGTCTCGTCCCGGACCCGCCGGACCGCAGCGAGCTCGTCATCGGTGAGCTCGGCCCCGGCCCACCCCCACAGCAGGGTGCGCAGCTTCGGGTCGGTGTTGAAGCAGACGCCGTGGTCCACACCGAACACGTGACCGCCGCTGCCGAGGATGTGGCCGCCCTTGCGGTCGGCGTTGTTGACCAGCACGTCGAACACGGCCATCCGCCGCAGCGGTGCGCAGTCGGCGTGGATCACCGACACCGAGCGATCCGTGGCATCCAGCCCGTCCACCACATCGAACCAGCCCGTTCGAGGCACCTGCTCGCTCGGCACCAGGTCGACCAGGGCATCGGTCTCCGTTGCGTCCACGTCGACCCAGGCCTGCAGCGACCCGGTGCCGAGCGGACCGTCGACCAGCACGGTCACCGGCACCACATCGAACCCGCCGGCCGCGGACACCTCGTACGCGGCCACCTCCCGCAGCCCGAGGGTGCCCGTGGGGAAGTCCCAGAGCGGCCGCTCACCCCGGATCGGCTTGTAGACGCACTCGATCGGACCGGCATCGGTGCTGAGCACGGCGAGGTAGGTGGCGTTGGACGCGTTGGCCAGCCGGCCGGCGATCTGCAGCTCACCGTCGGTCAGGGCGGCGGTCAGGGCCGGGTGCGGCTCATCGGGGATCTCGGCGGCGTCGGTCAACACGTCTCGGGATTCGGTCCGGACGTGTCCGGCAGAGGCAGCTTCGGCACGGGTGTCGTCAGCACAGCGGCTCAGAACAGCGGGCGTCGGTAGCCGTTGGCGCGTGGGCACACGTGGCCGGCCGGATCCAGCGGCTGCAGACAGAAGGGACACGGGGGCCGACCGGCGGAGACGAGTGCCTGGGCACGCGCCACGAAGTCGCGGGCGTACGCGGCACTGATCTTGACCACGAACACCTCGTCGGCATCGACCTCGTCGACACCCTCCAGGGCGGTGGCAGCGTCATCAGCCGCGGGCAGGTCGAGGTCGTCCGGGACGTCCTCACCCTCGATCTCGTCATCGACGTTGGAGAACAGCTCGATGACGATCCTGTTGATCTCCGCATCCCAGGCGATCGTCATGGTGCCGACCCGGAACTCCTCGGTGATCGGAGCGTCCAGCGGGTCGAAGTCGCTGGGCTTCTCGCGGGCGGGGGGCACCTCAGCGGCCGGACCGCTGCGCCGGAGCACCTCGTCGAGCACCTTGTCCAGGTGCTCGGCCAAGACCGAGACCTGTTGCTTCTCGACCACGACAGAGGTGATCCGGTTCCCCTCGCGGGCCTGCAGGAAGAACGTCCGCTCCCCCGGCTGCCCGACGGTGCCGGCCACGAACCGGTCCGGGGAGTCGTAGCGGTGGACGAGAATCGCCATGACGTCAGCCTAGTCCGCGGTTCACGCCGGCTCCTGTGAGCCCAGACCGCCACCGACCGGGGCGTCGTCGGACGTCGATCGGGTCCGCCGGGTGCGCTTGGCCGGCGGCTTGCGCGGCGGGAACATCGACGCCAGGTCGCTGCCCGAGGAGTTCATGGTCACCACGTACGGGCGGGTCTCGGTGTAGCGGACCACGGACACCGACGCGGGGTTGACCAGAATCCGCTGGAACGTGTCGAGGTGGGTGCCGAGCGCGTCCGCCAGGATCGCCTTGATCACGTCCCCGTGCGAGACCGCCACCCAGACCGCGTCCGCGCCGAACTCGGCCGACACCTTGTCGTCCCAGGACCGCACGGCCCCGACGGCGCGGGCGGCCATCTCGGTCATCGCCTCGCCCCCGGGGAACCGGACCGCCGACGGCTGCTGCTGCACGGTCTTCCAGAGCTTCTCCTTGCTCAGCTCCTTCAGGCTCTTGCCCGTCCAGTCGCCGTACCCGCACTCGATCAGACCGGCGTCGACGGCCGTCGGTACGGGCTCGGAGCGGGCGCTGACGAGAGCCTGCTGGGTCTGTCGGCACCGCCGCAGCGGCGAGCTCACCAGGGTGGCCAGCGGCACGGCGGCCATCCGCTCACCGAGGGTGGCGGCCTGGGTCCGGCCGACGTCGTCGAGCTCGACTCCCGGGCTGCGGCCCGCGAGGATGCCTGCCGTGTTGGCGGCGGTCCGCCCGTGGCGGACCAGCAAGACCGTGGCCATGCGTGTGACCCTAGTTGGTCGCTCCTCAGGACGAGATCGGCAGATAGCGGCCGCGGACGTGCCCGAGCAGGTCCTGATCCGCCGCGCCGACCTCCACCTGGTCGATCCGGGCGGTCACCAGGGTGGACCAACCGACCGTCCGCGTCTCGACCACGGTGGCGCCGAGCCAGCCCGGCGCGTCGGCGAGCACCGGTCCGTACGGGGTCTCCTGCCAGTCGGCGAGCCGGAAGGGACCGCCGGGGGCCGGGGCCAGACCGGCGAAGGCGTCCGGGAGCTGTCGGTGCTGCCAGCCGAGCAGGTTGACGGCGACGGTACGCACCTGGTCGTCGTCGGCGGGTTGGATGGCCTCGGTCAGATCGGCGTCGGGATCGAGCAGGCCGAGCAGCATCGGCTCCGGGCCATCCGCGAGCAGCAGTGACGAGACGGTCCAGCCGACGCGACGCTCGTCGGCGTAGGCGGTCCACAGACTGACCGGCGCGACCATCCGCCCGCGGAAGCGGCGGAGTGGGCTGCGCTCCCCCTCCGGCGGCAGGAACGGATGGTCGCTGTGGATGGTCATGAGCGGAGCCTCTCGGGAGTGAAGCGCGATCCCGGGCGACACGCTCTTCCGTCGTCCGGGATCGTGACGAACGAGCGAGAAGATGCGGAGCTCATGACCGCGGAGCGCGGAGCGCGACAATCGGTTCCGGTCATGAGCGGAGCCTCTCGGGAGTGAAGCGCGATCCCGGGCGACACGCTCTTCCGTCGTCCGGGATCGTGACGAACGAGCGAGAAGATGCGGAGCTCATGACCGCGGAGCGCGGAGCGCGACAATCGGTTCCGGTCACGAGCTCAGTTCTAGCCGACCTGCGGCATTTCCTCACTCCCGTCGAAAGCATCGCGCCGGAGCAGCGCTCAGGCTCGGGAACGCGAGGGCGATTTTTCTCACAGCCCGGCGGCGTCGACCCCCGCCCCCGACCACACCCTCTACGGTGGTGCGGGCCCTTCGCGGGGCCGCACGGCGTGAACACGAGAGATCGAAGGTGGGCAATGGGTTGGCTCGAGGCACTGGTACTCGGCATCGTGCAGGGACTGACCGAGTTCCTGCCGATCTCCTCCAGCGCGCACCTGTCGATCGTCGGGCAGTTCTACGGCGGCAAGGACCCCGGTTCGGCGTTCACCGCGATCAGCCAGCTCGGCACCGAGACGGCGGTGATCATCTACTTCCGCAAGGACATCTGGCTGATCATCAAGAACTGGTCGCTGGCGCTGGTCGGCAAGATCCCCCGCGACGACCCGGAGGCCCGGATGGGCTGGCTGGTGATCATCGGCTCGCTGCCGATCGTGATCTTGGGGCTGCTCTTCCAGGACGCCATCGACCACGCCCTGCGGAACCTGTGGATCACCACCGCCATGATGGCCGGTTTCGCCGTCGTGATCGGCGTGGCCGACCACTTCGCGAAGAACATCCGCCCGCTGGAGTCCCTGACCTGGAAGCACGGTGTGCTGTTCGGCTTCGCCCAGGCGCTGGCCCTCATCCCCGGCGTGTCCCGGTCCGGCGCCACCATCGCGGCCGGTCTGGCCATGGGCTACCGGCGTGAAGCGGCCGCCAAGTACGCGTTCCTGCTGGCCATCCCCGCGGTCGTCGGGTCCGGCCTCTTCAAGCTGTTCGACATCTCCGCCGACCCGGTGGAGCCGGCCTGGGGTCCGATCATCCTGGCCACCGTGGTCGCGTTCGGGGTCGGCTTGGCCGTCATCCACTGGCTGCTCAAGTACATCAGCACCCACACCTTCCTGCCGTTCGTGATCTACCGGCTCGCGCTGGCCGCCCTGGTGGCGATCCTGTTGCTCACCGGCGTGCTGCAGCCCCTGCCGACC
This sequence comes from uncultured Actinomycetota bacterium, assembly GCA_963707005.1. GTDB lineage: Bacteria > Actinomycetota > Actinomycetes > Propionibacteriales > Propionibacteriaceae > Microlunatus. Next base: position 29,290 of record CAVPPP010000041.1, read on the forward strand.
GGCTAGGCGACCCCGGCCAGTTCCAGCGCCTCGGCCGCGGTGGTCAGCGCGGCCAGCTTCTCCTCCAGGCTGTCGCCGTACGGCGCGAGTGCGGCAGTGGTCACGCCGGCCGCGGCGAACTCGGCGAGCCGCTCGGCCAGCCGTTCCTTCGGGCCCAGCAGCGAGGTGGAGTCGATCAGCTCGTAGGGCACCGCCGCCATCGCGTCCCGAGGTCGGCGGGACAGGTAGAGGTCCTGGATCGTGGCGGCCTCCTCCTCATACCCCATCCGGGCCGCCAGCTGGTTGTAGAAGTTCTTGTCGCGACTGCCCATGCCGCCGACGTAGAGGGCGGCGTAGGAGCGGACCGGATCGGCGCAGGCCCGTGGATCCGCTCCCACGACGAGCGGGATGGTGGCCACCACGTCGAAGCCGTCGCGTGTTTGGCCGGCCGTGGTCCGACCGGTGTCGACGTGACCGAGCTGTTCGTCGGCGTACCCGGGGGCGAAGAAGACGGCGAGCCAACCGTCGGCGATCTCCCCGGCCAGCTCCAGGTTCTTCGGACCGACGGCCGCCAGGTAGAGCGGGATCCGGTCGGCATGGGGAGCGATGGTGAGCTTGAGCGCCTTGCCGGGACCGTCGGGCAACGGCAGCTGATAGGTGCGGCCCTGATAGGCGACGGTGCTGCGGGAGAGGGCCAGCTTGACGATCTCCACGAACTCCCGGGTACGGGCCAGCGGACGGTCGAACCGGACGCCGTGCCAGCCCTCCGACACCTGCGGGCCGGAGACACCCAGCCCGAGCCGGAAGCGCCCCTCGCTGAGCAGGTCGAGGCTGGCCGCGGTCATGGCCGTCATCGCCGGGGTCCGAGCCGGGATCTGCATCACGGCCGAGCCGACCCCGATGGTCGAGGTCTGGCCGGCCAGCCAGGCGAGCACCGTCGGACTGTCGGAGCCGTACGCCTCCGCCGCCCACACCACCTCGTACCCGAGCGACTCCGCGTGCTGAGTGAGCCGGAGCTGCCCCCGCGCGTCGTCGGCCCCGACCATGTACCCGAGATTCAGTCCCAGTCGCATGCGCCGAACCTACCGGCGAGTAACCACGCGCGCAGCCGGGCCCCAGGGCGATCCCAGCGAGTGCGGGGAACATTGAGCGCGAGCGGCCGGGATCGCCCGCCGGCGTGCTGAGGAGGAGCGAGGAGAGTCGCTCTTTCTCTCCGAGCGACGACGAAGTAGCCGGGTTCGAGGGCGATCCCAGCGAGGGCGGGAAACATGGAGCACGAGCGGCCGGGATCGCCCGCCGGCGTGCTGAGGAGGAGCGAGCTTTCTCGCCGAGCGACGACGAAGTAGCCGGGTTCGAGGGCGAGCCCAGCGAGTGCGGGGAACATTGAGCGCGAGCGGCCGGGATCGCCCGCCGGCGTGCTGAGGAGGAGCGAGGAGAGGCGCTCTTTCTCTCCGAGCGACGACGAAGTAGCCGGGTTCGAGGGCGAGCCCAGCGAGGGCGGGAAACACAGATACTCTCTCCGACCATGGAAGCGCGTCGGGTCGGGACCAGCGGGCTGCGGACGTCGCGGCTCGGACTGGGCACCTTGACCTGGGCTCGTGACACGTCCGAGGAGCAGGCGCGCGGGCTGCTGCAGTCCTTCGTCGAGGCGGGCGGCACGCTGATCGACACGGCGGCGGCGTACGGGGCCGGGGATGCCGAGAGACTGCTGGGCAAGCTCGTCGGCGAGGTGGCGCGACGGGAGGACGTCGTCATCGCCACCAAGGCCGGGTTCGCGGTGCGCGAGGGCAAGCGGGTCGTCGACACGTCCCGACGGGCCCTGCTGCGGGATCTGGCCGGTTCCCTGGACCGACTCGGTACCGACTACGTCGACCTGTGGCAGGTCCACGCCTGGGGCGAGGCGCCGATCGAGGAGACCCTGAGCGCGATGGACCACGCGGTCAACCAGGGCATGACCCGCTACGTCGGAGTGAGCAACTTCGTCGGCTGGCAGACGGCCCAGGCGGCCACCTGGCAGAAGGCCGTGCCCGGTCGGGCGCCGCTGACGAGCCTTCAGGTGGAGTACTCGCTGCTGGCCCGCCGGGCGGAGATGGAGCTGGTGCCGGCCGCGACGGCGTTCGGTCTCGGACTGTTCCCGTGGTCGCCGCTGGGCCGCGGGGTGCTGACCGGGCAGTATCGCTCCCGCATCCCGAAGGGCTCGCGGGCCGCCTCCGACCACTTCGCCTGGTTCGTCCAGCCGTACCTGGAGCAGCGCAGCAAGGGTGTCGTCGAGGCGGTGGCCCTGGCCGCGGAGGGTCTGGATCTGACCCCGCTGCAGGTGGCCCTGCTGTGGGTGCGGGACGCCCCCGGGGTGACCGCTCCGCTGCTCGGCGCCCGGACCGCCGGCCAGCTCGCTCCGGCGTTGGCCACCGAGTCGATGACGCTGCCGGCCGAGATCGTCTCCGCGCTGGACGACGTCTCGGGCGGGCCGCACCTCGGTCGGCTGCCGGCACCCGGCGACGAAGGCAGCTGAGTCACCGCTGCCCGTCGGGTCAGACGGTCAGCGGCACCCGGATGATCTTGCGGCGGATCCAGACGTCCCGGGTGCCGTCGCGGTAACGACGCAGCCGGGTCAGCTCCCAGCCGCCGTACTCGGCCTGGTCGGTGAGCAGCTTGCGGACCGCACTCCGCGGCACGGACCGGTCCAGCCGGACCTTGGTCACCTCGTACTCCACCACTCGGCTGCTCATCGCGACCAGCCTAATGCGCCAGCGCAGCCGGACGGGTGCGCTGAGACGGCGTCGCGTGTCATCAGTCGCCACCGGACCCGCGTCCGGCGACGAGGACCCGTCAGCCGACCGTGCGGATCATCTTCTTGTTGACGAACTCCTCGATGCCGAGGGTGCCCAGCTCCCGGCCGAAGCCGGAGCGCTTGACGCCGCCGAAGGGGAGCTCGGCCGCCTCGAGTCCGACCCCGTTGACGAACACCATGCCCGCCTCGAGCCGATCGGCGACCCGGGCGGCCTGGTCGGCGTCGGCGCTGAAGACGTAGGAGCCGAGACCGAACGGGGTGTCGTTGGCCAACGCGACCGCCTCGTCCTCGTCGGCCGCCTTGAACACCATGGCCACCGGACCGAAGAGCTCCTGCCGGAACACGGAGTTCTGCTCGGTCACCCCGGTCAGCACGCCGGGCGGGAAGTAGGCACCGCGCCGCTCCCCCGTGCTCGCCAGGTCCGCACCCTCGGCCACCGCCTGGTCGACCTGCTTGGCCAGGGTCTCGGCGGCCGCGACGGAGGACAGCGGGGACAGCTCGGCGGTGCCGGCCAGCATCCGCTCGGTGAACTCGGCGACGAAGTCGTCGTAGACCCCCTCGGCGACGATGAACCGCTTCGCGGCGTTGCAGGCCTGGCCGGCGTTCTCCAGCCTTGCCTCGACCGCCGCGTCGACGGCGGCACCGAGGTCGTCGGTGGACAGCAGCAGGAACGGGTCCGATCCGCCGAGCTCCAGCACGACCTTCTTCAGGTGCCGACCGGCGATCTCGGCCACCGCGGCCCCCGCGCGCTCCGACCCGGTCAGCGACACCCCGGCCACCCGCGGATCGGCGATGATGGTCGCCACCTGGTCGTTGGTGGCGTAGAGGTTGACGTAGGCACCGTCGGGGAAGCCTGCGTCGGAGTACATCGCCTGCAGCGCCGCGGCCGACTCCGGGCACTGTGGGGCGTGCTTGAGGATGATCGGGTTGCCGGTGACCAGGTTGGGTGCCGCGAAGCGAGCGACCTGGTAGTAGGGGTAGTTCCACGGCATGATCCCCAGCAGCACGCCGAAGGCGCTGCGCCGGATGAGCGCGCTGCCCGAGCCCTGGAGCGCGACCGGCTGGTCGGCGAGCAGGGTCTCAGCGTGGTCGGCGTAGTAGTCGTGGATCTCCCGGCAGAAGTCGACCTCACCGAGGGCCGCGTCCTTCGCCTTGCCCATCTCCCGGCCGATGATGTCGGCGAGCTCCTCGCGACGCTCGCTGTGCAGCTCACCCACCCGTCGGACCAGAGCGGCCCGATCGGCCACGGACGTCTGGTGCGACCAGGTCGCGTACGCCTGGGCGGCCGCTGCCACGGCTGCCTCGACGTCGGCCGCGTCGGCCGTCGGGAAGCTCTGTACCTCGATGCCGGTGGCCGGGTCGATGACCGCGTACGTGCTCACAGCAGTGCTCCTTGTCGTCGGTGTCGGAGTCGTCGGTTTCGGGCCCAGTGTCGACCACGGTGGCGGCCGTCGTCCACAGGGGGTGGGCAGGGCCAGCCCCGAGGTGGCTCAGGCCTGGTCGAGGAACCGGTCGAGCACCCGGCAGCCGAACTGCAGGGAGCTGATCGGCACCCGTTCGTCCACGCCGTGGAACAGGCTGACGAAGTCGAGATCGGGCGGCAGTCGGAGCGGGACGAAACCGAAGCACCGGATGCCGAGCCGGTCCCAGGCCTTGGCGTCGGTGCCGGCACTGAGCAGGTACGGCACCGCGCGGGCACCCGGGTCCTCCGCTACCAGGCAGGCCTGCATGGCCTCCACCAGCGACCCGGCGAACTCGGTCTCCACACTCGGGTGGTCGGCCACCACCTCGTAGCGGACCTTCTCGCCCAGCAGCTCGGTGATCGTGGCGTAGAACTCGTCCCGACCACCGGGCACGAACCGGCCGTCGATGGCTGCGGTGGCCTTGCCCGGAATGACGTTGTGCTTGTAGCCGGCCCGCAGCATGGTCGGATTCGCCGTGTTGGCCATGGTGGCGCCGACCATCCGGGCGATGCTGCCGAGCCGCGACAGGGTCTCCTCGGCGCGATCCGGGTCGAGCTCGATCCCGAACGCCTCCGAGACCGCGTCCAGGAAGGCGCGCTGAGCGTCCGTGATCTTGTGCGGCCACTCGTAGGTGCCGATCCGGGCCACCGCGGCGGCCAGCTCGGTGACGGCGTTGTCGTCGTGCCGGAACGAGCCGTGACCGGCCTGGCCGTCGGCGACCAGGTTGAGCCAGGCCATCCCCTTCTCGGCGGTCTGGACCAGATAGAGCCGCAGGTCGTCGTGCACGGTCAGGGAGAACCCGCCGACCTCGCCGATCGCCTCGGTGCAGCCCTCCAGCAGATCCGGGCGGTTCTCCACCATCCAGATCGCGCCCTTGGCACCGCCGGCCTCCTCGTCGGCGGTGAACACGATCCGGATCGGCCGACGCGGAGCTCGACCGGCGCGAGCGCGAGCCCGGACGACGCTGAGCAGCATCGCGTCGAAGTCCTTCATGTCGACGGCGCCGCGACCCCAGATGCAGTCATCGGCGACCTCGGCGGCGAACGGCGGGACGGCCCAGTCGGCGGCGTCGGCCGGCACGACGTCGAGGTGACCGTGGATCAGCAGCGGGCTCAGGCTCGTGTCGGTGCCCTCGGGCTCCCAGTGCGCCACCAGTGAAGTGCGGCCGGGCTCGGACTCGACCAGCTCGGAGGCGATGCCCACCTCGTCCAGCAGCGCCGCCACGTGCTCGGCGGCCACTCGCTCCCCCGGGCCGGGATCGGGTCCGTAGTTGGACGTGTCGATCCGGATCAGGTCGCGGAGGATGTCCACGACCTCGGCATCCCCGGAACGGGGTTCCCGGCCAGGTTCGCCAGCAGGTGCGTACGGGTTCGGTGCGCCGGACTCACTCATCGGTCCATCATCGTCCACCCGATCACGCTGCCGGAGAATGGTCCGGTGGCGGCGGCGACGAGACGGTCCTGGGCGGTGTGGGGGGTGGCCGTCGCCGCGTACGCGGTCGCGGTCTTCCAACGCACCTCGCTGGCTGTGGCGGCCGAGGACGCGACGGACCGGTTCGGGGTGACGGCGTCGGTGCTGTCGCTGTTCGCGGTGGTGCAGCTGCTCACGTACGCGGGCATGCAGATTCCGGTCGGGGTGCTGGTCGACAGGTTCGGGTCGCGGGTGCTGATCGGCGCCGGTGCCCTGGTGATGGCCGGCGGCCAGGTCGCGCTGGCCCTCGTCGACACCCCGATCGAGGTGATCGGAGCTCGGATCCTCGTCGGCGCCGGCGACGCCATGACCTTCATCTCCGTGCTCCGGCTGATTCCGGCCTGGTTTCCGAGCCGTCAGGTCCCGTTGGTCACCCAGCTCACCGGGCTGCTCGGCCAGGTGGGGCAGATCGCCAGCACCATCCCCCTGGTCGCGCTGCTCGACGGTGTGGGTTGGCAATGGTCCTACCTGGGCGCGGGCGCGATGGGGGTCCTGATGTCGATCCTGGTCTTCCTCGCCGTCCGGGATCGGCCGGCCGAGGCGCCCGATCCGGTGGCGCACGCCAGCTGGCGGCAGGCACTGAGCGACCTGCGCTCGTCGTTCCAGCAGCCGGGTACGCGGCTAGGCCTCTGGAGCCATTTCGCGACCCAGTTCTCCGGCATGGTGTTCGCCCTGATCTGGGGCTTCCCGTTCATGACCCTTGGCCTCGGCTACACACCGACTCAGGCGGGCTGGCTGCTGACCCTGATGGTGCTGACGGCAACCGTCATCGGGCCGGTCCTGGGCGCATTGACCGCGCGCTACCCGATGCGTCGCTCCAACCTGATCTTCGGCGTGCTGATCTTGACCATCGCCGTGTGGACAGTGGTGCTGGCGTGGCCCGGAGCCGCGCCGTTGCCGATGATCGTGGTGCTGGTGCTGACCCTGGCCGCGTACGGTCCGGCCTCGGCGGTCGGCTTCGACTTCGCGCGCACCTTCAACCCATCGACCCGTCTGGGAGCGGCGACCGGGATCGTCAACATGGGCGGGTTCATCGCATCCCTGGTGACCATCTTCGCGATCGGCGTCGCACTCGACCTGCTCGCCCCCGATGGCCAGTACACCGTGACCGACTTCAAGATCGCGTTCTGCTTCCAGTACGTGGTCTGGGCGTTCGGGCTGCTCAGTCTGCGCCGGACTCGGCGCCTGGCGCGAGCCGAGCTGCGGGCCCAGGGCACCATCATCGACCCGCTGCCGCAGGCGATCGTCCGGCACTGGCACGACCGGCACGACCTGTAGAGGTGCTCCGGGCAGGCCGCAGGACGGGCCCCCCGAATGGTGCGGCGGCACCTCGCAGGCTTGCTATAGTTCTCGTCGCTGTCCAGCCGGGCGGCGAGTCCGGGTGGCGGAATAGGTAGACGCGCTAGCTTGAGGTGCTAGTGCCCCTTACAGGGCATGGGGGTTCAAGTCCCCCCTCGGACACAGTGCTTACCCCCCTGTGGATAAGCGGCTCATGCTTTACCGATGAGCTCGGCTACGGCGGGTGCGAGATCGAGTTTCGCGGTCAGTCGCCGAGCCCTGTGGTCCCAGGTCAGGCTGAGTCCGGTGCTCGCGTAGAACTCGTGGAGCAGTTCTGGTGAGCGGTCTTCCGACAAGACGTCCTCGACCTGGTTGCCCAGCATCGCTAGCGCCTGCTCCACCTGCTCGCGGGCCGGGACCTGGGCGGGCGCGTCCAGTGCGTCGAGTTCGGCTCGGGCTGCGTCCGCGTCGGCCTGGGCTGCGGTGATCGGACTGGCCAACGACTCCGCCGGGAAGACGCCGAGAGCCAGGGCGTCGACCAGGCGGCGCAGCTTCTCCCGGGCATCACTCTCGCGTCGTCGCAGCAATTCGACCCGGCTGTCCGGCCGCGGCGGCTCGACGACGTTCACCAGGGCGTTAACTGTGGCGGCCAGAGCAGGGCCTCGCAGCAGCTCCGTCAGCCAGGGGTTGATCCGCTGCAGGACCGCGGTCTGGCCGATGGATACCGACGCCGGGTGGTCGAGCAGTGTTCCGGGGGTGAGGTCACGTGCCCGGCACCGGTAGCGCACCCATGGCTCTGCCGACTTCTGCACCTGCATCCGCCGGCCGCAGATCGTGCACGTCATCAGTCCCTTCAGGGGGTAGGACGCGCCTCTGTTTCGTGCGTGTTTCCCCGGACTGGCCTTGACGGCGTCGGCCCGGGCGTTCAGGAGGTGGGTGGCGCGGGTCCAGGTGAAGACGTCGACGATCGCCTCGTGTGCCTGATCGCGGGACCGAACGGGGCGCTGGTCGGAACGCACCAGCCGGGTCTGGTAGCCCAGCGTCGGGTCGTCAGGGTCGACCAGTTGCTCGGATTTGGCGAAGGTGCCCCAGACCTCATAGCCGGTGTAGCGAGCGTTGCTGATGATCGCGCGGACGGTCGGAATCTGCCAGCCCACCTGATCACGGTGCCGGTTGCGCTCCGGGTCTGCGGCTGACGGGCACGGCACCTCGTCCAAGTTGAGGCCGGTCACGATGTGTCGAAAGCTGCTGCCCGCGAGAAACTCAGCGAAGATGCGCCGGACCACCTCGGCGTGCTCTGGCACGACCACGAGTCTTTTCATCCGGTACTGGCCGAAGACCGAGTCCCTCATCCGACGACCCGGCAGAAGGTGGCAGCAGCTCTTCAGCAGCAGGAGACGTTCCTGTGGCCCGAGCTGCTGCCCGATTCCGACGGGTGCGCAGAACGCTCAGACGTGCCCGCGCCACCCGGAGAACACCAGCTGGGTTGGTCACCGCCTGCCAAAGGGTGCGTGATCGGCCCTCGACACTTCGATTCAACAGCTGCGCATCGGACTGATCTGCACTCGGCCCCCACTTGTGGGCATCGGTTCGGTCGGCAAGCATGAGCGTCAACAATATTCGGCCACTGTTCGGAGGATCATGGAGACCGCACCGATTGCCGCATGGACGCTGCAGAATGAGATACCGATTCCGGAGGATGTCGCACCACTCCTCGTGGAGGGCGAGACTCCCGTTGCAGCCTTCAAGACGTTCCGAGACTCTGCGATCTTCACCGACAGGCGTCTGATTGTTCGCGATGCCCAGGGGATGACCGGCAAGAAGATCGAAATGTACTCGCTCCCCTACGGCGCCATCAACATGTGGTCAAGCGAGAACGCCGGCAGACTGGACTTCAATTCCGAGATGGAGCTGTGGACGCGCGCCGGACACATCAAGATCAAGCTCGCCAAGGGCGCCGACATCCGTCGGCTGGACAACCTGATCGCCTGGGCAGTCCTCGGAAACCACTGAGCATGTTGACCCTGTTCCTTATCTCCTCGTCGCTTCGGCCCTTCGGATCGCCCTGGAGATCTTCGTGGGTCACAGCCCATCAGCTTGTGACTACTAGCCCAACCACCGGTCAACCAGCGTCCTGATCGCCGGATGACGTCAACACTGCCGGTCAGCGGCTCAGTTGCCGGCGGCGCGGTACTGCTCGATCACGTCGGCGGCCAACCGTCCACGGCTGGACACTTCGATGCCGTTGGCATCGGCCCAGGCCCTGACGGTCTTGGTGTCGATCGGCACAACTTTCGCCACAGCAGCGACGCGGCTACGGCTGGGGCGACCACCAACACGGCGTCCGCTCTCGATGTAGGGGCTGAGCGCGTCAGTGAGCTCGGCGATGCTGTCGTCGCTCAGGTCGATCTCGTAGGAGACACCTTGGAACGTGAATGCGACGGTCTTCCCTTCACCGTCGGGAATAGCCTCGCCAGTGAGGTCGTCGACCAGTTCGATAACGGTGCGCTGCGCCATGAATAACTCCAGGAGTGCGTCGAGTTAGGATTCGGAGGGGAATTTACCACTGAGTCCAAACTGTGCACGGAACTAATTACCTTGGCTATGCGAGCTCAGCCGCGATGTCATCGGCAGCGAACCCCTAGGCAAGACGAACCCGAGCTGCAGGATTGACCCCAACGCACGTGCAAACCACGGTCGGGGAGGTCAAGGACTACGTCAGTTGCCTCCCGCTGGTCGTGTGCCAGGCAGGGATGTTCGTCTTTCGTTCGTTGACGAGCTCCTCTGGTGGCGGGACTATCAAACGAGGTTCCGATGGCGGGGTTTCCTGAGTCTCGTGTCCGGCCGTGGAAGTTGGTCGCGGTAGAGCGCAACCCTTTGCTTCGAGACGGCGTACGACTGATGTCAGCATTCGACCGGGGAGGTTCGCAATGTACGTCGGCCGTAGGAAAGTGCTTGATTGTTGCTGCGAAGGTTTGCCGCTTGAGCCAGGTGGCGACATACGCGCCTGCGCGGTTGCCCCGTCCGACGCCGACGAGGACGGCGCTTGCGTCGGGCTATGCGAACCTGGGCAAACTCGGTCTAGGCCCCCCGCATTGTCGAGGTCGACAGAGCGTCCGCTTTGGCTGTTCCGCCCGGCACATCGGCCAAAGTCCGCAATCGTCGCCTGTGCTGCGATCGCGCTCGTCGCAAGCATGAGCCTGTCCGGCGAGCCAGCCGTGGCAGCACCAGTGCTGGCGACACCGTACGACTTCGATGGCAACGGCTATCCGGACCTGGCGATCGGTGCGCCGGCGATGCGCGTCGGCTCGGTCCGTGGTGCGGGTGGCGTGACCGTGCTGCCGGCGTCGAAGAAGGGCCTGTCGCTGCGCGAGAAGGTCATCACCCAGTCCAGCCGCGGAGTACCCGGTGCGTCGGAGAAAGGGGACCAGTTCGGGTTTTCCACCGCGAGTGCCGACTTCAACCGAGACGGGTTTGCCGACCTTGCCGTTGGACAGCCCGGCGAGAAGCTAGGTGCCATTTCCCACGCAGGGACGGTCACAGTCGTCTACGGGTCGCGCAAGGGCCTGGACACGTCCAGCTCGGTGGCCATCACACAGGCGGGTGGTGCCAGATCAGACGCGGCGTGGGGACAGTCACTGGCGGCCGCAGACTTCGACATCGACGGCTATCCAGACCTCGCCGTCGGCGCTCCAAGCAGCATCCAGCAGGACACGATGCTCAGCGGCACGGTCAGCATCCTTCCAGGAAGCGTGCGGGGCTTGGGTTCCAACCCTGTCACTGTGCTCACGGCACAGCAGTCGGCGGATCCCAGCAACTACGCCAAAGACGGCGACGTGCTATTCGGGGCACACCTGACGACCGGCGATCTTGACGGGGATCACGACGCCGACCTCGTGGTGGTGTCCAAGGGGGGTCTGAGCAACGGCGACTGGTATCCAGGATCCGTTACCGCCTGCTTCACCCAGCCCGGTCGACTGGGTGGATGCCGACGCTTGCTGCACGACGACGCGGGTTTCGCGGCGGTCGCGATCGGCAATGTTTCAGGAGACTCGGTTCCCGAGATCGTGATCACCGAACCCACGCCTAGCGCAGAGGACCAAGAGGCTGGATCCGCGCCGAACTACGGCTATGTGACGATCTTGCATCTACGGAATGCAGGCGGGATCAGCGTCGCTCTGGTGACCTACCTGTGGGAGGACAGTTCCGGCGTGCCAGGGTCCGCAAACTTCGATGATGGCTTCGGCAGCAGCGTTGCCGTAGGCGACATCGACCGGGACGGCTTCGCGGACCTTGTAGTCGGGGCGCCTGGGGCGAACTATGAGCGCGGGCGAGCAACAGTGATCCACGGTGCGAGGTCGGGCTACCGGACCGGCGGCAACTACAGCTACACCCAGAACACCAAGGGCATTCCTGGAAAGGCTGAACGACGTGACCTGTTTGGGGGCAGCCTCACGCTGCTCGACCACAACCGCGACGGACGTCTTGACCTCACCGTCGGAGCACCCGGAGAAAACAAGAAATCCGGTGTCGTAACGACACTGCCCGGATCCGGGAAGCAATTCTCGACCAGCCGGTCGCGAACATTCGGGCTGTCCCGCCTAGCCTACCGCCACCCCGGCGAAGCCCAGTTCGGCGCTAGTCTGGGGCGCTCATAACTCCGCATCAGTCGCCAGCTACCAGGCGCGCCTCGCTCTCTTCAACTGGGTGGTGCCACCCGCAACGCGGCATGAGCCGCACATATCGAGCTTCCGTGTTCATTGGCGTGATCTGTCCGATAGGCCGCCACATGCTGTCATCGGCGTGGCCGAGACCGACGAAGGGTGAGCCTCGACTGGGCTCCGTGGAGGACCTGGCCCGCGATCTGGCCGACTACGACAAGGCGTTCTGCACCGATGCTGAGCAGATGAGGCCGCGACGGGCGCTACCACAACTGCTGCGGCCCCGATCAAGCAGATCACCCACCTGGCCGCTGCCTTGAAAAGCTCCCCAGATCAGCGAGTCCGCGGCCCGTCTCGCCGACCACGCGGGCGTGATCTTGCGATCGAGCAGGACCGGACCTGGTCACTGCTCGGCTCATGATTGTCACGCACAAGGGACTGGCGAAACAGGGCTACAGGGTGCCGCCGGTCATGTAGCCGATGTCGCTCCACATTTGGTTCCCCGACGCGGTGAGACCTTTGGCGGTGCCGTAGACCACATTGAGCGACATCTCGCCCTGTGCGCCGATGGCAAGATCTGCGGTCCCGGTTCGGTTGAAGTTGTGGGCGGTAAGGCAGAAGCCGAACTCGTCAGCTCGCTTGACGGTTCCGAGGATGCCGGGGCTGGCCTGGCTGATGCTCTGATCGTTGGCTGGGTTGAGCCCGCGCCGCGACCCGTAGATGATCTGGACCGTTCCGGCGCCGCTGGTTCGACGGCTGAGGGCTTCACCGGGGATACCAACGGCCAGGTCGTCATAGCGTCCGGCGCCGCTGTCGCGTCCGAAGTTGGCGCTTGCCACGGCCACGCCGAAGAGGTCGCCCTTCTCTGCTGCGCCGCTCATTCCTTTGGTCGCCTGTGTAAGGATCTGACTGTTCTTGCTGGTGAGTCCCTTCGCGGATCCGTAGATGATGTTGACCGCGCCGGTGTAGTCGTTCTCTAGCGCCACGCCGATGGCGAGGTCGTCGTAGAGGGTGCCAGCGAAGTGGCCTGCCGCGAGCGAGCGCGCGAGTTCGTCCTCATCTTCGGCCTTGCCGGGTATTCCACGGCTGTTCTGGGTCCAGCGTTGGCTGCCTGCTGCGTTGAGCCCGGAGGCGGACCCGTAGATCACGTTGACGGCGCCGGCGCCGAACTTGTCACCCACGGTGTCGCCTGGTACTCCGATGGCGAGATCTGCGTAGGCGCTGCGGCCGAAGTTGCCCGCCGTGAGCGATGACCCGAAGTAATCCTCGCCCTCGCCCTTCCCCGGGACACCTGGGCTCTTCTGGGTCCAGAACTGGTTACCTGTCGATGTGAGACCGGTCGCTGACCCGTAGATGACGTGGACAGCCCCTTCGCGGTTGTTCTCGAACCGCACAGCGACCGCCAGATCGTCCTGGGCGCCCTTACCGAAGTTCGCGGCGATCAGCGTGATGCCGAAATAGTCTTCCTCTTCCGGCGTATCGGCAATGCCCGGGCTGCCCTGGCTCCACACCTGGCTTCGCTGCTTGTTCAGTCCGGCTGGGGAGCCGTAGATCACACGAACAGCCCCGGCGCCGCCGACGTCGCCGACCGCGGCCGTGTTGTCCCCGACCGCCAGATCGGTAAAACCATCGCCGTCGAAATCGCCAGTGGTCAACGGAAACCCGAACGAGCTGCCGATCTCCGGACCGAAGTCGCGCTCCGAGAACACCTGTACCGGTGCCTTGCTGAGACCCGCCTTCGATCCGTACAGCACGTTGACGACACCGTGGGACCTGTCACCGGGGAGGGGCTCCCAGTCGCCGCCGACGGCGAGATCGGCGAACCCGTCACGATTGAAGTCGGGTTCACGAAGACCCTCGAACTGACCCGAGACGGGCGGCTCACCTACGGGCGGGAGAGCACGTGCTTGCACGGGCAACATCACGGCCGCCCCCACAGCAACGACCGCGAGCAGCACGTGACAGCACCATCGGTTCACCGCGACCTCCGGACCTAACAATCAGGTGAATCCCACTACAGATAGCGCGACCCGTCAATGCGCGACGTGCGCAATGCCAACCTGCTTTCGCCATGTGTCCCGGCTGCCGCTTTCCAGCCAGGGGCACGTGCTCTTGCTCCCACTGCTCCTCATCTTGGCCTCTATGAATCCGACTGCGCTGTACGCACTTCCACGTAGGACGGGATGGCGGGAGAGCCAGTCCCTATCCTGACCTGGTGCGGTCACCCACGACATCGTCGCCCCGCCCTAGCCTGCGACCTTGTCGGCGAGCCCAGTCCATATTTCAGAGTGTCCAAGGCTATGTGGTGTCCAGTTGGTGCCCTTGCTGGCAAGGCCGTCTTCGGTGGCGGGCACGAGGGCGATCCAGTCCTCGCTGCCTACGACCAGGAGGTCCAGATCGGCGCTGCCCACCTGTGCGGCAGTGAGTTGGCGGCGCCAGGAGACGTCAATGCCGAGTGCGTCGCTGGTGAGTCCTTTCATAAGGATCTGGCTGCCGCTCGAGGCCAATCCGTCAGGGCCGCCGTAGAGAACCGTGACTGCGCCACCCGCTTCGTCGGCGTCATGGGTCAGCTCTCCCGGCACGCGGACCACAAGGTCGTCGAATCGTCGGCCGGCAGTGTCACGTCCGAAGCTGCCCGCGGTAACGGCCCAGCCGAAAGTGTCATCGATTTCGGGTGTTTCGGAGATGCCAGGTGATGCTTGGGTCCACACCTGAGCGCCGTCAGTGCGAAGCCCAGTCGGAGAACTGTAGAGAACATGAACCAACCCGCTGTTGTTGCCGGCAAACGGGGCACCAACCGCAAGATCATCGGTCGTTCCTCCCCGGAATCGGCCGACTGCCATCGAGAAGCTGAAGGCCGCCTCCTGGACCTTCTCACCGTCGATGCCGAGGCTGTGTTGGGTGAAGAACTGGCTGCCGGTCGCGGTGAGCCCATCGGCGGATCCGTTGATCACGTGGACGGCTCCTGAACTGAGCGATCCCGGAATGTGCTCCACATAGACGCCGATCGCCAGGTCGGCGTAGGCACTGTCGCGGAACCTGCCCGTCACCAGGGTCAACCCGAACGCGTCGTCCTGCTCAGGGACGCCGACGATACCTGGCGATGACTGGCTCCACACCTGGTTGTAGCGGGCCGACAATCCTTGGGGGCTGCCGTACAAGACGTTGACGGCTCCGCTGTCGTCGTTCTCGCCGTGTACGCCGATAGCGAGGTCGTCTTCGGGCCCATGGCCGAGGTTCGAGGCAGCAAGGGAGCACCCGAAGCCATCGTTCGATTCTGCGTGACCGGCGATGCCGGGGCTGTTCTGCGTCCAGCGCTGACTTCGCGCGGCAGTCAAGCCTTCTCGGGAACCGTAGAGGATCCGGACGTATCCAGCATGTTCGGTCGCATCATCGACAGGTGTGTTGTCTGCGCCGACCGCGAGATCGCTGAACCCGTCGCCGTCGAAGTCGCCCGTGGTCAGTGCGCTGCCGAAGGTGAGTGTGGGTTGATGGGTGAAGGTCATCTCCGACCAGGTCTGCACGCGACCAGGTTTCAAATCCATGCTCGTCCCGTACACGACCACGACCACGCCGTCGTCCTCGGCATCCTTGACTTCACGTAGGCCGCCGGCGAAGGCGAGATCGGCTCGCCCGTCGCCGTCGAAGTCGGCGTCTCTGCGGGGGGTCACTGTCGCCGGAGTGGCACTGGTGATCACCGGAGAGGGTTGCGGCGTGGATTCTCCGTCTTGATGTCCGCAGCACGTGAGGAGCAGTGAGCAGTTCACCGCCAGCGCCACCGCAAGCCAGCCCGAAGCGACTCCTCCACGACGATGGCGACATGTCACGGCCGCACCCCAGTTCGACCCGTGCGCCCTCGGTAATCGACGGATCCCCGACGAGTAGGGGCACCCGACCGGCTTCGTCGTTCTACGCATTGAGCCACGGTCGCCACTCGGACACGGCGAAGCATCGGCAACGCAGCAACCACCCAGACCTGACGCCGCCTGCCAGACCCCACATCGGGTGGGGAGCAGCTCATCGGTCGGTCAGGCGCTCGGCCCATAGCCTCGGTGACGTGCGCCCCAGCCGGGTCACCGTCCATCGTTGATCACCTTTCGCGGTCAGTCCATGCGACGTCCCGTACAGCACACTCACAGCACCATTGCCGTCTCGGCTGACTCCTACGTACGGGTCGGCCACGGCCAAGTCGTCGTAGCGGCTGCGTCCGAAGTTGCCCGCGGTCACCGTGTCGGCGTAACCGTCGCCGTCACTTCCTCCCGGGTCACCTTTCACGCCTTTGCTGTCCCATCGCCAGATCTGACGATGCCGCAGTCTCAGCCCTTTCGCCGAGCCGAACAGCACCAGCGCAGCCCCCCACGGGTTGGCGTCTTCCTTGCCGAGATAGCCCGATCCGCCGACCACCAGATCGTCAAAACGCTTGTTGGCGGAGTTGCGCCCGAAGTCGCCAATCGTCAACGACCAGGCGAACTGGCTGTCGAAGTACTTCCGGTCTGCACGACACAACGATCGTGTCATCCACAGCTGGTCGCCCCGAGAAGTTAAACCGTGCCTGCTGCCACGAAGAATATGGATGCGGCCGTTGTAGTCGGCGTCGATGCTGGTCACCGCCAAGTCAGCGGCGGCGCGACCGGTGAAGTGGCCGATCGTCAGCTTGGCCCCGAAGGCGGCACTGTCCATCGCCCTGCCCTTGACGCCGGGACTGGCCATAGACCAGCGTTCGGCACCGTTCGCGGTTAGGCCATTCACCGAGCCGTAGAGCACATTGACTGACCCCGTGCCGTCGCGGTGCTTGGTCATCCCGTCCTCAGGGACGCCGATAGCCAGTGCGGCATAGCGGCCACCACGGAGCAGTCCAGCGGCGAGAGCCGTCCCGAACTGATCACCGAGCCCGGTGGCGCCGGACGCGCCAACTGCCCTGCCGGGCACGCCGGGGCTGTCCTGCGTCCAGGTCTGGGCACCCAAGCGGGTCAGCCCTGCCGAGGACCCGTAGAGCACGGTCACCGAGCCACGACCATTGCCCCAGTCGCTGGAGCCGATCGCGAGATCATCTGCACGGTCACGTCCGAAATCGGCTGCCGCCAATGCCGAACCGAAGAAGCCATCCGCCTCGTCCGGCGGCGCACCATCGACTACCGACGGCAACCACACTTGGCTACCGGCCTTGATGAGACCTTGCGGGGAGCCGTAGATGATCCGAACCTCGCCTACCAGGAGCTCGTCGTCATCGCCGAGCTGTGCTTGGTCGGTGCCGACCGCAAGGTCATCGCAGCCGTCGCCGTCGAAGTCACCAGTCACGAGCGCGGCCACCGTCCCTCGAGCCGGCGGACCGCTCAAGAACGTGCTGTCCTGCCAAAGCTGGTTAGCCGGTCGAGCCAACCCATCCGGACCGCCATAGATCACCGAGACTCCCCAGCCATCTGGTTCACATCGGGTCTGTCAACCGAGCCGGCCACGACCAGATCGGCGTAGCCATCCGCATTCAGGTCCGCCTCACCGTGCCGTCGAGAGGTCTGCCGCCCCGTCCGCTCGACTGCACCCACCGAGGGTGTGCCCGCGGCAGCCGGATCTGCATGAGCAACGCTCGCTACGCCGACATCAACAAGTGCGCTCCCAGCAAACCCGACAACCGCCACCATGACGCCAACACACCGTCGTACTACCTGCGACCGCCGCCATCCGCACACTGAACTTCCCTCCGCGATGACCTCACCTTGACTCAGTGGGGTTGTGCCTCGCTATGAGCGTGGCAGTGCTCAACTGAAAAGGCCACGGCACGCGCCCCGCTACGTAAACTGCGTACTGCTGCATGCGCAAAACGGTCTGCTTTGTATACACGTGTCCGGCTGCGAACCCGGGTGGTGAAGAATGCCAGCATCGTGGCCGTGGCCGCCTTGACCTCACCACCGAATTGCACACTTAACTTGTAAACAGGCGGTTGTCGGTT
>CAVPPP010000042.1:0-10538 GCA_963707005.1 uncultured Actinomycetota bacterium
GCTGGTGATTGTTCGAGGATGCGGTAGCCGTTCCGTGCCAGCTCCGCGCGCAGGGCCAGATGCGGTGAGGTGCCGGCGGTGCGGCAGGTACCACGAGCCGCCGATCCGTCTGGCGTCGCTCCCCGGCCCTGCCGCGGGCATCCACACGATGCCCGTGGCCGGGTCGTAGTGGTCGTCCCCGTAGTCACGGGCAGGCTCCCAGACGGCAGTGGCGAGCACGTGGCGCCCGCCTGGCTTGAGGCGGCGGCGGACGCCGTTCAGCACAGCTTCGCGGTCAGGGTCGAGCACGATCGACTGCAGGCAGAAGCTGTCCAGGACGACGTCGTAGGCTGCTCCGCGTCGCCCTCCCACTGTGCAGACGTCGGCCACCGCGAACCGGATGTGGAGCTCCTCGCTCGGATGCGTGTCGCTGTGCGATCTCGACGGCGTCCGGGACCAGGTCGATGCCGTGAACGTCGTAGCCCCGCTCGGCGAGGAAGCAGGCTGCTGGTCCGGTTCCGCAGCCGTACTCGAGGACCTGTGAGCGCTGGGCGGTCGCCAGCGCCGGCAGCGTGCGCTCGAGGAAGGGCCGATTGGGGAAGTCCTCGTAGCCGGCTAGTTCCTCGTGCAGGTCGCTCCACTGGTGGAGGCCTTCGGCCTTGATCCGCGCGTAGGCGTCGAAGTGCTCACGCTCGTAGTAGCGCACCACCATCTCCTCTGACTCGTCACTCTCGCCAACGACCGTACGAGCCGGCGACGGCACCCGACTCAGGCCACGGGCAGACGGATGCGGGCGGACGTGCACCACCGGACCCACGCGGACCGGCGAAGGGGAGCCCCACAGTGGCGCGTGGTTCGATGCTGATCGTGTCCGCTGATGCCCACTTCACCTCACGGATGCCGACCAAGCGGTTGGCTGCCGATTGCGTGCTCACCGACGAGGCCGGTCGCCTTCTGGTCCTCGACCCGCCCTACAAGGGCACGTGGGACGTCCCGGGCGGCGTCGTGGAAGTCGACGAGTCGCCGTGGCGGGCAGCGCAGCGTGAGGTCCAGGAGGAGATCGGCCTCGACATTGAGCCCGGCCGGCTCCTCGCGGTGGACTGGAAGCCTCGGGAAGGCGACTTCACCGAAGTGGTGGCGCTGCTCTTCGACGGCGGGACCCTGACAGCGCAGGACATTGATCGGATCCTGCTGGACCCGTCCGAGGTCCGGGGCTATCGGTTCGTCGAGCTCGCAGGAGGCGGGAGTGCTTCTCGACGCCGAGCTGTTCAGCCGCGTGTCGCTTGGGCTGGCAGCGCGAGCAAGTGGCCGGACCGAGTATCTGGAGAACGGCATTCAAGCAACGCGCCCTCAAGGGCGGACCCAGCTTGACGACCGTTGTGCCGGCACCTACTGCATGAGGAGGCTCCGCACCACAGTGGAGAGGCCCGCGAGAGCGATCGCGCTGGAGTCCGCACCTACCCGTACCGCCCGCTCGTCCTCCTCCGGAGGCTCAAAGCTCTCCTGATGAGCGGCCATCACCTCGTCGGCAACGTCGCTACGATGCCCGGTGACCCGGTTGGCCATAAGCCGTTGACGGATGAGATCCATCGAGGTGTCGACGTAGACCAAAACCAGCGGAGCCCCTACCGACGAACAGAGCGCTCGCCAGCCGTCGCGCAGGAATCGCGGCGAGCTGGTGTCGTCGACGATGACCGTCTGCTCGTGACGGAGCTGTGCGATCACTCGGTCCCGGGCCAGGTCGTTGGTTCGAGCCCATTCCGAGAGCGTGATGCCCTCCCCGCCGTGGAGCCCGCGTTCCTCGTCGATCTGGTCCAGGCTGACGACCTGACCAGGAAGGGAATCTGCGAGTGACGCCGCTACCGTGCTCTTGCTTGAGAAGGATCGCCCGCAGATCAGCACCAGCCGACCTGTCATCAGCGTCTCCACTTCCTCATCGGTTCGGCGTCACGGGATGAGCCCGGCTTTAGTGACGACCGTAGTCCGGGACGCACGCGGGACGGTCAAAATGCTCACGCTGCCGCGCCTGATGTCGCTCGTCAGCCGATGCCGGCGCCGCCGTTGCTGTCGAGCAGCTGGCCGTTGATCCATGAGCCTTGGTCTGACATGAGGAAGCGGACGAGGTTGGCGGTGTCGGTGGGTGTGCCGTTGCGTCCGGCCGGGGTGCCGGCGGTAGCCGACGCGCGGATCTCGTCGTTCATCCACCCGGTGTCGATGGGACCCGGGTTGATCACGTTGGCTCGGACACCGCGGTCGGCGAGCTCGGCGGTGGCCGCGATGACGAGCCGATCGAGGGCTCCTTTGCTCGCACCGTACGGGGTGTTGCGGACGGTGTGATCGCTGGTCAGCGCGATGATCTTGCCCTGCGGCTCGCCGCCGAAGTCACCGACAGGAAGTCGGGTGGCGAACGCCTTGATGAGCAACCAGGTGGCTCGGGCGTTGACCGCGAAGTGTCGGTCCCAACTCTCGACCGACGTCGTCAGGATCGAACTGTCCACCGATTCGCAATGCGACATCACCAGGCCACGAAGGTCGCCCCGACCAGCCGCCGCGGCGACCACCCCGGCGGGGACGGCTGGGTCGGACAGATCGCCGGGCAGCAGATCCACTGCTCTACCGTGCGCACGGCAGTCCTCGGCGATCGCCTCTGGGTCGTGGGGGCCGTGATCGGCCCACACCCGGCCGTCGTACGGCGACCAGTAGCTGAGCGCCAGGTCCCAACCGTCCTCGGCTAGCCCTACCGCCAGACCTGCACCGATCGACTCCCGTCGACCGACCCCGGTGATCAGCACTGTTCCTCGTCCTGACCCGACCATGCGTGTCCTCCGTTCGTAGAGCAGGCGACCCACCATTGCATCCATCCCCGTCGATCACCCACACCTTTGTCAGCGGGTTCGTTGCCGATCCGCGGCGTCAGCGGTCCTGGTCTGGAGAGCGCCGCAGGGCGTCCCACCGACGCACGCTTAGGGGGTGTGTGAACGACGGCTGAATATCGACCGTCTTGCGGCGGACTGGACCTTGCCGGCGTATCTGCTCTCAGCTCAGCGCCAGAACGTGAAGAGATGCTGGGTGGTGTCGAGCGGTACTGGCGGGCCGTCGTAGCGCATGCTCCCGAGGGCGGGGCGCGAGGGAAGAGCCGACTCGGCGTAGCCGAGCTCAGTGAACCCGGCGTCACCAAACTCTGCGCGAATGCTGTCGTTGATGTCGTCGCGGTCGCGTCCGCGCGACCAGATCACTGTGGCGCCGGGCGCACAGAACTGGGGTGCGGTGGCGATGGTGGTGCTGACGTCGGTGCGGGAGATGTTGCCGAAGATGCCGACCAGCAGCACGAGGTCGGCGGGTACTGCGTCGACGTAGGCGCTGGTGTCCGCTGCGTCGGAGGTCCGCACCATGAGCCCGCTGATGCCAGCTTCGGCGGCGCGGGCTCTGGCACGGTCGGCGATGCCTGGATGCGCCTCGAGAAGCACCGATTTCACTCGCGCGGAGTCCTTGCGGTCGGAGAGAACATCGATGATGTCTCGACCATCGCCGGCACATACGCTCAGAAGTCTGATCGGCCCACTTCTGTGGTCAAGGTCTTGCCGCAGCCAGGCCTGCACCTGGCGGAGCCGCCACGACAGCGCCGACCTCGGATCGTCGTACCGATGCAGCCACTGCTCGTAGTCACGGAGAGTCACCTGCCAGAGTCTGACCCTACTCAACCCCAGCGCGCGATTGATTTCGCCGGTGTCCGGCTGCCGTCCGCTGACCGTCCGGCCCGATCGAGATCGAACGGCGATAGCCTCGGTCACTTCGGTTTGAGCCTGGTCTCCGTAGGACCTCCCCGGGCACGATTCTCGGTTAAGGGCGTCTTGCGAAAAGGCTGGGTAGTGACCTGCGGGCGGGTGGGTGCCGTGGGGGGAGTGATCCGGGTGCGCACGTCCAACCTGACATACGGGCGCCTATCGGACAGGGTCGGCGCTCACCCGTCACGACAGGATCGAGGTTCGGTGTGCTGAATGCGCTGTGCTCCAGGGCTGTCTGCTGTTGGCCGTATTCGCCCCGACATTAGGCGATCTGCTGCCGCCAGGACCAGTGCATCGCCTGTAGCCAGGTCGGCTGCTACACCAGTGATAGAAGGATCTCAGCCGTCGCCTGCGGGGCGTTGATCGGCGCCAGATGGTTTTCCGCTAGTTCGCGGTACTGCCAGCCCGGAGTCGACCGGACTCGGGCCTCGGCGGGGTCCCCGACGCCGGCTGTGTCCTCGGTGCAGCGCACGAAGATGCGGGGGACGGCCGTCGCCGCCGGGTTTCCGACCCTGATCGACTGGGTGCAAGTCGCGATTGGCTGCGGTACGAGGTTCGCGAACACCCACTCCCGGTCAGCGAAGTCCGGCAGCAGCGATTCGATCCACTCCACGTAAGGTTCCACGACGTAGAAGCCGGGCATCCCGGCGGCCTCCGCAGCCGCACGGTCGCCCGCGCGAACCTCCTCGGAGGAAAGATCGGCGTCGTAGCCGTTTTCACCGTCGACCGGAACGCTCGCATCGAGGTAGACCAACCTCGCCAGCCGCTCCGGCACCCGATCCGCCACCCCAGTGATGATCATCCCGCCATAACTCCAGCCGACCAGCGTGACCGCGTCAACGCCTCCCACTTGAGCGCGTTGACGACGTCGGTGATGTGCGTGTCGAGGTCCACCGTGGGGCCAGCGAGGTGGACGCGATCGCCCAGACCGGTCCCGGTCGTGGCATAGACGTCGTGGCCCGCCGCCCGTAGCGAGGGAATGATCTTCTTCCAGATCCAGCCACCGGCCCAGGCGCCGTGCACCAGTACGAACGTAGCCATCGAATCTTCCTTCCACAGAATGATCCATTGTCTCGCGGTCAGGAGTTTGCGCAGCACGATTCCCGGCTTCGAACCGTCCTGCGGACTTCAGCGATCGGTGTAACGGGCCGTCGGACATGTGAGTGACGGCTCAACTCCGCCGCTGCCCATAGCTGCTCGGCGGTCTGCCTACCGCAGGACATCGCGTCCGAATCTCAAGCCAGACTTCAACCTGGCTTGATGTTGTTGTTGATACGGAACAGGTTGTCGGGGTCGTACTCCTTTTTGATCGCTCGCAACCGGTCGAGATTGCCACCGAACTGCTGTTCAACGACTCGCTCGTCAGTGGCCTCGTCACCAGAGAAGTTCAGGTACGCACCGCGCGCGCCATCGAGTCCACGCGCCGCCTCGATGGTGCCGCGGATCCAGTCACGCACCTCAGCGAACTTAGCCTGGTCGTATGTCCCTCCGTCGAAGCTCACCATGAAGGGCGCACTGCGGTCGCCGAACGCCGTTTCCGTGGCGCCCACAGTGGCGGTGGAACCGCCCATGATCGGGACATGGATCAGCACGCTGGGGTCGGGTCGCGCCATGGCCCGTTCGTGGATGAACGAGAGCGCGTCGTCGGTCAACGCGTCGAGATACATCGATTTCCAATAGGCGTGGAGGTTCGTCAGCAACGCATCGAACCCTGCCTGGAACGCCCGGTAGGTCGGTATGTGGTCGGTCATGTCGAACAGCGGGTTACCCAGGTGGCGGAACTCGTCGATGACCCCGTGTCCTTCCTCCTTGTCACCGGCGTAGAGGGCGGCGATGATGAACACATCCTTGCCCTGGACCGGCGGCGGCAGTGCGTCGCTGGCTGGAAGCGACCAGTACAAGGCCCGCGTGGTGACCTCGTCGCCGGCACGAAGGGCGAGGTCGCGCCATTGCGGCATGAGCTCGGCTCCGGCCGCCGCGTCGTGGAAGACCGCGGCCAAGGCGACGTCCGGTCCGACCTCATGGGCACCGAAGGTGAAGTCGACCACGACACCGAAGTTCCCACCGCCACCCCGGATGGCCCAGAACAAGTCCGGGTTGACGTTTTCGCTGGCGGTGACGAGCTCGCCCGACGCCAGCACCACCTGGGCGGACAGAAGGTTGTCGCAGGCCAGGCCCCACTTGCGGTGGAGCCAGCCGATGCCACCGCCGAGCGTCAGACCGGCGACGCCGGTGGTCGACACCACGCCGCCCGGGACGGCCAGGCCGAATACTTGGGTCTCCCGGTCGACCTGTCCCCAGGTCGCGCCACCTTGGACGCGCACTGTCTTGTTGGCCGGATCGACCCAGACGCCGTTCATGTCGCGGAGGTCGAGCACCAGCCCGCCATCGACGGTGCCGTGACCGGCGACGTGATGCCCACCGGCCCGGATAGCGAGCAGCAGCCCGTGGTCCCGGGCCAGGTTCACACCGTCGATGACGTCGGCTTCGCCCGAGCAGCGGATGATGAGACCTGGTCGGCGATCGATCGCGAGATTCTCGACGGCGCGAATTCCCTCGTACGACAGATCGCCGGGTCCGACGATCGGCCCACGGAACAGCATGCCCAGCTGGACGAGCTGCTCGTCGCTGAAGTCGACCGTTCCTCCGGGAACGGTCGTTAGTGAAGCTGCCATGATGATCCCATTCCTCCGATGTGCCGGCCGTCTCGATCCGGCGTTGCCCTAGAGCCAACATCTGGTCGAGGCCGACTGGTCAGGCACTCGACTGGGACTGCCGCGCTGTCAGTAGTCAGGGGCTCACTTCGGTGAGCCCGACCGCCGCCCAGCCCCCAGACGCATGCCATCGCCAGACGCGGTCCAGTCGTGGTGGTGAGGATCTCGAGCATCAGAGCTGCACTGGGCAGTCGTGATCGCCTCATCGTCGCCTCCCCGGGTGGCGTCATCCTCACCAACATTCCACTGTCCTCACGCCTTGGGTCGCCGTCAAGGTCTGGATGCCTAAGCCTCAATCCACCGACCCGGTGAGGCGGGTTGTCTGCCCCCTGTTCGTGGTTCGGGTGTGAGTCCCCTGGGGTGGTGGGGTTTGGGGTTCGGTGAGTCGTCCACGGTGAGGGCGCCACCGGCGGGATTCTCGATGTGTACCGGCAAGTACTCATCAGGAGGTTCCCACCGATGGCGTTGTCTCAGTCTGTCGCATCCGAACTGCTCGAAGCGTTCCGTGCCGGGGAGGGCGTGGACCTGATCCGCGAGTCGGTCCGGCTCGTCATGCAAGATCTCATCGAGACCGAGGCCACCGAAGTCGTCGGCGCCGGCCGCTACGAACGCAGCGAGACCCGGTCGACCCAGCGGAACGGGTCCCGGCCGCGGTTGGTCGCCACCCAGGCCGGGGATGTCGAGCTGCGGATCCCGAAGCTGCGGCAGGGCTCGTTCTTCCCCGTCATCCTCGAACGCCGACGCCGGATCGACCAGGCCCTGTATGCGGTGGTGATGGAGGCCTGGGTGAACGGGGTCTCCACCCGCTCGGTCGACGACCTCGTGGCCGCGTTGGGCATCGGGTCCGGGATCTCGAAGTCCGAAGTCAGCCGGATCTGCGCCGGTCTGGATGAGCAAGTCGCAGCGTTCCGGGATCGGCCGCTGCACCACACCGCGTTCCCCTACGTGTTCTTGGATGCCACCTACCTCCATGTCCGCCGCACCGGACCCGGCGGCACCGTCGGGGGCGGGCAGGTCACCTCGATGGCCGTCGTCGTCGCGACCGCAGTCACCGCCGACGGCGGCCGGGAGATCCTCGGCCTCGACGTTGGCGACTCCGAAGACGAGGTGTTCTGGCGCGGGTTCCTCCGCACCTTGAAGCAGCGCGGCCTGCACGGAGTCCAGCTCGTCATCTCCGACCAGCACGCCGGCCTCGTCGCCGCCCTGGGTCGAGTGTTCCAAGGGGTGGGGCATCAACGCTGCCGCGTCCACTTCGCCCGCAACCTGCTCGCGCTGGTGCCGAAGTCCCACAAGGACATGGTCGCCGCCGTGTTCCGGACCGCGTTCGCCCAACCCGACCCCGAAGCAGCTTCCCGGGTCTGGGACCAGGTCCGCGACCAGCTCGCCGCCACCTTCCCCAAGATCGGTCCCCTGATGGACACCGCGAAAGCCGAGGTCCTCGCCTTCACCGCCTTCCCCCGCGGCCACTGGGCGAAGATCTGGTCCACGAACCCGCTCGAGCGGATCAACCGAGAGATCAAACGACGAGCCCGTGTCGTCGGCATCTTCCCGAACGAGGCCAGCGTCATCCGCCTCGTCGGCGCCGTCCTCAACGACCTCCACGACGAATGGCAAGTCTCCGACCGCCGCTACCTCTCCGAAGGCTCCATGGCCAAGCTCAACCCCACCAGCGATACTGGACAAGTCGCCGCAATCGAAGCCGGCGACTGACATCGAGCATCACTCGAAGTCCACCACCCAGCGGGGCTCAATCTTCGCCGGCCACAACCAGGGTGCTTTCGACATCCCTGTGGAGGCGACCAACGCTGACGGCAGGCAGATCACGGCCTGGGTGCGCGCCGTGCGGCATGGGCCGGGCTCGTGGTCGGTGTCGGGTCTCGAATTCGGCGGTACCGCCGACGCGCAGGTGTCGGAGGCGGTCGCGTCGGTGCTGGAGTCCCGGCGCCCCACGATGGCGCTACGAGCGGCCGGCGACCTGGTGGAGAAGCACCGGCAACGCCTCGCCGATCTGGGTGTGATGCTGGGCGCAGTCCGGTCCAGCTGGATCGCTGCCGTCGGCTATTCCGACACCGACGGCCTCCTCACGATGCAGACACGCACGAAGACCGACGCCGACGGACATCCAGTCTTGCCGCGCACCTACGGGTCGCATGTGCCGCGTGAGGTGTTCGAGCAGCTCGCTGCCAGCGACCGGCCCGGCACCATCTACAACCGGCTGGTCAAAGGCCATCCCAGCCAGCTGGTGAAGTCGTGCCGTCGGTGCGGCCGGGTCTATGCGGCATCTCGTAGCCACGTGTGCGGTCAGGTGATCAACGACGACCGCACTTTGCCCCCGCAATCTGTTGACGAGGCGACCGGACGTCGGTCCGCACTCGGCGGCATCCGACGCCGACGAGGCCTGCATAATCGAGCCGCCGTACCATCCCTGGCCGCGGTGGGACGACTGACCTCGCCGGTCGACGAAAGCCGCGGTGAGCCTGATGAGTAAGCGAAGCAGCGTCGCCCGTCGAGGCGTGAGTCACTTTAGGGACGGGGAAGAGTGGCGAACTTGTCTCCGGTCCCGGCCGATCCCGGCACTCCAGGGCTGTCCTGGTGTATCTGCTGCGAGGCCATCGGGGCCGGGTTGATGACGGTGATGCTGCCGGCTGACGGGTGGTTGGTGATGTTCTGTCCTGGCGCACCAACGACGATTCCGAGGTCAGGTCGAGGGAGTCCGGCGACGGTACTGCCGAACGCGTTGTTAGCCGCCGACGTTCCGACGACGCCACCTGCGCCTTGGGTCAGCGTGGTGCCGGAGGTGACGTCGTACGAGCAGTCGTCGGAACAGCCAGCCTCAGCCGGAAGGACCGTGACGGCACCGGCATTGACCTTGGAACCAACATCTTCGCCGGGGGCTCCCACGGCCAGCCGGGCTTCAGTCTCGAGGGTGGCGGGAGCTTCTTCATCCTCTTGGACCTCGGTGGTCTTGGTCGCGATCGCCAGCGAGGCGCGAACTGGTCTCCCGCCTCCACCGTCTGTCCAGGAGACAGTGAGTTCTGGACAAGGCTGGACGGTTCGGCTCCCCAGTCAGGGTCGAGTATGTAGTCGATGTCGATGACTGTCACCGATCCGGCGTCTTTCAGCGACCCGACATCCTCGCCTGGGGCACCAACTGCCGCCAGGTCGAGCCCCGACTGCCCCCCGCTCTCACCGTCCGTAGTCAACAACCGCGTCGACGCGACCGCGGCACCGAACTGGTCACCGCGTTCAACACCGCCGGGGATGCCGGGGCTGTCCTGGGAGACTGCGTCGGTGAGGCCGACGGTGACGATGCCGGCGTCGACGGTGCTGCCGACATCCTCGCCGGGGACGCCGATGACGGTCCCTCCGCCGGCGAGGGCGGCGCCGAACCGGTCCCCCGCTCTCCGGCGTACCGGGGATTCTGCGGCTGCCTTGCTGGTATTGAATGCTGCCGGCAGTTCTGAGCGGCTTGGTCAGGAAGCGGGTGACAACACCGGCGTCTGCGGCGTTGCCGAGGTTCTCCGCGGGGGCACCGACCCAGAGGCCGTTGCCGACTGAGATCGTGCCGCCGAATCCGTCGCCGGCCTCAGCGGCACCCGCAGCACCGGCCAGACCTTGGCGCAGCACCGTGCGCGCGGCGCCGGTCACCTTGCCGGTTGACCCGTGGACGACCACAACTTGACCTGCACCGGCGTCCTCGCCTGGCGATCCGATGATGAGATCCACGTTGCCGTCTCCGGTGACGTCGGCAACGGTGACGGCTGCGCCGAACTTGTCACCCTTCTCCGACTTCTGGCCGACGGTCTCCTGCGTGATCTGGAGGCTGCCTGTCGTGCCGTAGGTACCGGCGGCAGAGCCGAACAGCACTGTGACCGCGCCAGCGTCGGCGATGCTGCCGACGTCTTCGCCGGGCGATCCGACGGCGAGATCGGGCACGCCGTCCGCGTTCACGTCGAGTCCAGGAGTCACGATGTCGAGAGTGATCTGGGTTGTCGCGACGCCGAACATGTTGCGGGCTGACACAGCGACCGGGAACGAGCCACGTTTGGTCGGCACACCG
>CAVPPP010000043.1:0-77078 GCA_963707005.1 uncultured Actinomycetota bacterium
CTCCACGATCGTCCGGCGCTCCTCGTCGGTGAGACCGGGGTCGACGGCCGGCGGGTGCAGCACGATCGCGGTGCTGGGCTGACCGACCGGGCCGACGGTGATCCAGCGCATGCCCTCGTACCCGACGTCGAGACGGACCTCGAAACCGAGGGCGTCGCGGTAGAAGGCGAGCGCGGCCTCGGGGTCGTCGTGCGGCAGGTAGCTGGAGTGAATGCTGATGTCCATGGCTGCCACGCTAGCGCCGGCTACCCGAGCCGTCCTTCTCGATTCCTGATCGGTCTGGTCACCTGCTTCTCCACACAGGACGGGATGCCCGCTGCGGCGTCCAGCTGCTGCTGCCGGTAGGTGCCCGGCGACACGCCGACCAGCTCGGTGAAGCGGGTGGTGAACGTCCCCAGGGACGAGCACCCCACCGTGAAGCACACCTCCGTGACGCTCAGGTCACCTCGTCGCAGCAGCGCCATGGCGCGCTCGATCCGGCGGGTCATCAGATAGCTGTACGGGGGTTCGCCGTACGCCGCCTTGAACTGCCGGCTGAGGTGACCGGCCGACATGTGCACGCCCCGGGCCAGGGCCTCGACGTCCAGTGGCTGGGCGTACTCCCGGTCGATCCGGTCCCGGACCCGGCGCAACAGCGCGAGGTCGCGGAGACGCTGCTCATCGATGCCGGTCATGTCACCAGGACCCCGATGTCGCAGCGCAGTTGCGGCGCTCGACCGAGCCGTCCGTCCGAGGTGTTCACGGTGACGGACAGCGCGCACTCAACCACATGGGCCGGCGCCACGACTCCGGCGTCGACGACGATCACGATCGGCTTGCACGGTAGCGGTGACCTTCTCGAACGAGAGCCGCCACTGGTCATGGCCCTAGTTTTGCCCAACGGCGGCGGTTCACAAGGGACCGCGCGAGATTGAGGTCGTGCCGACCACGACGGTCGCGTCCCGCTCGTCGTCGGTCACCACCGTGACAGTCAGCCCGACGGCGCGCATCTCCCCCGCCGTGATCACCGACTGCTCACGGCCCGTCTCGATCAGCAGGGAGCCGCCGGGTCGCAGCCACCCCGGAGCCGCGGTGATGATCCGCCGCTGGACGTCGACCCCGTCGGCGCCGCCGTCCAGGGCGACCTGCGGTTCATGATCACGCGCCTCCCTCGGCATCAGCGCGATGGCTTCGGTGGGAACGTACGGCGCGTTCGCGACCAGCAGATCGACCCGACCGCGCAGACCGGTCGGCAACGGATCGAACAGATCGCCGACACAGACGGCACCGGGCTCGGCGACGTTGCGGCGGGCGTACTGGAGCGCCAGCGGGTCGACGTCGGCCGCGTACAGCTCACCGACCCGTCCCGACCCCTGCAACACCGCAGCCACGGCAGCCACCCCACAACAGAGCTCGACCACGACGTCGCCGTCGCCGATCAGCGCCAGGGCCCGCTCGGCCAACAGCTCGGTGCGCACTCGCGGCACGAACACACCCGGTCCGACCACCAGCCGTCGACCGCAGAACGCCACCCAGCCCAGCAGCTGCTCGAGAGGTTCGCCGGCCACCCGCGAGGCCACCAGACGGTCGAGCGCGGGGGCCTCCCCAGCGGCCGCCTCGATCAGCAGGTCGGCCTCGTCCTCGGCGAACACGCAGCCCGCCGCCCGGAGTCGTAGGACCACGTCCGCGGTGGGCGGCCACTCCCCCACACCAGGATCGACGGAGGGGAGCACGGGCCCACTCTGCCCTCCTGGGGACCGGGGGCACAATGACGTCATGGCGACCCCCACCGCTCGTCGACCCCGCACCCTGGTGGCCCTGCAGATCGAAGCGACCGTGTTGATGAGCCTGGCCATCGGCCAGGCCGGGCTGGCCGCCGGCTTCCTCGGCGGCAGCGAGGGACTGAAACCGGTGCACGGCGCGAACGCGTACGCGCTGCTCGCCCTCACCGTGGCCGTGATCATCACCGCGGTGGCCTACCGGCGGGGCGGTGGACCTCGCTGGCCGGTCCTGGCCGGGGCCATCCTGCTCGCGGTCGAGACGCTGCAGCTGGTGCTGGCGCGGACCGAGGTGGTCGGGCTGCACATCTTCTGCGGGGTGTTGTTCGTGGTGCTGGCCACCTTGCTGACGTCCTACTTGTTCCGCCCGGGATTCGTGCCCCGGCCCCACGGCTCCGCTGTGCGAGGCTGATCCCGTGCCGAAGCCAGGGGTGGTGGACAACGCCGTCTACGTCGACGGTTACCGGGTCGACTCACCGCCGACCCTGGAACAGACCTACGACCTGCAGAAGCGCCGCGACGGGCTGGCGTGGATCGGTCTCTACCGGCCCAGCGAGACGATGATCCAGTCGGTGGCCCAGGAGTTCGACCTGCACTACCTGATGGTCGAGGACGCGATCGTCGCCCACCAGCGACCCAAGCTCGAGCGCTACGGCACCACCTTGTTCACGGTGCTGCGGCCGGCCCGCTACCTGGACGCCGAGGAGGAGGTCGAGTTCGGCGAGCTGCACGTGGTCACCGGCCCGGACTTCGTGGTCACCATCCGGCACGCCGAGCGTCCCGACCTCGCGCGCGTGCGCTTGCGGCTGGAGAAGCACCCCGGGCTGTTGATGCAGGGGCCGGAGGCGATCCTCTACAGCATCATCGACCAGGTCGTCGACGACTACTCCCCGGTGGTGGCGGGCCTGGAGAACGACATCGACGAGATCGAGCAGCAGCTCTTCGACGGCGACCCCGACGTCTCGCAGCGCATCTACCTGCTGATGAGTGAGGTGATGGACTTCCAGCGGGCGGTCAAGCCGCTGGTCTCCATGATGGACAACCTGGCCCGCGGCTTCGAGAAGTACCGGGTGGACATCGAGCTGCAGCGCAACCTGCGCGACGTCCAAGATCACGTGCTGCGCATCGTCGAGCAGATCGACAGCTTCCGTACGCTGCTGCAGAACGCCCTGAGCGTGGACGCCACCCTCACCGCCCAGCGGCAGAGCGAAGAGACCCGGCTGCTCACCCAGACCAGCCTGGAACAGGGCGAGCAGATGAAGCGGGTCTCCTCCTGGGCGGCCATCCTGTTCGCGCCCTCGTTGATCGGCGGGATCTACGGGATGAACTTCGTGCACATGCCCGAGCTCGACTGGCGGTTCGGCTACCCGATGGCCATCGCCATGATGCTCGCCCTGGCGTTGATCCTGTTCACGGTGTTCCGCCGGAAGGGATGGCTGTAGCGGACCTCACGGAGGTGTCATCGCCCCGGGTGGAGTCTCAGTCGGCTTCGATCTCCTCCGACACCACGACCATCGACTCCAGCCAGGGCGCCCCGAAGGCGGTGCTCATGGCCACGTCGGCGGCGTCTCGGCCGACCCCGATCAGTACCCGCCCCTTGCGCGGCATGTTGTTGCGCGGGTCGAACGTGTACCAGCGGTCACCGAGCCACACCTGCATCCAGGCGGCGAAGTCCATCGGCGAGGGCTTGATGTCGACCTCGATCTCCGGCAGGTAGCCGAAGACGTACCGGGCCGGGATGTTCATCGCGCGGCACAAGGACACGGCCAGATGGGTGAAGTCGCGGCAGACGCCGTACCCGGACCGGTGCACGTCGGCGGCCGTGCTCCACGCCGTCGTGGTGCCGTACTGGAAGGTCAGGTGCTGGTTGACGTAGTCGCAGATCGCCTGTACCCGCCCGTAGCCCGGCTTCACACCGCCGAACCGAGACCAGGCCTCGTTGGCCAGCTCGTCGGGCAGGCAGAAGCGGCTGGGCAGCGTGTAGATCATCACGTCGTCGGGCAGCTCGTGCGGCGGGATCTCCGGGGCGTCGAGATCCATCTCCTCGGTGGCGTCCGGCACCTCGGCGGTGGCCCGGAACGTGATCTCCGACCGCCCCGCCGGCAGCATCATCCGCCGGCACCGGTTGCCGTAGATGTCGCGGTAGGTGCGGGTCTGGATGGCCGGGTCGGTCACCCACTCCTCGTCCTTGATGGTGGCGATCTGATCGAGCACCGGCTCCACCTGGAAGACGGCGTGCACGGGCAGCTGAGACCACTGGACGAAGGTGCAGCCGAGGCTGAGACGTCGGGTTCCCATGGTTCCCCCTTCGGGAGGCAGACAGCGCCGGTTCGGCAAGCGTGGCGTACTGTCGAGAGCTGGCCGGAGGCGGGTGCCGGCTCGGGAGAACCGGGCATTCGGCGCTGAAGACCGCCTTGCGGGTTTAAGAGGTAAACCGTACCGGAGAAAGGACGCCGCTTCCTCATGGCATCAGCTGTTCCCGACATCACCCTCAACAACGCGGTGAGCATCCCCCAGCTCGGCTTCGGGGTCTTCCAGATCCCACCCGATCAGACCAAGGACGCGACGGCGCTGGCGTTGCAGGTCGGCTATCGCCACATCGACACCGCGGAGATGTACCGCAACGAGGCCGGGGTCGGTGAGGCCGTCCGTGCATCCGGCATCGACCGCTCGGAGATCTTCGTCACGAGCAAGCTGAACAACGGTGCACACGCGTACGACGACGCGCTGGCCGCCTTCGCGGAGACGCTGAACACCCTCGACATCGGCTACGTCGACCTCTTCCTGGTGCACTGGCCGCTGCCCACGGTGACGGACTTCGTCGAGACGTGGAAGGCGATGGAGGAGATCTACGCCAGCGGCAGGGCGCGCGCCGTCGGAGTCTCCAACTTCCAGACCCACCACCTCAACCGGCTGGCCGCAGAGTGCACGGTCGTGCCGGCGGTGAACCAGATCGAGGTCCACCCCTATCTCACGAACGAGACCGTCCGCGCGTACGGCGCCGACCACGGCATCGCCACCGAGGCCTGGTCGCCGATCGCCCAAGGCGGTGTGCTGGACGACCCGACCATCGTCACGATCGCCGAGCGGGTCGACCGCACACCGGCCCAGGTCACTCTGCGGTGGCACGTGCAGCGGGGCGACATCGTCTTTCCGAAGTCGGTGACCGAGTCGAGGGTCCGGGAGAACTTCGCCCTGTTCGACTTCGAGCTGACCGATGCCGACATCGCGGCGATCAGCGCGCTGAACAAGGACGAGCGGACCGGGCCGGACCCGGATGTCTTCGACCGGGTGCCGTGAGTCGCACCCGCTGAGCGTGGCGCCGCCTCGTCAACCGGCGAGGCGGCCCGCTACGAAGCTGGCCCGATCGGCGGCCTGGCGCCCGGCATCCCAGCCGCGGCGGTCGTAGGTCCGGGTCGCTGTGGACTCGCGCGTGTTCGGGAACAGCTCCTCGTACACGGCATCGACGACCTCCTCCTGCCGACGAAGCACCGGCACCAGCTCCGACCCGTACGACGCCGTCGTCTCCGCGTCGGCAGCGCTCAGCCGTTCGCCGATGCGCACCGCGTACGACGTCAGGAACGAGCGCCGGAAGCGCGGCGATCGGTCGAACGACCCCGGCTGGGTGGTGCCGGCCTCGGCCATGGCGCGAGTGGACTGGATCAGCAACGACACGAACAGCAGCTCGACCTGGTCGACGTCGACGGGTGTGCCGACAACGGTGGCCATCGCGAGGTCCTCCATCCACACGACCCTCGTGCGGTTGGCGCGACCGACGGCAGACAGCAGATGCACCTTCTCCAGCGGGTACGGATTGTCGATCAGCACCCGTCGGCTGAGCACCTCGATGGAGTCGCTGTCGCCGAGATGCAGCAGTGCCTCGTCGATCGCGTGCCGGGTCATCATGGCTTGCGCCTTGGCGGACAGCGCCTCGGCCTCGGCGGCGAACTCGGTGGACTCGGCCTTGGCCAGCAGGGCACGGATCGTCGACATCACCTTCTCCCGGTTCGGGCCAGGCTCGCCTGGCGTCGTCGTCGTCCGGGGCGGGGTCGTCGCGTGGGGTGGAGCCGTCGGGCGGGATGGGGAGGTCGGTGGCTGCTCAGCCCGCCAGGCGGACGGCTGCGGCAGCGTCCGGGCCAGCGGGGGCAGTTCCTGCAGCCTGGCGAGCAGGCGGATCGCGCTGGTCCAGGCCGCCGGCGCGGGCACGTTGGCCATCACGAGTCGGTCGACGGCCAGCCACTCCGAACGCGTGGACCAGACGCCGACATCGGCCGAGCGGGCCCGATCGGACGCCGACTCGAGCTGTTCCCGCCATGCCTGCGGCGCGAGGTCGCCCCGCTCGGATCGCCGGATCTGCTCGACCGCGACGTCGGCGGCCAGCGGGGCCGCCCACTTGTCGATCCGAGCGGCGACGTGGATCAGATCGCGGGGTTGCCAACCGCGCTCCCACTGGCGGCCCGCACCGCTGAGCAGACGCTCGCTGGCCACCTCGTCCAGCCGGGCGAGCACCTCCTTGGAGAGGCCGCTCAGCTCGCGCTCGACCAGCCGGGAGAAGCTGCTCGGGCTGGTCTTGGACATCGCCCAGAACGTCAGCCGGTCGAGGTGGAGGCGGGCCTCGCGGTCGAGATCCCGGGCACGGGCACGATCCGCAGTCCCCCTGGCGTCCGCGGCCGACCCGGGATCGCCGTCCTCGAAGCGGCCATCACCGCGATCGTCGTCACCGAACTGCCGGAGCAGGTCGTCGATGAGCTCCGACTCCGACGCCGGCGCTCGAGGTGGTGTCGGCACTCGCCCGGCCCGGTCCCGCTGCTTGGCGGCTCGTCGCCGGCGGCTGTTGCGTCCCATGGGAACAGTCAAACAGCACGCACCGACAGCCGTTGTCCTCGTTCTCGGGCGCAACGGTAGGTGTGCACCCCCCGGTCCTTCGGCCTGCACGCCGGATGTGGCTCGGGGGTGGGTTCCGGTCCCGACCCCGTGCGTGCGGTTTCGCCGGATGTGGCTCGCGGGTGGGATCCGGTCCCAATCCGAGCGTGCCGCTTCGCCGGACGTGACTTCGCGGCGGAATCCGGCTCCACCCCGCCTCCCCGGCCCGGCCTCCCTGCCCCGACCTACGTCTTGGCGTTCCGAGCCCAGACGAAGCAGTAGACACCGAACGCGGCGAAGCCGACGGCCATCGCGAGCAGCAGCGCGGTCCCGAAGGGCTGGTCCCGCAGGGTGCCCAGGGCCGCGTCCATCCCGCCGGCCTTCTTCGGGTCGTGCTTCACCGCAGCCCAGCAGAACAGCAACCCGATCAGGCTCAGTGCGACGCCCTTGGCGACCCAGCCGATCGTGCCGAGCTTGGCCACCCACGGCGCGACGCCACCATCGAGGTCATCGCGGACGAACTTCCGTCGTACGCCCTTGACGATCTGGCTGATGCCCACGGCCAGGACGGCGATCCCGACCGCGACGACCAGCACGCGACCGAACGGGACGCTCATCAGCCGGGCCGTCAGCGTCTCCTCGGCCTCGCCGGACCCCGCGCTCGACCCGGCTCCGACGGCGATCCGGGCTGCGGTGAGACCGAGCAGCAGGTAGACCACGGCCTTGCCCGCCGCTTTGCCTCGGTTCTTGAGCTGGTCCTTGGTATCGGCACCCGGCTTGCCACCGACGGCCTCCAGCGCCTGCCACAGCACCAGAGCCAGCAACCCGACGGCCATCACCCAGAGCAGGACGACACCGAACGGCTGCTGACCGAGCTCCTTCAAGGCACCCGTGCTGGACGCCTCGCCGCCTCCCCCGCCGCCGAGCGCCACCTGCGCGGAGATCCAGGCCAGGACCAGGTGCACGATGCCGTAGCTCACCAGCCCGACGCTGACCAGGACCTGATAACCGTGACGGCTCGCGAGTTCGACAGAAGGCACGCTCCCCATCCGACTACGGAGTAAACGCCCCGTCAACGGCTGCGGCGCGATCGGTCAGGAACTGCGTGGGCGAGACCTCCGGCAACGGGACGACCGAGTAGCGCAGGAAGAACTGCACCAGAGGGCCGATCGCCAGGGCGTAGAGCACGGTTCCGACGCCGATGGTGCCGCCCAGCAGCACCCCGATCAGGAGCACGGTCAGCTCGATGCCGATCCGGACCAGGCGGAGACTACGACCCGTACGCGCGGCGAGTCCGGTCATCAGACCGTCGCGAGGACCCGGTCCGAGCTGGCTGCCGATGTAGATCGCCCCGGCCATCCCGTTCAACACCACGGCGCTGACCATCATCACGATCCGGCTCGCCAGCTGGTCGGGAGCGGGGATGAGCCACAGACCGACATCGGCCGCGATACCGACCACGAAGACGTTGAGAACGGTACCGAGCCCGGGCTTCTGCCGGAGCGGGATCCACAGCAGCAGCACCACGGCACCCACCAGGATGGTCACCGCGCCGAAGCTCAACGGGAGATAGTGACTGAGACCCTGGTGCAGCACGTCCCAGGGATCGAGCCCGAGCCCGGCGCGCACCAGCATCGCCATCGAGAGCCCGTACAGCACCAGACCACCGAGCAGCTGCGGCAGCCGACGCCCGAGATGGCCGGCGCGCAGCTGCTCGACGGGGCCGAGGGTGGTCAGGCCGCTGCGTTCGGTGGTCGTGATCACTCGCCCAGCATGGATCGCCGGCGAAGGTCGGGCCAGGGCCACTCAGGACCAAGTGGCCTCTTCTGGCTCGTGATCTGGTCGAAGTGGCTACTTCTAGCGCAAGATTGGCCTGTGATCGCTACCCAGGTGACGGCGCAGCAGCTCGCTCGGCTGCTCGGTTCTCCACCCCTCACCCACCCCCGGTACGAGGATCTGGCCGCGCGGATCCGGATGCTGCTGGTCGACGGTCGGCTCGCGGTCAGCACTCGGCTGCCCAGCGAGCGAAGTCTGGCCGACGGGCTGGGGCTGAGCCGGACAACTGTCGCCGCGGCGTACGCCCGGCTCCGAGACGCCGGTTTCGTCGAGGCCCGCCGCGGATCGGGTCACGTCACCACTGGCCGGGTGAGTCTGCCGACGACCACCGTGTCATCGCCGTTGCCGGAGGGCGTCATCAGCCTGACGTACGCCGCCGGTGCCGCGCCGACTCAGGTGACCGCCGCCTTCGGTCGTGCGCTGGAGCGCATGGGTCCGCTGCTCGCCGGCCCGGGGTACCTCCCCGAGGGTCTACCGGAGCTCCGCGCGCGGATCGCGGACCGGTATGTGGCCCGTGGGCTGCCGACCCGACCGGACCAGATCGTCGTCACGACGGGTGCGGTGGCCGCCCTGAACGTCGTGTTGCGCACCGTGCTCACCACCGGCGACCGCGTCGTCTGTGAGTCACCGACGTACCCGGGCGCGGTCGACGCGATCCAGCGCTCGGGCGGTCGCGGCGTTTCGTGGCCGCTCACCGTCGAGGGCTGGGACCCGGATCGACTGGAGGTGGTGCTGCGCCAGTCGGCGCCGCGGATGGCCTATCTGATGCCGGACTACCACAACCCCACCGGAGCCCTGATGTCCGGCGAGCAGCGGGCGACCACGGCGCGACTGCTCCGGCGGCACGGTGTGATCCCGGTGATCGACGAGTCCACCGCGGAGCTGAGGCTGGAGGGACCGGTCGAGGTGCCGTTCGGCGCCGGCGCGCCTGAGGCGGTGACCATCGGCTCGGCCAGCAAGGCGTACTGGGGTGGCCTGCGGATCGGCTGGATCCGCGCGCCGCGCGAGCTCATCCGGCCGTTGGTGGAGCAACGGGCCATGCTCGACGTGGCCTCGCCCGTGTTCGAGCAGCTCGTGCTGAGCGACATCCTCACCGATCCTGCCCCGCTGCTGGCCGAGCAGCGGCTCCGGCTGCTGGGACAGCGAGACGGACTCATCGCCGATCTCTCCGAGCGGCTTCCGGATCTGAGGGTCCCGACGCCGGCCGGCGGGCTCGTGCTCTGGGCCGAGCTGCCCACCGAGTCGTCCACCCGGTTGGCCATGGCGGCCGAGCGCCACGGCCTGCTGATCACCCCCGGCCCCCGGTTCTTCGTCGGTGGTGGCGGTGAGCGCCACCTGCGGTTGCCGTACACGCAACCGGCCGACGTCGCCGTACGGGCGGTGGACCGCCTCGTCGCCGCGTGGACCGATCAGGTCCGCGACCAGCGGCCCATCTCGCCGTGGTTGTCGCTGACCGCGTGAGCCCGAGAAGCGATTGGGGGTGCGGCTCAGTCCGTGCTGTCCGCGGCGACGGCCTTCCGGGCCGCCTTCATCACCCGCTTCGTCTCCCGCACCCGCTGCAGGGACTCGTCGTCGACGATGTCGGCGACCGAGCGGTAGACGCCGTCCTCCCCGAACGGCGCTGCCGCATCTCGCCAGCCGAGCGGGGTCACACCGCGCTGCTTGCCCAGCAGAGCGGTGAAGATGGTCGCCTTCTCCGGCCCGAAGCCGGGTAGCGACTTCACGGCCTCCAGCACCTCCTCTCCGCTGGAGGCGTCGGCCCAGACGTTCTCCGCACGACCCTCGTACTGCTCCACCAGCACCCGGCAGACCTGGTGGACCCGTTTGCCCATCGATCCAGGGAAGCGGTGGATCGCCGGCTTGGCCGCACACAGCGCGACGAAGTCCTCCTCCGACATGGCCGCGATCGCGGCCACGTCGAAGGTGCCGCCCATGCGTTCCGCGATGACCGCCGGACCACTGAAAGCCTTCTCCATCGGCACCTGCTGATCCAGCACCATGCCGATCAGGAGGGCGTTCAGGTCCGAGTCGAGCAGCGCGTCGGCGGTGGCGTTGCCGGTGAGATAGGTGGCCATGTCGGCCATTCTGACCCAGGTGCCCGCCGATGCGCTCGCCCTGTTCAGGTGGGGCCCGGACCGATAGCCTTGCCCCAGGGCTGAAGGAGGTCTGTCATGCGTATCCGCGACATTCTCCAGACCAAGGGAACCGAGGTGGTGGTGATCGCCCCGGACTCCTCGGTGCGCGACCTGGTGGCACTGCTCCGCGAGCACAATCTCGGTGCCGTGATCGTCTCCACCGACGGCGTGACCATGGCCGGGATCGTGTCCGAACGCGATGTCGTCCGCCACCTGGCCACCGACGCCGATGTGCTGTCGGCCACCGTGGACTCCGTGATGACCCAGGTCGTGCACACCTGCCACCCCGAGGACTCGGTGGAGTCGCTGATGTCCACCATGACCGACCACCGGATCCGGCACCTGCCCGTGCTTGACGCCGACGGTCAGCTCAGCGGCATCATCAGCATCGGAGACGTGGTCAAGTCGACCATCACCACGCTGCAGTTCGAGCGCGACCGCCTGCAGGAGTACGTCAGCTCTTAACCCGTCGCGAGCGGCCACGAACGAAGCGCCGGCTCTGTCTGGACTGACGAGAGAGCAGACAACGCTTCACCGTCTGCGAGCGAGGAGGGAAGACAGAGCCCTCAGCGCGCAGTGAGTAGCGAGTGACGATCATTTGACACCGGGTTTCGACACTCCTAGCGTGAGAGCGCTCTCACCACGAGGGTGACGGGTTCGACGACGAACACAAGGGGTGTGCTGATGGCCGAGCGCCGATTCGACGACCGCTTCCTCTTCGGGGCGGCGACCGCGGCGTACCAGATCGAGGGGGCGAACCACACCGACGGTCGTACCGACTCGATCTGGGACGTGTTCTGCCGCTCCGAGGGCGCGGTCATCAACGGTGACGACGGGTCGGTCGCCTGCGACCACTACCACCGGTACGGCGACGACGTGGCCCTGATGGCCAGCCTCGGTCTGCAGAGCTACCGGTTCTCCACCTCGTGGGCCCGGGTCCAGCCGGACGCCCGGACCGCCAACCCCAAGGGGCTCGACTTCTACGCGAAGCTGGTCGATGAGCTGCTCGAGCACGACATCATGCCGTGGCTCACGCTCTACCACTGGGACCTGCCGCAGGCCCTGCAGGAGGACGGCGGCTGGGCCAACCGCGATACCGCGTACCGGTTCGCCGACTACGCCCAGCTCGTGCACGACCGGCTGGGCGATCGCGTCCGCGTCTGGACCACCCTGAACGAGCCGTGGTGCTCGGCCTTCCTCGGCTACGCGGCCGGCGCTCATGCCCCCGGCATCCAGGACCCGGGGCAGAGTCTGGCGGCCGCCCACCACCTGATGCTCGGTCACGGGTTGGTGGTGCAGCAGCTGCGGGCCGCGGACGAGACCCTGAGTCTCGGCCTCACCTTGAACCTCACGCCGTACCGCCCGGCCGACCCTCATGCTGAAGCGGACCTCGAGGCCGTACGCCAGCTGGACGGGCAGACCAACCGGATCTTCCTCGACCCGATCTTCCGCGGCAGCTACCCGGCCGACGTGCTCGCCGACGTCGCCGGATTGGGCCTGGATCAGGTGATCCGTGAGGGCGACCTGGCGATCATCTCGACCCCGATCGACGTGCTCGGGGTGAACTACTACCAGGACGCCGTGGTCAGCGGCACGCCGACCGGACCGGTCACCGCCACCGAAGCGCCGACCGACCGGGTGACCGGCTCCCCCTTCCCCGCGGTCCACGACGTCTACCCGGTCGAACAGGACGTGCCCCGCACCGACATGGGCTGGGTGATCTCACCGGACGGTCTGCGTCTGCTGCTGCACCGAGTCCACGCGGAGTACGCCGGCGCGGCAAGTACCGATCTCTACGTGACGGAGAACGGCGTGGCCTTCGCCGACCAGGTGGCTCCTGACGGCAGCGTCGACGACGCCGATCGGGTCGCCTACCTGCGGGCCCACCTCGACGCCATCCACCGGGCCGTCGCCGAGGGCGTACCGGTCAAGGGGTACTTCTACTGGTCCCTGATGGACAACTTCGAGTGGGCCTGGGGCTACGCCAAGCGCTTCGGCATCGTGAGCGTCGACTACGAGACCCAGCGGCGCACGGTCAAGGCGTCCGGTTGGGCGTACGCCGACATCATCGCTGCTCGCAGCCTGGATCACGCCGACGCCGCGGCTGAGGTAGGACAGAGGTAGCACCGATGCCTGTGCAGGAGGCGGCGACCACCGTGGCGGACGACGGCAAGACCGAGCTGGACACCGAGACCACGCTCCCCCGCGCCCGGATCTCCGGTGCGCCCACCCTGGAGCTGGTCGCGGCGGAGTCGGGCGTCAGCCGATCCACCGTCTCGCGGGTGGTGAACGGCTCGCCCAAGGTGCGACCCGAGGTCGTCGAGGCGGTCAACGCCGCGATCGAACGACTCAACTACGTGCCCAACCGGGCCGCTCGCTCGTTGGCGAGCCGTCAGACGTACGCCATCGCCCTGCTGGTGCCCGAGCGGGTGACGACGTTCTTCAACGACCCGTTCTTCGCCTCCGTGGTGCAGGGCATCACCGAGCGGATGGAGGACAGCGACTACATCCTCAACCTGCTCGTCTCCAGCTCCGACCCCAGTCGCAAGACCCGGCGCTATCTGCGCGGCGGCAACGTCGACGGCGCCTTCGTGGTCTCCCACCACGCCGCCGATCGGGATCTGGCCGACCTGTGCGACATCATGCCGGTGGTCTTCGGCGGTCGGCCGTCGCTGGCCGACCTGGCGTCCTGCCACTACGTCGACATCGACAACGTGCACGGGGCCCGTTCAGCGGTGGAGCACCTGATCGGTGCCGGGCGACGACGGATCGCGACCATCACCGGCCCCGCCGACATGCTGGCCGCGGTGGATCGTCGGGCCGGGTGGCTCGATGGTCTGAACGCGGCGGCCCTGCCCAGCGACGCTCAGGCCGTCGGCGACTTCACCGAGCTCGGGGGCGCCCACGCCATGCGCGCCCTGCTCGCCGGTTGGCCCGACCTGGACGCCGTGTTCGTGGCCAACGACCTGATGGCGCGGGGAGCGCTGCAGGTGCTGGCCGATGCCGGCCGTTCCGTGCCCGGTGACGTCGCCGTGATCGGCTACGACGACAGTCCCGTCGCCACGGCGCTGCAGCCGCAGCTGTCCACAGTGGCCCAACCGTCGGAGCTGATGGGCCAACGCATGGCCGAGCTGCTGTTGGCCCTGCTGGCCGGCGAAGACCCTCCGCACCCGGACCTGCTGCCGACGACCCTGGTGGCCCGGCAGACCAGCTGATCATCCGTCGACGGCTGAGTCACATGTTGATCATGTGACCGCTGATGCCGTGGGCGACCTCCTTGAGGGCCTCGGACAAGGTCGGGTGCGCGTGGACGACACGTGCGACCTCCTCGGCGGTCAGATCCCACTGCTGCGCCAGCACCAGCTCGGGCAGCAGCTCGGTGACGTCGGGACCGATCATGTGCAGGCCGAGGATCTCGCCGTACTTGCCGTCCGCGACCAGCTTGACGAAGCCGCCGGCCTCGCCCAGCCCGTGCGCCTTGCCGTTGGCGGTGAACGGGAACTTGGCGACCTTGACGTCGTACCCCTTGTCCTTGGCCTGCTGCTCGGTGTAGCCGAAGGAGCCGATCTGGGGTTGGCAGTAGGTGGCCCGCGGGATCATCACGTAGTCGATCGGCATCGTCTCGGCCCCGGCGATCGTCTCGGCGGCCACCACGCCCTGCGCCTCCGCGGTGTGCGCGAGCAGCAGCTTGCCGGTGCAGTCGCCGATGGCCAGGATGCTCGGCACGTTGGTGCGCATGTAGTCGTCGATCGCAACCGCGCCGCGCTCGGTCAGCTCGACACCGGTGTTCTCCAGGCCGTAGCCCTCGGTCCGCGGGGCGAAGCCAATGGCCTGCAGCACCTTGTCGGCCTCCAGCACGCCCTTGTCGCCGTCCCCCTTGGCCGGGGCGATGGTGACCTTGACCTTGTCACCGGTGTCGTCGATGGCCTCCACCTTGGTGCCGGTGAGCACCGTGACGCCCAGCTTCTTGTACGCCTTGGCCAGCTCCGCACTGATCTCCGGATCCTCCAGCGGCACCATCCGGTCCAGGAACTCCACGATGGTGACGTCGACGCCGTAGTTGGCCATCACGTACGCGAACTCGACGCCGATCGCACCGGAGCCGGCGATGATCAGCGACCCGGGCAGCTCCTCGGTCATGATCTGTTCCTCGTAGGTGACCACGCGGTCGCTGAGCGAGGTGCCGGGCAGCAGCCGGGTGGTCGCACCGACGGACAGGATGCACTTGTCGAAGGTCACGGTCTGGTTGCCCTTCGGCCCCTCGACGCTGATGGTGGTGGCGTCGGTGAAGGTGCCCCAGCCGTCGATCTCGGTGACCTTGTTCTTCTTCATCAGGAAGTGCACGCCCTTGGCCATCCGGTCGGCCACCGTCCGGCTGCGCTTGTAGGCCACGCCGAAGTCGAAGCTGACGTCTCCGGTGATGCCGAAGGTCTTCGCCTCGTGGTTGAAGATGTGGGCGATCTCGGCGTTGCGGAGCAGAGACTTGGTCGGGATGCAGCCGACGTTGTTGCAGACTCCGCCCCAGTACTTGAGCTCGATGATCGCGGTCTTCAGGCCGAGCTGGGCAGCGCGAACCGCGGCGACATAGCCGCCAGGACCCGCACCGAGCACGACGACGTCATAGTGGTCACTCATGGGCGTTACTCTAGAGAAGCGGGTACGGGCGCTGCCACCGGCCGGTGTGTGGAAGACGACACGCCCTGGATACCGGAAATATCTCACCGATGAGTTACTGTCGTTCGCGTGACGGACACTTCACTGGATCGGATCGGCTCCCTTATTCGCGATGCGCGCAAGCATCGGGGTCTCACCCAGACTCAGCTCGCGAGCGTGCTCGGCACCAGCCAGAGCGCGGTGCACCGGATCGAGGCCGGCAACCAGAACGTGAGTCTGGAGATGGTCAACCGGATCGCGGCGGCGCTGGACTCCCCGCTCATCTCGGTCGGACCCACCGGCCCGGTGCACCTGCGGGTGCGCGGCGGAGCGAAGCTGACGGGCAGCATCGAGGTCCGTTCGTCCAAGAACGCGGCCGTCGCCCTGCTCTGCGCCAGTCTGCTCAACCGTGGCCGTACGGTGATCCGCGGCATCGCCCGGATCGAGGAGGTCAACCGGATCCTCGAGGTGCTGGTCAGCATCGGGGTGCAGGCCAACTGGCTGAACGACGGCGCCGACCTCGAGCTGGTCCGGCCGCACGAGCTGAACCTCGAGAAGATGAACCTCGAGGCGGCCCGCCGCACCCGCAGCGTGATCATGTTCCTCGGCCCGCTGCTGCACAGCTACGACAACTTCGAGCTCCCGTACGCCGGCGGCTGCGACCTGGGCGCCCGCACCATCGAGCCGCACCTGCAGGTGCTCCGCCGCTTCGGTCTGGACGTCACCGCGACCGACGGTTTCTACCTCTGCAAGGTGGATCCGGCGGTCGAGCCCGAGCGGCCGATCATCCTGACCGAGCGTGGCGACACGGTCACCGAGAACGCCCTGCTGGCCGCCGCACTGTCCCCCGGTGTGACCGTGCTGCGCAACGCCAGCCCGAACTACATGGTCCAGGACCTCTGCGTCTTCCTCACCCGGTTGGGCGTCGAGATCGACGGCATCGGCACCACCACGCTGCGGATCCGAGGCACCCGCCAGATCAACACCGACGTCGAGTTCGCCCCGTCGGAGGACCCGATCGAGGCGATGAGCCTGATCACCGCGGCCATCGTGACGGAGTCGGAGGTCGAGATCCGGCGAGCGCCGATCGAGTTC
This sequence comes from uncultured Actinomycetota bacterium, assembly GCA_963707005.1. Classification (GTDB taxonomy): domain Bacteria; phylum Actinomycetota; class Actinomycetes; order Propionibacteriales; family Propionibacteriaceae; genus Microlunatus. The sequence continues at coordinate 16,340 of CAVPPP010000043.1, forward strand.
CTGGAGATCGAGCTGGCGATCCTGGAGGAGATGGGTCTCGACTTCACCCTCGGTGAGGAGTACGTGGCCGCCAACGGACACACCCGACTGGTCGACCTCATCGTCCGTCCGTCGAGACTCGCGTCACCGATCGACAAGATCCATCCGATGCCCTTCCCTGGGCTGAACATCGACAACCTGCCGTTCTTCGCCGTGATCGCCGCGACCGCGCAGGGCAAGACCGTCATCCACGACTGGGTGTACGAGAACCGGGCCATCTACCTGACCGAGCTCAACCGGCTCGGCGCCCATGTGCAGCTGCTCGACCCGCACCGGATCATCGTCGAGGGTCCGACCCGCTGGCGCGGTCAGCAGGTCGTCTGCCCGCCGGCGCTGCGACCGGCCGTCTGCATCCTGATCTGCATGCTCGCGGCCCGTGGGGAGTCCGTGCTGCGCGACGTCTACGTGATCAACCGCGGCTACGAGGACCTGGCCAACCGGCTGAACGCGCTCGGCGCCAACATCGAGGTGTTCCGGGACTGAGGTCCCGTCCGGTCTGGGTCAGGTGGTCACGGCCTTGACCCAGCGCGACCAGTCGGGTTGAGGCCGATAGCCGCGGGCCTGCCAGGCCGACTGCCCCAGCTCGTTGCCGTCCAGGACCATCGCGTCCAGTCGGCTCGCGCCGAAGGCTTCCAGACGGGCCTCGGCCGCGTTCAGGAGCAGCCGCCCGATCCCTAGGCGTCGGTGGTCCGGGTGCACGGCCAGCCGGTAGAGGTGCGCGCGCCAGCCGTCCCAGCCGGCGATGACCGTACCGACGATCACCCCACCGAGCTCGGCGACCAGCAGCGCATCGGGATCGCGCTCGATCAACCGGCGGACGGCGTCGGCGGAGTCGGTGGGTCGGCCGTCGTTCTCCCCGGCCAGCTGCCAGAACACGATCATGTCGTCGACGTCGTCGACCAGTGCGGTTCGGAGCTGCGGCGGCACGCGCCCATCCTGACAGCCGACCCGAGCTCTGGCTCGATCGTGGCCAAAGGTGGGCCTGAACAGGTCGTCGACGGCGTGTCGCAGCCGGATCGGCCGTTGAACCCCGCGTTCGTCCCGCTCAGCGCAGCCGAACGACCTCGAACGTGTTCGTCGGTGCCGCGATCTCGTCCTGGGCGGCCACCAGCTGCAGCTCGGACAGCCCGGAGTCCACGGTCGCCTTCAGCACGCCGTAGACCACCGCGGCGGTCCGCCCGACGGCCTGCGACACCGACCCCGACGACAGCAGGTGGGCCAGGAACGTGGCCGCCGTCAGGTCGCCGGCACCGGTGAAGGTTCGCGGCAGCAAGGGGGTGGTCACCGACCAGGCACCCTGCCCCGTCACCGCGATCATGTCGATCGTCCCCTCGGCGGCGTCGTCGTGCACCACCGAGGTCACCAGCACGGTCTCCGGACCGAGAGCCCGGGCGGCGTCCGCAGCCGCCAGCACCTCGGCGACAGTGGTGGTGGACCGACCAGTGAGGTACTCCAGCTCGAACTGGTTCGGGGTGATGATCTGCGCCGCCGGTACGACGGTGTCCCGCATCAGCTCCGGGATGCCGGGCCGGACGAAGAACCCCCGGCCCACGTCGCCCATCACCGGGTCGCAGCAGTAGACGGCCGCTGGGTTGCGTGACCTGACCAGCTCGACCGCCTGCAGGATCACCGCGCCCACGTCCTCGCCGCCCTGATAGCCCGACAGCACCGCGTCCACCCGCGCCAGGGCACCCCGCTCGTCGATCCCGGTGATCACGTCGGCCACGTCCTCGGCAGCCAGCAACGGGCCGCGCCACTCGCCGTACCCCGTGTGGTTGGAGAAGTGCACGGTGAGCACCGGGTAGACCTCGACCCCCATCCTCATCAGGGGGAACGTCGCGGCACTGTTGCCGACGTGGCCGTACGCGACCGAGGACTGGATGGACAAGATCGTGGTCACGGGCGTCATTGTGACACCCACCGCCCGGCGGCGAGGGTGGAATCCGGTCGTCCGGTGCCCGTGACCGGGGCCACGTCCAGGCCTTGACCCCTCCCCCTAGAGTTGGGCCCATGTCGGCCGGCGTCGAGGACAGGAGCAGCCGCGATGCGCACAGCGGCGCTGGTCTCTCCCCGGCTCATCCCCGGCACCACGGCGTCCGGGCCACGCACCGGATTCCCACCTCGCCCGTGAGCGCCGCCCCCGCCGAGCCCGATCCGGTCGAGGCCCCACCCGGGTCCGCTGCGGAGTTCCCGGCGACCGGGGACGCGAGCGGACCGGCCGGCTCGGAGAAGCACCATCACCACGTCCTGATCGAGCCCGAGGAGGACCGCTGGGCCTGGCGTCGCCGGATCCGGCAGAACCCCCACCAGCTCCGCATCTACCGGGTCGCGGTCGGGTTCGCCGGTCTGCTGCTGATCTGCCTCGGCCTGGTCACCGGTCCGTTGCCGGGCCCCGGCGGGATCCCGCTGGTGCTGCTCGGGTTGGCCATCTGGTCCAGCGAGTTCGAGTGGGCGTACCGGCTGCGGCAGCGCTTCAAGGCCGAGATCAAGAAGTTCCGTGGCTGGCCGACCGGCAAGAAGGTCGCCTTCTGGATCATCTTCTTCGCCGTCTGCGCGGGCTTCGGGTACACCTATCTCGTCGTCCTCGGTCCCCCGTTCTGGATGCCCGACGTGGGCGCGAACCTGCTCGAGCACCTGCCGGGCGTCGAGGCGAGTTAGCGCCGTTCCGACGGCATGCTGGAATGACGGCATGCGCGCGGATGCGTACGCCTACTTCGACACCGACTTCCTCGCCTTCGCACACCGCGGCGGCGCGCTCTTCCCACCCAACCTGCACCGAGAGAACAGCCTGCACGCGTTCGCCGAAGCGGTGGCGCTCGGCTACCGCTACCTGGAGACCGACGTCCACCTGACCGCCGACGGGGAGCTCATCGCCTTCCACGACAGCAAGCTCGACCGGGTGACCGACGCCTCCGGGCGCATCGCCGCGCTGCCGTACGAGGTCGTGGCGCGGGCCCGGATCGGTGGACAGGATCCGATCCCATTGCTCGGGGAGCTGTTCGAGGCGTTTCCCGACGCCCGTTTCAACATCGACGCCAAGTCCTCCGCCGCGGTGGACGCCCTGGCCCGGACCATCGCCGACCACGACGCGTACGAACGGGTCTGTGTCAGCTCGTTCGGGATCCGCCGGCTGCATCGGCTCCGGCGGCTGGTCGGCCCCCGGACGGCGTCGTCGGCGTCGGCGGCCGGGATCGCGATCAACCGCTTCGGTCCCTGGCTGACCGCGGCGCTCGACTCGCCCGCCCCGGCGCTGCAGATGCCGATGGACCGACGCGTCTTCGGCCGCGACCTGAAGATCCTCACGGACCGTCTGGTGACCACGGTGCACCGCCACGGCAAGCAGGTGCACATCTGGACCGTCGACGACGAGCGGCAGATCGAGCAGCTGCTCGATGCGGGTGTCGACGGGATCTTCACCGATCGACCTGACACGCTCAAGACCGTGCTGCAACGCCGTGGTCGATGGACCGAGAGTCCCCGCTCGTGACCGTGGTCGTCCGTCCGGCCCATCCGCGCCGTGCCGTGGCGTCCTGGGCGCTGTGGGACTGGGGGTCCTCGGCCTACTCCACGATCGTGGTCAGCTTCGTGTTCGCCCCGTACCTGGCGAGCACCGTCGGCGGCCCCGACGCCGCCCTCGGGCTGTCCGGGGCCACCTGGCTGGGCATCTCGACGGCAGCGGCTGGGGTGCTGATCGCCGTGCTGGCCCCGGTGACCGGGCAGCGGGCGGACGAGGGGGGACGGCGACGAGCGAGTCTCGCGCTGTTCACCGCCCTGGTCATCGTGAGCACCCTCGGTCTGTTCTTCGTGAAGGACGCCCCGGCCTACCTGTGGCTGGGCCTGGTCCTGATGGCGGCCGGCTCGGTGTTCATGGAGTTCGCGTACGTGTCCTACAACGCGATGCTGCACCAGATCTCCACACCGGCGAACATCGGCCGGATCTCCGGCTTCGGCTGGGGCAGTGGCTACCTGGGCGGCATCGTGGTGCTGCTGGCGGCGTACCTGCTCTTCGTCTCGCCCGAGGTGGGGCTGTTCGGGGTGACCGATGCCGAGGGGCTCCGCTACCGAGTGCTGGCCCTGGTGGTCGCCGTCTGGTTCGGGGTGTTCGCGATCCCCGTGCTGCTGACCGTGCCGGAGGTGCCCGCCACCCAGGCGCACCGGATGAGCTACCTCGACTCCTACAAGAAGCTGATCGCTGACGTCCGCACACTGTTCCGCACCGATCGTCACGTCGTCTGGTTCCTGCTGGCCAGTGCGATCTACCGCGACGGACTGGCTGCGGTGTTCAGCTTCGGGGCCGTGCTCGCGGTATCGGTCTACGGACTCAGTGCGTCCGGGGTCGTCATCTTCGGTGTCGCGGCCAACGTGGTCGCGGCGGTGGGTGCCTTCGTCGGCGGTCTGATCGAGGACCGGATCGGTCCCAAGACCATCATCCTGGTCTCCCTGGGCGGACTCATCGTCTCGGCCACCGTGCTGCTCTTCGCGTCGGGGTCGACGATGTTCTGGATCTTCGGGCTGGCCCTGTGCCTGTGGGTCGGGCCGGCCCAGGCCAGCTCGCGGTCGTTCCTGGCCCAGCTGGCCCATCCCGGGCAGGAGGGTCAGCTGTTCGGTCTGTACGCGACCACCGGCCGAGCGGTGTCGTTCCTGGCTCCCGGTCTGTTCGCGCTGTTCGCCGGAGTCTCCGGCAGCGACCGGATGGGTATCCTGGGCATCGCGGGGGTGCTGTTGGCCGGTGGGGTGTGCCTGGCCTTCGTCCATCCCCCCGCGGATCGTCGCGCCCCGGAACCGGTCGATCTTCGATAACCTGATCCGGAACATTTGGGTTGCATCGATAGTTGAACCTCTCGGGGAAAGAAACCACAAAGGTTGACCAGCAGTCGGGAGGCAGACATGGCAGATCGTTCTTTGCGAGGCACCGGTCTCGGTGCGAAGAGCTTCGAGGACGAGGCGGGTGTCGAGTTCGCGGCGCGCCAGGAGGTGGGCTTCGACTGTCCTCGCAATCACCACTTCACGTTGATGTTCGCCGCCGAGGCGGATACGCCGGCGGTGTGGGAGTGCCCACGGTGCGGCGGCGAGTCGTTGCGTTCCGACGGCGTCCGCGCGGAGGCCAAGGAGGAGAAGCCGGTGCGTACGCACTGGGACATGCTCCGGGAGCGCCGCAGCATCGCCGAGCTCGAGGATCTTCTCGCCGAGCGGTTGGACCTGCTCCGGTCCGGCGAGCTCGGGCCGAACTACGCGTCGGCGAACCGTTCACGCAAGAGCGCCTGAGTCTTCATTGCGCCTCGTTTGGCACCTGTCCACCCGTGGACAGGTGCCAAACGCACGTCTGGGTGCGGATTCGTCACCGTTGTCGGTGACAAGACCGCAGCTAGGGCGTGGACTCCGGCTTGCGCGGTGACCCGTCCTCGATCTCGCCGGCGATGATGACCGGCCCCTCGCTCGCCCCGGTCGGTGGATCCGGCACGGTCTCGCCCTCGATCACCGAGCCATCCCGGCGCAGGTAGGCGGTCGAGACCCCCAGTCGGCTCATCCGCCGGGCCACCGCGTAGGCCAGCACCTTGCGGGCCAGGGGGCGGGTGAACGGCAGCAGGAACAGCAGGCCGAAGATGTCGGTGATGAACCCCGGCAGCACGAGGAGCACCCCGCCGACCAGGATCAGAGCGGTGTCGGCGAGCTCACCGGTGGGCATCTTCCCGCTCGCGAACGTCTCGTTCAGGGCCTTCCACGCCCGCGTTCCCTCGCGGCGCATCAACCAGGCACCGAGCAGCGCCTCGCCGACCAGGATGGCCAGGGTCCACCAGACACCGATCAGCTGGCCGACCTGCACGATCAGGTAGATCTCCAGGAACGGCAGGGCCACCATGGCCACCAGCAGCACGGGCAGGATCCAGCCGCCCCCGCGGCGTTGCTGTGGCGCTGCGTAGGACATGGTCAGGTCAGCTCGCGACGTTTCCTGGCCGCCAGCCCGCGCAGCTGCCGGGACCGGTGCTTCACACCCCACCAGGTCGTGCGGATCAGGGCCTCGGCGACGATCTTCTGGCTCATCTTGGACTGACCGTACTCCCGCTCGACAAAGGTGATCGGCACCTCGACGACGCGATAACCGGCCTTCAGCGCGCGCCAGCCGAGGTCGATCTGGAAGCAGTAGCCGGCGGAGGCGATCTCGTCGAACTTGATCCCGCGCAGGGTGGCGGCCCGGAACGCGTTGAAGCCGCCGGTGGCGTCCCGCAGCGGAACCCCCAGCATCATCCGGGTCCACAGGCTGCCACCGCGCGAGAGGATCTCGCGTGACCTGGGCCAGTTGACGACCTTGCCGCCCGGCACCCAGCGGGAGCCCTTGACCATGTCCGCGTCCTGCAGGGCATCGAGCAGCAGGGGCAGCTGCTCGGGCTGGTGGGAGCCGTCGGCATCGTGCTCGACCAGGACCCCGTACCCGCGCTCGAGTCCCCAGCCGAAGCCGGCCAGGTAGGCCGCCCCCAACCCCTCCTTGCCGAGTCGGTGCAGAACGTGGATGTGGTCGTCCGCCGCCGCGAGCTCGTCGGCCCGTCGGCCGGTGCCGTCGGGCGAGTTGTCATCGGCGATCAGGATGTCGACATCCGGCACGGCGGACCGCAACCGGGAGGTGATCATGTCGATGTTCTCCCGCTCGTTGTACGTCGGGATGACCACCAACACACGACCGAGATCGTCGCTCATCTGCCCGCTGCCTCCGGGTCGGCGCTCTCCTGGCCGGTCGACCAGGACGTCTCATCCTGCCGTACGACGGTCGGCTCCGGTTGGCGGCGACCTCGTCGAGCGAGCACGGTCAGTCCCAGGAGCACGGCCAGAAGTCCACCGACGGCCAGGCCGCGGTCCACCCAGGGCGCCACCAGCACGGCCGGTGTGAGCCCGCTGCGCAGCGGCATGTCGACCACGAACGACGCGGCCGTGAACTCACTCGTCCGCTGGACGACGCGCCCGTCGGCGTCGATGAGGCCCGAGACGCTGTTGGTGGTGGCCACCGCGATCTCGCGCCGGCTCTCCATCGCCCGCGCCCGGGTGATGGCGAACTGCTGCTCGATCTGACCGGTCCCGCCGTAGGTCGCGTTGTTGCTCTGCACCATCAGCACCTGAGCGCCGCCGCGCAGGGTGGAGTAGATCGTCGAGTCGTAGGCCAGCTCGAAGCAGATGATGTCGCCGACCTTGATGGTCCGGCCGTCCAGCGGAACGGTCAGCACCCCGGGCGTGGTGCCGGCCACCGACTGGGCGCCGACCTCCTTCAGGATGGGGATCAGCGGCAGCAGCTGGGTCCGGAACGGGATCCACTCGCCGAACGGCACCAGGTTCTGCTTGTTGTAGCGGGCCAGGATGCCGGCCACCGGGTCCCACCACAGGGCCGCCGTCTGCCGCTCGTCGGCACCGGGTCCCTCCATCACCGCGCCCACCAGGATCGGCCGTCCCGCGAGGGTCGCCGCGGCCTGCACCGTCCGCCCGGTGACCGGGTCGAGGGTGGGATCGATGTCGGTCGAGTTCTCGGGCCAGAGGATGAAGTCCGGCATCGGAGCCAGCCCGAGCCTCGCCTTCACCATCAGGTTGATGGTCTCGCTCAGGTGGTTGTTGGTGACCGAGCGCATCCGACCGAGGGCCTCGATCCCCCGGCCCGGCACGTTGCCCTGCACGACACCGACCCGTACGGAGCCGGACGTCGCCGAGCTGCTCAGCGGCACGTACCGGAGGCCGGCGCCGACCAGGGCCAGCACGACGATGCCGACGCCGACCCGGATCAACCGGCGGCGGGCGGTCGGATCGTGCCGCCGGGTCAGCAGCAGCACCACCGCGTACGCGACGCTCTGCGCGACGAGGGCCACGCAGAACGAGACACCCGCCACGCCGATCAGCGGCAGGAAACCGGCCAGCGGCGTGTCCACCGCTGCGTACGCGAGCCGGACCCAGCCGAACCCACCGAACGGGATCCGGGCGTAGAGGAACTCGATCAGCGACCAGCACAGCGCCGCCGCGACCGGCCACCAGCGCAACGCGGAGGTGAGGTGGAGGGTCAGACCCAGCAGCCCGAAGAACAGGGCCTCGAACGCGATCAGCAGAACCGCGATCCAGCTGCCGAGCACGTGGATCCAGCTGATCGAGACACCCAGCAGGCCGAGTCCGTAGAGGAAGCCCACACCGAACGCCGATCGACGCGGTCTGGTCGGGTCGCCGTCGCGGACGAGCAGGGTGAGGGCGGGGACGCCGATCAGCAGCAGCGGCCAGAGCCCGTACGGCTGCCAGGCCAGCCCGGTGAGCACGCCGGCCACAACGGCAGCCAGCCCGCGCAGCCAGCGGTTGTGACGCCAGCCGAAACGGTCGGAGGTGTCGACCGGTGCCGGGTCGTACGCAACGGCACTGGCGGTGGACACCCCGAGATCTTACTGGCCGGGACCAGTGGCGACGGGACGTCGATGACCTGCGGTGATAGGTACGCGGTGGTGAGGTGAGCGTTCGGGTCCTGGGGAGGTCTCGGGCAACCATCCGCGCCTCCGCAGGCTCCGGGCTCCCGCCAGGCCCGTCCACGGTCCGCCCGTCGGCATCGTGGACGCCCGGTCCCAGTCACAGGAGCGAAGGCGGAACCCGCGTACGAGACGGCGAGCGATGGGGGTCTGGGGTGGGTCGACGGGACCTGGACGGGTCTGGCGGGAGCCCGAGCTTGCGAGGGCGGATGGTCGTCCCGAGACCCACCCCAGACCCCCATCGCGACCCCAGCTCAGACGGGGAGATGACCTTTCGGGAAGCCGCCGTTGCTGTAGAGGAGCTGGCCGTTGATCCAGCTGCCCTGCTCGGAGAGGAGGAAGCGGACCAGGTTGGCGACGTCGGTGGGGGTGCCGAGGCGGCCGAGGGGTTGGGAGGCCAGTCCGCTGGCCCGGATGGCGTCGTTCATCCAGCCGGTGTCGACCGGGCCCGGGTTGATCACGTTCGCGCGCAGACCGCGGTCGCCGAGCTCGTGAGCGGCGGCCAGCACGAGGCGGTCCAGGGCACCCTTGGTGGAGCCGTACGGGAGGTTGTTGACCGTGTGGTCACTGGTCAGGGCGATGACGCTGCCACCGGTGCTCGGCAGCTGGCGGGCGAACGCCGCGGTGAGCAGCCAGGTCGCGCGGACGTTGACCGCGTAGTGCCGGTCGAAGCTCTCGACAGTGGTGTCGAGCACCCCGGAGTCGACGCTCTCGCAGTGCGACATCACCAGCGCGTCGAGCGGCCCCAGCAGCTCGGCGGCGCGATCCACCACACCCGCGGCCCGGACCGGGTCCTCCAGATCCGCTTCGAGCAGCTCGACCCGACGGCCGGTGTCGCGGAGCGTTGCGGCCAGCTCATCGGGGTCGTCGGGGCCGCCTTCGAGACCGAGACGTCCGTCGTACGGCCGCCAGTAGGAGAGCACGAGGTCCCAGCCGTCGTCGGCCAGTCCGGCCGCGATCCCGGCGCCGATCCCCCGTCGCCGCCCCACTCCGGTCACCAGTGCTCGTTGTCCCATGGCCCCATCCTCACCGACGCAGAACGACCGCAGCCACCGGTCCGGATGACGCCGCCGAGTCGAGAACGTACGCACGGTCCACCGCACCAGGAACCGGATGCCGCCGCGAAGTCACGGGCGTCAAGCACCAGCACCGGTCAGGCACCGGCACCGGTCAGAGACCAGCACACACGCCGGCTGGATCGTGAACCACCCGTCCGTCGACCAGCAGTCCGGCACACGCCGGGTGCGGCGCCCCGGCGGCCAGATCCGGCAGCCCGGTCGCCTGGTCCAGCGACCCGGGCGCCGCGTCCCAGAGGGTCAGGTGCGCCCGCTGGCCCGGCAGCAGAAGTCCCGCGTCGGTGTCGCCGGCAGCCAGGTGCCCACCCCGCGTGGCCGCCGCGAACGCCTGGCCGATCCCGACCCGCTGGTCGGGACGCGCGTGCCGGACCGCGTCCGCCACCATGGCCCAGCCGGCGAGCGGGGTCACCGGCGCATCGGTGCCGTACGCGATCACGGCGCCGGAGCGGTGCCAGTCGGCGAGCGGGTTCATGGTCGCGGCTCGGCCGTGGCCGAGCCGCTGCTCGTACAGCTCTCCAGGGCCGCCCCACGCGGCGTCGAAGGCCGGTTGCACACTCGCGGCCACCCCCAACCGGGCCAGGGTCGCGATCTGCGCGGTGGTGACCAGCTCCACGTGCTCGAGGCGGTGGCGAGCCCGGCGTACGGCGTCGACGCCGAGCTCGTCCGCCACCCGCACCAGCCCGGTCACCGCGGCCGCGACCGCGGCGTCGCCGATGCAGTGGAAGCCGCCGGACAGTCCGGCCCGGGTGCACAGGGTCAGGTGCTCGGCGATCTCCTCGACGGTGAGATAGCACGCGCCCACCGATCGGCTCTGGTCGGCCGCCGCGTCCGCGTACGGCTCCGTCAGCCAGGCCGTCCGCGAACCGATCGAGCCGTCGACGCAGAGGTCCCCGGCCAGCCCACGGACACCGTCGGCGGTCACCTGGTCGATCAGCGACGGTGTCGCCCGTTCACCCCAGTACGTCACCACCCGCTGACCCTGTTCGGCACCGGCCGAGACCACCCGCTCCAGGTCCTCGTACGGACCCAGGTGCGGGCCACCGAGCTCGTGCACCGTGCCGACGCCGAGCCCGGCGGCACGCTTCAGCGCCGCCCGCGCGGCGTCTCGTCGATCGTCGTCGGAGAACAGGTCGTTGACTGCGAGCCGGCAGCGATGGTGCGCGTCCTGGCTGAGGAGGCCGTCGGTTCGGAAGCCCACCTCCGTCGAGAGACCGGAGATCCGGTCGGCCAGCGCGGACGAGACGACCGCGGAGTGGACGTCGACGCGGGCGAGGTAGACCGGCACCGACGCTCCCCCCGCGCGATCCAGCTCGGCCCGGGTCGGCGGCCGTGGATCGGGCCACGCCCGCTCGTCCCAGCCCTGCCCGAACAGCACCGCCGACCCGCCGGCCGTGAGCCGGGCGGCGACGGCGTCCAGCAGCTGCTCCCGACTCCGGCAGCCGTGCAGGTCGAGACCCACCGCCAGCAGACCGGTCTGCACGCTGTGCACGTGCGCATCGACGAAGGCCGGGGTGACGAGGCGACCGCTCAGGTCGACCCGGGCGATGTCCTGTCCGACCATCGCGACGAGCTCGTCGCCGCCGACCGCGACCACGCGGCTGTCGCCGATCAGGATCGCGGTGGCATCAGACCGGGCGGGGGTCAGGATCCGACCCGAGTGCAGGAGCAGGCGCACTACGCCTGGGAGATCTCGGGCCGGTTCTCGTAGGCCGTGGACAGCACCGTTGTGGTGTGCGTCGAGCACTTGGCCTCGCCGCGGATCCGGGCCAGCAGCGACTCCAGGGCCGACATCGTCGGGACCTGCACCTTCAGCAGATAGCTCGGCTCGCCGGCGACCGAGTAGCAGGAGATGATCTCGTCGATGTGCTGCAGTCGCTCCGGAGCGTCGTCGGCCTGGCTCGGGTCGAACGGCTTGATCGCGACGAACGCGGTGACGAGCTGTCCCAGCTGGGCCGGATCGAGAACGGCGCGGTAGCCCTTGATCACCCCGCGCTGCTCCAGCCGGCGGACCCGCTGTTGCGCGGCCGACGTCGACAACCCTGTTTCCTTGCCGATGTCGGTGTAGGACATCCGGCCATCACGCGCGAGCAGCGAGAGAATGCGGCGGTCCAAGGGCTCCATGAACCGTATCGTGCCAGGATCTACCCGTGGGATCGCAAAGATTGCTGCTTCTTGATACGGCGTCGCTGTACTTCCGGGCGTTCTTCGGAGTGCCCGACTCCTTCCGGGCACCCGACGGGACCCCGGTGAACGCCGTCCGCGGCCTGCTGGACTTCATCGCCCGCCTGGTGGAGACGTACCAGCCGACCCACCTGGCGTGCTGCTGGGACAACGACTGGCGGCCGGCCTGGCGGGTCGACCTGATCCCCAGCTACAAGGCCCACCGGGTCGCCGGGGCAGGTGAGTCCACCGTGGACGAGATGGCGTCCTCGACCAGCACGGCCGGCGAGCAGGCTCCGGATGATCTTGCCGTCCAGGTGCCGGTGATCATCGACGTGCTGGCGGCCCTGGGGCTGGCCGTCGTCGGTCACGACGGGTACGAGGCCGACGACGTGATCGGCACCCTCGCCGCCACCGCGACCATGCCGGTCGACGTGGTGACCGGCGACCGCGACCTGTTCCAGGTGGTCGACGACGCCCGCGAGGTGCGGGTGCTCTACATCGCCCGGGGGGTCGGCAAGCACGAGCGGGTGGATGACGCCTGGGTACGGGCCAAGTACGCCATCCCGGCAGCGCACTACGTGGACTTCGCCGTGCTCCGCGGTGACGCCTCCGACGGCCTGCCCGGGGTGGCCGGCATCGGCGAGAAGACGGCCGCGTCCTTGATCAACTCCTACGGCGGGCTGGACGAGATCCTCGCCGCCGCGAGCAGCGCGGACACCACGATCAGCGGCGGTGTGCGGTCCAAGCTGGGCAAGGCGATCGACTACCTGGCGGTCGCGCCCACGGTCGTGGCCGTGGCCACCGACATCGATCTCGGGCTCACCGCCGACGACCTCAGACTGCCCACCGCACCCCTCGATCCGCAGGGGTTCGCCGCCCTGACCGAGCGGTACGGCCTGGGTGGCAGCGCCGAGCGGGTCGTGACGAGTCTTGCCGGACTGGCCTGAGCTCGAACCGATTCGTGCGGCTCGTGGGCGGCCGTACGCGGTCGAGCTGTGGGCAGATCCGGGGGCGACGGTCGATCCGGCGTCGGTGATCACCGCCTACCGGCACGGGAGCACGCCGATCGTGTTGTGGGGTTCCTGGCTGGACAGTGAGGTGATCATCGCGGTCGATCCGCTCGTCCAGCTCTCCGGCCTCGATGCGTCGGCCTGCTGGGCGCCGCTGCAGGTCTGGCCCCAGCTGACGGCTGCGACTCCGGACGCGATCGGTGGAGGCTGGTTCGCCGTCCTGGGCTACGACCCGGGCACGTCGTGGCTGGCCTACTGCGACGCGCTGCTGCGTCGCCGGGCCGACGGCGTCTGGGTGTTCGAGAGCCTGGGCCTGGTGGGGCGGGAGGACGTGTCGGCCGCCGCACTCGCCCGGGCACGGGACGCCCTGTCGGAAGCTGCAGATCCGGCGGAAGCTGTCGGTCCCGCGGATGCGGCCGGGGACGGCGGAACCCGAACACCGGCGATCGGGCCGCTCTCCCCCGTCGCCGGGCTACCGACCGCCGTCCATGATCATCTGGCCGGGGTCGAGCGGGTGATCGGTCGGATCCGGGCCGGTGAGGTGTATCAGCTGAATCTGTGCACCCGATTGACCGGCGAGCTGCTCGTCGATCCCCTGGAGCTGTTCGTGCGGACGGCCGGCGCGGCCCGTCCGGCGTACGGAGCTCACCTGCCGACCGGGTCGGGCAGGACCTTGGTCAGCCTCAGTCCCGAACGGTTCCTCACCGTCGGCGGCGGCCGGGTGATCACCTCCCCGATCAAGGGAACCACCAAGCGCAGCGAGGATCCCGACGGTTCGCTGCTGCGGTCGTCGGCCAAGGACGCCGCCGAGAACGTGATGATCACCGACCTGATGCGCAACGACCTCTCGAGGGTCTGCGCAACCGGCAGCGTCGGGGTGACCGGCCTGCTGGAGATCCGGCCCCATCCAGGGGTCTGGCACCTGGTGTCGACGGTGGCCGGGACGCTGGCCGAGGGTGTGGGTCCGGCGGAGCTGCTGGCGGCGACGTTCCCGCCCGGCTCGGTGACCGGGGCACCGAAGTCCAGCGCGGTGCTGGCGATCGCTGCCGAGGAAGCGCACCCGCGAGGCGCGTACACGGGCGCCGCCGGTCTGATCACGGCCGACGGCCGGGCCGAGCTGAGCGTGCTCATCCGCACGTTCGAGGCGTCGCAGGCGCGCGTCGAACTCGGCGTCGGCGGCGGCATCACGGTGGACAGCGTGCCCGTCCGCGAGTGGCAGGAGTGCCTGCACAAGGCCGAGCCGCTCGCCCTCGCGGCCGGAAGTCGGTTGGCCGCGGGCCTGGACGTTGCGCCCGCCCGGGTTCCTCCCGAGCGGCTCGCGCAGGGGGTGTTCGAGACCGTCCTCGCCCAGCACGGGCGCCCACTCCGGGTGGCCGACCACCTGGCCCGCTTGGCGCGCTCGGTCCGGGAGCTGTACGGAGTCGACCCGGCGCCGGATCTCCTCAGCCGGATCGAGGAGGTGGCGGCGACGACGACCGACGTCGCCCGCACGGCGGTGCGCGTCCACGTCATCCCGTCCGATCACGGACTTCAGGTGGACGTCGGCGCCCGACCCCTCGGACCTCGGCTGGAGACCTGCACGCTCGCGCTGGGGACCCGCAGCGCGGCATCGTGGCGACACAAGTGGGTCGACCGCATCGAGCTCCAGGCCGCCGAGGAGCTGACCGCGCCCGCCCTCCCCTACTTCCTCGACCCGACCGGTGGGGTGGCCGAGACCAGTCGCGGCAACCTGTTCGTGCAGGGAGAGGACCGTCTCTGGCGGACGCCGCCGGCCGGTGAGGACCTGTTGCCGGGAGCCACCCGCCGGGCGTTGCTGGACCGGATGGCGGATCGAGGAGTGTCGGTCGAGATCACGGCGGTGACGGCGGATGAGGTCGCGACGGCGCGGGCCGCCGTGTGGACCAGCAGCCTGAGCGGGGCGGTTGCCGTCAGCGAGCTCGACGGGCGTCACCTGGCTGAGGACGGCACGGCGGGCGTCTGGACCGGCTGGCTCGGCATCGGCTGACCGGGCCACCGACTCCGCTCAGTGTTCGGTGGACACCACGTCACTGCCGGTCGACGACGGCCCGAGCCGCCTCCAGGAAGCCGTCGGCATACGGCTCGGGAAAGTCGCCCAGGTAGTAGACCTTGGTCCGCAGACGCACGTCGGCCAACGGGTCAGGTCCCAACAGGTTGTCGCAGACGGCGGTCAGGTTGCTCAGGTCCTCGTTGACCACGTACGCGGCCTGCGCTGCCGGTGCTTCCTCCAGCAGCTGTTCCGGGTTTCGCCCTACCGACACGATGGCGAACGGCTTGTCCGACCGCAGGTAGTCCGACACCACGGCCGACACGTCCGAGATCATCGCGTCGGAGACGTTGAAGCAGTCCTCCACGGTCATGGCCTGCTCGGCGGCCGGGCCCCACAGGTGGTCGCGCCCGGTGGCCGTTCTGTCCGCGGCCAGCACCCGGCCGATCTCCTCGATCATCGCCACGCACTCGCGGTAGCGGTAGTTGAACGGATGGGCCCGGAACACGACCCGGGCCCCACGGGCCAGGAGAGTCTCGACGATCTGACGCCCGAGCGGGAGCGAGAACACCCGGCTGTCCGAGAACGGACCCTGCCAGGTCGGGGCGTACAGCACGGTCGGCGGCTGCGCCTCCTGAATCGGGATCGCGGCCGGCGTGATCACCTCGACCTGCGGTCGCCCGACCACTCGGAACTTCTCCTCGGGGATGGTGACGCCGTGACGTGCGTACCGGTCGACGCCGGCCCGACCGGCCGCGAACAGCAGGTCGTAGATCGCGTGCACCGGGTTGAAGCAGGCCGGCTTCTCCGAGTCACCGTGGTTGAGCCAGACGTGCGTGAGCTCGCGCCGCTCCACCAGGTGGCTGTTGCGCGCCGCGTTGTTGACGTAGAAGGAGGTCGTCAGGGACGGCACGACGATCTCCTCCACGCTGCGCAGCGTCGGTCGGAAGATGATCGGCACCTCGATCCCGGCCGCTGCGGTCACCTGGGCGATCTCACGCAGCATCGGCACCGTCCGGGTGACGAAGACGTAGCGTCGACCGATCCGCTGGAAGTAGGGCAGCCACATGCCGACCTGGTAGGCGGCGCCGACCGTGGAGGAGAAGTAGACGACGAACTCGGGTGCGTACGACCGCAGGGCCGCCGGGAACCGCTCGTCGGCGTCGACCACGAGCCGAGCTCGGCTGAGGCCCCGGGCCAGCGCCTCGACGACGATCACGAACGCGGCCAGGGCCAGCACCCCGGTGATCAGCGCGGGCAGCCCGAAGGCGGCGATCGGCAGACCGAGCACCAGGGCCGCGGCGCCGAGGATCATCACCAAGCCCCGGGGCACGTGCTCCGACACCTCCGCCTCGACCTCGGGAAAGCTGCGGACCTCGAGGCCGATCCGGCCCCAGCATCGAGCGATGAAGCTCTCGCCCACCAGCGCGATCGACAAGAGCACGACCGACACGGCCAGCACCGCGAGATTCGCACCCTGCTCGTGGCCGATCAGCAGCAGCAGGGCGAGCAGGATCGCGCGCGTGACGCCCAGCCGGCCGAGCAGCCGCTCCCGACGAACCCGGTCGCGCAGGTCCTTGCGCGACGCGGACGCCCCGACCAGGAACCCGACCAGGCCGACCAGCACCGCCAGCCAGGTGGGCGCACCGAGCAGGGCCAGCGTCAGGGCGAGCAGGGCGAGCCCGGTCCCCGCCAGGCTGAGCACGATCGACTCCAGCACCCGCCGGTAGCCCGCGATCCTGGTCAGCAGGCCGCTCCGCGCCTGGTCCTCGACGGGCACCTCCCCCGGCTCCGTCTCCGCGGTCGCCGAGGACGGCTCGGACTCGGCGGCGTCGCGCACCTCCTCGTCATCGGCGCCGGTACCGGCCGCACGTCGGCTGGTCGCCACGTCACGAACCGCCTCGACGAACGCATCGGCGTAGGTCTCAGCCGGGAAGTCCCCGAGGTAGTCGGCCCGGATGGCTACCCGCTGTCCGGCCATCGGGTCGGCGCCGAGCATCTGGTCCAGCCTCGGCTCGAGATCGGTCAGGTCACCACGCACCACGTAGGACGCCTGCGACACCGGGTACTCCACCCGGAAGGCGTCCGGTGCGGACGGGACCGCGATCATCGCGAACGGCTTGCCCGAGAACAGGTAGTCCGAGACCACGCTGGACACGTCGGTCACCATGGCGTCGGAGATGTTCATGCAGTCGAGGATCCCGAGGTCCTTCTCCGCCGCCGGTCCCCACCGGTGGTGGCGACCGGTGCTCGCGGCGTCGTCGGCCAGCAGGGCCTGGATCCGCGCGATGGTGGCGGCGTCGGTCGGCTCGTCGTAGCTGAACGGGTGGGCTCGGAAGATCACCGTCGTGCCCCGCGCCAGCAGCGCCGCCACGATCTGCTCGCCGACCGGCAGCGAGTAGAGCATCGTCTCCTCGACGTGACCCTTCCAGGTCGGGGCGTAGAGAACCACCGGTTCGGCGACCTCGCCGATCGCCTGCTCGGTGCGCTGCACGTCCTCGGCCTGCGGCCGTCCCACGACCCGGAACTTCTCGGCCGGGATGCGGACCCCGTGGTCGGCGTACCGACGGGTCGCGGCCGGTCCGGCGGCGAAGACCTGGTCGTACATGGCGTGCGTCGGGTTGTAGGACGGCGGCTTGTCGGAGTCGCCGTGGCCGAGGTACACGTGGGTCAGGTGGTGGTAGCGCACGAACGCACCGTTGCCCGACGACGCGTTCACGTAGAACGCGGCCCGGATCGACGGGGCCACCATGGCGTCGAGCTCGGAGATCCGCCGCGACTCGATCACCGGCACGTCGGTCAGGCCGGCCAGCACCTCGGCGGGCACCCGGTCCCGGGTGACGATCATGAATCGTCGCCCGGCCCGCTGCAGGTACGGCAACCACATGGTGACCTGGTAGGACGCATCGTCGGGACGAGACGTGTAGACCACGAACTCCGGGGCGTACGCGGCGATCGCCGCCGGGATGGTGTCCCGCTGCCGCCGGGTGGCGAGGATCTTGCGCCGTCCGTTCAGGGCGAGCGCGACCGGCGGAACGAGCGCGAGCGCGGCGACCAGCACCCACCACCAGGGGGAGGCGCCGATCGCCGCGAGCAGCAGCCCGAGCAGGGTCGCGGCCAGGTTGGCGGCGACAGTGGGGGTGGCGTGATCCCGTACCGGCGGGTCGAGGGGCAGACCCGGCAGGTGCGCGACGAAACGGACCCGGTGACCGGCCGCTCGGCGCAGCAGCGGCTCGGTCGCCACCACCGCCACCAGCAGAGTGGCAGCGAGTCCGGCGGCGAGACCCCGCCCCACGGGCGCCGGGGGGCGGCCAACGCGATGGCCAGTCCGACGACGAGCAGCGCGCGGGGCACCAGACCGAGACCCAGTGGCCAGCGCCCGGACTCCGAGGCTCGGACCCGCCACCAGACGCGGACCGCGACGCCGACCAGGCAGACCGCGAACAGGACGAGGCCCACGACGCGGGAACCGAGCAGCAGGGCTCCCGTTCCGGCGGCGACGGCGGTCACGGCGACCAGATCCGCGGTCAGGTCACGGACGATCAGTCGATGCGGATTGATCTGGTCGGGGTCAGCCATCGATCAGTGGGTCCTCACGGTGGTGGGCGTAGCGCCCTCGCGGGCGGGCACGAGTCTAGAGAGTGCAGGCCGTCCGGCGGCCGATGCGCGCGGGCGCGGCACCGGCCAGTTCGCTTCGGCCGGCCTCTCCCGCCGGGTTCCGCCGAGCCCTGGCGGCGACACACCGTTGCGCGGGTAGCATCCCTCGGCCGGTGAGAACAGACTGTGTCCTCACAGCCTCGACAGGAGCAGGTACGACGGTGGCCCAGGAGTCCGCGTGGACCGAGCGACTCGCTCGTTCGCTGCGCCGACGACTGCCGCCACCGGTGCGTCGCCGGTTGGGCCGGCTGCGCCGCCTCGGTCGGCCGGCCGCGCGGCCGACGCCGGCGCTGACCGCGACCAAGGTGCCGCCCTCCACCGAGCCGGTGCTGAGCGTCATCATCCCGGTCTTCAACGTGGAGCCGTACCTCGCCGAGTGCCTGGACAGCGTGCGTCGGCAGTCGTTCGACGACCTCGAGGTGCTCGTCATCGACGACGGGTCGACCGACGGCAGCCGCGAGATCCTGGACCGCTTCGTCCGTCGCGATGAGCGGTTCCGGCTGCTGGAGCAGCCGAACCAGGGTCAGGCAGCGGCGCGCAACCTCGCGGTCCGCCAGGCCCGCGGGGAGTTCCTCACCTTCGTGGACGGCGACGACGTCGTCCCGAAGGGCGCCTTCGCGGCGATGGTGACGTCGCTGCGGGCCTCCGGCTCGGATCTCGTCGTCGGTGCGGCCATGCGCCTGCGCAACGGACGGTTGAGCCCCCCGATCTGGAACGCCACGGTGCACCCCCGGAACCGGTACGGGCTGACCATCGACGACTTCCCGGGCGCCCTGTGGGACGTGATCGCCTGCAACCGGATGTTCCGCCGCACCTTCTGGGTGGAGAAGGTGGGCGGGTTCCGGTCCGGGGTGTCCTACGAGGACCACGTCCCGATGGTCGCGGGCTACGTGCGGGCCGCCTCGTTCGACCTGCTGGCGCGCACCACGTACCACTGGCGCTACCGCGAGAACCTGAGCTCGGAGAGCCAGCAGAAGCACCGTCTCGACAACCTGCGGGACCGGATCGAGGTCAAGGCCGAAGCCGAGGCGCTGCTGGCGACGGAGGCGTCGCCGGCGGTGCGGGCCGCGTGGCTGGGTCGCGTGCTCGACACCGACCTGGCCTCCTACATCGACTTCGCCCTGATCTCCGACGACGAGTACCGGTCGACGCTGCAGGGGGCCGTCCGCCGGTACCGGTCGCTGGCCGATGCGGAGGCGCTGGGTCACGTCCGGGTGCTGCAGAAGATCCGCGGGCACCTGGTCGCCGAGGGACGCTGGGACGACCTGGTCGCCGTCCAGACCTGGTTCCGTGAGCTCGGCGGGATGCCCGCGACCGCCGTGCTCGATGGTCACGTGTTCGTGCAGCCCGTCGACGGGCCCCGGGTGCTGCTGGATCTGCCTGCTGCGGTCCGCGAGCTGGCCTGGCACGAGACGAGTCTGCGGTGCGCCCTCGCCACGGCGAGCTGGCAGGGCTCGACCCTCGACCTCACCGGGTGGGCCTTCCCGGCCAACGTGGACCTGACCGGGCAACAGCTCGATCTCGCCGTCCGGCTGATCGGCCGACGCTCGCAGCGGGTGGTGCCGATCGAGTCGCAGAGCCTGGCCTCGCGCGAGGCCACCCGGTGGTCCGGGCAGCGGCAGGCGCAGGTCGACGCCGCGGGGTTCCGCGTCCGGATCGACGTCGCCGCGCTGGGCCCGAAGCCGGACAC
Organism: uncultured Actinomycetota bacterium; assembly: GCA_963707005.1. Classification (GTDB taxonomy): domain Bacteria; phylum Actinomycetota; class Actinomycetes; order Propionibacteriales; family Propionibacteriaceae; genus Microlunatus. Next base: position 36,460 of record CAVPPP010000043.1, read on the forward strand.
CTGGCAGCTGGAGCTCACGGTCTCGGGTTGCGGCGTCGAGCGCTCCGGGCCGGTCCTCGACGCCGTCGCCGGTTCGTCGGCCGCCGCCGGGCTGCTGACCGCCGGGCGCGAGAACCTGCTGGCCGTCCCCCGGTTCGATCCGGAGGCCGGCTTCGTGCTCGAGACGCGACGGGTGGTCACCGAGCTGGCCGCCGTCGACTCCGAGCCCGGCGACGGGCGGCTGACCGGTCGCGTGGCGTCCGTGAACGGGCGACCCCTGCCGGCGGAGCTCGTCCTGGTCCAGCCGGCCAGCAAGCGGCACGTCCCGGTCGACTGGCTCACCGAGGGTGATCCGGTCACCCGATCGTTCGGCATCGATGCGGCCGAGCTGGTCGAGAGCGGGAGTCCGGCGCGCTGGGAGCTTCGGCGCGGGTCGGGTCGGTCGGCGGCGTCGGGCGTGACCTGGTGGGACCAGGGGGACCCGGTGCGCGTCGATCTCGACGGCACCCGCCTGGAGTGGCAGCGATCGACCCGGGGTGGCACCCAGCTGGCGGTCGGCGGGCCGGGGCCGGCCGGTGTGGGGGTCGAGGTCCTCGACGACGAGCTGGTCCTGGTCGTCGACGGGGACGACCTGAGTGCCGACGAGCTGCTGACCGTGGAGCTCGTCTCGCCCACCCTGACCGTCCCGCTGCGCGCGATCGACCCCGGTCCGGACGGCACCCGTCGCTGGCGCTTCCCGGCGGCCGTCGCGCGCTTCGGGCTTGCGCCCCGCCCGCTGCCCACCGGGGCGTACCAGGTCACCTTCCGCGACCGTCACGGACTGGACCGGGTCCTCCCGGCGGGAGCGGCACTCCGCGGAAGACTGGTGCAGGAGTGGCTCGGTCCGCACCATCGGATCCGGGTCGGGGCTACGGCGACCGCGCTGCGGATCAGCTTGGCGGCACCGTTGACCGACGACGAGCTCGGACGCTTCGCCGAGACGACCCTGCTGAGGCAGTACCAGGACGAGGGCGCCACTCCCGAGGACGCGGTCCTCTTCCAGTCCTGGGACGGCGGGGTCGCCGCCGGCGACCAGCTCGCGCTGCACCACGCTCTCGGTCACCTGAAGCCGGGCCTGACCCGCTACTGGGCCGTGAGCGACGAGTCGGTCGTCCTGCCCGACGGCGCGGTGCCGCTCATCCTCGGCTCCCGGGCACAGCTCGATGTGCTCGCCCGGGCCCGGTTCGTGTGCAGCAACGTCGATCTGGGACCACGACTGCGCAAGCGGCCGTACCAGCGGTTCCTGCAGACCTTCGACGGTCACCCGTTCTCGGCGACCGGACGCCGGTTCTGGGAAGGTCGGCGCGGTCACCCCGAGGCCTGGATCCGGGCCGAGTGCGCCCGCCTCAACGCGCAGTGGGACGTCCTCCTCGCACCGAACCGACTCGCGGCCGAGCTCTACCGCTCGGAGTACGACTTCACCGGCGAGATCCTCACCGTCGGCAGCCCTCGCTGCGACCCGCTCGCCGCCGACGCGCAGACCCGGCGGACGATCGTCCGGCGCGCGCTGGGGATCGGCGACCAGCACACCGTCACGTTGTACGCGCCCACCGCCCGCGACCTGCTCACCACCCGGGGGTCGACCAAGCGACGTTTCGACGAGCTCGACCTCGCGGAGATCGCCTCTCACCTCGGTCCTCGTCACCACCTGTGGGTCCGGGGCCACCACGACAACAAGCGGGTGCCGGATCGGATCAACGGCATCGACGGCATCCGCGACCTGACCGACTATCCCGACGTCAACGACCTGATGGCCGCGGCCGACGTGCTGCTCACCGACTACTCGGCGATCCGGTTCGACTGGGCGGTGACGGGTAAGCCGATGGTGTTCTTCGTCGCCGACGAGGAGTCCTACTTCACGCTGCGACCGCCGCTGTTCGAGTTCACCGACAGCGCTCCCGGCCCGCTGGCGCGCACCACTGATGAGGTCGCCCACCTGCTGGCCCGGCCTGCTGACCTCGTCCGCCGCCACGGGGCCGCGATCGCCGAGTTCAACCGGCGCTTCAACCAGCTGCAGGACGGGTCGGCTGCGGCCCGCGTGGTGGACGCGTTCTTCTACTCCTGATCCTCCGGGGCCGTCGCCGGGTCCGCGTGCAGCCAGTCCAGCGATGCGGCCAGGAGATCGATGTCCACGGTGAAGTCGGTCGCGAGGGTCGGTGGTCCGTTCTCGGACGAGTGGCCTTGCAGGCCCCGGTAGCGTCCCTGTTTCAGACAGACGAGGTCGTAGAAGAAGTCGTGCTTCATCACCGGCGTGGCCAGGGCGAGAACCGAGACACCTCGAGGCGAGAAGGCGAGGTTCGACAACGCCGCCCCCATCACCCCGACGACATGCGTCGCGCCGCGGAAGGTGGCGATCTGCTCGGCGAGGGTCTGCTGCTCGGGTGAGACCACCGCGTAGCCGTACCCGGTGAGCAGCTCGACGACGCTTTCCTCATTCAGCAGACGGCGACGGTGCACGCCACGGCGGGTGACGTACACGCGTTTCTGACCCTGCGTGGGCGGGATCGTGGCCGCGAGCTGCTCGAGGAAGTCGACGACCATCGGCGACTTGGTGACCGGATGGTGGCTGAGGTTGCCGAGCACGGTCAGGCGTTCGAACTCGTAGTCAGCGCGATCCAGGAACTGGAGCTGCTCGGCGGTGACCCCTGCGAGAGCGAGCGAGTCCTCGACCACGCGCTGCATGGCGGCCGACTCCTGCCGACTCAGGATGAACGTGCAGCGTGACAGGTCCTCGAACTGTCGTAGCAGCGCCAGCCTGGGCAAGGTGTCGATCAACCAGTGGCCGTAGTTTCCGTCAGCGGTCTGTCGCAGCAGCACCTGTCGGCGACCCTCCTCAGCGGGGAACCGACGCTTCGGCAGGAAGGGCTTCTCGGCCACCCAGATCTCACCACGGACGACCTGGTAGAGCCCGGAGGTCCGGACGAGATTCCGCGCCACGTTGAGGGTCTCCTCGACCACGCTGCCGCCCACCGTGACGATTCCCGCACCGATGACGCGGGCGTCGCCGATCTCGCCGCTGACCGCCTCGCGAACCCGGACCGTGCCGTCCCCGTACGCACGGGCGAAGGCGGCGTGCACGCTGGTGTCGGCGTCGACCAACTCGGCTGGAATCCGGTCGTAGTCCCCTCCGCCGTCACAGAGGTGGGTGTTCGTCGCCAGGTCGCCGACTGAGCGGACGCGATACTTCCGCTGCGGGTGCGCTCGTTTGCGGATGATGGCGATGTTGCGGACGAACTGCACGGAGGCCACCGTCTCGCGGCAGTAGGCGACGAAGTCGTCCTGAAGTGTGCCCGCCCGATGTCCGGCGGTGACGGCCATCGCGATCCGCTGTACGTAGTCGAACGCGGTCTCCGTGGAGCCGTCACGGCCGTACCTGGTCGCGTGGTCATCTCCGAAGCTGGTGTGGATACCTTCGACGACGAAGAACCCGCCCGGGCGCACGACCGGGAGAAGCTTCTGGAGGGTCGCGATCTGATGACGCCAGACGTGGGTGCCGTCGTCGATGACGATCGTCGGCCTCAGCTTGCGGGTCAAGCGGTCGAGCGAGGCCTCCTCGGCCTGATCGGCGACGAGGATGGTCGAGGGCCCGGTGCCCTGCCGGTGCGCCGACGTGTGGACGTCGACCGCGTACACCTGGCCTCGGGTGAAGTACTCCTCCCACATGCGCAGCGAGGCACCTCGGCGGACACCGAACTCGACCAGCTGGATGGGTTCGTCCCGGAGATCACCGAAGAGCTCGTCGTACGTGCGCAGGTAGCCGTGCGCTGCCGACGACTTGTCGGTTCCGGTCCGTAGCCCGATCTCGTCGAGTGACGGCCGCACGAGAGCGTCGCCGACGTGATCGGGATCCGGTCGTCCGGCCATCGATCGGGTGAGGCGCCGGACAATGCGGCGGACGGGATCGGTGACACGTCGGAAGGGAGCGCGGCTCACCCCGTGATCCTAATGAGCAGGGCGCCAGCGCTTCTCCGAGGCGAGGATCGCCTCCGTGACCCGCTTGCTGCACCGGCCGTCGCGGTGCGGGAACGTGTCGTCGATCCGTTGCTGGTACAGGGCCATGGGCCGGCGGCCGGCTTGCAGGATCTCGGTGACGGCAGCCTCGGCCTCGGCGACGGTCGTCGAGACGGGTCCGAAGCCATCCCGGTCGTAGCTGAAGTAGCCGCGCTTGCCGACGTGGGCACCCCCGAGCACCTTGTCGGCGTCGAACTGGAAGTACACCACCGGACGATCGATGTAGGCGGCGTTGAAGGCCGTCGACGAGTAGTCGGTGACCACGAGGGCGGCACGGGCGAAGTGTCGTTGGACGTCCGGCACGTCGTAGGACAGGACCTCGACGTCGGCGGGCAGGTCCAGCTGGGGTACCGCCGACTCGAGATTCGGGTGCGGCAGGAAGCCGATTCTGAGACCCTGCTCGCGGCACAGCTCGGCAAGTGCCGGCGAGCGGAGCAGGGCGAGCCACTGCTGCGCGAAGTCCGAGCCGAAGAAGCCCTCGTTCACCGTCCTGCGCTGCGTCCCCTTCGCCAGCGGGGGCAGCAGCCACTGCCGCCAGGTCGGCGTCACCAGCACCAGGTCACGTTGGTCGGGTTCGATGCTGCGACCGATCCGACGGAGCTTGTCGAAGCGGGGCAGACCCGTGAGCCGGACCTCCTTGGTGGTGAAGACGTACCCGTTGTCGTCCCCGGCGATCGAGGCGTGCTCCTGACGGGTGCTGGTGACGAACGTGTCGATCACCTTGGGGTTCAGCCAGCCGGACAGATCGTCCTTGATCACTCCGTGCTGCAGGAAGGTGAACTGCCAGCTGGGCTCGGCCAGTCGGACGATCTCCGGTGGTGCCATCACCGGCACGTCGGCGTGCGAGGAGATCAGGTGCCGGGCATTCAGCATCAGCAGCTTCCACAACGTCGACCCGTGGGCGACCACGCGCTTGAAGCCGGCCTCCCGCAGGCGCTCCCAGTCGGGGGTCCCGGACTGGATCACGAACCAGGCGTTGATCTTGGGCCGGTTCTTGCGAAGGTAGCGGAACAGCACCTCGGCGCTGTCGTCGGCGTCGTGGATGCGGTCCATCAGGACCCAGGCACCGGCAAAGCGCTTGCGTACCGGCGGTGTCGCCGCGAGTCGTACCAGAGCTCGGTCGCGCGGAGACAGGCCTTGTCCCGGGCCGCTCTCGTCCTTGGCGGGGAGGTCGTCGGCGAACGCCTTGCGGAGCAGGCCCGGCGAGAGCCCGTACCGCGGCAGGACCGGCGTCTCGGTGATCAGCCGGATCGGTCGACCGTCGACACCGAGACGGATGGTCGACCGGGTCGACACCCACAGGATCCTTTCGTGGATCAGGGTCCGCTCGTGGTAGCTCAGCGACCGGACCTTGGCCGCGGCCGGCTCGACCACCACGCCACCACAGAGGACGACCTCGGCCGGAGACTCTCCGACGAAGTGGTAGCGAACCCGCGCGAGGCCGCGGCGTTGGTCGACGCGGTCGACCCAGGCTGAGTCCTCGTGCCAGGTCTGGTCGCTGTAGCCGTGCATCAGGATGAAGCGGAGACTCGGCCGTATTGATCGCAGCCAGAAGCTCTCGATCACCCGATGCTCGAGCAGAGCGCAGATCTGGGCCATCAGGGAGTGGAACTCCTCGGCGACCTCCCCCGAGGCGCTGCCGCCGGTCGCCGCGTGCGCGTCCTGTGAGGTGAAGTACCAGGAGAGCTCGTAGATGATGTAGTTCTGCAACCACTCCGGCGGCCACTCACGGCCGACCATCGACGCCCGGAGGACGGCGAGGTAGCCGTTCCGCACCGCCCGGGTGTAGCGATCGGGGTTGGCCAGACTGGTCTGCAGGGTCGAGCTCGAGTCCGACCGCTTCCGGTACCGATAGATCGCGGTCTTGACGAACCCGACAGCGGGCCGCTCCTCCGCCAGCAGGTACCGGACGCAGAAGTGACCGTCCTCGAAGTTGGGTCGGACCTCGGGGTCGAAGCGCAGACCGAGCTCTTCGATCCGGGCCCGACGGAAGAAGGCCGCCGGGGCGCTTCCGTGGAAGTGGGTCGGCCATCCGTCGAGGTAGCGGAGGGCGTTCTTGCCGGCGAAGTGGGACCTCAGCGGGTGGGTGTCCTTGATCTCGCCGGTCGCGTCGTCGAGGAAGACCCGGTAGGTCCCCACCATCGGCGCCTCGGGGTGGGCGGCGAGGAACCGGTCGACCTCGCTGAGGTAATCCGGGTCGAGCACGTCGTCCGGGTCGGTGAACGTGACCCACTCGCCGCGGGCGTGCTCCAGGCCCAGGTTGCGGGCTGTCGACTGCCCCCCGTTCTGCTTGCTGACGACCCTGACGCGGTCGGGCCGGCGCTCGGCCCAGCGACGGAGTCGCTCCAGGGTGTCGTCGGTGGAACCGTCGTCGACGACCACCACTTCGTACAGCGACCAGTCGAGACGCTGACCCTCGATCGAGGCGATGTACTCGTCGAGATAGCGAGCCACGTTGTAGGCGGCCGTGACGATGCTGTAGCGAGGAGTCGTCACGGACGGGTCTGCGGCGTTCAGCTGCGGTCACCTCTTCTGTCGGGATGTGGGCCAACCCTAGTAGCGCCGGCACGGAAGTCACCCGGCGATTCGCTGCGCGTCGCCCGCACAGATCGAGCAGACCGGTCCGGCACCGATTAACCTCCTCGACTGTGACCGTTCAGCTGAAAGAGCTCGTGGCCTACTCCGACGATCGTGGCAACCGGGTCGAGTACGACGGGCCGCCGATGCCGAACGTGGTGATCAAGTTCGGCGGGGAGAACAATCGACTCGTGGTTGCCTCCGATGCGCGCCTGATAGCCCTCAGCATCGACTTCGACTGCAATGACGGCCTGGCCGAGATCGGGGGCAGCTCAGGACCGCGCTTCGCTGCGGCCATCCGAGTCGGCGAGCAGGCAGTGGTCACCATCGGCAAGAACGTGTCGGCCACCACGAAGGTGGCGATGTCGGCCGCGGAGGGAACCTCGATCCGCATCGGCAACGACGTGATGTTCGCCAGCGACGTCCAGGTGCGATGCGATGACGGGCACCCGATCTTCGATGTCCGAACGGGGCAGCGGATCAACGTGTCCCGCTCCATCACCATCGGGCACCACGTCTGGCTCGGACTCCGCTCGACTGTGCTCGGCGGGGTCACGATCGGTCCCGGAACCGTCGTCGGCCTGGGCAGCATCGTCACGAAAGACCTACCGAACAACGTCATCGCCGTGGGGACCCCCGCCAAGATCGTGCGGCGCGACGTCGCCTGGGAACGGCCCCACCTCACGCTCAACAAGCCCTACTTCAAGCCGGATTCCTCGACGGTGAAGGTCTCCAAGCGTTACTGGAAGCTCACCGCAGCCGACCCGGTGGAAGCACGGCCCGCCAAGCGGCCGGCACGCGTGCGTCGGTGGCTGCGCCGGTTCAAGGCGTTGTTGCACTGAGCCGCGTTCGTGAACCGCGACCCACCCCGCAGCTTTCGCAGCCGACCGGTGGATCGCGGTAGCCTGCACGCCCATGAGTGACTCACGATCCCTCGTTGATCGGCTGGTCGAGGCCATCGTCGACCAGTACCCGGTCCACCAGGGCTTCATCGACCAAGCCGTCGGCGGGGCGACGCCCGAGGAGATCGACAGGCTGGCCGGCTACCTCAGGTTCTGCATGGCCAAGGGGCTGAGCCTTGACTATCTCGCCGAGAGCTACCTCACCATCCTGGGCGACACCCTCGACGAGCAGCTCTACTTCCGGGACCACGGAACGTATCGGCACTCCACCTTCGCCGAGGTCGCCGCGTCGGTCTACCACGACCGGGACTACATGGATCGCTACATGTACGGGCTCGCGATCACGAACTTCCTGTGGCCGAACCACGTGTCGATGTCCCGGTTCCTCCGGCGTACCCTTCCCCGCGACCGATCCGGCCGCTACCTGGAGGTCGGTCCGGGCCACGGGTTCCTGTTGCTCTCGGCGATCGAGATCGGGGCGTTCGACGACTACCTGGCCGTCGACCTGTCGGCCGCGAGCGTGCAGCAGACCCGCACCATCGTCGAGAACTTCCACCCCGACGCGCCAGCTCGGGTGGAGATGCGGGACTTCCTGGAAGCCGACGACCTGACCGCCGACTCCTTCGATGCGATCGTGATGGGCGAGGTGCTCGAGCACGTCGAGCAGCCCGAGGTGTTCCTGAGTCGGATCGCCGACCTGGCCAAGGACGACGCGTACGTGTTCATCACCACCTGCATCAACGCGCCGGCGGTCGATCACATCTACCTGTGGCGGACCACCGACGAGCTCGAGGAGATGATCACCGCAAGCGGCCTGAGGATCGTGGAGCCGTTGCGGCTGCCGTACGAGGGCAAGTCGCTGGAGGAGTCGAGGACGCTGCGGCTGCCGATCAACGTCGCCTACGTCCTCGCCAAGGCCTCGTGACCGCCGCACCGCGTCACGGTCGCCTGCTGCCCATCAGCTCCACCACCAGTCCACTTCTGCGGTGCACGAAGGCGATCTCGGAGTCGAAGGTCACCGCGTACGTCGGCGGCACCAGGAGCACCGCGTCGGCGGCCAGCTCCTGGGCGAGCGCGGACTCCAGGTCGCTGACCCAGAAGCACAGGTGGTCGAGCCCGCCGCCACGGTTGAGCCGCGCGGTGATCGGCGACTCGACCCCGGGCAGCGGGGCGACCAGCTCGACGTCGACACCCTCGGGAAGCCGTATCAGGGCGCAGCTGACGCCCAGCAGGGGGTCGTCGGTCGGCCCGACGACCAGAGTCCCGCCGCTGTCGCAGAACCGGCGGATGCCCCCCGACATGCTGGCGACCACGTAACCGACGTGGTGCAACCGGGGACGGAGGTCGACACCTTGGGACGGATCCCGCCCGGCGCCTTCGTCAGCCATCTCAGTACCCGCCGTACACGAACCGGATGGCGTTGCTGGACGCCCAGCCGACGACCACCAGCAGGGCCGCGATGATCACGCCGATGATCAGCTCAACACCTAGCTGGGGCAGGATCCGGGTCCGGGCCGCGGTCTCGACCGACCGGTCGCCCGAGGTGTCGTCGGTGGGTGTCACGAGTCCTCACATCCTGGTCGTCGGTCGTTCTCGGTCAGCATCGTGCAGATGTCCTGTGCCAGCACGGCAGCCTCCGGACGGCCGTCCAGCACGTGGACGATGTCGCGGTACTCGGTGGCGGGCACCCGAGCCTGCAGTCCCGCGGGATCGAGCCGGATCCGCTGGTCCGTCCGCCCCTTGCTCACCTGGGCGAGCTCGGTGCTCAGATCGGCCAGGTACTGCTGAGCCGCCGGTTCGGCGTACACCTCGGGATTGATCGGCGGGATGTAGAAGTACGTGTCGACACCGGCCTCGCGCACCATCTCCAGCATCTGCTGCAGCACGACCTTGTTGAAGTCCGACCGGGACGCGGCCTGGCGCTCGAGGATGCCGAGCTGCTGGGTGGTCAGGCTGGTCGCCGGGGTCGCCGGCTCGAACTGGCCGAAGAAGAAGTCGACGGGGCGCTTCTGGCCCAGGGCTGCGAGGCCGGTGGGCCGGGGCGGCTTGGCCCCCGGAACGGGCTCGAGGAAGGTCAGCTTCTCGGTGCGGTCGGCGAGGTCGACTCCCCAGTCGAACCGGTCGCCGACTCCGTCCGGGCTGACCCCGGACAGCAGCTTCCAGCCGACGTCTCCCGGACTCACCAGCGAGGCGGCCACCGGCCAGCGGGTCGGCGGCCACGCGCTGTGCTGCGCGAGCTCGCCGTCGAGATAGCCCCACTGCTGGACCGCGAGGTCGTTCAGCACCCAGACCGGGTTGAGGCTGATCACCACCAGATCCGGCTTCGCCGCCAGGGCGGAGGAGAGGGCCGAGAGCTGGTCCGCGAGCCGGATCGCGTTCAGGTAGTAGATGTCGGTGGAGACGCGTCGGCCGTCCACGGTCTTGATCCGCTCGGTCACCAGCCCCGGGATGAAGGCGCGGGTCTTCGGACCGACGGCGAGCGTCTCGGAGCCACCGATCCAGGCCACCTGGTAGCTGGAAGGCCGCGAGCTCGGCTTGAACCCCCTCGTGTCTCCCAGCGGCAGAGCCACGTTGCGGACGTGCTTGGTGGCCAGGGCGGAGTTGTAGGGCGCCTTCGTCACGTCGCCCGGCCGGGACGGCAGGACCAGGGACGCGACCACCAGCGCGGCGACGGCGAACGCGGCGATCCGCACGATCGACCACCTCGTGACCCGGAAGCCCGTCCGCTCGGCCAGGTAGGCCAGCAGCCGATCGGAGATCATCAGAACAACCTTCCGTAGAAGTCAGGCAGGGCGGACACGTCGAGCATCAGGAGCGGGAGACTCACCAGGTAGAAGAAGAAGAAGAGGGCCCACGCACCGAGAGCGCGCGGCCACGGGCGAGGCCGGGGCACCGGGCGCCGGGCGACCCACATCCGGTGGATGATGAGGCCGGCCGTGTGGTAGAGACCGAAGATCACCAGGGGCAGGCTGAGGTCGTGCCACAGGGCGATCACCATCATCGTGGCCGCGATCGCGACGTACTGGGTCCGAGACCGCATGCCGCCCATCGGCACGAAGACGTTGCGTTGGGCGAACCTGGTCAGGCTCATGTGCCAGCTGTTCCAGAAGTCCTGCGGATTGGTCTTGAGGTACGGGTTGTTGAAGTTCGGCGCCAGCCGGAACCCCAGAATACGCGCCGCGCCGATGGCCATGTCGGAGTAGCCGGAGAAGTTGAAGTAGAAGTACCAGGCGAACATGATCAGCTCGAGCCAGTAGTCCAGCGGAGTGCCGGTCAGGGTGGCCAGGGAGAAGACGCTCTGGCTGCCCCTCAGCAGGTAGGCCAGGACGAAGACCTTGACGGCGCCGATGGCGATCGTGATCACCCCGCTGAGGGTGTCCTGCGGATCCCAGCGCGTCCGGCGACCGAGCCCGTCCTCGATCTCGGTGTACTCGATGACCGGGCCGATGATCAACACGGTCGGGAAGAAGCCGTAGGCGAGCTGACGCAACGGTGACAGCGGCTCGATGATCTCCAGTCGGACCTTCACCAGCTGGTCGACGGCTCGGAAGGTCGCGAAGCTCAGCCCGACGGGCAGGATGAGATCCCGCACCCGGTCGATCGCGCCCGTCCAGGGACTGAGCCAGTCCACGAAGCCGTTCATCGACACGTTGAAGCCGAGCACCGACCACTCCGCCCACACCTTCCACAGGACCATCGGGGTCAGGGCCACGACGATCAGGGTCGTGGTCCAGACCCAGCTGGCTGCGCGGTCCCGCCACAGCGTGGCCGCGAGCTGGAGCAGGTAGACGAGCAGCCAGTAGAGCACGTAGAGGGCGAGCAGCCGCGGAGCGATCAGGAAGAGCAGGTAGGCGCCGGTCAGCCCGAGCAGCAGCTGGCGAGCTCTCAGCCAGGGCAGTGCGTAGTAGACCGGGACGACGACGAGCAGGAGAACCAGCAGGTCGGAGAAGTACCGGAAGGGATCGCTGTCAAGCATCGCGCTGGACCGTGACGTGGGGTGGCGTCATCGTCAGCGGCAGGTCCGCCTCGAATCGCCCCTCCCCCGTCGCTCGAAAGCCCCGGTCCGGGTAGAACGTGGCCACCTGGCCGTTCTTGGCCGTCGGTCGGTAGCTGCCGCGGAGCACGGTCGCGCCGGAGGCCCACGCGTCGTCGGCGATGCACTGGAGGATCGCGTCCTCGACGCCGCGCCTGAGTACCCGGCAGCTCATCAGGAGCGTGTCGATCTCCCAGCTCCCCGGCTCGCGCCCGACCACGGCCACGGCCACGAGGCCGTAGCCGCCGAAGCGATCGGCCACCTCGGCGGCGTACAGCCGGTGGGACGACGAGCTCGCGAGCTTGACGACCTCGGCCTCGTCCCGCCGCACGGTGGTGAGGTTGAACTGGTTGGTCTTGTTGATCAGCTGGGTGACGCGGCCCAGCTGGCTGCCGACGGGGTCGAACACGCGAACGGTCAGCCTGAGGGAGCGGAGGAACTCCTCGTGCGACGGGGCGGCCGAGGCGGCGACCTGGCGCTCGGAGTCGACCTGCACCATGGCGGTGCGGCCGCGATCCTCCTCGGTCACCCGGGCGAACCTGAAGGCGGAGAGCCCTGCGGTCAGCCGGGCGATCTCGGCGGGCTCGTCGGTGACCTTGACCAAACCGACCTCGGGCAGTCGCTGGCGCACCTCGTCCAGCTCGACGTCGTTGTCGTCGACGAACACGAAGCTGTCCAGGCCGAGGTTCAGCTCAGCGGCGATGCTGCGCAGGTTGTCGGCCTTGCTGTTCCAGTCGACCCGACGAGCGGCGAGGTGCTCGGCCTTGAGGACCAGGTCGTTGGCCCGCCGCTCGAACACCTCGTCGACGTCGGGGCCGTTGTTCTTGCTGACCAGGGCGACCAGGGCCCCGTTGGCGGCCTGGTAGACGAGGCCTTGCTGGAGAGCGCGGTACGCGCTTCCCGGGAAGCTGTCGCCGATGGTGATGCCGTCGGCCCCGTCCTCCCCGACGATGCCGCCCCACAACGTGTTGTCGGCGTCCACGGCGAGCACCTTGGGCACGGCTCGCCCGACCGAGGTCAGGGCCTCCCCGAGCAGGGTGCCGAAGGTACGGGCGAAGCCGCTGGTCAACGGCTGGTGGTACATCAGATCGTTGCGCGTGTCGTAGGCCCGCTCGGCGCCGTGCTCGCGGACGGCTGCGGCAAGGTCGACCAGGACCACCGGGGCGTTCCCGATGCCGTCGACGAACGCCTCGATCAGCTGGCCGTGCAGCACCGCGAGCCGCACGCTGGTCCGCGTGTCGAGGGGGTCCAGCCAGGGCAGCGACGGGAAGGGCGGCACGGTGACCAGGACCGGCACCCCGGTGGTCTCGGCGGCCTGGCCGACCAGGGCCCCGAGTTGGCGGGTGTCGACGCGGAGCTCGCTGCCGTCCCCGGCGCCGACGACCCAGTCGGTCAGCGCCCGGGTGAAGATGTCCTCGATCCGCCACGCCACCACCAGGCGGTCGGGAATCGTGCCGGCGAACGCAGAGCCGACATCCATCAGGGTCTGATGGACCTGGTTGTAGTCGGCCACCGCGGCCTCGCAGCCTTCCGGCAGGGCCTGCAGCATCGACCGGATCAGAGGCTGGGGGGTGAAGCTGGCTGTGATGCCGATGACGGACTTCTCGAGCACAGCATGCATCGTGTCGGTCAGATGTCCTCGACACCCTTGGCGCGGAGCACCTTGCGGGCGAGCGCGATGGAGCGCATCTTCATGATCTCGGACGTCTTGAGCCGGACGTCGAAGACGTCTTCCAGCATGGTGACCATCTCCATGGCTGCGAGCGAGTCCCACTGGGGCGTGTTCGAGGGGCTCGTCTCATCGCTCAGCTGGTCGACGGGTAGGCGCAGTCCCTGCGCGAAGGCGTCGAGCAACCGGTCGGACATCCGTGACTCCTGAAAGGTGTGTGGGCACAACGACTCGACAACATATCACCGCGAACCCGCCCGTTCGGGCCGAAACGACAGGCGCACCCGACCTGCCGAGGCGGGTCCGACAGCGGGCGGCAGCCGTCAGCGCGTGAGTTTTCGATAGAGCCGGCGCAGGGCAGGTCGGCGCGCCGCGGCTCTGGCCAACGGCTCCAGCGGGCCGGGAACGCGGCGCCGCAGCGCCGCCACCTTGCCCCGTCGGGCCCGCTTCTTCCGAGGTCGCTTCCCCGCCGTCACCGGCGTCGCGAGGGGTGCGGACGGTGGCTTCGCAGGCGCCTTGGGTGAGTTGGTCGCAGCGGTACGCACCACGCGCATGGCCCCGACGTCGTCGATCTCCAGACTCAGTCCCGAGCCTCGGAACCAGGTGGGACCGAAGCGGGTGGTGATCGGGACGACGCCCTGGATCCCGGTTGCCATCGCCTCCAGGCGCAGCCCAGGCTCGGCGGGGACGAGTCGTGCAGGCACGCGGATGTCACCGAAGCCGATCTGCCCGGCGAGGCCGGTCGTCTCGAACGTGTGGATGTCCGGCAAGGAGAGGTGCAGCTGCGACCCGGCGGACGACTCACGGATCGACCCGAGCTCGGCTCGGTCGGTCAGCACCAGGGCTCGAGTGCTCGCGCCGACGTCGAGACCCAGCGACCCGTCCACGCGCACGGGGATGACGATGTCCTCGCCCAGCAGGGCGGACGGGCAGGGCCGCCAGCCGATGGGATGGAGATCCTGGGTGCCCGTGGCGTCGGCGGTCTGCAGCAGCAGCCGCCAGGGTCCGCTGTCGAGCGGACGATCATCCGGTGCCGCGCGCGGATCCAGCCGGACCACTGTTCGGGTCGGCTGCCCAGGGTCGTCGCTGGTGCCGATCGGCAGCGGCAGTACGACCTGTCGCCCGGACGACCGATGCTCGGCCACGGCAACGATCGCGGTCTCGCCGGTCGACACTCGGCACTCGACGCTCAGTACTCCCCTGTCCCAGGTCACCTGGTCACAGTCGACGGCCGGCACCGGAACAAGATCTGTCTGCCGTCGAACCGCTACCGACTCGGTGGCGACCCCACACCGACCGGCAGGCTTCAGCACCCCGCCCTCGACCTCGGCCAGGGAGCGTCGGGTCGCCACCACTGCATGACCGTCGGCCAAGGCCAGGGCTAGGGCCTCGGCCGGAGCAACCGGCACCAGGTCGGCCAGCAGCAGCTCGGGGACCGGTGCGCCGGGGACCGACGTGCGGCCCGCGACGGTGTCCAGCTCGTGCACCGAGGCGAACTGGGTGAGCGTCTGGAGCCCCCAGGGGAGCAGCCGGACGTCCGGGGTCAACACCAGCACGTAGTCGCCGCGGCAGCTGGTGAGGGCCTCGGCCGGACCGACAGTGGCCACGGAGACGTTCGGCCGGTGAGGTGCCACCGCCGCGAGGTAGGCAGCCGTGTCCTCGGCAGCCTTGTCCAAGCACCAGATCACCTCGAACTCCTGCACGGCGAGGGTCTGGTTGTCGAGGCTGTCGAGATGGCCCTTGGTGATGGTGTCCGACGCACCGACCGCCACGAGGACGCTCAGCAGTGTCACAGCCACCTCCGCAGGACGGCCCAGAACTCGCCCGGGCGGACGGCACCACTGTAGGGGAACGGCGACCGGGGTTTAGCATCCCTCGCGTGACGTACCTCGCCTTCTTGGCGCAGCTCCACGAGGTCCTGCGACCGCGCAGCTACCTGGAGATCGGTGTTCGATGGGGCGACAGCCTCGCTCTCTCCCGCTGCCGCTCACTCGGTGTCGACCCCGCCTTCCGGATCGACAAGGAGCTGCACACGGCAGTCGAGCTGTTCAAGACCACCAGCGACGAGTACTTCTCCAGGGAGGACCCACTCGCGCCGGTCGGCGGTCAGCGCTTCGACCTGGCCTTCATCGACGGCATGCACCTGTTCGAGTTCGCGCTCCGGGACTTCATCAACGCCGAACGGTTCAGCCGGCCTCGCTCGGTGATCGTCTTCGACGACATCTTCCCGCGCGCCGTGAGCGAGGCCAGTCGCGTGCCCGGACCCCATGCCTGGACCGGCGACATCTACTCCTTGGTGCCGGTTCTGCAGCGCTATCGTGACGACCTGCTGGTCGTGCCGGTGGACACCCAACCGACCGGTCTGCTGTTGCTGATGGCCCTGGATCCCGCGAGCACCGTGCTCACCGACCACTACACCGAGATCGTCAGCGAGTTCCGCCGCCCCGACCCCCAACCAGTACCCGACGACGTACTCCGGCGGGTGAGCGTGCAACCCCCCGATCGAGTGCTGAGCTGCGGTCTGCTCCAGGCGCTCGCCGGTGCGACGGACGACGACGATCCGGCCGTCCTGGCCGCCGACCTGCGAAGGATCGCGTCGGAGCGACTCGGTCCGGTCTTCGCCCGCCGGTGAGACCGACCGGGCCTGCTGCCCGGGTTCAGAGCCTGATCGCGCGCTCGTCGGTGGTCGCCCCTCGGGTGTCGAAGAACAGAGCGGCCCGCTCCACCAGATCGGCCACGTCGTAGTGACGATGGCGCTGGACCAGCACCGTCAGATCTGCCTCGGCAACGGCGCCCTCGAGGTCGTCCACGCGCGGCACCTCCGGGCACGAGTGCCAGTCCTGGACGTACGGGTCGTGGAACGACACCACGGCGCCCAGATCGAGCAGGTGCCGGGCCAAGGCCACCGCCGGGGACTCGCGCTGGTCGGCGATGTCGGCCTTGTAGGTGACGCCGAGCAGCAGGACCGACGAGCCGCGCACCGCGCGACCGACGTCGTTCAGAGCGTTCTGGATCCGGTGGGCCACGTAGCCGGGCATGGTCGCGTTGATCTCCTGCGCCAGCTCGACGAACCGGAACGGGTAGCCCAGGGCCGAGCGGACGGCATGACTGAGGTAGTTGGGGTCGATGGGGATGCAGTGGCCACCCACCCCGGGACCGGGATAGAAGGGCTGGAAGCCGAACGGCTTGGTGCTGGCCAGCCGGATCACGTCCCACAGGTCGATGTCCATCTCGTGGCAGAACCGGGCCATCTCGTTCACCAGGGCGATGTTGACGTGCCGGTAGGTGTTCTCCAGCAGCTTCGCGGTCTCGGCCTCGCGGGTCCCCTTGGCCACCACGACCTGCTCGACGAACCGCGCATAGAAGTCACGTGCGGCGACCAGACTGTCCGCCGTCAGACCGCCGACCACCTTGGGAGTGTTCTCGATCGTGTACGTGGGGTTTCCGGGATCCACCCGCTCGGGCGAGAAGGCGAGCTGGAAGTCCGTTCCGGCGACCAGACCGGACCGGGTCTCCAGCAGGGGGCGGATCACGGTTTCCGTGGTGCCGGGGAACGTCGTGGACTCCAAGATCACGAGCGAGCCCGGGCGCAGCTGATCTCCGACCGTCAGCGTCGCAGCGGTCACCGCACGGAGATCGGGGCCGCCCTCGTCCGACAACGGTGTCGGCACGCAGATCACGATCGTGGCCGCGTCGGCCAGCACGGACGGGTCGGCGCTGGCGCTGAAGCCGAGCGAGATCATGGTCGCGACGTCCTCGTCGCTCAGATCGTCGACATGAGATCGAGCGGCCGTCAGGGAACTGACCACCCGCTCGTCGACGTCGAACCCGACGACCGAGAGTCCGGCGGCTCCGGCCGCCCGAGCGAGCGGAAGTCCCACGTAGCCCAGCCCTACGACCGCCAGCTCGTACATGTCCACACACTTCCCGGGTAGGCGGCTCTCAGGCGCACGTTACTGGGTGCTGCTTCCGCGGCGAGTCACCGCCACCGAGTGTCGGAACGCTTGACATGATCCGACCATGCCTCGTGTCGTGCACATCACCGGCGCTCGTCCCAACTTCCCCAAGGCCGCTCCGGTGATCAGGGCGTTGGACTCGTACGCGGTCGACCAGACCCTGGTGCACACGGGACAGCACTACGACCGGCAGATGTCCCAGGTGTTCTTCGACGAGCTCGGCCTGCCGCTGCCGGACATCAACCTGGGCATCGGGTCGGGTAGCCACGCCCAGCAGACCGCCGCGATCATGGTCGGCCTGGAGGGCATCTTCGAGGAGCTGTCGCCGGATCTCGTGATCGTCTACGGTGACGTCAACTCCACCCTGGCCGCAGCAGTGGTCGCGAGCAAGATGGGCATCCGCCTCTGCCACGTGGAGGCCGGGCTGCGCAGCTTCGATCGCACCATGCCCGAGGAGATCAACCGGATCATCACCGATCGGCTCTGCGACGTCCTGCTGGTGACGAGCCCCGACGCCATCGCGCACCTCGGCGCGGAAGGGGCACCCGCCGAGCACATCCACCTGGTCGGGAACCCGATGATCGACACCCTCGTCGCCAACAAGAGCTCCTTCGACGCTGACGTCGCGCGCCGCCGACACGGCTTACCCGAGACCTACGCGGTGGCGACCCTGCACCGACCCTCCAACGTGGATGATCCCGCCAAGGTCGTCGACCTCGTGACAGTCCTGCACGCCGTGGTGAAACAGGTGCCACTGGTGCTGCCGCTGCATCCGCGCGGACGCGAGCGGCTGTTCGCCGCCGGCCTGCGGCCGAGCGACGCACTCGTGATCACCGAACCCCTCGGCTACATCGAGTTCCTCAGCCTCGTGTCCGGCTCGGCGGCCGTGATCACCGACTCCGGCGGGGTGCAGGAGGAGACCACCTTCCTGGGCGTGCCCTGTCTGACCCTGCGTCCCAACACCGAGCGACCGGTGACGATCACCGACGGGACCAACCGGCTGGTGACGCTGGCCGACGTCGAGGCCCAGCTGACCCAGGTGCTGGCCGCGGGTCGGCCGACCGACTGGCCGGTGCCGCCGCTGTGGGACGGCCGCGCCGGCGAGCGGATCGCCCGCACCCTCAGTCGTGAGCTGGGCTGGCCTCGCGCCTGAACACCGCAGCGGACTTCTGCAGCGGCAGCAGCTGGCAGTCGAAGTCGGGGAGCTGGAGTCGCCAGCGGGCGACCACCTCCTTCTCCCCCGGTCTGATCAGATCGTCCAGGACGACCGTGGCCGTCGGGGCGAGCAACGGCGCCAGCAGCGGGACCGCCGGATAGCGCACCAGCGGACCGGTGGCGTCGGGTGGCCCGTCCACGAACACCAGGCCGATGTCCTCGAGCCCGTTCAGCGCCGATCGGTCGTACCAGGCCGTGGTGTGCCCGGGCAGGTCGCTGCTCACCAGCGGCGCATCGCGGACCTCCACGTGCCGCTCGACCCCGTGGCTGCGCAGACTGCGCCGCGTCTGCTCGGCGAAGTGCGGATCGTGGTCGAGGCTGACGATCCGGCAGTCGAGACCGTGCTGGTCGATCGCCAGGGCCAGCCACAGGGTCGAGACCCCGCTCCCGCACTCCACGACCAGGCTGGGTCTGATCCGGAGCAGCTCGGAGACCAGCAGCGCGACGACGTCGGCCGAGGCGGCCCAGCCCCCCATCGTCGGCACCACGTCCCGGACCGGAGCCAGGGCGAACAGGTTGAGCATGGCCTGCTGCTGACGGAGCTGGGCGGCCAGCTGCGCCTGCAGGGCGTCCGGCCGCAGACCCGCCGCCACCGCCCGGTTCGTCTCCAGCTGGTTGGCGACCAGGGTCTCCAGGGCCAGCCGATGCGCGCTTGCTCCTCGATCGAGCTCACGCAGTGCGGACCGCGTCGCCTGCACCCCCTCGCGGGTCCCGGCGGTCCGGCTGTCCAGGCGATCGAGCCGGGTCAGCGCGCCGGCCGCGTCCCGTTCCGCCCGGCGGACCCGGTTCTCGATCCGGCGTACGGTCCGAGCCGTCCGTCGCAGCTCGCGCAGGACGAGGGCACCGACGGCCAGCGTGATGACCGCTGTCAGGGCGATCCCGAACCCGAGTGCACCGGTGCCGGTGAGCCAGGCGATCAGCCAGCAGACGAGCAGCGCCACGACCAGACCGGCGGCTCCCGCCAGCACGACCCACGGCCGCACCGTACTCGGCGGGGACTCGCTGTTGGATGGACGAGAGCTGGCCACGCCAGCACCCTAGAGTGACCTCCGACCGCGCGGAACCACGCCGCGCCGCAGCGCAGGACGGGAGGTCGAGGTCCGATGAGCCCGGACACGCAGGCAGCGCGACCGCCGCTGCCGGCCATCAGCGTGGTCGTGCCCAGTCGACTCGGCGCCACCTGGCTGACCACGTGCCTGGATTCCCTGGTCGACCAGGATCTGGCGGAGCCGTACGAGGTCGTGGTCGTGCAGTACGGAGCCGACGACGGGACCGCCGCGGCCGTCGCGGAGCTGGAGCACAAGGCCGGCCCGGCTCGGCTCCGGCACCTGCGGTCTGAGGCGCCGACCCGTGCGGCCGCCAAGAACGCGGGGCTGGCCGAGACGACGGCGCCGTACCTGGTGTTCGTCCAGGACGAGGACCGCGTCTCCCGCTCCTTCCTGTCGGGGCTGCTGGGCGCCGCCGAACCGGACGGCCGGATCGTCGTGCCGCTCTGCGTCTCCGACCCGGGCGACCGTCCCGCCGACTTCCGTGGCCGCGCCGCGCGCCGGCTGCTCGCGCACGCCGGGACGGTCGTGTCACCGAGGAGGTTGGCTCCAGCCCTGGCGTCGACCGGCGGCGGCATCGCCTACCCGCGGCGGCAGCTGCTCGCCTGCCCGTTCGACGCCGACCTCGTGATCGGGGAGGATGCCGTCCTCCTCGCGCGCCTGCTGGCCGACCCGTCCCTGGTGTGCGCCATCCCCCCGGCCGACGCGGGTGCGGTCTACTACCGAGCGGTCCGGCGCAATCACGGACACCCGTCGGTCGAGCCGGGACAGCTGCTGGACGGCATCGAACGCCTCACCGGGCTGCCGCTGCCCGAGGATCGCGAGCCACTGCGTCGCGAGCTGCTGGCGGCCGCGACCACGGAGCTCAACCGCTACCTGCAGAACCACGCCGACGACCACGCGACGGTGATCCAGGAGCGTCGTCGGCGAGGACTGACGGACGTGCTCGACCTGCGGCGACTCAACCACCGGGTCGCCCGCGACCTGGCCGTGGTCTACACAGCTGTGCCGTACGTCGACACGTCGGCCAACGTCGCCGCCCGGCGGGTCCTGGCTCGACAACGGATCGTGGACGTCGTCTCGAACGACATGGGCGGTCGGCTGAGCACCGACCCGTCCTCGGACGCCATCTGGGCCGAGTTCGTCGATCGCCGGGTCGTTCTCGACGCTCGGCCCGCCGACATCTGGTGGCCGGGCGTGACGGAGTTCTGCCACAAGGGCCTGGCCGAGATCACCGCCCTGGAACGTGCGAAGGGTCCCTATCGCAGCGTCTACAGCCGGGCCATGCATCCCACGTCGCACTTCCTGGCGGCGTGGCTGAAGCTCCGGCGGCCGGAGCTGACCTGGTACGCCGAGTTCTCCGATCCGATGCGTCACACAGTGCAGGGCGAGGAGCGGCCGAGCAGCGGGCAGCAGGATCCCGTGATCATGACCGACCTGCGTGCCGGCCTGGCGGCCGCGGGGTTCGCGGCACCCGAGACGGACAACCTGTTCACCTGGCTCGAGACGATCACCTATGCACTGGCCGACGAGATCACGTTCACGAACGAGAATCAGCGCGGCTTCATGCTCGAGCGGTTCCCCGACGACGCGCTGCGCGCTCGCGCCGCGACCCACTCGGTGGTCAGCCACCACCCAGTTCCCCCGACCCGGTTCTATCGCACCGTGACCAGCGACTACGAGCTACCGAACGGCAAGGTCAACCTCGCCTACTTCGGGGTCTTCTACGCGACCCGAGGTCTGAGCGAGGTCTGGCAGGCGCTCCGCCGCTTGCCCCGCGCCGCACGCCAGTCGCTCGTGTTGCACGTGTTCACCAGCAAACCGGACGAGCTGAGCGCTGAGCTCGCCGACGCCGGGCTGGCCGACGTCGTCCGGGCGAACCCGTACGTCAGCTATCTGGAGTACCTGAACCTGGCGTCCCGGATGGATGTGCTGATCGTCAACGACGCCAGGACGATCGGCATCCACGATCGCAACCCGTACCTGCCGTCCAAGTGGTCGGACTACTCCGGCAGCGGGTCGGCCGTCTGGGGGATCGTCGAGCCCGGCAGCGTGTTGAGCGGCCAGCCGCTCGACCACCGCTCCGAGCTGGGTGACGCCGACGGAGCACTGCGGGTGCTGGCCGATCTGGCTCGCGGCCGACGGCAGGTCCGGCCACCGGCGCCGGCCACTCGCGGCTGAGTCGAAACGACGTCTCGCCTCCCTGTCGTCCCCGGTGTTCGCCGCTACGCTCGGCCGGTGGCCACTCTCCGCAACGTCGCTGTCGTCCTCGCCGGCGGAACCGGCACCCGGGTCGGGCTGAACATCCCCAAGCAGCTGATCAAGATCGCGGGCAAGCCCATCATCGAGCACACCATCGCCACGATGCAGGCTTCACCGGTGATCGACGAGATCGTCGTGATGATGGCTCCCGGCTACCTGGACGAGGTCCGGGCCGTGGTCAAGCAGGGTGGGTACGACAAGGTCAGCCAGATCCTCGAGGGTGCCGGCGGGCCGCAGGCGACCCGGAACGACACGACCGCCCTCGCGCTGGCCGCGCTGGGCGACGAGGACTGCAACGTGCTGCTGCACGACGCCGTCCGTCCGCTGGTCTCCCAGACCATCATCAACGCCAACGTCGAGGCGTTGGCGACCTACCGGGCGGTCGACACGGCCATCCCGTCGGCCGACACGGTGATCCAGGTCGACGCCGCGTCGGCCCAGGGTGGTGAACCGCGGCTGACCGACGTGCTCCCCCGCCACCTGCTGCGCCGGGGGCAGACCCCGCAGTCGTTCCGGCTCTCCACCATCCGGGAGGCGTACGCGAAGGCCGCCGAGGACCCCGACTTCATGGCGACCGACGACTGCACCGTCGTGCTGCGCTACCTGCCGGAGGTGCCCATCGCGGTCGTCCCCGGCCACGAGCGCAACATGAAGGTGACCGAGCCGATCGACGTGTACATCGCCGACAAGCTGTTCCAGCTCACCTCGGCCGACCACCCGGCGCCGTTGTCGGAGGAGGAGTACCACGCCCGACTGGACGGGAAGACGTTCGTCGTCTTCGGCGGCTCGTACGGCATCGGTGGTGACATCGCGGATCTGGCGAAGGCCTACGGGGCGACGGTCAAGACGTTCTCCCGCTCCTCCACCAACACCCACGTCCAGCGCCGGGAGGACATCGTCGCCGCCTGTCGAGAGGTGCTGGCCGAGACCGGACGGATCGACTTCGTGGTCAACACGGCCGGCGTGCTGCCGCGCGGTGAGCTCACCGAGTCGACCGAGGAGACGATCTACGCCGCCACCGAGGTCAACTACCTGGCCCCCATCTTCATCGCGCAGGAGTTCTTCCCGCACCTGGCCCAGCAGCGGGGGTCCCTGCTGCTGTTCACCTCCTCCTCCTACACCCGCGGCCGGTCGGGTTACTCGCTCTACTCCTCGGCCAAGGCGGCCGTGGTCAACCTGACTCAGGCCCTGGCCGACGAGTGGGCTTCCTCGGGCGTGCGGGTGAACTGCATCAACCCCGAGCGCACCGGCACGCCGATGCGCACCAAGGCGTTCGGAGACGAGCCACCCGGCACGCTGCTGTCCTCGGTCGAAGTGGCCAAGCAGTCGCTCGACGTGCTGCTCTCGGGGCAGACCGGGCACGTGATCGACATCCGTCGTGAGGACGGCCCGGCGGCCCTGGCCAACGGCTGATCGTCCGCGAGCTGATCATGGGCGTGCGGGTGAGCGTGATCGTTCCCGTGTTCAACCCTGGGCCCTTCATCGAGCCGTGCCTGGAGTCTCTGCTGGCCCAGACGATGCCGCCCGACCAGCTCGAGCTGATCTTCGTCGACGACGCGTCGTCCGACGGCTCCTTCGCCCGGCTGCAGCGGTTCGAGTCCGAGCACCAGCACGTGCGCGCCATCACCATCCCCCGGTCGGGCTGGCCGGGCAAGCCGCGCAACGTCGGGACCGATGCCGCCACCGGCGAGTACGTGATGTACGTCGACCAGGACGACCGGCTCGATCCCGAGTCGCTGCGGCGGATGTACGACCTGGGCTCGGCGAACGACGCCGACATCGTGCTGGGCAAGGTGACCAGCGACTTCCGCGGCGTGCACCAGTACCTCTACCGCAAGGAACTGCCACGCTGCACGGTGTGGGACGCCCGGCTGATCAACTCGCAGACACCCCACAAGATGCTGCGGCGGCAGTTCCTGATCGAGTCGGGTATCCGTTATCCCGAGGGACGCCGGCGGCTGGAGGACCAGCTGTTCATCACCCGCGCCTACTTCGCCGCGCGCAGCTGCTCGGTCGTCTCCGACTACGTCTGCTACCGCTATCTGCGTCGCTCCGACGGGAACAACGCCGGCTCCTTGCGGATCGAACCCAAGGCGTACTTCACCAACCTGCGCGAGGTCCTCGACGTGATCGACGCGGCTGCCGAGCCGGGACCTGTCCGCGACCACTTCTACCGCCGGTTCCTCCGGGTCGAGATGCTCGGCAAGCTCTCGGGCCGCCGGGTCCGGGTCTACCCGCTCGAGACGGGCGCCGAGTGGCTGGCGCAGATCCGCAGCCTGATGGACGAGCGGTTCCCGCTCACCGTGGACGATGGGCTGCCGGCTCTGGCCCGGACGCGGGCGCATCTCGCGCGGCACGCGAGCTTCGAGGTGCTGCAGGACCTGACCGAGCGAACCCGTCAGATCCAGCCCGTGATCAGCGTCGCGGCGGTGCACGCGACCGGTCAGGGATCCGTACGCCTGGACCTCGAGGGCTCCTACCAGAACAAGGGTGAGCCGTTCCTGCTCGAGCCGGACGGGGCCGGTGGCTGGCTGCTGCCGGTCGCGGTGACCGGCGAGGTCCAACCCGCCCTGCGCCGGGTGGAGGACGCTGCGGAGATGACCGCGGACGCCGTCGTCGTCGACCGCGAGCAGGGCGACGAGTGGTTCTTGACGCCTCCCCTCAGCATCGGCATCGAGGCCACTCCCGACGGGGGTCTGGTTCGGGTGCGGGGCAGCATCCGGCTCGACCCGGCCACGGCCGCCGGTGGTCGACCGCTGACCACCGGCACGCACGACCTGATGCTGCGGGTGGAGGCTCTCGGTCTCAGTCGCCTCCGTCGCCTCACTGCGCCCGCACTGCACCAGCCGGGAGTCGGCGCAGGTGCCCGCAGCGTCGTCGTCGCTCCGGGAACGATGCTCAGGGTGTCCGGTTCACACCGGTTGAGCTTGGTCGTGGGCGCCTCGGGCAAGATCGTGCGCGGTCACGTCGGTCCGATCGTCGCGAGCTGGGCACAAGAGCGACTGACGATCCGGCTGTCCACCCGCTGGTGGGCCACTCCGACCCTGCGGGTGGTGCTCACCTCCGCCAACGGTCAACAGACCGAGGTACGGGTGCGCGCTAGCGACGACGACCCGCTGCTGTGGGTGGGTGCGCCGGCCACTCTCCGACCGGGTCGGTACACGGTCCGGGTGCACCTGAAGTCGGCCGGCTCGATCACCGTGGAGGATCCCGTGGTCGTGCCGCGGACGCTCCGCCGGCTGACCGCGCTCGCCCGGGAGCACGGCCGCGCGGCGCTGAGCTCGGTCCGCCGCAGTCTGCGGCCGAGAGCGTGACGTCGGTGTGCACCGGCCGGGCGTGCACACAGGGGTTCACGAGGGTCCGGGGCCGGTTCCCGATCACGCCCGGGAGATCGTCTCGTCGAGGCGGGCGGCGTCACGGTCGACATCGAAGGAGAACGTCGACTGGTAGGCATCGAAGTCCCAGCCCCCAACGGGATGACTGCGCTCGTTCGGACACCAGAAGACGTGCAGCCGGTGACCGAGGACCGACGAGATGAGGTACTCGTTCCGCGACGTGTAGGTCTCGGGCCACAAGACGATCACCGTCTTGGGCTCTCCGGAGAAGAGCATGCTGAACAGGCCGCTCCCCGCGAACCCGGCCACGACGCGCAGCCGGCGGAAGATCATGGCCTGCTCGGCCACCCCGTGGTCCTCCGGGTAGATGATCTCGAAGCCCCGGGAGCGGAAGAAGTCCTCGACCACATCGGCGTTGCTGCAGTGGCGGTTCCTGCGATCGGGACGGCGGGAGACGAACACCCGTTCCGGGTACGCGCGCTCCGGTGCCCGCTCGATCAGCGCGGTGGCGGTTCTGGTCCACACGTCGCTGATCTGCGGGTGGGCGTACTGCGTGTTGACGAACATCGGCGCCGCTGCGAGCAGTCTCTCGACCCGGACGGCGCCGGTGACCGGCAGCAGGTCGTCCGGGTCGACGCCCGCGGCCGCGAAGATCTCGATCTCCCACGGACGCAACCCGTCATGTCTGGGTCGCACATCGAGCAGCGCCTTGGCCTCGGGGTAGCGGCGCTTGACGTCGGCCCACGCCCACAGCCGCGACAGCTGCTCCGTCATCACGTGACCGAAGTGCTGCGGAACCTCCGATCCCAGGTAGAAGAAGGTGCCCGACAGCTCCTGAGGTCGCTTCGGCTTCTTCCGGGGACGGCCGAAGCGCACGCCGAGGTCCGTGACGTGACCGTGGTTGAGAGTCCGGTTCAGGTAGTGCCGATACGTGTCGGGGATCAGCATCTGGCCGGCGATCAGCACCTGGTAGGGGGCGCAGGTCACGTCGGCGTACTCGCGCAGGGCGAGACCCGGGGCCTTGATGACCGGCGCGAACGGTGCGCCGGGGTTGGCGCGATTCATCGTCACCGACGCGCGCGAGCCGAACTCCTGCGGCGGCACCGTCGAGAGGACGCGACCCACGGAACCGCGGAGCGCGAGGACGCGATCCATCTCGTGGTACCGGAGCTTCGGCAGGGCACCACCGCCGCACTCGACGAGCACGCTGTGCCCACGCTGCTGCACGTCGACGATCGCTGCTGCCAACCCGAGATCGGCCGCCGGTGGAGCCGAGACCTCCGTCGCTGTGAGCCGGTCCAGCCTCTCGCCCAGATGGGGACGGGACCCATCGCCGCTGGGTCGAGTCGACGTCGTCAGGTACACACCCCCGCGTCGGAGATGGAGGAACGTCTCCTCGAAGAGGGCCGTCTGCGCCTCGGGCTCCTGAGTGATCCAGTCGACGACGGCATCGAAACGACCGTACGCAGACAGCACCGCGTGACGGACCGCCGCGGTCGTCGCCACCTCGACGACGGCTCGGCGTCCCGGCATGGTCGGCCGCAGCGTCGGGGAGGACACGAGACAGACGATCCGGGCCTGTGGCCAGCGCGCCGCCATCCAGGTCGGCAGCAGGTTGGAGCGCTCGTCCACCAACACCGCCACGCGCTTGATCGGGCGCCCGCCCAGAGCTAGTTCGAGATCACGGAGAAAGTCCCGATCGGCCCGCGTGTAGGGCGCGCCGACTGCGGCCGCGCGCCGTGGCAGGGAACGCGAGTCGACCCGGACCCGCACCTTGCGGGAGACATTGCCGGACACACCTGCTCGGCCGGCCAGAGAGTCGAGCGCCGCCTCGACGCGTTTTCTCGCCATCCGGATGCGTCGCCGCGAGCCACTCCGGAACCGAGATCCCCAGTGCATCGCGCCATTATGGTGGAGCGGCTCCGCGTCCGCCCCGCGACACCCACGGCTCCCGCCGGCGCATCGTGGTCAGCTCCGTCGTCCGAGATGGTCCTGCAGCAGCTTCCCCTCCCGATCCGGGTCGACCGCGAAGGAGGACCTGAACGAGCTGTCGTCCGGCTGCGACCAGAAGACGTCGAACGCGTGCCCCCGGACGGCACCGATCAGGTACTCGTTGGTCGCCGTGTACGACTCCGGGCAGATCATCGTGACCTGCTTGGGTTGCGAGCAGAACATCAACGTGAAGAGTGCGCTGCCGGCGAATCCGGCTATCTGCTCGGCACCGCGGAACAGCAGGATCTGGTCGGCGACCGACATCTCCTCCGGGAACACGATCTCGTGACCGGCGGCCCGGAACATGGCTTCGACCTCTGCGGTGTTGCGGCAGAGCCTCTTGGTCGAGCGCCGACTGCAGAAGATGCGCCCGGGGCGGCGTCCGCGATCGCCGCCCTCCATCACGATGGCGTCCCCGACCGAGTCCCACGTCTCGGCGATGTCCGGGGACACGTACTCCGGCATCGAGAGCATCGGAGTGGCCGCCAGCAGGCGCTCGACCCGGGTGGGCCGGTGGAAGAGGAGGACCTGGTCCGCCGTCACCCCCATCGCCTCGAGGACGGCCCGCTCGAACGGCTCCATCCGCTGCCCCCATCGGTGCCCGAGGAGGACCTTGATCTCCGGATGCCGACGGCGCGCGGCATGGAGCGCCCACAGCCTCGACACCTGCTCGGTGAGGACGTGGCCGAAGTGACCCGGGAACTCCGAGTCCCAGTAGAAGTAGACGCCGTGGACCGCCGCCGGATCGGAGAGGTCCCGTCGAACCGTCGCGAAGAGAGGTGCGACCTCGGCGAGTCTCTTGCTGCGCAGCCGTGGCCGCCGGATGTGGCGGTAGGTCTCCGCCAGGATGAGGTTGTCTCTGACCGCCACCTGTCCCGGCGCGCAGAGCACGTCCCCGTACTCGCGCAGCTCGAGAGCTGGAATCGCCAGGTCCGGTTGGAACCTGGTCGTCGAACCGTCTCGGTGGTCGCGGATGACCGAGCGCGGGGTGAACGTCTGCGGCTCGAGGCGCTGCAGCACCTCACCCATCGACGGCTCGATGATCCGCAGCAGATCGGCCATCTCCTCGTCACGCAGCTTCGCCGAGCTGGCCGTTCGGTTCTCGACGATCACGTAGTCGTCACCGATCACGACACGCCTGACCGAGCGAACCAGTGACCTCTCGTCGTCGTCGGCCACCGCGCCGGCCGGCAGACCACGGTGGGCGCGGAGTGTTCTCAGCCGCAGCAGCAGATCGAGCAGGCCGTGGGGTGGGGGTTGGGTGAGGTCGAGATCGGCGATCGCCAGCAGGCCTCCCCGGCGCAGGTGGAACAGGACGTTCGTCAACAGCTCCGCCGGTGCCTCCCGCCGGCCCGTCGCCAGGATGGCGTGGAACGGCCCCGCCGCCGCGAGCCGCACGTGGCGGGCGGAGACGGTCGACGAGTTCGACACGACCGTCACCCGGGCGGTCGGACAACAGTCGGAGATCAACGCCGACAGGGCACCGACGTCCGGACCGCCGATGATTGCCAGCTTCGCCTGCGCCCGACGCGCCAGAAAAGGGTCGAGCTCCTCGAGCACGTGACGCTGCGACGCCGTCAGGTCAGCTCGGCGGGCCTGGCTCGACAGGGTTCTCCGGGCGGACTGTCGCTGATCCTCGACGAGCCGCTCCCGTGCTCTCTCGGCGATCGCGGCCTCGCGAGCCCGCTGCGACCGTCGCCGTTCTCCCCGCACGTCCAGCTTGCGGAGGGCGAGCCAGGCGCGCTCGCCGACAACCGGTCTGATCAGACCGACCAGCTGTCGGCGAAGCGACGTCAGCACGCGTCCCAGTTCACACCGGTCCAGGGGGACCGGGCAACTCCTGCTCTCAGATCCGGATGTCCGCCCACACGAGGTTGTGATCGGACGGACGGTCGGCGTCCGGGTTCTGCAGCACGTTCACCCAGCGGTCCGCACCACCCTTGCCGTTCTTGACCATGACGACGTCGAGGTGCGGCCCGTAGCCGTGGGCCGACCTCGACAGGGTGGTGGCGAACCCGTTCGAGGTGTTGAAGTCGGCGTTGATCCGCACCTTGGCTGCCGCCGTGTCGTAGAAGCCGCCGGCGACCAGCGCTTCGTGGGCCGAGTAGCCGGACTTGTCGCTCTGCCAGGTGTTGATGTCGGCGCCGAAGACCACGGGGTACTTCTTGGTGTTGAGCTTGTTGACGAGGGACACCAGGTACCTGGCCTGGGCGGCCCGCAGGTTGTTGTACTTCGGCCCCTTCGTCTTGCTCGAGCTGTGCCGGGGATCGAGGTGCGCCGAGACCGCCCAGAACTTCTGCCCGGTCTTGCGGTTCTGCAGCAGGGCGTAGCTGCCGCGTCGCCGCTGGCTCTCGCTGTCGCCGGCGGCGATGGGCAGCTTGAAGGAGCAGGACGAGTTGTAGGTCGTCTTGCCGGTCGTCTCCGGGCAGGAGCTGAGCAGCTTGTACCGCTTGTTGTCGTAGAGGACCCGCCCGCCCTGGGTGCCGCGCTTGACGCCGGTCTTCACCAGCAGGGTCGTCCGGTTCATCTTGTAGTCGTAGGCCTTGCCACCCTGCTTGGCCAGCTGGGCCAGCAGGCTGGTGGTCTGCCGGCCGACCTTGGCGGTCGACCCGCCCTTGCCGTCCGCGCGACCGGGCGAGATCTCCTGGAGCAGCACCACGCCGGCCCGCGAGGTCAGGATCTCGTGGGCCACGTCGTCGACCCGCAGCAGCCAGTTGCGCTTGTCCTTGGTCGCCTTGACGGTCCGGACGTTGAAGGTGGCGACCCTCAGGTCGGTGCCCTTCTTGGACCGGTCGGTGCCCAGCGCCTGCGGGATCACGGCCTGCAGGTTCGGGTACGCCTTCGTGGCCGACTTGGTCCCCTCCACGTTCACCGCGAACAGGCGGTAGTAGAGGTAGTTGGCCGAACCCAGGCGTGCGCCTGCGCTGGCGGCCTGCGCGGCGGTCAACGTGTAGGACCGTGCGCTGGCCGAGATCTTGAAGGTCTTGGCGTTGCGGCCCGAGGTCGGCAGCGAGGAGCTGCTCGACTTGCTGAATGCGGTGAGCCCGGTCTCCAGCAGGAAGTAGTCGGTGTGGGTGCCCGCACTGGCCCATCGGAACTGGACCGTTCCAGGCTGGGACCCCGGCACCGCGGACACCGTGCTGATCGACGAGGGGGCGATGACGGCCTCGGCCGGCTCGGCGCCGGACAGCAGACCGGCGGCTAGCAGGGGGCTCACGGACAGGGCAATGAGACGACGACGAAGCACGACACTCCTCGAAACGGACCGAAGAAAACGAACCTCGGCCTTACGGTCTTGCCCCCCGGTCGTGCGACGGATGCACGCGCTGCGCCGCACACTAGTCGACCCGCCGGGCGAGATACAACTGTTACGAGAGTGTTAGTTGTTGCTCAGGTTGAGGATGAGTCGAGACTTTTTGTTATCCGGCACCGCGTGTCGTTGCCCGACGCAGCCCCAAGGCCCCTCTATCGTTCGCCGTCGACGGTGGCTACTCGGGTTGGTTGTCGCTTGGTCCGCCGATGCGGAACGGCGTGTCCCAGCCTTCGTACATCAGGTGCGCGACCATGCCGTCCGCCGCGTGCTCGAGGTTGTGGCAGTGGTCCATCCACAGGCCGGGGTTGTCCGCCCGGAAGGCGATGTCGTACGCGCCCCCGTCCTCGACGTTCAACGAGTCGACCCACCACGGGCTGCCGGTCGCGGCCACTCCGTTGTGTGACAGCACCACCGCCCGATGGCCGTGCAGGTGCATCGGATGCACCTGGCCGCTGGCGTTCTCGATGTGCATGGTGACGATCTCGCCTTCGCGCACCACGTACATCGGCACGTTCGGGTAGAGGTGACCGTTGATCGACCAGAACAGACCCGGGCGACCCTTGACGAAGCCGGGCCGGCGGCCGATCCGGTAGTCGAAGTGTCGGGTCGCCGTCGCCGGATCGAAGCCGACGGGCGCCGTCGTCCCGTAGGTCAACAGGTCGAGGTTCGCTGTCGGTTGAGCAGGCACCACACCCGCAACCCCGGCGCCGAGGACCACCGCGGTCCCCCCGCTCAGCTGCAGCCGAGCCGACCTGTTCGCGGGCACCGCGATCTGGAGGTCCAGGCGACCGCCGGCGGTCAACAGAAGGGCCTGCCCGGTGACCTCCGGGGGCTCATGGACGTCGGTGCCGTCCACCGCCACCACTCGGTACGGCGCGTCCGCCCAGAGCGGCATCGGTACGTTGTCGGTGTTCACCACGCGGATCCGTACGGTGTCGCCCGGCTTGGCCGGCACCCGGAGATCGCCGTCCACACCGTTGACGGTGCGGATCCCCCCGTACGTGTGCGCCATGGCGAGCACGTCGTGCGGGCCGCCCCGCTGCGACCTGGGCAGGATGACCAGCCCGCCGAAGAGCCCGCCACGCACCTGCGGATCGGACACCTGATGCGAGTGGTACCAGAAGCTGCCCGCCCGCTCCGCCACGAACCGGTAGGTGAACTCACCCCCGACCGGCACCGCGTCCTGGGTGACGCCGGCGACGCCGTCCATGGCGTTGGGCACGTCCACCCCGTGCCAGTGCAGGCTCACTCCCTCGGTCACAGACGTGTTGACCAGGTGCACCTCGACCAGCTGACCCTCGACGGCGGTGATGGTCGGACCCGGGGTGGTCCCGTTCAACGTGAAGCCTGCGAGCTGCTGGCCCCCGAACTCCAGAGGCGCGGCCGCTGCCTCGAGGTCGACCCGTACGTCAGCGGGCCGGTTCGAAGCGACCACCAGGTCGGTGATCGGGCGCATGACATGACCGGCCTGGGCGCCCGCGCCACCGTGTTCGGCGTGGCCGGCGACCGACGGATCGGGCTGGACGCCGCCCCCGTAGTCGAGGTAGCCCATGTCCATCACCGAGTACGCCGCCGGCACCCGGCTGGACTGCCACAGCCACGCCAGGGGAACGACGATCGCCAGCGTGGCGAGCACCGGCAGCCAGACCCGCAGCACCCGCCGGCTGCGGGTCGAGGTCACCGTGGACAGCTTGTCAGCTGACCGGCACCGAGGCCGGCGTGGCCCCCGCATCGGCGGCGGGAGC
The DNA here is from genome assembly GCA_963707005.1 of uncultured Actinomycetota bacterium. Lineage (GTDB taxonomy): Bacteria > Actinomycetota > Actinomycetes > Propionibacteriales > Propionibacteriaceae > Microlunatus. The sequence goes on from CAVPPP010000043.1 coordinate 68,534, forward strand.
GGCCGGAGCCTTCGCCCGCATCCCGGCCATGATCGCGACCCCGAAGAGGACCAGGGCGACCGCTCCGTGCAGCCAGCCCAGCTGCGCAACGCTGTGGGCGAACATGCCGAGGGCAATCTGCACGAGCGTGGTCACGAAGACGATCAGGGCCCACTTGACGGCACCGGGGGTCTTCGCGAAGAAAGAGCTGATCAGCAGCAGGATCACGACGATCGGGATCACCATCGTGCCGAACATGCCGTGCACCATGAACCCGACCACGCCCGGGAAGCTGATGTTGCTCTCCGGTCCGGAGCTGGCCGCATCGAGCGTGTGGCCGGCGTCGATCCAGGCGAACAGCCCGAACGCCGCGTACGCGATCGCCGCCGCCTGCACCATCACCAGGCCGGCGACCGCGAACGCCAGCACCTTGTAAACCATCCTCATGACATCCCCCTGTGATCCCCACGCCACCCCACCGATGGCGTCGATATACATGATGAACCTGTGAATCCCTCAGCCGCACCTGTTTTGTACCGGAATCTGTTTCTTCTGGGTGACGAAATGCTCACGCCACCCGACCAGGGCAGGCAGTACGCGTGTCGATCCCTCCGCGCGACCGTGTCGACGGGCATGAAGAGCCGGGTGCGCGCGACCAGATACCTCGGGAGGTCTTTCGTCGCCCGTGCCCGCGGTTCCCCCCATCTGCCTGCGCGGCCCGACCTGGTGGTGTCATCCGATCGCCGCGAGGACCGGGCAACCTGAACGGCCCCTTCGGCGTAGTCCTGCTGAGGCGAGGGGGACACGATGGCGGTCGCGGGCGAGCGAGCCCGTCCAGGGGGGCGGTGGTTCGGTTCCGCGCTGGCCGGGATCTTCGTCCTCACCGTGGTCGTCCGGCTGACCGGCGTGCTGCGCGCAGCGGGGCTCCACGGGTTGGGGAACTACGACGACGGCGTGCACTTCGCTGCAGCTCTGGGGCTGGTCAACGGCCTGCTGCCGTACCGGGACTTCCTGCTGCTGCAGCCGCCCGGCGTGGTGCTCGCCCTGGCACCCTTCGCCGCCCTGTCCTGGCTGACCGGCGAACCGGACGCGATGGCGGTGGCTCGGGTGTCCTGGATGGTCCTCGGTGGGTTGAATGCGGTGCTCTGCGGACTGGTGCTGAGGCCGGTGAGTCGCGCCGCAGGTCTGGTGGCCGCCCTGTACTACGCCCTGTCGATCGGCGCGGCCTACGTGGAGTACACCACCTTGTTGGAGGCGCCGGCGACCGCCGCTCTGCTGATCGCCATGGTGGTCACTCGCCTGCTGGGATCGGCCAGGGGCATCCACACCAGGCACTACGCCCTGGCCGGGCTGCTCCTCGGCCTGTCGCCGACGCTGAAGATCTGGGGCGTCGTCGCGGTGCTCGTGACGGTGGTCGCGATCTTCGCCCGCCGCGGGCTCCGGCCCGCGCTGGTCTCGCTGGCCGCTGCAGTCACCTCCTGCACCGTCGTGTGCCTGCCGTTCTTCCTCGGTGCGCCCCACCAGATGTGGCGGATGGTGGTGATCGCGCAGCTGGCTCGACGCCGGGTGACCGAGGCGGTGAGCGCGCGGCTCGACGACATCCTGGGGGTGCGGGAGTGGACCCCCGGCAACGACCGGTGGACTCCCTGGCTGGTGGTGGTGCTGGTGATCGTGGTGGCCGCCACGCTGCTCTGCCTGATCAGGGCGGAGCTCCGGGCGATCGCTGCCCTGATGATCAGCCACGGAATCCTGGTGATGACCACCCCCCTGTGGTTCCTGCACTATGCCGGGCTGACGGCCGCCCCGATCGCGCTGACGCTCGGCGGCGGTCTCGCCGTGCTGCTGGGGTGGACGCGTCGGGTCAGATGGCTGCCGCCGACCCTGGTCGCGATCGCGGTGGCCGGGATCCTCGTGCTCGCCTACCCGATGCGTGAGGTGCAGCTCGGCAAGCGCGAGTTCCCCGGTGCCCAGCTCGGGGCGGCGTCCGCCCGGTGGGGCGGCTGCACCACCACCGACTGGCCGATGACCTTGATCCAGATGAACCTGCTGCAAGCCGACATCGACCACGGCTGCCGTTTCGTGGTCGACCTGGGCGGCTACAGCTACTACCTGATCGACAGCCCCTACCACGAGGAGTCGCGCCGCAAGAACGAGGACTGGCAGGCGCTCGCCCTCGACTACTACCGGTCGGGCAACGCCGTCGTCCCGGTGCGGTTCAGCACCGACAGCGGCTTCAGCCGAGCCACTGCGCGGACGCTGGCGGAGTGGCCGGTGATCGTGGCGGCGAACGGGTACGCGATCCGGCGACCCGAGCCGATCGGCGGCTGAGCGCGGCGGAGCCGACAAGGGGACACCCGACGCGCCAGGTCAGCCCATGGTCGCGCCGAAGGCCAGCCCGAGCAGGTAGGTGGCGGCCGCGGCACCGTACCCGATCGCCAGCTGCCGCAGCGCGCGTCGCAGCGGCGAGGCGCCCGACAGGATCCCCACCACGGCACCGGTGCCGAGCAGGGCCAGCCCGACCAGGGCCGAGGCGACGACGATGGCGGTGATCCCGGTGGCGCCGAACAGGTACGGCAGCACCGGGATCAAGGCACCGGAGGCGAAGAAGCAGAAGCTCGACAGCGCCGCGGACCAGGCGTTGCCGACCGCTTCGTGGGGATCGACGCCGGCCGCCTCCGGCGAGTCGGCATCCAGCACCTGGCTGGCCAGCACCTCGCCGGCGTACCGCTGGGCGTCGTCGGGCTCCATCCCCCGGGCGCGGTAGACGAGGGCCAGCTCGTTCGCGTCCAGGTCGAGGTGCGGCAGGGCGGACTGCGCCCCCGGGTCGGGTCGGGTCGACTGCAGCAGCTCGCGCTGCGACCGGACCGAGACGTACTCCCCCGCGCCCATCGACAACGCACCGGCCAGCAGTCCGGCCACCCCGGTGAACAGCACCGTCTGGTTGGACACCCCCGTCGCACCGATGCCCAGCACCAGCGCGAGATTCGACACCAGTCCGTCGTTCGCGCCGAACACCGCCGCCCGGAACGAGCCGGACAGCTGCTCGCGACCGCGGGCGGCGAGCCCGCGCAGCACCTCGCCGTGGATGCGCTCGTCGGCGGCCATCTGGTCGGTGGCGTCCGCGTCGTCGTCGTACGGTGTCCGGCCCTCGGCCCGTTGCATCAGGGCGAGCACGAACACGGTGCCGAAGTGAGCCGCCAGGAAGACCATCACCCTGGTCCGCACACTGGTCCGTGGCGGCGGTTCGGCGGCCGGGCCCAGCAGCTGGAGCCAGTGCGTCTCGTGCCGACCCTCGGCCTCCGCCAGGGTGGACAGGATCTGCTGCTCGGCGCCGTCCTTGCGGGCGGCCAGGGTGCTGTAGACAGCGGCCTCGGCACGTTCGTCGGCGAGATAGCGACGCCAGCGGCGGATCTGACGGCGGCTGGGCGGTGCAGCCGTTGGAGCGCTCACCGGGTCATCATGCCGGGCTACTGCTCCTCGTGCGTCGCCGGATCCAACCCGTTCAGCCGGCCGTCGACGCGACCCAGCGCCGAGATCTGGTCCATCTCCTCGTCGGTCAGCGTGAAGCCGAAGACGTCGAGGTTCTCGTACTGCCGCTCGTCACTGGCCGACTTCGGGATCGGCACCACCCCCAGCTGCAGGTGCCAGCGCAGCACGACCTGCGCCGCAGATGCCCCGTGGCGCTCGCCGATGGAACGCAGCAGCAGGTGGTCGAGCAGCGCACCGGCGCGGCCGATCGGACACCAGGCCTCGGTCACGATGCCCCGGTCGGCGTTGACGGCGCGTTGCTCGGTCTGCGGGAAGAACGGATGCAGCTCGATCTGGTTGACCGCAGGGGTCACTCCGGTCTCGTCGATCAGCCGGTCCAGGTGCTCGGGCAGGAAGTTGCTCACCCCGATCGCGCGGACCAGCCCGCGGTCGCGTGCGCTGATCAACGCCTGCCAAGCCTCGACGTAGCGGTCGACACTCGGATTGGGCCAGTGGATGAGGTAGAGGTCGAGATGGTCCAGCCCGGTCCGGAACAGACTCTCCTCGATGGACGCGACCGCCCGGTCGTAGGCGTGATGGCGACCAGGGAGCTTGGAGGTGACGATGATCTCCTCGCGTGGCACCGACGACCGGCGGACCGCGAGCCCCACGGCGCCCTCGTTCTCGTAGTTCACCGCCGAGTCGATCAGCCGGTAGCCGACGTCCAGGGCCCGGCCGATGACGTCAGCTCCGGCGCTGCCGTTGAGCCCTCCGGTGCCGAAACCGATGGCGGGCAAGGTGATCTCGGCCCCGAACACCGCTGGCACGCCTGACATCGACGACCTCCTCAGATCTTGGATCGTTCCATCTTCGCCCATGCCGTCCCATCCGCCGCGGCGGGCTCGCCGGGGCGACGATGCGGGTCCCGGCGGGGCCATGACGTAGAGTGGTTGTCAGCAGTGCGCATCGGTCTCACCCCGCGCTGCCGGTGACGTTGAGCTCCGCTCCTCCCCTCCCTAGATTTCTTCGCGCGATCGATGTGGATCGCGACGTTCGGATTCACCCAGGTGAGACACCCACGAGAGTGACCACCATTTTGTCCAGTTCCACCTTCATCGGCCTCGGCCTGCCTGCGAGCCTTTCCCAGGTGCTCGCCGACCGCGGCATCACCATCCCGACCCCCATCCAGGCCGCCACCCTGGCCGACGCGCTCGGCGGCCGTGACGTGCTTGGCCGTGGCCGCACCGGTTCCGGCAAGACCTACGCCTTCCTGCTTCCGCTGGTGGCACGCCTGAGCGACGAGAAGCGGCGCCCACAACCGAACCACCCCCGCGCTCTCATCCTGGCGCCGACCCGCGAGCTCGCCGTGCAGATCGACACCGCGCTGCAGCCGCTGGCCGCCGTCGCCGGGTTGACCAGCCGGACGATCTTCGGCGGCGTGGGTCAGCAGCCGCAGGTAGCGGCTCTCCGCCGTGGCGTCGACGTGCTCGTGGCCTGCCCCGGCCGGCTCGAGGACCTGGTCAAGCAGGGCCACTGCCGGCTCGATCAGGTGCAGATCACCGTGCTCGACGAGGCCGACCACATGGCCGACCTGGGCTTCCTGCCCGGGGTCACCCGGCTGTTGGCCCAGACCCCGAAAGACGGACAGCGGATGTTCTTCTCCGCAACCCTCGACAGCGGCGTGGACGGTCTGGTCCGCAAGTTCCTGAGCCACCCCGCCATCCACCAGGCCGATTCGGTGGAAGCACCAGTCGCCAGCGACCACCACGTCCTGCACGTCAGCGCCGGTACTCGGACCGAGGTGCTGATCGACCTGGCCGCCGCGCCCGGCCGTACAGTGATCTTCACCCGGACCAAGTCGCGGGCCAAGACCCTGACCCGCCAGCTCAACGCGCGCGGTGTGCGGGCCACGGAGCTGCACGGCAACCTGAGCCAGAACGCCCGGACGCGCAGCATGGACGCCTTCCACTCCGGTCAGGTCCGGACCCTGGTCGCGACCGACATCGCGGCCCGCGGCATCCACGTCGACGACATCGAGCTGGTCGTGCACGCCGATCCGCCGGCCGAGCACAAGGCGTACGTGCACCGCTCCGGCCGGACGGCTCGCGCGGGCAAGGCCGGTACCGTCGTCACCCTGATGACCGACGAGCAGGTTCGCGACGTCCGCGCGCTGACCCGGGCGGCGGGCATCAAACCGACCATGACCGTGGTGGACACCATCTCCCACCCGGTGCTGCAGCAGCTCGCTGCCGGTGAGCGCGTCTTCGAGGCCGTCCTCGCCGCTCCTGCGCCGGAGACCTCCGGCCGCGGAAGCGGTCGCGGCAACGGAAGCGGTCGCGGAACCGGGAGCGGTCGCAGCAACGGCGGTCGTTCTCGCTCGGCCGCGGCCGGACCGGCTGCGCGCAACGGTGGCTCCGGCCGCCAGGGCTCGGGTTCGGGCGGTCAGGGTGCGGGTCGCGGGGGTCGTCCGGCCCGCGACGGAAGTCGCAGCCCCGCGGCCACCGGCTCGGGCTCGAACCACAGCGCCAGCAACTTCAGCCGTCGGGTTCGCGCGCGCTGACACGCGCGTCGCGGCTGCCGTACGGAAACGCCGACTGCCCGGGTGCTCGAGCACCTGGGCAGTCGGTTTTTCACTGCCGGGAGAACGCCGACGCCGCGGCGACCTGGTCGGGACTGATGGCCACCCCGGTGTAGCGCTCGAACTGACGAGCCGCCTGCAAGGCGATGACCTCGGCTCCGCTGATCACCGGCTTGCCGGCGGCTCGGCCGGCGGCGATCAACGGGGTCTCGGCCGGGAAGGCCACCACGTCGAACACCACCTCGGCGGCGGCGACCTGATCGTCGGAGAACGCCTGCACCTCGGCGTCGGCGCCGTTCATGCCGAGTGGGGTCACGTTGACGATCACCGCGGACCCGGGGGCCGGATCGGCGGCCGACCAGCGGTAGCCGTACGTGTCGGCCAGCGCCGATCCGGCCACCTCGTTGCGGGCCAGCACGGTCAGATCAGCGAAACCGGCGCCCCGGAAGGCCGCCACCACCGCCTTGGCCATCCCGCCGGACCCTCGGACCAGGACCGAGCACGAAGGATCGATCGCGTGCTCGGCGAGCAGCTGGGCCACCGCCTCGTAGTCGGTGTTGGACCCGGACAACCGACCGGCGTCGTTGACGATCGTGTTCACCGACTCGATCGCGGCCGCGGACTCCTCGAGCTCCTCGATCAGCGGGATCACCGCCTCCTTGTACGGCATCGACACCGAGCAGCCGCGGATACCGAGCGCCCGAACACCCCGGATCGCGCCATCGATGTCATCGGTGGTGAAGGCCTTGTAGACGAAGTTCAGACCGAGCTCGTCGTAGAGGAAGTTGTGGAAGCGGGTGCCCAGATTCGACGGCCGCCCGGCCAACGAGATGCAGAGCGTCATGTCCTTGTTCAGGATCGGCATGACAGCATTCTGTCGTGATTGTCGCCGGACTCGTCCTCGCGGGCCTCGCCGCGCTCGTCCACGTCTACATCTTCTACCTGGAGTCGATCGTCTGGACGAGCGACAAGGCACGCGCCATCTTCGGCACCGGCTCGCGCGAGCAGGCGGAGGTGATGAAGGACCTGGCCTTCAACCAGGGCTTCTACAACCTGTTCCTGGCGCTGGTGACCGCCATCGGCATCGTGGCGACGTCGGTCGGCGCGCCGCTCGTCGGTCTGACCATGGTGTTCGTGGGTACGGGCTCCATGGTCGCCGCCGGTCTGGTGCTGCTGCTCTCGAGTCCGTCGAAGGCTGCCGCCGCGCTGAAGCAGCTGGTGCTTCCCGCGCTCGCCGTCGTGGCTCTGGTCATCGGTCTCGCCGTCTGATGACGGCGTCACCGGCAGCCGGCAGGGGTCGGGCCCGGGGCCGCCGAAGCAGCCCGGAGCCAGACCCCTCGAGACGTACTCAGTCCTCGACGACCGTCAGCGTGACCTCGATGTTGCCCCGGGTCGCGTTGGAGTACGGGCAGACCTGGTGGGCCGCCTCGGCGAGCTCCTGAGCCACGGCCGGGTCGAGGTCCGGAAGCACGATCTCCAGCTCGACCGCCAACCCGAAGCCACCCTGGCCGTTCGGGCCGATGTGCACCAGCGCCCCGACCGAGGAGTCGTGGACGGCGATCTTCTTCGCCCGGGCGATGGACTGCACGGCACTGTGGAAGCAGGCCGCGTAGCCGGCGGCGAACAGCTGTTCCGGGTTGGCGCCCTCACCCGAGCCGCCCATCGCCTTCGGCGGAGCCAGGTCGACGTCGATCCGCCCGTCGGTGGAGCGGACGTGGCCGTTGCGACCGGCTCCGGTGGACAGGGCCTCGGCGGTGTACAGAGTTTCCATGATCATTTCCTTCTCTTGTGGAGGTGATGCGGGGTGGATACCGGGTTGTTCGGCGACGCTCAGGCGCTGCGCAGATCGGTGGTGAGCTGCTTCATGTTGCGGGTCACCTCATGCAGCTGCCGGATCAGTTCCGGCAGGTCCGTCGACGCACCGACGAACCCCGGCCCGAGACAGCCGACGGCGTCGGCCACCGCACGATGGGTCGACTGGCCCTCTGTGGTCAGCGCGACGGTGACGACCCGCTCGTCGCGTTCGCGACGCTCGCGCACCACCAGGCCCCTGGCCTCCAGCCGTGCCAGGAGGGGCGACACCGTGCCGGAGTCCAGCCCGAGCTCGTGGCCGAGCGTGGTCACCGTACGGTCGCCGTCCGACAGCACGACCAGCACCAGGTACTGCGTGTAGGTCAGGCTCCACGGGGCCAGCACCTGTCGATAGGCCTGAGAGGTCGAGTTCGCGGCCGAGTAGATGGCGAAGCAGACCAGTTCGTCGAGTCGCGAGGTCGTCATGGAGTAAAGCATGGCGCGCAATTGAGTTGCGCACAACTATTCGTGCTGAGACCTCCATCACGCCGACGCTGGGCCGGTACGCTCTCGATGGCGCCGCAGCCCCAGCCCACGACCTCGGCGTTCTGCACCGCTCTCCACACCAGGTGTGGCTGCTGCTCCTAGAGATCGGGAGGACCGCGTGACCGAGTCGTTCGACTCCGCCGCCCCGACCATCACCTACGCCCAGGGCACGGCCCGCGGCGC
>CAVPPP010000044.1:0-23784 GCA_963707005.1 uncultured Actinomycetota bacterium
GGCGGGGTGGACGCCGCCGAACCCGGAGGGAGACAGGGCACCTCCGGGAACGGCTGGCGGGTGCTGTGGCCGTCCGCGGTCGTTCGCGGCGCCACCATCGTGCTGGTCATGCCGTCGATCCCTTCCTTTCCTTGTGTGGTTGACGTCGATGACGCTCAGGGTGGGTTTCGGGGGTCGGTTCGAGCTGGGTTCAGGGCAGGGACAGCACGGTCATCGGGAACGCTGCGCCGGTGATCTCCGGGGCGGTCCCGTCGAGTCCGACAACAAGGCGGTGGCCGCCGCAGGAGCGGACGGTCCGTACAACCTGCAGATGCGCGGTCAGCAGCACCGAGTGGGGCGGGAGCTCGTCGAGCTCGACCCGGTCGACGACCATCGGGAGGGCGGCGTCCAGCAGGTGCCGGACATGGGCACGGACGTCGTTGATCTGGTCGGCGGTGTCGTAGTCGTCGACCATGGCATCGACCAGGCGCTCACGGTCCAAGGTGACAGTCACCGCTGCCCCCAGGGGATACGTCGGCCACGGACCCGACGCGTGCGGGCCTGGCGCAGCGCCTGGTTCCGCCACTTGTCGCGGTCTCTGATCAGGGTGGTGATCTGCGTCTGCAGGCGGGTGATCTCGTCGTCGGCCTGGTCGAGCTGCCCGTCGGCGTCCGGGACGGTGTCGCCGCCGTTCAGCCAGTGGACCCGGTCAGCGGCCGGTCCCGGCTCGACGTGGACGCTCTCGGAGCACCAGTCGCCCGTGGTGTCGTAGAACCCGACCTCCCACACGCCCGGGCCGGTTGGCCGGTACAGCCACAGCTGCCGCACCGGGGTGGGACACATGATGCTCGCCACCGCTTCCTCCTTTGTGTCGCTCTCTACCTCTGAAGGCCTCAGAACGGGCCGGATGCTGAGCCTCGAACTTTTAAGTTGAGTTGACTCTACATTGTGTGTAGAGTGAGGTCAACATCTAGTGAGGGAGGTGAGGCGGCCATGCCGACACTGTTCGTGTACGGGACGCTGCGTCCCGGCGGCAGCAACCACGGGCTGCTGGAGGGGGCGGTCAGCCACACCGAGCTCGCCCACGCCGACGGCCTCGCCCTCTACGCCGCCCGCGGCTTCCCCTACGCCGCCCCCGACACCGACCCCCAGGCACAGATCACCGGCACCCTCTGCTCGATCAAGGGCCGCGCCTGGATCGACGCGCTGAGCCGACTGGACATGTTGGAGGGCTACGACCCCGCACGCGAGGCGGCCAGCCACTACCTACGACGCCGCTGGCCGGTCACCACCATCGACGGCAACCAGGCAGACGCCTGGATCTACCTGGCCGGCCCTCGGGTCGATCTCCGCCGGTACCGCCGGATCCCTGGCGGCGACTGGCTCCACCAGCTCACCAGCCCCTGACCCTCAAAGCCAGCCCTGACCCTCGGAAGGAGGGACCCCTCATGTGCGGACTGTTCGGCATGATCCTGCCCCACCGCTACCCCACCGACCTGCTCCGCCGTGATGCCGCCCTGGCTTTCCTGGGTGTCCTTGCTGAGGAGCGCGGCCGCCACGGCGCTGGCATTGCCGCCCTGCTCCCGACGGCTGAAGAGCCGGGCAGCAGGTGGGTGGTGAAGCGGCACCCTGGCACCTTCACCGACCTGGCCGGGCCCCGGCGGCTCCGCGGACTCGTCGACGCCACGGCGGCGATCGGCCACACCCGGTGGGCCACCCAGGGGGCGATCACGATAGCCAACACCTCACCGCTGCAGGCGGGGACGCTGCTGGGCACGCACAACGGCGACCTGGACGTCGAGACCATCCGGTACGCACCGTTGTGGCCGGATCCGTCGTGGACCGACTCCCTGGTCGTCTACGCAGCCCTGGCCACCGCTCACACCGGTGGACGGGTCAACACCCGGCGCCTGGTGAAGATCCTGGCCGGGATGCGCGGTCGGGCCGCGCTGGTGTGGACCGACACCGCCGACACGACCGTCCGCGACACGGGTCGGGTATGGCTGGCCCGCGCCGGGCTGTCGCCGCTGGCGATCGCCCATGACGTTGACGGCGGTTTGTGGTGGGCGTCCAACCCCGAGTGGCTGCGCCGGCTGAGTTCGACGTTCGGTCTGCCGCTGCGGAACATCGAGCTGCTGCCCGAGGGGGTGCTGATGTCGGGCACGCCGCAGCAGTGGAAGGTCAAGGTGACCGTCCATGCCCGGTTCAAGCCGACCGTCCGCGACCAGGACCTGCGTCTGGTCCGGGCGGCGGTGTGGCGGAACTTCACCCCCGCCGACCGCCGCGACGACGGCGCGGTCATGCGTCACCGCGTCGTCGGTGCCGGGCTCAGCCGTCAGCCCAGCCTGGTGTGAGCAGAGATGACCCTGCTGCGGATCGACTGCGACGCCAGCTGGAGCGCCGTGACCTGGGACCCCAGGCCATCGTGCTTCGGCGGCGACGTGGTCGACGCCATCCCTCTCACGCCGAGGGCCCTGCTGTGGACCCCCGAACCGTGCGGTCCGCCCAACGCACTGGCATCAGCGCTGCTGACCTTCCTGCAGCTCCCCGTCCAACAACTCCGCGGGACCGCCTATCTCACCAGCCTGGCCGCTGACCTCGACCGGCCCGGACCACTGACCCCGACCCAGATCCGGGCCTTCAGCAGCACCCTCCAGGCCCTGCACGCCATGCCCGACTTCCTCGCCCTGCACGCCCAGGCCGGCCGCATCGCCGCCACCTGGTTCTGTCCAACCACCGATGGGAGCTTCCAGTGACCACACACAGCACCGAGACCCTTTACGCGACCGCGGTCTGCCCGGACTGGGTGGATGCCGAACCGTTCCGCTCGCACGTCCGAGACCTGATCTGCGAGACCGGCCTGTCCTGGCGCCTGGTCGCCGCCCACGCCGGCGTCGCCCCCCGCGCCGTCCGGTCCCTGCTGCACGGCCGCCGCGGCTACACCCTGCACCGACTGCACGTCAGCATCGCCCGAGCCCTCACCACCACCTCGATCGAGTCGATCGCCGCCGACCAGCACCTCGTCACCGACGCCACCACGACCCGGCAGCTGATCGCCGACCTCCGTACCGCCGGCCACGGCCCCGACCTGACCCGGCACCTGCAGCCCGGCGACCTCGCCCAGCTCGACGACCCCCAGGCCTGGCGCTGCACCCGGGCCACCGCCGCCCGCGTCGCCGCCTGCTACGACCTCCTCACCACCAGCCCGCGCGCGGTCACCAGCCCGACCGGCCGAGGCCGCGTCGCCCCGGCCGCACCCACGCCCCCGCATGTAGAGTCCGATCCACACATGGCATTGGACAGAAAGCAGACCTCGGGCGCATGGACTACCGGTTCCTCATCGGCCACCACCGCGGGCAGGAGCGGATGCTGATCCAGGCCCAGGTCTGGGCGCCCGAATGGGTCTCCGGACCGGCCCCCGACGACGAGCAGCCCGTACGCCGTGACTGGTTCACCGCCGACGAGTGGACAGTCACCGACGCACCGAAGAAGCTGACCAAAACCGCACTATGTGACATCTGCGCCGCCCGCGGATGGGCCCCCCTGGGCGACATCACCACCGACGAGGACGGCACCCTCGTGGTGCCGGTCGAGCCGGCGGACTGGAGGCAGGTCCTCGAGGCCACCGCCCACCACCGGAACCTGATGCGGCAGGCCTGGGAAGCCGCCGAGACCGCCTGGATGGGCATCGTCGCCGGCGTCCCTCGCCGCAAAGGCGAGGACGGCTACGTCGGCGCCATCCAGATCGCGACGATCGGCGACATCAGCCGCTTCCGCGTCTACCAGATCCAAGACGAAGTCGACCACCCCGAAGAGAAGCGCCGCACCCTGGCCGCTGCACGCCGCCGCCGCGAACAGGCCAGGGCCAAGCCGAGCTAAGAGGTCGCCGGAGTGTTCCGGAGATCCGCTTTACGCGGTGACCGACCGTCGCCGCTTCACGATCACCACCGTAACCGTCGCAACCACGAGCAACCCGGCCAGGACCAAGATCCTGGACAGATCCAGTCCGCCCAGATGCGGGATGGTGAGGATCGCGTTGTGGTCGGTCAGCAGCTGATGATCACGGAGCCAGCCACCGGCGCCGGCCAGGACCGACTGGCGTTTGGCGTAGAGGACGCCGATCGCGATGCAGCCCAGCACCATCATGGCGATGTGGTCGTTGGACAGGCCGTGCTCGCCGGGCCCGGCGCTCACTCTTCGACTCCCCGGACCTCCACGATCGGGCTGGCCGTCACGGCGGGGTTCTCCGACAGCGCGATCAGTCCAAGCTCGGCCAGGCCCTCCAGGTATCGCTCGGCGCGGCCGGGCCAGATCAGCTTGACGTTGCCGAGAGGCGGCTCGAACCGGCCGTACTCGGGGGCGTAGAGGTCGACCCATCAGCACCATGGGCACCTCCGGGTGGTCCCAGCGGGGGCATTCCTCGACGGTGATCGGGTCGCCGTCGGTGTTGTACTCCGCCGAACGTTGCAGCACGGCCTCTTCCTCCGGGCTCAGCTGGCCGGCGAACATCGCCTGGGCGACGTGGTTGACGATGACGCCGGTGCAGTGTCGGCCGCGGAGCTTGACCTGCTCGAGCTGCGCCTCGCGGTCGCGGCCGGGCTGGGACTGGTAGCCGTCGATGAACAAGGCGAGGACCTCGTCGGCGGTGAAGGCATAGGCGTTCGCCCCTTGCAGACGGACCTTGTACCGGTACGGGAACCCGCCCGGGCTGACCGGCGGTACGGGCTGGTGGCTGTGGTCGACCTGCTGGTCGGCGTCGGCGATGACCCGCAGGTTCGTGGTCGGGTCGCCGGGAACAGCCAGTGGCAGCACCGTCACCGGGGAGGCCGAAGCGGCATCTGCGCTGGCCACCTCATCGTCGAGCAACGCCCGGATCATGGTGGTCTTGCCGGCACCCTGCGCGACGGTGCCGTGGTTCTCGGCCGCAGACGTGGGGTCCTCGGGCTGCGGGTGCTGGTGGTCGGTCATGGGGCGCTCCTTGGGGCTTGGTTCGACGGTAGAGGCTGGGTCAGGGGTGGGCGGAGGCGACACGGTCGCTAGTTGCGGTAGTAGCTGCCGCGGCCCCACAGGGCCGCGATCTGGGTACGGTCACGGTCGGTGCTGAACAGACTGTCGATGAGGGTCCGGACCGGGCGGGTCCGTTCCTCGAATTCGGTGGCAGACGCCGCCATCAGGTTCCTCGCCCATCCTTCCTGGCGGGCGGTGTGCAGAGGCCGTACCGTGCCCGGCTGCACGTCGTTGTCGCGGACGTAGTTGGTCATGGCCGCGCACAGGTTCACCTGGGCTTGGATGACACCGGGGTGATGGGACGCGTCGGGGAAACGGAACTCAATCCGACCCGATATGTGCTGGAAGGCGTTGTAGAAGTTGATCATCGCTTCCCGGCCGCCTTGGTAGTTGGTGGCCTGGTAGGTGTCTGTCCAGGCGGGGCCGGGGTCCCGGGCGGGCAGGGGCCGGTTGTAACCGGCGGATCGTGCTGAGCCTCGGGTGCGGCCCATTCGGTAGATGTCGTCCTCGTGGGACCGGACCAGGTTGACCAGCCGCCACGCCATCTGCGGGGTGTACTGGTCTGAGGAGATGTTGGTGTGGCTGCCGGCGTGATCGGTGCTGCCGCCGTGGCTGCGGATGGCTTCGCACGCGGTCGCGATCTGGGCCCAGTGCTCGGGGCTGTCCGCCAGCACCGGTGTGACTAGCTCACCGCCACGGACCGAGCCGTCGTGCTCGTAGACCCAGCCGTTGTAGCCCGACCGGGCGCCGGAGTGGTAGCTGCTTTGGTGCGGGCTGGACAGAACACCGCGGGCGTGGAGCTCGCGGCCGACCTCGCCGGGGCCGTCGATGGTGTTGGAGTCGAATTCGATCTCGATGCCGAACTCGGTGTTGGCGGCGTAGCCATGCAACGCGTTCTCGGTGTAGACGGCACCTCCCGGTCGGGTCCGCTGTCGCGGATGGCCTGCCGGAAAGCCTCCGGGTTGGACAGAAACGACTCCGCGGCCGCGGGTGCCGGCGCCGGCTCGGCCGGCGGGCTCGCACGCTGATCCGGTCGGCATGGAGCGTCGACGACACGTCGGTCTGCGGCAGTTCGCCGGCGGCGTGCATGTGGTCGCGGACGGCTTCGCGGGTGTGGGCGACGTGGGCGCAGTCGATCGAGTGGCAGGTCCGGCAGGTGAGCTCGTCGTCGCCGACGTCGTCGAGGTCGACCCGCTGCCGGGTGGTTCTGTCCAGCCCGCGCACCACCTCCAGCCCGGTACGTAACCGCACTGTCCCTTCGACCTCGGCGTCGTTGGTGAGGTGGTGGATGGGGACCTCGATCGGACGGTTGTGGTTGGCCTCGAGCAGCTCGGCGATCCGGGCCGGATCAGGAACGGCCAACCGGCTGCCGACGTCGACGATCTGCTGTTGGCTGACCAGCGCAGCCGGCCCACGCAGCGGGCATTGATGGAGCACGTCGCCGACGAACTGCCCGCAGTCGTCGCAGCGCACGGCGTAGGCGGTCTCCTCCGCTCGAGGGATCCGGGTCCCCCGGCGTTCTGTCCAGGACACGATCGCCGGGGTCATCGGGCCGCGGGAGTGCAGCTCCTCTAGGTCGTTGATGTCGCAGCGGGAGACGCGGTACGCGGCGGTGCTGCCGTCGCGGCGACGGACCTCGACCCGGTCCGACAAAGTCGAGGTGCCGAGATGGGTGACACTGTCGGCGCCGTCCAAGGCGTTGGTGACCGGGACCCACTGCTGCACCAGCCGGACCGGCGGCAGCACCGGGGGCTGTGAGCTCAACGCGTGCAGGGCGTGCCGGGTGGCCGGGTCGCCCGGGATCGCGCCCAGGTCGCGTAGTTCTTCAGCGTTGGCGCGGGTTTGCCGTCCGCCCGGCGCCTGCTCCCGCAGGGCGTGGAACTCCGCCCGGGCTTCTCGACGGCTCATGCCCTGCCGACCGGCGATCTCGCCGAGTCGGGCGTCCAGGGCCGCCTGCGCGGCCGCGACACCGTCGGGCAGACGCGACAGCGCCCACAAGGTGTCGTCGGCCAGGCCGTCGTTCACGGTGCGGGCACGGTCCAGACGGGCCTGCAACCCGGCCCGGCGTTGGGGACGGAAGTTGGGGTTGGTGGTGATGGCGTGCTGCGCCCGGTCGAGCTCCCGGTTCAACGAGGTGGCGCGGTTCCAGCCGGCGGGCGGCTGGCTGGAGCTGAACTCGTGGCGGAGCCGGTGAACGATCGACTGGACCTGCGCGTCGTCGAGCCAGCTGCCCGACCGGGCCAAAGCGATCGCCACCGAACTGGCGGCATTCTGTCGACAGACCATTGTTGTGGGCCTCCTTCATCTCTGAAGGCCCGAAACGACACCGGATGTGAGGTTGGACAGAAAGAAAAGTTTGAGCGAGCTATCGCTGTAAGCCTCACCGAACTGCAGCTGCGGGTGCCGTGGAGTCGGGTCGCGGTCAGGTCAGGTCATGGTGGCTTTCGGCGTGACAGTCGACCGCGATTGTGCGTGAGATCTGACCGCACCTGTTCGAAGTCGACGTCGTTGTGCGTGAGATTCGGACCGCAGTCAACGCGGGGGCGTCCTACAGCCCGCCCGTTCCTATCGCCTGGCCCGCTGAGCGACCGTTGAGCGAGATGTGGCCGGGGGCGCCGGGGTGCCCCCTGACAGGATCGGTTCGTGGCTACGTCGATCAGCGAGCTCGAGGTCAATGCCTACCCCGGTCGGGGCCTTGTCGTCGCCCGTACGCCTGTCGATGGTTTGTGCGTCGTGTACTTCATGACCGGTCGGAGCGTGGCGAGTCGAGATCGAGCCTTGGTCCGTGAAGGTGAGTCGGTGTACGCCCGGTCTCGCAGCGTCAGCGTGCATGATCCACTTCGCCACTACCGGGCTGTCGCCGTGGGTCCGCAGTGGTGCGTGGTCGGGAACGGGGACCAGGTCGACACCATCGCGTCCAGGCTGGAGTCGATGAGCCCACCTGAGGCGGTCCAGGGCATCGAGTACGAGCCCGACCCTCCGCTGCGCACTCCTCGGATCACCTTGGTGGCGTCACGCCAAGCAGGGGCGCCTGTGTATGTCAGCGCAGCGCGAGCGGGCGTCCTGGATCCAGAGTCGACTCGGCTCAGCTGCTTAACCGTCAACGATCTGCCGCAGGGGTTGGGCGTGTTGACCACGACGTACTTCACGTCGGGCGCCGAGATCGACACCAGTCAGTCGCCGATTGAGTTCAGCACGGCAGCCAGCTCCGCCGCGGAGCTCTTGAGCGCTGTCTGGGAATCCCTGTCCGTCGACCTCCGCGTCGCAGCGATCGCCGTCCAGCCGATGAGCCAGGACCCGCTGGCACTGCCCGTTCGGCCCGGCGTGACCCTCGCGTAGGCGGACGGACTTGGGGCTGGACATCCCTGCGGTGACGTATCTGCTGACCGCTAGCGCCAGAAGGTGAAGAGATGCTGGGTGGTGTCGAGCGGCACCGGCGCGCCGTCATAGCGCATGCTTCCCAGGGCGGGGCGCGAGGGAAGATCAGACTCGGCGTAGTCGAGCTCGGTGAACCCGGCTTCGGCAAACTCTGTGCGGATGCTGTCGTTAATGTCGTCGCGGTCGCTTCCGCGTGACCAGATCACGGTGGCGCCTGGCGCGCAGAACTGCGGTGCGATCGCGATGGTGGTGCTGATGTCGGTGCGGGAGATGTTGCCGAAGATGCCGACCAGCAGCACCAGGTCAGCGGGTACCGCGTCGACATAGGCGCTGGTGTCCGCGGCGTCGACGGTCCGCACAGTGAGCCCGCTGATGCCTGCAGCGGCGGCGCGGGCTCTGGCACGCTCGGCGATGCCCGGATGCGCCTCGAGCAGCACCGATTGCACTCGGGCAGAGTCCTCGCGGCCAGCGAGAACATCGATGATGTCTCGACCATCGCCGGCACATACGCTCAAGACTCTGATCGGCCCGCTGCTGTCTTCAAGTTTCTCGCTCAACCAGGCCTGGACCTGGCGGAGCCGCCACGACAGCGCGGACCTCGGATCGTCGTACCGCTGCAGCCACTGCTCGTAGTCACGAAGAGTCACCCGCCAGAGTCTGACCCCCTCAACCCCAGCGTGCGACTGATTTCGCATGTGTCCGAAGCCGACCGGCTTGCGAACAGCGGCTGGTCGGAGGTGGGCGTCTCACACGCAACGCTCAGCCACCTCTCTGCGGGGCATGCCGCCGCAACACCTGTGTGGTGCTCGCTTGATAAGATCCGTACTGCGCCGAGTTGGGTTAAGCCACGACGGCCACGATCTCGGACCAGACGGCGTTCAGGATGTCGGTGCCTCGTCCTTGGTAGTGGGCCGTGCCGGTGACGCAGACGTGGTGATCGGGCAGCACCACGCTGAACTGTCCATTGATCCCATCCATGCGCCATGCGCGATCCCGAGCGCAGAGCCACACTCCTCGGCCGTACCGCGCGCTCTCCGGGTCAGGTTCGGCACGGCCGGTCGGGGTGTGGCCGACAGCGTCGACCGGGTAACTGACCAACCTGGCCACGTAGGAGGCGGGCACCAGCTCTAGGTTCTTCCAGCGGCCGCCGTCGAGAAGGGTCTGACCCAGTCGCGCCACTTCAGCCGTACGAAGTTCAAGTCCGACCGCTCCCATCGAGAACCCCGACGGGCACCGCTGCCAGGTAGGCAGGTCGACACCCAATGGGGCAAAGAGCCGCGGCTGCAGGTAGTCGCGGACGTCGTGACCCGAACAGGCCTGAATGACTCGACTCAACAGGTAGGAGCTCCCGCCGCGGTAGGCGAACCCTTCGCCGGGCGCGAACCCCAGCGGCGCCGACAACACG
Source organism: uncultured Actinomycetota bacterium (assembly GCA_963707005.1). Taxonomy (GTDB): domain Bacteria; phylum Actinomycetota; class Actinomycetes; order Propionibacteriales; family Propionibacteriaceae; genus Microlunatus. The sequence continues at coordinate 9,770 of CAVPPP010000044.1, forward strand.
ACCTGAGCCGGGTCAGCACCAAAGGCCACGTCCGCGTCCTCCCAGCGATACACGATCCCAGAGGTCATCCTCAGCAGATGGTCGACCGTGATCGCCTCGGCACCCGCCGCCACCGACGGCCCCAGGTGGTCGAGATGGTCGAGGATCGGATCATCGACGTTCAGCAGACCTTCGGCTTCGGCGATCCCCACAGCCACCGACACGAACGTCTTCGAGACCGAGAAACATCCCGCCGCACATCTTCAGTCCAGTGGTACTCGACCGGCACGTCATCGGGCGAGTACACATGCATTCCGTCCAGCCCACCCTGCCACGGGCAGCGACCAACGCCCCGACCGCACGGATGCCTCGCTCGACGAGCCCTCGATCCACCACGATTCAACGGTACGGGTGAGCCTGAAACTTGATCGAAGGGCGACCCTTCAGGAGCGGCGGACCGATCGCTCGCGGGATCGTCGGTGAAAGACGCCCGCAACAATCACAAGCCGACGGGCTATCGGCACACTCTGTGCCGTAGGGGGACGTCGACCCGGACGGACCTTCGAGGGCTGGGCAGCGAAGGTAGACGGAAGCAGAGGCTCGATTAGGTTCGTGAGGTGGACGATCAGCTGCTGGCCCGCAACGCGGCGGAACTCGTGCAGGCCGGATGGGGGCTCCTGATCCGGTCCGCTGCACCGCTGGCGGCGGCATCAATTCCGCTACCGCGCTTGTGCGCCCTCGGCGAGGAGCGCGCCGTGCTGAAGTGGGTTCGAGGCAGCGGCGTCGGCCTGGCGGCAGGTTGCGATGCTGCTCGACGCCTTGCCCAGCACGGACTACTCACCGGCGACCCGTTCACCACGACTACTGGCGGGCTGGTTCACACCACCGCGGACGGCGCGGCGGCCTTGCTCCGCTTCGCCGCCGGTGACGCGCTCCGTCCTGAAGACCCCGAAGACCAGCGCGACATGGCACGCACGCTAGCTGCGGTTCATGCGGCAGCACCGACCCGCAGGTCTGGGTTCTTCTTGAATGACGCGACCGCCGGGATCGTGCACGACGTCGAGCCCTGGATCAGGCCGTCCGTCGACCTGGTGCTCAAGGAGTACGCCGATCTCCCAGACTTGACCTGGAGCGTGCTCCACGCCGATCCCTCACCGGAGGAGTTCCTGCGGCATCCCGACACCGGACAGGTCGCCCTGATCGACTGGACGGCCACCGTCGACGGCCCCGTCCTGTACGACGTCGCCTCGGCTCTTATGTACCTCGGCGGCCGGCAGAACGCCGATCCGTTCTGGGACACGTACCTCAGCTACAGCCCCGCACCGACTGGCGAACTGATCGAACACATCGGCGCCTTCACCCGCTACCGGGCAGCTGTCCAAGCGGCGTACTTCTCGCTGCGCATCGGCACCCAGGACCGCACCGGCATCGACCACGACTGGGAGAACTGGAAGGGACTCCGCGACGCCGAGCGCATGCTTCGAACCAGCGGCGCCAAAATCACCCGGTAGTCCTCGCCGCGCCAATCCGAGGCCGGAACCGCCATAAGCGCATGCCGCAAGCGGACCGGTAACCGGGCACCTTGTGGTGACTAGCCGCCGTTTCACACGCTGCGCTCAACCCACCCTCTACGAGACGCTGCCGACGCTAGCCTCACCATCGACCGGCTGGCAGGGGCAGGTTGTGTGGAGGCTGAGCTGCTTTCTGTCATTCGCCGACGAGGCCGTCGATTGATTCCCGGATCAGGTCGGCGTGCCCGTTGTGTCGGGCGTACTCCTCGATCATGTGCAGCACGATCCATCGCGCAGTGGGTGTGCGGCCGTCCGGCAGATGGCGGCGAGCAAGCTGGTCCAGTCCACCGGCCGCCAAGGTCTCCGCTAGCAGGTCACGAGAACGAGAGACCGCATCGCCCCATAGGGCATACAGAGTCTCGGCCGAGTCAGCGGCAGCCGAGTGCCATTCCCAATCAGGGTCGGCGTCCCAGTGCTCATCGACCCATTCGGATGCTCGGTCGTTGCCGTGCAGGCGGTGGGAGAACCAATGGTCTTCGTAGTAGGCCAGGTGCTTGAGCAGGCCACCGAGCGTCATCGTCGACGCGCCGACCCTGGTCTGCAGGTCGGCCGGGGTAAGGCCGCTCACCTTCCATGCGATGGTGGCCCGGTGGTACTCCAAGAACCCGACCAGTGTCTCGACCTCGTTGGCGGCAAGTGGGGGCTCGGGACGAGCGTGCTCATCGTGGACGATCACAGCCGAAAACTACTCGGCCGCGCATTGTCGGCCGCAGTGCGACGGCCCGCGCCACCATGGGGCCTCTAACTCGGACATGCGGTGAGGCGTGCTGTAAGCGGTTCGCCCGCCGAGGTGCGCTGTGCCTCACGAGGCCACCCCGGCTTGCGGGCAGGGTGGCTCCTGCCTCGGTCGCCAGGCTGGAAGATGTCTACGTTGCGGCCGTCGTGAGCATCTGCCGGTAGGTGGCGGCGAGCTCGGCGGGCCAGGTGGTGAAGTTGATGAGCTGGTCGTCGCTGTGGGTGAGCTGGTCAAGGGCGCCGACTCGGGGCAGCTTCGCCAGTGCGGGATCGGTGATCGAGTCGACGGTCGCGTCGATGAAGGCTGCGGTGTTGAGGACGGGAAACGGTCGGACGGCGTCGTTCACGCCGACGGCGAAGTCGGTGATGGCGGCCTCGACCGGCACGCTCAGTTCAAGGTTGTTGTGTCCGGCGGCGAGGACCAAGAGTGCCTGCTGGAGGGGTCCGTCTGGGCGAAGCGTTGGCTCCTGGTCGAGGGCGGCGTCGAGCAGAGGCCCGAGGGTGCGGGCGGGCGCCAGGCGCTGGAATCCGGCACTGAACCATTTCGAGTACGGCTGGTAGCGGCGTTGCTGCAGGTAGGCCATCTCCATCACGAGCTGGCAGAGCCTGGCTGTCAGCAGGCGGGCGCCGCGGCGGTCACCGGAGTCGATGGTTCGTCCCAGGAGCGGCTCGGTGTTGCCGATGAGATGCCATTGGCTGGCCAGCAGCCAGCGCCAGAGGTCATCGCCGTACCAGGCGTAGGTCTGGCGGCGGTGGGTGAGGACACCGAGGTCGTCGCGGAACACCTGGCCGGCGGTCAGTTGCAGCAAGTGTTGCTGGGGTGCCGCCAGCCAGTGGGCGAGGTCGGGGTCGGCGGGGAGGGTGGGTAGGTGCTGAGTGAGCCACCGCTCGGTGGTGTCGACCTCGATGTGGTTGGCGATCTGACCGGCCGCCAGGGAGAACCAGCGCGTCGGTAAGCCCCGAAACGTGTCTGGCAACGTCTCCTCGACCACGATCCGGGTCGAGGCAATGGCTTCTTCGTCGACCAATACTTGGAGCCTGGGTCCCCATTCGTGGTCTGTGGATCGGTCGGTGTCGAAGCCGATCACCTCGGAACCCTCACCGATCAAGCAGGCGGTGTGAGGGACCGTCAGGGCTGGCCCGACAACCTCCTCGTACAGCCCCCGCGCGAGGTCGAGGCCGCTCCACATCATCGCCATCGCAGCGACGCTAACGCGGCACACCGGACCTGACGAGTCGATATCTCGCTGAGTTGGAAGTCAGCACGGCGAGTTCGGGACCACCCTCACACCCAGCCCGACCGCTGACGAGGAGTAGCTCAGCCTCGGGTGGGGATGCCACCCAAGTCGTCGGCGATCGCTTCGAGGGTTCTCAGGGCCAGATGGGTTGCGGCACCTGCGTCGTCGGTGACCCACTGCAGTTCGCTGAGGGTGCCGAGCCTCGCGAACGGGAGCAGCAGCTCTCGATCCGCGGGAGGCAGTGACCCACCGGCTTGGCGATAGAGCTCCCAGGCAGCGTCCGGAGACACCGCGGGGTCGCTGTACGCCAGGCCGGCGACTTCCCAGATAAGTGGCTCAACACGGCAGTCGTCGGTGTCGATGATGCAGACCAGGACGCCGTCGGCGTACAGCTGGTTGCGCACGTTCAGGTCGCCGTGGACGGCCGCTCGACGTTCGAGTCGGCCGCTGGCTCGCCAGCCCTGGATCTGAGTATCGACCTCCTCGACAGCCCGTTCGACTTTCCCGATGGTCTGTCTGGCGTTCGCTCCGTGACCGAACCGGTCCTCCACGGCGCGCCGCACCGCGGCCCAACGCAAGCCAACGGGTTCGTCGTCGACGGAGCTCATCCCAGGGCGCTGGCCCAAGCCCAGTTCTTGTGCGGTGCGGTGCATGATCGCCATCGCCGGAGCCAGCTGCGTCAGCCTGGTGGCGGGTGGCACGTCGGTGCCGGGCACGCCGGGACGGAACGGGAACAGCGACAGAACATGGACCTGGTCCTGCTCGGAAGTGACCGGCACAGGGCCGGTCTCCGCCGCGATCAGCTGAGGTACGCGTATGGCCCAGGCACGGCTGAGGGTCTGCTCGTAGACGACCTGCTCGAGAGTCCGTTCCGGCCGCCCAACTCGAAGCACTCGGTCGCGGTCGCTGCAGTGGAGTAGCCAAGTCTGGTTCAGCAGGCCCTCAGCCAGCATGCGCGCGGTCCGGACGTCGACACCAAAGCAATCCCGCGCCTGCTCCACGACTTGGGCGGCGGTCATCCACAACGGCCTCCAGCCCCAGTCGTCGCCGTCCCAGAACCGGCCACCATCGGAGGACAGCTCCGCGTACACGCTCACCCTCAGCAGCATGCCGATGCTGGGACACTTTGACGAACCAGTTGTCAGCGTGTGGGTTGCCACAAGCCGACCCTCGTGCGGAGCACGTACAGTGGCGGACCCTTCGGCGGGACGGCTGCGTCTCCGAGTGGTCGCTGTTACAGAAGCGCAGCAGCGGCGAGGACGCTAAGCCCTCGCTGCTGCTGCGGTGGTAAGTCCGTCTGGCAGACGCCTCTCGGCGAGTGGCCGCTCGTAGCGGCGATGGGTGAGGCCCGGGGGTCCTGCACCAGACGGCACCAGGTTCAACGCTCCCGGGCGGGCAGTATTCCCGCCCGCTCGTCGACCGTGCTCCGGGAACGGCCGGGTAGACCCAACCGGGTCTGGCTAGGGTGATGTCAGTGAGTCTGTTCCAGGGAACGGCAGAGTTCTATCGGCAGTTTCGGTCCGGAGTGCCGGCCGACGTGGCCTCGATCCTCCTCGAGGCTGCACCTGATCGACGGCCCCGCAGCCTGCTCGACATCGGAACGGGCACCGGGTTCGTGGTCGAGGCACTGTCGGACGGGGTCGATGACGTGATCGGCATCGACGTCGACGCTGATCTGCTCGCTGTCGCCCGCAGCAGCGTGGGAGCCTCGCCCCGGCCAGCACCTCGCGTTCGTGGAGGCCCGAGCCGAGGACTTCGTGCCACCCAGGGGCTGGACCGCCGACCTGGTGACCATCTGTCGCACGTTCCATTGGTTGGATCGACCGCTGGTGCTCGCCCGGCTGGACGCGGTGGTCGCCCCTGACGGTGTGGTGGCGATCGTGGGCGACAACAGCATCTGGGCCGACAACGCCGGCTGGAAGAGTGAGATCAAGACGATCCTGGCCGAGTTCCTGGGTGAGGATCGGCGTGCCGGCTCTGGCACGTATCAGCGTCCAGCGCCTTACACCGACGATGTGGACGCCTCCGTGTTCTCGAACTGGGAGCAGGTGAAGGTCCCGGTGCGACGCGAACGCAGCCTCGACAGTGTGATCGGCTACTTGCACTCCACCTCGTTTGCGGCACAACGCCTGTTCGGCGATCGGCTGGCATCGTTCGACGAGGCAATTCGCGAGCGCCTGCCGCCTTTCGCCGTCAACGGCGTATTCATCGACAGCAATGAGTTCGGGATCCTTCTCTGCCGCCGCCCCAGGTAGGACCGCTCAGCGGGACGAGGTAACGCCTGCGACGTAGATGACAGGCACGAACCGGCCGAGGAACTGGTGGACTCCCCACTGAAGGCTTGCCTCGGCGGTGCGGAAGGCGTCTGGTCCGTAGCGGTCGACGACTCGGTCTCGGCTCCGACGTAGGCGGGCCAGACCCAGCAGTTCGCCAGAGACGACCTGGTTGCGTTCCTCCTGGTGCTCACGCCACTCAGTTCCGATGACCTGCTTGACCATGATGGTGAAGCCGGCGACAGCGAAAGCGTCTTCCAGATCGGACTCGACCAGGTTGGCGACGACGTTGCCGAGTGGCTCGTGGATGGCGGCGGTCTCTGCAGTGTCGATCGGACCGTTCAGCAGGTTGGTGTACACGACCAGATGACCGGCAGGCCGCAGAACTCGGCGCATCTGAGCCAACGCCGTGGACAGGTCCGGCAGCACCTCCATCACGTCGCGGCACCAGACGAGGTCGAAGCTCGCCGGCTCCTCGGCCAGGTCCTCAGCGACTCCCAGACGGATCGTGACCTGGTCAGCGAGCCCGGCTTCCTCCACCGCGGCCTGGGCTCGTTGGACATGCCACGGCACCGGGTCGACGCCGACCCCGGTCAAGCCGTAGCGGCGGCTCAGCTCGATCAGGTGGCGGGCGTCGCGGCAGCCGACATCCAGGATGCGTTGACCGGCGTGGAGGTACGGATGGGCCATCTCGTAGAGCTGATCGGGACCGGCGGGGTTGAGGCTCAGGTCGAGTTCGCTGAACAGGCGCCAGAACGACTCGCTGTAGATCTCGGTCATGTCCACAGCGCAAGCATCCACAACTGGCCGCTTAGGTCGAGCAGTGCGTCACAAGCCGACCGTTGAGCGGGCAGGCCCTGGGAGCCGTGAGCCTGGAACGATGTGCTCATGCCGTCTCTCGTGGAGCCTGTCCTGCCGTCTGGCCAGATCAGCGACAGCGTTCAACCGGTTCTCCGCGCAGATGGGTTGGTGCTGCGGCCCTGGAAGGTCGAGGACGCGACGATGGTGGTTGCCGCGTACGCCGATCCCGATATCGAACGCTGGCACGTGCGATCGATGACGGATGTCGAGGCAACCGAGTGGATCCGGTCTGGTGTGGCCGCTTGGCGGGAGGAGCGGGCGGCCAGCTGGGCGATCCAGTCAGCTGGAGTTGTCGTGGGCCGGATGACACTGAAGCTGAGGCCCTCGCACGGTTTGGCGGAGGCCGCTTACTGGACGTTGCCGACGGCTCGCGGTCGAGGGTTCGCGACGCTGGCCCTGCGGACGGCCACCCGCTGGGCATTCGACATCGGGTTGCATCGGGTTGAGCTGGAGCATTCCACGCAGAACCTGCCGTCATGTCGGGTGGCAGGCAAGGCCGGCTTCTCGGTCGAGGGCACCAGACGAGGCGCCGGCCTGCACGGCGACGGCTGGCACGACATGCACCTCCACGGCCGGGTCAACACCGCGCCGTCAGCCACGCCGTGAGTCCCGTCTTCGCTCCCGGGAGCACCATCCTGCGGCGGGAGGTCCTGCACGGTCAGGTCTGGCTGCAGAGCCCGGTCACCGTCATCGCCGACGACGGTGACGAACTGGCCGTGCTGCTCGAGCCAGGATCGACGTTCACCTTCCCGAAGCATCCGTTCGGACCCCACCCATGGCGATCCTTCGATGCTTGGAGTCGAACCCAGGTGCTACAGCTCTACCGAGCTGACCTGCTGTACTCGGCGTGGATGTTCTTCGAGAACGGCGAGTTCCAGAACTGGTACCTCAACTTCGAGGCACCACTCGTTCGCCAAGTCGACGCCATCGACACCCTCGACTACGGGCTCGATCTCGTCCTCGGGCCTGACCGGACGAGGCACTGGAAGGACGTCGAGGATCTCGCATCGATGCTCCGCACAGGCCGCATGACCGTTACGGAGATGGTGGAGGTGCTCGGGGCGGCCGAGCAGGCCAGTCAGAGTTGCGATGCCAACAACCGCTGGTGGTCTTCCTGGGATGATTGGCGTCCACCGCCAGCTGCGCGCTAAGCGACCGCTGACCGGGCGGTCGGTGCGGTGCAAGTGGACGGTCGGGCCGGGTCCGACATGTCAGCCCCGTGGCGTGATGACCGGTCCCGGCCACAGATTGCGCGGCAGCAGTTGGCTGACGGGGAGATCGTCCTGCTCGCCCAGCACGACGAGCGTCTCGTGCCCGGCCGGTGCGAGCTGGCTGATGAACTCACGGCACCAGCCACATGGGGGTACGACATGTGCATCTTCACCGCCTCGGGGACGCCAGACGGCGACGACCTTGGCTGCCTCGTACTCACCGGCGGTTGCCATGGCTCCGAACGCCATCTTCTCTGCGCAGATCTGGGCGGCGCCGGCGGGCGTGAACAGGTTGACGCCCTGGTAGATCCGTCCGCTCCTCGAGGCGATAGCAGCTGACACGTTGCCGAACTTCACACCGTCGTCTCGGCGGAGCGGGTGCAGGGACTCCAAGGCGGCGTCGATGAGTTCGCGGTTGGTCACCATGGCGAAACCGTAGACGGCGGCATCGGTCGAACTCATGTGCCTTAGGTTCCGGAGGTGGACTTCTTTCTGAACAGCGAGTACATCGACCACGATCGGTGGATCGAGCTGGTCAGCCTGGGTGTGGTGGCCGAGGACGGACGGGAGTTCTACGCAATCTCGACTGACTTCGATCCCGCCGGCGGCAACGACTTCGTTCGCAGCGTCGTGCTGCCGCAGCTCGAGCCCGTCGGGCATCCGGCCTGGATGTCGCGTTCAGCCATGAAGGAGGCCCTGCTGCGCTTCGTCGGTGACGACAGCCCGCAATTCTGGTCGTACGGGTCGGCACCGTGGGACTGGCTGGGAATGGTTCAGTTGATGCCGCTGGCGGAACGGGTACCGGACGGTTGGACCTACACCGCTTACGACGTGGCCTGTCTGCTCGAGCTGGCGGGATCGGTCGACGACCCGGAGCTGCCCGGTCCGCCACCGAACCAGCATCACGCTCTCGCCGATGCACGGTGGGCCAGGGACGTCTACCGCTGGTTGGACGGCAGAAGCGATGAAGCCAGACCGAGCGGAGTGGTCGACTACGTGGTCGACGCCGAGTTCATCGAGCGTGATCTGGAGATAGACCTGATAAGCCTGGCGGTCGTCGCCGGTGACGGGCGCGAGTTCTATGCGGTCTCCAACGAGTTCGACCCGATCCGTGCCAACGACTTCGTCGCGACAACAGTGCTCCCGCAACTGGAGGCGCAGGGTGATCCGGTATGGATGTCTCGGCGGGAGATCAAGACCGGATTGCTGGCGTTCGTCGGCGACACCACTCCGCGGTTCTGGTCCTGGGGCGGGCTGCCCTACGACTGGATGGTCATCGCTCAACTCTTCGGGGTCGATGAGCGCATGCCAGACGGCTGGCTGTACACCGGCTACGACATCACCATGCTCGTCAACCGTGCAGGCTTCAGCACCGACCCCCTCGACCCGCGGCTCCCGCAGCACACCGGCGCCGCGCACCACGCTCTCTCCGACGCCCACTGGGCACAAGATGTCCTGCGAGCCATCCAGCGGATGCCGGACGTCCGCAACGGATAGAGGCGATCCGCGGGACGCCGCCCGAAGATCCGTCCATGGAGCAATGCGCCCCCGGCGTCGGCGCACGTCCGATTGGGCGCGACGCTTACATCTGGCCTGACGCGTGTGACTCTGTCGGTCGGCCGCAAATACCGGAGTGGCACTGTCAGCAGGGCCGATGACCGCCGCTCATCTTCAGCGGTAGCGTGACGATCCACCCCGTTGAGGAGGTTGCATGTCACAGTTTCCGGTCCTGCTGCACACGGCTATCGACGCCCGAGACTGCCGACAGCTGGGCGAGTTCTATCGGCAGCTTCTCGGTCTTCGTTATCGGGAGGGAGAGGCGCCGCCGACAGACGGCAGTCCTGATGATGCCGACTGGCTGGTCCTTCTCGATGAAGACGGGAACCGAGTCCTGACTATTCAGGAGAAGGCAGACACTGTCCCGCCCACTTGGCCTGCCGAAGACGTGCCGATTCAGATGCACATGGACTTCAAGGTACCGACGGTTGAAGACCTGGAACGGCATCGCGAGCGAGCTGAGCAGCTAGGCGCTCGGCTGCTGTACGACCGATCGCAGGACGAGGGCGAACCTCTCTACGTGCTCGCCGATCCGGCTGGGCACCCGTTCTGCTTGCTAGTCCAGTAGCTGACAGATGAAATGAAGCCTGGACTGTAGAGGCTTGCGGTGAGGCGTGCCCGTATGACGTCCGTCCTAAGCAGCGGACCAGAATCGCCGGCTAGCCCCCGCGCCTGACGGACCCGCATCGTCGCAAGCCACGCTCGATGAAGATCCCCCGCCTGGGGCGTCAACTGAAGAGCCGAAAGCTCAACAGCGCGGTTGGTTCTCGCACATATTCTGAGCGCTGGTGTCGCCGAGTGCAGCCAGATCCCGCGCACAAGTGCGGTCAGCTCACGAGCTCCAAGCGACCATGGCGGCCGCGGCGATGAAGGCGCCCAGGGTGAGCGTCGGCGCCCACGGCTGCCACCCCGGCCGGCGGGTCACGTGACGCCACACACCGTGCACCAGCGCCAGGACCGTCCCCGTGAGCAGGGCGGCCAGCAGGAGGTCAACGCTGACCGCCGCAGCCGGCGCCGCGACCAGCGGCACGAACCGGACGTCGCCGAAGCCGAAACCGCCGCGGGTCAGGACCCACAGCCCCAGGTACAAGAGGCCGGCAGCGGCAGCGCCAACCACCATGCGGAGCAGATCTGTCCAACTCGCTCCCACCAGCAGCGTGCCCGCGCCCGCCGCGACCATGACCAGCCACGTCCAACGGGTCGGCCGGGCCGGGATCCAGGTCGTGAACCCATCCACCGCGGCCAGGGCGACGCCGAGGGTGGACAGCACCAGCCACGGCGGCAGCGCAGCCGGCGGCACGTGGGTGGCGGCGACCCAGGTGGCCGCCGCGGAGAGCACGGCGACCAGGGCGGCCACCCGGGGCCGCGCGAGAGCGGCGTAGGGCAACTTCACCTCGGAGTCGCCGCTGTCGGCTGGTTCCGGCACCCGGGGAAGACCGATCAGCCAGATCATGGCGGTGACGAGCCCGCAGATCGCGGCGAGAGCCGCGGCGGCGGCGGGCGAGGTCACGGGGTCGATGGTGGCACCGCAGAAGGGCGCACGGGCCGGGCGGCGCGCCCGTAGCTCAACCCACCGGACGGTTCTGTCCAACGAGAAACAGCCCAGGGGGAAGCCCTAAGCCCAGCCAGGTCGTCAACACTTGGGTCGCCGGATCTCCAGGAGTTCACCTCGGCCAAGGATGAGGCCACCGACCGCGCCGTTGTCGTCGCGCCATTCGAGCTGGACCTCGCCGTGGCCGGCGGTGTCGTTGTCGCTGGCGTGGTCGGTGACGGTCACCCAGCCGTGGGCGTCGTCGAGGTTCAGCAGGTCCCCGGTCGACACCATCCCGGCCGGCACCATCGATGGACCCAGGTGGGTGTTGTTGAGGTCGTCGCCGAGGTCCACGTCGTCATCAGCGGCGGTCTCGGTCGTCATCCGTGGCGGCGTCGGTGGCGGGCGCTGGTTCAGTGCGGGCGACGAAGTCCAGCTCCTCAGTGACGGTGGTGTCTACGACGGTGGTGGGCTCGAAGCGGGCACGGAGCAGTTGCTCCCACTCGAGGCTGGTCTTCTTCCCTTCGGGGAGCTCGTCGGCGAACGACTCCGGGTCGGGCAGCTCCAGAGCCAGGGCCGGCCAGCGGGTCTCAGCCGGTCGGAGGCTCGCGAGTAGGGCACGGTCGGCGTCGTGGCGGGGCCGGCGGGGGTCGGGGGTGTAGAAGAACTGGACCTCTCTGGGTTGGTCGTCGCCGCCGATGATCGTCCCTCGGCCGCGCACGTTCATTGGGATGTTGACCCCCACGTGGGCGGTGCCGAACATCATCTCCGCACCATCGGGTGAGAGCCTTCCGGTGGCAGCCCGAGCAGAAAAATTGTCTCTTTGCTCGCCGGCCAAGAAGGCAGTATCTGGGCGCTGAGTAGCAAGATCAACATGGATCCGGCAGTACGCCGCCATCCGCAACAAGCCGCCGATCCACTCCAGTACAGGGCATTCCGCTGGCATCCCGGCGACCTTGATCGACTTCCACCAGGCCTGCACGTTGCCGTACATCTGGCGGTACTCGTCGATGATCAACAGCATGGGTTGGAAGTCGGCATCGCTGAAGCCTTCCTCCTCGACGAGGCGGTACCGCTCGTCCATTTCCAGCTTCAGCTTGTAGATCACCGCGATCTGCTGCAGAACCGTGGTCGCGACGAACTGGACGTTCGGCCAGGACCGCAGCCCCATGAACTCGACCCGTTTCGGGTCGACCACGTACACCGGCATCCCCCGACGGGCACATTCCAACGCGTCGCCGATGATGGTCACGGTCTTCCCAGTTCGGGTTTTTCCGCTCTTCAGGACGTGCGCTTGCGCGCCGCTCATGTCCCAGCAGATCATCTGGCCGTCCTCGTCGACGCCCTGCGGGATCAAACTGTAGGCGTCGTCTCCCGGCTGGGGCGCCGGCGTCGCGGGCCGTGCCACGTACGTCGGTAGCGGCGGCCGTCGCTTGAAGATCACCAGGTCGTCCTCCAACGCGAACTGCGCCTTCCACATGCCCGTCAACCGCTCCCCCACTGCGACCGTGGCGCGGTGGCGGGCCGCCGGAACGGTCATCGCCTTCGCCGCCGACCGGTAGTGGACGGTGAACTCCGACACCAACGTGTCGGTGGTCTTGATCTTGGTCACGGTGGCGTCGACCCCGAACGACTCCGACGCGACCTCCCCGACCCGGGCGCGCTGCTTGTCGAGCTCCGTCATCTTCTCGACGGCTTGCGCGGGCTTCTCCGCCAACACCAGCTGCCGCAGCCGCTCACGCTGGCGGCGCACCACGAACGCGCGGCCGGTGGCCTGCTCCACGGCCTGCGCCACCCGCCAACCCAGCTGCGCCCCGTACACCGCGGCGGCCAGATCGGTGTACTGCATGCGCAGCCGCACGATCCGGCCGACGCCGATCCCCCGCCACCGGACCCGCCGCAGCACGACCGGCGCCCGGAGGAGCTGCCCGACCACCGACGCCAACGATGCCGCCTCGATGCGCCGCTGGTTGGCCCGCCAACCCCAGACGCCGGTGCCGACCGCCGCTACCACCCCGCCCGCCACCGCCCCGGCCAGCGACGTCGTCGACGCCCCGACGAGGTGGAGCACACCCACCACGACCAGCACCCCGCCGGCAACCAGAACGACCCACTGACCCCACCGCAGCGGTGGCGGCGGCTCCTCCGCAGACGGCAGCCTCAGCGCCGTCGTCGCCTCGACCCCGCCCGCGGTGTCTGCCACCGACCTGGGGGTCACGCCACGTCCTGAAGGGCGGCGGGGGCGACGCGGCGGGGGCGACGATAGATCCGGCGACCAGCGATCACCCCGTGCTTGACCGCGCCCGTGTCGGCGTAGCGGGCACACTGCCCCATCACCGGACAGCCGGCACAGATGCCCGGATCACTGCTCGGGTCGTCCCACTCCGCCGGATCATCCTGACAAGGAACCAGCTGACCGGCGTCAAGAGCGTCGCGGATGGCGTAGCTGAGCAGCTGGTGCGCGAGCGCCTGGACAGAAGTGAAGTACTGGATGGCCATGAGGCGGTTCTCCTCCGAGTTTGATGTCCTCTCCTCTGAAGGCCTCAAAAAGCGCCGAATGTGAGGTCCGGCGGCCAACATTTCCTTCAGTCGAAGTCGAGGGTCTCGTCGAGGGCGTCGATCGACCAGGTCCGGTCGCCGTTGGCTGCGACGTAGAGCACGAGCGCCCAGCCCTCTTGGTAGGTGACGCGGATGGTGATGGCTCGTCGGCCACTTTGAGCAGCTGGTAGCCGGCGTAGTGGCCGTGGGGGACCTTGTCGAGGTCGGTGCCGGCGAGGGCGTCGAGGACGGGGCGCTGGACGTGGCCGGAGGTTCGCTAGCCATTGCTTCCGGGTGAGCTCGGTCGGTGTCGGGGTAGGCGAGGGCGAAACCCTGGACGGTGGATTCCCATTGGCGTCGGGCTTCGGCGGTGCCGCCGTAGGGGCCGCTGGTCTCGGGGGCGGCGGTAGGTGCGGGTGTCGTGGGCGCCGCAGTGCTCTGCTGTGCAGGGGCGGCCGGCGTAGCCCCGGTGGTCGGGGCGGGGGCGACGCAGTTGGTCCGGTCGGGCCACAGGTGGACCA
>CAVPPP010000045.1:0-130821 GCA_963707005.1 uncultured Actinomycetota bacterium
AGCTAGGGCAGTCCTTCAGCGAGGGCATGTGCGAGCAACGCCTGCGCGGTCCACCTGAGTTGTCGCGCAGCCTCCTCCCGCGACAGACCAGCGATGTCGGTGAGCCAAACAAGTGACTCGATGCCAACTGCGCTGCGGATTGCTACCGCCAGCCGATGGATGTTCGCCTTCCCGAGCCGTGGCTCCAGGGGAGCCAGCGCATCCACGAACCAGCCGATCGCCCGGCCCTGCCGTAGCGGAAGGTCCGTGGCGTCGCTCTCGAGTGAGAGCCGCAGCATCGTCCGTTGCTGCCCCTCAGACTCCAGCACCAGGTCGACGAACTTGTCGATGGCCAAGGCGAGGCGGGTCACTGGGTCGTCGCCCGGCTCCTCGGGCAGCAGCGACGACGTCTGGATCTCGGGGTGTGCGGCGATCAGCAGCGCCTTCTGACTGGGGAAGTAGCGATAGGCGGTGGTGCGCGACACCGAGGCCTCCTCGGCCGCTTGCTCGACGGTCGGCGAGGCCGTCCCGGCCGCGATCAGTGCCCTGGTGGCGGCGATCAGCTGGCTGCGGGTGCGTGCCTTCTGCCGGGTTCGGCCGAACTCCTCGTAGTCCGTTGACATGGCGTTCACGGTACCCTAATCTCGTTATGGGACATGCGTCCCATAAACGATGGAGGATGTCATGGACACGCTGACTGCCACGGTCCGGCAGCAAGGTGAGGGCGAGCAGGCCTGGTTCTGCGGCGGCGGGACGTTCACCTGGAAGGTGACCGGGGCAGAGAGCGGTGCCGCGTTCTTCATGTTCGAGGACCATCTCGAGCAGGGGAAGGTGACTCCGCTGCACCTCCACCCCAATGCTGATGAGACGTTCTACCTGCTCGAGGGCGAGATCCTGCTGCATATCGATGGCGAGGAAGTCAGGCTCGGAGCGGGCGGACTGGCGGTGTTCCCACGGCGCGTCCCGCACGCCTTCATGGTCACGTCACCGACCGCCAGGATGCTGGCCTTCCAGAACCCGGCTGCCGGCGAGGCGTTCTACCGGCACGCCAGCGAGGACCACCCGACGCCCGTCGACTTCGACCGGATCCGCGCAGCCGCTGAGGCCACTGGTGCGATCGAGATCCTCGGCCCGCCGCCGTTCTGAGCCGTTGGCGCGGCAACGCTCATCCTCGTGAGGGGCAGGGGGCGTCTCGAGCTGCGTCCACCGTCCTTTATGACGAGGAACTCTGGGGTCCGAGGTCGGGGTCTTCGGCGTAGACGCGCTGGGCGTAGCGTTCAAGTGCCTCGGCGCAGCGGAGGACGGCGTCCTCGGCGCCTTCTCGCTGCCCCGATCCCAGGACATCGCGATCGCGGACCTTGGCCAGCCAGTTGACGAGCTTGGTGTGGTCGACCTCGTTCTCCTCGAGCTCGGCGAAGCTGAAGTGCTCGGCATGGAACTCCTTGTCGATCCCCGCCAGGAAGTCGTCACACTTGTCGATGATCTCGTCGTACTCGTCATTTCGGGCGGCGCGGAACATGGCCGCGACATCCGAGCCGCCGCCGAGCAGGGTGCTGCGGAGTAGGACCGCCGATCCCGCCATCTGGGTGATCTCGTGTCGCAGCTTCCGGAGGGCCCGCTCTGCGGAGGCTCCGGCCGGGAGGGCAGCCGCAGAGCTCTGCAGGTAGATGGCACCAAGCCCCTTGAGTCGCCGCCACACCGACACGCGCAGCCGGGAGGGCTCGGTGGGAACCTTGTAGATCAGGATCAGCCACTCGATCGGGTCGACGCCGACGTCGTTGCCGGCCAGCTGATCGTCGCTGTCGACAACAGCATCCGAACCAACGTCCGGATCAGGCTGGTCGGGTTGCACGCCACAAGCTCAGCGGAAGCAGGATGGCGATGGCGGCGGGGACGATCCACCACGCAGGTGTCGTAGTGGTGGCCACCAAACCCGTGATCAGCAACGCGATGACGATCCCGGCGGCGACGGTCCAGTCGTCTCCGATGATGAAGTCGTACCAGAACGCCCCGAAAGCCTTGAGTCGAGCTCTCACGGCGTCACTCCTAGGCCGGCCGTTCCGTCGGTGGCGGGTTGGCTCTGCCGCTGTCGGCGTAGCCAGACGATGATCAGAAGTCCGTACGCGGCGATGGCCGGTGCGAGGACCAACAAAGCCGCATCTTCGCCGGGCCAGCTACCTCCAACACCTTCGACGGCCCAGAAGGCACCGAACGCGGTCAGCATCACACCGACGACGAACTTCATGCCGTTCTCCGGCACCTGAGCCAGCGGAGCCCGGACCGCCACGCCGATGCCGGCGACCAGAACCACGGCGGCCACCGCGGCGGCTGCCGCCAGGGGGACCCGGTGGGCGTTGGTACCGAAGGTGAGCACGATGAAGACCACCTCCAGTCCCTCCAGCAGCACAGCTTTGAATGACAGGGTGAAGGCGTACCAGTCGTTGACCGCCCCCCGTCGTTGCTTGCTCGCAGACCGGGCAGCAGCGACCTGGGTCGCGTAGATGGCCGTCTCGTCGTGGAGCGCCTTGTAGCCGCTCGCCCGCAGGATCGACTTGCGCAGCCACTGGAGCCCGAACACGAGCAGCAGTCCGCCGATACCGGCGCGCAGGTAGGCCAACGGGATCACCGAGATCGCAGGCCCGAGGACGATGACCACGACTACCAACGAGACCAGGCCGCACCCGACCCCCATCAAGGTGGAACGCCACTCGCGGGTGGTGCCGGACGCCAACACGATGGTGGTCGCCTCGACCGCTTCCACCAGACACGCCAAGAACACCGCTATGAACAGCGCGGTTCCGCCCATCTGTGACCTCCGACCTCACCACAACCCACTCGGGACGTTATCAACGCACTGTAACCGCCGTTACATCTCGTCAGCAACCGGTGGGGATCTGGTGGACACCGCCGAGACCGGCAGCCGGCTCTCAAGCCCGGCACGAGGAAGCGTGTCGATGTCGCCGGTGCGTCTGCCTCAACAAGCACTGCAGCGCTGGTCGCGCCGGGTGGTGTTCTGACCTCGACAGACCTCGACTCGGGACTCAGGCTGGCACCCCCTCTCCTGCACGCACAGGAACGTCTCAGGTGCCGGGCTCCATGCTGAGGGCACAGCTGCCCGAACGGCGGCCCGGAAGGTGTTGACGATGTCAGAGTTCCCGACTGCCAGCCTGGTGCCCACGACCACGGCGACCATGGAAAGCACGCGGGCGACGAGTAAGCGTTGGCTGATTGTCGCAGCTGTCGGCTCGGTGGGATTCTTCGTCATGGCCGTGTGGATGTGGCGGTCCGGTGAACCCACCCCCCTCGACAACACGGTCCTGGCGGCCATGGTCGCGGCGCGCACGACCGCACTCGATGTTGCGGCGATCACGCTGACCGCACTCGGCTCCTTCCGGGTGGTGGCCGTTGTCACCGCTGTCATCGCTGGGGTTCTGGTGTGGCGGACCCGGAACCTGCTGCTGCCGCTGACGCTGGTGATCACGATGGTGGAGACGAGCTCGATCGTGTACCTGACGAAGGAGGTCGTCGGCCGTGCCCGTCCCCCGATCACCTCGTTGATCGGACCGCCGGCAACAGACCCGTCCTTTCCGTCCGGCCATACCACGAGCGGCTCGGTGGTCTGGGTGCTCGGAGCGCTGCTGCTGGCCTCCACTCTGACTCAGCCCTGGGCCCGCCGATCGGTGATCGTCGCTGGGACGGCATTGGCGGTCGTTATCGGCATGACGCGCGCCTATCTGGGCTACCACTGGGCAACAGATGTGCTCGGTGGGTGGCTGCTGGCCGCCGCGATCTGCACGATGGCGATCTACTTGGCGATCCGACTGCGCCCCCACACCGACATGTTGACCTTCAGCAGCAGTGATCCGTTCTCTGATACGTCTGTGGTCGACGCGGCGTCACGACGACCTGCTGGTCTTCGAAGCACCGCCACGCCCGCCGACGTCTCCACTCCGGCAGCGGAGGCG
Organism: uncultured Actinomycetota bacterium; assembly: GCA_963707005.1. Lineage (GTDB taxonomy): Bacteria > Actinomycetota > Actinomycetes > Propionibacteriales > Propionibacteriaceae > Microlunatus. Next base: position 3,945 of record CAVPPP010000045.1, read on the forward strand.
ACCGTGACCAGTAGCACCCGGCGGCCCCCCTCGGCGGCTCCGCGTCGATGAGACGCGCCGATCACCACACGTGGGATGCCTTATCGGCCAGCCGGGCCGTCAGCTCACAACCGGGTGCCTGCCTCCGCACGTTGAGCAAGAGCTCTTCTCGGGACAGGGTCGAGGCCCGCGGGCTCAGCCCGGTTCGCGAGCTCGCGTGCGCGTCTGCCTTGGTGTTCAGGGGGCCGTCCCCAAAGAAGACCGGGATGTCACCGCCGGATCATCGCCTGCCATTGCTGGGCCCTGGTACCAAGATGATGTGGTTTCGGCCTCGTCTGAACCTCACGGCCCCTGCTGGGTCCTGCACGTCGAGGTGCCGAGCATCGGCAGGATCACCGCCTATCGACCGGTCGCGACCGAGGGCACGCGGCAACTCACGACGAGGCTCGCCGCTCGTCCGGTGATGGGCTGCGTCTATCGATTCGGGCCCGGCGGATGGTCAGGAACAGTCGGTGGGCCGTGATGAGCAGAACCACCCACGCGGCGCCGACGAGCCACCCGAAGACGACGTCGGTGAGCCAATGGTGACCGAGGAACACCCGGCTGAGACCCATCGCCACTGCCCAGACCACCGCGCAGATGATCGTGATCACCCGAGCCCAGCTGGAGCGGAGCCGCCGGACCAGGAGGTACGCGATGATGCCGGCGATGACTGTGCTGTTCAGAGCATGGCCGGACGGGAAGGAGTACGCGTACTCATACGGCGGAACCGCTTCCGACAGCGGGGGCCGGTTGCGGCCCACGATCGCTTTGCCGACGGTCGTCATGGCCAGCGATCCGGCGACGGCGAGCAGCATCAAGATCAGCGGGGTCCGGGAGCGCCACCGCCACACCAACACGATCGTGATCAGCGACGCAATGATGGTCATGCCGACAGCGCCACCGAGGTGGGTGAACCCGGTCACCAACCACATGTTGGTCGGGGTGCGGCGCGCGATGGCTTGATCGAGGACGGGCTGGTCGACGCCGGCGATCCCGTCCTGCTCCGTGACGGCGTCGTAGACGCCGGCACCGGCCGAGGTGAGGCCCACTACCAGGATAAGTCCGATGCCCGCGGTGAGATACAGCACGGTGTGAGCTGACATGTTCGCGGCCAGCTTGCTGGCCGCCCTGACCAACGCCCTGCCCGCGCGGGTCGGCCAGCGGGTCAGATCACGGCGGCCGATGTGCTCCTCACCGGCGGTGTCGTCGCTCAGCCTCACCGTGCGGACACTAACGCCGATGTCGGTGCTACCGCGAGGGGCCACCGGAAACGTTGTGCTGGACCGAACGGACGGGGCGTCGTGGTCATCGACCCTGCTGGTCGTGGTGCGCACTGCGCGGATTCAGGGACTGCGGCCCGGTGCGGGGGTCACGTCCCCGTTCAGCCGGCCTTCAGCGGCCCAGCATGCTCCGCCACCGCGACCGCGCAGACCACCGACCTCCACGAATGTGGGCAGCGGGACGCGTCACCCCCCAGCCGGGACACCCGATGTTGACGCCACCCCAGCAGGTGGCATCGGCGGCGTTCCAGGAACCCGGAGACTGCCGTGAACACGAGCCGGATCCCTAGTGGCCAAGAGGTCATTCAGGTGCACTCGGCCGCCGCGGAGCACGGTGGCGGCATTGACCACCATCGATCGTTGAGGCGCCGCCTGGCACCCCTGCTGCTCGTCGTCGCCGCCGGCGCAACAACCCTCGCGGGCCGGTGGCGCCAGGGTTCACCGTCGCCGAGGCGACGGTTCCCGCTGCCGTGATGTGCAATCTCCGTTGGGGGCCAGACGTGCACCGCGTTCTACGCAGCGGCGGTGATCTTGACGTGGTCGATGGAGAACGTTGCCGGGAACTTGGTGCTGTCGCTGGGATCACCCGGGTAGGCGCCACCGACGGCTAGGTTGAAGATCAGGTACATCGGCTCGTCGGGCACCTGTTTTCCGGAGAGGCGCCAGACTCGCTTGCCGTCGATCAGGTAGTCCAGCCGCCCGGGTGTCCAGTCGAGGCGGAAGTTGTGCCAGCCTTTTGAGAAGTCGGTCCCGGGAACCGTAACGGTCTTGCCCGGCGACGCCTTCTTCCGGTTGCTCGGGTGCAGGTGCAGGATGGCTTCGGTTGGGTCGTTCCCGAGGATCTCCATCACGTCGATCTCGGGTCGAGAATCCTGACTGGCCGGCAGCAGCCACATCGCCGACCACAGTCCGCGCCCCGACGGGACTCGTAGGCGCGCCTCGACCGTGCCGTAGGTGAAAGCCAGCTTGGCCTTTCCCTCGTCCTGCGTCGGGCCGGTGGTGACCATGCCGGACCGGAACGGGTAGGTCTTTCCATCAGACGCGTGCTGGTCACCTCGTTCGGCCACCAGCCGCAGTGAGCCACCGCTGACGGAGACACCCTCGGGTCGATACCACTGAAGCTCGTCGTTGGACGTGATGGTGCACCCGTCGTCGTCCCACCAGTAGCAGGTGTTCCAGACCGACTCATCCAAGGCGGCTCCGTTGAAGTCCTCATCCAGCAGGACCCCGGTCGTCGGTGCCGTGCTCACCGCGGTGCTGGGACGCTGCGAAGACGAAGGCGGGAGCGGTGAAGACGGCATCGGTGTTGACGGCTGCGGCACGGGAACAGGCCGTCCGCAAGCAGCCAGTACTGTCGTTGCCGTCACCAGCAACGCAGCCGCCACCTGCCACCGTCGACCCGGCCGGCTCCCTCGGTAGGCGCTGCCCCAGTTCTCCCGGATCCCGCGCAGGATCGATCGAACGATGTTCCTCATCAGCGGGCAGCAGGTCGGTCAGAGATGCCAGCCGGTGCGGCGCGGCGCGGTGCGGTTCGACCGGGCAGCCCCGCCTGTGGATCGGTCATCGGTTCGTCCGGGACATCCCGCTGTCGACGAACAGCTTCTCCGAGGGGCTGGCAAGTGCTCATACCGTGATATTCGGAGCGACCAGCGTGCTGGATTGCTCGGCGTCGGTGCCGGCTTGCGGCCGCGCGGATCCGATCGGACCGGTTGGGCACGCCGGAGCGTTGGCCTGGCACCTGACGGGGCCCGGGCGCCGGTGCCCGAGTTTCAGCATCACCATGCTGAGCCGGCTTGGGTCCTGCCGGGGCCTGCGTCGGCGCCGCAACGGCTCAGGCTCTGCACAGGCTGCCGGTGAGATGGTGGCTGCCATCTGATCACCCACCTATGAGGCCACCCGATGCTGATCGATCGCCACTCCGTTCAGATGCTGTTCTCCAACACCGTCACGGTCGGTGAGGATCGCGACATCCTGCTCGACCAGATGCAGGACTATCTGGACGACTGGCTCGTCTACCGTGCTGGTCATGTCGCCACCCGCGGTGACGCTGCCGCGCTCGCCCACGATGTCGCGGTCGTCCAGGCGCACCGCCCCTTGATCATTGAAGTATTGACCGCCGAGGATGACGACGGGATGCACGTACGTGGCTTCTATGCTGGCGGCGGCACCTACATCGGTCTCGATGCACCCGAGATCGCCTGCAGCGCTCACGAGGATCTGGTGGTGTGGCCGTGCCCGGACATTCAGGGTCTCGTGTCCTGGGCTATCGGCCCGTCCGAGCTCTGAGGCAGGCGCTTAGGGCGCCGCTCCGCGATCCTCGGAGACTCCGCTATTCCCGGCAACACGCCGGCCTCCAGCAGATCGTGCACGGCGTAGGCCAGCCACGCCGGCGGCGGCCACGATCAAGAACACACCGTCCAAGTGGAGAACCTGGACAAGTTGATCTTCACGGCGCCGCGGTAGAAGAGATACCCCAGATCACAGCGGCAGGCAGTCCGAGCAGAGCTCCCCAGCAACGGGAGGCCGGTGCCGGTGCTGGAGCGGGTGGCCGCCTTGGAGCATTTGACGCCCCCTCCCCCGCAGCCGGGCTAGGCGTCGGGATCGCTAGGGACTGGATTCTCGGTGCTCTCGGGCACCGGATTCGGGAAGGCTCTCCTTGATCATGTTGATCACCAGGATGGCGGCGATCCCCATCGTCGCGGCAACCGTCACGACGTCTGACGGGGTGTCGTTACGTCCTGAGGCGTCGGCGACTGCGGCCATCACGGCGGCGAGGGCATGAGCGAACATGAGGGATCTCCTTGGGTAGCAGCAGCTCGCGCGGAACAGCAGGGTGGCGACGTCGGCCGCCTCGCGTCGCCGACACCCAGGATGTCAAGGTCGGCCTGAGTGCTGACTGAACTCGGCCCAACCCACCCTGGCGGCCGGGTCGGCGAGCGGGTGGAACGGGAGTCGGTCGGGGCGCGGTTGCGCCACCTGATGGCGTCCCCTGGCTCTGCGGGCCCAGAACGGTTCTCCCTGCTGGGACCCTGCCCGTGGGGCGCGGCGGGCGCGCCAGCGGGCGAACTGTCAGGGCATGCGATCAGCGCAAAGCAGGCACAGCCTCTTGTTTTGCAAGAGGTTGTGCTTTTGCGATCGGTCGAAGGGCTACGTTGGTGCGCCACGCCACGTGATTTGCTCGGCTCTGTTTGTAGGGTGTCTATCAGTCTTTCATCGACGCCGGTCTTAAATCGCCGCGCACAATTACGGCAACGTTGTCGGATCCAGGAATGCCGTCGAGTGGTTGGCCGCGGTCCTTCGACGCGGCGTCTGGCCTTGGCTTTCTCGGCCGTTGATGTTGGCCCTTAGGACTCGTTTTCAGGAGGCGGCGCTCTCCGTTTCCGGGTTTCCGGTAAGCGGTGGAGCGGTCCGCGGATGCCGTGATCGCCCCGCAGGGGCAGACGCCATGATTCAGCGGCTCGACCGGCGGCGGGCCCGGGTCCCGGGACCCGCCGTCGTCGGATTCTGCTAGACGCCGTCGTAGGTGTTGAGGGTGTCGATCAGGGTGGTCAGGTTGGCCGCGCAGTTGGCTTGGTTGGGGCTGCCGGCGCGCAAGGACGTGAGCACGTCGTCGATCTGACCGTCGAGGGTGTGCCAGTCGGCAGGGTCGCGTGGCTTGAGTCCGGCCTCGGCGCCGTCCCAGGCGACTTCGAGGTCCTTGACCTTCGCGGTCGCGGCCGGGAGGTCGTTCGCACTCACCTCGGCCTGGACGTCTGTGGCGATCGTGGTGAAGTTGCTGACGTCGCCGAGTGCGGTGGTGGGGTGGACCTGCGCGGTGTTGGCAGGTCCGGCCGCGGCGGCGGTGTTCTGCAGGGCGGCAGCCTGCAGGCTGCCGAGAACGAGACCGGCGACGAGGACGGCGGCGGCTCCTGCTCCGGCCCAGGCGAGGTCACGGCGCCGTCCGCCGTGAGGACCCTTCCCTTTGACGGCAACACCGTGGCGGTTGACGAGGAGCTGCTCGCGGGCGACCAGGACCACGATGACGGTGAGGAAGATCGCGCTGGTCAGGCTGGCCCCGAGGCCGAGGCCGCCGAGGCTTTGATCCTGGGTGAGCAGATCACCGAGCGAAGCGCCGAGCGGCCGAGTCAGGATGTAGGCGATCCAGAAGGTCACGACGCTGTTCGCCCCCAGTCGGCGGGCCAGCCAGGTGACAGCGATCAAGCTGCCGAAGAGGAACACGCCGTTGCGGAAGCCGAGGCTGAGCGCCTCCGTGGCGAGGTCGCCTGCGGCGGTGCCGAGGGCGAAGGTGACCAGGATGGCCGCCCAGTAGAACCCTTCGCGGCGCGGTGTGTCGATGGAGGTGATGGCCAGCGTCCCCTCCTGGCGGTACCAGATGGTGAAGACGGCGGCGAGGAGGATGGAGAACACCCCGGTGCTCAGGTAGAGGCTGACGCCGAGGGTGTCGGTGAAGAAGTCCGTGATCTGGGTGCCGACGATGCTGACCAGGACCACGCAGAGCCAGTAGATCCACGGTGTGTACCGGTGGGTGCGGAGCTGGAGGGTGAGTGCCGCGGCGAGGACGGTCAGCATGGCGATGTCGGTGATGGCGGGGCCCAGCCCGACGTTGACCGACAGATAGTCGGCGAATGTCTCCCCGATCGTGGTGGAAAGGATCTTGATGACCCAGAAGGTCGCGGTGATGGCTGGCACTTTCGTGAGCCATTCCTGCCGCGACATTCGTGTCTTCTCTGCGACGGCCATGTGTTTCTCCTATGTTGTCGATCCGGTGTTTCGGCTGATCTTTAGTCAAATCTTGATGGCCAGACCTTGTCAAAGGTCAGCATTCAGCCCGCCCACAGGAAATGCCTGACGCAATGGGCCGCACACGTGGGCGAGCGCACCATCGTGACCGAGGCCTTTTCCCAAATGCCCGATGGCCGTGATCAGCACGGCCTGATTCGGCGCGCTGCACGGCTCGCATCCCTCGAGGGAATGACCAAGCGGTGACCGCACCGGTACCGGCCGGGGGTGGCGGGCGGAAGGGCGGGTCCCGGTGCTCGGTTCGGGATCGGGGACCTTCCTGGGGGGTCCGGGACGACTCGGCACACCCCGGGTGAGGACAAGATCAGTGGGTCTCGACGATCACCTCGGTGGCACCGGCCCCGTCACGACGCAGTCGGTGTCGCACCACCTCGGCGAGCATCGGCAGCAAGGACACGGCGACGATGGCCACCAGGACGAGGTCGATGTGGCTGCGGATCCAGGTGACATTGCCGAGGAAGAAGCCGAGCAGCAGCACACCGCAGGCCCACAGAACGCCGCCGACCGCGGTGAAGCCGATGAAGCGCGCGAACGACATCCGGCTGACGCCGGCGACCAGGGTGACGAAGGTCCGGACGATGGGGACGAACCTGGCCAGGATCAGGGCCCGGTGACCGTGGTGGTCCAGGAAGTGACGGGTGCGGGTGACGTAGGCGGGATTCAGGACTCTGCCGACCATCCCGGCCCGTGGTCGAAACAGCGGCGGCCCGATCAGGCGGCCTAGTGCGTAGCCGCAGGCGTTGCCGAGGATGGCCGCAAGGGTGAGGACCAGACAGACCAGGCCCAACGGTTGATCAACCGCACCGACCGCGACGAACAGCCCCATCGTGAACAGCAGCGAGTCTCCCGGCAGGATCGCGAACAGCCCGCACTCAGCGAAGATGATCATGGCCACACCCCACAGGGCGTAGGAGCCGAAGCCGTGGATGAGCTGCTCAGGATCCATCCAGGGCAGGCTGAGGGCGGGCAGCAGTCCGATCACTCCCTCACGCTAGAGAATCCTTCCTGAGGCGACGCTGAACCGGCGTCGAGGCAACGGCCGGCCCGGTCTGTCCGGCAGCGTCAAGGTCGACGCGATCGGTGACGGCTGGATGGCTTCACGTCCGATCCCGGCGTCCAGTTCAAGGCGCTGGCCCGCTCCAGGAACTCCTCGGTGGACACCTCACCCTTGGCCATGCGCTCGGCGAGCAGCTGGCGGGCACTGTCCTCGGGCGCGGGTCGTCGGGTGAACGGGAGCTGGTCGGGGATCAGGCCATAGCGGCGCAACAGCACCACCGTCAAGATCAACAACGCGAGGATGAGGAGAAATCCACCGAAGCCGAGCAACGGTTCGATGAAGCCGTCCCCTCCTCCTTCATGGCCGTCGATCTCCAACGGAAGCACAGTGGGAGCAGGGATGAGAGCAGTCGTCATCGCGCCAGTGTTGGCCGGTCCCACTGAGATGAACCTGAGACGAACCTGTCCGCCACAGGGCCGATCACGGGCCACTGCCGTGTCGAGCCGTCGACGACGTCCTCAGCGGCACCTCAGCCGGTGCCCTACACGATCGAGGCGTCGCTGCCCGTCGGGTTCGCGGCCGCCGACGATCCTGAGGACATCACATGACCACCTGGGCGACAACAACACAGGGACCGGTACGCAGCCCGCGCTGGTGGTGGCCGTGTCTGCTCCTGATCGCCACGGCGGCGTTCCTGCTGCGGCTCCTTCCCGTCCTCCACGGCGGCGGCCTCTACGGTCGCGGGAACTACGACGACGGCGTCTACTACGCTGCCGCGTCCGGGCTGGTGCACGGTCTGCTGCCGTATCGCGACGTGCTGCTCCTGCATCCTCCGGGGATCGTCCTCGCCCTGGCCCCGTTCGCCGCACTGGCCGGACTGGTCGGAGACCCGACCGCGCTGGCGGTCGCCCGGATCGGGTTCATGCTGCTGGGCGCACTGAACGCCGTCCTGGTCGGGGTTGCGCTCCGTCGTTCCGGCTTGGCCGCAGCGATGGTGGGCGGCCTGTTCTACGCCGTGCTCTTTCCGGTCGTGTACGTCGAACACACGACACTGCTGGAGCCGCTGGCCACCACCTGCCTGCTCGGTGCCGTGGCCCTGGCCGGTAGCGCCGCGCAGACCCGGTCGCGGATCTGGGCATCTCTGGTGGCGGCTGGCTTCCTGCTCGGCGCCTCGTCGGCGGTCAAGATCTGGGGGGTGGTGCCCGCCGCAGCCGTCGTGGCGTGGGTGTTGATCACTCTGGGCTGGCGTCGGGCCCTGGCGACCGCTGGTGGCGTCGCAGTCGGTGCCACGGCGATCTGTCTGCCGTTCTTCGCGGCGGCACCGGGTCAGATGTGGGAGCTGGTGGTGGCCTCCCAGCTCGGCCGGCCCAGCGTGGGCGCGAGCTGGGCCGGGCGGGCGTGGACGATCATCGGGCTCTCCCCGTTCAGCCACACCCCGGCGGGGTGGTGGCTCGCCGTCGCCGCCGGCATCCTCGCCGCCTGCTGCGCCGCGGCCTGCACCTCACCCGTCGGCCGACTGTGCGTCATCGTCTTGGCTTCGATGCTGGGCCTGCTGTTCACCATTCCGGCCTGGTTCCTGCACTACGCGGCCGCGGCGGGAGGGCCGCTGGCGCTGGTGGTGGGTGCGGCCGCCGGATGGGCGGCGACCCGGGTGCGGAGACCGGTGCCCGTGCTGATCATCGCCGGCGTGGTGCTGAGCTTGTTGGGCGTCTCCGCGCACGCCGACCTGAGGCTGCCGTTCGGGAAGCCGTTCCCGACGGCGGCGCTCGCGCCTGCGGCTGCTGCCGCGACGACCTGTGTCACCACCGACAACCCCATCAGTCTCATCGAGCTCGACGTGCTGTCCCGCAACCTCGACCGCGGGTGTCCCCTGGTAGCTGATCTCGGCGGCTACAGCTACTTCATGCAGCCCAACCGCTCGGCGTTCATCCCCCGGCGTAAGAACCGGGCGTGGCAGACGGTGGCGGTCGACTACCTCCGCAGCGGGGACGTCATGATCGGCCTGCGGTTCAACCGCACCCATGGGTTCAGCAAGGCCAGCGATGCGACCGTCCGGTCGTGGCCGGTGCTGGCACGCTCCACCAAGGTCACCGCTCGCCGGCCCGACTCCCGACCGAGCGGGCACGTTTCCCTGCCGACGCTGGAACCTAGCGTCAACAGGTGATGCTGCTCGAGCGACTCGTGCTCCTCAGCGACTGGCGGCGACGTGACCTGGCACGGCCGTTGGCATGTCCGGCGCCGACCGACCCCCGTCCGAGCCCGTGGACCCGTCTCAGCTGGGATCCGGGTCCAGCCGGTAGCCCAAGCCGCGGACAGTGTGCAGCGTCGACAGACCGAACGGTGCGTCGACCTTGCGCCGGAGGTAGCCGATGTAGACCTCGACGATATTGTCGCTGCCCTCATAGGCGGAGTCCCACACGTTGTCGAGGATCTCGGCTTTGCTCACGACATCCCCGGCGTTGCGCATCAGGAAGTGCAGCAGGCCGTACTCCCGGGCGGTCAAGATGATCGTCTCGCCGCGGCGTTCGACCGAGCGTCGCGACGGATCCAGCACCAGGGTTCCCACAGTGACCAGCATCGGCCGTTCCGGGGCGCCGCGGCGGATCAGCGCCCGCAGCCGGGCGATCAAGATCATGAAGCTGAACGGCTTCGTGAGGTAGTCGTCGGCGCCGAGGTCGAAGGCGTCGGTCTGGTCGTACTCACCGTCTTTCGCGGTGAGCATCAGCACCGGCACCCACACCTTGCGGGCGCGGAGCTGCTTCAACACGTCGTAGCCGTTGAGACCAGGCAGCATGATGTCGAGGACGATTGCGTCATAGCTGTTCTCGGTGGCGGCCCACAGCCCGACCGAGCCGTCAGTCACGATGTCGACCTCGAAGCCCTCAGCCTGCAGCCCCTCTTTGACGACCGCAGCCAGCCGCTGCTCGTCCTCCACCAACAAGACCTTCACGCGCGTCCTCGCGTTCGCCACTTCACAGGCTGATTGTCAGCCGTCCCACCTGAGCCCAACCTGAGAACGATCCTGACCTGCCTCGCACAGGATCATCTCAGGATCTTGGCCTCATGCTGAGGGAACGGCTGCCCACGTGACCAGCCCGGAAGGTAGCGATGCTAGCCCTCACCACAACGCGCCTCGGTGCCGCCAGGAACCGACCGTGGCTACCGAACCCGACCCCCCAGCACATCCTCGGGCCCTTGAACGGCGGACCAGCTCATGGCTGACCTGGTGACCGGGTTGGCAGCCCTGCCTCCGCTGCTGATCCTGCTGACCGCCGCGTTGCTGCCGGCCCTGGAGGCGTCCGCGCTGGTCGGCCTGGTGATTCCCGGGGAGACGGCTGTCTTCGTCGCCGGTGTCACGGCCCGAACCGGACACCTTCCCTTGTGGGCGGTGATCGCCGCAGCGGCCGTCGGGGCCGTCGCCGGGGATCAGGTCGGCTACCAGCTCGGTCGCCGATGGGGTCCACGGATGCTGGATCGACTTCCTCATCGCCTCCGCCGGCACCGAAGCATCGACCACGCTCTGGCCCTGATCGCGCGCCGCGGCGGCTGGGCAGTCCTGATCGGACGGTGGACGGCGTTGATGCGGGCGCTGATGCCCGGTCTGGCCGGCAGTGTGGGGCTGCCGAGGAACACCTTCACCGTCTACAACCTGGTCGGCGGGCTGGTCTGGGCCGCCGTCGTCGCCTCCGTCGGCTACGGTGCAGGGGCTGCCTACCGGCAGGTGGGGCACAGCATGGGGCAGGTGAGCCAGATGGCCCTGGCCGCGCTCGCCGTCGGCGGTCTCGCCTTCTCAGGCGTACGTCACCTGCGTAGCGGCGGTGCCCAGGTAACGCGGGCCGCGCAGGAGCAGGGTTGACCACCGCGGAGACGACAGGACAGCGAGGCATGACGAGGCAGGGCAGGTCTGGAGGACGTGGCAGGTCGGCAGCAGTCGATCCGGAGATGACGGCGCGGTGACCGGTCCCACCCGTCCCGGCCCCGACGTTGCGCCCCGGGCACCTGTGACCCTCGCCGGTGAGCGCCTCACGCGCCTGTTCGGTACCGGTGATCGGATCGGAGTCCGCGGCCGATCCGTCATGGTCGCCGTCGCTGTCGTCCTTGTCGCCCTCCTGATCGGTGGCACGGCGTTGATCGTCACCCTGGAAGCCAGCATCGAGCAGACGGCCGAAGCGATCGCGCAGGCTCGCGCCGCCGAGGTGGTCGCGCTGCTCAGCACGGAGGGCCTGACAGCCACCGAGGAGGCCATCAGTGGACGGACCCGCAGCAACTCCGTCGTCCAGGTCCTCGATGCCGACGGCACCGTCATCCAGGCCTCCAGCCGCGACGTCGCCGAGGACCCTCTGTCCTCCCAGCGCCCAGCCGTCGGCGACTACACCTCAGCCGAGGTGGACCTCGACACGGAGCACGGCCCCGGCGGTGAGTGGATGGTGGTGACGACCGCCTTGGAGCTCGACGACACCACCTACTACGTCCAAGCAGCTGTTCCCATCGGAATCCAGCGCGCCACCATCCAGACCGTGACGTTGTTCCTGGTGGCCGGCACGCCGCTGCTACTCGGGGCAGTCGCTGTGGCCGTGTGGATGCTCGTCGGACGAGCGCTGCGGTCAGTCGAGAGCATCCGGACGACCGTGGCCGACATCGACGCTCAACGGCTGACCCAACGCATCGCCGTCCCACGGACTCGCGACGAGATCGCTGCGCTCGCAACCACCATGAACACCATGCTCGACCGACTCCAGGCCTCTGACCGCGCCCAGCGGGCCTTCGTCTCCGACGCCAGCCACGAGCTCCGCAGTCCCCTGGCCACGTTGACCACGGCCGGGGAGCTGGCCGTCACCGCCAGCCCCGAGCGGCAGGCCGCCCTGCTCGCCACCATGAACGCCGAGGCCGCCCGCCTCCGCGGCCTGGTCGAGAACCTGATGACACTGGCCCGTGCTGATGCCCAGGACCTCGCCGTCCATCCGGTCGACATCGACCTCGACGATCTCCTTGCCGCGGAGGCGCACCGGCTGCGCCTGACCGGCACCGTGGGTGTCGACCTCGACATCACGCCCGCCCGCGTGGTCGGCGACCAGCAACGCCTCCAGCAGGCACTCCGCAATGTCGTCGACAACGCAATCCGACATGCCCGGACCAGCGTCCGGCTCACCCTCATCACGACCGCCTCTGAGGCAGTGCTCTGGGTCGACAACGATGGTCCCCCGGTGCCCGAGGTCGACCGGGACCGCATCTTCGAACGCTTCGTCCGGTTGGATGAGGCGCGTACCCGCGACCACGGAGGCAGTGGCCTCGGACTGGCGATCACCCGCGCCACGATGCGCGCTCACCACGGCGACGCTGCCGTGGTCGACGGTCCAGCCGGATGGTGCCGCTTCGAGCTCCGCCTCCCCCGCGTCACCCAGATAGGTCCCCCCTCCGAGGCCTCTGTGCGTCCCTGACCAGAGACCACCACACTGCTCTCAGGTTCAGCACAGCGCAGGCGGCCGATGATGCAACCATGATCGTCAACGGTTCCCGGGACACCGCGGTAGCAGCGGTTTCCCGGGCAGCCGGCTCAACGGGGCGGGACCTGCGGTGACCCCGGTCGCGATCATGCTGGCCGTCGCCGCTGCCGTCACTTTCGGCGTCGCCGCGGTGCGCCAGCACCGAGCTGTCCAGACCGTCCTGGCCCCTGCCCGCCGCCAGATGTCGATCCGCCAGATCGGGACCCTCATCACCGATGGGGCTTGGCTGCGGGGATTCGGCCTGATGGTGCTGGGGACCACGTTGCACGTGACCGCCCTCACCCTGGCCCCCATCAGCATCACCCAGCCGATCAACGTGTTGGCCGTGCCGACAACGATCATCGTCGTGGCGTTGGTCACGCGACGTCGCCCGACCCGGTCGGTGATCATTGCCGCCGGGACGGTTGTTCTCGGCGTCGTCGGGATCGTCTCCTCCCTCACCGATGCACCGGCCGGTGACCTGCCCACCCCGGCCCTGCTCGCCGTCGTCGCCGCGGCGGTGGCCGCGGTCACTCTCACCTGCCACCTCGGCGCGCGACACCTCATCCGCTCCAGTAGCCGACTGCCGCGCTGGTTGGCGCCGGTGCTGTTGAGCATCGCCGGCGCGATCAACTTCGGCGCCACGTCCTCGACGTTCCGGCTGCTCGCCCAAGACATCACCCACACCCAGGCGCTGCCGCTCGGAGTGGCACTCGCCCTGGCCTGCTACATCCCGGTCGGACTGACCGCCGGAGCATGGTCGATCCAGCAGGCCTATGCCTCAGGTGCAGCGCCGGCCGTCACCGCCACCAGCGCCCTCACCGACCCCGTTGTTGCGCTCATCATCGGCATGGCCGTGCTCGGTGAAACACCGCAGATCACCCTGGACCGCGTCCTGGTCATGACCGTCGCCGCCGCCCTCGCAGCAGCCGGTGTCATCTGGCTCGCCCAGTTCGACGACGACGTCGAACCCCCTGCCGCCGGACATCCCCACCAACGTCCATCCGCAGCGCCACCGCCAACTCCTCATGCATCCATCCCGAAGGACCCACCATGCGCATCCTGCTCGCCGCCGACCAATATCCGGAGTTCCACAACGGGGCTGGAGCCTCAACCGAGCGACTCGCACGCGGCTTCGTCGACCGGGGCCACGCGGTGACTCTCGCCTACCCATCGGTCGACGGGCCTCGCACCAGCAGTCGACGCTCCGGTCTCCGCGACGAACGGCTGACCTCGATCGTCCTACCGCATGGACAGGGCGTCCGGGTGTGCCTCCCGCTGCGGGCTGCACGCGAGGCGACATCCATCGTCGGGGCCGGAACCTTCGATGTGGTCCACGTCCAATCGCACCTGCCGGTAGGACGGGCCGTGCTGGCGGCAGCTCGACGCCGAGGAATTCCGGTCGTGGCCACCAACCACTTCATGCCCGAGAACCTGCTCCCGCACGTGCCGGCCCCCGAGGTCATCCGTGGCCGGCTCGGGGCCTGGGCCTGGCAGGATCTCGCCCGGGTGTTCAGGCATGCTGACCTGGTGACCACCCCCACCGCTCGAGCGGCCGCGCTGCTGTCGGAGCGCGCCGGACTCGAGGCCACAGTCGTGTCCAACGGCATCGACCTCGAGCTGCATGCGCCCCGAACCGGTGACACCGCCAGCACGGGCCCTGGTCATCCGTTCGTGCTGTTCGTCGGCCGCCTCGAGCAGGAGAAGCGGGTCGAAGACCTGCTCCGCGCATTCGCCGCTGTGCATGCCATCACCCGCCCGCGACTGGTCTATGTCGGCACCGGGAGCCGTCTTCCCGTGCTGCGTCGCCTAGCCGCGGAGCTGGGTGTCGCCGACCGGGTCGAGTTCTGGGAAAACGTCACCGACGAGCGGCTCCGACGCGCCTACGCTGACTGCGCCGTCTTCGCTGCGCCAGGGATCGCCGAGCTCCAGAGTCTGGTCACGTTGGAAGCGATCGCCTCCGGCGCCCCCGTGGTGGCCGCGGACGCCGTCGCCCTGCCGCACCTGGTGCACCACGGCCGCAACGGCTACCGGTATCCCCCCGATCAGCCCCACCAGCTGACCGGCCACCTCACCAACCTGCTCACCAGCCCGGCGCTGCGCCGCCGGATGGGCGCGGCGAGCCGCCACATCGCCCAGACACATGACGTTCACGCCACCCTCGACACCCTCCTCGGCCTCTACGAGCGCCTGATCTGGGCCGTTGGCGCGTCAACGGCAATCCCCGCCGAGGCCACCCTCGCGGCCTAGGAGTGTGATGACCCAACCGCCCCAGCCGACAGACGTTGCCCCCATGGCTGTCACCGTTGCTCAACGCCGCGGCACCGTGCACAAGGCTTCCCCGGTGGGAGCCCGACGTTGGGCATGGACCTGCGTAGCTGCGCCCACCGCCCGGCGGGCGGGCTCGCAGCGGCCGGCAGTCACCACGATCCGCGGTCTCGCCCTGTTGATGCTGATCACGGTGATGCTGACCTACGGCTGCGCGGCCGACACGCCGCGACAGCCGGTGCCCACCGGTAGCGTGCCCGGCGACCCCACCGCCCAACCGACCGCCGGCACGACAGCCACCGCCAACGCTGAGACTGACAAGCTGCTGGTAATCATCGAGGAGAACCGAAACGTCGCCGACGTCGAACAGCACATGCCGGTGCTCGCCGCCGAGAGCGCCCGCTACGGCCATGCCGATCAGTACTACGCCCTCGCCCACCCCTCGTTGCCGAACTACCTGGTCATTGCCGGCGGTTCCCTGTTCGGGGTAACCGATGACGAAGATCCTGAAGCCCACCAGCTGTCCGGGCCTTCGGTCTTCGGTCAGCTCCACATCGCCGGGCACACCGTCAAGACCTACGCCGAGGCCATGGACGGCACCTGCACCACCCACAACCAGGACCGCTACGCCGTCCGGCACAACCCGTGGACCTACTTCACCGACAGCACCGAGAGGGCCTTGTGCCGGCGGTTCGACGTACCGGCCGGAACTACGACAGCCGGCCCGCTCGCCGACGACGTCGGCCGCGGCGGGCTGCCCACCTTCAGCCTGGTCATCCCCGACATCTGCAACGACGGCCACGACTGCTCAGCCGCGACAGCCGACCGATGGCTGGGCCGGTGGCTGCCGATCCTCAAGAACGGACCCGACTTCCGCTCCGGGCACCTGACCATCGTGGTCACCTGGGACGAGGACGACGGAACCACTGGCAACCGCATCGCCTGCGTCGTGATCAACCCTGCCCTCACCGATCAGACCGTCGACACCCACCTCGACCACTACGCGCTCTCCGCCGCCATCAGCGATCTCGGACACCAACCTCCGCTACGCGATGCAAAGGCGGCACCCAACCTGTTGACAGCCTTCGGCCTGACCTGACCCGGCGCCCAAGCCGACAGCGCGCTCCCCACTACCCAACTGTCGGCGGCCACCAGTCGAGGCTCTCTCAGGTTCATCACAGCCAAGGCCGTGCATGCTTGGCGTCCACCAACGCATGAGGACGGAATGAACCAGCGGAGCGAAGCAGACCCGCCCGCCGACGGGAGCGTTCCGCCGGCGGCCGGAGTCGGTCCCATGTCCCCACGGTCGGGCCGATCCACGCTCGCGCTGGCGCCCTCCGAGCTGACGCCTGCCGACCTGCGGACCCAGTGGCGGGCTGTGGTCGCCGCCGATCGGGCCGCCCTGCCCGAGCATGCGCCGGACTGGGTGGACGCGATCTGCCAGGCCGGCCCCTTCACCGACGCCACCCGCCTCTACACCGCCTCCGATGGTCGACGTTTCGTCGTTCCACTGGTCCGCCGCACCGGCCCAGCGGGAGTCGGCGGCTGGCTCCTGTCCCCTCCCCCCGCGTGGGGGATGGGCGGTGTGATCGGTCCGGACCTGGACGCCCTCACCCTTCGCCGCATCATCACCGATCTCCGTGAGGCCGGTGCCCAGCGCCTCTGGATCCGACCCAACCCCCTGCAGGCGGACCTTTGGGCGCATGCCATCGGCGGGTCCGGTCTGGCGATCGACCGACACGCTCACGTGGTCGATCTCGCCGGCGGCGTCGAAGCAGTCTGGGGGCGTGTGCACCGCACCGCCCGCAAGTACGTTCGCCGAGCCGAGCGCGCCGGTGTGCGGATCCAGGTCGACCGCACCGGGGCTCTGCTGGACACCTACTACGACCTGTACCTGGCCTCGGTCGACCGTTGGGCCGCCCGTCAGCACGAGCCCCTCTCACTGGCACGATGGCGTGCCGGCCGTCGCGATCCGCTCAACAAGCTCAAGATCATGGCCGAACGGCTCGGTGAGTCGTTCGTCCTCACCATGGCCTACGTCGACGACCAGCCGGCCTACGGCTCCATCATGTTGCTGGGAAAGACAGCGCACGTGACCCGCAGCGCCATGGACATCGACCGGGTCGGCTCCACCAAGGCCGGCTCCCAGGTGCAGTGGAGCATGCTCCAGCTCGCCTGCGAACACGGCTGCCCGACCTACCACCTCGGTGAGTCCGGACAATCACAATCGCTCGCCCAGTTCAAGGAGAGCTTCGGGGCCGTCGGCACCGACTACGCCGAGTATCGCTTCGAACGGCTGCCCTACACCCGAACAGATCAGGCACTGCGGTCTGTGGTGAAGAAGGCGCTGCGGTTCCGCGACGTCTAGACACACTGACCGCCGCGAGTTCGCCCGCGGAGTGCCTGAACGCTGCATGCAGGGCCGGTCGCACCGGGGAGGCCCTGGACGTCTTCGATCCACCGGAAGTCCGGCGAGGAGCAAGCGCCGCAATGGCGCCGTCGACCGGGTCTGCCCGATGGGAGTTCTTGTAGACGCGAGAACGATCAGTCTCTCGCCCAGGAGCTCCGCGCACTGCACGCTCCGGTCTATCGGCGACACCGACTGAAACACGCGGCGCGGGTACGTGGGCACGCCTCACCCTGCCCTAGTCCACGTCCCGGCGGCCGGAGCTCACCACTCGTGACCACACCAGTTCCCAGCGCCGCAGGATGCAATCGGGCGAAGGGCAATCCTTGCGTACGACAGCCGATCACGCCGCGCTCCTCCTAGGAACCCTTCCTCAAACCCCGAGCATCCGGTGGTGGGACATTGAGGTTTCCAAGATCCCGGAGAAACCTACTCCTCGTTGGACAGCAGGGTTTTCCTCATCACTGTCGGTAGCCGACGCGACCCTGATGCCGTGCCGTTGGGGCAGACACGCAGAGGGTGAGCCGCCCGCCCGTGATCGAAAGGCTTGGCGACTGCCATGACCAATCTCGCAACGACGGTGACGATGATCGACGCGTGCGGCCGCGTCCACGTTCCCGTTCTCTTGATCGGTGATCCCGGCATGGGGAAGTCCTCCCGTGTGAAACGGTGCTCGGTTCGATGCGTGAGTCTGCCGACGTGGCCCGGCTGCCGGTGGGCAGCGACGACGGCGGGGTGATCTTGTCTCCCCCGCCTGGGCGAAGCGCCTCGCTGAGAACGGTGAGGGCATCCTCCTGCTGGACGAACTAACGACGACGACGTGAAGGGTGGCGCCGACGATGTGGATGATGATCAGGGCCGCCGGCAAACGGGACATCGGTGGTCGGCCGGCATCAGGTCAGGCCCGCCCGCGAGCTGGAGGAGACGCAACGTGCCGGCCGTGACCGGGACGGCGTTCAAGACGATCAACGCGGCCGGGACCGTTACAGCTGCTACCCGTCCGTCGCCACCAGTAGGCTGGTGGCTGCGAGAGGCGGCGGGGCGGGTGCCTGATGTCGGCGAGCCGGACATCAGGCTTCGGACTCGGGTCGGTCGAGATCCGGCTGAGGCGGCGCGAGAGGATCGCTCCCACCGGGCCAAGATCCGGGTGCGGACCAAGGCGATGCCGAACAGGAGTCCGCCGAGGATGAAGCCGAGACCCATGACGTTGAGTACGGTCTTGATGGCGCCACGTCACCGATCGGGGTTCCGCTGCCGGCCGTGACGAGGACATCGCGTACGTAGCCGGGATCGGTGCCGGTGAGTGGGAGCACGGTCGCGGAGATGACCTCGACACCGAACATGGCCAGGCAGCCGATGGTGAACAGATGCAGGGCTGAGTCGGAGGCCACCGGGTGGGGCTTCTGGACCGGCTGGTCGCCCCCATTTCAGATCAGCTTCATTGGTCCCCGCGGGCCACGCACCGCTATTGCCAACTGCGCACAGATCGCGATCTTGGTCACGACGCCGGCCAGTCTTGACTCGAACAGCGGCGACGATCCCGCAGGACTTCTCACCAAGGGGTCCGGCAGGTCGAGTACCTGACCGCCGAGGTCCGCGCGGTCGATGTGATGATGATGGTCACAGATCAGAGCGGGTGCGAACCACGATGGCAAGGTCACGGCACGATGCGCGTCAGCTCTCGTCGCGTCTGTCCGGGCGACGACGCCCCCCGGACGGGGACCATTTGGGGAAGCTGCTCGATGATTACTCCGTGGGTCTCCTTCCCGCAGCGTCGATCGTCTTCCCAACACTGTTTGGTGATGACGACGATTCCGCGAGTCGTGGCCTGTCATCGCGGCGTTCTCGTCGACGCCTCGAGCGCCTGGTCGGCTGGACGATCCGTCGCGGGCGGGCCGTGCTTCGTCGCTTCTGGTAGCCAGCGCCTGACGCAACCGGGGGCGCGACGCCGGAGAGGCCCACGACGGCCATGCTCAAGTTCGCCGACGTACCTGAGGTCGGCCGTCGGTGTTGTCGACCAGCGTGGGGGGCCGGGATCCTCGGCGTGCTCGGCCACGGCCATCTCGTAGGTACCGTCGCGGGTGACCGAGGACGTCGGCGCCGGTGCTGATCTATTCGCCGGACCACGAAGCGGTCCTACACGCGGGCGTCCGCACCACCCGATATTGCTCAGCGAGCCATACGCGGCCCTAGTAGTCGGCACCGGCCCGCCCCGCTAACCTCAAAGGACAAGGCTCGGGGCCGGAATCTCCGCCGGAGGTGTCCCCTCACCGGGCATTGTGTCGGGACCGTCAAACGGCAACCACCCCGACCGCACGCGGTTTCGGCACTGTCTCGGCTCGACGGCACCGCACAGCGGGCATGCCATAGCTTCACCCACCTCTCACGCCACAGACCACTGTCTTGCGAAGCAGGATGCGGCCGGGTCATCGCGTCTGGCTACCAGCTGGTCGGTCGGCAGGGAGCTGACCGTTGATCGGGACTGCGTCGAAGGGCTGTCCGTGGTGTAGCGCTCTGGCGTGAAGTGGCTGGGCCTGGGAGGATCGTTGCGAATGTCGCACCGGTCCGCCGTGGGAGGTGCAGGACGTGCCGGATCTTTCCGCCTCATCGTCGTCGGCGATTCCCGGGCCCAGTTCGGCGGGTATCGGGGCGCCGCGCTACCCGACCTCCTTTGTTGGGCGGCGTGCCGAGATCGCCGCGTTGCGCGGTCTCCTTAAACCGGGTCGTCTAGTCACTCTCGTCGGTTTGGGCGGTGCTGGGAAGACAAGGCTGGCTGCGGAGGTAGTCAACGATCACGACTGCGTGTGGGTTGACCTGTCCACAGCGAGCGGTCCGAGTGAGGTGGCGAGCGGGGTCGCTGCGGGCCTGGGCTTGCCAGGTGGCGGCGGGGCCGACCCGATTGTTGGCGTCGTCAACGTCCTCCGCGACCAGCCGACACTTGTGGTGCTGGACAACTGCGAAGTCCAGCTCGTCGCCTGCCGTGAGCTCGTCGAGGCGCTGCTGGTCCAGGCCGCGGCCATCACGGTCTTGGTCACGAGTCGGATGCCGCTCGCCTCGGCGTACGAGTGGCTGTATCCCCTGCCACCGTTGGCGGAGGGCGACGAGCTTTTCGTCGACCGTGCCGCCAGGGTGGGCTACACGGCGCCGGTCCAGGAGGATGATGCCGTCGCGGAACTGTGTCGGGTGGTCGGTGGTTTGCCGCTGGCCATCGAGCTGCTCGCCGCCTGGTCACACGTCCGATCGCCCACGGAGTTGTTGCAGAGTCACCTGGAGGTGCTCTCGTCCCGTACGGCCACCGTGGCGCCCCGGCACCGCGACATGACTGCTGTCCTGGACGCCTCGATGGCCTTGCTGTCCACCGACCAGCAGCATGTTCTGGCCGCGCTCGGAGTGTTCGCGGGCGGGTTCACGGCAGAGGCAGCGAAAGTGGTTGGGAACACCGATCTCGCGACACTCGCCGTTTTGGTCGAGCGAGGCTTGATATCTCGCGATCCGTCCGTGGACGGTCGGTTCGCGGTGCATGAGCTCGTCCGTAGCCATGCGCTGGCCCGGTTACGGTCCGACGGGGAGGACCGTGAAGTGGTGGACCGCCGACGGCACTTCGACTACTTCGTCGCGTTGGCTGAGCCATGGGCGGACCGAACCTTCACCCCGATCGAACCTCATCTCACGCATCCGCTGAGGGCTGAGAACGCCAACTTCGAGGCTGCTCGGCGCTGGGCTTTGGAGCAGGGAGATGCAGGTGGGGCCTTGCTCTTGACGGAGGCATTGGACATGTTCTGGGCGTACGGAAGCGTCCCGTCCAAGCCGCACCGGCTCGAGCGGCTCGCTCCGGTTTTGGCCCTGCCCTACGACGTAGATGACCGCACCGTCCTTCTGACCCGCGCCTGGGCCTGCCACACGGCCGGTCATCTGAATTTGAAGGAGCCAGCGTGCGCCCGAGAGTGGTTCGAGGAGTCCGTTGAGCAGTTCCGTGTCCTCGGTCACGAAGGAGGTGAGGCGATGGCGTTGCGCGGTCTGATGGAGGCTTCGCTGCTGGCGTCCGACCTCGAAACCTCCGAGGCGTGCCATGTCGAAAGCCTGGCAATCGTCCGCCGGATCGGTGACAGTCAGGGCGAGGCCTGGACGATGTATCAGGGCACAATGCTTGCCCTGGCCCGCGGCCAGCCCGATCGCGCGGCAGCTTGTGCGCACAAGGCTCGAACCATGTTTGCAGACAACGGCGCGGACTACGGGATCCTGTTGGTCGACTGCCGGCTCGGGGATGCCCTGACTGCCCAGGGACGCTTCGCCGAGGCCGTCGCGGCCTACGGCGCTGCCGTCTCCATACAGGGCCGCAGCGGTTTCGTCCGCGATGTCGAGGATCTTCTGGAGGGCTTAGCGATCGTTGCGGCCGCGCTTGGTGCACACGAGCTAGCCGCCAAACTCCTGGGCGCCGCCGCGACTTGGCGCGCTCTCGACGGGGATCCCCGTGTGCCCTACGGGATGGCGGACTATCGGGCCGCAACCGCGTCCAGCCGCCGGGGCCTCGGACAGCAGCGCTGGCAGGCCGCATTCGATGCCGGTGCCCGGCTGAGCAGCCGACAGGCGATGGCGTTCGCTGCTGCGGCCGTGAGCGAGCTTGGTGCGCAGGCGTCGGCGAGCGCGCTCGGGCTCACGGCTCGGGAGCGGCAGGTGCTGATCCTGATTGCAGACGGGTCCCACAACCAGGAGGTTGCCGAACGGCTCCAGGTCAGCCTCCGTACCGTGCATGCCCATCTACGGTCGGTGTACGCGAAGCTGGGCGTGACGACGCGGACCGCGGCCGCTCGGCGAGCGGCCGAACTCGGCCTGCTCGACGAGACCACCCCGGACTGATTCGGTCGCGGCAACCGCGGAAGTTCGGCACCGAGGTCGGCAGTTCTGCCGATGCGCGAGGGCCGGGCCAGGACAAGGCTGCACCCATGGGTGATCCATCGCGATGCGCTGTCAGCCCGCAAGGGTGTGGCCAGGTTCCGCCTGGGTCGATGACAGGGGGCAGACGATGATCGCGCTGCAGCCCGTTCTTCGGCTTGTGATCATGGTGGTGTTGCTGCTCGCCACCGGCCACCTCTACGGGTGCGAATCACTTGACCCGCTGGCCAGGTCGACCGACGTGGGGCGGCGACCGCCTGGCTTCACCGAGTCGTATCTCTACACGGATGGCGTCGAGGTCAAGGTCATTGACGTCTGGGCCGGCCGTCGACTCGGGGTCCCGGTCGTCGAGCTGTCCGTCACCGTGCGGAACGGCGCGGCGCACACGTTCGACGCTTGGATGAGGGGCGAGTTGCGGCATGGCACCTACCGGCTGCCGGCGGCGCGCTACCTCATCCCCCCGGGACCTGACGACAGTGGAGACATCCAGATGATCGCCCCCGGCGAGTGCTCCGACCCCTACAGGCTTAGTTTCGTCATTCCTGACGGCGCACGTGACGACGTCGTCTTCGCCTTCTGGATCGACGCCGGTGTGCATGACCCCGCCGTCTTCGTCGGCAACTTGTGATGCCGGCATCGATACTGACGTCACGATCACATCGTCGCGAGCTTCCGCATCCGTCAAAGACCAGCGGCAACCCGTCATCGTGCAGGACCACCGAACATCCGACAACCTGAGTCCGGTCAAACGTGGTTCTGTCTCGCCCGGAGCCAGCAGTCGAAGCCAGCTTCGAATATTGCTCATTCTGGGGTGGGTCCGTGTGCTCACCGGTCGGGCGGCGAAGGTCCTCGCCGGCCAGAACTGCTACTGCGCCTACACGTTCGACGGCCGCTTCGACGAGGCAGCCACGATCCTGGCCGATGCGTGGGGTCGACGCGGACAGGGCCACTGGTCACGACCGAAGTCTCGATCTTCAGCTGGCCGGTCTCCTCGCGGTCAGCTACCTGCAGCTGGAGCGCGCCTCGGAGGTTGACCGAGTGCTGGCGGAGGCAGAGCCGTTCGTCGTCGACGCCGAACAGAACTGGGGCGGCGCCGCTGCCCCGCTGGTGGTTCAGCTCCGACTGGCCGAGGCTCGCCGGCGCTACGAGCTCGGTGACTTCGATACGGCGGGCCGCGAGCTAGACCGGGCGTTACGGCTGGCCGAGCAGGCGAGCAATCCGCTGACCCTTGCCCTCACCCTGATCTATCTGGCTGACCTCGAGCTGGCCAGTGGGCATCGATCGGCGGCGCAGACGGCCTTGCAGCGAGCTCGGGAGGTCCTCGACAACGATCCGTCGGCGCCGTTCGTGCACGCGTTGTTGAGCGAGGCCGAGACCCGGATCGGGCGGGTGGCCGTGCGAAGTGCGACCCGGACCGGCGTCCTGCTGGACAGCTTGACCGACCGCGAGATGTCGATCCTGCGGATGCTGCCAGGAACGGCCAGTCAGCGTGAGATCGGCACCGCCCTGTTCTTGTCGATCAACACGGTCAAGGCCTACAACAAGAGCCTCTACCGCAAGCTCGGGGCGGCTTCCCGCACCGAAGCCGTCAGCAACGCCCGCAACCTCGGCCTCATCTGAGCATCCGACACCACCCGGGGTAGATCTCGCGCCGGGTGGTGCGGTCGCACCCGTCTGGCCATCAGTCTGGCCCGGTGAGAAAACGGCTCGAACTGACCATCACCAGTCTCCTGGCCGACTCCGTTCTGGAGTTGATCAAGGAGCGCTTCGACGACGTCGAGGCCCGACCCGGGCCGGGGACGACCACCATCGTCACCGCGGTCGGCATCGACCAGGCGGGCGAACGGGCCCTGCTCAATCTGCTCTGGGACACCGGTCACGACATTGGATCGCTGTCTTAGCACTCACCCCGACGTCCGCGAAACATGACATCGACGCACATCCCTGACTGCCTGATGTCCTGAGCGACCAGAACGCGTCCACCGGAGGCAGTCGGCGGTGGCTGGCGGTTCGGGGCCGCCGCCGGCGCGGTGGTTGAACGCCCCGGGCTCGATGCCTCTGGACGTGTTGCCGATGCCGTCACTTGAGTGGACTCCTTCGACTACGGTCCGCCCCGCCAGTGGTCGATCCGGCGCTTGTCGGGCCGGAAGCCGTGCTCAACGCCCCACAGCACCGCCTGCGTCCGGCTGGTGGCACCGATCTTCCGGTACACCGAGCGAATGTACGTCTTGATCGTGTTCGGGCTGAGGTAGGTGAGGTCGGCGACCTCGGCGTTGCTCATCCCCTGAGTGATCAGCGCCAGCACCTCCGACTCGCGGTCGGTCAGGCCTTCCGATCGACCGGGCCAGTCGGACCCGTTCATGGTCCGGACTCGTCCGTCAGGTTCGTTGAACACCATCTCGCCGGCGTGCACCGCCTCGATCGCCGACACCAGCTCTCGAGCCGGAAGTGCTTTCGACAGGTAGCCGCAGGCGCCCTGGGCGCGAGCCTTCTCGATCAGTTCGGCGTGCAGATTCCAGCTGTAGACGGCGACTTTGCCGACCTGTGGGTTGGCCACCAGCTCACTGATCTCGAACCGGTCGGATTCGGGCTGGGCGAACGTGTCGTACAGCACGATGTCCGCCCGGTCCGCGACTGGCTCGTTGGTGTCGATCTCCACGATCACCAAACGATCGGTGTACCGATCCAGGATCCGGGCGAGTCCCACGACCACTACGTCGTAGTCGTTCACGAGGGCGATTCTGATCCGACGATCCTCGTCGCCGGCCGGTTCAGACATGCCTCCCACACTAATCGCCCTCAGGGGTGTAAACACCACCTGTGAGGGTAAGTTTTACTGTGTAAGCACCACGCGCTACCTCAGCGTGGCGGACCAAACCAGCGCCCGCTCACCACGGGACCGTCCTAGGAGGCATTACCCATGCTCGGACTCATCATCAGCATCATCGTCGTCGGACTCATCGCCGGCGCCGTCGCCCGTCTCGTCGTCCCCGGACACCAGAACCTGTCCATCCCGATGACCATCCTGCTCGGCATCATCGGCTCCTTCGTCGGCGGATTCCTCGGCTACCTGCTGTTCGGCCGGGACGCCGGCAGCGGCTTCCTGCAGCCCGCCGGGATCATCGGCTCCATCATCGGCGCGATCATCGTTCTCATCATCTGGCTCCAGGTCAGCAAGCGCCGCGGCGCCCGGACCGCCTGAGACCCACACCTCTTGCCTACGCAGGGCGGCCGCTCCACGGGGCCGCCCTGTGTCGGCACCAGCCTGGCAATGTCGCCACTGACTCAGCGGGCCAGAAGGGTGGGCCATCGTGAGAACTTTGCATGTCGGACTGCGTGTCACCGACGCCGCGAGGTCGATCGCGTTCTACACCTCCCTCGGCTACGAGGTCCTCGGTGACGTTCCTGCCACTGAGCTTGGCGGCTTGACGATGCTGAAGCTTCCCGGCGATGAGTTCGTGACTCTCGAACTCGTCCACGATCCCACCCACGGCCGGGTCGATCCTGGGGGTCTCAGCCACCTGGTTGTTCACGTCGACGACATCCACGAGACGGTCGCACGCCTGACTGCAGAAGGGGTTCAGATAGATGAGCCCGGATCGCCCGACGGCTCTGGGGACTTCTGGACGGCATGGGTCATCGACCCCGACGGTTACCGCATCGAGTTCGTTCAGTGGCCCGACGGGCATCCCGACGGCATGACGCGCACCGACCTCGCGGATCCGGACGCCGAGCCGACGAACCAGACGCGGCCGCTCAGCGCAAAGGGGGTGGTCGAGGAACTGTTTCGACGGCTGAACGCAGGCGACGACAGACTTGACGACCTTGTGGCTCCCGACATGGTCAACCACGCCGCCGGCCTTCAGGGCCGCGACGGTCTGCGGACGATCCTGCAAACCATCGAGGTCGACCTCGGACCGACCAGGCTCGACCAACACCACCTCATCGGCGAGGGAGACCTCGTCGTGCAGCACGTGACGCTGCACGGCACCCACCAGGCTTCCACGATGCCGCTACTCGTCGACGTGCCGGTCACGGGCCGAACGGCGGCGTGGACGTTCATCCACATCTGGCGGGTCGTCCACGGGAAGATCGTCGAGCACTGGGCCTGTCGCGACGACATGGGCCTCGTCCAGCAGCTCCGGCGATCGTGACATCCCAGCCCCAGTCCTACTCAGTTATGGGCGCCCAGGCCCCCGTTACTACCGGGGCCTTGACCAGGCGCTTGCCTCGGCCATCCCGCATGCGACTCCATCAAGGATCACCTGCACGACGGCACCCAACCGCGCGCCAGCAGTCCTCGCCGACGCCCTGCACATCATTCCTGCACTGACTGTCGGCCGACCGCCTTCGCCGGTGAGGCTATCGGTCGCGGTGACCGCAGGTCGTCTAGACGGTCAACCGTCGTGAGTGCCTACACGGGTGCCGGCCTACACATCTACGATTCCTGGGTGTCGCGGGTGCTGGTGACGGGAATGTCGGGGGTCGGGAAGTCGACGTTGCTGGAGGGATTGGCTCGTCGGGGGCACCCCGTTGTCGATACCGACTACGACGGCTGGGTGCTGGAAGGCCGATGGGACGAGGTGCGCATGCACGAGCTGTTGGCGCACGCGGGCACGGTGGTCGTGTCCGGCACGGTCGAGAACCAGGGGCAGTTCTACGGTTACTTCGATCACGTGGTGCTTCTGTCCGCCCCGCTCCGAACCTTGTTGGATCGGGTGATGAAGAGAACCTCGAACCCGTACGGAAAGCGGGCGGAGGAGCAAGCAGAAATCGCCCACAACTTGGAGACGGTCGAGCCGCTGCTCCGCCGCACTGCGACCCTCGAGTTGGACGGCCGGGCCGAGCCGGATTCGTTGGTGGCAGCCGTCGAGATGCTCATCTAGGCAGCTTCAGTCGCTGCCGCTGCACCGGCCGGTCCACGTGCGGCGAGGCAGCAGCACGCCGCCGGTCAGGCCGATCGCTCGCAGAGGATGGCACCACCCATGCCACCAAGGGTGGTTCTATGCCGATCGGGCCGCTTTGACCGTCGCCATGATGGCGGCGGCTACCTCCTGGACGGGAGCATTGCGAACCAAGGCAGCTGACAGGACACTCTGGAGTTGCCGCGTCTGGTCGGCCGTCAGATCTGGGCAGCTGATCGAGTCGCTGTCGGTGTCGTAGGTGATCTTCATTGTCTTCCTTTGCCTCCGGTACGGATGGCCGGCTCACACCGGTCTCCCAAGCCATACCCCAAACGACAGTCTCGACACTGCCCACCGGTTCAGCGTCCCTCGCGGCGACCCTGAATCAGAGACGCGGAACTTCGCGACGTTTACCTTCGAGCAACGCGGATATCACAGACAGAGTCGAGCCGCGGCCCGCGGCGGATGACAAACGCGAGGCAGGGAACGATGCGGTTGATGGCTCCGGCGCCCATGCGGCTGGTCGCCGACGACGTGTACCTCGTCGAGCACGCCTACACCAACTGCTACGTCATCGTTGACGGCGATGCCGTCACTCTGGTCGACGCCTGCTACCCAGCAACCTGGAACACCGTGAGAGACGGCCTCACCTCCATCGGACGCAGCATCTCCGACGTCGCCGCTCTACTGCTCACTCATGGACACTTCGATCATGTCGGCTTCGCCCGCCCTGTCCAGCAGCGATTCGCCATCCCGGTCTGGATCCACGAGGACGACCGATGGTTGGCCGCCCATCCCTACAGCTACAAGCCGCAGCGCAATCGGCTGCTCTATCCCCTCAGCCATCTCCGGTCACTGCCTGTGCTGACCCGTATGGTCGCGGCCGGCGCCCTGCGCGTCAACGGGGTCGACGTCACCACCACCTTCCGCTCAGGCCAGCTCGAGCTCCCAGGTTCGCCGATCGTAGTGCCCACCCCCGGCCACACCCCTGGCCACAGTGCCTTCTTCCTTCCCGACCGGGCGGTCCTGCTCACCGGAGACGCGTTGGTCACCCTGGATCCCTACACGGGACGCAAAGGACCGCGCATGGTGGCACCCGCCGCCACCGCCGATCTCGACCTGAACCGCCGATCGCTCGACGGGCTGGCCGCCATCGACGCCACCATCGTGCTCCCCGGTCACGGCCGACCCTGGCCGCGGGGCAGCGCGAGCGCCGTCCAGCTCGCGCATCGCGCCGACTACCGATGATCGAGTCCAGAGGGACCGACGTTCGGCCAGCGGTCACGGGCGCCTGAGATGCGCCGACCCCGCTGCCGATGCGTCTGGATGGTGTCAAGGGGTGGGGTTGGCGCACGTTTGGCCGGCACGGCGATGCTGTGGCCGATGGGCAACATGGCGACGTGGAGTGAAACCCACGCACAGGTAGCGACGGGGGACGCCGCCGTACCCCGTTGAGCAGGTAAACGGTCGTTTCGGGCGGTCTCGAACGCCGACTCGGCTTCGGAGTCGGTTGATCCCCCAGGGCTCACTCATCAGCCAGGCGTTATGACGTCTTGTCGGTCTGACGATGCAACTGTGTGCTCATCCGGGTGTTGTCATCTTGGAGCTCGAGGACCATGGCGATGCCGGCCAGGTTCAGCCCGGCGGCCAGCAGATCGATGATGCGCCGCAACCTCAGAACGTCGTCGGCACTGTAGAGACGGGTACCGCCGGCCGACCGGCCGGGCCGCAGCAAACCCCTGCGCTCGTACAAGCGCAGGTTCTGAACGCCGGTGCCGGCCAAGTCGGCGGCGACGGAGATCCCGTACACGCCGCGGCTTCCGTCCGTCACCCCGGCCCTTTTTTCTGTCGTCACGCTTGCATCCTAGGGCACCGCAATGCTATATAAAACATGTATCGACCACGACAGATCGTGGCTGGCGCATCCGCTACAGCAACTGACCTAGGAGGTGGAACAGATGTTGATGCGCACCGACCCGTTCCGTGACCTGGACCGGCTCACCCAGCAGGTGTTCGGCACCGCCGCCCGACCGACCGCCATGGCGATGGATGCCTGGCGGCAGCAGGACTCCTTCGTGGTGGAGTTCGACCTTCCCGGCATCGATGCGGACTCGATCGACCTCGACGTCGAACGCAACGTCCTCACCGTCCGGGCTGACCGCCCGGCCCGAGAAGGCATCGAGGAGCTGGTCGCCGCCGAACGACCGCGCGGGGTGTTCAGTCGCCAGCTGATCCTCGGCGACAACCTCGACACCGACAAGATCGTCGCCAGCTACCACGCCGGGGTGCTGCGCCTGGAGATCCCCGTGGCTGAGAAAGCGAAGCCGCGCAAGATCTCCATCGACGCCACCGGTGACCACAAGGTCATCAACGCAGGCCATGACCACCAGGTGATCAACGCCTGACCGGCACTACCCGCCTGCCCGGATGAAGGAGGTGATCACCGTGACCCCGGCTGCCACGACGGCACCCGCCATCACCGACCAGACTGTCCATCGGCTGCTCCGCAAGAGATCGAGGCAGCCTGGGTCACCGAAGAGTTCGACGCCATCATCGCCGCTAGCTGGCCGACCGAGCCCCCAGACCCGCCCCCGGCCGCAGGACCCTCCCATCCGGAGCCACCCCAGCCACAATCTCCAGCGCCCCAGCCGCGGGCGCGGCTCACCGATCCTCAGGCGCGCCCCAGGGTGCAGGCCCGACGACGAGCGCCACCTCACGCCGCGCGCGACAGATAACGACACCATCCAGTCACACACCACACCCATTACGCCGGACCTGGATTGGGTGGGTTGGAGCAGCGAAGCTCGTAAGACCTGATGGCCGCCGAGCACCACCGAGCAGCCTGGCACGGCCGAGCTACCCGCTTGCCAGCCCGCCCAATCCCAGAAGGAAGGCGACACCCCGCAAGCCGTCATTCCCGACATGGTGGCGTCCGAAACCGCATCACTGCTTCGGCGGTCACCGCGTCAAGCCGACAACTCAAGTGCACCCCTAAGGGTGTGGGCGCCCTGCGTCAACGTCTCTAGGGTGAGCGCGTGGTGGGGCGCCGTTCTCCTGCGAGGCGGCCGACGACGCGCGGCATCGCACCCACCGCATCCGCTACTCATCAGCGACCAGAACCGAGCGACACAATCCGGGCACTGGAAGGGACCCAGCGATGATCGAATGCACCTCCGAGTTCCAGAGGCTCGACCCGGACGAACCGATGGGTACGATCGTCCGGCTGGTGACCGAGAACGAACACCTACGCCGGAAGCTTCAAACCCTCCCAGTGATCGAGCAGGCCAAAGGTATCTTGATGGGCCGCTACGGGATACCTGCCGATGACGCCTTCGAGTTGTTGCGCCGATGGTCACAAGACACCAACACCAAACTGCATCTGGTCGCTGAGACCATCATCAGCCATCAACGCCACGCTGAGACTTCTGACAAACCGTCACGTCGAGAAGTCTGCGGCCTCGGCTCGAACCAAGAACGGCCGAGTCCCTTCTAGGCGGTCCCGGCCAGTACCGCGACCACCGCCGACCACTTATCGGGCCGCCAGATGAACCCGGTCAACGGCGGGGTCCGGTCACATCGGACAGGTCGATCCAACCGACGGCTCGGGCGATCAGGGCGAGCACGGCAGTGATCGCGATAGCCACCAGAAATCCCTTGACCAGCAAGCGTGCCGAGTCCTTGACGAGGGTCGGTCGTCTGGCAGCCAGTCCCACCGCCAGGGCCGCGACAACACCGAACTCGGGACCGACGACCATCGCGCCGACCACGAGAATGGAGAAGTCGGTGACCACGGCCACCGCGGCAATCGTGGTGGCCAAGGTCAGAAAGGCGCAGAACGACCACGAGCCACGCGCTTCGCCGTAGGCGTTGTCCACAACGGCGTCCCACACGATCGCGTCGTCAGGTGCACCAGGAGCAGCCCGCTCAGTGACGCGAGCATTGCTGGAGGGGGCGGCCGCCACATCGGTCACGACCACGGACCCGTCGTCGTAGAGACCCTGGGCGCGGATCCAGCCCAGCACATCCGACGCTGCTTCACGAGTCGCCTCGCACTGCACCAGGTCCCCTCCAGGTCGGACCCGCGGAGCCACGGATCACCAGCACATTCGTGGTGCGAGGATCCTCATCCAGATGCCGGCTGACCCCATCGGTGCGTTCGGCGGGCACAATCAAGCGGAGACTCAGCATCAGCAGATCATCGTGACAGCCCGCTGCGGGACGGTAACCGTGCTCACCACCAAGCCTGTCGCTCGGCCCAGTGCAACAGGATCAACGACAGGTGCGCATCGCGAGCAGCAGGACGACCAGCGCTGGCCGGCGTGTGTGGTCGTTGACGATCACGTTCACGCCGAGAACCGAGGAGAGGGGCGGTGACGGCGGGGTGACGGCGGCGATGACGGCGAGTTGTTCGGCGGCGCTGTGGCCAGCAGGCTGGGCCGTCTGCGGCGATGGGTGCGAGCTGCGGTGAGCCGACTGTCGTCAGGGTCAGTTAGGTCAGGGGAGCCTTGGTGGTGGCGGTTCCGACGATCTGTTTCCCTTGCTGAATGAGCAGGCCCGTTGATCTTCCTCCCGGCGAGCCCCATAGGCCGGGCCTGGCCGCCCAGTTGAACTGGTTGCGGGCCGGCGTCCTCGGAGCCAACGACGGCATCGTCTCGGTCGCCGCCCTGCTCGTCGGGGTCGCCAGCGCGACGAACAATCTTGCCGCCATCGTGACGGCAGGGTTGGCGGCGGTGATCGGTGGGGCGGTGTCGATGGCTCTGGGCGAGTACGTGTCGGTGTCCAGTGCTCGCGATCAGCAGTACGCGCTGATTGAAAAGGAGAAGCAGGAACTGATCTCCGATCCGGAAGCCGAGCTTGATGAGTTGACCGCGTTGTACGTGGAGCAGGGCCTGTCGACTTCGACCGCCCGTCAGGTGGCGCTCGAGCTGACTGCCAACGATGCCCTCGCCGCCCACCTCGATGCGGAACTCAACATGAGCGCAACCGACATTGCCAACCCTTGGCATGCTGCTGGCGCTTCGGCGTCGGCCTTTATCATCGGCGCTGCGCTCCCCTCGGTCGCGATGCTGGCGGCGCCGCCCAGTCTGCGGATTGTGGTGACGGTGACCGCCACAATGGTCAGTTTGGCCATCACCGGAGCCACCGCAGCCAAGATCGGTGGCGCCCCGATGATCCGGGCGACCTCACGGGTGGTTGTCGGCGGCGGCTTGGCCCTGGCCGCGACCTATTTGATCGGCACGTTGCTCGGTACCACGAACGTGGTGTGACGCCTCGACGAAGGTGGAATCCGATCGTTGGGAGAGTGCGGTGCGGCTCAGGTGTCTGACTGGGCCGTGAGCCAGGCCAGCGCTGCGTCGGCGTCGGAGGGCTCGAAGTGCTTGATTGTCAGCCCCGGCCACAGGGCCCCGGTCAGTTCCGACAGGTGGGCGTACCACTCGATGTCGGTGACCAGGGCCACCCAGCGGATGTGGGTGATCAAGGAGGTCAACTTGAGGTCCTCCCACAGCGCCCTGGGCTTGGGCAGTCCGATGCTCTCGACGACGACCAGCACTCGGCGCAGGGCCGGCGTCTCGGCCAGCTGCCGGAGTGCAGCACCGGCTTCGGTGAGGTCGGTAACGGTGAACGGGGCCTCCACCGAGATCTCGACGTGATCGAGCGCGCTGCCGTCGACGGTGATCATGGCTTCAACGTACGCCCACACCACAGCCTGCGGTGGCGGGAACCGGCCGTTCGGTCCTGCTGGCTGACCTGGCTGCCTGGTCGAGGGCGCCACCGACCGGCGGCATGTCTGACACCAACCACCAAGGTGAGTTCGGGGGTGCCAAACGTGTCGGGCGCGACTTGCCCCCGGGCGATCAGACCTGGCCTGGGCACCCGCAGCCACATGATGCCGAAACCGACGCCCCCGCTGGCTCTTGCCGTGTCGGGGTAACCGTTTGGTCAACGGACAGACGTACCTCTGGGCGCCCGCGTAGGCTCGCATTCTTACTGGGACCAGCCGGTGGGCGGTGCGCCTGGCTGATGGTTCCCCGTACGGTCGTGCTGGACCCGTCGGTCCAGACGACCAGGCCTCCTCGGACTGGTCGCGTGGCCAACCAGTCGGCGGCGTCGATGCCCAGCGCGAACGCGGCAGTCGCGTCGATGTCGGCCCAGGTCAGCGAGGACCCGATCACCGTCACCGACCCGACGCCCACCGCCGGCCGACCGGTCCGGGCGTCGACCAGATGCGCACCTCGATGCACGGTCCCCGAGGTCGCCACCGCCCCGTCCCGGACGGGAACCGTGGCGATCAGCCGGTGCGGATCGAGCGGGTCCTCGATGCCGATCTGCCAGGCCGGGCGGGCCGGGTCGGCGACCCGGCAGACCAGATCACCTCCGGCCGACAGGCAGAAGTCGGTGTCCTCGAGCGCGGCCAGCCAGCGGGCCGCACGCTCCACGGCCCACCCTTTGACCACCCCGGACGGGTCCAGCCGCCGGGTGCTCGCGGGATCCGCGCCCGGACGAGGGAGCCGGATCGAGAACGCGCCGCCGGACTGCAACTCGGCGTCTCGACCCAGACTGAGCACCTCGTGCACCTCGGGTGGACAGTCCTCCAGGTCGAGCTCGCCCCGGTCGAGCCGGTTGACCACCGAGTCGGGCCGGTAGGTGCTGAAGACGCGGTCGACCGTCCGCAGCTCGGCCACGACGTCGTCCCAGGCCCGTTCCCCCGCGGCGGTGTCGGCGTGCCGACCGCGCAGCGCGAGGCTGATCGGCATCCCCATCAGCTGGACGACCCGCCGGCGCACGGTGGGGGGCGACGGCTGCTCGACGGTGGCGGTCACAATCCGGCCTGGTCCAACGCTGACTGCAGCGACTCCACATACCCGTCGCTGGTCACCGTGGCGCCGCTCACCATGTCGATCTTCGCGCTCTGGGCTTGCAGCGTGTCCTGCACGAGGACCGGCAGGGCGTAGTCGTTGATCTCCTGGTCCTTGTTGTTGCCCGACGGGTACTGCACCACGTCGACGGCGGTGATGGTGCCGCTCTTCACGGTGATCTCCACCTGGACCGGTCCCCACCGCGTCTGCGCCACGTCCCCGGTGTAGGTCTTGGCCGCCGGGGGGCTGCTCGTGCTGGGCGGGCTCGACGGCCCCGCGGTCGGATCGCTCGACGGATCGGGCGGCGGCGCCGCCCCGGTCGCGCTGCTGCTCGGCGCGGTCGCGGTGCCGTCGGAAGCCGACGCGGGTGTCGCCGAGTTGGTCGACGTGTGGTAGCCGAACAGCAGCACGACGATGGTCACGGTCGAAGCCAGCCAGATGACGATGCGTTTCATGGGTTCACCAACCAAAGCTCTCGGTGTGGATGCGGGTACGTGGTACGCCGGCGGCGACCACGAGACGTTCGAAGCCGGCGGTCCAGGCCGTCGGCCCACAGAGGAAGACGTCGCGCTCGGCCAGATCAGGGATCCAGCGCAGCAGCGTGGCGAGCTCGTCGTCACCGCCCGCCGGACCCAGGACGGAGTCGGGCCGGCGACGGAGGCCGGGCAGACCGATGCCCCGGAGTCCCCGCTCGGCGCCCAGGGCCTGCAGCTCGGCGACGAACAGCGGTTCGGCGGTGAAGCGGTCCAGCAGCACGGCGTCGCCGGGCGCGTACTCCAAGCCCTCGGCCAGGGCCCGCAACGGGGTGATCCCGACCCCGGCGCCCGCCAGCAGCACCTTCGGCCGGGTCCGGGCCCGGCTGCTGAGGCGACCGTACGGTCCCTCGAACAGCACCCGGGTGCCCGGCCGCAGGTGAGCCAGCCGGGCGCTGCCGGCGCCGAGCGCCTTGGCGGTGATGCGCAGGCTGCGACCGTCCGGGGCCGCCGACAGCGAGAACGGGTTGGCTCGACTCCAGCCCGGTCCGTCGAGGAACCGGACGGTCAGGAACTGGCCGGCCCGCACGGGCAGGCGGTCCAGTCGTCTCCCGGTCAGGTAGACCGACACCACGTCGGAGGACTCGCGGTGCACCGACGTGACCCGCAGCCCGTGCCTGAGGCTGCGGACCAGCGGCAGTGCCACCCGCCACACCACGATGGCGCCGGCGGCGGTGGCCCACAGCGTCCACCAGAACACCGTGCGCCCCGTCGAGGACAGGAACTGCTGTCCCGTCCAGAGCTGGTGCGGTAGAGCGAGGCCGACGCCGAGATAGGCGTACAGGTGAAGCAGGTGCCACGACTCGTAGCGCAGCCGTCCCCGAGCCCTCTTGATGCTGGTTGCGGCGACCAGGCACAACGCAACCAGACCGGCGACCGAGAGCAGGATGCCGCCGCCGGTGGTGATCAGCTCCCAGGTGGTGCTGGGGACGAGCGACCAGCGAGCGCCGGCGTATCCGGCGATGATCGTGGCCACGTGGACCAACATCAGATCGAAGGACAGGAAACCGATCACCCGATGGCTCCGGGTCAGCTCATCCCGTCCGAACGCGTTCTCCAACGGGGGCAGACGCGACATCATGATCACCTGCACCAGCAGCAGATCCGCGGACCAGAGGCCGGTCAGCCGCCCGACCGAGGTGAGCCCGGTCTCCCAGCCGGTGGTCAGATCCGTGACACCGCCGTCGGACACCCACCAGTAGGTGATCAGCAACAGGCTCAGCCACAGGGCGATCCCGGTGGTCAGACGGACGACTGCATCTACGCCCGACTCGGCGCCCAAGCGCGGGGACACGGCAGGGTCGGCGACGGGCCGGTGGAGCAGGGCCGTCATGACGGGAGCTCACCGGTCGTACCGTCGGCCGTCGGGTCGCCGTCGTCGCGAGCCCCAGCGCCGTCGTCAGCGCGATCACCGTCGTGGTGATGGTCACCCTGCCGTGGGTCGTCGGCACCCGCACCGAGACCCGGCCCACGGTCGTGCGGGGAATCGGCCACGGCCGCGGGATCGTTCGTCCCGGGCTCCTGCGCCGCCTGGACGTAGGCGATTCCGGCCGTGGAGGCCCCGAGGGTGAGCACCGCGGCGAGCACCGCCAGCAGCGGACCACGACGGCGGCGACGCCTCTCCTCGCCCGGGCGAGGAGACGCGGGAGTCGACCCGAGCGCGGTCGTTGGAATCGCCCGGCCGGCCAGCGGGTCTGTCGTGGGGGTGGGCTCCCACCGGGAGCCGCTGTGCTGCGGCAGGCTGTCGTTGCTCACGGGTACGTCCTCTCGTTCACGGTGCTGAGAACGAGTTCACCCAAGTTTTCTTAGACCCGGATCAGTGCCACCGACCGTCTGCTGGCTAGTTCCGCGCACACAGCTGTCCACCGGCTGTCGGCGACCTGGGCAGGCCCTGTGGCGCTCTAAGGATTCACTGACCAAACTCCGCGAGGCTCCACCCATGACCGTCTTCGGCCTCCCCCTGCACCCGCTGATCGTCCACGCCACCGTGGTGATCGTCCCGACGACCGCCCTCGCCGTACTGCTCGCTGGATTCTGGCCCCGCTTCCGCCGGTGGGCATCCTGGGGTCCGCTCGCCCTCGCGGTGCTTTCCGTGGTCCTGGTGCCGATCACCAGCTCCAGCGGTGAGTCGCTGGAGCACACGCTGCCCCGCTCCGCGCTGGTCGAGCAGCACGCGCACCTCGGCGACCAGCTGCTGCCGTGGGTGATCGTGCTGGCCGTCGGCGCCCTGGGGCTCAGCTGGCCGCTGATCCGAGGATTCCGGACGAGCCTGCCGTCCCTGCCTCGCTGGCTGACCGTGCTGGTGCTGGCGATCGTGGTGGTCGGCGCACTCGGCACGCTGGTCCAGGTGGTACGGATCGGGCACAGCGGTGCCTCGGCCGCCTGGTCCGCCGTGGCGTGACGGCATCGGTGCGGCATCCTGAGGGTGTGAACGGCGCGGCTCGGACGTCGACGACGGGCAGCGATGCCCGCCATCCGCAGGACGCCCCACGGATCCTGTTGGTGGAGGACGACCGGTCCCTGGCGGCCATGCTGGAGGAGATCCTGCGCTCGGCCGGCTACGACGTCGAGCTCGCGCACGACGGACAGCTGGGTCTGCACCTCGGCCTCAGCCACGGCTACGACGTGATGGTGCTGGACCGCGGCCTGCCCGCCATCGAGGGACTGGACCTCCTCGGTCGGCTACGGAGTCGTGGGGTGCGCACGCCGGTCCTGGTGCTCTCGGCGCTCGGTCTGGCGCGTGACCGGGTGGACGGCCTCGACGCCGGCGCCGAGGACTACCTGACCAAGCCGTTCGACATCGACGAGCTGCTGGCCCGGCTCCGTGCCCTGCTGCGGCGACACCACGACCAGGCCGACGCCCTGCCGGTGCCCGGCGGACGCTTGGTGGTGTCCTCCCGGACCTTCGTCGCCGAGGGTGGGACGACCACGTTCCTGTCCGAACGCGAGTGCGCACTGCTGGCGGTGCTGGCCCGACGACCCGGCCGCGTCTTCAGCCGGTCCGAGCTCGTCGCCTCGGTGTTCCCCGACGCCGACGAGGACGGCGTCGTCGACACCTACGTGCACTATCTGCGGCGCAAGCTCTCCCGGAACGCGATCCGCACGGTCCGCGGACTCGGCTACCAGCTCGGGTCGGACTAGTCCCGTGAGCGGCGCCATGAGCACCGACCTGCGCCGTACCGCGTGGCGGATCGGTCTGCAGACCGCTGGCCTGCTCATCGCCTGTCTGCTGGTGGTGAGCACGGTGGTCTACGTCGCCGTCGTGCGCAGCCAGGAGCAGCACCTGCGTCAGACGCTCACCGAGGCGGTGGGCGAGGCCGCCCCCGGTGACCAGCGCGGGGACCACGACGACGATGACCATCGGTTCCGCCTCCGTCTGCAGGGCGGCACGTTCACGGCCGTCCTGCACGACGGTGAGGTGACGTCGCCCGAGCGGCTGCCCCCGGGACTGCCGAACGTGGCGGTGATGGAGCAGGTGCGCAGCACCGGTGTCGAGGACCGACGACGTGTCGATCTGTCCACCGGACCGTACGAGATCCTCACCGTGTCACGAGGTGACGACGTCGTCGTCCAGGCGATGGCCAGCCTGCTCGAGCAGCACCAGGAACGGGAGCGGATCATCGGCGCCCTCGTCATCGCCGGTGGCGCCGGACTGGTGCTGGCCACGCTGGCGGCGGTGGTCCTGGCTCGACGTGCCGTCACACCCATGTCCCAGGCGCTGGAGTCGCAGCGTCGGTTCGTGGCCGATGCGGGACACGAGCTCCGTACGCCGTTGACGCTGCTCAGTACGCGAGCCCAGCTGCTGGCCCGGCGGATCCGGACCGGAGCAGGCGATCCCCCACTGCGCACCGGTGCCCAGGGGACCGACGACCGAGATCAGCTGATCGCCCGCGATGTCGAGGGGATCGTCGCCGACACGTCCGCGCTGACCGCGATCCTGGAGGAGCTGCTGCTGGCGGCCGACACGCGCACCGCCGTACCACAGGAACCTGTCGACGTCGGTCAGCTGGTGACCACGGCGGTAGCCTCGGCCCAGGCGGCCGCAGCCGAAGCCGGGATCGCCCTGACCCTCGAGCCGGTGACCGACGACACCGTGCTGCCCGCCGGCGCCCCGACCGCGCTCGGACGGTCGGTGACCGCGCTGGTGGACAACGCCCTCGGCCACGCCAGGTCGGAGGTGGTCGTGACCGTCGGCGTCCGAGGTCGCGTCATCGTGGTCGAGATCCGCGACGACGGACCGGGCATCAGCGATGACGTGCTGCCGCGGATGTTCACCCGGTTCGCCGGCGACCGCACCGACACCACTGTCCCGGGGGCACGGCGCCACTATGGACTCGGACTGGCCCTGGTCAGCGAAATCGCTACCCGGCACGGCGGAACCGTCACCGCCGCCAATCGGCCCGCCCCCGACACCGGCGCCGTGCTGCGTCTGGAACTACCCGGATAGTGGGCCGGGTCCGCCAGTTCGCAATAGCGAGTCGTCACACCGGATCGGAGCGCCGCCCAGCTCCCTCTGGGCTACATCATCGGCGCCGCCTCAGCCTTGCCATCGGCGACGTGAATGACTGGCCTCGGCAGTTGTGGCACCCTCGAGAACCGTCGCGTCCAAGCGCCACCTAGCATCACCACCGTGCCGACATCGGGGTCGGCCATTCGACATGATCGTCCGCCTCGCCGCGCTAACGATGGAGTTCGTCAGCTCGCCGGCAGACCATACCCGCGGAACTGATTCCGTACCCGTTCGACCAGCTCCGCCGAGGGGGGCGTGGTGGTCTCCAGCGGGTAGGTCTCCCCGAGCTCGTGCCACTTGTCGCGGCCGAGTTGGTGGAAGGGCAGCACCTCGACCCGCTGCACAGATCCGCCGGAGCCCAGGCGCTGCAGGGAGGCGGCATAGTCGGCAACCGCCTCGACGTTGTCTGGCGCGTCGGTCAGTCCGGGCACGAGGACGAAGCGGATCCACATCGCCGTGTCAGCACGAGCGAGCCGACGGCCGAAGTCCAGCGTCGGCTGCAGCTCCCGCCCCGTTGTCTGCCGGTAGACGTCGGGTAGTCCGGACTTCACATCCAGCAGGACCAGCGAGGTGTCGGCGAGCAGGTCATCGGATGCCCGTGCGCCAAGGAAGCCAGAGGTGTCCAGTGCCGTGTGGATACCCCGTTCGGCGCAGTGTCGGAAGATCCGGGTCACGAAGGCCGGCTGCAGCAGCGGCTCGCCGCCGGACAACGTGAGCCCGCCACCGGTGACGTCCATGATCGTCGCGTAACGATCGATCAGGGCGACCAGGTCGGCCAGGGCGAGATCCTTGCCGTGGTTGATGTTCCAGGTGTCGGGGTTGTGGCAGTACTGGCAGCGCAACGCGCAGCCGGCGAGGAAGACCGTCAAACGGGTGCCGGGGCCGTCCACGGCCGTGACGAGCTCCCAGGAGTGCACCCTACCGAGCATCCCGTCACGGACCGCGGCCAACCGTTCCGACCGACCCGTCGGCGCTGACGCGAGGGTCGGAAGTCCGAGATCGATGATCATCGCCGTGGCCCGAGCGGCTCAGACGCCGCCGTGGAAGGTCCGCGACAGCACGTCCAGCTGCTGCTCGCGGGTCAGCCGGACGAAGTTCACCGCATAACCGGACACCCTGATGGTCAGCTGCGGGAAGTCCTCCGGGTGCTCCATCGCCGCGACCAGCGTGTCCTTGGTGATCACGTTGACGTTCAGGTGGAAGCCATCGGAGATGGTGTACGCGTCGAGCAGGCCGACCAGGTTGCCCACCTGCTCACCGCGGTCTCGACCCAGACCTGACGGGACGACCGTCGTGGTCAAGGAGATGCCGTCCTGGGCCTGGTCGTAGGGCAGCTTGGCCACGCTCAGCGCGCTCGCCAGCATGCCGTGCCGGTCGCGACCGTTCATCGGGTTGGCCCCGGGGGCGAACGGCTCGCCCTGGCGGCGGCCGTCCGGTGTGTTCCCGGTGGCCTTGCCGTAGACGACGTTCGAGGTGATCGTCAGCACCGACTGGGTGTGCTTCGCGGCGCGGTACGCGGGTTGCCGGCGCACCTTCGCCATGAACCGCCGCACGATGTCGGCGGCGATCCGGTCCACCCGGTCGTCGTCGTTGCCGAAGGTCGGGAAATCGCCCTCGATGAGGTAGTCGACCACGAGCCCCCGGCCGTCGCGGACCGGACGGACGATGGCGTACTCGATCGCCGACAGCGAGTCCGCCACCACCGACAGCCCCGCGATGCCGCAGGCCATCGTTCGCAGGATCTGGCTGTCGTGGAGGGCCATCTCGAGCCGCTCGTAGGCGTACTTGTCGTGCATGGCGTGAACGCAGTTGAGCGCGTCCACGTAGGTCTCGGCCAGCCAGTCCATCATCGCGTCGAACCGGGCGTCCACGTCGGCATGGTCGAGGACGTCCCCGGTCAACGGCGGGCTCGGGGGGGCGACCTGCACCCCGGTGATCTCGTCCCGGCCACCGTTGATCGCGTACAGGAGGGTCTTGGCCAGGTTCACCCGCGCGCCGAAGAACTGCATCTGCTTGCCCACCGTCATCGCCGACACGCAGCAGGCGATCGCGGCGTCGTCGCCGCACTGCTCGGTGATCAACGCGTCCGACTCGTACTGGATCGCTGAGGTGTCGATGGACACCTGTGCACAGAACCGCTTGAACCCCTCGGGCAGCCGGTCGCTCCAGAGCACGGTCAGGTTCGGCTCCGGTGCCGGGCCCAGGTTGTAGAGGGTCTGCAGCATCCGCAGCGACGTCTTGGTGACCAGCGTCCGGCCGTCGGCACCCATGCCGCCGATCGACTCGGTCACCCAGGTCGGGTCGCCGGAGAACAGCGCGTCGTACTCCGGGGTGCGCAGGAACCGGACGATCCGGAGCTTGATCACCAGGTCGTCGATGAGCTCCTGGGCCCGGACCTCGGTGAGGTGACCGGCCACCAGGTCACGCTGCAGGTACACGTCCAGGAACGTCGAGGTCCGACCCAGGGACATGGCCGCACCGTTCTGCTCCTTCACCGCCGCGAGGTAGGCGAAGTAGAGCCACTGGACGGCCTCCTGTGAGGTCCGCGCCGGTCCGGAGACGTCGAAACCGTACGAGGCCGCCATCACCTTGAGCTCACCCAGGGCCCGGATCTGCTCGGCGAGCTCCTCGCGGTTGCGGATCACGTCCTCGGTACTGCGCTGCAGGTCGGTCGCAGCCCGGTCCAGCTTCTTGGCCGCGATCAGGGCGTCCACGCCGTAGAGCGCGACCCGGCGGTAGTCGCCGATGATCCGACCGCGACCGTACGCGTCGGGCAGCCCCGTGATGATCTTGGACCGACGAGCCGCCTTGACCGCCTGCGGGTAGACGTCGAAGACCCCAGCGTTGTGCGTCTTGCGATATGTGGTGAAGATCTTCTTGATCTCGGGATCGACCGGGTAGCCGTAGGTGGTCAGTGCGTCCTCGACCATGCGCCAGCCGCCGTAGGGCATGATCGCCCGCTTCAGCGGCGCGTCGGTCTGGAGGCCGACGATGATCTCGTTCGCGGCGTCGATGTAGCCCGGCTCATGCGCGGTGATGGAGGCCGGGGTGACGGCGTCGATGTCGTAGACGCCCTTCGCCCGCTCGGCGGGGAACATCGCGGTCAGACGCCGCCACAGGGCTGTCGTGCGCTCGGTCGGACCGGCCAGGAAGCCGGCATCACCGACGTACGGGGTGTAGTTGCGCTGGATGAAATCCCGGACGTCGATCGCGTCGTGCCAGGGTCCGCCGGCGAAACCGTGCCAGGCGGTCGGAGTGTCCCGCGTCGGGTCGACGCCGGTCGGTGTGGTCTGCATGACGGTGCTCATCAACGATCTCTCCGCTGGGGTTCAAGTACTTCGAACGTACGACTCGGAGGCTCGCACGG
This sequence comes from uncultured Actinomycetota bacterium, assembly GCA_963707005.1. Classification (GTDB taxonomy): domain Bacteria; phylum Actinomycetota; class Actinomycetes; order Propionibacteriales; family Propionibacteriaceae; genus Microlunatus. The sequence goes on from CAVPPP010000045.1 coordinate 46,265, forward strand.
CATGAGGCGAAGGTCCCGGTGCCATGGTGATCTAGGCCACGAGCACTGCCTTGGCGTCGGCCCGGGAGAGGCCGTAGTAGGCGGCCACCATCAGCTCCTTCATGTCGGCCAGCATCGGCATCCGCGGGTTGGCCGGCGCGCACTGGTCGCGGTAGGCGCCCATCGCCAGCTCGTCCAACCGGCCGAGGAAGTCGGCCTCGCTGACCCCCTGGGCGGCGAACGAGGACGGGATGCCGACGCGAGTGCGGAGGTCCTCCACCGCGCGGGCGTACGACTCCACGCCCTCCTCCGGGCTGGCGGCCGGCAGCCCCAGCATCGCGGCGATCTCGGCCAGCCGCTCGGGGGCGACATAGTGCTCGTACTTGGGCCACGCGTTCAGCTTGGTCGGGATGCTCCCGTTGTAGCGGATCACGGCGGGCAGCAAGGTCGCGTTGGTCCGGCCGTGCACGAGCTTGAACGTCGCCCCGATGGTGTGCGCCATGGCGTGCACGATGCCCAGGAACGCGTTGCCGAAGGCCATGCCGGCAATGGTGCCGGCGTTGTGCATCTTCTCCCGAGCCCTGGCGGTGGCCGGCGTGCCGGGCTCCCCGGTGACCGACTGCTCCAGGTTCTGAAAGATCAGCCGGATCGCGTGCAGGGCCATCCCGTCGGTGAAGTCGTTGGCGTAGACCGACACGTACGCCTCGGTGGCATGCGTCAGCGCATCGAAGCCGGAGTCTGCCGCCAGCGAGGACGGCATGCCCGTGGTCAGCTCCGGGTCGATGATCGCCACGGTGGGCGTCAGGGCGTAGTCGGCCAACGGGTACTTGGTGCCGGTGACCGGGTCGGTGATCACCGCGAACGGGGTCACCTCTGCGCCGGTGCCGGAGGTCGTCGGGATGCAGACGAGCTGGGCCATCCTGCCCAGGGTCGGGAAGGTGAAGGCTCGCTTGCGAATGTCGAAGAACTTCTCCTTCAGGTCGGCGAAGACCACGTCCGGATGCTCGTAGAGCAGCCACATCACCTTGGCGGCGTCCATCGGGGAGCCGCCACCGAGGGCGATGATGGTGTCCGGTCGGAAGGCGCGCATCTGCCCCGCCCCGGTCGTCACGGTGCCGACGGTCGGCTCGGGCTCGACCGAGTCGATGATCTGCAGAGCCACCTTCTCGGCGCGTCGGGACAGGGCGTCGATGATCTTGTCGGCCACCCCCAACCGGGTCATGGTCGGGTCGGTCACGATGGTCACCCGGTGCACGTCAGGCAAGTCGATCAGATACCGGATCGCGTTCGGCTCGAAGAAGGTCTTGCCCGGCACCTTGAACCACTGCAGGTTGTTGTTGCGCCGTCCGATCCGCTTGACGTTGATCAGGTTCACGGCGGACACGTTGCCGGAGACGGAGTTGTGCCCGTACGAGCCGCAGCTCAAAGTCAGCGACGGCAGGAACGCGTTGTAGACATCACCGATGCCGCCCAAGGACGCCGGGGAGTCGCGAATGATCCGGACCGCCTTCACCCGGGTGCCGAACTCGACCGCGAGCTGCTCGTCGGCGGTGTGAATGGCCGCGCTGTGGCCCAGCCCGTCCAGCTCCACCATCTGCTCGGCCAGGGTGATCCCGTGATCGGTGCTCTCCGCTCGGAGCACGGCCAGCACCGGGCACAGCTTCTCCCGGGTCAGGGGCTCATGCCGGCCGACCGAGCCGACCTCGACCAGCAGGATCGACGTGTCCTCCGGCACGGAGAACCCCGCCCGGGCAGCGATCCAACCCGGTGACTGGCCGACGATCTCGGCGTTCAGGGTGGCCCCGGCGCAGTTCTCGCCGTGAGCGGTGACCCCGAAGATCAGCTGCTCCAGGGCGGCCTTCTCCTCGGTGGTGCAGCGGTGGGCGTGCAACCGGGCGAACTCGTCCATGGCCGGCTCGTAGATCTCGGTGTCGAGGATGGCGGCCTGCTCGGAGGCGCAGACCATCCCGTTGTCGAAGGACTTCGACAGGACCAGGTCGTTGATCGCCCGCGGCAGGTTCGCGGACTTCTCCACGTACGCAGGGACGTTGCCGGCGCCCACGCCGAGGGCGGGCTTGCCGCAGGAGTAGGCGGCCCGCACCATGGCGTTGCCACCGGTGGCCAGGATGGTGGCGACGTCGGGATGGTGCATCAGCTCGCTCGTGGCCCCGACGGAGGGGTGCTCGATCCACTGGATGCAGTGCTCCGGTGCACCGGCCCCCACCGCGGCGTCCCGGACGACCCGGGCGGCCTGCGCCGAGCACTGCTGTGCGGCAGGATGGAAGCCGAACACGATCGGGTTCCGCGTCTTCAAAGCCAGCAGGCTCTTGAAAATAGTCGTCGAGGTGGGGTTGGTGACGGGGGTGACACCCGCGATGACCCCGACCGGCTCGGCGATCTCGGTGATCCCGGTCAGCCCGTCATGGGAAATCACCCCGACGGTCCGCAGCCCTTTCATCGAGTGCGTAACGTGCTCGCACGCGAAGATGTTCTTGACGGCCTTGTCCTCGAACACACCGCGCCCGGTCTCGGCCACGGCAGCCTGCGCGAGCTGGCCGTGCTGGTCGAGGGCCGCAACGGCGGCCTTGGCGACGATGTGGTCCACGTCGTCCTGGGTCAGACCGGCGTAGTCCTGCAGCGCCTGCACCGCCCGCTCCACGAGGACGTCAACTTCGGAGCACTCGGCAGTGAGGCCGCCGCCAGCAGCAATGACACCGGAGAACCCGAGGGGCGGTGTCGGTGCAGTGATGGTGGGCGCAGACACGGGCATTTCTCTCCTGGATGAATCTGGGCGGCGGCCAGATCTCACTGTTGACGCTAGAACGCTTCCGGCACCTTGTGCACGGGCCAAAGGTCCCGCCTGGGTGTGCGGTCCGTCACGCATTCGTTCGACAGCAGTCAGATCGCCTCGGCCGTTGGAGCTCGGGCACCTGTGGCAGTCTCGTGGGCGACGTGCTGATCAACAACAGACACATGCTCGGCGTCACGGCCGGGCTAGGCCCGATTGTCCCCCGCCCAGGCTCTGGTCCTGCTCCGCGAACGGCGCAGGCGGTGGGTGGTGGCCAGCGCCTTGGCATGGACGCCGACCATGATCGTGATCTTCGTATCCGCCACGTCGGTGCCTGGCACCTTGCCGCCGGCGGCTCATCTCTGTGCGGGTGAGCGGGCAGCCGACCCTCTCGGCAAGCGGGGCTCAGGAGGGTTCGACGTGCGCACGCCGCTCTTCCTGCTGGGGCGCGGCCTCGGCAACGGTGACAACGATCACCGCGACGGCAACGACGGTCACGGCCCGCAGTGTTCCCGACGGGCATTGTTGTCCCTCGACCTTGCCCTCCCACAAGCTGCGGCCTCGTCAGCGAGCCCGAAGGCGACCTTCCGGGAACCAGCGAGGTGCTCAGGTGCGCTCAGACCTGTTCGTGATGTGTGGGGCGGAGGTCTCCGTAGCCAGGTCCTCCGGTCGCAGGTCCATGGACCGCGGGATGACGACCTCCGGCTCCACTCCGGAGTGGTCGGGTGCGGAGTCGGCTGCCAGGGGCAGCAGCGAAGACGGCGCGTGCTCGTGTTTCGGTGGCTTCAAGCCGTGGGCCTCGCGGGCAGCCCGGACTCCTTGGGAGATGCTGTGCCACAGGTGGTCCTCGCCGAGCGCCGCCCGCATGCCCGTGTTGCCAAGCACCGTGCGGACGTGGAACCGCACCCGGACCAGATAGAGATCGACCACCCGGGCGTGCAGCCGTTCCCGCAGCATCGCCAGCATGTCGGAGCTGGTGATCTCGAGCTGGTCGGTGCTTTCCAGGTCCAGGATCACCGCCTGCGTGTTGGGGTGGCGGTCGACGATCTCCAGTACCCGCTCCTTGACCCGTGCGGCGTTGACCCAGAACAGTGACTCATTGACCCGGAGCACCAGGATGCCGGGGACAGTGACGCGTTCGGCATGGTTCTCCAATGCGCCCCAAGCGGCCTTCTCGCCGGGCACCTTGCCCATCACGTCGACGGTGACGCGGCTCGACCGATAGACCAGCCCGAGGATGGCCCAGCTGACCGCGACCAACAGGCCGATCAAAGGGCCGGCGACCAGCACGCCGAAGACGGCCACGAGGGCAGATAAGAAGTCGATGCGGCGGGATCTGCGGTAGCGCCGCATGGCCGGCAGATCAATCAGTCCCCAGACTGCATGCACGACGATCGCGCTCAGCACGGCCTTCGGGAGCAGGGAGAGCGTCGGCGCCAGGAACACGATGGCTAGCGCCGACAGCGCGGCCGCTCCCAGCCCGGCAACTTGGCTGCGGCCCCCGGCCTGGTCGACTGCCGCGGTCTTCGACAAGCTGCCCGCCACCGACAGACCGCCCATCAGACCAGAGGCCACATTGCTGGCGCCGGCGGCGAACAGCTCCTGGTCGGTGCGGATCTGATAGTCCCTGCGGACAGCGAACAGTCGTGCCGCACTCAACCCTTCAGCCAGGCCGACGAAGGCCAGGGCGGTCCCTGCGACGGCGACGTCGAGGAGTCTGTCCAAGGGAACCAGCGGCACGTGGGGTTGAGGCAGGCCACCGGGAACGAATCCGACGACCGGCACGCCCCGAACGCGGAGGTCGAAGACGCGAGAGCTCACCAGGCCAGCAATCAGCACGACCAGCGACCACGGGAGTCGCGGGAACAGCCACGACCCGAGAAACAAGATCACCAGGGCTGCTGCGGCAAGGCTTGCGGTCAGTAGGTCGGCCTGACCCCGTCCGGCGAGCAAACCACCGATGCGACCGACCACGTCGCGCGGGCCGACCGGAATGCCGAGCATGCTGGGCAGTTCGCCGAGAATGACCAGCAGGGTCAGACCCATCACGAATCCGGTGACAATCGGCTTTGACAGGAATTCAGCGACCCACCCAATCCGGAGCCGGGCCGCAACCATCAGCATGATGCCCGCCCAGCAGGCGGCGGCCGCGGTGAAGAGGACCGCTTGGGCCGTGTCGGCGGGGTGGAGAGCCGCCACCATGGCCCCGGACAACACCGACACCGTTGACACCGGTCCGACGACCAGCTGACGGGAGGTGCCGAAAATGACGTACGCGAGCAAGGCGACCGGCACCGCATACAAGCCGACCTCGACGGGTACTCCCGCGATGGCGGCGTAGCCCAGCGCTTGCGGAACGGCCAAGGCAGCGACCACGCAGCCGGCCAGCAGATCCGGCCGCAATCGGTGAGGATCGTACTTCGGTAGCCAGTCCAGCACTGGCAAGGTGCGGCGCAGCTGGGGTCCGGCCGTCACCCCTCCGTCCTCATTCCATGATCCTGTGGCCCTCGATCCGCGGCGCGGCCAGCACAGGCTGCCGCAGCTCGGTCTCACTCGGCAGCTCGGCGGCCACGTCGGCTGCCCGCAGGGCCTTGGACATGGCCCAGGCGATCCAGCCGAACAGCACGAACAGCACCGTCCCGATCGCGACGACGGCGGCCATTCCCGGCAACTGAGTCAGTTCGAACATGGCCCAGCCGAGCGCCACCGTGGCGGGGACGGTGATCACCCAGGCGAGGACCATCTCGCCCACTACCTTGACGTTGACGCCTTGACCGGAGGCGACCCCGGCACCGGTGACCGACGAGGCAGCGGCGTGGGTGGTGGAGATGGGGATACCCATCCCGGTGGCGCCGAAGATTGCCGTGACTGCGCCGATGTTGGCGGCGAGGCCCGAGCTGGGTCGCAGCGTGGTGATCCGCAGTCCCATCGTCTCGATGATCTTCCATCCGCCCCAGATGGTCCCGGCGGCGATCGCGGAGTAAGCCAGCAGCGGAATCCACCAGTCGATCTCCAGGGTGCCGTCGGGACGGAGAGCGATGTAGCCGCCTGCGTATAGCAGCGCAGCCATGATGCCCATGGTCTTCTGGGCGTCGTTGGCGCCGTGTCCGAAGGAGACGGCTGCCGCCGCGACCAGCTGAAGCCCGCGGAACGCCTTGGCCTCCTCGGGCATGCGGAGTCGGCGTTGGATCCGGGCCAGTGCCACCATGGCCAGGAAGGCGATCGTGAACGCCACCACGGGGGAGGCGACGATGGCGATGACGGCTGTCCGCACCACGCTCCAGTTGATCGCCGCGATCCCGCCGGCCGCCAGTCCGGCGCCGACCAAACCGCCGATGATGGCGTGGCTGGACGAGGACGGCATGCCGATGAACCAGGTGATGTAGTTCCAGGTGATCGCGGCGATGAGGGCGGCGAAGACGACAGCCACCCCCTCCTGGTCATGGTGAACGACCTTGGCCACGGTGTTGGCTACCGCCGTCCCCACCAGGAAGAAGGCGGCGAAGTTGAAGAAGGCAGCGAACCAGGGCGCCCAGCGCGCCGGTAGCGCCCGCGTCGCGACCACGGTTGCGACCGAGTTGGCCGCGTCATGGAAGCCGTTCGTGAAATCGAACAGCAATGCCAGCGCAATCACGGCAATGATGGAGACGAGCAGCCAATCCACGGAGCACCCCTTGTGTCGACCTTGACACTCCCCATGCTGGTGCTCCGACGTCGGCGCCACACCCGCCATTGGTCCCTACCTGTGCCTCCGAAGGTCACCCCCTGACGCGATCTCAGGGCGGTGCCTGCTCAGAGTCGGACACAGCGTCCGTACTGGATCCTGAGGCGGCTGCGCTCAGACCTCGCAGCGGGCACGCCAACCCGATCGTTTCCTGCAGCCAGGTAGGTAACCTCACTCCAAGGCCGGGTCGTCAGCCCGGCAACGCGCGGGACTTCCGGCCCTTCTGCTGGCGCGACGCGCGCCGCAGACTGCGTATCAGGAGCTCGATCACCCGTCGTTCCGCAGCCGAATCGGCAGACGGCGAGTGCTGAGGCGAACGCCGATCACCGAGGAGTCACGGTCATGTCTACCATTGTTCACGGCGAGCAATCCGAGCTGCTGCGCTACGCCCTGTCCCGGGCCAGGCTGGCACCGTCGATCCACAACTCGCAGCCGTGGCGGTTCACGATCAGATCGAATGCGATCGAGATCCGGGCGGACCGAGACCACCGCCTTCGGGTGCTCGACCCGACCGGTCGCCAGCTGATGATCAGCATCGGCTGCGCCCTGTTCAACGCCCGCGTCGCCCTCGCCGTCGAGCGACGCGAGGTGATTGTGCACCGGCTCCCCGATCCGGGCGACCCTGCGCTGATAGCCCGTTGCGTGGTTGCTGACCGTACCGCCCCTTGGCATCCTCTGGTCCGTCTGGATCCGGCAATCGATCATCGGCACAGCAATCGTCGCGAGTTCTTCGAAACCCGGGTGACCGAAGAGGTGCAGTGGGAGCTGATGGCCGCGGCCAAGGCCGAGAGCTCAGTGCTCGTCCCGATCACCTCCGACAAGCACCGCCTCGACGTGGCCCGACTCCTGTGGGAGGCCGACGCCGAGCAGACCGACGATCCCGCGTACCGCGCCGAGGTCCGGGAGTGGACGACCAGCATCGCCACCCGCAAGGACGGCATCTCCCCACAGTCCTACCCGATGAGTAGCGACGACCGCGGCGAGATCCCGCTGCGCGACTTCGGCCTCAAGGTGGGCGGCCATATGGCACCGGTGACGGAGTCCGGACGCGACCAGTGCCTGATGATCTTGGGGTCGTCCCGGGACACGCCCCTGGCCTGGCTGCGCGCCGGCGAGGCGCTCGAGCGTCTGTGGCTCGAGGCAACTCGCCTCGACTACGTGATCAGCCTGTTCACCCAGGTGGTCGAGGTCACCGACATCCGGGAGGAGCTGCGCACCCTGCTCGGCCTGGAGTGTGAGCCGCTGGTGTTGGTCCGCGTGGGTCAGGCCGCGCCGAACGCCGCCACCAATCGCCGGGACCTTGATCAACTGATCGACGAAGCAGTAGGCGCTCCTGGCGAGGTGCAGCTTCACACCAACTGACTACATCTGGATACCGACACGATCCCGCTCGTGCCCATCGACAGCGCATCGAGGACCTTTCGACCCTGTTGATCGTGTGAATGGCAGCCCAAACCTGGCGTGCAGAACCGACACTGAGGTAGCCCCATCGTGTCCGGGGTGTCGTGGCGGAAGGAGCACCACCATGGTGGCAGTGGAACCAACACGAAGCCCACGGCCAGCGGCGGCCAAGTCGGCGCGGCCCCCCGGGGGGACGATGATGATCCAGCCGACCTGATCGAGTCCCGTCCGTCCTGGCGGCGCGAAATCCGCGGCCGGCGCCGACGCTTGCCTGGGCCATCACACCTGCACCGCCACCTTCGGTGGCGCGCGGCCCACGGGGTCGACGACCCATCGCGCCTCTCCGCGCAACCGTCGGGGCGGGCAGCAGCAGCCCGGCGGCATCGAGTGGGTCAACCAAGTTCGGAGGTGCTCAAGAGGCCGTCTTATGCGGCCGTCGCGCTGGTCGATGATCCAGCCGCAGCCGGCGCCACGGCGAGACCGCTCATGTGCATCGCCGTTTCAAGCGCGCCGACCCTGATCTCCTCCACTCAGAGACTGACCACGCCACAAGTCGAACCACGATGGAAGGAGTACGAGGTGAGAGCTGGAGTGGGATGAGCGACCGCAACAAGACCATGACGCTGATAGCGGCCTGCGTGCAGAATTCCCTTGTGGCGACGGCCTGGACCGACCTGGCGCGTCGACCAGCGAAGACGTTGTCGGTCCCAATGCCTTGTGGGCAGTCGTGATCGCCGTCAACTTCGTTGGTTCGATCGCCTACCTTCACCAGCGGTCGCCGTCACGGGCACACCGATCGACCACCGACGTGACCGGCCAGGGCGGTGCCCAGATCGGGCATGGCAGCTGCCTCGTGGCGCCAACGTCCAAGGGCCGATCTGTCCATCTGGCGCCACGGACCCCGGAACATCCCCTCGTCGGCAGGCTTCACGGTGGGTGTGCGGTACCTGCCCGAGGCGGACCGTTCCCAGCTGCCCCTCCCCGACGGCCTGGTCACGGGGGCTGGGAGGCATCGGGGGGTGCTGGCGCCGCACGGGTGGTGGTCATTGCCCATCCGGCTACCGAACCGGCTCCGGCACGGGGCTGGCAAGTGCGGCCTGGGCGGCGGCCAGGCGGGCGACGGGGATCCGCAGCGGTGAGCAGCTGACGTAGGTCAGGCCGTGTTGGTGACACCAGGTGATCGAGGTCGGGTCACCTCCGTGTTCACCGCACAGGCCCACCTCGAAGCGGTCGTCTCGTTCGTGCGCGGCAGCTACGGCGTTGTCGATGAGCGGGCCCACTCCCTCAGGGTCGATGGAGGTGAACGGGTCCTGGTGGTAGATGCCTGCGCGGAGGTAGTCGGCCAGGAACCCGGTTTCGGCGTCGTCGCGGCTGAGCCCGTAGGTGGTCTGGGTGAGGTCGTTGGAGCCGATCGAGAAGAAGTCGGCATGCTGTGCGAGATGGGCGGCGATGAGGGCGGCGCGAGGCGTCTCGACCATGGTGCCCACCTGGTACGGGATGGCCATGTCACGTTCATTGAACACTGCGGTGGCCCCGGCGACGATCAGCTCCCGGGCCTTGATCAGCTCACCGGCGTCGGTGGTCAGCGGCACCATGATTTCCGGCCGTGGTGTGACACCGGATTCGTAGGCGTCGCACACTGCGTGGAAGATCGCTCGGGTCTGCATCTGCAGGATCTCCGGGTACTTCAGCGCCAACCGCACCCCGCGGAGGCCGAGCATCGGGTTGCTCTCCCGCAGGGCTTGCACCCGACCCAGCAGGTCCTCGTCGCTACGCAGGCCGGCGATCAGATCGTCGACCTGCTGGAGCGACGTGGCTGAGGCCAACCGGATCTTGGCGTCGGTGACGCGCCGGGTCAGATCGTCGACCGTGGGGAGGAACTCATGGAGTGGCGGGTCGACGAGCCGGATGATCACCGGCAGCCCGTCCATCGCCTGGAACAGGCCGAGAAAGTCCGCTCGCTGCAGCGGCTCGAGTTCGGCCAGCGCTTCCCGCCGTTCGGCGGTGGTGCTGCTCATGATCATCTTCTGCATCAGGGGCAGACGGTCCGTGCCGAAGAACATGTGCTCGGTGCGGCACAGACCGATGCCCTCGGCCCCGTTGCGGAGTGCTCGGGCGGCGTCGGCCGGGTTGTCGGCGTTGGCGCGTACGCCGAGGTGACGGACGTCATCGGCCCAGGAGAGGAGCCGTTCCAGCCAGTCGTCGGACAGGTCGGGGACGACCGTGTCGAGGCGGCCGGCGTAGACCTCACCGGTGCCGCCATCAAGGGAGATCCAGTCGCCCTCCTCGATGACGTGGTCGCCGGCGGTGGCGCGTCGGTTCACCGGGTCGATCTCCAGGGTCGTAGCCCCGACGACCGCGGGGGTGCCGAACTGGCGGGCCACCAGGGCGGCGTGGCTGGTCCGGCCGCCGCGGCTGGTGACGATCCCCTGGGCGGCCAGCATGCCGTGCACATCGTCGGGTTTGGTCTCGGGGCGGAACAGGATGACAGCTCGGCCGTCGCCGGCGAGGCGTTGGGCCGTGTCGGGGTCGAACACGGCGGTGCCGACCGCTGCGCCTGGGGAGACGTTCAAGCCGGTGGCGATCACCTGTCCCGCTTGCTGGGCGGCGGAGCGTGCCTCCTGTGTCAGCTGCGGGTGGAGGAAGAAGTCGACTTGCTCCGCACTGACTCGGCGGATGGCGTCGGCGCGGGTGATGAGTCCCTCACCGGCCAGGTCGACCGCGATCCGGACGGCGGCGGCAGCAGTGCGTTTGCCGTCGCGGGTCTGCAGCAGCCACAGCCGACCGTTCTCGACGGTGAACTCGATGTCTTGCATGTCGCGGTACCGCATCTCCAGCTTGGCGGCGGTTTCGCGGAGCTGCGTCGATGCCTCCGGCAGGACCTGCGCCAACTCCTGGATGGGTCTGGTGGCCCGGGTGCCGGAGACGACGTCCTCGCCTTGCGCGTCGACGAGGAAGTCGCCTTCGAGGCCGGGCGCACCGGTGGCGCCGCTGCGGGTCATCGCCACTCCGGTGGCGGAGCGGTCCCCCAGGTTGCCGAACACCATCGCTTGCACGTTGACGGCGGTGCCCAGGTCGTGCGGGATCTTGGCGGCGGTGCGGTAGTCGATGGCCCGCCGCCCGTTCCAGGAGGCGAAGACCGCTTCGACCGCCATCCGCAGCTGCTCGTGGGGGTCGGTCGGGAACTGGGGGGTGAGGCGGCGGAATCGGGCGACGACCTCTCGCAAGTCTGCGGCGGTCAGATCGGCGTCGCTGGTCACGCCGCGGTCCGTGCGCGCCGTCGCGAGCACGTTCTCGTACAGGTCGTCGCGGATCCCCAGGACGACAGTGCCGAACATCTGGATCAGCCGACGGTAGGAGTCGTAGACGAAGTGCTCGTTGTGGCTGAGCGCGATCAGGCCCTTGGCGGTGTCGTCGTTCAACCCGAGGTTGAGAACGGTATCCATCATGCCCGGCATGGAGAACTTGGCGCCGGAGCGGCACGAAACAAGTAAAGGCCGGTTCGGGTCGCCGAACTCTTTACCGGTCTGTCGTTCCACGGCCAGGAGGGCCTCTCGCATCTGAGCCCACAGCTGTTCGGGGGGGATGTGCCCGCGGTCCAGGTAGGCCAGGCAGGCTTGGGTGGTGATGGTGAACCCGGGCGGCACCGGGATGCCCAGTCGGGTCATCTCCGCGAGGTTCGCTCCCTTGCCGCCGAGCAGTCCACGGACGGCGTCCCAGTCGCCGTCGACGGCCGCTTCGATGTCGTCCAGGCCGTCGAAGGGATACACCCATGTCGTTGTCGTCATGATCATCTGCTTTCTGCCGGCGGCGGCGCGGCCGGGGAGGCCGGGCCGGCGGCCACCTGATGGTTGGTTCGTGGTCGGGGGCGGGTCAGTGCGTGGCGGGCTGGGAGGCCGGCTGGTCCAGTACCTGGTCGAGGGGCCTGCGGCGGGTCGCCACGTTCGGCGCGGCCTGCCCGACGCGGAGCAGTGCCTGCGGCCAGATGCTCGATCCCAACGCCTGGCGCAGCCGCTGCCGCGTCTGCCGCACCTCCACCGGCTGGGAGAACAGGCTGATCACCTGGTCAAGGCGGGTCGCTTCCAGCCACAGCCGCTCCAGGGCCTCCCCGGTACGCAGCCAGCTGAGTGGATCGTCGGCGTTGCTGCCGATCACCAGCAGGCATTGGTCGAGACCGGAGTTGACCATCGGGGGCATCTGACCCGACACCTCGCTGCCGAAGTTCCGCAGGGGGATCTCACCGCGTTGCCCGGTGGCTTGGGGATAGGAGCTGGCGGCTACCCCGTCGTCGCGGTTGGCGCGATCAATCGTCCACTGCCGCAGCTCGGCGAGGTAGTCGGGGTCGGCGGTCTCCACCGCGTCGGCTTCGCGGATGAGCGCGGCGACGACCCGCCGCTGGTCGAGCGGGGAGACGGACATGACGGTGGCTCCTTCGGCGGAGGCCGCGGTCGTCAGTTCCCACAGCACCTCCTCCGACACCCGGGTGTCGAAGAACTCTCGACGGTTGCTGCGTCGCCTGTCGATGGCGGCGTCGAGACGCACCAGCGGTGTCCACGGCGCAGTCGGTTCCCCGAGGGTGAGACGGGCGACCAGATCGGGATCGGATGGATCCGGGAACCGCTCCACCAGCAGCTCGTGGCGGCTGGCGGCCACCGCTACCCTGGCGTTGAACACGGCGCAGCCGCAGCTGATCATGAGCTGACGGCGGCCCGGGTCGAGCACCTGCAACTGCCGATCGGGGTCGGTGCGGATCTCCAGGCTGTGGCGGCGGATCCGGAACCGCCAAGGCTGGGTGTTGTGGATCGACGGCGCCAGGTTCGCGCGCGCGGCCGCGTTCTGAAGGATCTCGGTCGGTTCGTGATCAGTGGTGATCATCGTTCGCTCCTCAGCGAGCATGTTGTCGGGGTGGGAAGATCTCTCCGGCCCTTCTGATGATTTCCAGCTGCCGGTGTGTGTGGTGGTACAGGTCGGGTCGACTGTCCCGTCGCCGAGGGCTCAGGTGGTGCTGCGCCGGGCGAGGAGTCCACCCGATCCGGCTCGGGATCGGCGGCCACGGTTCCCAGGCACGGGTTCCCGACCGTGGCCGGGTGTGGTCATTGGTCGACGGTCTGGCGGTGTCTTGGGATGTGGGCCGGGCGGCTCGTCGGGGTGACCAGGACGGGACAGTGAGACTCCTCGATGATCCGGCGGGTGATGGCGCCGAGATTGCGACGTCCGCCGTGTCCCTCGGTGTGCCGGGCTACCACCAGCAACGCGTGGCGGTGGGACAGATCGGCCAGGGCGGGTTCGGGCTGCCCAGAGAGCACCAGTGCGTGGACGGGCACATCCGGGTAGCGGTCTCGGTAGCCGGCGAGCTGCTCGGCGAGCTGGACGCCGGAGGCGGTTCGGCCGGTCTCGAGTTCCAGGTCGTCCGGCGGCACGAACGTGGGCCCCAGCGGTTCCCAGACCATGAGCGCCGTCAGACACACTCCCCGCCAGGACGCCTCCTCGAAGGCTTCGGCGATGGCGCGCCCACCGTGGCCGCGCTGGTCGACGCCGACGAGGACGCCGACCTGGTCGCTGGGTGGGCCGGGGTCGGGGTCATCGGCGTGCACGATGAGGACCGGGCAGTCGGCGCGGGCGGCGACGACGGCGCTGGTGGAACCGGAACGGAGCCGGGCCAGTGGGCCGAGGCGGCGGCGTTGCAGCACGAGCAGCCCGGCCGGCGCGGACTCGTCCAGCAGCGCGTCGACCGCGGAGTCGTGGCGGACGCTGGTGTGGATGCGCTGGTGCGAGTCGAGCTGAAGAGTGAGGTGGTCCGCGGCCCGGTCGATCTCGGCCAGCGCGAACCGGGCCCGGGGATCGTCGGGATGGGCGGGCGACGGTTCATAGCCGAGCCCGACCACGAGCTTGACGTCGACATGGCGACGGGCCGCCCACTCCCCCGCCGCCCGCAGCGACCGCTCGTACCCGGCGTCCGGGGCCGTGCTGATCCCGACGACGACTGATCCGGGGCGCAGATCCGGCTCGCTGGGGGCAAGACCGTCGTGATGCAGGGTGCTGGACATGGTGTCTCCTCGCTGGCGTTCCGACAGTGGCTCGGGTGGATGAGCCGCTTGTCAGCTCTTATGTTCGTCGCGGCGCTCTGCCCCAGGCCACCGTCCTTCGGTCCCTGTTAGGGGTGCCGAACGTCCCGCCTGCCTCGATCGACGGCCCGAGTTTGCGTGGGCTCCGACGGCACAGTCGAGGTGGACGGCGGCCTGAGCTGCCTAGCTGGCATCAGCAATCCACCCGAAGGTGTCGATGACGGTGGCTTCGGGCGACGGGGTGAACGGTGAACGTGGCCGCCAGGACGGTGACCGCCAACGTCACAACTCCACGGTGCCGGTCCGTCCCAGCGCACCACCCACGCACCTTGGTTCCCTTGTTCGCCCGCGGTCCCTCCGGCGGGGTCTGGGCCCAAGGTCTGACGCTGCTGACATCCATCGGCCCTGGCACCGTTGCGCCGCTCCGCTGATGATCAAGGCATCGTCGAATATGGGAGTCGCCATGAGCAAGGTCCTGGTCGCCTCCGCCTCATGGATGGGTGGTACGCGAGAGATCGCGGAAGCGCTGGCCGGCGAGCTGCGCCAGACGGATCACTCCGTCACGATCTCAGCGTGCGCCACGGCCGCGGATGCCGAGAACTTCGAGGCCGTCGTGATCGGCAGCGCCCTCTACTCGGGACACTGGATGCCCGAAGCGTCCGGCTACTCTCACCACCAAGCGACCCACCTGACTAGCCGGCCGATCTTCCTCTTCCAGAGCGGACCCTGCGAGGCCGACCGGCACAGCGTCGCCGCCACGGCCATCCCGCGCGCCGTCGCGAAGATCGTTCGCCGCGTCGGAATGCCCGGCCCGATCACCGTCGCCGGCCGACTCGGTCCAACCACGGATAGCGCTTGGGCTTACGACATCGGTGTCGAGCTGCACGAGTACCTGGACCAGCCCTCGCTCCGGCCCAACGACGACTGCCAGCCCGTGGGCTTCCACTCACCCTGATCGAGAAGAGACACCATGGACCGCAGCATGCCGGACGCGCGCCGCAACGATCGGGCGTGGAGGCCCTGGATCGGCGACCGATCATGAATCCGATGATGTCGGGCGATCCGCAGGCACCGCTCGGTCTGGGCGACCCCCGGTACCGCCCGAACCATGCAGCCGTCTCCCCGCGAAGGCACCACACCTACAGCGACCTCGAACTCGCTCGCTGCCGTGACCTGCTCAGCCAACACAGCGTGGGACGCATCGCCTGGAGCGCGGCTGACGGGCCCCAGTTGTTCCCAATCAGCTACGCCTGGCTGGACGACGTCGTCGTGTTCCGCACATCCCCGTACGGCATCTTGTCCGAGTTGGTGCAGCGCACCGCTGTCGTCTTCGAGGTCGACGAGATCGCCGAGACCGACCGCGTCGGCTGGAGCGTCATCGTCCGGGGGCGCGCGGCCGGCATCGCCTCCCCCGACCAGCTGAGCCGACCTGCGTCGACGAACCAGGCGATCCCGTGGGCGAGCGGCCATCGCAACCTCGTCATCGCCATCACACCGACCCAGATCACCGGGCGCGCCTTCCGTCCCACAGACCTGGACAGCTTCCCCTGATTCGATGACACGAGCGGCCGTGGGAGATCAGCTTTGCCGTCCGCCGTCCAACAGGAGGTCAACAATGCGGTGCACGCGGTATCGGCATCCTGCCTCACCGAGTCCTCGATGAGTCTCGTGGATCGTGGCCGTCGCTCGCGCCACCTAAGCGGCCGTCAATCGCTCGCATCGACCAGGACCGACCACCCCTTGCGCGGTCAGCCTTTGATGACGCCTGCAACTGGACAGCACGATGCCCGGCCCAGCCACCGTCAGATTCGGCAGCAGCGTGATGGTGGCCGGTGAGCTGCTGCTCCTCTTCACCGGGTGTGAACGTTCCCGGCGTCAGCACCCGGACGCGCCGGCCACACCGAGAATCCTGAGCACTCGCCTCTTAGAAGTTGGGGGAAACCGCGGGGAGAAGTGACCTAGGTCCTGGCGGCGGGCGACCTTCGGCAGGCGTTCAGAATCCCGACACCGGACGAGAATGGGTGCCAGGTTCACGCAGCGAGGAGCAGCGATGACTCGGTCACACCATCAATGGCCTGCGGCATCCGACCCGGACAGCCAGCGGCTCGATCTGTCCCCGACGTTCGTCGGGCGCCTTGTGTTCACGACCGGTCACGGCCCGCGTTCGGTCATTGTCGAGTGCCTTCGCGGCGATGACGGTTTCACCATCCACCTACCGGAATTCAACGAGGCCGCCAACTACCTGGTCGACACGGCAGTGACACTGACCTCGGCTCGCCCTGAAAGCACACACCCACCCGAGGCGATCACCGGTCGTAGTCGGCTGCTCGCCGACCGCGACGTCGACGTCAGCACGACCGAGGCGCTGGAACGGTGGTCTGACGACACGCCCGCCCACTACTTTTACATCACCCCCACCAGACCCTGGACCAGGACTCCGGGACAGCGCCGCAACGACCGTCCGGGAAGGCACCATGACCCAGCGGCACGTCGTGACCAGCGGCCGAGCACGTCATGACAGAACGAGCAGGCGGCGACAACCCAACGATCACCGTCTTCATCCTCGATGATCACGAGATCGTCCGCCGGGGTCTGATCGACCTGCTGCAGGCGCACCCGCGAATGCGGGTGGTCGGCGAGGCCGGGACGGCCACCGACGCACGGCACCGCATTCCCGCTGTCCGGCCCGACATCGCATTACTCGACGTGCGGCTACCGGACGGATCTGGTGTGGACGTCTGCCGAGACATCCGCAGTCTCCTCCCCGATACTCGCTGTCTGATGCTGACCTCGTTCGACGACGACGACGCCCTCTTCGCCGCCGTGATGGCCGGCGCCTCCGGCTACCTGTTGAAGCAGATCCGTGGCTCCTCCCTCACCGATGCGATCGAGGAGATCGCGGCCGGGCGCTCGCTGATCGACACTTCCTTGACCGAGAAACTCCTGCAGCGGATTCGGGAGCCTGCGGCAGCTGCTGGCCCACACGAGGCCGCCGACGATCTCACCCCCCGGGAGCACGAGATCCTCCTCCTCATCACCGAAGGCCTGACCAACCGCCAGATCGGTGAACGACTGTTCCTGGCCGAGAAGACGGTCAAGCACTACGTGTCCGGCGTGTTGGCCAAGCTCGGGATGCAGCGACGCACCCAGATAGCGGCCTACGGATCCCGGCTCGCCCAGGCAGACAAACCCACCCGCCTCTGACCCCTGCACGCACTGAATACTCGGTGCTCACCCGGGCCGGGGTTAGCCTTGATTGCCAAGTAGTGCAACCGCGACACCTAGCCGCCTGCCGACATGGCATGTTCGTACCCCAACCGGTCGGGGTGCGGCGGCCGGGCACGTGCATGCCCGGGCGTGTGGACGGCGCAGCCTGTGGCGCCGGCTCAGTCCCGCAGAGCGGCGGTCCACCGCAGGGCGGTGCCATTCGTGCTGTGGGTGAGGGTGAGGGCGCCGCCGCGGAGTTTCGCCCGTCGCTGCAGGTTCGCCAGTCCGCTGCGGCGGCCGTTCGTTGGCGGTGCTGTCGAACCGTTGTCGACGATCTCGATGGCGATGTGGCGGGCCGACGCCGACACCGACGCATTCACCCGAGTGGCGTCGGTGTGCTTCGCAACGTTGGTCAGTCCCTCGCGAAGAACGGCTTCGACGTCGTCCAGGGCCCCGCCGTCGAGGACGGTGTCGACCGGGCCGGTGAAGGTGAGATCCGGCGTGAACCCGAGGGCCGGCTCCACATCCGCGACCACGGTGAGAAGGACTGACCGTGCTGTGGTGCTCGAGGTGTGGTGGTCTTGAAGCTCGAAGATGCTGGTGCGGATCTGTCGGATGGTGTCATCCATGTCTTCCACGGCGGTCTGCAGCCGCGACGCCACGTCCGGGTCGGCGCTGCGTACGGCTGCTGCTTGGACGCTGAGGCCAGTGGCGAACAGCCGCTGGATGACATGGTCATGGAGGTCTCGGGCGATCCGGTGCCGGTCTTCCAAGACTTCGAGCTGGCGTCGAACCTCACGTCGATCCGACAGCTCCAAGGCGATGGCAGCATGGTTGGCGAAGGCCTCCGCCATCCGCAGATCGCTCGTGGTGAACGCGGGCGAGCCAGTTGTGCGTCCCACCATGACAGCCGCCCGAACACCGGCCTCCCCGGTCAGCGGGCAGGCCAGCACCGGTCCGATGTCGAAAACCGACTGCAGATGGATGAAGTAGCGGCCGTGGTCGGCGTCGAGACGGAGGGCATGACCCGAGGTCATCGCCTCTTCCGCGAGCGACCCGGCAGCTGGGTAGGTGTATCCGAGCAGAGTTTGCGCCTGATGTCCGCGAGCGATCTGCACGGTCACCTCGGTCGGGGTGGCGGCGGGGAAGACGACGGTGACCACATCGGCGGCGGCCAGCCGAAGGACGATGTCGGCAACTCGGGTCAAGATCTCGGTGGCCGTCGTGTCCTGCAGCAGCGCGCGGCTGATCTCCGCCGACGCACGCAGCCACTCCTGTTGGCGACGCGATTCCTCGTAGAGGCGGGCATTCTCGACCGCGACCCCTGCCGTGGCGGCGATCGCCTCCACCAGCTCCTCGTCCTCGGCGGTGAACTCGGTGGCGTCGAGCCGATTCGTCAGATACAGGTTCCCGTAGATCTCTCCACGCGATTGGATCGGCACACCGAGGAACGAGCCCATCGGCGGATGGGATGGCGGGAACCCCGACGATCGGGAGTCCGACCCGATCGAGGCCAGCCGGATGGGCCGCGGATCTGAGATGAGTGCACCGAGGACGCCGCGGCCGCCAGGAAGCGCTCCGATCGCGGCGACGGTGGGCTCGTCCATCCCTGCGTGGATGAACTGTTCGAGATGGCCGTCGGGACCGATCACGCCCAGAGCGGCGTACTGGGCGTGGGCGATGGTGCGGGCCGCATCCACGGCGCGGCGAAGCACAGCCGCGAGGGAAAGCTCAGCCACGATCGACCGGTTCAGGTCAACGAGGTGACGGACTCGGTCCTCCGCACGTCCCCGGACCCTCAAATTCCACCGCTCCCGCCGAGCTTCCGGTCGCTGCCTACGCTGTGCTCGTGCGGCCGGACCTCAGGACCCAGGCTAGGCCCCACCGGGCACCATGGGAAGCATCGGTTCTCACCAGCAGGACGAGCGGCCGGCGGCGTGCCTTAACAGCTGAGCGACCCGACGCCTCCCCCGGCACGCCGGATCACCCAAGCCCGTAGACACAGGTGCTCACTCGCGAGCCAGCAGCACCTTGAGGGCCCTGGTCTCGCCGGCTCTGGTGAACACGTCGTAGGCGTCCACCATGTCGTGCAGACCGAAGCGGTGAGTCACGAACCGGGTCGTGTCCAGTTGCCCGGTTCGACCGTGGTGAGCTGCCCGCTGTGAGCTGCGTGCCGAACGGCATCCTCCTCGACCATTGGTACGACTCGACGCCGTCCCGATGACATCGCCCTCTGGTCGGCGCGCATCGCACAGAAAGGGAGCATGTCCTGAGTCGGACCCGGTCTCGCGCAGGGTCCGCCTACGGCGAGGCGACCCAGATCATGCTGACCGCCCCACCGGACCGGTCAAGATCCCGGATGATGTACACGTAGCGATCCTCAGCCAGCTCCCACACGGCCTCGATGTCGTTCGGGTAGAACGTCGGTACGGCGATATCCATCACATCCTGTACCACGCTTCGGGCGAACCGGACCTGCATCCAGCATGCCGACGACTTCGGCCGACGCCCGAGAACGTTGTGAGCCACCGGTGTCATCTTCCGGACGGTGCGAGGACCGGGGCAGCATCTGCGGCGATCTTCTGCCTCCTGGCCACGATGGCCGCGGCGGCGATCAGCCAGATGGGAAGCAACAGGTAGTTCACCAGTCCGCCAGGAGGAATGCCGGCATCACCCAGTGCGCTGAGAATCCCCAACACGAGCGTGACGATCGAAAACCATCGGGGCAGCACCGCGTTCCTCACGCCGGCCAAACCGGTGGCCAGGAACGTTGTGGCGATACCAATCCCCATTCCGGCGAACCCGAAGTAGCTCACGAAGCTGAGAATGTGCAACGCAGTGTCATCCTGAACATCAGCGGCGCCGTTGATCAAAGCCCAGTTCCACATGACCATCTGAGACAGACCTGCCGACATCAGCAACAGGCCGCCATAGACGATGGTGGAGTAGGTCGCTTCGCGGGCCTCCCCCGAACGTAGATGGCTCCGGAGCGCGGTGGCGAAGAACACCAGGGCGATACCCATGATGACCAGACAGGCGACGGCACTGTAGTTCAGGACACGGTGATCATGAATGATCATGGTGGTCGCCATGCCCGGGCGGTCGGCTGCGTCGACGTTGAACAGTGCCGCCTGCCCGATCCAGGCAAGTCCGGCAACAGCACCGGTCCAGGGCAGGAACCTCTCAAATCTGCTCAGCTTCATGGTGATACTCCTGACAGACATAGCCGCCGGCGTTCGGCGTCACGTCAACCGTGCCCCGCCGACTGACCCAGCCGCACGATGCAGATGTCCCGACACAGCCGGGAAGTGTTCCCGGGACTGCAGACGCGGTCCGCTCGGAGCGCGACACTGAGCACATGCTCTATACAGCCGTCGCACTTGCGACGGCGATCCCGGTCGTGCTCGGCATTCTGGTGGTCCGTCGTAGCGACCAACGCCGGATCGGCCGGCTGCTCGTGGCCCAGGGCCTCTCGATCGGGGTACTCCTCGGAACGTCACAAACCCCCGGCACCGGTACCGTCTCCCTGGTCGTCGACCAGCTGGCCCAAGGCAGCTGGATATTCCTGTTCCTGGGGACAGCGCTGATCGGCTACCTGGTGCCGGACGGGCGGCCACTCTCGCGACGCTGGCTGCTCTGGATCCGCACGGGGCTAGCCGGTGCGCTGCTGTTCCTCATCGGGGCAGCCGGAGACGACGGCGCCTTCCGACAGAACTACGGCCGCGAGCCGCCGCTGCCCTGGCTACCCCAGCCGCTCTCAGACCTACTCGGATCGCTCGGCCTACTGCTCGTCGTGCTCTTGCTCTTCGGCTCCGTCGTGTCGGTCCGCAGCCGACTGCACCAAGCAGCCGGCGAGGCGCGGCTACCGCTGCTGTGGTTGGTCTGGGGCGCCCTCGCCGTCCCCGTTGGCCTGCTCCTCATGTGGGTCAACTACTTCGTTCTGGGCGCACGCGAGTCGGTCACCGTCGCCACCCTGACCGCGGTCAGCATTGCCCTGCCGACCACCATGGCCATCGCGATCCTCCGCCACCAGCTGTTCGACATCCGACTCGTGTTGAGCCGAACCGTGACCTACGGGGCACTCCTGGTGGGGGTGGTCGTGACGTACGCGTTGATCGTGCTGGCCGCAGGGCGGATTGGCGGCAACGGCACGGCCGGCGGTCTGCTGGCCGTTGCGGTTGTCGCTGTTGCCGTGCAGCCAGCGCACTCCTGGCTGCGGCGACGGATCGAACAGTGGGTTTACGGCTACCGCTCACAGCCCTACCAGGCCCTACGACTGCTCGCGGACCGAGCCGATTCGGCTGACCCCGACAAGCTGGTCGCGGCCGTCACCCAGGCTGTCGCCGAGGCACTCCGGGTCGAGCGCGCCTGGATCGACACCGGCGGTGCGGCGATTGACGAGCGAGTGGTCAGGACACCCCTCGCGAATCGCGGCGAAGTCCTCGGCAGTCTCGCCGTCGAGGTCCCGCCAGGCCGGCGGCTGTCATCGGCCGACATCGCTCTGCTCCGCGACCTGGCCCGTTATGCCGCAGTCCTGGTCCGCTCAGAGCAACAACGCGAGCAGCTGCGCGAGTCACGGTCGCAGATCGTCGCCGGGCGTGAGGAGGAGCGCCGCCGGATCCGTCGGGACCTCCACGATGGAGTCGGCCCGTCCCTCGCAGCGATCGTGCTCAAACTCAGTGCTGCAGAGTCCAGGACCGAGCGCACCGAGCGGTCCGCCTTGGTAGCGGAAGCCCGTCAAGAAGTGCGGGAGGCGATCGCCGAGGTCAGGCGGCTCGTCGACGACTTGCGGCCACCCGCGATCGATGAGGTGGGGCTGCTCGCCGCCATCCGTCAGCGGGCAGCTGCTCTGTCCGGAAACCTCATCATCGAGGTCGCCGGCCCCGACCCGATGCCGGCGCTGCCGGCAGCGGTCGAAGTCGCGGCCTACCGCATCGCGTCGGAGGCCATGACGAATGTGGTACGCCACGCCGGGGCCACCCGGTGCCAGGTCGACCTGATGGTCGACGGTCGGTTCGAGCTCACCGTCACGGACAACGGCCACGGCGCCGCGTCCGGCAGCCCAACGGCGAGGCAGGGCACCGGATGGAGATCGATGCAAGAGCGGGCAGCCGAGCTCGGCGGCAACTGCACGATCTCCTGCCGACCCGAGGGCGGCATCATGGTGCACGCCGTTGTTCCGATTGGGACTCGACAGGCACACGCTGGCGATGAGGAAGGCCACCCGTGATCCGGCTGTTGATCGTCGATGATCACCCCGCGTTCCGGCGTGGACTCGAGGTGATGCTGGCCGACGTCACCGACATCCAGATTGCGGGTGTGGCCGAGACCGGGCTGCGGGCCATCGAGCTCGCTTCGGAGCTCGCACCCGACGTGATCTTGATGGACCTACGAATGCCCGACCTGGACGGAATCGAGGCAACCCGCCGGATCACCCGCCATGCCGCAGAAGCTCCCAGCATCGTGGTTCTCACCATGTTCGACGACGACGACTCGGTGTTCGCGGCCATGCGGGCCGGTGCCCGCGGCTATCTGCTGAAAGGTGCCGAGCAGGACGAGATCATCCGCGCGATCCGCGCCACCGCCGCTGGGGAAGCCATCTTCGGCCCCGAGATCGCCCGGCGTGTGATCGCGCACTTCGCCAGCGGCGCGGGTTCGACCGCGGACGCGTTCCCCTCACTGACAGAACGCGAGCGCGACGTGCTCGAGCTGATCGCAGCAGGTAAAGGCAATGCGACCATCGCCCACGAGCTGATGATCAACCTCAAGACCGTCCGCAACCACGTCTCCAACCTCTTCACCAAGCTGCAGGTCTCCGACCGTTCGGCGGCCATCGTCAAGGCTCGAGAAGCGGGCCTCGGCAAGCCATAGCCGTCAGCCCAGGTGCGTGTCCAGCACTCCCCCGAGTGGCTCAGATCCTGCGAGCGCGCCGCGGTGCCTGGCGTCTACGCCTCGTTCTTGGCGTCCCGCCAGGACAGCCAGGTTCTCACGGCGGCGAGGTCGTAGTCAGGTCCGGAGATGCCGATGGTGAACAGGGTCGCGCCCAGATCGTGTCGCTGTTCGACCTCGGCAACCGTGCTGTCGGAGATGTCCACCGAGATCTCGATCTCGGAGATGTCGCGTCCCACCGCGCGTCCGTGCTCGGCCAGAATGCCGAGCTTGCGCTCAAGAGTGGACGCGTCGCTGAAGCTGTGCCAGATGTCGGCGTGCTTCGCCACCATCCGTAGCGTCTTCTTCTCGCCACCGCCTCCGATCAGAACCGGGATCTTTCGTGTTGGTGGCGGGTTGAGTCGGCTCCACCGCTGCTCGATCACCGGCAGGTTCGCGGCCAGGGCGTCCAGCCTGCCGCCGGCGGTGCCGAACTCAAATCCGTACTCGTCATAGTCGCGCTGGAACCAGCCGGAGCCGATGCCGAGAATGAACCGTCCGCGTCCGCCCTTGGCGCTGATGTGGTCAATCGTGCGAGCCATGTCGGCCTGCAGGTTCGGGTTGCGGTAGCTGTTGCAGTTCACCAGCGCCCCGATCTCCACGTGGCTGGTCTGCTCGGCGAGCGCGGCGAGCATGGTCCACGACTCGAAGTGCAGCCCGTCCCGTTCGCCGGAGAGCGGGAAGAAGTGGTCCCAGTTGAACAAGACGTCCACGCCCAGATCCTCCAGCGCCGCCGCGACGCCGCGGATCGTCTCGTACGGCGCATGTTGGGGAGCGATCTGGACCGCGATGCGGACGGGGCGACGCGACGACGCCAGGTCGGAGGGTGAGGATTCAGTGGTCATAGGTCTCACGCTGCGACAGATCCGAGAACCGTGTCAAACCGCATCGCTCAGCCACCACACCTCCTCGTGAGAGCTCGACCGATCCGCCACGCAGCGTCGCGCATGCGGCTCGGCGACGGAGGTCCCTCCCAGGTGCGGCGGCAGCGGCAGCACGTGAGCTGAGGCCGTGGTCGATGAACGGTGGACGGTCCTACGATGGGCGGACCCTGTGGTCCGCAGAAGAGGCAGATGATGAGAGTCGGCTTGCACGCCTTGGGGATCGGAGCTGGCGCCGATCCCGACGTCATCAGTACCACCGCTGTCGAGGCTGAACGACACGGATTCGCCACGTTGTGGTCCGGGGAGCATGTGGTGATGGTCGACGACGGCGCCTCGCGCTACCCGTACGCCGACGACGGCAAGATCTCGGTTCCGGCTGTCGCGGACTGGCTCGACCCCATGATCACGTTGAGCTATGCGGCCGCGGCCACCTCGACGATCAAGCTGGCCACAGGCATCCTCCTGCTGCCCGAGCACAACCCCGTCGTCGTCGCCAAGCAGGTCGCGTCGCTGGATCGGCTGAGCCGTGGCCGGTTCATCCTGGGTGTCGGGATCGGCTGGTCAGCGGAGGAGTTTCGGGCACTGGGAGTGCCGTTCGAGCGCCGGGGCGCGCGGACAGCGAGCTACGTGGCGGCGATGCGCACGGTGTGGACGCACGAGGTCGCCTCGTTCGAGTCTGAGTTCGTGGATTTCTCGTCGATCCGCGTCAACCCCAAGCCGGTGCAAGACCCGCTGCCGGTCATCGTCGGTGGCAACAGCGACGGCGCCCTGCGACGAGTCGCGGCCTGGGGTGATGGCTGGTACGGCTTCAACCTGGACGGGGTCGACGCTGTCGCCGATCGCCTGCAGACCCTTCAGAGAATGTGCGCCGATCGTGGCCGGGATGCCCGCGAGCTTGATCTCGCGGTCGCCCTACGCAGCCCCAGCCAAACCGATCGTGACCGCCTCATCGAGCTCGGCCTGTCTGAGCTGGTGATCGTCGACAGCCCGCCGGCCAACTCGGCCGACGTGCCGGCGTGGATCGCTGAGCTCAGCGACCGATGGCTGCCGGCGCCCACCTCATCCCCCTAGCTGGTGGAGAACCCAACCCGGCAGGCCGGCATGCGCGTGGTCGGGGTTCTGGTTCGGGGCGCCGCATCCCCGACGGTGAGGCGGCGGGTCCACCGGTGGTCGCTGCCGCCAGGGTGAGGTGATGCCGAGAGCGATCGTGTCATCGCCGTTCGTGGCGTCGAAGTCACCAAGATTCTCCGACCCGACTACCGACGGGGTCCGGCGCCGGTCGGTCGCTGGCTGTCACGGCTGAACGAATCTCGTTCGCAGGAGTACCTTGGAAGTATCTGTTGCTGCTGCACGTAGGCAGGAAACCGGCGCATCCGCGCCAGCATGGGGTTGTCCGCAGGCTCTCCGCAGCGCTCGTCGAGGCGTACACCACGTCGATGAGGCCACCGCGCAGGCTCAGCCACGAGGCCGTCGACGCATCACCCGTGAAGCAGATCCCACCATGAACGACAGAAACCTCCCGAAAAACCGATTCCAGCCGGTTGCGACGCTCAACGAGGCGACCGCCTACGCGTCCCTCAGCCAGCTCGTCTACGCCGACCGGCCCCTTGCCGACACCTTGACAAGGGTGGCAGCCCTGGCAACTCATGCGCTGAGAGAGAACCCGGAGGTGTCGTTGACTCTGATCGAGGACGAGCGGACGTGGACTGCTGCAACCAGCGGACCGGTGGCTCTTGGCCTCGACGGAACGCAGTACGACACTGCCAGCGGACCCTGCCTCGACGCCGCCCGATGCGGCGAGACCATCAAGGTGACCATGGACCGTTCCGACCAGCCCTACCCTGAATTCCGCCAGGCGGCGCGAGGGGAGGGGGTCACCCACACGATGTCCATCGGCTTCTCCACCGGTGACCAGGTCATGGGTGCGATGAACTTCTACAACTCCACCGGGCGCCCCTTCGGTGATGACAGCGACAGGATCGCCAGGGCTTTCGCCGTCTGCGCGGGCATCGTCCTTGCCAACGTCGAGCGGTATCGCCTGGCCGCAGCCCGCGCCAATCACCTCGAAGTCGCGCTGATGTCGCGCGCCCCCATCGAGCAGGCCAAGGGCATTCTGATGACCAGGCATCGCTGCACCAGCGAGGAAGCATTCAAGATCCTCCTCGGTCTCTCCCAGAATCAGAACGTCAAGCTCCGGGTCATCGCAGAGAATCTTGTGGACCAGGCCACGTCGGCCGACGTCGATTCGTCGCTGAGCCGAGTAGGCAGCCCGGCCCCGTCAGGCTGATACAGGACAGCGAAAGGCCGGATTGATGTCAGACGATGGATATTCCTCCGATCGATCAGGACGCGCATCTGGCTCGTCAACAGCGAGCCCTGCTAGTTGACTGAGGCTTGATCAGCGATGAAGCCCCAGTAGGGGTTGAACTGGTAGCCGCCGAGCCGGTCGGACACGATCTCGATCCCACCCTCATTGATCATGGGCAGCCAACCGGCCTGGCCGGTGACGTAGCGATCGAGCGAGGCCCAGATTCGCTGTGCTTCGCGCGGGTCGGTGGCCGCGGCTGCACGGGCCCGGCGGAGCTCGCTGTCGACCTTCGGGTCACAGAAGTAGCCGTGGCTTCTCGCGCCGTCACACGAGAACCAGGACTTCAGCATGCCATGTGCGGTGTCTCGTCCCCAGGCGCCGGAGATGATTTGGATCCTGTCCAGCGGCAGCTGAGACCCGTCCTTCGAACCGAGCCGAACAGTGGCGTCGTACCCCAGATCGCGAAGTACCGACGCCACGTACCGCACGACTTCGGGGCTGATGGTCGGGTCGTCGGTGAATCCCCACACCGTGACTTTCGTCCCACGCGTGCCCGATGCGGCCACCAGCTGACGGGCTCGCCGCAGATCGGGCTCGCGCCATGCGCCTGACGGCGTCGGATCCTTCGTAAAGGGACAGAACGGGCGGTATCCGGGGATGCCGGGCGGAAGGATCTGACAGGTCGGCGTGGCCAGATCCGGCCCGCCGTAGAGCTCGACGATGCGGTTCCGATCCAGGGCCAGGTTCAGGGCTTGCCGAACCCTGATGTCGTCGAACGGCGCCAGCTGGAGGTTGAACTGGAAGAAGTCGGTGGTGGGGATCGATGCCGGGTGAATCCGATCAGGGATTCTGACGCGGAGATCTGCCAGCTGGTCGTTGTCGATGTAGGCCGCCCAGTCTGCCCGGCCACTCAGGACCGCGGCGGTCTGCTTCTCGCGGGACTCTTCGAGTCCGAGGATGATCTCGTCGGCGAGCCCGTCGGGTTGCGCTGAGTGCGACCGCTCCGTGAAGTGTGGGTTCCGGACGTACCGCACCTGGGTGGTGCCGGCACTGGCGGCGACGTAGGGTCCGGTGCCGGCGATCAGCTCGAGTCCCATGTCGCGGTACGGGGTTTCCGGGGGAATCGGTGCCGACGCGAACTCGCTGAGCTGGGCGATGAAATCTGGGTCTGGTGTGGTCAGGTGGAAGACGACGGTGCCGGTGGCGTCGTTGGTGTCGATACCGTTCGAGAGGTCGCACGACTCGTCGCCCGCTCGGGCGCAGGCTTCGGCGCCCTTGATGGTCATGAAGTTGGCGCTGTTCCCCGTCTGCAGCGCGACGACACGCTCCAGGCCACGCCGGAAGTCGCTGGCCACCAGCGGCCGGCCATCGGAGTAGACGATCCCTGGCCGGAGGCGGAAGGGAAATTCCGTGGCGTTCCCTGATGGTGTCGGGACGGCCACCGCGAGGTCGGGCACCAGCTGGGTGCCCGCCGGCCCTCCGACATGTCGGTACGCGACCAGGGTGCTGCGCAGCAGGCGATCTGACAACAGCGGAAGGAGATCGGTCTGGAAGGCAGGATCGAGCGTGATGGGCCGGCTGTGCAGCAGACGCAAGGTGCCGCCTCGGCCTCCCCGCCCCGGAGCCGTCGCCACCCACGGTGTGTTGCCGACCATGGAGACCGCGGCGGGTTCGCCATCGGTGGCCGAGGTCTTGATCACCGTGTTGGTGGCGGGGTCGACATGGCTCAACGCGGCCGAGTACTGGTTGGCTACCCACACGTCGCCGTCCCCGAACGCGATCCCAACGGGGCCGCTGCCCACGGGGAGCGTGGCCACAACAGCGGAGACCTCGGGGTTGATCCGCGACACCGTCGAGTCCAGGGAGTTCACGACCCAGAGCGCATCGTCTCCCCGCGCAAGTGCAGTCGGACCTCCCCCCACATGGAGCCTGGCGAGGATCTGTCCGGATGCCAGATCCACTTGGGCGACTTCAGCGTTGGTGTAGTCGGCGACCCACAAGGACTCGCCATCGACGATCATCGCAGTGGGCTTGAGGGGCAACGGCATCCGGCGCTTCACCAGTCCGGCGGTCGTTTCGACTTCGATGACGGCATCGTTCAGCGCGTCGGCCACCCAGAGGGCGTCGCTGCCGAAGGCCAGCGCCGCCACGCGGGCGGTCCCGAGTCCGATCGTCCGAACCACGGTGCCAGTGTCAGGGTCGATCTGGTCGATGGCGTTGCCGGGCACGCCGGCCGACCAGACCGCCTGGTCGCTCACCGCAACGACACCGGCTCCCCCAACGGGAACGTGGTCGCTGACCTGACCTGAGTCGACGTCCACCCGCACCACCTCGCTGCGAGCGGGCATCGCGTACCACAGGGCACCGAATCCTGATGCGACGGCGCTGGGAGCCTGATCGAACATCACCGTACGAAGACCAGGCTCGGGCGCCGGAGACCGGTCCCGCACAGACGGGATCGTGATCGCTCCGGCCACCACGAGCCCGACGACGGCGGCGGCGAGCGCCACAATCGGCGGGCGCCGGCGTGAACCTCGAGTCCGCAATGGGGGCGGTACCGGGTCGGCAGGCGACTGATTCCGGGGTTCTTCGGGCCGGAGGGCCGGGTCGTGCGCGAGAACGGCGCGGTGGAGTCGCTGCAGATCCTCGCCCGGCTCGATGCCGAGCTCCTCGGCCAACTGACGTCGACCATCGGCGTACACGGCGAGGGCTCGTTCCTGCCGCCCGGACAGGTAGAGGCCACGGATCAGCTGTCCCCGCAGACGCTCCCGGAACGGATGCAGAGCCACCAGCGGTTCGACCAGCTCGACAGCCTCGCTCATCCGGCCGAGGGTCAGCGCCAGCGCGACGTATTCCTCGACCGCCAGGAGGCGCCGGTCCTCGAGTCGGCTTGCTGCCTCGGCGGCGAACGGCTGGTCGGCCAGGTCCGCCAGCGCAGGACCGCGCCAGAGCGCCAGTGCAGCGCCGAGCTGATCGGCGGCGGCCACCGGGTCACCATCGGCGAGCCTCATTCCCTCCGCCACGCCGGACTCGAACCGTTCGAGGTCCAGCTCTCCGGGCTCGACACGCAGGGAGTAGCCGCCCGGACGGCGGAGGATGCGGTCGGTCCCGAAGAGCTTGCGGGCTCGGGAGAGGTAGTTGTCGAGAGTGTGCTCCGCAGACGGCGGCGGGTGCTCGCCCCAGATCCCGGCGATGAGCCGATCCCGAGAGACGGTCCTGTTGGCGCTCAGCAGGAGCAGGGCAACAAGTGACCGCTGCTTCGGCCCGCCCAGGAGGTCATCACGCGCCGTGCCGGTGACCACCAGAGGCCCCAGTACACCGAACTCCATGCCACATTCAACCGCACGCCGACACAATGCGGGCTCCTTGCGACGTGGCTGCGATGTCGCCTCAGCACGCTGGCCACACACATTCGCGATCCTGAAAGGCGCTCCCGATGGCACCTCGATCATTCATGGCCGCCAGGGCCGTTCCACTTGTGCTGCATGCCGCCCGCGCACGTTCACGCGTAGCTGCGGTGCTGCTCGCGCTCTGTCTGCTGGCCGTGTCGACGGCGGTGCCGGCGGCGGCCACGACTCCGGGCGACAACGGAAGGATCGCCTACAAGGTCTACCTCGACGCCGACCTGTCGACGAGCGCCATCTTCACGATGCGGAAAGACGGAACCCGCCCGCGCCAGATCACCTTCCCCGACGCAGGTACGCAGGACGACCAACCCGACTGGTCACCGGATGGATCGCTGATCGCCTTCCAACGCTGCGCACCCGACACCTCCTGCGCCATCTACACGGTGCGACCCGACGGCACCCGCCTGCACCGGCTGAGCGCGCCATGCGACTCGAATCAGCCGGGCCCGTGCGAGGACGAGTCCACGGTCGCCTTCCTCCCCGACGGCCATCGGATCGTCTTCACCCGCGCAACCGGCTCGGTACGCGAGTTTCCCGAGACTGAAGTCATCGAACACTCCGACATCGTCATCCGCGATCTCTCCGGACGCCACGCACGGGTCGTGCTGCGCGGACGCCCGTTCGCCGGTGACAACGAACAGATGGTCGTCTCCCCGGACGGGCGGCAGATCGCCTTCGTCACGGCTCAACTCGCCACTCGCCGATCCCGCCGGCGGGATCGCGATCTACGTGATGCGCAGTGACGGCACCCACCTACGACGCCTCACCGACTGGTCGCTGCGGGCCGGCATCTCCCCCGACTGGTCACCCGACGGACGCTGGATCCTGTTCCGCTCCAACGCCGACGGCGGCGGCATCGACTCCCAGTTCTACGTCATCCGCCCCGATGGTCGCGGTCTACGGGCGGTCACCGATGTCGGCGCCGACACGAAGCTGTACTCGGCCTCCTTCTCCCCCGACGGCCGACAGATCGTGTACGGCAGGAGCGGTCTGGACGACCTACCCGACCTCTACACGGTCCGGACCGACGGCAGCCACGCCCACCCGGTGGCCGTCACATCCGGCTGGGAGAGCTCGCCCGACTGGGGACCCCGCTGATGACGGTCCGAGCACCGGTGCGGTCGGCCCGCGTTGCGCGCACCGCTGTCACACTGTTGGCCGTCACCGTTCTCCTCGGCTGCGGCGGACAGAACCCGAGCGCACCGGCGAGCGGCGCCTCGCCCACGAAGCAGAGCCCGGCCGGGGTGGTGGCCATCGGGCATTCAGGTCTCACCGGCGAGAGCTCCGACCTCGACCGGCCCGGACGAAGAAGTCCTGGAGAACTCCTGGGCCACCGGGACGAATCCAAAGGTCAAGAGCATCTACCTCCGACTCAGCGCGGTGCGACCGGAAACGAAAGGGAAGGTGTCGAACTGGGCCATGGGCGGCGCCTTGGCTGAAGATCTTCCGGATCAGGCACGGGCAGCCCTGGCGGATGTGCCCACCCCTGCCCTGGTCATCGTGCAGACGATCGACAACGACATCACGTGCGACGGTGGCGATGCCGCACACGTCCCCGAGTTCGGCGAGGCAGTCGCCGAAACCCTGACGATCATCAACGAGGCCTCGCCGGATACGAGGATCCTCATCGTCGGCCAACCAGGACGCCCGACGGTCGCGGGGACCGAAGCGGAGGCGAAGAGAGATCCGGCGACGAAGACCGAGACAACGGGCACAGGTCCATGCGACTTCTTCGACCCCGACGGGAAGATCAACCCCTCGCACGTCGCGGAACTGCGAAGCATCATCGAAGGTTATGAGGCAGAACAGGCCCGCGTATGCGCAGCCGCGCAGAACTGCTCCACAGACGAAGGGATCGCAGCGACGTTCGTCGAAGGACCCAGCGACCGGATCCTCGGACACTGGAACGTGACCGGACACGCCAAGGTCGCGGCATTGTTCTGGCCGGCGGTGGTGCCTCTCTTCCCTGTCTGAGCAGTCGTGCGAGGCCATGCCTTCGAAGTCGGATGGGCCCGCCCGATGACACTGGCTACGGGGGTACGTTCGGGTGACTCGTCGACGTTCTAGCGCACTCTGCTCAGGTGGATGTCGTCGTGGAGCTGCCTCCACAAGTTCTGGAGTTGCTCGACGGCTTGCCGGAGGGTGGCCACCTGAGCCTCGGTCTGGACGGCGTTGACCGCCGCCTGTTCCCTGGCCGCGTCGGCCAACAGGGTGGTTCTCCTCGTCTCCAGCGTCGTGGCCAGCGCGTTGTCCATCAGTCTGATCTCTCGGATCGTCCCGGTGGTGTCGTTCCCGGCGAGTTCGGTCGCGAGGCGGTTCAGCTCCCCGGCGGCCATCGCCCGCATCTCCGGGACGTCAGCAGCCGGGACCCAAGCGCGACGCTCCTTCACCCACGCGAAGGGCCGATCGGACGGCCAGCCGATCTCGGCCAGGAACTGGTCCACCTCGCTGATCGCCTGGCTAGCCTTGTTCAGCTGCTCCTGGAGCTTGCTGCGACCGTACGGAGTGAGGTCGGGACGAGGGTGCTCGAGCTCGTTGATCATGGTCTGACGCGCCGCGAACACCGCGTTCCTGGCGTTCTGGATGTCGCGAACGTGGCTGAACGGTTTGCCGCCGGTGGCTTTTCCCTTCGTGGCCACGATCTGGCCGGCGGCCTCCCGACGGGCGGCGTCGAAGTGCCGGTCGGCGGCTCCCGCCTTGTGACGGTCGCCCAACGGGTCGATCTCCTTGGCGTCCACCGTCCGGAACGCCTCGGCAGCGTCCGCGCTGACCCCTTCGGACGCGAGGGTCGGTGGGCGCAGCAGAGCCTCGTTGGCGACCTCGAGCTCCTTGAGCCTGGTCAGGAGCTTCTCGGCGTTCTTCTTGAGCGTCTCGAGCGAGGTCTGCCCCGCCGCCTTCTGCTGGTCGCGGCGTAAGTCGCGCAGCGCCCGCTCCGCCTCGGCCATGCCCTGACGCAGCTTCGCCGGGTCGGCCCTGTTCGCTCCGGGCTTGGACGGCTCGGGCGGCTTCAGCTTGCCCGGTGGGATCCGATCACGAAGCGCCGTGATACGGCGTGCGGCGGCGTCGACCCAGTCGGTGGCTTCGGCGCGGAGAACCTGGACCTCGCGGGCGCGGTTCTCAGCTTTGAGGGTGTCGAGCCGGCGATTGAGCTGGTTGAGCTCAGCGTCGGTGGTAGCCCGGTCGGCCCGATTCAGGAGATCCCGTGCGGCGAGAGCGTCCCGTTCCAACTGGGTGGGCAGAGTGGCGTTGCGCCCCGCGGTGGTGTTGCCCAGCCGGCGCCGGAGTCGGCCGATGTGGTCGGCGAACACCTCGGCTCGTTGGACCACCGCCTGTTTCAGCGCGGACACCAGCGGAGGTGGCTTCTGCCGTCCGCGCTCCTGCTGCTCCTGTTCGTTCTCTGGCGGCCGCTTCTGCCGGCCACCCGGGTCGTCGGGCTTGGGTTCAGGTTCGGGTGGGTTCCCGGTGCGGTCGGACGAGCCCCCCGCTCGCCGGCTCTGGACCCAGCGCGAGAACTTGTGCAGCAAGGCCGCGAACAGCAGGTTGCCCAGCAGCCCCCTGTCCAGCCGTTCGCCGGTGGCCAGGTTGACCACGATCCCGATGAGTGCGCCGAGCGCCATCACGCCGAGGAGCAGGCTCAGCCCGGTCAGACCCAAGGCGCTGAGCGCCAGCCCTCCGAAGAAGAATCCCAGACCGACGAGGCCGCCGATGAGCGCGCCCTTGAGGATGCTCCCGCCGCCGGAGAGGGCGGAGACGATGCCGCCGACGATGCCTCCGACGACGAGGGCGATGCCGGCGATGGCCGCCGCTGGGAGAGCGACCGGGAGAACGAAGAACAGTCCCACGGCGACCGCGGTTCCCGCCCAGAATCCCGGGTCGCTGACCATGTCCTTCAGGTCGCCCAGCTGCTGGCCCAACCAGCTCCCGGTGGGTTGGGGGGTGTTGCGCTGCACCGAGGCCGCGCTCGTCGGGCCGTGGCCGGCGGGTCTCTCCGGGCCGACGGTCGAGGTCTGGGCGAGCAGCATCGCGGCCCGGTTCGACACCTGCGCCTCGTGCTCGCCAAGCCCAGCACGGACGTCTACGGTGGCCCCCTGGAGACCGGCATCGGCGGTACGCACCACGTCGGCGAGGTGCCGGTCCGCATGGTCGACCGCCTGGCCTGCCATCGCCGCCGCCTTGGCCGTCACGGCACCGAAGGCCGCGTCGGCCGGACCGGCCAGCCCCCGAACCGCTGTCGCGGATCGGGCGGCACCGTCGGCCACGGCCGCCTGCGCCTGCGCCCCGGCCGCCGTCAGCTCACCCGTCGCCGTCGATCCGGCCTCCTGCAGCGGACCGGAAGCCTCGCGGCCACCCTGCCGTATGTCTGCGACCATACCGCTGTGACGACGGGCGATCTGTCCGGCCGCAGCCGTGGTGGTCTGCTCGGCGGTGGCGGACGGGACGCGGAGGCGCCCATACCGAGACGTCGCCGCCCGCTCCTCCTCAACGCTGGCTCCAAGAGCTCGACGCACCATCGCGGCCAGGCCCGCGACCACCCCCGCGACCGCCGCGGCGCCGGCTCCCCGGATGCCGTCGGCGCGAACCCCCAACGCCGAGGTCGCGGTCCGGGTCGCGGCGGCGAGGTGCCGGCGCGTGGTGGCAGCGCCCTTGGCCACCTGACGGTTCGCTTGCGCCTGCACATGGCGTACGGCCGATGTGGCTCCGGACGCGGTCCGGGCCAGAGCCGACGTAAGCGGACCGGCCTGCCGGGCGACGCCGGCGGCGATCTTGGCACCGCCGCCGCGCAGCGCCGAGGCTGCGGTGGCCGTACCGGCTCGGATTCCGCCAGCTGGCTCGGCCGCCGGGCCGGAGGACTGGCTGCCCTGGGTCGTGCCCCGGTCGCGTGCTGGATAGTCGGATCGGGTCGGCGTCGGCTGGCCCACAGCCGGCGGCCGGTCACGGGGTTCCCCCTGAGCGGGCGTCGCCTCGGCTTGATCAGCAGCCGACTCCACCACAGCGTGCTCGCGTGCTTCGGCGTCGCGGCCCGCAGCGGCCGCTTGCTCCGCCTGATCCTTCCCTACCGCCTCGGCGGCTTCCGCGTGCTGGGTGACGACGCTGTCCGCAGCCGCCACCGCATCCACCGACGAGCCGCGGATCCGGATCGCGTGGTCTGCGGCTCCCTCGGTGATCTGGGTGCGGGTGTCGCTCACCGACCCGTCCACTGACGTCGCGGCCTGCCCATCGGCAGCCGCCATCCCCGCCACGGCAGCGCCGCCGGTCGAAGACAGCTGAGCCGCCAGACGGCGGTCTCCGGCCTGCAGCTCGGCGAGGACCGCCCGCGCACTGTCCGTGATCGAGGCGCGGCCGGTGAGTGCGGCAGCGGTGATGCCCTCGACGATCACCGCTCCCGCGCGGGTCTGGGGGGCGGCCGGGGTGGTGGCCGGCGCATGGTCTGCGAGCGCTGTGTCGAGATCGTCGGTGGCGGCGGCCAGTCGCCGGACACCGTCCTCGGCCGTCGGCCCGTCACCCCGATCGACGGCGACCGAGGCCACGGGGCTGACGGCCGTGTTCGGTGGGGTCGTCGTCACGCCGTCGTCGGCCTGCTGATCAGGGACGGGGCTGGGCGGCGCGGTCGCTGGTCGGACCGGTGGATCGGGTTCCGGTTCCGGGCTCAGGGGTGCCTGGGCGGTCGGCGCACTGCTGGTGACCATTGCTGATGGGACTGCTCTCGGCGGGTCAGGCACGGCTGCGTCCCCCGCCGTCACACTGCGGCGCTGCAGCCGAGGTACGGTGCGGCTTGACCGTCCGCGGGTCACCAGCCAGGTGGTCGCGGCATTGCCGACCCCCTGCTGCAGACGAAGGAGAGCCAGCTCGGGCGACACATCGGCCGAGGGCGCCTGAGCAGCGCGCCGCTCGCGCGGCGGTCCATCACGCCGAGCCGACTCGGTGGCGGCCGGCTCGGCGGGTCCGCGGGACCCCATGCCGTCTCCTAGCACCAGAGAAGAGCGCGCGAAGCGCCTCCTTGCCCTGGCAAGCCTGGAGGCGCTCCGCCTGGCGGTGAAGAGTCCGTCGACCATTCCATCGGGCAGTGTCGCTGCCCGAAGGGGCAGCCCGACACCCACTCGAATGAGGCACAGCGTCGCCCCCCGGACGCTCTCCAACCAGGCAATCTCGCCAATCCACTACTCAGGACGATTCCGACACTCGTGGCCAGCCAGCTGACTCAGCAGCCCGGTCAGCCCGATAAGCGCCCTATGACAGCACCTGTGGTGCACGCCCAGATCACTCCCCCACTGAACCCACCGGCCCACAGGATCACTACCAGCGTCTTCGCAAGACGCCCCTGATTGAGATCCGTTCCCGTGCAGGGCGTACGACGATCGGGCTCACCTGAGGATGAACGGCGCTATCTACCGTTCGATCTCGCGCTGGCCGGACTCCTACCGCGCACATGGCCGGTTCTGCGCCTGCGAGCGAACAGTGGAGGGCCTTTCGCCTCGGTCGAGCACGCCCGATTTCGACTTAGCTGGCCCTGGGTGTATTAGGTAGAGGTGACGATGTCGACAGATTCAGTCTTCGGAATCGACCACCGCGTCGAGGAGTTCCTTCAAACCTGGACCGGCCTAGCCCGACCCGACCAGTCCCAGTTGCTCGCCGAGAACGTGCTGCTCGGCACCGAGTCATCCACCACGACTATCAGCCGGGATTCGTTCCTCACCGCCGTCCGCGCTCGGCACGCCAAGGTCGGCGATAGCTCCAAATCGCGCTTGAACAGCTGGACCGCAACGGCGGTCGGCCGGGGGCTTCTCCTGGTCACCGCAACGTGGACCTTCGACGCTGCCGGAACTGAGCATGCGCTGGTTAGCGACTTCCTGCTGCAGGACGCGGCCAATGACCGACTGCAGTGCGCCGCGTATCTGCCGCGACAAGACGCAACGGCCGTGCTGCAGTAGGCGACTCCAACCCTTCCAGGCGATTTTGGACCCTTGTGCCTGCAGTCCAGCAATAATTCGGTCGATTGGCTGATTGCAGTGCAACCGGGGTGCCGTCAGAAGTCGGGGGTTGAGCGTCACCTGTGAGAGGGCGACAATTCGGCCCCCTGTCTTCACTCGAGGGTGGTTGAGCGCAGCGAGTGAGACGACGACCAGCTCCCGCCATGTGCCCGGATGACGGTCCCCTTCTGCAGAGGCTGAAACCTGTCCCCCCGGAGTTCCCGCCGTAGTGATCCCGGCTGGCGACCTTGATACTCCCTCTTCAGGTGGAGGCCAGCCGACGGGCAAAGACTCGAGTAGGGACATGAGACTTCGTCCTCGCCCGGTCAGACCGGGCGTTGGACCGGAGGGCGTGGGCACACCAAGCGCTCAACCAGCCGAACCCCGCCATGACGGAGGCGCGTTGAAACGCTCCGGCCGACGACATTAACGCTGGCTGCTCCTGACTAAACCCTGCGCCGGCCGCCACGAACGCGACGATCTGGGTGACCGCTGCTGTGAGCGAACTGATGACCCAGGTGCGTTCACCGGCACGTGACGCTGCGCGAGCGTAGACGACCGCCGCCGCCGGCAGGCAGAGGAATACGGGTGAAGAGAACAGGTCGTGCAGTTGGCCCGCCGGGGTACGAGCACTCATGCCGACGGTGCCGGGCGGGTAGCCGTTGATGGGATCACAGGGGAACACGCCGGCGCCGATCAAGCCGATACCGACGGTGCCGAGCAGGATCGGTCCGGCGCGAGTGTCCAGGCAAGGTTGGGTCCGGGATCGCCACAGTCCGAGGGCACCGGCGATGTACAGTCCTCCGGTCACCCAGAAGTTGAGTCGTTGCGACCAGCCCGTCGGCCCGAGGGACAACGAGCTGATCGCGTGTCTCAGTGGGTTGTAGTCGGGTCGGATCGCACCCTCGACCAAGAAGACGG
Organism: uncultured Actinomycetota bacterium; assembly: GCA_963707005.1. Classification (GTDB taxonomy): domain Bacteria; phylum Actinomycetota; class Actinomycetes; order Propionibacteriales; family Propionibacteriaceae; genus Microlunatus. The sequence continues at coordinate 83,845 of CAVPPP010000045.1, forward strand.
AGGTGAAGACAGGGCCGGCGACGACTCCGCAACGCAGCAGGCCCGCTCGCGTGCGCGGCCGGGAGGACCGATCCGGAACATCCATGCCTGGCTCCTTCCGAACAAGAATATTGTCTCCTCAGGCTCGTCCAGATGCTAGGACGGGCAACCGACGTCGCGCTGACGTTTGGTGAACGCCGATCGTTGTTGAGGAAGACGTCGGCCCGCATGACGGTCCCCTTCAGCACAGCCCTCAGCCTGGCAATGGCACCTTCGACGGAAACCTGTGGTGCCACCACGGCGCACGCGACCTGATCTGGCGCCCAGAGCGTCGGCTGGAGGGACGGCTATCGGAACGCCCGGTTGTCGACAGTTCCGGTCCCGCCGCGCGCTGTGCCTGCAGACTGAGGCTCATGGACGAGAGAGCGCGTGCGCAGCTCCAGGTGATTCAGGCAGTGGCGAATGTGCTCGGCGCCGCCGGGATCTCAGCCTGGCTCTTCGGAGGCTGGGGCCTTGACGCGAGACTTGGCCACATCACCCGTGAGCAGGGCGATGTCGAATTCTGGGTCGAGCACGTACACGCCGACCGATCCAAGGCAGTGCTCGTCACAGCCGACGCCATCGCACTCACCACGCAACCGCCAACGGAGGCATGCGAGTTCACCTGGGAAGGCACTGACTTCAGCACCGCCTACTTCGACCGACAGTCCGATGGGGCGTTCAGCCAACCGGACGGACGGTGGTCCGACTGGCTCTTCCCGCCCAACTCCTTCGAAGACGAGGCGGTCACGCTCGAGGGCGTTGAGGTGCTGGCGATGAGCGCCGCAGGCATGCTGGCGATGAAGGAGCAGTACCCGCACCTTCGCAACGGCGGACCATGGCTACCGAAAGACCGATAGCAAGGCATAGACGGATCAGACCAGCTTCAGGCGACGCGTGTGATGAGTAGAGCACTGCCCCCGCCAGGGGTCAGAACCAGGCGAGTTACACCCCTAAGGGTGTAGGAGACCATGCACTCATGGCCGTAGTGTGGGCGCGTGGTGGGGCGCCGTCCTCGACGGGGGCCGACGTGGAGCGTCCGCCGCATCCACCGCATCAGGAACGCTCCACGACCACCTCCTAGTTGCCACCAAGGTGCCTCGCTGGCGGCGGCCTCATGGGCTCGCCGGGATCCGGAATCCGGCTCGCTCACCGATGAGATAGGACCACGATGGCCGACACCTCACTCGACACCGCGCCGCACGACGCGTCAGGGCATGCGGCTGCGCTGCCCGCACCACATCAGCTCACAATCGAGGAGCGGGCCTCCTTGACCAGCGGTGCCGACTTCTGGACGACGGAGGCGATCGAGCGCCTTGGCGTGCCGGCGATCATGCTCACCGACGGCCCGCATGGACTGCGCAAGCAGGTCGCCGCTACCGATCACCTGGGCATCGCCGACAGCGTGCCTGCCACCTGCTTCCCACCCGCTGTCGGTCTCGGCTCGTCGTGGGATCCAGTCCTGGTCCGTCGGGTGGCTGAGGCGCTGGGCATCGAGGCGGCCATCGAAGGCGTCGCCGTACTGCTCGGCCCGGGCGTCAACATCAAGCGTCACCCGTTGTGCGGCCGGAACTTCGAATACTTCTCCGAGGACCCGATCCTCGCTGCTGCCCTCGGCGTCGGCTTCGTCTTCGGTCTGCAGTCGACAGGTGTCGGTGCGTCGCTCAAGCACTTCGCCGCCAACAACCAGGAGACCGACCGGCTGCTCGTGTCCAGCGACGTCGACCCTCGACCGCTCCGGGAGATCTACCTGCGTGCGTTCCAACGGGTGGTCACCGAGGCGCAGCCGTGGACGGTGATGTGCTCCTACAACCGGATCAACGGTGTGCACGCCTCGCAGGACCCCTGGTTGCTCACCGACGTGCTCCGCGGCGAGTGGGGGTTCGAGGGACTCGTGGTCTCCGACTGGGGGGCCGTGGCGCAGCGGGTTCCTGCTCTGCGTGCCGGCCTCGATCTGGAGATGCCGTCCAGCGGCGGAAGAACCGACACGCAGATCGTGGCCGCCATCACCGACGGGACGCTTGATGAGGGTGTGCTGGACCTTGCGGTCACCCGCGTGCTGGATCTCGTCGCGAAGGCCTCAGCCCGGCCGCCCGTGTCCGGACCGTTGGACGTCGACGCCCACCATCACCTCGCACGCGAGGCCGCCGGCCGTTCGATCGTCCTGCTCAAGAACGACGACGGACTGCTTCCGCTGACCCGCACGACCACACTCGCCGTCATTGGAGCCTTTGCGGAGAAACCGCGCTACCAGGGCGCCGGCTCGTCCCACATCAACCCCACCCGGCTCGACACTGCCCTCGCCGAGATCCAGGCGCTGTCGCAGGTCGACGTCACGTACGCCCCCGGCTTCACCTTTGACGACGACGGATCGGCCGACACCTTGCGCACGGAGGCGGCGGCCGCCGCAGCGGCGTGCGAGGTCGCCGTCGTCTTCCTCGGCCTACCGGCCCGGGCGGAGTCGGAGGGGTTCGACCGGCAGCACATCGACCTGCCCACCGACCAGCTCGCCCTGCTCGACGCCGTGGTGGAAGCCAACCCGCGGACCGTGGTCGTGCTGTCCAACGGTGGTGTGGTCGCGCTGCCGTTCGCCGACCGGGTCCCGTCGATCCTGGAGGGCTGGCTGCTCGGGCAGGCCGGCGGCGGCGGTACCGCCGACGTGCTGTACGGAGTGGTCAACCCGTCCGCCAAGCTCACCGAGACCATTCCCCGGCGGTTGGCGGACACCCCGGCGTACGGGAACTTCCCAGGCGAGCACGGCCACGTCCGATACGGCGAGGGACTCTTCGTCGGTTACCGCTGGTACGACGGACGCGGCCTGGACGTTGCCTTCCCGTTCGGCCACGGACTGAGCTACACCACCTTCGCGTACGGGGAGCCGACCGTCTTCACCACTCCCGACGGTGACCTGGAGATCAGCGTGCCCATCACCAACACCGGCACCGTGCCGGGCCGCGAGGTCGTGCAGGTCTACACCTGCCTGCCCTCCTCACAGGTGCAGCGGGCCCCGCGGGAGCTCAAGGCATTCGCGTCGGTACTGGTGCAGCCCGGAGCAACGGCCGACGCCAGCATGATCGTCCGACGCGATGACCTGGCGTACTGGGACATTCGCGTGGATCGTTGGATTGTTGAGGGCGGACCGTACCTGGTAGAGGTCGGGGCCTCGAGCCGCGACCTGCGCGCAGCGATCACGATCGAGGTCGCCGGGGATCGCGTGGCGCTGCCACTCACCGAGGAATCCCGCCTGTCCGACGTCCTGGAGCATCCGATCGCAGGGCCGCTGGTGCGCGTCGCCTTGACGGCGATGCGTGCGGCGTTCGGCGGCGGGTCGCAGGAGCAGACCGAGGGGATGGAGAAGATGCTCGAATCGATGCCGATCGGGCGGATGGTCAACTTCCCCGGCACATCGATCACCCGCGAGCTCCTCGCCAAACTGATCGCAGCGTCACTTCCCATGGATCCCTAACCCCTGCCGATCCTGCCGACCGTAACCTCACCGTGCCTAACGTCGGCCGTGTCATTGGGGTCAACCCCCCGGGTACCGGGATGGCCGGGCACGGCAACGGACTGCCGTGATCTGATCCTCTATGTCATGGACGATGCAGTAATGCGTGGTCACCGTTCTTGACCGGTTTGCTGAGGTTGCCCAGCATCCGTCCCTGGGCGAGGTGAGCATTGGCGCCAAGACGCTCAGCCTCAATGGTTGCCACGAACACCTCGAGCGTCGGGGCGGTGCTGCGCGCCTCGAGCAGGACGGTTAGGAGGGGGCCAATCCGCATGGCATGCCAGCGCCGAACTCGGCGTAGGCCTTCAGGGCGGACCGCGGGTTGCGCTCGGCCAGGATCATGGCGGGCCGAGGCCGCGGCCATCAACTGCTCCCCGGCTGCTGGGCTTCGCCGACAAGAACGCCGTCGACGCCGAGGCGGTCGACGCCATGCGCCCGGTGCTCAGGTCGGTGCGGATGAATGGTGTGGTCGTCATCGGCGAGGGCGAGAAAGAGCGTCGATGCTCAACAACGGTGAGCGGGTCGGCGGCACCACCCTGACCGCGAAGAGCCTGCCCGACGCGGTCGGCGTGCTCGGTGTCTCACCGCGCGGCACCAGGTTCAACCCCGGTCCGGCGGTCTACATGAAGAAACTCATCGTGCTCGGGGACGTCGCCGAACACATCGACTTCGACGCACCCTCGCCGACACCCTCGCCCGGATCGCCAAGGCCACCGACCGAGCCATGTGCGATCTCACCGTGGCGGTGCTCGACCGGCCCCGGCACGAGCAGCTGCGGGTGATTAGCTGCGGTCGAATCTCATGCACAACGACGTCGACGACGATCAGGTGCGGTCAGACTCACGCACAGTTGAGGTCGACTGCCACGCCCAGAGCCAGAGATCACTTGAGCTAATTCAGCTTCGATGGAGGGCCGTTTACGGACATGCCTCACCGCAAGCCTCGACAACCCAGGCTTCATTTCGTTTGACGGATACTGGATCAGCAAGAAGAAACGGGTGCCCAACCGGTCGGCAGGCCCGTAGAGGGATTCGGCCTCGTCCTGCCATCGGTCATACATCAGCCGACGCCAGGTTTCACATTCACCCGCCGTTGACAGCTGCTCCGTCCGGTCGACCGGATGCTTGCAGACTGCGAGGGCGGTTAGCCTTGAGAGAAGTCTGTTCAGTGGGCGGCCCTGACTTCCGCCCACCGGATCTGAGGAACGTACTTATGCCACCTGGGCTCAGGTCTTCCTGTCGGCGATTCAACCTCGGCAGCATCGCTTCTGCATCACCCAGTTGGTGTGAATCGTTCGGGCCTCGGGGTTTCGTTGTGGGTCGTCACTGCCGTGCTCCGGTTAGCAGCTCTCTGTGCCGGATGCGCCATCGATCGTTCACACTGAACACAGCGATTGCTCTCCCTCTCGAGCGCTCGGTTCACTTCTCGTACCCTCTACTGCAGGCGAAGCTCAGCAAAGGTGGCCACTCCGCCGCCGTCGTCCTTGCAGGACCGGGGGGTTCTCCTCCGGTGAGTCACCACGCGGGGAGTCAGGTGTTGTCGTCGTCGAGTCGCATTGTGTCGGGGTTGATTTGTCGCAGACCGACCAGGCGTAGTCTCAGGGTCTCGCAGCGGGCGATCAGGCCGAACAGCTCGCCGTCGTCGGCGATGGTGCGGACGAACACGGTGTCGTCTACGTCCCGGTAGGTCCGGTCGGGCGTGAACGTCTGCAGGAGGTCATCACTGACCTGCCCGGCGATCCGGATCTCGTAGACATACGTCAACCGGTCAGCTCCCGCCCGCTTCCGCGCTCACGATCAGCGTCGTACAGAATGCAAGGGTCCGGCTCATCCAGACTAGGTGAGATCGCCGAATCCTTAGGCAATTGACTGAATGAACTGTGTTTGATGATCAGAGAGGACAGAGGGCTTGGCCAGATGAGGACGCAGGGGGATGGCCTCAGTGCCCGTCGGGTGGCGATGCCGGTGGCCCGTCACGTGGTCCGTAGGGGTCGTCTGCTCGATCGGCTCGACGCCCTCGCGGACGCCCCGGTGGTAGTGGTCTGTGGCCCGGCTGGCGCCGGGAAATCGCTGCTGGTGGCGTCCTGGATGGATGACCGTGCCGTGCAAGATGCGGTGTGGGTGAACCTGGCATCGGTACCAGCAGGATCAACCGAGGTGTGGGCGGCGGTGGTGGCTGCATTGGCTGCTTCGTTGCCTGACCCGACCGACGACCTCGACGCGGTGGCGGTGCTGGCGTTGAGTAGGCCCGGAGAGGTCGCCGCTCGGCTGGGCGGCTGGCTCACCGACAGGGGCCGCGAAACTGTGCTTGTCCTAGATGATCTGCACACCGTCAGCGACTCGGATCTTCATGCCGGTCTAGTCGAGTTGGTCGCGGCGGCCGGCGACCACCTGCATCTGGTGGTGGTGACCCGCCATGACCCGCCGTGGCCGCTGCATCGGATGCGGGCGGACGGCCTGCTCCGCGACGTCCGCGCCGACGTTCTCGCCTTCGACAATACCGAGACCGAAGAGCTGTTCGCTCTGCTCGGCCTCGACATCGGGGCAGCGCAGATCGCTGATCTGGTCACCCAGACTCAGGGCTGGGCGGCGGGACTGCGACTGGCCGCGCTCGGCGCCGCCGCCGCCCCGGACCCGGACCAATACGTGGCCGCGATCTCGGGGCGCTCCGACTACATCGCCGACTACCTGATGCGTGAGGTCTATGAAGGGCTGGACCAGGGATGGCGTGACTTCCTTACCCGGATCGCGGTGGTCGACGACATCTCCGCCGACCTGGCTGACGCCTTGGGCGCGGGCCCAGACAACGCGGCCCGACTCGATGAGCTGGTCCGGCAGAACGCTTTCATCCACCAGCTCGGCCATCGGCCGGGCTGGTACCGACTGCATCCACTGCTGGTGGACTTCCTCGGCTCCCGCGTCACCAACGCCCACCAGCAGCAGACCCTGCACGGCCGCGCCGCCGCCTGGTTCCGCGACCAGGGGGAACCGCTCACGGCGCTGCAGCACGCCCTCGCCGCCCACAACTGGGACCTGGTCGACGAACTGGTCGAAACCCATTTGGTGAGCTGGACGGTGCGCCGGTCGCCGGCAGAGCTGCAGCGCCTCCTGGCACCGGTTCCCCCGGAGCAGATCTTGACCCAACCCGGCCTAGCCATCGGTCTCGCCGCCTCGCTGGCGATGCAGGGCCAGCTGGTCGGCGTTGACCAGTTGCTCGACGCGGCACGGGCCCAGATCAGCGCGGTCACCGGCCAACGCCGGCGCCGCTACGACTTCTTGCTGGAGCTGATCTCGGTCGGCATCCGACGCTGGCAGGGCGACCTGCAGGCCGTGCTCGACGGATACCGGCGGATGCCCACCGATCCGACGACCATGCGTGACCTCGGCCTTGCCGACTGGGACACCGTCCGGACCCTGCTGATCGGGAATCAGGGAGTCTGCGAGCTGTGGACCGGCGACATTCCCGCGGCACGGCACCATCTGAGCGAGGCGGCCGGTGTCGGCGGAAGCTCGTCACTGGCCCTGTCGACGTTGAACGCGCAGTCCCATCTGGCCTACCTGTCGTGGGCCGACGGTGAGCTGACCGCGGCGCTACAGCTGGCGGACGCCGCGGTGCGGGCCTTCACCGAGCTGCAGGTCCCCGACGCGGTCCAGGCCCGATCCGCCTACCTGGCGCTAGCCGGGGTCGCCGCCGACCGCGACGACCGCCACGGGGCTCGGCGGTGGCTGCAGATAGCCCGCCAAACAGCTGAGGAGCCGCACACCAGCTTCGCCACTGAGCTGATCTCCGCGCGTCTGCTCGCCGCCGACGGCAAACCGTTCGATGCAGTCGCCGTGCTCCGAGACGCGCGGCACCGGGCCCAAGATCTTCCCCCTGCTCCGTGGCTGATCGCGGAGTCGCTCCGATTCGAGGCTCGGCTGTTGACGCTCGCGGGAAGCACCGCCGCCGCGGACCAGGTGCAGGCCCTCCTCCACGATCCGACCCAACCGCGAGAACGAGCCAAGCCGCCGGAACAGACCCTGCGCGATCGGGTTGAACACCACCTCGACCTGGCCCTGCGCGCCCAGATCACCGGTGCACCCGAACCGGCGCTGACCGAGCTGGAACATGCCCTTCGGCTGGCGGCGCCCGAGCAGCTCCGCCTGCCGTTCCTCATCTCAGGCAACGACCTCGGCCAGCTCATCAGCACCCGGACCGAGGCCGGCACCGCAGATGTGCCGTTCGTTGCCGACCTTATGGTCCGAATGAACGCCCCAGCTACCGTGGGCCACCGCCACGCCCACGTTTTCGTTCCGCTGACCCAGCGGGAGAGCAACATCCTTCCCTACCTCGCGTCCACCTTGTCGGTCAAAGAGATCGCCGCGAACCTGTACATCTCGACCAACACCGTCAAGACACACCAACGATCCATCTACGGCAAGCTCGGCGCCGAAGGCCGACGTGAAGCAGTTGCCCACGCCCGCGAACTCGGCCTCCTCTGAACCACCGACCGCTCCCCACCCCGACGGGTAGGATCGCCAAGCCCTCTGGTGCGGGCAGGCTGCCGCGGCCCTCCCGTCCGGGTGTTTGGTGGTGAGAGAGTGTCGGGGCGCCGCGGCGTTGGCGCCGGCGAATCAAGCTGGAAGCGGTTCCGGTGCTTGAGTCGAGGGGCAAGGCGATGGCTGATCTCGGTGACCGTACGGTTTTGAGAACACGAACCGGGGGTTGATCGCGCGGTTGGAACCCGGCGTGATCACAACGGCCACCGGGCGCGTCGTGTTCGCCGATCGACGAGTTCACCGAGGCCAGCGGTTTTCGCCGAATCCGTTCAGCCAACTCCGCATCCGAGGCGGTCGGCACGCGCTGGCGCTCCTGTGTTGTTTCCTCATGTCGTCAGTCCGCTTCAGTGCGGGGTTGCCGATGCCCTGCTTCGGTGACTGCTTCGGTACTGATTGAGCGCGAGCCCGCTCGTCTCATCGCCGCCACTCATCCATCTGCTTCCGAGCTTCGTCGCGGGTGCGTTCGGACATGTCCTCAGCCCTTGACGTGAGCGTTCTTGACAGTGACACCCAGGTCGCCGCCGTCGGTGAACTCACCGACCACGGTCACCTTGTCGCCGGTGTCGAGATCGGCCAACTGATCGGTCGGGATGTCGTAGGCGCTCACCGACAGGATCTCCCACTCGTCACCGGAGCCGATCTCGAGGACGTACTTGTCCTCGTCGAGCAGCTCGGTGTCGACCTTCTTGACCTCGCCGCTCACCTGCAGCGTCTTGCCCTTGTACTTTGCGTCGGCCTTCAGCTCGTTGTCCTCGAACGCCTTAATCAGCTTGCCGGCGCTGACCTTCACCACCTTGGGCTTGGACTCCTCCTTCGGCTCGGCCTTTTCTGCCTTGGGCTTCTCGGCCTCGGCCTTCTCAGCGGGCTTCTCGACCTGGGCGGGGGCCGAGGCTGCCGGCTTCGCCGGGACCGCCGCCCCGGTCATGTCGTCGGCGCCACCGGCCAACGCGGCGCTGCAACCGCCGACCACCAGAGCCATCAGAACACCGCCACCGATCAGCAGGTTGCGCAGCGTGTGCTTCTTCTTCGGCGGCTGCGGCTGCACGAAGGGGTTGGTGGGCTGACCCTGCGGGCCCTGCGGATAGTTGGTGCTCACTGTTGGCCGTTCCTTCTCCCGGTCGTCCGGGGTTTGTTGGTAATTCACATGTTGCAGAGCACCCCGAACACAAATCTGGCCGGCGAAGATATGCGCCAAGGGCCCGGTCTGGGTGTGCCGCGAGAGGGCTGCCCACCTCGACTTCGGTCAGGTGGCCAAGAGACTTGTTGCCGGGCGGCGACCACCCGTGGACGGGTCCGCGCGGCAACGCACCGCCGGCAAACGACTAAGAGAAACCCACCAGGAGAAGAGAAGGTGATCGCCAGTCTGTGATCGATCCACCCCTCCGTGACCCTTCGTCCCGCCCGCACGTTCCACCCTGCGGCGTCTGACCCATGCAACCAGTGACGCCCGCGCCGCCCGCGAACCGATTTCAGCGGGCCAGACGAAACGGTCCCTCCCGTGGTTCCCGGCCAGGCCACGGCCGGGACCACGGCCACCGACTGCCTGCACCACCGCCCGACCACAAGATGATCATGACCACCGAACCGAATGACTGCTACGCCATCTTGGGCCTGCCCCGATGCAGAAGACCAAGCTCGCTGCGGCACTGGCCACCCTCGTCCTGGTCATCACGGGACTGGTGGCGTCGGCCCCGCCCGCCGCGGCGGATACCCGACGGCTTCCACTGGCCGGTGACCGGCGTCGTGGGCAATGACGACGCTGCCTGGAGGCCGGTTTGGACGGGAGCCCCCACTTCGAGTCTGTTGCTGAGGACTAACGTGCCCAAGGTGACCCTCCACACCCTGTACCACTTGAAAGGAGACCGCCGTGGACGAACCCCTCCTAGCCTGTCCCTACTGCGGAGAGCGCAACGGCACCCATGTTGACCGGGTCGAAGTCCGGGCCGCCTCCGGCCAGGCGCTATCCGTGAGCGCCTCCGGCGAGGACGACGGCGCGCGCCTGGCAGTCGAGCCGACCGCCCTCTACCGGGGTGCGGTCGGCCGACGCCACGTCTTCGTGCTCTACGTCGAGTGTGAAATATGTGGCAACCTCAGCGAACTCATCTTCCGACAGCACCAGGGCCAAACCCTCCTTGCCTGACCTTCCCCGACGACCTCTACAGGCCAACCCCGGTCGGCAATGGCATTCAACGGTTGCTGGCCAAGTTGGTATGAGGTGACTGCCGGTTGATCGTCAATGGGATCGATGCCTCCCCGGCGCAATACGGGCAATGGGCAGCCGACTGGTTCCATCGCGAGTTGAGCCGCACGGTCGTGCGCCAAGAGTGGGACGAACAGGCAACGCCACTGTTCGGCGCTCGGCCAGCAGCGCCTCGAGTGGGTTCCCGACGATGGATCATCGGCGACGGCGACCAAGTGCTGGACCAGAACGGCAGTTGGTTCGGCCGGTCGGTGCTCAAGAGACCACCGGACCCGTCGTAACGGAACGACCAGTCGCCCGAGCGCCTGAATCGATGTAGCGCCAGAGATAGTGGCTTCTCAATCGACGGTCCCCGCGAGACAGCCGCAGTGTCAGGTCAGCGAACCCAAGTTGGTGCTGATGCTGGCCGCCTTGCGAGGCTAGATTGCGATCGGGCGGAGCGTTTACTCATGACCGACGTACGCTGAGGCTACTGGCGGATCAACGGAGGAGTCATGGACAACGGTCATCGGCAATCCAAGCAGCCCCGGTCGGCGCTGGCCGGATCTTACGGGCACCCGGTCCACCCCATCCTGGTGACAGTTCCGATCGGGGCATGGGTGTGTGCCATGGTCTTCGATCTGGTCTCCTTGGGCAGCGCCTCGCCTCGCCCGTGGGCGACAGGTGCGATGTGGCTGATCTTGCTCGGAGTGATTGGCGCCGCCCTCGCTGCCATCTTCGGTGTGCTTGACCTGCTCAACCTGCCGCACGGCACGGCCGCCTTCAACACCGGCCGGGTCCACGCCGGACTCAACTCAGCCGCACTGGTGATCTTCTTGATCGGCTTCTTCTGGCGATACCGCACGGCCGACAGTTGGGAGGCGGCACCGGTGGGACCGCTCCTTCTCAGCATCCTTGGATTGGCTGTCGTTGGCGTCTCGGGCTTCCTCGGAGGCAAACTCGCCTACCACTATGGGGTACGAGTGGCCGATGAGTCGGTCCAAGCCGAGGGTTTCCGGGAACGACGCAGCCGCACTCGTTGACCGCACGGCAGCCCCGGAGGCAGCCCGGCCAGATTCTCCAGACCCACCCGGCGAGGATCGTAGGGTCGATCCTTACAGGGATCTCGGCGAGGCTGTCATGGCAGGATCATTGACGTTTAGTTGGACGGACGTCATACGGGCAGGACCTCAGGTGTGTGATGCACGGTCGGGTTTGGTTGACTTCGAGCGTGTATAGATTCGCCGGGGTCGTAGTCCGCCGAGACGGTTCGGTTCTGCTGGTATCCGAACCTGATTACTTCACCGGAGAGTCGTACTGGACATTCCCCAGCGGCCTCATCGACGACGGAGAAGAACCAGCTGATGCGGCTGCTCGGGAACTCGCCGAGGAGGCCGGCTGCCTTGTGGACCCCGATGACCTCGAGCTGATTGCTGTGGCCGACGTGGAACGACACGGCAAGACCGTCAATCGCAGCTGGAACTACACCGCGACGACAAGCACATCCGAGCTAGCACCGCGCGATCATGCGGACGAAACTGTCACCGAGGCGAGATGGATTGACGATGCCGAGGCCGTGAGGTTGCTAGGCCAGTCGTCCTACGCGCCGAAGGCGCAGCCGGCAGTCCACTTCCTGACATCAGGCGAGCGGAACGTGCACTGGACCTTCGAGCAGATCGACGACTCGCCGCGGGGGCCCATCTTTCGATGGCAGCCTCCAACACCAGGGATGCCCGAGTAGACAGACAGTGCCGTGTGCCAGTCCGCTTGCGACGCCGGGGTTGGCACGCCCCGTCAGAGGGATCCACCATCATCAGATCATGAGCCGCGCGACACCGATCGAGGTGAGGGAAGCAACTGCTGATGCCTGGCCCGACGTCGAGCAACTCTTCGGCCGCGCAGGCGCATCCAACGGCTGCTGGTGCCAATACTGGCTCCTGGGAGCTGACTACACCCGCCGAGACCGAACGCAGAACCAGACAGATCTTCAAACGCAGATCCACCGTGGCGGCGCCGGCTTGGTGGCCTACCGCGACGGCGAGCCTGTGGGCTGGACCCGCTTCACCCCTCGCACTGACCTCGACTGGCTACTTGACCGCTTCGCCACATACGACTTCGGCCCAGATGATGCGTGGTCGTTGTCGTGCTTCTTCGTCGCGCGACGAGCACGCGGCCAAGGCGTCATGACGACCCTCATCAATTACGCCACCAGCTGGGGTCATGACCACGACACCGTCATCGAGGCCTACCCCATCGACACCACAGTTCACGGAGCAACTCGGAACACCTTCCCCGGAATCCTGCAGACCTTCCTGAACGCCGGCTTCAGCGAGCAAGGAAGGTTGGCACGAGACCGCGCCGTCGTCGTCAGGGCCAAAGGTCAGACCTGAGCAAGCATCCGCTCGGTGTCCGCTGAGCGGTTCCATATTCAGCCGTCGTTCACAGCCCCTAAGCGTGCGTCGGAGGGTCGTCCTGCGTCGCTCTCCAGACCAGGACCGCTGGCGCAGCGGATCGGCGAGCGGTCGTCGGGTGTGGTCGATCTACTGCCCGCTCGGCGTCGCCACCCAGCTCGGTGTTCCAGGGGATAGACGATGAGTTCACGGTGGCGGCCTGGTCGGTACCAGAACAACTCTCGAGGAGGAAGCGTGGAGCTCGACCGGGCTGCGCTGTGTCTGCCCATCGCCGACCGCGCGGTGTCGCACACCTTCTACACCGCTCTCGGGTTCGCCGCGGTCGGTGAGCCGGGTGACGACGGGCTACCGGAGCCACTGCAGCTCGAGGTCAGCGACGGCCTGCGGGTGATGCTGATCCCGACCGGCGGCTTCGGGGTGGGTGATCGGTGGCCAGAACCTGTCCGCCCGAGGGGCGCACGAGTGCATGGTCGTGATCGGGATGTCCTCCGAGGCCGAGGTTGACGACCTGATGCGCCGTGCCGGGGACGCCGGTGCCGACATCGTCTACCCGGCCGCGAATCAGAGCTGGGGGCCGGGTGACCACGTGGACGCCTACGCGGGCGTATTCGCCGACCCCGACGGGCACCTCTGGCAGGTCAGCCGAGCCGACGGCGTCCTGACCGGGTAACCGCATGCCGCCGGCCGCCGAAGCAGCTCAGCCGCACCGAACCAGGCGTCTGCGGCGTCGCGTCGGAACCGCGCAGTCCTGTGCTGCACTCCCCGTCGTCACCACGCAGTCACTGAGGTATTGAGGGAGACGAACCGAGCTTGTTCCCTCCTCGATCCGGTGGGATGCCTACGCTGCAAGATGATTGGGGCCGGCCGGCAGCTCGTCGGTGGTACCACGCCCGCCCTTCATCGCCGCATCTGTAGACCGGTTCGGCAGCTCCCAGCCGTTCGAGGCGCTGACGGCCACCGCGGATGCGCGGTCGATCCAGCTGACACGCGTCCGCTCCTGACCCCTATGGTTGCCGGCATGGCAAACACGTTGGGCTTCACGCCTGGCCAGCCACCGGACTGGGACATCGAGCGCTTCATGCGCGGCGATGAGGTCGCCACGGCCGTGATCACCCTGGAACGCAACCGGCTGACGTTCGCGTGGAAATGTGCCGATGTGGACGCCGAAGGGCTGGGTCTGCGCCTCGGAGCATCGTCGGTGACGCTGGGAGGCCTACTCAAACACCTGGCGTGGGTCGAGGAGCTCTACTTCCAGCACAGGCTCGCCGATCGAGCGTGCATGGCGCCGTTCGACCAACTCGACCTCGAGGGCGATTGGGAGAACTGGGCGTGGACGACGGCAGCCGACGACAGCCCCGATGCGCTGCGAGCACTGTGGGTCGACACTGTCCACCGCTCTCGCGAGGCCCTGGCTGAGGCACTCTCCCGTGGTGGCCTGGAGCAGACGACCCCGAACGGGATGAGCCTGCGCCGGTTGCTGGCGGACATGATCGAGGAGTACGCCCGCCACACCGGACACGCCGATTTGCTCCGTGAGCAAGTTGACGGGGCGACGGGAGAAGGCGCTCCGCCGGACTTCCCGGTGCCCTGAGCCGCGCTGAAACGGCCCTGACCTGTCAGGGTCGTACGGCACCTCTGCATTGGTGGCACCCGGCACCTCCACAACACCGGGCGCTGCCGACGGGTGAGCACCGACGTTCACCGACGTGCACAGACGGATCTCGCGCCCAGCACTACGGTTCAGACGATCACTGGGTCAGCCATATGACGAGTCAGACCCAGCGAGAAGTACCGAACCCATCCTCTAGGCCCTATGACACCACCCGAGTTGCAAGCTCTGAAGTGGCCGCGCCCACGCTCGGACTTCAGTGGCAGCCGGCTCTGACCGCTTCGCCGGCGCGCCGAGATCGACCTTGGCGCGCCCTCGACGCCGAGGTACGCCTCGACAGTCGCCACGGGCACTCTCGGCTACGGTGAGTTCGTCGAAGAGGCTCATCGATCGCCGAGGCATGGCGCTGATCTTCGAGCTCCTTGCGTCGGTGTCAGCGACACCTGAACCGGCGGTGGTAGGCGGCGCCGCGGGCAGCGATCTGCTCTTGACGGCGTGCAGCGGATTGGGTGGTGGCCGCAGTAGGCAGAAGGCTCGGTAGCTCACTCAGGTGGACTTGACGAGCTGTTGCGTTCGGCATGTCAGCTGTGTCGGTGGTTTGGGCGAGAAGCTGCCAGCGCAGCATCAAGATTCCCTCTCGGTGTCCCCCTGGGTCGACCCAGTTGTGAACTCCCGGATCGACGTTGGCTACGACGGCGGTGATCCGCCCGTCCCGGTCGATGACGGCCTGCTGGTTGTTGAGGCTGTTCTGGTGGCGGGCTGAATCGGCGGTGACGCCCCAGATGTTGGGTGCCGCAATCGCGGTGTAGCCGGCGCCCCCGGTTGTCACGACGAGGATGAGTGCTTCGTCCTCGCCGAGCCGGAAGTGGCCGAGGGTGTTGCGCTGTGCCACGAGGTAGCCAGGCTTGTCGCCCGGGGGACCTGGTGGGGGGATGGTGTTCGCTGGGAGTCGGAAGATTGGTGGCTGCAGGGTTTGCAGGCTGTGGTCGATGACCACAGCGAGCCGGTCGATCAGCTGCTGTGCATGATCGTCCTGCGAGGCCGGCGGGCCGGGTGGCGGGCCGTCGATGCGTTCGATGGACAAATCGTAGGGGAGCTCGCGGTCCCAGTTTCCCAGGGTCTGGCGGATGAGCAGCACGGTGCCACCGTCGCCGATCGGCAGGTGGTTGTTCTCAGCCAACCGGCCACCCACGGTGAGGTGAAAACTTCCGTCGTCCTCGTACGAGAGTTCTCGGCGGCCGATGCTGTGAAGGATCTGCCACCGGTCCGGTGTCTGCACCGAGATGTTGAGATCGGTCGGCTCTCTTCCGTGCCGGCGGCCGGTCAGGACGTAGCGTGAGGCCGGCTCGAGCGGCGCGGCGAAGTACAGGGTGTCGGGATTGTTGATGCCCCACCGTCCGCCGGGCACATCGAGGCCGCCCCAGCTGTGCGGTCCGGCGGAGATCTCGACGATGTGTGGGCGTCGAGGATCGCTGTTGACTACCTGGAGTGCAACCAGCAACGCCACCTCCTCGATTGAGGCTCGGAGCTGGGCGTAGGTCTGGGGCAGCCGGTCGGGTGTCCCTGTCTGCCACTGCTGAGCCGATTTGATCACCGCCGCCCGGACGTCTTGGCGCTGCAGCAACTGCACGGCGGCACGCTCGAGGGTCGCCTGCTGTCCCACGAAGTCAGTCATTGGGGCCACTCCCCCGCCGGGTTCCCGCAGTTGAACCAGGCTTGTGCGAGGAGCTGGTAGGAGCGGATCCGGTCGGCGTGGCGATGGGTGATGGTGGTGATGGCGAGCTCGTCGGCGCCGGTTGCTTCCTGCAGCTGGTGGAGGCGCGCTGTCACGGTCTGCGCCGATCCGACGAACTGGGTGTCCAGCCGGTCTTGGACGAGTGCCCGATCGGCGTCGTTCCAGTGGTGGCGACGAGCGGTTCCGGGGCTGGGGAACGGGATAGCTCCGGCGCCGCTGCGGATGCTGCGGACCCAGAGGCCGTAGCCGGTGGCGAGCTCGCGCGCATGGGTGTCGTCGTCGCCGACGACGACGTCGGCGGACACGCTCACGTAGGGGCGGTCGAGCTCGGCGGACGGACGGAACGCGGTGCGGTAGGCGTCGACCGCATCGACGACGGCACTGGGCGCGACGTGGTAGTTGGCGGCGAACCGCAGACCCCGGTTGCCGGCGACGGTGGCGCTTTGACCTGGGCTGCTGCCGAGAACCCAGACCTGGAGGTCGGCGCCCGCGCCGGGGACAGGTTGAGCCGGGATGCCGTCGGACACGTAGCTGCCGGCGAGTAGCCGTGCCAGATCGTCGACTTGCTCGGCGTAGTCGGGAGTTTGGGCCCCGGGCTGCTGCAGCAGCTGCTGCTGGAGCCCGAACCGGGGCGAGGTCAGCAACGCGGCCGGGGAGAACGGTGGCGGCAGCACCAGACCGCTGGGAGCAGTCCGGTTGCCTTGCTGTTCCGGTGCGGCGGTCAGCTTGGGTTTCGCTCCCGTCGCTGGCGGGCCTTGTGGTGCGCGGCCGCCGGATCGCCCCAGTCCGAGGTCGATGCGGCCGGGGTAGGCGCTGTCGAGGAGACCGAACTCCTCCACCACCGACAGCGGGGTTCGGTGTCCGAGCAGGGTGGCAGCCGATCCGAGGCGGATGGTGCAGGTGCTCGTCCCGATCAGGGCCAGAGCGACGGCAGGTGAGGTGCCGGCGACCCCGGGGTTGAGATGGTGCTCGGCGACCCAGTACCGCTGGTAGCCGAAAGCCTCTGCTTGGCGGGCAAGGTCCTTGGCCTGGTCGAGCGCGGTCCGGGCGTCTGTGCCTTCGGTGATCGGCATCAGGTCGAGCACGGCCAACGGCACGGTGGTCATGCGCCAGGCCCCAGGCGACAGAGACGGCTCGTGGTCGGGGCGGGCGGTGCCGGCCTCTCACTCACGAGAGTGCCCGCGAGTCTGCGGTGGTGCGGATTCGAGACGGCGGAAGCGACAGCCCGAGATGGTCGCGCAGGGTGTCGCCGTCGTAGTCGGCGCGGAAGACGCCCCGTTCCTGGAGCAGCGGGACTACGGTGTCAGCGAATCGGTCCAGACCGCCCGGGGTGATGTGCGGGACGAGGATGAAGCCGTCGCTGACGTCATCTTGGACGTAGCGGTCGATGGTGTCGGCGACCGTCTCGGCTGAGCCGATGAAGGACTGGCGGCCGGTGATCTCGATGATCAACTCCCGCAGTGACAGGTGCTCGGCTTCTGCGCGCTCCCGCCAGTCACGGGCGGTGGCCACCGGGTCGCGGAACCTGCGCACACTGGCCCGACCTTGTGCGACCGTGTGCTCGCCGACCACTGGGTCGAAGGACGGTAGCGGTCCGTCGGGATCGTGGTCGCTGAGATCGACGTTCCAGAGCTGCTCGACGAACCGGATGGCGGTCTGGCCGCTGACCTGCTGGCGGCGGACGTCGTGGGCGAGGTCGGCGGCTTCGTCGTCGGTGTCGCCGAGCACGAAGGTGGCCGCCGGCAGCACCACCAGCTGGTCTGGCTGTCGGCCGTGGCCGGCGAGCCGGCCTTTGATGTCGGCGTAGAACGCCCGCCCCGCGTCGTAGGTGGCGTGGCCGGTGAAGATCGCGTCGGCGGCGGCGGCCGCGAACTCCCGACCCTCCTCGGAGTCGCCGGCCTGGAAGATCACCGGTCGGTGCTGCGGGCTCTGTGGGGTGGTGAAGTGGCCGGCGATGTCGAAGTGCTGGTCGGAGTGGGCGAAGGCGCCGACGCCGGGTCGCCGCAGGAAGGTGCCTGCGGTCTGGTCGGCGAGGATCTCGTCGCCGTGCCAGGAGTCGAACAGGGTGAAGGCGGCGTCGAGGAAGTGCTGGGCGCGGGCGTAGCGCTGATCTTGGGGCAGGTAGCCGCCGCGGCGGAAGTTCTCGCCGGTGAACGCGTCCCAGGAGGTGACGACGTTCCATGCTGCCCGACCGGCCGACAGGTGGTCGAGGGAGGCGAACTGACGGGCCACCTCGTACGGCTCGTTGAAGGTGGAGTTGATGGTGCCCGCCAGTCCGAGCTTGCTGGTGACCGCGGCGAGGGCGGCGAGGACAGTGAAGGTGTCCGGCCGCCCGACGACGTCGAGGTCGTAGATCAGTCCGTTCTGTTCCCGGAGCCGCAGCCCCTCGGCGAGGAAGAAGAAGTCGAACTTGGCCCGCTCCGCGGTCCGAGCGAGCTTCACGAACGAGCTGAACTCGATGTGGCTGCCGGCGTCGGGGTCGGACCAGACCGTCGTGTTGTTGACACCCGGGAAGTGCGCAGCGAGATGAATCTGCTTACGTGGTTTCGGCACGGTCGCTGCTCCCCGTCAGGTCGTGGGCATAGCGGTTGGCGGGTCGCGGTAGACCGAGCAGTCCCCGCAGGGTCCCCGCCTCGTAGCGGTCACGGAAGACACCGCGGCGTTGCAGCTCGGGCACCAACGCGTCGACGATCAGGTCGAGATCGGTCGGCAGTGCGGCGGGTCGCAGCCGGAAGCCGGTGAGTCCGGCGTCGGCTCGAGCCAGCAGCAGATCGGCCAGCCCGTCCGGCGTACCGACGAACAGCTCGGCCTCACTGGCGTATCGCCGCCCAGACCACGCCTGCAGCTGATCCCACCGCTCCTGGGCGCGCGCCTCGGCGTGGTCGAGATGGACCACCAGATCAGCGAAGACATGGCTGATCCCGGGGCGGCCGGCCTGGTGCCGCCTATCGGTGACCGCGGCGACGGCGGCAGCGGCCTGCCCGTTGTCGTGCGGCGTCACGAGGACAACATCGACGGACGTCGACGCGAGATCGAACCCGGCGGGTGCGTCGGCCAGGGCCACGGCGACGGGCTGACCCTGCGGCGGCCGGGGGGTGATCGAGGGGCCGCGGACGTTGAACCATGAGCCTTCGAAGTCGATGTAGTGGAGCTTCGTGCGGTCGATGAAGCGACCGGTCGCCACGTCGCGGATCTCCGCGTCATCCTCCCAGCTGTCCCAGAGCCGACGGACGACCTCGACGGCGTCACCGGCCTCAGCGAACAGCTCCCCCGGGTCCGTCACCGGCCCGGGTACGTCGCCGACCAGAAGGTCCGGACCGGGGATCGTGCGGCGGCCGAAGTGCCGTGCCTCCGCGGGCCCTGCGGAGACTTGGACCTGCCAGCCGGCGCGTCCGGTGGAGACGTAGTCCAGGGTGGCGATGGCTTTGGCGAGATGGAAGGGCTCGGTGTGGGTGACGGTGGCGGTGGGGACCAGCCCGACGCGGCTGGTCACTGGAGCGACCCGAGCAGCGATCAGCACCGCGTCGAGGCGGCCACGGACCTCATCGACCCGCTCATCGTCGTCGGCGCCTTGCAAGGCGAGGGCGTCGTGCATGGTGACGAAGTCGATCAGTCCCTGCTCGGCTCGACGGACCAGGTCGGTCCAGTAGCCGGCGGTGAACAGGTCGTGTGGACGCGCTGTGGGCAGCCGCCAGGCCGCGGGATGCCAGCCGGCACCGTCGAGGGCGACGGCCAGGTGCAGCGCCCGGCTGCTCATCGACCCTGTCCCGCCCCGGTGTGGATGCCGATGGTGGTGTGGACACCGGGTTCGGCGAAGGCCTCCCACCGGGTGGTGGCACGGAAGGCGGGCAGCTCGGCCAGCCAGCCGGCGTAGCGGGCCAGATTCGGCCACTGGCTGAGGGCAGGGCCGATCCGACCGGCCGCATTCGCCTGGACGTCGTAGCGAGCCAGCGTCACCCAGAGCCGGATGTCGGCCTCGGTCACCCCCCGGCCCACCAGGAAGCTTCGATCGGTGAGCAGATCGTCGAGCCGGTCGAAAGCCGCCAGCAGGTCGGTGCGCGCCCGGTCGGCGTCGACGCCACTGCCGCTGGCAGTGCTGACTCCGTGGTTGACGGCCGGCCCGATCCAGGCGTCGAGCTCCTCGATCTCGGTGCGGTGCTCCACCGGATAGGTGTCCACTCCCGGTGTGCGGAAGCCGCCGAACTGGGTGGCGATGTCCAGACCCAGGGTGCGGTAGTCGTTGCTCACCACCCGCCCGGTCCGGGTGTCCCACAGGGTGGGGATGCTGATGTGTCCGTCGAAGCCGGGCTCGGTCGCCTCGTACGCCTCCCGGAGCAGGGCGAACCCGTTGGCAGTGTCAGGCCCGGAATCCTCACGGAACGCCCAGCCGCGTCCGTCGCGGGACCCGTCGACGTAGGAGACGCCGATGATGCCGGTCAGACCGTTCAGCGCCAGCTCCAACGTCACCCGCTGCGACCAGGGGCAGAACCAGCCGACGTACAGGTGGTAGCGGTCTGGCTCGGCCGGGAAGCCACTCGTACCGTCGGTGGACAGTCGGCCCGTGAACCGGTAGAGCGGTCGGGGGTCGGTACGGTCGATCCGGTACGGGCCGTAGCGTGCGGTGTCGACCGCCGATGCGAAGCGGGCACGCGCGATGGTGGTCATCAAGGCTCCAGGTGAGAGGTCACGTCGGCAGGTCGGAGGTGCGCTGCGTTCTCTTGACGGCCCGTCCGCCATCGCGGAGGTGGGCAGCTGCCCCGGCCGGCGGACGCGTTGACCGGTTGGTCATCCGCGAAGCAGGCCGTCGAGCCGCGCGCAGCTCTCGGCCGGACTCCGGGGCCGGACCAGCTCCGCCAGCCAGGCCTTGACGAGCGGCCGGCCGAGATCCCGCCGGTGCCCCGCGGCGACCGCGGAGGCTGCTGTCCCTTGTGTGCCCGCTAGTCCCGGCTCCGCCCGCGGCTTGGAGGGAGACGTAAGGGTGGCGGCGTGTCGGCTGGGCGTCGTCATAGCGCGCTCGCCGAGCCGAGGCGGTGGTAGACGCGGTCGTGGTACACCAGCGGCGGCAGCTGGTCGCTCGGGCGCTCGGCCGGTTCGCGGTCGGCGGAGGAGCCGACGGCGTGCAGGCACACCAGGTGGCTCGAGCCGATCGGGGTGCGCTGCACGATCTCCGCTCGTATCCACCGGGGGGTCTCGTCCAGCACCGGCTCGCCCGTCTCCAGCAGCGACCAGCCGCCGCAGGCGAACCGATCGATCCCACTGGTCGCGAACCGGGCGGACAGGTCCACCTGCTCAGCCGACAAGAAGTTCACGACGACGGTCTCGGTCTCGGTCAGGGGCACCCAGGAGCTGGAGCCGCCGGCGACCGAGAAGGCGAGCAGCGGCGGCTCGGCCGAGACCGAGATCACCGACGTGGCAGTGAACCCGACCAGCCGCTCACCGTGCCGCAGAGTGACGACGGCGACGCCGGCCGGGTGGTGCCGGAAGATGGCCTTGAAGTGGTCCGGCGAGAGGGACCCGGCACCGGAGGCGCCGCCGGCGAGCTGCGGAAGAACTGCAGTCATGGTCGAGAACTCCTTCGTGATGGAACTACGACAATTTTCATATATTGCCTACCTGATAACTAGGGATTGCCACATGGTGAGACACAGGTCGAGGAGGGCTGGCTAGCTGGCCAGCGGTACGGGACTCGGCTCGCTGGACACCTGCTCGGTCGACCGACGTGCAGGCAGCTTGAGACCGAGGCGCTCTCGCAGGTTCTGCTGCGGCGGGTAGCTGCGCTGGAACAGCCCCCGCTCCTGGAGCAACGGCACCACGGACCGGGTGAAGTTCTCCAGGTCGACCGCGGTCTCCGCGGGCATGATCGTGAACCCGTCGGCGGCTCCCGCGGTGTACCAGGACTGCAGGTCATCGGCGATCTGCTGGGGGCTCCCCACCAGCACCCGGTGACCCGAGCCGCCGGCGCTGCCCTCGATCAGCTCACGCGGCGTCCGTGGCCGCTCGGCGATCAGGGCCCGGGTGGACACCCCGAAGCCGGTGGAGAAGGCCGCCGCCGGCACCGCCTCCGGGAGTTCGTCGAGGCTGATCGGGTCGTCCGGTCCACGGCTGTCGGGATCCAGCCCGAGACTGCCCACCACCGCCCGGGTGAGTCGCTCAATCGGCAGCGTGGCGTTCAGTGCCGCGGCACGCTGCCGGGCCTCTTCCTCGGTCGCGGCCACCAGGACCACGACGCCCAGCGAGACCTTGACCTGGTCGGGGTCGCGCCCGGCGGCCGCGGCACGCTGCCGGATGTCGTTGCGGAAGGCAACAGCCTTGGCTTGGGTCTGCGCCACGGTGAAGACGACATCCGCGAAGTCGCCGGCCAGCCGGAGCCCGCCGTCGGAGCCGCCGGACTGGACGATCACCGGCCTACCCTGCGGACCGGGTGGCACCGGCAGCGGACCGGCCACCGAGAAGAACTCGCCCGTGTGGTCGATCGGTCGGATCTTCGCGATGTCGGCGAAACGACCAGTGGCCTTGTCCGCCACCAGCCAGTCGGGCTGCCACCCGTCCCACAGTCGGGTGACCACGTCGAGGAACTCCCAGGCCCGTCGGTAGCGGGTCGCCTTGTCGGGGTGGTCGACCAGACCGAAGTTGGCGGCCGCGGCGCTGGTGCCGGTGGTGACGATGTTCACCGCCGCCCGGCCCTTGGTGACGATGTCGAGGGCCTGGAAGCGACGAGCCAGGTTGTACGGGGAGTTGTAGGTCGACGACGAGGTGATGATCACTCCGAGGCTGTGGGTGCGCGCGGCGACGTGCCCGAGCAGGATCAGCGGGTCGATACCGGTGCCGGGCGCGTCCTCGATCTCCCCGCGCAGGGCCGGCGCGTCACCGAGGAAGACGGCGTCGATGCCGGCGTCCTCGGCGATCTTGGCCAGCCGGACGAAGTAGTCGACGTCGAGATAGGCGGTCGGGTCACTGTGCGGCAGTCGCCAGGCGTGCCGGTAGTGGCCGGGGGTCATCAGCGAGACGTTCAGGTGGAACCCGGACATGGTGGCCTTTCTCAGGTGGATTTCTCAGATGGGCAACAGCTGGCTGGACGAGTGCCAGCCGAGCAACGGGGCCAGCTCCCGGGCGCCGGCCGTCAGCAGCCGAAGGTGCTCGGCGTGGTCGGGCACCCCGGGCACGAAGCTGATCAGCAGATCGGTGATCTCCCGCAGAGCCGGATCGGTCGCCAACGCGGCGGCGATCTGGTCGCTGGGGCCGAGCAGCGCACCGTCGACCTGGACGTAGGCGTCCACGTTCAGCTGCCGGGCCGCCGCCCGCGGCGACCAGCTCTGCCACCGCCGCACCCCGGGAGTCACCCGTCGCAGCGCCTCGGTGCGGTCCGGGTGCGGATAGACCGCTCGAGACACCTGGACTCTCGCACTCCCGCCGACGGCCGGCGGATCGGCCCAGGCCGACCGGTAGGTCTGGATCAGCTCGGCCTGTCGCTGCTGAGCCACCGTGGGCCCGAGCACAGGGTGGAGTGCGGAGTCCTGCCAGCCGGTCGCCCGGGACAGCTGCAACCCGTCACCCGCCCGGGCGGCGGCCGCAGCTGCTGCACCCGCCCAGCGGGGGTCACTGGTGGTGGCCTGCCAGATCCGGCTCCGCAACCCGTCTGCCGGCGGGTGCAGTACCTCACCGAGGTCGTTCAGCGGCCGACCAGCGAGCACCTCGTGCAGGCGGGCGACCGAGCTGTCGAACAGCGCGTGCCGGTCGGCGATGTCCTTGCCGAAGGCGGTCCAGGCGCCCGGGAACGGTCCGGACCCGACGCCGAGCTCGAGCCGCCCAGCGCTGAGCAGGTCGAGAGTCGCGGCGTCCTCGGCCACCTTCAGGGGATCCTCCAGCGGCAGCACCAGCACCCCGGTGCCCAGACCGATCCGTCGGGTGTGCGCAGCGATGGCGGCCAGCAGCACCAGTGGCGACGAGACATGCTCCCGGCCCTGCCGGAAGTGTCGCTGGATCACCCAGCCCGAGTCGTAGCCCAGCTCCTCGGCCGCGACGAACAGGTCAACGGCCTCGCGGTAGGCCCGGGCGGGATCCACGTCGTGATCAAGGTGGAGCAGGAAACCCAGCCGGAACGGTCGCCCGTCGGCCAGCCCGGCCCCGATTCCCGCCGAGCTCGTCATCTCAGGCGGCCAGTCGGAGCCCGGTGCCGTGCACCCCGTGCTCGTCGATCAGG
The DNA here is from genome assembly GCA_963707005.1 of uncultured Actinomycetota bacterium. GTDB lineage: Bacteria > Actinomycetota > Actinomycetes > Propionibacteriales > Propionibacteriaceae > Microlunatus. Next base: position 108,040 of record CAVPPP010000045.1, read on the forward strand.
TCCAGCTCCTCGGTGGTCAGGGGCGGAAACTCCAGGGCCGCCACATTGTGGTCGAGCTGCCAGACCGAGCTCGCGCCGATCAGGGCCGAGGTCACCGCGGGCTGTCGCAGCACCCACTGCAGCGCCAGCTGCGCCAGTGACTGGCCACGGGACTCGGCGATCTTGTTCAGCTCGGCGGTGCGCTGCCGGTACGTCTCGTCGATGACGTCCGGGGACAAGAACGTGCTGTTCTCCGCCCGGGCGCCGCCGGGGATGGTCTCCAGGTACTTGTCGGTGAGCAGACCCTGCGCGAGCGGGGAGTAGACGATCACTCCGAAGCCCTCGTCGGTGGCCAGGTCGAGCAGTCCGTTGGTCTCGGGCCGGCGGTCGTAGATCGAGTAACGGGTCTGGTGGATGAGCAACGGCACTCCGGCCTCCCGCAGCTGGGTGGCGATCTCGCGCGTCTGGTCGGGTTGGTAGTTGGAGATGCCGATGTAGAGCGCCTTCCCCTGCTGCACCGCACTGACCAGGGCGCTGACCGTCTCCTCCAGCGGAGTGCTGGGGTCGGGCCGGTGGTGGTAGAAGACGTCGACGTAGTCGGTGCCCAGGTCGCGCAAGCTGTGGTCGAGGGAGGCCAGGATGGACTTGCGGGAACCGCCCTGCAGGTACGGGCTGGCGCCGATCGGGTTGCCGGCCTTGGTCGAGAGGATCAGCTCGTCCCGGTAGGGGGCGAGATCACGTGCCAGCACCCGGCCGAAGGTCTGCTGGGCGGCGCGGTGCGGCGGCCCGTAGCGATCGGCGTTGTCGAAGTGGGTGATGCCCAGATCGAAGGCGCGCAGGATGATCTCCCGTTGGGTGTCGTACGCGTAGTCCTCCCCGAACTTCTGCCACAGCCCGAAGGAGAAGGCCGGCAGGTCGAGACCCGAGCGACCGGTGCGGCGGAAGGTGGCGGTGTCGTAGCGGGACGCGTCGGCGACATAGGTAGGGGTGGTCATGATCTTGCTCTTTCTGTGTGGGGGCGAGGATTCTGTGGTTCGGCGTTCAGCGGCTCTGGACGGAGCGGCGCAGTGCCGAAGGCTGCAGCGACGGGGTGTCGCGACCGGTGTCGCGTTCCAGGAACTGGGTGCCGGGCTCGACGATCTGGTCGATCCGGTCCAGCACCTCGTCGCTCAGCTCGATCGTGGCAGCCTTCAGGTAGCTCTCCAGATGATCATGGGTGCGCGGCCCGATGATCACGCTGCTGATCGCCGGGTGGTTGAGCGCGAAGCCGATGGACAGCTCGACCAGGCTGAGGCCGTTCTCCTCGGCCAGGGCGGCGAGGGCGTCGGCGGCGACCAGCTTGCGCCGGTTGCGCTCGGCGGTGACGTCGAAGCGACCGGGGATCAGGTCGGCCCGGGCGGAGGCGGGCTGCTCACCGCCGACGCGGTACTTCCCGGACAGCCAGCCGGCGGCCAGCGGACCGTAGCCGAGGACGCCGACCCCGTACGTCCGGGCGACCGGCAGCACCTCACGCTCGACGCCGCGGACCAGCAGTGAGTACGGCAGCTGCTCGGTGTGCGGCGCGATCAGCCCGTGCTTCTCGGCCAGCCACTGCGCCTCGACGAGCTGCTGGGCGGGAAACACCGAGGTCCCGTAGTAGCGGATCTTGCCCTGGCGGACGAGGGCGTCGAGGGTCTGCAGGGTCTCCAGCAGGTCGGTGTGCGGATCGGGGCGGTGGGCCTGGTAGAGATCCAGGTGATCGGTGTCGAGGCGGCGCAGGCTGTCCTCGACGGCACGGACGATCCAGCGTCGGGAGTTGCCTGCGTGGAACGGATTGCCGCCGATCTGACCGTGGAACTTGGTGGCCAGGAAGACGTCGTCCCGGCGGCCACGCAGGGCCCTGCCGACGATCTCCTCGGACTCCCCCTGGCCGTAGACGTCGGCGGTGTCGACGGCGTTGACGCCGGCATCCAGGGCGGCGTGGATGATCGTGGTGCTCTCGGCCTCGGTCTGCCAGCGACCGAAGTTCATCGTGCCGAGAGTCAGCGGGCTGAGCAGCACACCGGTCCGGCCCAGCGGGCGGTTGGTCTCGATGGTCATGGATCTCTCTCTGCGTCGTCGTACGGGGTCGGGTTCGGTTCGGAGGTCGGCCTAGAACAGCCCGGTGGTGGGCGGGTCCTCACCGGTCAGCAGATAGGCCCCGGCCACGGCGAGCTTCCACTGCCGCGGGTTGTGGTTGGCGGCCGTCCGGGCGTTGCGCCAGTGCCTGTCGTAGCCGAGCCGGCGGTCGGTGATCGAGCCACCGCCCACGTCGAACACCAGCTCCGTGGCCTTCAGGGCGGACTCGATCGCGATCACCCCGGCCTGGGCGACCTGGACCGCAGCCGCGGCACCGGCCTCCCGGGCGTCCTGACCGACCCGCCCACGGACGCCCTGAAGCGTCTCGGCGGCCAGCAGCACCACGGCTCGAGCGGTTTGGGCCCGGGCGGCGATCTCCCCCACGGTCTGTCGGACGTACGGGTCGTCGGTGCTCCGCTGGGCCGAACTGTGCTTGATCGGGCGGGCCCGCTCGCGGACGAACCAGACCGCATCGTCGAGGGCGCGGGCGGCGATGCCCGCCTGCACGGTGGCGAGGTACAGCTGGGCGAAACCCCCACGCCACGGGTTGTCGGGCGTGTCCTCGGCCGGCAGCGTGGTCTCGTGCGGGTGGACCCGCACCCCGGTCAGCCGGGTGGTGCCGCTCGCGGTCAGCCGCTGACCGACCGCGTCGAAATCGTCAAGTCGCTCGACCCCCTCCCGGTCGGTCGGCACCGTGAACCGGATGACCGCGCCGTCCTCCGTCGTGGCCGACGCGGAGAACCAGCTCGCATACAGGGCCCCGGTGGAGTAGTACTTCTCCCCCGTCACCAGGTAGTCCTCGCCGTCGCGGACGGCCACCGTGTTGACGGCACCACTGACCCCGCCGCTGCGCTCGTTGCCCGTGCCGGCGAGCAGCTCCCGACGTCGCAGCCGGGCCACCGTGGACGCTCGGTGGGGTACGTCGTCCCCGCCGGCCACCGCGTTGGCGGCCAGGAAGCTCGGGCGCAGCGCCTGGGCGACGTTGGAGTCCGCCCGGGCCACCTCGATCACCGTATCGACCACGTCCCGCAGGCTGCCGCCCGCGCCACCGTCGGCCAGGGGGACACCGACCAGCACCAGTCCCGCCTCGGCCAGCGCTCGCACGTCGGCGAAGGCGTAGTCGCGAGACTCCTCCCGCTCTCGGGCGGTCGCGGCGATCCGCTGCAGCACCGGGGCGATCCGTGCCCGGATGGCGGCGACCGACAGCTCGGTGTCAACCGCGACCCCGGCCGGCGACAGCGGAGCGTGGCCGTTGCGCGGGCCCGCCTGCACGGCGGTCATGCGTCGGTCCTGGCCGTGACGAGCAGGCCGATCGGCTCAGGCACGCCGAGGGAGTCCCGCAGGGTGATGCCCGGCGGCTCGGCCAGCACGGTCACCACCGAAGCCAGCACCGACAGGACCGCCTCGACGCCACCCACGGGCAGCAGCTCGAGACCGTCCAGGCGATGTGTGGCGACGACGTGGGCCAGCCGCTCGGCCAGCTTCTCGGCGTTCGCCTCCCGACGGGAGTCGACCGGCAGCCGGCCGATCAGGGCGATCTCTCGGCGGGGCCGCCCGACGCGCTCGGCGGCGACCGCCAACGCGCTGGCCGCTGTCGGCGCTTCGTCGGCCGACACCAGGATCACGTCGGCCATGGCGGCGGCGCGGTCCCAGCCGACGGTCCCGACATCGGTCACCGCCAGCACCGGCCTGCCCTGCCGGGACGAGGGGCCGTCCAGCGGTCCGGCCACCCGGTAGTGGTCGCCGGAGTGGTCGATCGGTCGAATGGCGGTGTCGTCGGCCACCACGGCCGCGTCCTGGTCGCCGATCAGGGCGGACCGGGGGAACGACTCCCACAGGCGGGTGAGCACCTCGGCGTACTCGCTCCAGCGGGCCGCGGGATCACCGGGACCCGGTTGGGCAGCGACGGCGTCACTGACCTCGTCCCCCGCGCCGGCGCGCAGCACGATCCCCACCTGGCCGTCGGTGGCGCGGTCGATCGACAGCACCCGGCGGGCGGTGTTGTAGGGCGCCTGGTGCGTGGTGGCGACATCCACCAGGTAGCCGATCCGGCCCTGGCGGCCGGCCAGGTAGGCAGCCGCGACGGTCGGGTCGAGGACGCGGCCAGGACCGCGCGCCGAGCCGGGCGTCGGGGTGTCGGCCGGTTGGTCCAGCAGCCGGAGGGCGATGGCCCCGGCCTGCTGGGCCGTGTCGGCGACCACGGCCGCGTCGGCCAGGGTCAGCTGGTCGTCGGCGGGGTCCACGGCCACGGCGAGGGTGATCACCACGGGGAAGGTCATGTCGGTCAGATCTCCTTGCAGATGAGGAATGGGAGGGTCAGACGGCCGCTTCGAGGGGTACCCGGTCGGTGGCCGGGGCCTGACCGGGCAGGCCGAGACCGAGGTGATCGCGCAGGGTCGTGCCCTCGTACTCGGTGCGGAACAACCCGCGCCGTTGCAAGACCGGCACCAGGTGTTCGGCGAAGTCGTCGAAGCCCGACGGCAGCACGTCCGGCATCACGTTGAAGCCGTCGGCAGCGCCGCTGCGGAACCAGCGTTCGATGTCGTCGGCCACCTGCTCCGGGGTGCCGACCACGATGCGGTGCCCGCCACCTCCGGACAGCTTCTTCAGCAGCTGCCGCAGCGTCGGCTGCTCGCGGACGATGATGTCGCGGACGACCCGGTAGAAGGTCTGCGATCCACCGGCCACGTCGGGGTCGGGCAGCAGCTCGAGCGGGATCGGCTCATGGTCGGGCAGCCCGTCCAGGGAGATGCCCAGCTGCCCGGACAACCGTCCGCGGGCATACGCGTCGGGCAGCACCTCGTCGAGCAGTTCGCGCCGCTCCCGCGCCTCGGCTTCGGTGCTGCCCAGCACCGTCGACAACCCGGGCAGCACGACGATGTCATCGGGATGGCGACCGAACGCCTGGGCACCCGCCCGCAGCTCAGTACGGAAGGAGCGGGCCTTGTCCAGATCCTGTTCGGCCGAGAAGATCACCTCACCGACCCGGGCGGCGAGCCGCTTGCCGTCGGTCGAGCCACCGGCCTGCACGATCACCGGACGGCCCTGAGCCGACACCGGCTGTCGGGCCGTCCAGGTCGCCACGACCTGTTCGACGAAGGAGGCCGCCCGCCGGTAGCGCAGCCCGTGGTCGGGCTCCCCGGTGCGGCCGAAGTTGCGCGCCGCCACCGATCCTGCGGTGGTCACCACGTTCCAGCCGAAGCGACCGCCACTGATCAAGTCCAGGTCGCCGAGCCGCCGAGCCACCTCGACCGGATCGTTGTAGGAGGAGGAGAGCGTGGCGATCAGGCCGATCCGCTCGGTCTGCGCGGCGATCCGGGCCAGCACGGTGGTCGGCTCCAGGTTGTTGCCGGTCCGGTGCCGGATGCTGGGGTCCAGCACGGGCCCGTCGGCCAGGAAGACGGCGTCGAGCTTGGCCTGCTCGGCCTTGGCCGCGATCGACGTGTAGTGCTCGATCCCGTAGCTGGCCAGCGGATCGGTGCCCGGGAACCGCCACGAGCCGCCGAACACGCCGGCGTTGAGGATGTTGACATTGAGATGGAGCTGTCTGTCTGACGCGGTCATAGCGGGCCGAGTCGTGGTCGTGTCATGGAACTCGTCTCTCGTGAGGTCGGTGTCCGCAGTGCGGTCCAGTCCGATCAAGTCGTCGTGTGTTGCCTAGTATTCCTACCGATGTACTAGGAAACACCCACAATCCACATCGTGGGCGCAGGACTCACCACCCAGCGAAGGACGGGCATGACACCAACCGAGACCGCGGAGCTCGCTGCGTTCGACGTGATCGGCGGCGGCGAGGGCTCCGAGCCTGTGTCGGACGGGTTCGTCCGGCGGGTCGGGCTCTACGCGGACCGGACCCTGCGTCCGACTGCCGTCCGCACCGACCGGGACGGAGTGTCCCCCGGTCGCGTGGCGGAGCTGTCCGAGCTCGGGCTGCTGAACCACCTCGCCCCGGCCGCGTACGGCGGTGCCGCGCTCGGCCGAGACGCCGATCGACGGCTGCACGAGCTGATCGCCGGGGGCTGCTTCAACACCTGGTTGGTGTGGGCCCAGCACGCTCCGCTGGTCGGTCGGCTGGCGATCGTCGCAGCCCAGGACGCCGCTCTGTCGCCGCTGGCCGAGCGAGTGCTGCGGGGCGAGCTCCTGATGGGGGCGGCCATCAGCGACGTCCGCCGCTACCCCGGCGATCACCTCCGGGCCCGACGTGGCCGCCGGGGGTGGATCTTCTCCGGCACCGCCTCCTGGGTCAGCGGCTGGGGGCTCAACAGCGCGTTGGCGGTCGCGGCGGTGGCGGAGGAGACCGAGACGGTGATCACCGCGCTCGTTCCCGTGGTGGAGGGGATCGCAGCCACTCCGCTCGGTCTCGGCGTGGTCCGCGGCAGCCGGACCGAGCGGATCCGGTTGGACGACGTGCTGGTGGCGGAGGAGCACGTGATCTCCACCGAGTCCATGGATCAGTGGCGACACAAGGACCTCGGGGTTGCCAGTGACGCCCGCCCCCATCACTTCGGTCTCGCCGAGACCGTATTGCTCGAGCTCGACCAGGCCGAGCACCCGCTGGCCCGCCAGGTGGCCGAGCGCTGGCGGCCGCGGGTGGCTGCCCTCCGCTCCCAGGCGTACGCGCTGTCGGACGAGGCCGCCACCTTCGGTGGCGACCATCGCCTGACCGAGCGACTGGCCCTCAAGGTGGCCAGCGGCGACGCCCTGTCCACGTTGACCCGAGCCCTCGTCGTCGCCCGGGCGGGGCACGGCATCACCACCGACGACACCGCTCACCTGCACGCCGGCTCGGCTCTGTTCGTCCTGGTCCAGGGCCAGAGTGCCGACGTGCGCCGGGCCCAGCTCACCCAGCTCGCCGAGCTCGCCGGCGCTTCTGATCCGCCTACCGATCCCTCACCCCGAAGGAATCCCCGATGACCCTCGAGTTCTTGTGGTACATCCCCAACCAGATCCGCCCCGGCCACCGCGGCGACTCCGTCGTCGAGGCCCACAACAGCCTCGACACCTTGACCTCCCACGCCGTCGCCCTCGAGCAGAACGGCTGGACCGGTGCCCTGCTCGGTGCGGGCTGGTCGCGCCCGGACACCTTCACCGTGGCCACCGCCCTGGCTGCCCGGACAACCACGTTCGAGCCGCTGATCGCGATCAGGCCCGGCTACTGGCGCCCCGCGAACTTCGCCGCCGCAGCCGCCACGCTGGACCACCTGTCCGGCGGCCGGGTACGGGTCAACATCGTGTCCGGCAAGGACGATCTGGCTGCCTACGGCGACGACGAGAGCGACCCCGCCCTCCGCTACGACCGCACCAGGGAGTTCCTGCAGATCGTCCGTCGGCTCTGGACCCAGGAGAACGTCACCTTCCGCGGCGAGCACTTCCGGGTGACCGACTCCACCGTTCTCCCCCGGATCGAGGTCCGGGACGGTCGCGACCATCCCCCGCTCTACTTCGGCGGCGCCTCCGACGCCGCCGAACGGGTGGCGGCCACCGAAGCCGACATCCAGCTGTTCTGGGGTGAGCCACTGGACGGCATCCGGGAACGGATCGCGCGGCTGCGGGCGCTCAGCGACCAGCTCGGTCGCGAGCACCGACCGCTGGAGTTCGGGTTGCGGATCACCACCCTGATCCGCGACACCAGCGACCAGGCCTGGGCCGATGCGGAGGCCAAGGTGGCCGAGATGGCGCGCCGGCAGGGCAGCGACGAGGTCAACCCTCATCGACGGACCGCGGTCGGGCAACAGCGGCTGTTCGATCTGGCCGCCCGCGGTGAGGTGCTGGACGACAACCTCTACACAACCCCGGGGCGGTACGGCGGCGGTGGGGCGGCGACCACCTGGCTGGTCGGATCCGCCGAGGAGGTCGCCAAGTCGCTGCGCCGCTACCAGGACCTCGGCGTCACCCACTTCGTTCTGTCCGACACCCCTTACCTGGAAGAGATCGAGCGCCAGGGGCAACAGCTGCTGCCGCTGCTGCGCGGCTGAGCGATCGCGTCGACCATCCCGCACCCACATGATCAGAAAGGCCCGACATGTCCGTCCACACCACCCTCTCGACCAGCCACCACGCCCCGACCCCGACCTCGGTGGTCGTCGTCTCGGGAAATCCTCGAGCCGGGTCGCGCACTCTGTCCGTGGCCGAGGCTGTGGGCAGCCAGATCCGCACGGCCCTCGCCGGGCCTGTGCTCCATCAGACCGTGGAGGTCGCCGAGCTCGGCCCGGAGATCTTCGCCGCCGAGCGCCCCCGGACCAATGGCGCCCTCGCCACGATCAGTCACGCCGACGTGCTGGTGGTGGCCACTCCGGTTTACAAGGCCAGCTACACCGGCCTGCTCAAGCTGTTCCTGGACCAGCTGCCGCCGAACGCCCTGCAGGGAGTCATCGCCGTACCCGTGGTGGTCTCGGCCGCCCCGGCCCACGGTCTGGTCGGCGAGGCCTATCTGCGACCCCTCCTGGTCGAGCTCGGGGCGACCGTACCGACCCGCGCCTTCGCCGTCACCGAGGCTCAGCTGACCGATCTGGACGATGCGGTGCGGGGGTGGTGGGCCGGAGCGTCGGCTCCGCTGCTGCGCTCCGTCAGGGTCGTCGCGGGGTCGTGATCATCCGCGCCGTCGTCCGCCAGCGCCTGAGCCAGGAGACCCCGTGACCGCATCGCCATCCCACCGACTGAACCTGATCGCATCGATCGTGGGCACCGGTACGTCCGGTCTCTCCCACGACTGGCCGGGCCGGGCCTGGAACCGCTTCGCGGACTACCGGTACTTCGAGCAGCTGGCGCGGGTCGCCCGACGTGGGGTGCTCGACGCGATCTTCCTGTCCGATCACCCCGCCCTGTCGCGAGACACCAGTCGGGCCCCGATCCACACCTTCGACCCGATCGTGCTGTTCTCGGCCATCGCCGGCGCCGTCCCCGACATCGGATTCCTGCTCACCGCCTCGACCTCGTACAACGCGCCGTACAACCTGGCCCGCCGGATCGCCTCGCTCGACAGCATCTCCGGCGGTCGGGTGATCCTCAACCTCGTGGCGAACTTCAACCCCGACATCGCCGCCAACTTCGGATCCGAACCCCTGCTGCCGCGGGAGGACCGCTACCGCAAGGCCGATGAGTTCGTCCAGGTCCTGAAGGAGCTGTTCCTGAGCTGGGACGCGCCCGTGGGACAGCTGCCGAACGGCCCGCTCTGGGACGACACCATCGCTCGCCCGATCGACCACCACGGCGAGTTCTTCGACGTCCGCGGGCCACTCAACGTGCCGATCGGACCGCAGGGCCATCCGGTCCTCGCGCAGGCGGGAGCGTCGCCCGCCGGGATCGACTTCGCGGCGAAGCACGCCGAGATCGTCTACGCGGCACTGCTGAGCACCCAGGGGGCCGGCCAGCTCCGCGCTCAGCTCGACGCGAGAGCCGTGGCCCACGGACGCTCGCCGGCCGATCTTCGGCTGCTACCTGGCGCCAACGTCGTGCTCGGCGACGACGAGGCCGACGCGCGCCGGCGGCACGAGTACCTCAACGGAGTAGGCAGCGAGGACGACCTGGTGGCGAAGTTCGTGACCCAGCAACGCGCGCTGAGTCCGGAGTTTCCCGCGCACGTCGACCCCGACGCTCCCCTTGATCCGCAGTGGTTCCTGCCCCGGGAGGATCAGCAGCTACCGGTCGGCTTCAGCCGAGCCCTCTACGATCTGGTGGCACTCGAAGGCCTCACCGCGCGTGAGGTCGTACGGCGCACGGGGGCCGGCGGGGGGCACCGACTCATCGTCGGGTCACCGCGGCAGGTGGCCGATGCTCTCCTCGACTGGTGGGCCGCAGGCCTGGTGGCGGGTTTCAACGTCCATCTGCCGGTGCTGCCCGACGATCTCGAGCGCTTCGTCGACGAGGTGGTGCCGATCCTGCAGTCGGAGGATGCGTATCCGCGGAGCTACGAGTCGGCGACGATCCGCGGCCGCTTCGGACTGCCCACGCCATCGGTCAGGAAGCTGGGCACCGAGAACACCAAGGCCGCCGGAGCGGCGTAGGCGCCCGGAGCAGGCGTCGCTCGGAGCAGCGTCGCTCGGAGACCGTAAGCCATCTCATTCTGCGGGCTTGGTTAAACCCTAGTGTTCCTATAGGTATTATCTGCATTGTGTTCAGGTCCGAGCTCCCCCGCCGCCGGGAGAGGTACGTCGCGTACTGCGCCAGCGCCCTCTGTCAACGCCCGCACCGGCTCTGACCAGTTCCGATCTGATTCCCTCCCACACGTTGCACGTCATTCCACCCCAAACGCCATTCACTCAGCCGCAGCATGCCCAGGAGCAACCCCATGTCCGATCTCCGCACCACCATCGACGACGCCACGCCTACCCGCCGACGGTGGGTGTGGTTGGTGATCGTCGCCGTCGTCGTCGCCCTCGCCGTCATCGTCGGCATCGTCATCACCCGCTCGGGTCCGTCCGCCGACGCCGCCAGCAGCACCCAACCGGTCAGCGGCGGGACGCTGCAGTTCGCCTTGATCGACTACCAGCGCAGCCCGGATCCCCAGCTGGGCACCAACTACGCGGAGTCGCTGATCGGCAACAACGTCACCGACAAGCTGACCTGGCAGGACCCCGACACCGGCGCGATCACGCCGTGGCTCGCGAAGTCGTGGGAGTACAACTCCGAGCTCACCGAGTTCACCTTCCATCTCCGCGACGACGTCACGTTCAGTGACGGGTCCCCGTTCAACGCCGCGGCCGTCAAGGCCAACTTCGACCAGTACGTCCACGGCGACGAGAAGCTGGGCATCCTGCCGAACGGCGCGGTCCTGCTTCCCGGCTACATCGAGACCTCGACCCCCGACGAGTACACGGCGGTGGTGCGGTTCGAGAAGCCGCTGGCCAGCTTCTTGCAGGCGTCGTCGTTCACGGCCAACGCCCAGCCGGGGTTCCTGTCGCTCGCCACCCTGAAGCTGAGTGCCGAGGAGCGGACCGATCCGACCAAGGTGATCGGCACCGGCCCGTTCGTGTACGAGGCGTGGGAGGAGCAGGTCAAGACGATCCTGGTCAAGCGGGACGGCTACAACTGGTCGCCACCTGCCCTCGAACACGGCGGCGCGGCGTACCTCGACAAGATCGTCTTCAACACGATCCCGGAGGCCAGCGTGCGCACCGGATCCCTGGCCTCCGGCACCATCGACGCCACACTCGACGTCGGCACCACCGACGAGAAGCCGCTGACCGACCAGGGCTTCACGATCATCCACCGCGGTGTCTCGGGCACCGCGATCTTCTTCAACCTGAACTCCCAGCTCTTCCCGACCAACGACCTGGCCGTCCGCAAGGCCATCCAGCTCGGCTGGAACCGTGAGTCCATCGAGAAGACTGTGCTCACCGACTCCTACTCGGTGGCCACCTCGGTCCTGGCGCCGTCGGTCCGCGGCTACGCCGACTACAGCGACTCCGTCCTGCGGTACGACCCGACCGAGGCCGAGAAGCTCCTCGGGGAGGCCGGCTGGGAGAAGGGTGCGGACGGCATCCGGGTGAAGGACGGGAAGAAGCTCACCGTCAAGCTGCTGGGGATCAGCAACCTGGTCGTCAACAAGCCGGCGTACGAGTCTGTCCAGCAGGACCTGAAGAAGATCGGCGTGGACCTCCAGCTCACGGTGGTGCCGATCCCGGACTACTCGGCCAACGTGGCCAAGGCGCAGACCGACTGGAACATCACCGCCGCCAACCGGTCGCGCAACGACCCCTCGGTGCTGAACCTGCAGTACAGCCCGACACTGGGCAACGGTTCCTGGGTCACCGAGGACTCGCCGGGCATCGACGTCGCGGAGGTCACTCGGGTGCTCGGGCAGCTCGAGACCACTCTCGACGAGAAGAAGCGCACCGCCTACGCCAAGCAGGCCCAGGATCTGCTGCTGGAGAAGTACGCCCTGGTGAACCCGATCTACAACCCGTCGCAGGTGATCGCGCACGCCGACTACGTGCACGGGATCATCTTCGATGCACAGTCCCGCAACCACTTCGTGAACACGTGGAAGAGCAACGGGCAGTGACCTCTGAGCCGGTCGGCCGCCTGACCCGGCGACCGACCGGCTGATCCCGCCGCCACCCCGAGAGGAGCCATCGTGCTGCGCTACGTCGCCCTGAAGGTGGGCCGGGCCCTGTTCGTCATCTGGGCCGCCTTCACCGTCACCTTCATCCTGTTGTTCGTGCTGCCCGCCAACCCGGTGGACCTGTTGTTCGATCCGGCCGAGCTGAACACCATCCCGCCCGAGGTCCGTGAGCAGGTGGCCGCCAACTACGGCTTCAACCAGCCGGTGATCGTGCAGTACCTGAGCCGGCTCGGCTCGGCCCTGACCGGGGACTTCGGCAACTCCGTGCAATCGGGTCGGCCGGTCCTCGAGGCCATCCTGCTGGTGCTCCCGAGCACCCTGGTGCTGGCCGCCGGGGCGCTCCTGCTGGCCGTGGTGATCGCCTTCGCCATCGCCCTGGTGGCCACCTCGACCCGGCACGAGTGGCTCCGCAACCTGGTCGAGTCCCTGCCGTCGGCCTCGGTCTCGGTGCCGGTGTTCCTGTCCGGGATCCTGCTGCTGCAGATCTTCTCCTTCCGGCTCGGCTGGTTTCCGGCGTTCGGCGGCGAGGGGCCACTCAGTCTCGTGCTGCCGTTGATCGCGCTCGCCATCCCGGTCTCCGGGCCGATCGCCCAGCTGCTGGTCCGCAGCTTCTCGACCGAGTTCGGCTCCGGCTACGTGACGACCAGCTGGGCAAAGGGCGCGACCAAGCTCTCGATCATCATCGGCGACGTCTTCCGCAACGCCAGCCTGCCGGCGCTGACGATCGCCGGGGTCACCTTCGGCAACCTGATCGCGGGCTCGGTGATCACCGAGACCGTGTTCGCCCGCAAGGGCATCGGACGGATGACCCAGTCGGCCATCAACACCCTGGATGTTCCGCTGGTGCAGGGAATCGTGGTGATGGTTGCCGCCTGCTTCGCGGTGATCAACCTCGCCGTCGACCTGATCTACCCCCTGCTCGACCCACGACTGCGCGCGACGATCGCGGTCCCGACGACCCGCTCTCCCCAAGCAGCCTGAGGAGGAACGATGACCATCGAGCTGGACCGGCACCTGCCCGTCGAGACCCTGCCCGTCGAGACCCTGCCCGCGGACGCGGTCCACACGCCCCTCTCGTCCCGATCGTCTGGGTCGAGGCCCGGATCAGATGCGAGCGGGGACACCGGATCGGCCCGGCGCCGGGCCGCGACGGACCGACTCACCGACATCGCCCGGCAGCCGTTGCTGCTGGCCTCCGTGATCATCGTGGCGGTGGTGATCGGCTGGGCAGTGGTCCCCCAGCTGTTCACCACCTACGGACCCTACGACGGGGATCCGGCGTCGAGCTTCCTGCCGCCCGGTGCCGAACACTGGTTCGGCACCGATCGTCTCGGCCGCGATCTCTACTCCCGTACGGTCTACGGCGCCCGGACGACCCTGATGGCCACCCTGCTGGCGGTGGTCATCGCGTTCGTCATCGGCACCGTGGTCGGGTTGCTCGCCGGGTTCGCGGGGGGCTTCGCCGACACCGCGATCATGCGCGTGGTCGACGTGTTCCTGGCCATCCCGAGTCTGCTGCTGGCCATGGTGGTCGTGTCGGTGCTGGGCTACTCCACCCAGAACATCGCCCTGGCGGTGGGGATCTCCTCGTTCGCGGCGTTCGCGCGGGTGATGCGCTCGGAGGTGCTGGTGGTGATCAGCTCCGACTACGTCAAGGCCGCGTACGGGCTGGGCGTCCGACGACCGGCTGTGGTGCTCCGCCACGTGGTGCCCAACTCGCTCAACTCGGTGCTCGCCCTCGCCGCTCTCGAGGTCGGCACCGCCGTCCTCGCCGTCGCCTCCCTCGGCTTCCTCGGGTACGGGGCACCGCCGCCGGAGCCCGAGTGGGGTCTGCTGGTCGCGGAGGGGCGTGACTTCGTCGCCGTCCACCCCTGGATCTCGATCATGCCCGGGGTGGCCCTCGCACTCGTCGTGATCGCCACTCACCGGATCAGCGCCTCGCTGCGAAAGGACCGCCGACGATGAGCACGACCGACACCCGCGAGGACGTCGCCACCCCACCCGGCACCGCCGATCCGCTGCTCCGGATCAGCGACCTGGCCGTGGACTACCGCGTCAAGCACCGGGGCTGGAGCCCCGCCGTACGTGGCGTCGACCTGACCGTCGAGCCCGGCGAGCTCGTCTCGCTGGTCGGCGAGTCCGGCTCGGGGAAGACCACCCTGATCCACGGCGCGTTGGGTCTGCTGCCGACCAACGCCCTCGTCCGCCGCGGCACGATCGCCTTCTCGGGGGTGGACGTCACCGGCTGGAACGACAAACGCATGTCCCTGGTCCGTGGGAACTACGTCGGCTACATCCCGCAGGACCCCAACACGTCGTTGAACCCGGTGAAACGGATCGGTCAGCAGGTCATCGAGGCGGTGCGGTTCAACGAACCCCGCGCCGACCGCACCGGTCGACGAGCCGCGGCCCATCGGGCGGCGGCTCTGGAGAGCCTGCAGACGGCCGGGCTGACCAACGTCGACCGGGTCTTCGACCAGTACCCGCACGAGCTCAGCGGCGGGATGAAGCAGCGGGCCCTGATCGCCATCGCCCTCGCCGGACAGCCGAAGATCATCGTGGCCGACGAGCCGACCAGCGCCCTCGACGTGACCGTCCAGCGACGCATCCTCGACCACCTGGTGCGGCTGCGCGAGGACCTCGGGCTGGGAATCCTGCTGGTCACCCACAACCTCGATGTCGCCCTCGACCGGTCCGATCGCATCCTGGTCATGCAGGAGGGCCTGATCGTGGAGGAGGGTCCGGTCCGTGCGGTGCTGGGGGACGCCAGGAGCCCGTACACCCGACGGTTGCTGGCCGCCGCCCCCGGTCGTCGCGGCCGGCTGGAGCCGACATCGGGTCGGCGAGCCACCCCCGGTGAGGCGACGGCGCAGGACGCACCGAACGTCCTGACGGCCGGCGGACTGTCCAAGACCTATCGGCTTCGCGGCCGAAGCCCTCAGCAAGGGCTGGCCGCCCTCG
Source organism: uncultured Actinomycetota bacterium (assembly GCA_963707005.1). GTDB lineage: Bacteria > Actinomycetota > Actinomycetes > Propionibacteriales > Propionibacteriaceae > Microlunatus. The sequence goes on from CAVPPP010000045.1 coordinate 123,140, forward strand.
ACGGCGTCGACCTCGACCTGCGCGCGGGCACCACGCACGCGATCGTCGGCGAGTCCGGAGCCGGCAAGTCCACCCTGGCGAGCATCCTGGTCGGCTTCACCACCGCCGACCAGGGCATCGTCCGCCTGGGCGGCCGGGACCTGACCACCGTGGATCGTCGACAGCTCCGGGAGATCCGGCGCGACCTCCAGTTCGTCTTCCAGAACCCGTTCACCTCACTCGATCCCCGGTTCACGGTGAGCCGGCTGATCGCCGAACCGCTGAAGGCCTTCGGCCTGGTCACCGACCCAGCGCGACGAACCGAGCGCGTGGTCGAGCTGCTCACCGCGGTCGCCCTGGACGCGAGCTATCTGGAGCGACTGCCCAGCCAGCTGTCCGGTGGCCAACGGCAACGGGTGGCCATCGCCCGGGCACTGGCTCTCCAACCGCGCATCCTGGTCCTCGACGAGGCGGTCAGCGCGCTCGACGTCTCGGTCCAGGCGCAGATCCTGCAGCTCCTGGTCGACCTGCAGGCCGCGTACGGCCTGAGCTACGTCTTTGTCACCCACGATCTCGGGGTGGTCAGACTGATTGCCGACCATGTCAGCGTGATGAAGGATGGCGTTGTCGTCGAGTCGGGCTCAGTGAACCGGGTCTTCGCCGAACCGCGAAGCGACTACACCCGGGAACTGCTGGCCGCCATCCCCGGCACCGCCGCCCCCGTCGGCTGACCGAAGCCACGCATGTGGTCCGCCGCCCCGGCACCAGCTGCCGCCCACGGCGCCAGGTCGGGCGTCACCTAGATGAACTCGACGCCCTGGGCGAGCGGCAGCTGCCCGGAGTAGTTGATCGTGTTGGTGGCTTGGCGCATGTACGCCTTCCAGGAGTCGGCGCCGGACTCGCGACCACCACCGGTCTCCTTCTCCCCGCCGAACGCGCCGCCGATCTCGGCGCCGGAGGTGCCGATGTTGACGTTGACGATGCCGCAGTCCGAGCCGCTGGCCGAGGTGAACAACTCGGCTTCGGCCTGGTGGGTGGTGAAGATCGCCGACGACAGTCCCTGCGGGACGCCGTTGTTCAAGGCGATGGCCTCCTCCAGCGTCTCGTAGGTCAACACGTACATGATCGGCGCGAAGGTCTCGGCGCGCACGACCTCGGACTGGGCCGGCATGGCGACGACGGCCGGCTGCACGTAGTAGGCGTCGGGCTGGCTGTCGGCCAGCACCCGATCGCCGCCGTAGAGCACCTCACCGCCCTGCTCGACGGCTGCGGCCAGCGCCGCCTGCTGAGCGTCGAAGCTCGCCTTGTTGATCAACGGCCCGACCAGGGTGCCGTCGACGGTCGGGCTGCCGATGCTCAAGGTGCGGTATGCGTCGACGATCCGGGGCACCAGCCGGTCGACCACCGAGGTGTGCACGATGAGCCGACGCAGCGTGGTGCAGCGCTGCCCCGCGGTGCCCGCGGCGGAGAACACGATCCCCCGGAGGGCGAGATCGAGGTCGGCGCTCGGCGCGACAGTCGCCGCGTTGTTACCGCCGAGCTCCAGCAGCGCCCGGCCGAACCGGCCGGCGATCAGCGGGGCTATCTCGCGGCCCATCCGCACGGAGCCGGTCGCCGACACCAACGCCACCCGGGGGTCCTCGACCAGCGCCTGACCGACCTCGCGACCGCCGAGCACGAGGTGGTGCACCCCCTCCGGTGCGCCGACCTCGGCGGCGGCGCGTCCCAGCAGGGCATCGGCGGCCAGGGCGCACAGCGGGGTGGGTTCGGCCGGCTTCCAGACGACGGTGTCGCCGGCAATCAGGGCCAGGGCCGTGTTCCAGGCGTACACCGCGACGGGGAAGTTGAAGGCGGAGATGACGCCGACAACGCCGAGCGGGTGCCAGGTCTCGGCGAGCCGGTGGCCCGGACGCTCGGAGGAGATGGTCTTGCCGAACAGCTGCCGGGACTGGCCGACGGCGAGGTCGCAGATGTCGATCATCTCCTGGACCTCCCCGAGCGCCTCGGACGTGATCTTCCCGACCTCGGCGGTGACCAGGGTGGCCAGGTCGGCCTTGTGCTCGGTCAGCAGCTCGCCCCAGCGCTTGACCAGCTGGCCACGAACCGGGGCCGGCACCTCCCGCCAGGTGGTGAATGCCGCCGCCGCGGCGGCGACAGCCGCGGCGACGTCGTCGGCGGTCTGGGTCCGGACGGAGAAGATCACTCCGCCGGTGATCGGGGTGTGAACGTCGACGTCGCCGGCCACGGCGTCGACGTCGACGCCGGTGGCTTTCAACGCGCGCTGCACGTCGGCGGTGATCACGTCGGTGGTGGGGAATTCCGTGCTCATGGGGGGTCTCCTTGTGGGGTTCGGGTCAGTCGAGGGTGATGGTGCGCAGGCCGAGGGCGCGGGCGGCGGCGGTCAGGGACGCCTGCTGCTGCGCGGCGTACAGCTCGGTCGGATCGGCGATCGGTCGGCCGATCACCGCAGACAGCGTGTCGATGTCGTACGGCGTGCCCGGCTCCTCGTCGTCGCGGGTGCCTTCGTCGGTCAGGTTCGACTGGAAGATCCCGGCGGCGGACCGCGGCAGGAAGTCCTCGTAGACGATCGGCTCCGGCACCAGTACACCGGTCCCGACCAGCTCGCGCAGCGAAGCGACACCGGCCTCGGTGATGGTGACGGCCCCCGCGGTGGGCCGAGCGACCACGTAGGTGAAGAAGGCCAGTCCCCGCAGCGCCAGCTCAGGTTCGGTGGCCGGCAGATTCGCCCGCCAGACGTTGCGCGCCACGTCGACCCGTGTCGTGCTGCCCGCCGGTGCGGCGGTGAGTCGGGCGTCGGTGTCGGCGACCATCCGGTCGTAGAGGTCCCGGCCGGCAGCGGTCAGGGCGACACCGCGCTGCTCGACCTCACCGAACCGGACGCGCAGCGAACCGGGGCGTACGGTGCCGTCCGCGTGCCGGAACTGCCGTTCCTCGGCCAGCGCCTGGAACGACGTCTGACGGAGCAGGACGTCGGGACCCTCCCAGTCCGGCGGGCCTTGGATCTCATCGATCATGGTGATGCCGCGCGCCTTCATCCGCTCGTACAGGGCGTCGATGTCGAGCACCCGCGGCGTGAGGTGGTTGATGTGGGTCGACGGCACCCCGCCGATGTCGGCGGCCACTGACGAGATCTTCTCCAGCCGGAAGTACCAGCCATGATCGACCGGCTCGGTGGACAGCTCGAAGGCTGCGGTGGCCAACTGCAGGAACCGCTCCGCGTGGTGTCGGTCCAGGCCCTGCTGCTCTCCGGCCCGGTCGGCCAGCTCGAGGAGCTCGGCTCCGAACAGCGTCCGGGCTGCGATGAATGCCTCCAGCCGCTCCTGGGTCTCGGCATCGAAGAACCGTCGATCGGTGGTGACCAGCATCGAGGTGAAGACCCGGAACGGGTTCTTCGCCAGCTCGTCGGCATCGGTCGGGCGGAACGCGGTAGCCACCACCGGCACCGAGCTCGTCGAGGCGTCCCGGAGGTCGTAGAAGCCGACCGGGTGCATGCCGAAGCCGGCGAAAACGCGGGCCGCCTCTGCCAGCTCACGCGGCGAGCCGACCCGGATCGCGCCGTGCCGTTCGGCGGTGACCCGGTCGATGCTGCCGAGCCGCTCGGCTCGTTCACCCTTGGCGGCGGCGACGTCGCTGTTCACCTCCCGCGACACCTCCACCAACGTGTTGTAGGCGGGCACCTCGGTGCCGTACAGGTCGGCGAGCCGTAGGGCGAAGTCGGCGCGGAGCGCGGCCAAGGAGACGACGTCGGTCCGCTCGGACGTGCTGATCATGAAGGAACTGCCTTTCTGGTGTACGGAGGGAGGGTCGGACGATCTAGATGATGTGCACCTCGTGGAACAGCGACAGTTCGTCGCCGAACCGTTCGGCGCTGAACGGTGCCGGGTCCATGAACGGCTCACGGTCGAGGTAGAGGTCGCGAATGATCTCTCCCACCGCGGGTCCTTGCAGGAACCCGTGACCGGAGAACCCGGTGGCGTAGAGGACCCCCGGAACGTCGGCCTTGCCGATCATCGCGTTGTGATCGGGGGTGTTCTCGTAGAGACCGGCCCAGCCGCCGACCAGCTGCTGCCCGGCGAGGCTCGGCGCGACCACCGCGGCGGCCTCGTCGAAGGCACGGGTCCAGCCGTAGCTGAACTCGCGGCCCAGTCCGGGTGCCTCGTCGGGGTTGGAGATGCCCAGCAGCAGGCCGTTGCGGTAGTTGTGGAAGTAGAGCGTGGTCGACAGGTCGAGCGTGAACGGCACGGTCGGGTACGGCTGCGGCTGCTGCGCGGTGAAGCCGATCTGGCGACGCACCGCCTCGATCGGCAGGTGCACGCCGACCTTGTCGCCCAGCCAGCTCGACCAGGCTCCGGCGGCGATCACCACCGTGTTGGCTCGCACCGTGCCCCGCTGGGTGGTGATGTGGTGCACACCGTCGGTGTCGGTGGACAGGTCGAACACCTCGGTGAACTCGGCGAACGACGCACCCAACCGTTCGGCGGCGGCCGCGTAGCCGGCCACCACCAGCGCCGGCTCGGCATAGCCGTCGCGCGGGGAGTACGAGGCACCGAGCAGGCAGCTCGGATCGACGAAGGGGTTGAGCTCGTAGGCCTCCCCCGGATTGATCATCCGGCTGTTGCAGCCGATCGAGTTCTGCATGCGGACACTGGACTCCACCGCCGCGAGCTCGATCTCGGTGCGGCACAAGAAGAGGTAGCCCACCTGCTGCAGCCCGATCGGGGTGCCGAATCGGGCCTCGAAGCTCTCGAACGCTGCCAGGCTCCTGTGTCCGAGGAGCACGTTGCTCGGATCGGAGAAGGTCGCCCGGACGCCTCCGAGCGGCTTGGCGGAGGAGCCGGAGCCGAGGCTGCTGCGCTCCAGGACGAGGACGTCCGACACCCCGGCTCCGGCCAAGTGGTACGCGATGCTGGCGCCCATGATGCCGCCGCCGATCACGGCGACCTCAACCGCTGCGGGCAGCGCACCCGACGGGTTGCCGAGCGGGACGACGTGCTCGAGACGGAGCGCCGCATCGTCCTGCTGGACCTCGGTGACCTGACCGTGGGCGATCATCGCCTCCCTCCTTCGCTGGGTGTTGCCGACCGTTGGTCCGTCGCTGAGCAGCTCGGCCGCCCGGGTGGGCCGGATGCCGCGCGCAGCACCACTGACAGGTTCCCCAGATGCAGTGGGTTGAGCACCCACGCACGTTACTGCGACCGTCGCTGTTGCCAAGACGTCCAGAGTCATGAACGAGCTGGTCGCGGTCTCACGGGCTGAGAACCGCACCCACGCCTTCCTCAGCCTCGGCTCATCTGCACCCGCAGCGGACTCGTCCGCCGCTTCACCCACATCAGGGGCGAAACACGTCAGCCCATAGTCTCGACGGTGAGCGCCCGCCTCCGGAGGCCGGGAACCCGACGTATGGAGGAGACAATGGAGTACAACCGGCTGGGTCGGTCGAACCTGATGGTGAGCAAGGTGTGTCTCGGCACGATGCACTTCGGGCCGAAGGCGGACGAAGCCACCTCGCACGCGATCCTCGACCGGGCCTTCGAGCTCGGGATCAACTTCATCGACACCGCCAACGTGTACGGCGGAACGGCCGGGTTCGGCCGCTCGGAGGAGATCATCGGGTCGTGGTTCGCCCGCCGGCCCGACGTCCGTGACCAGGTCGTGCTGGCCACCAAGCAGTACCACGGACAACATCCCGAGCGACCCAACGGGGCTCGCGGGTTCTCCGCCTACCGATTCCGGCAGGCACTCACCGACTCGCTCCGACGGCTGCAGACCGACCGGATCGACCTGTATCAAACCCACCACATCGACCGGACCGTCAGCCCCGAGGAGTTCTGGGGAACCTACGAACGCGCCATCGCCGACGGTCACGTGCTGTACGCCGGGTCGAGCAACTTCTCGGGCTGGGGTCTGGCGATGTACCAGCTGCAGGCCTGGCAGCGCGGCGGGATCGGCTTCATCTCCGAGCAGACCCAGTACAACCTGCTCAGCCGGGTCCCGGAGATGGAGGTGCTGCCGGCGGCGCAGCACTTCGGCATCGGCGGGATGATCTACATGCCACTTGCCGGCGGCCTGCTGACCGGCAAGGTCGCCTCGATGGACGGATCGCGCACGGCTCAGGTCGAGCAGGAGTACGGCATCAACCTCGGCCCGGACAACACCCAGTTCGCCGACTACGCCACTCTGTGCCGCGACCTCGGCGAGACCGAGACAGCTGTCGCGATCGCCTGGACACTTCATCATCCCGCCGTCGACTCGGCGATCGTCGGAGTGCGGACAGTCGAGCAGCTCGACGGGCTGGACCGGGCCGCGGAACTTCGGCTGTCACCGGAGACGATCACCCGCCTCGACGAGATCTTCGACATCAACCGCGGCCGGAAGATCATGAAGGGCGAGTCGCCCGAGGCACACGCTTGGTGACCACTCGTCCGTAGCCAGGAGCGCACCCAAGTGGGGTCGACCTGGTGATGCGGTGATCCGGAGTCCAGGATCAGTTGAGCGGACGGCGATCGCGTGCTCAGGATGCGCCATCTGGGATCCCATCATCGCGCTGTGGTGCTTCGCGGGCGGGTGGCCGATCGACAAGTTCTTCCGCAGTCGGCCGCCAGTTGCGGTGCCGGCGGAGGAGCTGTCATGACAGTCGCGCTCCTCGAAGATGGCGTTCACCCAGGATCGCGGCAGTGAACGGGCCCTACGTCGAGGGATCTGTTGCCAGGTCCTCATTGGTGACACCGCTCAGAACCGAGCGGTTGTCGTCGCGGGTGGGGTCACGGTGTGAATCGGCGTATTCGTCGGCCAACTTGATCAGGATCCAGTTGCGGTCGTTCCCGCCCATCCGGGTCCGCGTCAGCGCGAAGTCGCCCGCGAGCTTCTGACCGGAGAGCGCGAACCGCAGGTGCCCTCGTTCGAGGGCAGGTCCCGGCGGCTCGGCGGGCAGATAGACGCCTGTGTCCCAGACGATCTTGGTCTGGATGCGGCCGTTTTCGGTCTCCGAGCGGCCCTCGAGCTCGAGATGCTCGAGCGTGTGGTCGCCGACCTGCACGGCCAGCCGACGCTCGGTGGGATCCAGGGACGGTCCCCTGGGCACCGCCCACGAGGCGAGGACGTCGTCGACCTCGAGTCGCAGATCGAAATGGAGCGTGCTGGCGTGGTGGCGGTTGACCACGAATCTCAGCGGCTCGGAGGACGTCATGACACGGTCCAGTGTCCACGCTCCTGGCCGCCGACAACTAGTTGGCCCAAGCGGGGAACCCATGCTCTTGCCCATGCCTCCAACGTCGACGGCGCGGCAGGGCGGCAGGGCAGTTCGCGTCTCGTACCCGTCTCCAGTGCCGGCCCGCGGCAGTCGTGGCACGAGTCCAGGTGGAAATCGCACGTCCACTATTCCTCTCGACAGTCGTCGGGCAGCCGCAGCGCCAGACCTGGAAGTCTGTGTGCTTCGAACAGTCACAGGCGCTGCTTCAATACCGCTCCAACGGTGGTGGACGCCAGCAGCTGCCATGCCCTAAGGGACCGGGGTGGTGACCGCCTCGGCCCGGGCCTGGCGGCGGAACTCGCGTGGGCTTTCGCCGTTGACCTCACGGAATTGGCGGGAGAAGTAGAACGGGTCGCGGTAGCCGACTGCGGCTGCGATCTCGGCGACGCTGTAGTCGGAGGTGATGAGCAGCTGCCGCGACCGGGCCATCCGT
>CAVPPP010000046.1:0-175862 GCA_963707005.1 uncultured Actinomycetota bacterium
CTGGTCCGACCACTGGATCTGGAAAGAGTTGCAGGCCAGAGTCGCCGCCAACGGGTTTCGCGGAACGCGGAGGATGGCTCGACCTGGCGGCGCTGGAGCTGTTCGCCCGCTATTGCGGGCAGATGATGGCCCGCTTCGGTGACCGGATCGCTTACGCCGTCACGGCGGTGATCATCTAGCCACCGCGCGGCCTCGTCCGGCGCCGCCGGCGTGAGGGGATACAGGCCTGCACGGAGGGTGCCATCCACGGTCACCCCCCGGAACGGCTGCAAGTACAGCGGCGTCCAGCCCTCGATCAGGCCGCCGGTGAAGGCATCCGGCGGGCTGCGTCGCGGTACCCGTACGCGTCGAGGCCCGCGGATGCCGGCCAACCGCGGATGATCATCGTCGCACAGGTAGGAGCGGAAGCTTCCGACGTCGAGCTCACGTCACTGCCTTGGCGGCGATCGGGGTGGTCAGGGTGCCCAGGCGCTCGATCTCGACCTCGACCACGTCGCCGGGCTGCAGCAGCCACGGTGGGGTGCGGGAGTAGCCGACACCCGACGGGGTACCGGTGGCCAGCAGATCACCGGGTCGCAGCGGTGAACGTCCGCGAGATCAGCGCGAGGGTGTCGCCGACGGTGTAGACCATCTCGTCGGTCCGCCCGTCCTGCACCACCGTGCCGTTGACCCGGGTGCGTACCTGCAGGCCGTCGCGCAGGTCGCCGACCTCGGCGGCCGGGACGATCGGCCCGAGCGGACCGGAACGGTCGGCGTTCTTGCCCAGGATCCATTGCGAGGTGAGCTTCTGCGCCCGCCGGGCGGTGAGGTCGTTGAAGGTCGAGTAGCCGACGACCGCGGCCAGCGCCTCGTCGGGCTCGGCATCGGCCAGGGTCGAGCCGACGTAGGCGATCGACCTCGCCTTCCCAGTCCAGCCCGTCTTCCTCGCTCGGGACCGGCGCGGCAACGCCACCGACGGTGAGGGATGCGGGCCAGCGGGCGAACAGCGTCGGGTACGGCGGGATGCCGGAGTCGGCGTAGGAGCCCTCGGCCACGTGCTTGAGGTAGTTCAGGCCCATGCAGATCACCCGGGCCCCCGGCAGGACCGGCGGAACGAGGTGGACGTCGGCGATCGGCACCGACGCCCCGACCGGCGGCTGCGCCAAGAACTCGGCGGCCCGGGACCAGAACTCCTCCAGACCGGCCATCGCCTGAACCTCGGCACCGTCGTCGCCCAACGCCCCCACCTGCACCGGTCCGGCACCCTGCCGGAACCCCACCACCTGCATGCTCATCACTCCTGTTTGTCGTCGGTCAGTCAGTGCACGTCGGGAAGTCAGTGTGCGCTCGGCCAGCACCGGTGCTGGTCGCCCGGCAGCTCGGTGGAGCGCGGCTGCTAGACGGCCAGCATCGCTGCCGCGCCAGGCCACGTGCTGATCGGGTCGAACCAGCAGCACCGGCGCCCCCCAGGCGGCGGCGAAAGGACCCTCCGGCGAACGCACCAACTGCAGGGACACCGGTATCCCCATGGCGCGCAGGTCCCCCACGACCGCCCGCAGATCGGTGAGGTCGACCCCCGCCTCCTGGTCCACCATGATCGTGAAGCCGGGACCGAGGACGTCGTACAGCGAGGTGCGCTCGTCCAGCCACGCGTGCGGCAGCAGGCAGCCGGGCACCGCGGCCGCCTCGTAGCGGATCGGGTGCTGTCGTGGCGGCGACGTGCCGTCGCTGCTCACCGACGGCGAGTCGGCGTACTCGTAGCCGAGCACCAGACCAAGAGAGTGAAACTCGGATCTCCTTGACCTGCAACGCTTCCGCAGCGCGGGCCCGGGCCCGGTCACCGGCGGGGCTGTCGCTGTCGAGGTCCGGGTCCATCAGGTCGTCGGCCAGCACAGCACCGTTGATCTCGGCCTCGTCGATGGTGCGACGCGCCACCGGTCGCCGCTCGGCCTGATAGCTGTCCAACAGCTCCGGCCCCGCCCACCCGTGCACGGCCGCGGCCAGCTTCCAGGCCAGGTTGGCCGCGTCGCCGATGCAGGTGTTGAACCCGTGACCGCCCCACGGCGGGTTGGCATGCGCCGCGTCGCCGACCAGGAAGGTGCGGCCCACCCGGTAGGTGGGCGACAGCAGCATCCGCGCGGTCCACGGGTCCTCGGCGAGCACCTCCACGTCGACGTCGACCCCGATCAGCGACCGGACGATCTGCGCGGTGTCGACGTCGGCAAAATGCGGAGCCGACGGATCGTAGCCCTGCACGATCGACCACCACAGCCCGGCGCGATCCATCGTGCCGACCATGCCCGCGTACCTTTCCCCCACGATCCAGTACTGCACGGCCGGGTCCAGCTGAACCCGATCGGCCAGCTGCTCGGAGCGGAACAGGATGCCGAGGTTGGACTTTCCCGCGGAGCTCCCCTCCAGTCGGACAGCGAGGCCGCGGCGCACCGTCGAGGACACCCCGTCCGCACCGACCAGGTAGCTGGCGTGGATCACGCGCTCGACACCTGCATCGTCTCGGACCACCGCCTCAACACCATGGTCGACCTCGGTGGCGGAGACGAACTCCACCGCGAGCGCGAGGTGAGCGAGGCTGCTGCCCTGCACGGTGGCCCGGAGCACCTGCTCGACCACCGGCTGGGCGACCTGCTGCCCGCACTCCGGCTGGACGTCGTAGCGCCCGGCCCGAAGCTGAAAAGCGTTCGCGAATCGGGTGAGCTCGTGACCGACCAGCGACGTGCAGAAGATCACCGCGTCCGACCAGGCCGGGGTCAGCGGCGCGCAGGCGCGCAGCTGGTCGGCGATGCCGATCCGGCGCAGATGGGTCATGGTGCGGGCATTGGTTGTCTTGGCCCGTGGGTGAAGCCAGTCCAGCTCCGCCCGCGGCTCGACGACAACCGAGTCGATGCCGCGGCGGGCAAGGTCCGCGGCCAGGAACAGCCCACTGGGACCGCCGCCGGCGATCAAGACGTCGGTCCGGTCGGGCAGCAGCGAAACGCCGGTGTTCTGCGTCATCGCGTCCCCTCTGCCTCGACGGTGCGCTGCGGCTGACCAGTCTGGCGGTCGTTCTCTGGCGTGGCCGCCTCGGGGGAACGACGAGGGATGAACGCCATCAGCAGGCCGCCGAGCGCGGCGGTGATGGCGAACGCGACGGCCGTGGCGGTCAGCGGTGCGGCTCGGCTCACCACCCAGACACCCAGAGTCGGGCCGACGATGCCGCCCAGCCTGCCGATGCCGAGTGCCCAGCCGAGGCCACTGGCGCGGACCCGCGCCGGGTAGAAGCGGGCGATGAAGTCGTTCAGCACATTCTGGGTGCCGAAGCCGCCGAAGCCGGCGACCAGCACGAGCACGATCAGCAACGCAGTCGGCGGCTGCAGCGCGATCAGCAACAGCGCGGCGGCGGCGCTGACGAAGCCGATCAGCACCAGCGGCTTCGGGCCGATCCGATCGGCGACGCGGCCGGCGATGACCGTGCCGATCACCGCGCCGATGCAGTACACCAGCAGGAACTGGATCGAGGAACCGAGGCCGTAGCCGGCCTTGGTCATCACCTGCGGCAGCCAGGTGGTGAGGCCGAACACGGTGAGCAGGCTGAAGAAGGTGGTCGCCCAGATCAGCAGGGTCGGCACCAGGACACCGCGACCGAGCAGGCTGCGCACCGAGCTCCTCGGCGCGGCTTCCACCGCCACGACCAGGCGAGGCAGGTCGAAGGCATTGCGGACAACAGTGGCCTCGTCGAGGCGACCACGGGCGTCGAGGAACGCCGGCGACTCCGGCAGCAGACGCCAGAGGATGGGCACCAGCAGCAGCACCAGACCGGCAGCGGCGTACACCGGGCGATGGCCGAAGGTCGGCACCACCGCGGCCGACATGGCCGCAGCCAGCACCATGCCGGTCGGTGGACCGGTCAACACCAACGCCAAGGTTCGCGACCGGGTGGCGGTTGGGGCGAACTCGCTGGCCAGAGCCACGGCCGTCGGCAGCAGACCGCCGACGCCGAAGCAGGTCAGCACCCGTGCCGCCAGGAACGTGTCCGGCGTCGAGGTGAGGGACGTCAGCACCATGCCGACAGAGAAGATCGTGACGCTGGCGATGAAGATCCGGCGACGGCCGATCCGATCGGTCAGCGTTCCGGCCACCAGTGAGCCGATCAGCATCCCGACCAGGGCGAGGCTGCCGATGTGGCCGGCCTGGGCCGCGGTCAGCGCCAGCGGCGGGTGTCCGATGAGGCTGGGCAGTGTGGCGCCGTAGGCCATCAGGTCGTAGCCGTCGGCCAGCAGGCACAGCCAGCACAAGACGAAGACGACGTCTCGGGACGTGGTGCGAAGGGGAAGAACAGAGGACATCGACGGCCTCCCGGGTCGTTGGGTTGGATTGCGATGAGCATGGCCTTCGGCCCGGACAGCCGCACCCGATCTGCCATTCAGCGGTAAGGCAAGTGGTCTCACCACCCCTCTCTGCCATTGAATGGCAGAGCATGGGAGCACGACAGCGCAGGTCTGCTGAACTTCCCGCGACCCACGATCCAACGACGGAGGCACCGTGGTCGACGACCGCACCATCAAGCGAGGCAAACGCCCTGCCCAGGGCATGCCCGTCGTCGACCGCGCCCTGGCGCTGCTGGACTGCTTCGACGCCGACAGTCGCCATCTCACGCTGACCGAGCTGAGCCAACGCAGCGGCATCCCGGCCAGCACCGCGCTCCGGCTCGCCAACCGCCTCGTCGCCTGGGGTGGGCTTGAACGAGCCTCCAACGGCACGTTCTGTATCGGCGTCCGGCTGTACGAGGTCGGGTCGCTCGCGCCCCGGGGCCGAAGCCTGCGCGACGCCGCCCTCCCCTACATGGGAGATCTGGCCGACGCCACCCGGCAGCACGTCCTGCTGGCCGTCCGCCAAGACGACGAGGCGATCTTGATCGAGCGACTGTCGGGTCAGCACGCGATTCCCACCCTGTACGACGTCGGCGGTCGGATGCCGCTGCACTCCACCGGCATCGGCCTGGTCCTGCTCGCTTTCGCCGACTCCGCGTTTCGGGTCGGGTACCTGGCCCGGCCCCTCACCCGCGAGCCCGAACACACACCGATCGACCGGGCCGCGCTCGAACGCACGCTGGACGACGCACGCCGGCAGCGCAGCATCGTGTTCCACCGCCTCGTGCCGACCGAGATCCTCAGTGTCGCAGTGCCGGTGATGGGCGTCGAGGACACCGTGATCGCCGCGCTGTCGGTGGTCGTACCGGAGACCGAGATGGACCCACGACTCGTCATCCCTGCCCTCGGCACCGCCGCCCGCGCCATCTCCCGCGCGTTCGACGTCCGCCGATCGTGATCACCCCAAGCGCCCTTGAAAGGACACCGATGGGACCGCTCTCCGACCTGCTCGTGGTCGACCTTGCCCCGAGCCCTCGCAGGACCGCACGCCACCACGGGAAGGTGCGGAACATCCCCGAGATGTACCAGTGGGACAGACCGCCAGCCAGGGTCTGCTGATGACGATGACCAGTGCGCTCCCGGCCTGAGGCGCAGAGAGGTCGCGAAGCTGGCTGGTATCGGTCTCAACGACTATTCACGGTTGGAACGGGTTCGTCCGCGGCGCCGCGTACTTAATGCCGTGGCCTGCATCTGAGCGACGGGGAACGAGAGCACCTGTTCGACTTGGCCCGTACCGCACCGGCGCCACACGACCACCCAGCCCGTGCGCGCCCGACTTCGAAACCAGACAACGAATGACCAGGTTCATGTTCGGTAGCGCTCGCGCCAAGGACCTCGACGTTGACTGGCGCTGGCCCAGAGGATGGCGCCTGATCCGCAACCTCGACCAGGCGGCGCAACATGGATCGGGCTGTCAGCTGTCCTTCTCTGGCACGACCAGGTCCGACCTTTTATCGTGCTCCACTGAACTCTGCGCTCGGATTCGTGGGGTCGTGGTCGAACCATGGTTCGAGGCGACGGTAGGCGTCCATGAACTGGGCGTACGCCGGTCGCGTAGCCTGCGTGTCGGTCCGGGTCGGGACTGTGGGTCGACAGCTCGGCGGAGAAGCGCCCGGCGACGGCGAAGTCGTCGAAGATGCCGACGCCCACGCCGGCGACGATGGCGGCACCGACCGCGGTCGCCTCGTCGACCAGGTTGCGCCGGGTCACCGGCACGCCCCAGACGTCGGCGAAGATCTGCAGCAGCAGGGCGGAGTTGGCCGCCCCGCCGATCGCGTCGACGGCGTCGATCGGCGATGCCGTTCTCGATGAACGCCCGCAGCCCGGTGTAGAGGTTGAACGCCACGCCCTCGAGCACGGCACGGGTCAGGTGGGCCGGACCGTGGTGCCGGCCGAGGCCGGCGAAGACGGCGCGCGCGGCCGGGTTCCAGTACGGCGAACGCTCCCCGAGCAGGTGGGGCAGGAAGTAGAGCCCGTCCTCGCTGGCCGGCCACCGCGGCCTCGGGCCGAGCAGCGTGGCGTACCGGTCGGGCGATCATGGCCGGGCAGCGAGCGTGTCGACCACCCACTCCAGCGAGGCGCCACCGGCCTGCATGGTCGCGGTCGGGACGTACCGGCCGGGGATCACGTGGTTGAAGGTCATGCTGCGCATCTGCGGGTCGAGCAGGGGCGCGTCGGCGGCCACCGAGACCCAGGACGACGAGCCGAGGTACGCGTACGCCCCGGACTCCGGCGTCGATGATCCCGGCGCCGAGCGCGCCCATCGGTCCGTCGCCGCCGCCCATCACCACCGGCGTGCCGGCCAGCAGGCCGGTGGCGGCGGCGGCCTCGGCCGTGACCCGGCCGATCACCTGGGTGGAGGCGACGATCTCGGGGAACAGCGACGCGGGGCAGACCGGCGGCGGCGATCAGCTCGTCGGACCAGTCCCGCGCCGCCTGGTCGAAGGCGTTGGTGCTCGAGGCGTCGGACGGGTCGGTGGCCAGCACCCCGGTCAGCCGGTAGGCGACGAAGTCCTTGGCGTTCAGCACGACCTCGGGCCCGGGCGAAGACGTCGGGTTCCTGGTCGCGGACCCACATGATCTTGGACAGGGAGTAGGTCGGGTTGAGCCGGTGTCCGGTGATCGCGTAGCCCGCGTCCATCCCGACCCGCTCGACCAGCGGGGCGGCTCTGCGTCGACCGAGCGGGTGTCGGCCCAGATGATCGCCGGCCGTACCGGCGCTGCCGGCCGCGTCGAGCAGCAGGGCGCCCATCATCTGACCCGAGAACGACACCACCTCGATGTCGGCCGCGGATCGAGGTCCTGCCGGCCGATCAGGTCGCGGGTGGCCGGCACAGCGCGTCCCACCAGTCCTCGGCGTCCTGCTCCGCCTTGCCCCGCGGCCCGAAGTCGGTGGCGTACGTGGCCGTGCAGGCGGCGACGCACCCGACCGTCGTGGCGTCGACCAGGGTGGCCTTGTCGCCGGTGGTTCCGAGGTCGTGGCTGATGATCATGGAGCGTCCGTCGTCGGCGAGCAGGCTGTAGCCGCGGTGATCGGGGTTGGCTCGCACCGACGCATCCGTCACCGTCGACCACGACCAGCGACGCCATTCCCCCGGCTCGCTCGATGATCGCGTAGTCCTGGCCGGCGTCGGCGGCGTAGCAGAACAGGGTCGCTGAAGCGCTCGGTGCCGATGTTGACGCTGCGGTGCACCCAGTGTGCCGGGCACGTAGACCGCCCGGCCCGGCTCGACGTCGACCACCTCACTGCGCCCGTCGACGGTCTCCAAGATCATCACGCCCCGACCGGACAGCCCGACGTAGAGCTCGGACCGGTCGGAGATGGCGTGCAGGTGTCCGCGGGTCATCGCGTACTCCTCCCCGACCCGTGCCCGGCTCCAGCACGCTGATCCCGGTGATCAGCCCACCCGGACCGTCCTCGGTGCGGCTGCTCTCCACCCAGTACACGGGTTCGCCCGTCGTCGGCGGTCGAGCACGGCCCGGTACGCCGTCGGCGTCGCGGTAGAGCCCCTCGAGATCGGGCGAGGCGCTTCTCGTAGCGACCGTTGCTGCCGCTCCAACCGGCCGCCTCGTCGGGCCGCGGGGTCAGGATGACCGGCGGCACCGGGGTCGTGCTCGTCTGGATCGCCTTCATGGTGCGGGTTCTCGTCCTGGTTCCGCTCAGCCAGCGGGCCGGGTTGGTGACCAGCACCGCGTGCACCAGCTCGGCCGACGTCTCCCGCTCCAGCCGCGGCAGCACCCGCTCCCCGAGGTAGGCCAGTCCCGGGCATGCCGCCGTAGCGCCCGGTAGCGGGTCCGGCGGGCGACGTCGCCGCCGAGCAGGATCCGCTCCGCGGCGCCGTCGCTCGGCCGCCACTCGCAGGCAGTCGATGATCACCGAGTCGGGCCAGCGTTGGGTGCGGGCGAAGCCGTCGTAGCCGAGGTAGGCGCCCGGCCGCGGCCAGCTCGGCGTGCAGACCGGGGTCGGGGTTGCGGTCGACGTGGGCGAGGGCGACCGCCGATGCCGGCACACCGTGCCGGTCCAGAACTTCGCAGCACCTCGAACGCCGCGCTGCCGTGCTCGAGGTGGACCATCACCGCCGCGCCCGGTCCGGTGCCAGGCAGGCGGCCACCGCCGCCAGCACCCGCTGCTCGAAGGCGGCTGATGCTCCAGTAGCCGATGCCGGCCTTGACCACCGCGGCGCGGACCGGTTCGCCCGCCGGGACCGGACGGCGGCACGCCGCAGGCTCGGGTCCGTCGGCGACCGGCATCCCGTCGCTGCACGTCGGCGCAGAACCGGTCGGCCAGCGGCTGCCTCGCTCAGGCTCGAGCAGCCAGTGACCGGCGCCGTAGTGCGGCTCGCGGTGGGCACCGGTGGTCGCCACGACCTGCAGCCCGGTGGCTGGCGCTGATCCGGGCCACCGCCTCGGGCCGGCGGCCGAGCCCGATCGGGGTGGCGTCGACCATCGTGGCGAAGCCGGAGCCGGCGCAGCGACGCCGCCTCGGCCCTGCTGGACGACTCGTCGTCGAGCTCGTCGCCGGGCAGCAGCGGACTGACCTGGAACAGGTGCTCGTGGTAGTTCGGTGCGCCCGAGCGTCGGCGAGCGGCGACCTCGCCGAGCACGGTGCGGACCATCGGCTGGGAGCGGTCATCAGCGGTGCCGGGCGGCGATCGCGCCGAGCTCGTCGACGGTGGCCGGCGGCATCGCCACGTCGAACACCTCGGCCACGGCCTGGGTCCAGCCGTGCACGAAGTAGCGCCAGCCGTCGTCGACGTGCAGCTGCCGCTCGGCTGCGCTGGGCCAGCGCCTGGTGCCAGAAGTCCAGCGATCCGCGGTAGTTGAACTCCCAGACCACGCCGTCGCGGGGGAAGACCGACGTCGGGCCGAGCGGCGAGCCGGGCCGGTCCTTGCCCATCCCGGTGGCGTTCACGACCAGGCTTCCCGGGGGCAGCGACTCGCCAGCAGGGCATCGACGTCGTCGGGACCGGCGCGTCATCACGTAGCGGACGCAGGTCGGCCGGCAGCTCCGGCGCGCTCGTGCACCTGCGCGCGCGTGGTCGAGCGGCTGCCGCGGTCACGTGCGGTGCAGATGATCGCTGCCGGCCGGTCGCCGCGGACGCCGAGCTGCTGACTCAGCGCCGTTCCCGCGCCGCCGGAGCCGAGGATCAGGGCCGTCGGCCCCGGTGCGGGCGAAGTGGTCGGCGGGCAGGAACTCCTCCAGCGCGAGCCGGGCGGTCACCGGGTCCTTGGCGCTGCCGACGAGGCGGTCGCCGCGCTTGGCGATGCAGGAGATCTCGCCGAACGTCGCGGCCAGGTCGTCGAGCTCGTCGAAGAGGTCGGCGGCGGCGGCGTGCACGGCCATCTTGTGGGTGGTGACCAGCGCACCCCAGTGCTCGTGGGTCGTCGCGGATGGCCTCGACCAGCTCGCGGTAGTCGCCGGCGGCGCGTCCAGCGGGACGTCGTGGCCGATCAGGGTGCGGGTCGGCAGCCCGAGGGCGTCGGCCCAGTGCGGGAACACCGTCCGGATGGACGACCCGCCGGTGCTGACCCCGACGAAGCCCATGTACGAGTGCCCGGACCCCGGGTCATGCGGTGTGCGCGTCACGCCGGGCGTACCGCGGCGGCCGCGGCGAACTCGCTGCGCCGTGGCGGTGATCGTGGCCCAGTCGCCGCTGCGCATGGCCTCGGCCGGGCACAGCTCGCCGCCGGCTCCGACGGCGACCGCTCCGGCGGCCAGCCAGTCGGCCGAGGTTGTCGGGGTTCACCCCGCCGGTCGGGCACGAACGCCGACGTCGGGGAACGGCCCGCGCAGCGCCTTCAGGCAGGCCGGCCGCCGAGCGAGGCCGGGAAGAGCTTGACCACGTGACGCCGAGGCCAGTCGCGACCATCACCTCGCTCGGGGTGTAGGCGCCCGACGAGCACGGTGACGCCGGTGTCGAGCATGGCCGCGGCCAGCGTCGGGCTCGGTGCCGGGGCTGACCAGGAACTCGGCGCCGGCGTCGACCGCCTCGGTGGCCTGGGCCTCGGTCAGCACCGTGCCGGCGCCCGAGGTAGACGGCGTCGCCGTGCCGCTCCCGGACCTCGCGGATCACCGCCGCCGCGTCGGGGGTGCTGTAGGTGATCTCGATGCCGGTCACCCCGCCGGCGACCAGCGCGTCGGTGGCCGCGACGGCGGCCGCGGCCGTGGGCGCACGCAGCACCGCGATCACGGTCGCGGCCGCAGCGCGGTCAGGTCGGCCGGGTCGGGAAGATTCGGCGGCGTCGGTCATGCGATCTCCTCCGGGCGGCAGCGGACGAGGTTCGGCGGCTCGTTCGCCGCGCAGCAGGGCGAGGACGGCGTCGACGGCCCCGCGTCCCATCTGGTCGACGGCCTCGACGGTCTGGGCGGCCGCGTGCGGGGTGAACAGGGTGCGGTCGGCCAGGTCGTCGGCCAGCAGGGGGTTCTCCGCGGCGCCGGCCTCGCTGCCGAGGACGTCGGCGGCGTAGCCGCGGAGCCGGTCGGTGCGGAGCGCGTCGGCCACCGCGGACTCGTCGACCAGCGACGCCCGGGCGGTGTTGACCAGCATCGCGCTCGGGCGGACCAGGTCGAGGAAAGCCGGCGTCGACGATGACCTGCGTCGCCGGGCAGGTGCAGGGTGATCACGTCGCTGCGGCGGGCGAGCTCGGCCAGGTCGACGCCTTCGATCCCGAGCCCGAGTCGAGCTCGGCGGCGGACCTAGGGGTCGTAGCCGAGCAGCGTGCGTGCCGAAGCCCCGGAGACGGGCCGCCACGCCGCGACCGATCCGGCCGAGCCCGACGATCCCGACGGTGAGCCGACCCGAGCTCGCCGGCCGCGGCGGACGCTGCCAGTCGCCGCCGCGGACGGCGCGGTCCCCGGCGGCGACGTCGCGCAGCAGGCCGCCAGCATCAAGGCGACCGCGTGGTCGGCGACGGCATCGCTGTTGGCACCCGGGGTGTTGGTGACGAGGACGCCGCGTTCGGCCGCGGCGGCGAGGTCGACCGCCTCGACGCCGACGCCGTACCGGGCGACGAGCCGCAGCCGGGGCGCGGCGTCGAGGTGGGCGGCCGATGACCGGACCGGTGCCGGCGATCCAGGCGGTCGCGGAGGCGAGGACGCGCGCAGGGCGGTCGAGGTCGTGGTCCGGCGGTCCGGTGACGATGCGGCAGCCGGCGGCGGTCAGCTCACCGGCCAGATCGAGGTCACCGGTGGAGAAGGATCGGCTGGTGACCAGCACGACGGACGGTCCGACGTCGTCAGACGACACACCTCGAAATGTAGTCCTGTACGTACAGGACGTCAACGCGTACGCTCGCGCGCATGAGCGCCGGGATCGACCGCAGCTCGCCGCTGCCCTTCTACCACCAGCTGAAGCAGCTGCTGCTCGCCGATCTGCGCGACGCGTGAGCTCGCCCCCGGCGACCGGCTGCCCGGCGACCACGAGCTCTGCGGCACCTACGACGTCTCCCGCACGGTGGTGCGGCAGGCGCTGGCCGAGCTCGAGACCGAGGGGGTGATCGAGCGGGTCAAGGGACGCGGCACGTTCGTCGCCCCGCAGCGGACCACCGAGCGCCTCGTCCAGTCCCTGACCGGTCTCTACGAGGACGTCGCCGCGCGCGGCGGCCACCTGCGCAGCGACGTCCGCCGGCAGGAGGTGGTGCCGGCCGACGAGCAGATCGCCGACCAGCTGCAGCTGGCCGTCGGGGCGCCCGTGGTGGTGCATCGAACGGCTCCGCTTCGTCGACGACGAGCCGTGGGTGCTGGCCACCACCTACCTGCCCTACGACGTCGCCCCCGGCCTGGTGGACGACGACCTCACCGACCAGTCGCTCTACGCGGTGCTCGAAGCGACCTACGGGGTCCGCCTCACGCACGGCCGGCGCGGGGTCGAGGCGGCGGTCGCCGTCCGACGCGCTGGCGGCGGCCCTGGGGATCAGCCCCGGCGCCCCGGTGCTGGTGCTGCGCAGCACGTCGTACGCCGGAGACCGGCCGGTCGAGGTCTTCGTGGCCTACCACCGCGGCGACCGCAGCCGCTTCGAGGTCATCCTGCAGCGCGTCGCCGGCCGACCCGCCGACCGAGCCGCTGATGCGCGTCACCGGCCTGAGCCTGCCGGACCCGGGTAAGACCGTGGCGTCAGGGAACGAGCACCGACTTGACCACCGCGCTGTCCGCGACGGCTGCCAGGGCAGCGCCGTACTCGTCCAGCCCGAAGCGGTGGGTGATCAGGCCGGCGGGGTCGACCCGCCCGGTCCGCAGGGCGCCGAGTCGCCCGGTCGAAGCTGAACTGCTGGGCGAACGAGCCCTTGATCGTCAGCTCGCGGCGGAAGATCTCGTACGGCGGGACCGGCCACCGGGCCGCCTCGGGCGTCATGCCGTAGACGAACACCGTGCCGCCGGTCCGGGTCAGACCGATCGTCCGCTCGAGCACCGGAAGCGCGCCGGTGGCGTCGATCACCACGTCGAAACCGTCGGGGGCAAGATCGCGGAGCTGCGCGCTCCGGCGGTCGTCCGTCCAGGATCACGATCTCGTCGGCGCCCCGCGTCCCGGGCCAGCTCGAGCTTGGCCGCGGTCCGAGCCGCGACGGTCAGCCGGCCGGCACCACCGCTGGCCAGCAGCGAGGTGAGGATCAGCCCGGTCGGACCGGCGCCGAACAGCAGCACGTCCGCACCGGGCGGCAGGGCGAGCACGTCGAGCCCGTGGACCACGCAGGCCACCGGTTCGGCCAGCACGGCGACCTCGGGGTCGAGGTCGTCGACCACGAAGCAGCGGTCGGCGTCGGTGACCACGTAGCTCGGCGAACGCGCCGGGCGCGTTCACGCCCTGGGCGACGAGGTGCCGGCAGAACGCCGGCCGCGCCCGCCGGCACTCGGCGCAGCGTCCGCACGACGCCGTGTTGTCGACCACGACCCGGTGACCGAGCAGCCCTTCGTCGGTCGGACCGACCCGACGCCACCACCTCACCGACGAACTCGTGTCCCGGCGTGAGCGGGTAGGTCGGCCCGAACTCGCCGTGGTGCAGGTGCAGGTCGGTGCCGCAGACGCCCGGCCACCAGCACCCGCAGCAGCACCTCGCCCGGCCCGGGCTCGGGGACGGCCAGCTCGCGGACAGCGAAGCTGCTCCGGACGGTCGTAGACGACCGCACGCATCGTGCTGGCGTCCCGTCCGACGGGTCGGGGAACCGCGTGTCAGGCAAGGGAGTAGCCGCCGTCCATCAACAGCTCGGTGCCCACGCAGAACGACGGACTCGTCACCGAGCAGCCAGGCCGCGGCCGCCGCGACCTCCCACGGCTCGGCGAACCGGCGCAGCGGCGTCGCGCCCTTCCACTGCTCGTGCAGGTCGTGCTTGCTGCCCAGCAGCGGCGTGTCGACGTACCCGGGCGACACGGCGTTGACCCGGACGCCGCGGGCGGCCCACTCGAACGCGAGCGACTTCGTCAGCGCGACCAGCCCGCCCTTCGATGCGTTGTACGCCACCTGCCGCTGCGGAACGTTCACGATGTGAGCCCCCGACATCGAGGCGATGGTGACGATGCTGCCCGCACCCTGGGCGAGCATGACCCGGCCGACCGCGCGACAGGTCAGGAAGACCCCGGTCAGGTTGACCCCGATGCTGCGCTGCCAGACCTCCGAGACTCATCTCCTCGGCCGGCGTCGGCTCCTCGGACAACCCGGCCGCGGCGACCAGCCCGTCGATCCGTGGAGCCGCCGCAGCAGACCTCAGCGATCCGCCGCCTCCACGGACTGCTCGTCCGACACGTCAACCTCGACGAAGGTGCCGACAACGTCGTCACACCGGCGACGATCCAAGGAGAAGATGGTCGCACCCTGCTTCGCCAGCCAGTCGGCCGTGGCCCGCCCGACACCACCAGAGGCTCCGGTGACCACGACCGTCCGGGTACTCCAGTCGGTCCGACCGCTGCGTGTGGAGACGGTCACGTCACTCCCCCTCGTAGAACTGCGCGAGATAGCATCCTGTCATTACAGGATTGGCTCGTCAACGCGGTGGAAACGACCGAAAGGTCTCCAAGCCTGCGATATGACGACGATGGAAGACCCTTGCACTTCCGTCGGTGTGTCCAGACCTCGATCACGTACCGGTGGACGCAGGTGGGAACCACTCCGCGTGGGCTGCGTTGTGCGGGACGCCGGCCTAGACCATCAGGTTGGACTGAATGCTGTAGTGCGCAGCGCGGTAGAGGTGCCGGCCGAGCTCCACGAAGCGTCCGGTGTCGTCATAGGTGATCCGGTCGACGGTGAGGCAGGCGCAGGGCGACTCTTCGTCGAGCAGTGCGGCCTCGTCGTTGGTCATCAAGCGGGCCGAGGTCCGCTGGTGGGCGATCTTGAGGTTCACCCCGTGCGACTGCAGGGTCGCGTACAGGCTGCATTCCTCCAGCACCTCGCGCGTGAGGTGGAAGCTAGCCGGCAAGTAGTTGGTCAAGATCGCTAGCGGCAGGGCGTCGGCAAGCCGGAGACGACGGACCTGGATGAAATCCCGCTCGGTGATGTCAGCTGCGTCGAGGGCGCTTGCGACCTCAGGATCTAGCGGGCCGACCGAGAATTCCAGCAGCTGGGTGCTGGGCACCCTGCCGGCCTGCACGAGGTCAGCGTTCAGACTGGTCAGCCGCTGGTCACGACGAAAGGGGGATCCCACCACCTGGGTGCCGACGCCACGTTTGCGGACCAGCAGTCCCTTGTTGACCAGCTCCCGGATCGCCTGCCGTGCCGTGGGCCGAGACAGGCCAACCCGAAGACTCAGCGACACTTCGTTCTCGAGCCTGTCGCCTGCACCGAGGACACCGGTGGTGATCGCGTTCTCGATGGACCGGGCGAGCTGTCTGTAGAGCGGCACCGGGGAGTTTCGATCGAGCGTGACATCCAGCTCGTGGGGAGCGCCGCGCTCGCTCACGGCAACATCCACGGCGCAAGGCTGCGCCTGCTGGGGTGGAGGAGATCGATCGTCGCAGCAGCGGTCATGTCTCGGCGCCGGGACGGTGTGGCGGATCGACGTCGATCTCGAAGATCCCGTACCCAAGTCCCGCTGCGTCAACGACGCCGCCGCGACCGATGCTGACACCGGTACCGGCAACTGCCGTCACGGTGGTTTCGGCGAGTGCGTCGAGTTTGATCTGGGCCGGCTCTCTGTGGGGGTTCACCACGACAACATGGCTGTCGCCGCGTAGGAACACCAAGGGATAGCCGGCGGATAGGACGCGGCGCGACGCCGCCGGCCGCAGGGCGGGAACGCCGCGTCGCAGCTCGATCAGCTCACGCACCCAGAGGAGCACCGACCCCGTGTCGTCACGCTGGGCCGCCACGGTGGGGCGGTCGGGATCAGGATCTTGAGGGAGGTAGATGGCTTCGGTGGCGGCAGTTGAGAACCCCGCGTTCGGGAGGGTGTTGTCCCACTGCATGGGTGTGCGGCAGCCGGCGCGGTTGAACCGTGGATTCCAGATGCTGCCCTCGCGGTCGGGCATGTCGTCGAGATAGCGCAGGCCGATCTCGTCGCCGTAGTAGATCGAGGGGATGGATCCCCACGTCAGTAGGAACGTGAAGGCGGCCGGCAGCTGCTCGGCGGATCGTGACCCGCACGCCAGCCGGGAGAAGTCATGGTCAGCCGACGGAAGCACAACGAGACGGTCAGGACCTGACGTGTCCAGATGGTTCTCCCACAGCCGCAGGAAGGTCCCCAGCGCCTCCGCACCAGCGGCGTTCTCGACCTCGGCGTCGAAGTAGCACGGTTGACTCCTCTCCTGCCACGGCAGGATGCCGGCCCCACCGTTGTTGAACAGCGCACTGTGTTCGGGGTGGATGACGAGGGAGAAGTCGGCGTCGAAGCCGCCGCGGATACCGGCGGCAGCGGTCCGGGCTTCGTCGCTCTCTGGCAGCAGGACGGTGCCTGGGTAGACGTCGTGCATCCACTGTCGTAGCTCACGCCAAAGCGCTGTCGTCTCCACCAGGTCGGCATCGTCCTTGACCAGCGAGAATGCCATGTCCACACGGAAGCCGGTGATCCCTCGGTCCAGCCAGTAGCCGATGATCTCGCGCAGCGCCGTCCTGTTCGTTCTCGGGCCGGCCGCATCGGGAAGCTGCCGCCACGGCTCTCGCGGATCAAGCCGGGCATAGCCGAAGTTCAGGGCTGGCTGCTCGGGAAAGAAGTTCTTGAGGTACCAGCCGGGTCGCGGTCCTGGAGATGGCACCAGCCCGTCGCCGGGCTGGTCCGCCCAGATATACCGGTTGTCGGACGGGTCGTCCACGGCCGCCTGGAACCACGGGTGATCGATGGACGTGTGACCGGCCACCAGGTCGAGGAGAACCCGCATCCCCCGCGACCTCGCCTGACCGGTCAGCGTGATCATGTCGTCGTTCGTGCCATAGCGGCGGGCGATGGACAAGTAGTCCGACACGTCGTACCCGGCGTCGCGGAACGGCGACTCGAAGCACGGATTGAACCAGATCACGTCGACCCCGAGCCACTCCAGGTAATCGAGGTGCTGCATGACGCCACGAAGATCGCCAATCCCGTCGCCATTGGAGTCGGCGAAGCTCTGCGGGTAGATCTCGTAGATGACGGCATCGGTCAACCATTCCGGTGGACTCGGATGCACCGGAACGAGTCCGCCAGGCCTCTGGTCGCTCCGTGGGCGGAAGCCATCGCGGTGCATGGTCATGAGTCTCTCTCTGGTGCCGCCGGGCACAGTCGTCGAAGGTCAGTCACCGACCACCGTAGAAGTCACCGCCAGCACGGTTCTAGCCCAAGTGATGTCGACCACTGATAGTTCGATGCTTTCTCCGTGCGGACAAGACACTCAGGGCTGGAGGTGATTTGCGCGGGCACGCCGCGTCGGTCGGCGGCTCCAAAGCTTGACTGGTGCGACCTGAAGGCATTGTCAGGCCAGGACCACGGCGGGGCCTGCGTCGCTGAGCTCCGCCAACTGCTCGGGTGCTGCGCCGCTGTCGGTGATCACAAGGTCGACCTCAGAGACTGCGGCGAAGGTGCAGAACGAGGCTCGACTGAGCTTGCCGGAGATGACCGGGACGAGCCGTCGCCGGGCGGCCAGCATCATCGCCCGTTTCACTGCCGCTTCCTCTGGGTTGGTGGTCATCAACCCCCGCTGGGCGGTCAGGGCGTTGACGCCGATGATCGCCAGATCCGCGGTGATCGTGCCGAGCCGGCGCACGGTCCACGAGTCGACGGCTGCCGACGTGAGCCCCCGGACCGATCCGGGCAGCGTCATGATCTGCAGCTTCGTATGGCCCGCCAGGTAGCGCGCGGCCGGCAGGTTGTTGGTGACTAGCGTGAGCGGCCGGTCGGTCGGCATCAGCTGGGCGCAGACGAACGTGAGCGAGCCAGAGTCCAGGATCACCACATCCGTCCTCGGGGAGCTCGGCTACCACGCGGCGGGCGATCGCCAGCTTGTCCTCGAACTGCTCAGCGTGCCGGGCGGCCAGGGCCTGCTCGAACGGCGTCGTGGACAACAGCTCAGCGCCGCCTCGCACTCGACGCAGGACTCCCCGACGTTCGAGTACGTCCAGGTCCTTGCGCACCGTCTCGCTCGTAACGCCGAGCCGCTCGCCGATCTGTGCGATGCCGGCCCGGTGCTCGGGCTGTTCGGCGAGATACTCCCCGATGGCCTGCTGGCGCTCCGGCGGGTACACGAGTCGTATCCAACCATGACCACACGGGCAGGACAACAGGCAAAACCACACACTCTGCCGACGAATCAGGCAGGATCTTCGCTCGAACTCTGGACTTCGGGCATTGTCCGGTACTACTTTGCTCGAAACAAACCAACTCGGGATGGCCCGGCCTGTGCTCGGCTCTCGACTCGGAAGGCGGTTCATGACCACCACCAAGCAACGACGCCTGGCGGGTGCCGGGCTGGCGCTGAGCTTCTCGCTCGCGGTGTCCGGCTGTGCCGGGTTCGGCAACCTGGGCGACGAGCCCGGGGTGACCACGGTGACCCTGGCCAGCGTGAACAACCCGCAGATGCAGGACATGGCGCAGCTGCTGCCGGAGTTCTACAAAGAGCATCCGGACATCAAGATCAACATGATCTTCATGGAGGAGAACGACCTCCGCAACGCCGCCACCAAGGATGTCGCCACCAAGGGCGGTCAGTACGACATCATGACCGTCGGCGCGTACGAGGTGCCGATCTGGGGCCAGAACCGCTGGCTGGAGGATCTCACCGATGTCGCCGCCGAGGACCCGGCCTACGACGTGGACGACTTCTTCAAACCGGTCCGCGACGGCGTCTCCTACGACGACCGGCTGTATGCGGTGCCGTTCTACGGCGAGTCGTCGTTCCTGATGTATCGCAAGGACCTGTTCGAGCAGGCCGGGATCACGATGCCGGAGCGCCCGACGTGGGACCAGGTCGCCGAGTACGCCGCCAAGCTGAAGGATCCGGCCTCGGATCGGGCCGGGATCTGTCTGCGGGCGAAGCCGGGCTGGGGTGAGATGTTCGCACCGTTGACGACGGTGATCAACACCTTCGGCGGCCAGTGGTACAA
This sequence comes from uncultured Actinomycetota bacterium, assembly GCA_963707005.1. Taxonomy (GTDB): domain Bacteria; phylum Actinomycetota; class Actinomycetes; order Propionibacteriales; family Propionibacteriaceae; genus Microlunatus. The sequence goes on from CAVPPP010000046.1 coordinate 18,904, forward strand.
CATGGACTGGCAGGCCCAGGTGAACTCGCCGGCGTACAAGGATGCGGTGAAGTTCTACATCGACACGCTGGCGGCTCCGGGGAGGGTGATCCGGTGTCGTTCGGGTTCACCGAGTGCTTGAACCTGTTCTCGCAGGAGCGGGCGGCGATGTGGTACGACGCGACGTCGGCAGCCGGCTCGGTGGAGGATCCGGGCAACTCCAAGGTCGCCGGCAAGGTCGGCTACGTCCGGGCCCCGGTGCAGCAGACCGAGAACTCGGGCTGGTTGTGGTCGTGGAACCTCGGCATCAACGCGGAGTCCCAGCACAAGGACGCAGGCCTGGGAGTTCGTGAAGTGGGCGACCTCCAAGGAGTACGCGAACCTGGTCGGCTCCCAGCTCGGCTGGTCGAGGACCCCACCGGGGACCCGCAAGTCGACGTACCTGATCCCGGAGTACATCAAGGCCGGCGGAGACTTCGCGCCGCTGACGGCGAAGATCATGAACGAGGTCGACCCGGTCAAGCCGGGCGTCGATCCGCAGCCGTGGGTCGGCATCCAGTACGTGACGATCCCGGAGTTCCAGGACGTCGGGAACCAGACCTCCCAGCTGCTCGCCGACGTGATCGCCGGCCGAAGACCCCTCGATCTGGCCCTGGACCAGGGGCAGAAGATCGCCCAGCGGGCCGGCGACAACCAGAAGAAGGGGAGCTGAGATGACCACGGTGGAGGAGACCCCGACACTGCAGGCACCCAAGGCGCCGGCGCCGGGCAAGAAGGCGAAGGTCACCATGGCCGACCTGAGGGGCCAGGACCTCGCGCAGCGCAAGTTCGGCCGGAAGCTGATCATGCCCGCCCTGATCGTGGCGATCCTGATCACCCAGATCCCCTTCGTGGCGACGATCTACTACTCGTTCCAGGACTGGAACCTGGCCCGTCCGAACGAGCGGTCGTTCGCCGGGTTCAGCAACTACGTCGCGGTCATCACCAACGGGGCGTTCCTGCCCTCGATCTGGGCCACCATCCGCATCGTCGGCGGTTCGATGATCCTGTCGCTGCTGATCGGGTTGGGGCTGGCGGTGCTGCTGGACCGCGAGTTCAAGGGCCGGGCCCTGGCCCGGACCTTGCTGATCACCCCGTTCCTGGTGATGCCCGCCGCGGCAGCGCTGATCTGGAAGTACTCCCTGCTGGAGGTCAACACCGGCATGGTGAACTGGGGGCTCGGCCTGGTCGGCATCCCTCCTGTGGCCTGGAACACCGACCATCCCGCCCTGACCATCGTGTTCACCCTGACGTGGCAGTACACGCCGTTCATGATGTTGATCCTGCTGGCGGGTCTACAGTCCCAGGCCGGGGAGGTGCTGGAGGCCGCCGACGTCGACGGCGCCAACGCCTTCCAGACCTTCCGGTTCATGACCCTGCCGCACCTGCGCAGCTACGCGGAGCTGGCGATCCTGCTCGGCACCGTGTTCATGATCCAGGTGTTCGACCCGATCAACATCATGACCAAGGGCGCCGGCAACACCAAGACCATCGCCTACCTGCTGTACGAGCGGGCCTTCATCGGCCAGCAGGTCGGCGAGGCGGCCGCGTACGGCGTCATCACGGTCATCCTCACGATCCTGTTCGCCACCTTGGCGCTGCGCACCATGTTCAAGATCTTCACCGAGGAGGCCCGCTGATGTCCGCCACCGTCGAGACCCGACCGCAGACCACCACCCCGCCCGCCACCCGGGCACGCACCGGACCCAAACTCTTCACCCGCCGCAAGGTCACCGGCTACCTCATCACGCTGCTCACCTGGGTGCTGGTCCTCCTGTTCTTCTTCCCCGTGCTCTGGATGATCATCACCAGCTTCAAGACCGAAGGCCAGGCCGCGTCCTTCCCGCCGCAGTTCCTGTTCACCCCCACCCTGGACCGCTACACCGCCGTGTTCGAGCGCGGCATGGGGCTGTATCTGTTGAACTCGCTGTTCCTCGCCGTCGGCTCCACCGTGGTGGTGATGCTGCTCGCCATCCCCGCCGCCTACGCCTTGTCGGTCCGCCCGATCATCCGCTGGCAGGACGGGCTGTTCTTCTTCATCTCCACCAAGTTCATGCCGGTCGCTGCCTCGATCATCCCCGTCTTCCTGCTGCTGCGGACCTTCGGTCTGCTGGACAACCTGTGGGCGCTCGGCCTGCTCTACCTCGGCATCAACCTTCCTCTCGCCGTGTGGATGATGCGCTCCTTCTTCGCCGAGGTCCCCATCGCGGTGGTCGAAGCGGCTCAGATCGACGGTGCCAGCTACAGTCGTGAGCTGTGGCGGGTCTCGCTGCCCATCGTCGCCCCCGGTGCCGCTGCAGCAGCACTGATCTGCTTCATCTTCGCCTGGAACGAGTACTTCCTGGCCAACCTCCTCACCGCCGTGGTCGCCCGCACCACCCCGCCGTTCCTCGGCAGCTTCGTCGACGGCCGCGGACAGTTCCTCGCCATCCTCTCCGCCGCCTCCACCATCGCCGTCCTCCCCGTCATCGTGGCCGGCTGGCTCGCCCAGAAACGACTCGTCCGCGGCCTCGCCATGGGGGCGGTGAAGTAGTGCGGGCGATCGTCTTCGCCGCACCGAAGTCCTGGTCCTTGGAGGAGGTGCCCGATCCCGTTCCCGGACCACGGGAGGTGCTCGTCAGGGTCGAGGCCGTCGGCCTCTGCGGCACCGACATCCACGTCCTGGACGGGGAGTTCGCGCCCACCCGCTACCCGATCATCCCCGGCCACGAGACGTCCGGTGTAGTGGAGGCGGTCGGTGGCCAAGTCAGCGAGGTCTCCGTCGGGGATCGGGTGTCGGTCGACCCCACTCTCACCTGCGGTGAGTGTGCTTACTGCTCGATCGGGCGGTCCAACCTCTGCGAGCAGTGGAACGGCTCCGGCGTGGCCCGGACAGACGGCTCGACCGCCGAGCTGACGATCGCTCCGGTACGCAACGTGCACCGCCTCCCCGACTGGCGTCGACCTGGAACTAGCCGCGCTGATCGAGCCGCTCTCCTGCGCAATCCACGGCTACGATCTCCTCCCCCGGCGGATGGGAGAGCACTACCTGATCTACGGCGCCGGGACCATGGGACTGATGATGGCCCAGCTCGCACCGCGGGCCGGGGCCGCCACCGTCACCGTGGTCGATCGCAACCCCGCTCGGCTCGCCGTGGCGCGAGACGTCGGGATCGCGCAAGTTGCGCAATCGGCCGACGACGCTGACCACGCGGGCGGGTGGGACGTCGTCATCGACTGCACGGGCGTGGTGGCCGCGATCGAGGACGGCCTCACCAGGGTCCGTCGCGGCGGAGTGTTCCAGCAGTTCGGCGTCGCCCCGACCGACGCGACCGCCCGGTTCTCACCGTTTGCCGTCTACAACGACGAGATCTCAGTCATCGGGTCGATGGCGGTCCTGAACTCGTACGCCCGCGCCGTCGAGATGTTTGCCGCGGGCGCCGTGAACGCCAAGCGGATGGTGAGCCACGCGTATGCGCTGGAGGACTACGGTGAGGCCCTCGAGGCGTTCCGGGCGGGCACCGGTCGGAAGCTGCAGATCAGGCCACGGCTGAGCGAGTCGAAGCAGCTTCTCTAACCGGGTCGACCACTCGACCGGAGGAGTCGTCCGTGACCGCACAAGTCGAAGGCGCAGCACACAGGCACAGACATATCGTCGACCGGCTCGAAGCCAAGAGACGGGTCGAGGTCTGCGACTTGGCCAAGCGTCTCGGTGTCGCCCAGGAGACGATCCGACGTGACCTGAGGGTTCTCGAACAGCAGGGGCACTTGCAACGGGTCCACGGTGGGGCGGTCAAGCGCGAGGTGCGCCCGCTGTCCCCCTTCGACGGAATGACGCCGGAGCATCTGCCCGCCCACATCGACCTCGCGGAGCAGGTCATCGCCCGATTGCCGCCCGCAGCCACCATCGTGATCGACTCCTCGGCGATCAGCTGGGCCGTGGCCGAGTCTCTCAGCCGACGGCCCGAAGCACACGCTGGCCTCACGGTTGTCACCACCAGTCTCGATGTCGCCGTCGTGCTCTCCCGGCTGGACACGATGAACGTCTACAACGTCGGCGGCATCGTGGAACACGGCAGTCGCGCGCAACAGGGAGATTGGACGCTGACCGAGATCAGCCGGTTCCGAGTCGACCTGGCTCTGCTGAGCCCGGCAGGGGTCACTCTCGACGGCGGCCTGTTCGCCTCCGACCCGATGACTGCTGCCGTCCTCGCCGCCGAAGTGAATTCTGCGTCCAAGGTCTGGCTGATGCTTGATGCCGAAGCCCTTGGCCGGACCGCCCTCGTCCGAGCCAGCGGCATTGACACCGTCGAGCGTATTTTCACTGCTGCCGTGGCTGAGCCGCGCCGAGCACAGTCATTCCTCGACGCAGGGATGGTGATCATCCCAGGAATCGTGGCTGGTGCGGATTCGTCCCGACGTCCACCGACAACGTCGCCACGACAGCGCACCGACTCGGAATCGACCGTAGGCCCCAAGTACTAGATCAGGCGTACGGTGCCACAGATCGACCAACGGCCAGAGAATCCGCTCCATCGCGCCGAAGGCTAGCGCGCCCGGCGTGACCTTCGCATCAACCGGCGAAGAACATGCAGCAAGTGGCCTGTCTGATCGGTCCGGCTGCCGCAGGTTGGCACAGCAGCCCGGCAGACAGTGGCGAACCACCGAGAGGATGACCTCGCTGGGCGGGCCCTGGTGGTCCTGGACCTGCCGTTGTTGATCAGGCAATAATTCAGCTGGCGAGTCTGACTCTGTCTCAGGACCGTGACAACGCTGAGGAAGTCATCCGTGCGACCGACGCCGAGGTACTTGTTCAAGACGCATCGCGCCGATGCCCGCGGCACGGGCTAGCTGCTGGGCGGGCCCGGGGCGGTGCGGGCGAGGTCGAACAGGTAGTCGCGTTCCACTTCACTCAGTTGCAGGACTTCGGCCACGGCGTTCAGCACGCTTGGAGGGGCGTCACGGATGTACCCGCGTTCCAGCCGCGAGTAGTCGTTGAGGCTGACACCGGCCAGTTCCGCGACTTCTCGACGCCGCAGGCCCGGCACGCGCCGATCCTGGTCGTAGCGGATCACCTCGACCTGCTCGGGGCTGATGTGCGCTCGTCGGGAGATTAGGAACTCCCGCACTTCCTTCTTGGTGCTCACCTTTGGCAGCCTGTGAGATTCGTCGTGCTCCCTCTGCTCAGTGGTGCTGAATGGACGCCGATCAGTCCAGACGTCCAGCTCATTTTGTTCGCGGAGGGGTGGCTGCGGCATCGACACACACCATGGGAAGGTGATCTCACCGGTTCGGGTTCCTTGTGCTGCCGGCGTTGGCGGTATGCCGCCGCGAGGCCGTCTCGGGGATCAGTGGTGTGGGCAATGGCTTCTGGTCGAGGGACCCGGCGTTCCGGCGGCGTCGGCGACGCAGGGATTGGCGGTCTTGCTCGCTCAGTCCGCCCCAGACGCCGTGATCTGCGCCGGTCTGCAAGGCCCATTCGAGGCACGGTATCCGTGCCGGGCATTCGTTGCAGATTTGCTTGGCCCGCTCGGTCTGTCGTACTGCTGGACCGGCCGAGCCGATGGGAAAGAACAGTTCGGGATCGTGACTCGTGCAGGCGGCCTCACGACGCCAGTCGACATCGGCGGCTTTCACGCGGCGGTCGCGAGCAAGTTGATCCGCTTGATGATCTGCATGATTGTCCTCACCGACGGGGGTATTGGCACTTTGGGCCGCGCGGCTGCGCGGCTGCCTTCGAGCGTAAGCAGCGGAGCCGGCGGGAGATAGCGCCGCAGATGCCTACCACTGATACTTTGTCGCGGCGCGACGGACTACGGACCATCACGCATCGTGCGCCACGCTGTTAGCGCCAGCTGTGCTGGTTTCGAGACACCTGGCTCAGGAAGTCCACCGCGACCAGAATCGACGGGTTGAGAGGCGGTACCTGTTGCGGCAGCTTCCGACGCCGGATGGTCCCCAGTCCCGGCCGTTTCAGACCGACGTAGACGGGGGTCCCACAGCTCATCGGTGTGTCTGACGCCCGGCATTCGACCAAGATCAACCTTGGACATGACCACGATCACCTGCCTCCTCACCATGCGGCCACGACCAACGAGACGGTCGCACCGGGTTTCCCCTGCGCGGGACACGGTGTCGCTGTCACGCAACCTCGCGCTACCAAGCTGGTTCTGCAGACGCCGTATCGAGGAGTTGATTGGGTTCGTGGGGATCTTCCCAGCCCTGTCGCTGTTTCAGTTGGGGTCCAAGTCCCGCCGGCCACGTCGGTAACGCATCCGTGCTCGGACACGTCGCCGCGCGGATGCGAGTCGGCGCGCGAACTGCTCCCCCTGTCGCGCCGCAGTCGCGGCCGTACGTCGGCGGATCTGCTGGGCGACCACCCGTCGCCTTTCCGCCCGCGGGCCGACAGTGGAGGTGTCGGTGCTGTGGATCAGCTCCGCGGCCAGGGTTTCGACCCGTTCCTCCAAGCTGCTGCCACCCAGGTCCCATTCCTCATAGTGCCGGCCGGGGATCCGGGCCACGTCCAGCGAGGTGCCGAGGACGATCACCCGATCTGATGTGGAGAGCGCACGAACACTGAGCCGTTCCTCGTGTGCAGGGTTCAGGCCCATCATCACCAGCATCTGGTCTTCGCGGCCTCCGGGATTGGGCGGCTGTGCCCCAGCGGTGTGGATCTCCACGCGGTCACCCAGAAGTCGCCGCAGCAGGCTCTCAGCAATCTGGGTCGAACTCGCGTCGTCACCGACGAACAGAACGATCAGACGCGACGTCATCGCCACCACCGTTGACGACACGAGCCCGTTCTCAGCTCCGCCGCCTCAGCCGGGCCGAGGAAGATGGCAGCGAAGACGACTGCCGTCACCGGCACTCGGCGGCCGTCCACACTGACGAGTGCCCGCGGATCGGCTCGCGAGACGACGGATCGTACGGTCACGATGACGGTTTGTTTTGTGCGGGTGCCTCGGCGCGGTGCGGGTGTCGTTGCAGGGCGCTCGCTGCGTTCGCGGTGCGTCGACGGGATGCTGCCCGGGCGCTCAAGACGGTCTCGGGTACCACCACCTGCAGGTCCGCTCCTGTCTGCCTACGGCGCCGGCGTCGGAGGCTCTGGCGTTCCTGCGCGCTGAGCCCACCCCAGATGCCGTCGTCGGCGCCGACGCCGATCGCCCATTCCAGGCAGGCGAGCCGTACCGGGCAGCTGCGGCAGATCTGTCGTGCCCGCTCCAGCTGAGCCACGGCCGGTCCGGCGGTGCCGATCGGGAAGAACAGCTCCGGGTGGTGGGAGGTGCAGGCCGCGTTGCGCCGCCAGTCGTGCTCTGCTGCATTCATGCCGTTGTCCTGGGGTGTGGGGAGGTCGCTGTACTCGAAGGGGACCAGCTCCTCGGCCCAGCCGTACGGAGAGCGTTCGCAGGTGCGATCAGCGGTGCGTGACAGCCGATGGTGGCTCTGACCGCAGGGCACTCCGGCTAGAAGGCGATCGGGGGGCGGTGGTTCTGTCGAAATCCAGAGCGTCGACTGGGGGAGAACTCAGGTGTTGTCGCGTGCCAGCCGCTCCCCCGGTGGGAGGGGGCGGCTGGTACGCGGCGACAGGTTTGTGCGTCAGAACACGCTGTTGGGGTCGTAGTACTCGTCGATGTTGTCGCAGCCGATGCCGACGGCTTCGGTGAACGACTCCTTCGGGTAGTCCGCTGGTTTGGTCTTGCCGGTGGCCACGTCGACGGAGATCTTCAGCGCTTCCTCGGCGGCCAGGGAGGGCGAGTTGAGTCCGGTCGAGATGTAGCGTCCCTCGCAGCCACCCTTCTTGATCAAGGCGAGGGCTTCCTTCTGCCCGTCGGCGGAGGCGGCGACGTACACGTTCTTGTACTGGTCCTTGCCGTTGATGACGTTGTAGGCACCCAAGGCCATGGAGTCGTTCAGACCGAGGATCAGGTCGATGTCGGGGTTGGCGGCCAGCATGTTCTCCGCCGCTACCTGGCCCTTGTCCTGCTGGTAGTCCCCGGCCTGCTCGGCCTTGATCTCGAACGGCAGCCCGCCCTCCTTGAGGCCGTCGAGGAAGCCCTGGCGGCGGTTGGGACCGACGAACTCGTCGGTGGCGGGCCCGGTCAGGATGACCATGGTGATGCTCTTCTTGCCGGCGTCGAGGAACCGTTTCGCGGTGATCTTCCCGGACTCGCGGCCGATGGTCAGGTTGTCGGACTGGACGCTGGTCATGCCGGTGCCGGGCACGGAGGTGTCGATGTAGGTGACCGGGATCTGGGAGGCGATCTGGGTCATCATCTGCTTCTGGCCCTTGACGCTGGTCGCGTTGACGACCAGCACATCAGCGCCTTGGGCGATCATGGCCTGCATCTGGTTCATCTGGATGACCGGGTCCTTGTTCGCGGCCTGGAACAGCAGCTTGAACCCCTGCTTGTCCGCGATCTCCTTCGACTGGACCTCCATGGCCGCGAAGTACGGCGCCTGCAGCTGCTGCTGGGCGAAGCCGACGACGACCTCGTGCACGTTGGCCTTGACCCCGTTCGCCGGTCCCTCAGCGGGGGTGGACGACGGGTAGATGTCGCCGCAGGCGCTGAGGGCGAGAGCGGTCAGGGTGGCGGCTACGGCCAACGGCAGCCGGCGGCGGCGTCTGCTCGCCGGGGCGAGTCTGGTGCGGTGTGTGTTCACTGTTCTCTCCGTCGAGCTCGTGTCGTCACTTGGTCGACTCGGTCGTGGATCGGTCGGCGGTCGTGGACTCGGTCGTGGTCTCGGTCTTGGACCGGGCCCGGCTCCGGGTGAAGGAGACGGTGGCCAGGGTGACCGCGACCAGGATCAGGGCGCCGCGGAACGCGTCTTGGAGGAAGGTGGACACGTTCAGCAGCGACAGCAGGTTCGCGATCACGGCGAAGATGACGGTGCCCATCACGGCCCCGAACACCTTGCCCTTGCCACCGGACAGGGCCGCACCACCGATGACGACCGCGGCGATCGCTTCGAGCTCCATCAGGTTGCCGGCGGTGGAGGTACCACTGGCGAACCGGGCCAGGAACATCCAGCCGCCGAGGCCGACGAGCAGACCGGCCAGGATGTAGACCGACCACAGGGTGGTCTTGACCGGGATGCCGGAGGCGCGGGCGGCTTCGATGTTGGAGCCGATCGCGTAGACCCGGCGACCCCACACGGTCCGGTAGAGCAGGAACGCGATCACGGCGACCATCGCCAGCCAGATGATGGCCAGCACCGGGATGCCGAGGAAGGTGGACTGCCCGAACTCGGCGAACGCCGGGGCGGCGGCCGGGGTGATCGGGATGCCGTTGCCGTAGGCGTAGACCAGACCGCGGGCCAGCGCGAGCATGCCCAGGGTGACGATGAACGGCTCCAGGCCGCGGAAGGCGACCAGCCAGCCGTTGACGGCGCCGACGGCACCGCCGATGACGACCGCCACGACCAGGGCCAGGAACACCGACGGTCCGCCGAACAGGCCGGCGGCGATCACCGCGGCCAGGCCGAGGGCGGAGCCGACGGAGATGTCGATGCCGCCGGTGAGGACGACGATCAGCTCGGCCAGCACGACGACGCCGATGATCGACATCTGCAGCAGCAGGTTGGTCAGGTTGGTGCCGCCCCAGAAGACCGCACCCTTGGTGATGGTGGCGACCAGCAGCAGGGCGACCAGGATGTAGAGGGCGTACTGCTGCTTCAGCCAGCCGATGAACTGACCACCCCGGGAGGTGTCTTCCTCGTAGTGGTGGACCGCGGGGGGCGGTGCGGTGGTGCTGGTGGACATGGAAGCTCCTTCGCTCAGAGGGTTCGGGGTCAGTCTTGGTGGGTGAGGGCGGTGCGGATGAGGTCGTCGGTGTCGGCGTGCTCGGGGTCGAACTCGGCCGACGATCTGGCCGTTGCGCATCACCAGGATCCGGTGGCACAGCGACAGCAGCTCCTCGGCTTCGCTGGAGACGACCAGGACGCCTTTGCCGCGGGCGGCGACGGAGTGGATGATCTCGTAGATGTTGGCGCGGGCACCGACGTCGATGCCCTTGGTCGGCTCGTCCAGGACGACGAAGTCGGGGTCGGTCTCCATCCACTTGGCGACGACGACCTTCTGCTGGTTGCCGCCGGACAGGGTGCGGGTGTAGGTCTTGGTGCCGCCCTTGACCTGGTACTCCCCGATCAGCTCCCGGACGCGCTTCTTCTCCACGCCGGCGTCGACCACCCCGGCCTTGGCCATCTTGGGCAGCACGACCAGGCTCATGTTCTGGCCGTTGTCGAAGTCCTTGACGAAGCCCTCCAGCCGGCGGTCCTCGGTCAGGTAGGCGATCCGCTTGGCCACCGCCGCGGTCGGGGTCGGCAAGCTGACCTCCTGCCCGTGGAGCTTGATCGACCCGGAGACGGCCGGACGCTGACCGGTGATCGTGCGGGCCACCGAGGACCGGCCGCTGCCGACCAGCCCGTAGAGACCGACGATCTCGCCGGGGTTCACGTCGAACGACACACCCTTGGCGCCGCCACCGTAGAGGTCACGGACCGACATCACCGGCTGGTGATCCGGTGCCACCTGGACCGGAGCCGGCCGGGCCAGCGCCTTGAGCGCCTGACCGATCATCAGCGAGGTGATCTCGTCCGGGTTCGACTCGGCCGCGTTCAGCGTCTTGACCAGCTTGCCGTTGCGCAGCACCGCGATCCGGTCGCACATGGCGAAGACCTCGTTCAGCCGGTGGGAGACGAAGATGATCGAGGTGCCGGCGTTCTTCTCCCGGTCGACCAGGTCGAGGATGTCGTTGAAGTGCTCCTCACTGGTCGAGGCGGTCGTCTCGTCCAGGATCATGATCTTGTGGGTGGTGACCGCCGCCCGGCTCAGCGACAGCATCTGGCGCTGCCCCGGACCGAGGTCGCGGGCCAGCTGCCGGGTCGAGAGATGCCCCAGCCCGACACCGGCGAGGACCTTGCGGGTCTCGGCGTTGTTGGTGTCGATCTTCTGCGCCCAGGGACGGATGTCCTTGCCCTCGCGCAGCTTGTAGAGCCAGACGTTCTCCCCGACGGTGAAGTCGTCGATGATCAGCGGCTCCTGGTGCATCATCAACACCCCGGCCTGCTCGGCCTCGGCGGCGTTGCGGACCGGATGGGGATAGCCGGTGATGGTGATCTCGCCGTCGGTCAGGGTGTCGACCCCGGCCAGCAGCTTGGCGAACGTCGACTTGCCGGCGCCGTTGGCGCCGCAGACGCCGAGCACGCTGCCGGCGTAGCCCTCGAGATCGACCCCGTCGAGCGCCTTGACCCCGGGGTAGTGCTTCTTCACCCCGACGGCCTTGAACGCCAGCTTCTCCGACAGGGAGTGGACTGGCCTCTTCTTCGTGTGCCGCAACTGCCATGGTGGGCCTCCTGATTAGAACGTGCTGAATAGGTCGGGGCTGTGAATGAACGTAGACCTGGCTCTCAGATTGGTGTGGCACCGGCGCGCCGCGCTGCGCGTCGTGCCTGCTGCAGATCGACACCGAGACGGTGTCTACCTGCCCATTCGAGCGGTGCTTGACTGACAGTGGCTAGGGGTCGGCAGGCGACATTTTGGTAACGGCGGCAGCGCCGGGTCGGGTTGGTGGTGCGCCACTGAACTCGTTGGCGCCGCCGTCCACGGCTGGTTGTGCCGTCACGGCGACCGGGAGGTAGCCGGTCGCGGTGACGCCGTGCATGGCCTGCAGGACGGCGAGCCAGATGTCTGCGGCTGCGACGGTGAGGACAAGAACGGTCCGGCGTCGGTGGTCGTGGACGATGAGGAGGTGGAACGGCGTTAGTCGCTGGCGCAGAATGTGAACCATCTCGTCGTGGTCGATCGCGGTGTCGGCGAGAGTTACCGACACGGCGAACAGATGATCCGGACTCACTCTCGGTGTCAGATCACCGAACGACAACCGCAGCGTCTCTGTGCTCGCGAGGGCTTCACCCCGGTCAGCAGGTGGTCGCCGGCACGTCTGGCGCCAGGACTCCATGTTTCAGCCTCCTCATCGTTGGGGGGTCTGCAGCGGTCTGCTCGCTGCCTCACTGTGTGATCCGACGCTAGGCGCTGACACGGGGCGCCGGATAGCGCCCGCGATGCCCCACACTGGTATTTTGATGCCCTCGCCGTTGACGGCGCGCAGGAGGTCACCCATGCCGGAGTCGGAGCAGACTGCCCAGCGACTCGCCACCATCCAAGCTGCGCGCGAGGTGGTGCCGAGTGACCCCGACCATTCCGCCCGCTGGCATCGCCATGGCGTGCCGGGACCGTTCTCGCGGTGGAACTACCACCCGGAGTACGAGGTTCACCTCATCACCGCTGGCACCGGCTGGTACGTGGTCGGGGACCGTATCGACGTCTTCGCCGCCGGACAGGTCGTCTTGGTGGGCTCAAACGTCCCCCACCACTGGATCAGTGACCTCTCCCCCGGGGAACGCCTACCGGAGCGAGACGTCGTCTTCCAGTTCCATCCGCGGTGGATCGACCGCTGCACCGAGCTGTTGCCCGAGCTCGCCCGGGTTCGTGCGCTGCTGGACGCGTCTCGACGGGGTATCGAGTTTCTCGGCTCCACCCGGGAGGCGGCGACCGATCATCTGCACGCCATCGGCGCCGCCGAGGGCCCCGCCCGCCTGGCTCACATCTTCGGGCTGCTGGCCGCCATGGCGGACTCCCCTACCGACCAGCGTCAGTACCTGGCCGCGGAATGGTCCATCCCGCACAGCGACCACGCCGACGGCACCGCCGACCGCATCGACCGTGCCTTCGGCTTCATCTTCTCCCACCTCGAGGACCCCGGGCTGCGGCTGGCGGGGACCGCCCGCCACGTCGGGATGTCGGAGTCCGCGTTCTCCCGCTACTTCGCCCGGGTCACCGGCGTGACCTTCGCCGACACCGTCCGCCGGCTCCGCCTCGCTCAGGCCGGCAAGCTGCTGCGTGGCACCACGTTGCCGGTGGCTACGGTCGCTCATCGTGTCGGCTACGCCAACCTGTCCAACTTCAACCGGCAGTTCCTCGCCCACCATGGCCACACCCCCCGCCAACACCGCGGCTAGTCCTGCCCCGTCACGCTCAGCCCGGGGTGTTGACGGAGTGGTCGTCACCCCTGAAAGGCTGGAAAGCATCAGCGGGCGACATCCCCTGGTCTAGTCCCCGGTTCGTCATCGGTCTAGATTCACTTTTGGCTCGCCCGGAGCCACTGTCCCCAGGAGCGCGATTGTGACCAACCGCAGTGCCGTCCTTCACTCGCCCCGCCACCTCACCATCGAGGACCGACCCATCCCCGAACCGGGCCCGGGTGAGGTTCTTGTCAAGGTCTTCGCCGTCGGGATCTGCGGATCGGACGTGCACTACTACGAGCACGGCCGCATCGGCCCCTACGTTGTAGACGCCCCGATGGTCATCGGCCACGAGGCCTCAGGTGAGATTACTGCAGTCGGCGACGGCGTCCCTCAGGACCGGATCGGTGAGCTCGTGGCGCTGGAACCAGGTGTCCCCTGCCGAAACTGCGCGACGTGTCTGTCCGGGCACTACAACCTGTGTCCCAATGTGGTGTTCTTCGCAACCCCACCTGTGGATGGTGCGATCTGTGAGTACGTGACGCTGGCAGCAGCTTTCGCGCACCGGGCACCTGAAGGGTTGGACCATGATCATGCGGCGATGGCTGAGCCGGTGTCAGTGGGTGTCTGGGCCTGCCGCCGCGCCAACGTCCAGGCTGGGGATCGGGTGCTGGTCACCGGCGCCGGGCCGATCGGCCTGCTCTCCGCTCAGGTCGCTCGCGCGTTCGGCGCCAGATCAGTAACCGTCACCGACATGAATCCCAACCGGGTCGCGACAGCCAGTCAGCTGCGGCTCGACGGTCGGATCGCGTCCCAGCCCATTGAGGAGGAGTACGACGTCCTCCTGGAATGCTCCGGCGCCCCAGCGGCGCTCAGCGCCGGCATGAACGCGATGGCCAGGACAGGCCGCGTCGTCCTGGTCGGCATGGGAGCCGACAACGTCAGCATCAACGTCCCCCTCGTGCAGGGCCGCGAGCTCACCATCACCGGCACCTTCCGCTATGCCAACACCTACCCACTCGCACTGGAACTCATCGCCGGCGGCGCCGTGGACGTGGCCACCGTCATCACCCATCACTTCGACATCGACCACACAGCGGACGCCTTGACCCTCGCCGCACGAGAACCCGACTCCCTGAAAGCCATCGTCCGACTCTGAGTCCTTGCTGTCGCCGACAGTTCAGGGGACCGGGCCTACGCCCAAGTCGTTGGCAGAGCCTGGCCTGGTCCGGCGTCCAGCTTGACCTGGGCTCGAGACGATCGTCCGATCTGACGTCGGAGACCAAGCGACGGCCACAGTCTCACCTTTCAGTCCAAGCCCCAGCCGGAGCAGCCACGAAACCCGCGACGCGATGTGAGGACCGTCGATGCGAGCGCTTGGCGGATCGACGTAGCGTCGGGGTCATCTCGTTGTCGCAGAAGGCCCTTATCCGTCACTGCAGGCGGTCGCCATCTATTGCACGTCTGTAAGCGATTGTCCCGGACGCGCTAGATGAACGAATTGCTGCACACGGCACCTCGTCGTGCATGAGTCAGCAGATCGCTGACGTGCTTCTTGAGTGAAGTCCACCCTGCTAGCCATCTGGCTTCGCTTCGCACATCGCCTGGTAAGTCGTGGCGATGATGCGTTCCATGGCTTCGGCAGCCCTCGGCGACAGATTCTCGTCAGCGCGCAGATAGGTGGAGATGATTGCCAACGTACTTGGCGTCGATCGTTCGGCAGTCGAGCGCACAAAGTCATCGCAGCGTAGCCCGCTCCAAACAGTAAGTGCTGCCAACCCGTCGATGTCGGGTCGGCGACCCTGCGCCATCCGCGTAAGCGTCGCCGCACTTACCCCTGATTGAGCAGCAACCTTCTTCCAGCTCAATTCTCGTGCCAGGCGTGTCTGGTTGAGCGCGACGTAGAAGGCCTCGGCATCAAATGATCCGACGACCACCGTGGAAGGCCTCATCGGATCCGGTTCGAGGTACTGGTGGCGGTGGTGGTGCGCATACGTGATGCCGAATCAGTCGGCAGGGTGGTGGAGATTGCCTGCTGGTAAGGGCTCGCGCCGCTCCGGCGGCGCCTGCGCCGAAGGGATTGGCGGTCATGCTCGCTCAGTCCGCCCCAGACACCGTGATCGGCGCCGGTCTTCAGGGCCCATTCGAGACACGGCATCTGCACCGGGCATCCACCACAGAACTGCTTGGCCCGCTCGGTCTGTCGTACCGCTGGACCGGCCGTTCTGATAGGAAAGAACAGCCCGGGATCCTGAGTTGTGCAGGCGGCCTCGCGACGCCAGTCGACACCAGCGGTTTCACGTGGTGCTCCTATTTTCACGCGGTGCTCCTATGCAACTTGATCTGATTGCCCTAGATGACACTGGCATCGACGGCGCCAGTCCGAGACACTGAGCGGCCACTCAAACGTACGCAGGCGTGGAGGACTGACCTAGCGCCGCCGATGCCCCTCACTGATACTTTTCGCGGCGTCGGTGGGCTTGGCCGAGGGTCAGGTTCTCCGTTCAGCCGTTCCGGCTCCCGGATCCGGCCGCGTGGTAGGCGATCGTGGCCAGGAAGGTCCCGATGACCATGATCACCACGAGGGGAACAGCGGAGTGCTCCCCTTGCAGGCTGACCAGTGGTGAGACCACGGCTCCCAGTCCGAACTGGAGCGCACCAAGGCCGGCGGAGGCGGTGCCGGCTACCTGCTTGCCCGCCGCGAGGGCAAGCGCGGTGGCCGGTCCCATGACCAGACCAAGGGAGGAGACGGTGACGAAGATGGGGATGGGCAGCCAAGCCGTCGGCACTCCGGCGACGACCAGGACGAGGGAGACGATCGAGGCCGCGACCGTCAGGTACAGCCCGATCCCGAGCAGCCTCCGCGCCGGCATGGTGCGGCTGAGCCGAGCCCCGAGGGAGCCGACGAGCATCAGACCGACAGCATTGATTCCGAACAGCAGTCCGTACTGGGTCGGCGTGACCCCGATCATCGTCTGGTACAAGAACGGAGAGGCAGAGATGTAGGCCATCATGGCCGAGAAGGCGAAGCCCAACGACAGAGCGTGACCAAGGAACGCGCGGCTGATCAGCGGCCTCAACGAGGTCGCCCCGCCCTTGCTGCGCTGTCGCCGACGGCCGGCGGGGAGTGTCTCGCGGACAACGACAGCCACCACGACGAGCATGACGGCGACGATCGCGGCGACGACCCAGAGGATTCCCCGCCAACCGATGATCGGGGTCAAGATGCCGCCGATCAACGGCGCAACGGCCGGGGCGACACCAGTCACGGTCATCATCAAGCTCAGCGCCCGGGTGGCGGCGGGCCCGGTGGCGAGATCGGAGATGATGGCCCGTCCGATCACCATGCCCGCCGCGCCGCTGAGGCCCTGCACCAGCCGGGCCACGATCAGGACCGAGATCGTCGGGGCCAGCGCGGCCGCCACGCTGGCGACGACGCAGATCGACGTGCCGATCAGCAGGGGCCGCAGACGGCCCATCCGGTCCGACAGCGGACCAAAGATCAGCTGCCCCGCGCCGGTGCCGAGCAGGAAGGCGGTCAAGGTGAGCTGGACACGCGTGGCATCGGTGCCCAGTTCCTCCGTCATGGTCGGGAACGCGGGCAGGTACAGATCCGTGGCGAAGGGGGCCAGGCAGGCCAGGAGCGCGAGTACCAGCAGCAGCCGGCCGCTCACCTGCCGATCTGGTACTGCCGGTGACTCGGTGAGGGTGGCGGTCATGGTCGAGCTCCTCGTATACTCCAGAAGATAGTTACTAGTTCATAACTAAACTGGTTATGTATACATAAGTCAAGCGGAGGGGCCTCGTATGCATGATCGCGACGAGCAGTGGGCCGATCTGGCGGAGCTCATCTTGAACCTCGCCCGCGAGCTGCAGCGGAATCCGACGGCCGACACGTCGGCGACCAGACTCACGCTGACGGAGGGCAGCGTGCTGCGACAGGTCGACCGACACCCGGGCTCGACCGCGTCCCAGGTCGCCACGTCCCTCGGCCTGCAGCGCAGCAATCTCAGCGTGGCCCTGCGGAGTCTGGTCGAGCAGGGCCTGGTGGAGAAGCGGGTGGACCCAGCCGACAGCCGCAGCATCCGCCTGCATGCCACGGCTGCCGCGCAGCCACGGGTGGCCGCAGCCCGGGCCGGATGGTCGGATCTCCTCTCCGGCGCAACACCTGTCCGGACCGGCGAGCTCGGACACGCACTCACCTTGCTGCGCCGCCTGGACGACGCGCTGGCGGACCGCCCCGGGTCACCGCAGTCGACAGGCTGAGACGCCTGGCCGACGTGCCCTCCTCCGGCGCCTGCCCGTCCACCGGATCCTGTCCGGGCGGCCCGCCCGCCGGCCGCTTCCCCGGCCGGGAACACTCCGGTGGCCGCTACGCGGCGTGCAGGATCAGGGCCTCGCCCTGACCGCCACCGCCGCACAGCGCCACCGCGGCGGTGCCGCGTCCCCGTCGCTGAAGCTCCAGCGCGGCGTGCAGGGCGAGCCGGGCACCGGAGGCGCCGAGAGGATGTCCGAGCGCAATTGCCCCGCCGTGGATGTTGAGGCGGTCGTGGGGCAGTTGCAGCTCAGCCGCCGACTGGGCGGCGACAGCGGCGAAGGCCTCGTTGATCTCGACCAGGTCCACGTCGGCGATGCTGATCTGTTCGCGGCGCATCGCCTGCTCGATGGCACGGGCGGGCTGGGAGGTGAGCGAGTTGTCGGGGCCAGCGACCTGTCCACAGGCGCCGAGCACGGCCAGGTACGGCAGACCGCGCTCCTGGGCCCAGCTGCGGCTGACGACCACCACAGCTGCCGCTCCGTCGGTGAGCGGGGAGGCGTTGCCGGCGGTGATGGTGCCGTCAGGGGCGAAGGCAGCGCGGAGGGTGGCGAGGGTCTCGATCGTGGTGTCGGCTCGGATGGACTCGTCGTCGAGCATCGTGAGCGGGGAGCCGCGCCGCTGGGGCACGGCCACCGGGGCGATCTCCAGGGCGAGGATGCCCCGCGCCGTAGCGTCGGCGGCGCGTTGGTGGCTGGTGGCGGCGATCCGGTCCTGGGTGGCGCGGCTGACACCGAGGCGGGCGACGACCCGCTCGGTGGCGGCACCCATGCTGACCTGGTCGAAGGCGTCGGTCAGGCCGTCGTGGGCCACGGCGTCGAGGGCGGTGATGTTTCCGTAGGGCCAGCCGCGCCGAGAGCCGGGCAGCAGGTGCGGTCCGCTCGACATCGATTCCTGGCCGCCAGCGATGACCACCTGCGCGTCGCCGGAGCGGATCAGCCGGGCGGCGTCGATAATCGCGGTCAGCCCGGAGAGACAGACCTTGTTGATCGTCTGGGCGAAGACGTTCCAGCCCAGCCCGGCGGCGACCGCTGCCTGCCGGGCCGGTCCCTGGCCGGCCCCGGCCTGCACGGCCTGGCCCATGATCACCGCCTCGACGTCGCTCGGGTCGATCCCTGATCGAGCGACTGCGGCGCGGATGGCGTGGCTGCCGAGCTCGACCGAGCTGAGCTGGGCCAGGGAGCCGCCTATCCGGCCGAACGGTGTCCGCGCACCAGCCAGCAGAACGACGTCGTGGGGGGTGGTCATGCCAGCTCCGGTTCTGTCGCGGCGGTCACATCGGCGCGGGTGACGCCGGGGGCGGTCTCGACCAGGCGGAGGCACGGCAGTGTGCCGCCGGTGGTGGGGCCGATATCGAGGACGCCGAGGTTGGTGATGATCCGACGCACGACCGCGCGCCCGGTCAGGGGCAGCGTGCAGCTGTTCACGATCTTGTAGGAGCCGTCGCGGGCGAGGTGGTCCATAACCACGATGACCCGCTTGGCTCCGTGCACCAAGTCCATCGCGCCGCCCATGCCCTTCACCATCTTGCCCGGGATCATCCAGTTGGCGATGTCGCCGTTCGCCGACACCTGTAGGGCACCCAGGATGGCGATGTCGATCTTGCCGCCGCGGATCATGCCGAAGGAGGTTGCGGAGTCGAAGAACGCGGCACCCTTCCGGATCGTCACAGTTTCCTTGCCCGCGTTGATCAGATCGGGGTCGACCTGCTCGTCGGTGGGGTAGGCGCCGGTGCCCAGGATTCCGTTCTCGGACTGCAGAACCAGGTCGATGCCGTCGTCGACGAAGCTCGGGACCAGGGTCGGCAGTCCGATCCCGAGGTTGACGTACATGCCGTCGTCGAGTTCGGCCGCGGCCCGGGCCGCCATCTGTTCCCTAGTCCAGCCGGGCATGTCAGTGCCCCCCGGCGGAGGCCACGGTACGGCGCTCGATGCGTTTGTCGCGGACTTGATCATGGGTCAGCCGCACCACCCGGTGCACGTAGACCCCCGGGGTGTGGATGCTGTCGGGGTCCAGCTCGCCGGGCTCGACGAGCTCCTCGATCTCAGCGATCGTCACCCGGCCGCACATTGCGGCGAGGGGGTTGAAGTTGCGGGCGGCCTTGCGGAAGACGAGGTTGCCGTGCCGGTCCCCGCGCCAGGCCCGTACCAGGGCGAAGTCGGCGACCAGACCCCGCTCCAGGACGAAAGGTAGGGCGCCGTCGGCTGTCGGGAAGGTCCGCACCTCTTTCGGCGGGGAGGCGACCGCAATGGAGCCGTCGGCCCGGTAGCGCCAGGGCAGCCCTCCGTCGGCCACTTGGGTGCCCACACCGCTGGCTGTGAAGAAAGCAGGAATGCCGGAGCCGCCGGCGCGCATCCGTTCGGCGAGTGTGCCCTGCGGGGTGAGCTCGACCTCGATCTCCCCGGTCAGGTACTGCCGTTCGAACTCCTTGTTCTCCCCCACGTAGCTGGCGACGATCCGCCGGATCCGGTGAGCATCGAGGAGCCGGCCCAGTCCCCACCCCTGCACGCCACAGTTGTTGGAATACACCTCGAGATCTCCGGCGCCGGCGTGCAGCAGGGCCTCGATAAGCGCCGACGGGATGCCGCACAGGCCGAACCCGCCAACAGCCAGCGCGGACCCTGCGAGGATGTCGGCGACGGCGGCATCCGCCGAGGCGATCACCTTGTCCACGGCGTCAGCCCCCGCTCGACAATCCGGACCCGGGTCGGCGGCAGCCCGGCCCAGGTCGGTCGCCCGCCGAGCATGTCTGCCCGCTCAGCGCCGCCCCCTTGCCCGCGCGTGCCGGCTGCTGCTTCTCTCGCGACGACAAGATCGGTGATGTCGTGCACTGGCCCTCCTCGCATGCGTCGTTGCCTGGCACACGCTAAGGGGACCCGATCGGCGCCGCGACTACCGCCTTCCACTGAACGGAAGGTATCCGAGGTCTGGTCCGAATGGTGAGCCCCTGCCCGCAGCAGGTGTCCGCAAGGGTCGAGCCGCTACATACCGCCGGTGACCGTCGGACGAGATTGTCGCGGACGGTGGCGACCGTGCGCGGTCAGTGGTCGCGCTGTGCGGCCACCGCTGCGCCGGCATCGCGGAGCACGCTGCGCAGCCAGGCGTGGGCGGGGTCGGCGCGGAAGGTCGGATGCCACCAGAAGGCCTCCTTCAGCGGCACGACGTCCCAGGGGCAGGGCAGGATGCGGACGCCGGCGGCGGCTGCCATCCGCCGCGCGAGCTGCTCCTGGAGCACTGCGACCCTGTTGGAGCCAGCCACCAGGAACGGCACCGCCAGGAAGGTCTCCACGACGATCTGGACGTCGGTCTCCACGCCGATCATGCGGAGCTGCTGTGCAGCCGGGGTGAACGCGGTCGGCTGGTGGTACGTCAAGACCCAGGGCCGCCGGGCCAGGTCGTCGATTGACAGCTCCTCGCCGACCTGGTCGTCGTCGCTGGACACGATGCACACCCAGGTGTCCTCGTACAGGTCGACGCAAGGAAAGTCGGTGAGGAAGCCGTGTGGCATCACCATGCCGTCGATGCTGAGCAGCGTCTCCTTCGGGTGGTCCACCGCGTAGGTGCTGTTCTGCAGCAGCCGCAGCCGGACCCCCGGCGCCTGGTGGGCGACCGCGGCGGCCAGGTGGTCCCCGAGGACGGCCGCCGCGTAGTCGGAGACCATCAGTGTGAACTCGCGGTCAGCGCTGCTGGGATCGAAGTCGGGGGCTACGTCGAAGACACGTCGCACACCGGCCAGGGCAGCCGTGGTCCGGCTGGTCAGCTGGTCGGCTAGCGGGGTGAGTTCGTACCTGTTGCCGGCGCGATGGAGAAGATCGTCGTTGAAGTGGCGCCGCAGCCGAGCCAACGAGGCAGACACCGCCGGCTGGCTCAGGCCGAGGTGCTCCGCGGCGCGGGTGACGTTGCGTTCCTTCAGCAGAGCATCCAACGACAGCAGAAGGTTCAGGTCGAGGTTGCGCAGGCTGCTGCCGTCCACCTGGCAACCATAGACGCCGCCAATGGCCAGCCGCCCGGTCCCTGGCTTACTGATGGCAAGGGAGGCCGGGTGGTCAGTCCAGGATGCTCAACACGGTTTTCCCGGTGGCACCCTGCTCGGCGTAAGCGTGCGCCTGGGCGGCCTGGTCGAGGGGAAAGATCCGGTCGATGTGCACCTGCATCTCGCCGGCGGCCAGCAGCTCGGCGAGGCGGGTCAGGCCGTGGCCGTCGGGCTCGACCAGGAGGTCGGGAGCGACCCGGACGCCAGCCTCTTCAGCGCGGCGGTCGAATTCCGCGGGTCGCCCGGGCGCGATGCCGAGGAACAGGCCCCCGCGCTTGAGGACCTGCAAGGATCTGGTGGCGGTGTCGGGTTGGGCGATGCCGACCAGGTCCATGACGACATCCAGGTCACGCGCGACGTCTTCGAACGCCGTGTCGTGGTAGTCGATCAGCTCATCGGCGCCGAGGTCGCGCAGCCAGGTGTGCTTCGCCTTGCTCGCGGTTGCGGTGACGTGGGCGCCGAGATGTCGGGCGATCTGGACGGCGAGATGGCCGACGCCGCCGCCGGCGGCGTGGATCAGAATCCGCTGTCCCGGCTGGAGGTGGGCGATATCGGTCAGCGCCTGCCAGGCGGTGAGCCCGGCTAGTGGAACGGCGGCTGCCGAGACGTGGTCAGTGCCGGGCGGTTTGGCGGCGAACTGGCGGGAGGGCGCGGTGACGTACTCGGCGTAGGCGCCGGCAGGGCGCGGCAGCCACAAGAGGCCGAAGACCTCATCGCCGGGTTGGTAAAGGAATTCGCCACCGCCGATCTGCTCCACGACACCGGAGACGTCCCAGCCCAGGATGTGGGGGGCGGCGCCCAGCGCCGCCGCAGCGGGAGTGGGGTATCCGGCCCGGGTGCGGAGATCGAGCGGGTTGATGCCGGCGGCGTGGACGCGGACGAGGATCTCGGTCGGGAGCGGCCTGGGACGGGGCACGTCGACCGGGACGAGCTGCTCGGGTGCGCCGAAGGTGTACAGGCCCATGGCTCGCATGGTGGTGCTGTCGGTTGGTATGCGGTCATTCACGATGTCTCCTCGGTGGTGGCAGTGCCGGATCTGGGCTCGGAGATGGGCAGCACGCCGAGCAGGCTCAAGGTAGCGGTGCGGGACAGCTCGTCGGTCAGCTCCGCCCAGCTCAGCGGGGTGGGTGACTCCATGTGGGGACCGTGCAGCACGCGGTGCATGCAGGTGGCGTAGACGATGCGGTGGACGACGTCGATCGCGTGCTCGGGGTCGTTGGTGCTGAACGCCTCGCGATGGCGCCACAGCAGGTCGCGGAACTGGCGCCCGCCTTCGTGGCTGGCCTGGCTGCCGGCCGCCAGCATCTGCGGTTCCCGCATCCCGAGGATGACGAACACCCGCAGCAAGGTCTCGTGGGCGTGGAAGGTGTCGGCGAGGGCGCGGACCGCGCGGTCGATCACGATCGGCGGCGGGGCCTCCCCCGGCTCCGCCGCACTCATCCGCTGACCGAACTCCTCGCGGAACGCGGTGGTGAACTCTGCCTGCAGCTCGGTCATCAGGCCGTCCTTGTCGCCGAACCGGCGATAGACCGTACCGGAGGCAACGCCCGCCTCGGCGCTGACCGCGGTGATGGTCAAGGCCTCGGGGCCCTGCTGTTCCAGGACGCGGAAGGCAGCATCGAGGACGACTCGTCGGGTCCGGCGACTCCGGTGCTGCAGCGCGATGGGGGGCGATGCGTTGGGGGGCGATGCGGTGGACACAGCAGCATCTTGACACGACCTAATGTGAATGTAACAGTACATCCACATTCGTCGGGGGACGGCCAACTGCATGAAGGCCTCAAATCCCCGGGCGCCCGCCGGCCCTTGCCGCGAAGTCGAAGGAGACGTCGTGTCCGCTTCCGCCACCAGCTCTGCCCCGCTATCGGAGGAGCCCCTCACCGGAGAGGTCGCCGTCCACCCGGTCACCGGCCAGCCGGCCGGCACGGCTCAGGCGATGGTCCTGCTGCTGTCGAGCTGTCTGTCGGTGCTGGGGGCCGTCCTGCTCGCCCCGGTTCTGCCCAGGATCCAAGAGGCGTTCGCCGGTACTCCCGGAGTGGAGACCCTCACCCCGATCGTGCTTACAGCCCCCGCGTTGATCATCGGCTTGACCGCGATGGTCGCGGGCCGCATCGTCGACCGGGTCGGCCGCAAACGGCTGCTGGTTGTGGCCTTGGTCGCTTATGGCTTCCTCGGCACCGCGCCACTGTGGCTGCCGTCGCTCGAGCTCATCGTGGCCAGCCGGGTCCTGGTCGGCCTGACCGAGGCGGCCATCATGACCTGCTGCACCACCTTGCTGGGCGACTACTTCCACGGCCACCAGCGCGACCGCTACTTCGGGCTCCAGGTCGTGTTCACCACCATCGCGGCCACCATCTTCTTCGCCGTCGGCGGGATCCTCGGCGGACAGCACTGGCGGGCCCCGTTCTGGCTGTACGCGGTCAGCCTGCCGCTGGCGCTGCTCGCCGCGAAGTTCGTCTGGCAGCCCGCCCCGCGGGCCCTCGCCGCCGTCGCAGGTAAGAAGCTGCCGCCCCTGCCCTGGCGCCAGCTGCGTGCCCCGGTCGCGGTGACCCTGCTCGGCGGGCTGATCTTCTACGTCCTCATCGTCGAGCTCTCCTTCAAGCTCGTCGCGATCGGCGTGACGTCCACCGCCGCCATCGGCCTGGTCAGTGCGGTCGCCTCCCTGGGCACCGCCTCCGGCGCCCTTGTGTTCGGCCGGCTGGCCAGACGCGGTCCCGGTCTGACCGTCCCGCTCGCCTTCGGACTCTCCGGCATCGGCCTGCTCGGCATCGGGCTGGCTCCCACCCTGCCCGTGGTGGTCGTCTTCGCCGTCATCACCGGCTTCGGCAACGGTGTCCTGCTGCCCGCCTTGCTGACCTGGGCCCTGGGGTCGTTGACGTTCGAGCAGCGCGGCCGAGGCACGGGTGTGTGGACCTCCGCGGTGTTCATCGGCCAGTTCATCTGCCCGCTCGTCGTGATCGCCCTCACCGGAGCCCTCGGCACCCTCGGCGCGTCCATGATCGTGCTCGGCGCGGTGTCCCTGGTTGCCGCCGCGGCGGTGTGGCTGTCCAAGCCGCGCCGCGCCGCAGACCCCGCCCTCGCGCCTCACTGACTGACCTCGCCCCTCCCGACTACCTCCCCGCACCGCCCGCTCGCCGTCGGCCCGCTCCGACCGATCTCGCTCGTACCGATCTCGCTCATCACCCGAAGGGACACCCGTGACCAC
The DNA here is from genome assembly GCA_963707005.1 of uncultured Actinomycetota bacterium. Lineage (GTDB taxonomy): Bacteria > Actinomycetota > Actinomycetes > Propionibacteriales > Propionibacteriaceae > Microlunatus. Next base: position 43,474 of record CAVPPP010000046.1, read on the forward strand.
CGTGCAGCGCAGCATGCCGTCCTCCGCCGCCCCCAGCCCGGATCGCCTCGCCGCAGCATTGGAGGACTTCAGTGCCGCCGTCGGTGCCGACCAGGTGCTGACCGGCGCCGGGGTGGGCGAGCATGTCGACCCGTTCTCCTTCCTCGGCGGGGACACGATCGCCCCGGCCGGGGTGGTCCTGCCCGGATCAGTCGCCGAGGTCCAGGAGATCGTCCGCATCGCCGGCCGCCACAGCGTGCCGTTGTGGACGGTGTCGCGGGGGAAGAACTACGGCTACGGCGGCGCCAGCCCCCGTGTTCCGGGCACCGTCGTGGTCGACCTGCACCGGATGGACCGGATCTGCGAGGTCGACGACGAGACCGGCTACGTGATCGTCGAGCCGGGGGTCACGTTCCTCGCGCTCGCCCAGCACCTGCGAGACATCGGCTCCCGCCTGATGCCGTCGGTGCCCGACATCGGCTGGGGCAGCGTGCTCGGCAACACCTTGGAGCGCGGCTTCGGCTACACCGCCCACGGCGACCACTCCGCCTTCCAATGCGGGATGGAGGTGGTGCTCGCCGACGGCACCCTGGTGCGCACCGGCATGGGAGCCAAGGCCGACAGCACCGCGTGGGCGCTGTACAAGGGCGGCTACGGCCCATCGGTCGACGGCTTGTTCTACCAGTCCAACCTCGGCATCGTCACCAAGATGGGCCTGTGGTTGATGCCGCGTCCGGAGAGCATCGCGGTCTGCATGATCACCGCACCCTCCGATGAGGACCTCGGACCGCTGGTCGACCTGCTCCGGCCGCTGCTGCTGGAGGGCACGGTCCAGAGCAACGCGGTGATCGGGAACGCGCCCGTGGTGGCGTCCATGGTCACCCCTCGGGTCAGCTGGTGGGACGGCCCTGGCCTCCTGCCGGAGGAGTCGATCGAGCGGATCACCGCAGCCATGGGCATCGGCCGATGGAACGCCCGCTTCGCGGTCTACGGTCCCGAGCCGATCGTGCAGGCCCGGCTCGACGTGATCTCGGCGACCGTCGCCGCCGCCCTACCCGCCGCCGACCTGAAGGTCACCCGCTACGCCGGCGATGTCGATCCCGACACCGTCCATCCGGCCGACCGGGCCCAGCTGGGCATCCCGAGCACCGACCTCATCCAGATGGCGGCCTGGCGCGGCGGCACACCGGCCCACACCGACTTCTCCCTGGTCTGTCCCCCGACCGGCGCCGACGCTGTCCGGCAGATGCAGCTGATCCGGGCCGGGGTCGAGGCCCGTGGCTTCGACTACGCCGGCGGCTTCACCCTCAACCCCCGCCACGCCATCGCCTTGGCCCTGGTCAGCTTCGACCGCGACGACCCCGACCAGGCCGGGGAGGTCGCCGCACTGTTTCCCGAGCTGATCGCCGACGCCGCCGCCGCCGGCTACGCCCCCTACCGCAGCCACACCGCCTTCATGGACCTGATCGCCGACCAGTACGACGCCCACGACTCCGCCCTGCGCAGTACCGTCGCCAAGATCAAGCACGCCCTTGACCCCCAGGGACTTCTCGCCCCCGGCAAGCAGGGCATCTGGCCACCCGGCACCACGCCCGCTACAGACTGACCACGCTACAGACTGACCAGCAGTGCGGTCCTGGCCTTCCGCGGTCCTGGCCTTCCGCGGCCCTGGCCTTCCGCAGCCCAAACAAAGTGTGGCGCGGGTCAGGGTCGGTCGGGCTCGAGGGAGCGGGCCAACCCGTCGACGTAGTGCCTGACGGCGGTCGCCAGGTCGAACCGGCAGCCGCCAAGGACCCACTGCAGCTGCAGACCGTCCTGCATGGCGACCGTCTCCCGGGCGACGGCCTCGCAGTCGGTGTCGGAGCGGATCGCGCCCGTCTCGACACCGCGACGCAGGGTCGCCGTGCTGACGTTGAGGATCCTTGTGTACCGCTCGACGAACCAGGCGTGGGCAGGATGATCAACGGTGGTGGCCTCACCGGACAGCACGACGTAGAGCTCCACCAGTCCAGGAGCGGCGGCGTTGTGCTCGGCCAGCCGAACCAGGGTCGCCCACAGCTCCGCCGGAGTCGCCACCCCTTCCAGCAGCGCCTCGGCCCGCTGGCCCGACTCCGCCTCGGTGGCCGCCAGGACCCCCAGGAGCAGCTCGCGCTTGGACCGGAAGTGGTGCAGCAGACCGGCCTCGGTGATGCCGGCGCTGCGGGCGATCACCGCGGTCGACGTGCCGCTGTAGCCGGACCGGGCGAAGTGGTCCTTGGCCAGCTCGATGATCTGCGCCCGCCGGGTCCTGCCCGCCGCATACGGGCCCCGTCCCGATCCTGTCCCCTGCTCACCAGCCACACCCGTCATCGAATCACGCCTCCCGGATCGGGCCGGACGCGGCGGCCGCCGCATCAGCTCTGGTCAGGCTTCACCGCCCGATGGTCCGCCTGCGTCGGCAGTCGGGACGTGAGCGACCTCACCAATCGAAAACCTAGTGATCCCTAGGTGTTCGGCGATAGCGTACTACCCACACCACCGCTTCGACCCACCTCCTGGTCTGGTCAAGCGCTCACGGACACGGAGGTCCCAGGAATGAGCAAGCAGACGACAACCGACGCGCGAATCCCGCCCGGCGACAGCCCCGAGATACCCATGCTGAAGGCCAGCCGGTGGTTCTACCTGACGATGATCTTGACCCAGTACGCGGTCTACGCCTCGTTCGGCGCCGGCATCGCGGTGCTGCTGCCGGCGACGGCGACCGCGATCGCGGGGGACGGCAAGGTCGGTGCCCTCGGACTCATCACCGCGGTCGGCGCCCTCGGCGCGCTGCTCGCCCAGCCGATCGTCGGCCGGCTGTCGGACCGCACCCGCTGGGGCCTGGGCCGGCGCGCCACCTGGGTGGTCATCGGCGGTGTCGTCGGTGCCGCTGCTCTCGCCAGCATGACCCTGGTTGCCAGCATCGTGGCCGTCGCGGTGATCCTACTGATCGCGCAGGTCGGACTGAACGGCGTCGTCGCGATGATCAACGCCTCACTGCCGGACCGGGTGCCGCTCAACCAGCGGGCCCGCGTCTCCGGTGCGCTGGGCATCGCCTTGGCCGTCGGCGCCGCCAGCGGCATCATCTTGGCCGGCTTCATCCCCAACCGGCAGACGGCCTGGCTCGTGCTGGCCGCGCTGGTGCTGGTCACGACCCTGCTGTTCGCCCTCACCAACCCCGACGTCAAGGCGCCGGTCCGTCCGCCGCAACCGGCCCGCACCGCCGGACCCCGCCGCTCGGTCTTCGCCGGTCTGCCCCGGTCCAAGGACTACTGGTGGGCCTTCGGCAGCAAGTTCGCCGTCTTCATGACCTACCAGGCCATCACCAGCTACCTGTTCTTCATCCTCAGCGACCACATCCAGCTCGAGCACCGCTACCCGGGCATGAACCTCGCCCAGACCGTGAGCCTGCTCAGCCTGATCAGCCTGGTCGCGCTGACCATCGTCTCCGCCATCGGCGGCATCCTGGCCGACAAGCTCGGCAAGCTCAAGCCCTTCGTGCTGTGGTCCGCGGTCGGGTTCGCCCTGCCCGGCATCATCCTCATCGTCTGGCCGACCCTGCCCGGCATCATCATCGCCCAGCTGATCAGCGGCGCCTCCTTCGGCTTGTACGCCGTCGTCGACCAGGCCCTGCTGAGCCGGGTGATCCCCGCCGAGAGCGACGCCGCCCGCGACCTCGGCGTGCTGAACATCGCCGGCGCGGTGCCCAACGTCGCCGCCCCTGCCGTGGCCGGCCTGCTGATCAGCACCGGCGGCGGCTATACCACCCTGTTCATCTTCGCCAGCGCCTGCGCCGTCCTCGGCGGCCTGCTGGTGCGTCCGATCAAGTCGGTCCAGTGATGAGCGGCCCCCAGCCACGGCTGCCCTACCGAGACCGTGACCTGGCCATCGACCAGCGGGTCAACGACCTCCTGCCCCGCATGTCGCTCGTCGAGAAGGCCGGGCTCTGCTTCCACACCATGCTGCTGCCCGGCCCCGGCGGGGCGCTGCTCGGCGATCTCCCCGCCTTCGACATCGAAGCCACCGCCACCTTGGTGGCGGAGAAGAACCTCACCCACTTCAACCTGTTCGGCACCCACGCCGTCCGCGACATCGCCGCCTGGAACAACAATCTGCAGCAGCTGGCCGGTCAATGCCGCTGGGGAATCCCGATCACCCTGTCCACCGATCCCCGCCACTCCTTCACCGCCAACCCCGGCACCGGCGCGGCGGCCGGTGGATTCTCCCAATGGCCCGAGACCACCGGCCTAGCCGCCATCGACGATCCCGACCTCGTCGCCCGCTTCGCCGACACGGTCCGACGGGAGTACCTGGCGGTGGGGCTGCGGGTGGCCCTGCACCCCCAGATCGACCTCGCCACAGAGCCCCGCTGGGCCCGCAGCAACGCCACCTTCGGACAGGACCCAGACCTCACCGCCCGGCTGGTCGGGCCCTATGTCACCGGCCTGCAGGGCGAGCGGATCGGAGCCGACAGCGTCGCCGCCATGACCAAGCACTTTCCCGGCGGCGGGCCGCAGCGCGACGGAGAGGACCCCCACTTCCCCTACGGCCGCGAGCAGGTCTACCCCGGCGATCGGTTCGAGCAGCACCTGGTCCCGTTCCGGGCCGCCATCGCCGCCGGCACCTCGCAGATGATGCCCTACTACGGCATGCCGACCGGCACCGCCTACGAGGAGGTCGGCTTCGGGTTCAACCGGGGCATCCTCACCGACTTGCTCCGCGACGAGCTCGGCTTCGACGGCGTCATCGTCGCCGACTGGCGGATCATCACCGACGGCGTCATTGCCGGCGAGCCGTTCCCGGCCCGTGCCTGGGGTGTCGAGCACCTCAGCCCGTCCCAGCGAATGGCCAAGGCGATCACCGCCGGCGTCGACCAGTTCGGCGGCGAAACCTGCGTCGAACTGCTCATCGAGCTCGTCGAGAGCGGCACGATCACCGAGAAACGGCTCGACGAGTCCGCCGCGCGGCTCCTGCGGGAGAAGTTCGCGCTCGGCCTCTTCGACGATCCCCTGGTCGACGTCGACGCCGCCGAGTCCCTCGTCGGCACGGCCACAGCCCTCGCCGAGGGCCGGGCCGCGCAGTCGGCCGCGATCACGGTGCTGAAGAACGGTCCCGGCCCACAGGCCGGCCCCAGCATCTTGCCGCTGGCAAGCAACGCGACCGTGTACCTGCAAGGCGTCGACCCCGACCTCGCCGCCTCCTACGCGACCGTCGTCGACGACCCCGCCGACGCCGACCTCGCCATCGTGCGGCTCGGCACACCCTACGAGCCCCGGACCGGTGGCCTGGAGCCGTTCTTCCACGCCGGCCGACTCGACTTCACCGACGACGAGCTGGCCCCACTGCTGCAGCTGATGGACACGGTGCCCACCGTGGTCGACATCTACCTCGAGCGGGCCGCAGTGATCCCCGAGATCAGCCGGCACTGCACCGCCTTGGTCGCCAACTTCGGGGCCAGCGACACCGCGCTCCTGGACGTCCTGTTCGGCCGTGTCCCGCCCCGCGGACGGCTGCCGTTCGACCTGCCGTCGTCCATGCAGGAGGTCGAGAACCAGCGCCCCGACGTCCCCGGCGACACCGCGAACCCGCTGTACCGCTTCGGCGACGGGCTCGACCTGCCGCCACGGCGCTGACCATGCCGAGCGGCGTCGTCCAAGCCCACCGGCCGTTGCGGCTGGGCCTCGGCAGACCCCCGCTCGTATCGATCAGACAGATACCGCGCATCAGCAAATCGGTCTTCCCAATAGCTGATGGGCACCGCAGAGTAGTCCACACAGGTTGCAGCAAAGCAAGGGAGCTTCGTTCATGCCGGCAGTTGCCAATGTCCTCGTCGTCGGAGCCGGTGCCGCCGGCACCGCCGCCGCGATCCTGCTCGCCCGGGGCGGCGTCTCGGTCGACCTCGTCGACATCAAGCCCGACATCAGCGCGCTCGGCTCCGGGATCACCCTGCAGGGCAACGCGCTGCGGGTGCTGCGCGAGCTCGGCGTCTGGGACCAGGTGCCGGAGCACGGGCTACGCCGTTCGACACCCTCGGCCTGCGCGCACCCGACCCCGCACGGGACCCTGATCGTCGAGCTCGACGACGTCCGCACCGGCGGCCCCGACCTGCCGGCCACGGTCGGCATGTACCGGCCCGACGCTGGCCACGATCCTGGTCGAGCAGGCCACCGAGGCCGGCGCCAAGGTCCGGTTCGGCACCACCTACACCGAGCTTCGACCAGGACGACGGCGGCGTCGACGTCACCTTCACCGACGGCTCGACCGGCCGCTACGACCTGGTCATCGGCGCCGACGGCGTCCGCTCCTGGACCCGCGGCGCCAGCTCGGCATCGACCTGGAGACCAGAGCACCGGGATGGGCATCTGGCGGGTCTTCGCCCCCCGCCCGGACTCGGTGCACCCGCACCGACCTCTATCTACGGCGGCCCCTGCTACATCGCCGGCTACTGCCCGACCGGCGAGGACACCCTGTACGCCTACATCGTCGAGCAGGCCCAGGACCGCAGCAGCCTCGACCCCCGACGAGCAGCTGGCGGTCATGCGGGAGCTCGTCGCAGGCCTACCACGGCCCGTGGGACGAGATCCGCGACGGCATGACCGACCCGGCCAGGATCAACTACACGTGGTTCGAGACGCACGTGCTCGAGGCGCCCTGGAACCGCGGCCGGGTCGTGCTGATCGGCGACGCCGCCCACACCTGCCCGCCGACCGTGGCCCAGGGCGCGGCCCAGGCGCTCGAGGACGCCGCCGTGCTCAGCGAGCTGCTGATCGACCGCGACACCGCTCGACGACGACCTGTGGGACGAGTTCTACGGGCCGCCGCTTCGACCGCGCCAAGACCGTCGTCGACGCCTCCTGCAGCTCGGCCAGCTGGCTGCTCGACGGCGAACGCGGCGACGTGCCCGGCCTGATGGCCGGCGTCGCCCACCTGCTCAGCGAACCCCGCCTGACGCCCGAACCAGGAGCACCGCCATGACTGACGAACGACTCATCACCCACCTGCGGCACGTCGACCTGGCCGTGCCCGACTACGACCGGCAGCTCGACTTCTACACCAACATGTGGGGCCTGAAGGCCGAGACCACCGACAACGGCATCGCCTTCCTGGCCGCCGAGGGCTCGCCGGAGCAGTACTCGGTGCGGCTGCGCAAGGCCGACGAGAAGCGGCTCGACCTGATCTCCTTCGGCGCCGCCAACCGCAGCCGACGTCGACACACTGGCCCAGCAGCTCGGCCACCGACGGCGTCCAGCTCGTCACCGAGCCCGACACGATCTGACCACCCCGGGCGGCGGCTACGGCTTCCGGTTCTTCGACAACGACGGCCGCACCATCGAGGTCTCCTCCGACGTCGCGGTCCGCCAGCACCGCAAGATCGAGGAGGGCGAGTCGATCCCGGTCAAGCTGTCGCACGTGGTGATCAACTCACCCAACCCGGAGGCGACGGTCGCCTTCTACGACAAGCATCTGAGCTTCACGCTGTCCGACACCCTGTCCTCCCCGCACATGGGCGACGTCATGTGGTTCCTGCGGACCAACAAGTACCACCACAGCATGGCGATCGCCCGCGGCCCGCACGTGTCGCTGCACCACGCCTCCTTCGAGCTGCGCGGCATCGACGAGTACATGCGCGGCACCGGTCGGCTGCTGCGCGACGGCGTCGAGAAGGTCTGGGGCCCGGGCCGCCACATGGCCGGCAACAACACCTTCAGCTACTTCCTCGACCCGCACGGCAACACCATCGAGTACACGACCGAGCTCGAGGAGCTCGACGAGGACACCTGGCACCCCCACCTCTACGACTTCTCCGACCCCGAGGTCACCGACCAGTGGGGCACGGCGAACCCGATGAACGAGTTCGTGGCCAAGAAGTCGTTCAACGACCCCGACCGCGGCGTCTTCGTCGCGCCGCCGGTCTGACCGATGCGGAATCCGCCGATGAAGCTCGCGACCTTCGCGACGACCCGGCCGGCCCACGGGTCGGGCTGGTCGTCGACGACGACCATGTCTATCGCGTTCCCGGCGCCGATGACCATGCGCGACGATCATCGGCCGCGGGCTCGGAGCCACTGCGCGGCTGGACCGGCGACGCCCGCACCAGCCACGGCGTGCCGCTGTCCGACGGTCCGACTGCTCGCGCCGCTGGCGCCGGCCAGCGTCCGGGACTTCGTCGCCTTCGAGGAGCACGTCGAAGGCGTACGCCGCAGCATCGACGGCGTCGCCGGCGTACCCGAGGCGTGGTACGACGCGCCGACGTTCTACTTCACCAACCCGCACACCATCATCGGCCCCGGACGACGACGGTCCCGTTCCCGCGCCGCAGCGTCGGCCCGCGACTTCGAGCTCGAGGTGGCGGTGGTCGTCGGTCGGGACGGCCGGTCGCTGACCTGCCGAGCAGGCCAGCGACGCACATCTTCGGCTACACGATCCTCAACGACTGGTCGGCCCGCGACCTGCAGCGCCGCGAGATGCAGGTCAGCCTCGGGCCGGCCAAGGGCAAGGACTTCGCCATCTACCCTCGGGCCCGTGGATCGTCACCGCCGACGAGCTCGAGCCGTACCGCGACGCGGACGGCTTCCTCGACCTGTGGTGCACGGTGGCGGTCAACGGCACCGAGATCGGCCGCGACCTGCTGTCCAACATGGGCTGGACCTTCGAGACGCATGATCGCCTACGCCTCCCGGGACAGCTGTGGTCCGCGCCGGGCGACGTCCTCGGCTCGGGCACCACCGGCAACGGTGGCTGCCTCGCCGAGCTGTGGGGCCGCCGCGGCCATCAGGACCCGCCGCCGCTGCAGACCGGCGACGTCGTCGACCGTCACCGTCGAAGGCATCGGCACCGTGACCAACACCGTCGGCGTCGGCAGCCGGCACCGACCGCTGCCGCCGGTCACGCCGCCGCGACACGCACGTCGAGGCTCGCCACGGACGGTACCGCGATGAGCGCAGCCTCGCCGGGCGTCTGGTCGTGGTCACCGGCGCCGCCTCCGGCATCGGCGCCGCCGTGCGCCTCCGCCGCCACCGCTGCGGGCGCGGAGGTCATCGGCGCTCGACCTGATCCCCAGACGACACCGGCCGGCTTCGACGTCGCCGACCCACGCGGCCTGGACGGCGCTGGCGGCACGAGCTACGTCGGCCGGACGCACCGTGCACGGGCTGGTCAACTGCGCCGGCATCACCTGGCGGGCCCGGCTCGGCGACGTCACCGCCGGCGGCGTTCACCGAGCGTCCACGCCGTCAACGTCCTGGGCCCGCTGCTGGGCATCCAGGCCTTGACGCCGCTCGATGGTCGCCGGCAGCTCGATCGTCAACGTCGGCTCGGTCGCCGCCCTGCCAGGGGCACTACCCGGTCGCGTACACCACCAGCAAGTGGGCGGTCCGCGGCCTCACCCACGCCGCGGCCCTCGAGCTGGGCCCGCGGGGCATCCGGGTCAACGCCGTCCACCCCGGCTTCATCGCCACCCCGATGACCGCGATCGGCGCCGGACACGTTCCGCGACGCCTCGCTGGCCGAGGTCCCGCTCGGGCCGCACCGGGTCGCCCGACGAGGTGGCCGCCGTCGTGACCTTCCTCCTGCTCAGACGACGCCTCGCGTACGTCACCGGCGCCGAGATCCCCGTCGACGGCGGCACCAGCCTCCCACGGCGCGCGCCAAGTCGGTCTCCGACGCCCTCCGCGCCGGCTACGCCCCACCCGTCGCCCGACGGTCTGACCACCGACGAAGGAGGATCCTGATGTTCGAGTACTTCCCCGGCAACTACGTCTGGAACCTCGGTGTCGTCGCCACCACTGAACAGCGGCGGCCAGATCGACGAGGTCGACCGCGCCTGCCGGCCCATCCGCGACCTCGCCGCACAGGGCTCCGACGTCGGCACCAGCGCAGTTCATGGGCGCCTGGTCGCAGGTCGCCGACCAGCTCGAGCAGCAGGCGACGCCGAGGCCGAGAAGGTCGGCCACCGGCGCACCGCCGGCCAGAAGTACCTGCGTGCCGCGGTCTACGTCGCCAGGCCGAACGGATGCAGAGCGCAAAGGACCCCGAGCCGCAACGCAGGTGTACCAACGCTGCCTCGACCTGCTGGCAGAAGACGTTCGAGCTGCTCGACCCGACCACCACCCGGGTCGAGGTCCCCTACGGCGACACCCACCTGCCCGCGTACTTCACCGACGCCTCCACCGACGGCTGGCCGGCTCCCGTGATGATCTTGTGGAACGGACTGGACTCGACCAAGGAGCACATGTACACCTCGGGGTTCGGCGCCGAGCTCGCCGCCCGTGGCATCTCCACGCTGATGGTCGACTGCCCCGGCAGCGGCGAGGCGCTGCGGCTGCAGGGCCTGACCGCCCAGGTCGAGACCGAGGAGTGGGCAAGCGCGTGCGTCGACTATCTGCACACCCGCAGCGACGTGCGGCCCGACCGGATCGGACTCGTCGGCTGGTCCCTCGGCGGCTACTACGCACCCCGCGCCGCCGCCTTCGAGAAGCGCCTCGCCCTGTGTGTCGCCTGGGGCGCCAACCACAACTGGGGCGCGGTGCAGAAGCGTCGGCTGCTCGAGCGCGAGGGCGAGAACCCGGTGCCGCACTACTGGGACCACGTGCTGTGGGTGTGGGGCGCCGACGACCTCGACAGCTTCATGGCCGTGGCCGAGAACGTCCACCTCGACGGCGTCGTCGAGCAGATCACCGTGCCCGTTCCTGATCGCCCACGGCGCAGAACGACCGCCAGATCCCCGTCGCGTACGCCCACCGCTCCTACGAGCAGGCCGTCAACAGCCCCCAAGCGCGAGCTGCGAATCTTCACCCCCGACGAGGGCGCCACCGAGCACATCGGCCTCGACCACCTCTCCCACGTCGCCGACCTTCATCGCCGACTGGACCGTGACGGTCGACGACCTCGACGCCACCAGCGAGCCACCCGTGACCGCGCAGCCGATCACCCCGGCAAACCTGGACCGGACCGATCCCGAAGGGCGCGATCGCCGCCACCGCCCTGCGGGTCTCCAACTGGGGACGTTGGGGTCCCGACGACGTCCGCGGCACCATGAACTTCCTGGATGCGGCAACCCGCCGCGATGCGGCGCGACTGATCCGCACGGGCGGTCGTACTCGCTGTCACAGCGCTTCGACATGGACGGTCCGCAGAAGGGCTGGCGCCGCCGCACCAACCCGGTGCACACCATGCTCGACACCGGAACCGACGCGGTCGCCGGCGTCCAGGGCTTCCCGCACGGCCTCGGCGGCGCCGACGACGTGATCGCCATGCCGCTGCAGTGCTCCACGCAGTGGGACGGTCTCGGCCACATCTTCGACCACGGCCACGCCTGGAACGGACGCGCCGCCGACCAGGTCGTCACCAGCCTCGGCGACGCCGTCACCGGCATCGAGACCGTGGCCGACGTGATCAGCGGACGTGGCGTGCTGCTCGACGTTGGCCGCGCTGTCGGCACCGACGGGGAGCTGCCCGACGGGTTCGCCATCACCACCGAGCACCTCGAGACGACCATCGCCGCCCAGGGCCCCACCGCCGCCGTGGGTCGCGGCGACATCGTCGTGGTCCGCACCGGCCGCCTCGACCCGTGCCCGCCGCGACGGATGGGGTGAGTACGCCGGCGGCGACTCCCCTGGCCTGTCGTTCACCACCGCCGACTGGCTGCACGACACCGAGATCGCCGCCATCGCCACCGACACCTGGGGATTCGAGGTGCGGCCCAACGAGTTCGACGACGCCTTCCAGCCCCTGCACCAGATCGCCATTCCTCACATCGGCCTGTTCATCGGCGAGATGTGGGACTCCCGACGCCCTCGCCGCGGCCTGCGCCGCCGACGGCATCTACGACTTCTTCCTGACCGCCGCACCGCTGCCCGTCACCGGCGCTGTCGGCGCTCCGGTCAACCCCATCGCCGTCCGCTAAACCGCCGCGTTCCCGACCGGGACACCATTTCGTCGACGCCGAACAGTGATCGCGACTGCTGCCGGCATGGCTACCGGATCGGCCGGCAATCGTGCCTGGTCCGGGTAGTGCTGGACCTACCCGGCCACGGGCCGTCTGCGCGACGACCTACGACCCGAGGTTGGACTGCTGTCGGCATCGGCTGGCAACTTTCCTACTTCGGCAGGACAGGCTTCCCGCGGGCCCACCACCTGCTGCCTCTGCGCCACCGAGCCGGCCTGGCATCATTCGCGGTGCCCGACCGTAGCCTTACACGCGTCGTCCACCCCAGACAGGGAGTCTCCTTGAGTGACGCACTCGCCGACCAGACAGCCTCAAACGCCTCAGGTCTGGCCTCCGACGCCGACTGGTGGCGCCAGGCTGCGGTGTACCAGATCTACCCCCGCAGCTTCGCCGACTCCGACGGCGACGGCATCGGCGACTTGCGCGGCATCCTCTCGCGCGTGCCCTATCTGCAAACCCTCGGGATAGACGCCGTCTGGCTCAGCCCCTTCTACCCATCGCCGCTGGCCGACGGCGGCTACGACGTGGCCGACTACCGGGACGTCGACCCCAGGATCGGCACCCTGAACGACTTCGACGAGCTCGTAGCAGCCCTGCACACGGTCGGCATCCGCGTCGTCGTCGACATTGTCCCGAACCACTCCTCCAACGATCACCCGTGGTTTAGGGCGGCGTTGGCCGCCGACCCCGGCAGTCCTGAACGGGACCGGTATCTCTTCCGGGACGGTCTCGGCGATCAGGGTGAGCGGCCCCCGTCGGACTGGCGCAGCGTCTTCGGCGGCCCCGCCTGGTCGCGGGCACCGGATGGCCAGTGGTACCTCCACACCTTCGCCAAAGAGCAGCCCGACCTCAATTGGGACAACCGACAGGTGCGGGACGACTTCCTCATGACCCTTCGGTTCTGGGCGGACCGGGGCGTCGACGGCTTCCGCGTCGACGTGGCCCATCTCCTGATCAAGGACCTACCCGAGACCCTGCCGAACCAGGCCGAGCTGGAGGCAATGGATACCAGCTCAGGCTCCCACCCGCTCGTGGATCGTGACGAGGTGCACGAGGTGTACGCCGAATGGCGCCGCGTGTTCGAGGAGTACGACCCGCCCCGCGCCGCGGTGGCCGAGGCACACGTCGCGGCGGAGCGACGCGCCAGATACGCATCCCCGTCCGGCCTCGGGCAGGCGTTCAACTTCGACCTGATGATGGCCGATTTCGCCCCGGACCAGTTCCGCAGCATCGTCTCGAAGAACCTCGCCCAGTCCAAGACCACCGGATCCTCCTCGACCTGGGTGTTCTCCAACCACGACGCCACCCGCCACCCCACCCGCTACGGCCTGCCGCCGCGCCACGGGCGACGAGTGAAAGCCGGAACGGAATGGGTGCTCGCCGGTGCCCCGGCCGACGCCATCGACCTGGCCGCCGGACTGCGTCGCGCCCGTGCCGCAACCCTGTTCCTGCTCGCGCTGCCCGGCAGCGCCTACCTCTACCAGGGCGAGGAACTCGGCCTCCACGAGGTCGGCGACATTCCCGACGACCAGCGTCAAGACCCCGCCTACCACCGGTGCGCGGGAACCGGACAGTGGAGCTTCGACGGCCTCGGCCGTGACGGATGCCGGGTGCCGCTGCCATGGACGAGCGAGGGACCATCCTTCGGCTTCGGCCCGGCCGCAGCCCACCTGCCGCAGCCGGACTGGTTCGCGGAGTACTCCGTCGAGGCCCAGGACGGCGACCCCTCCTCCACCTTGAGCCTCTACCGCCGCGCACTCCGGCTCCGCCGCGACCTGCAGACCGGGGAATCCCTGGAATGGCTCGACGCCCTGTCCGTCGGTGACGTGTTGGCGTTCGCCCGGCCCGGAGGATGGACCACTGTGACAAATTTCGGCGACCAGGCAACCACCGTCCCCGACGGCGAGGTGCTCCTGGCCAGCACCCCGCTCACCGACGGGCTGCTCCCCGGCGCCGCAACAGTGTGGCTGATCCGCCCCTGAGCAAGCCGACGCCGACCAGACCCAGTTCCGCGGCGACAACCCAGTTCCGCGGCGACAACCACGGTCGTGCGTGCTCGACAGCCCGCACCAGAGCCGGAGAGCAAGGGCTCCTTGCACAAATGGTTCTCGGTGATCTGCGGCGGCGGTGACATCGGCTCCGCCCGACTCACCGCCTGAACGTGAGCGCGTAGCCGCGCCAGGCCAGGCCGTCGAGGTGATTCCCCGATGGTGCGCACCGTCTGCAGCTGCGGGCCCAGCCGACGGCAGCGGCGCAGACGACCCACCTTGCCCAGTTCCGGGTCCGTGCCGCGGACTACCCGCCTACGCGGAGCGCCGAACTTCCGCAGTGGCGCCGAGCCCACCCACGAAGTGATCCGCCAGCTCCGCGGCCTGATCGGCGGAGCCGACGGCGTAGAGGTGGAAGTCGGGTCGGATCAAGATCACGTCGCAGTCGAGCTCGTCGAACCAGGTGCCGTAGAGCCCGTCGACGTCGTCGACGACCTCGATACCGGGAACGGTCCGACCCGTCAGGGCGACCAGCGGAATGTGCAGCTGGGACAAGACATCGCGGGTAGCGGCCGAGACGGCCGTCAGCGCGGTGGAGGTGCGGGCGAGGAGCGCTCCCGGTCCACCGAAGGCGTCGTCGAACAACTGCGGTTCCGCCCCGGGGCGGCGGACGCGGCCCTGCCGGGCGAGGTGACCGCCCTGGGCTCCGCGGTGCAGACCGGGTCCCAGACCGGGTCGCGGCGGGGCGGGTGGCTTCATCCCCGTCTCCCATTCCGCGATCATCCGGGCATCGCGAGCCCGGGCCTGCTCCGGGTCGGCGATGCAGATGACCTTGCCGAGGTCGGTGGAGAAGCGGACGAACGCGACCGCGTGCTGGACGCGCTCCGAGCCGTAGCTGTCCAGCAGCTCGTCGCAGGCCACGCCCCGCAGGACCGCATCGAGCTTCCAGCCGAGGTTCATCACGTCTCGGACACCGGCGCCGAGGCCCTGGCCGGCGAAGGGGGGCATCAGGTGGGCGGCGTCGCCGGCCAGCAGGACCCGGCCCTCGCGCCACCGGGTCGCCCAGCACGCTTGGAAGGTGTAGACGGAGTGACGCTCCAGCTCCGCGTTGTCCGGGGTGAGCCCGTAGGGACTCAGCAGCTCCCAGGCCCGCTCGGTTCTGTTCAGCTCCTCAGCGGTCTCCTGCGGCAGCCGCATGAACTCCCACCGGCGGCGGCCCGGGCCGCCGGGAACCATGGTGGACGGGCGCCGCGTATCGCAGTTCTGGGTAGCGACGTGCGGAAAGTTCAGACCGGGCAAAGGCTTGACGTCGACGACCAGCCAGTCGAAGAAGTAGCCCTCGTCGTGCCAGTCCAGTCCGGCCCAGCCGCGGACCTTGCTGTTCGCTCCGTCGGCGCCGATCACCCAGCCGGCGGACACGTCGCGCCGCTCCCCGGTGTCGGTGCCGCTGAGGGTGATCGTGGCACTTGCACCGTCTTGGGTGAGGTCAACGGCCTCCCAGCCGCGCATCACCGTCACCGTGGGCAGACCGGCCACGATCTTGTCGAGCTCGTCCTCCAGGGACGGCTGGTGGAAGAAGTACGTGTTGTACCAGCCCGACTCACCCAGACCCTTCCAGTCGACCTCGACCAGCGTGTCACCGTCACCGTTGCGCCACACGTACATGTCGTCGTACGGCTCGGTGATGTGTGGAATCTGATCGGGCGGCAGCCCGACCGACTGCAGGATCCGGGCGAAGTCGGAGCAGTGGGTGACGGCCCGCGGGAGGGGGTAGCCGCTCTGCTGCCGGTCGACGACGAGGACGTCGTGGCCGCGGCGGCCGAGCTGGACGGCGAGCAGCTTGCCCACCGGTCCGAAGCCGACGATCACGACGTCGGCGCTGTAGGTGAGCTGGGTGGTGGTGGTGGTGTCGGCGGTGACATGGTGCACGGCATTGTCCAATCTGGGTCGGCGCTGACCATCGGCCATTGCGACGAGGATGCGGGTCGACCCGGCACCCTGTCGTGCCGCCCGTCCCGGAAAACGGGACAGTTCGCGGCGGCTCGATGGCGCCGTCACACCTCCACCGCGACGCAACCGTCGTGGTGGTCGCTGGGGGCCGTCGCAAGGACGGCTGCCGGCCGCCGCTCTGCTGTCCCGGAAACCGGGACGGCGTCGTTCCGTGCTGGCCACCGCAGTCCGCAGGATGGGCCCACACCGTCCGCGTCAGTGTTGACCGCCAGGAGACCCCATGCATCTCGCCGCCTCATCCAGCTCCTCGGGTTCCGCCGAGACCCGGTCCCATCCTGGAGTGATCTTGCTCTGCATGATCATCACCGTGATCGAGGGCTTCAACCTGATCGTCTACGGCTCGGTCGTGCCGTTGCTGCTGGCCGATCCGCTGCTGAACATCGACGACACGCAAGCCGGTCTGATCGGGGGCCTGGTCTATATCGGTGCCATTATCGGGGCGCTCTTGGCACCGGTGGTGGCTGACCGGATCGGTCGCAAGCGGGTGCTCGTCTTGGCGATCAGCCTCTTCGCGGCGGGGGCGATTCTGACCGGCTGCTCTATCAGCATGACGATGCTGGCCCTGGCCCGCTTCGTCACCGGCTTCGGGGTCGGCGGGGCCTTGACCACCGCCATGACGGTGGCCCGCAACAGCGCAGCGGCGCGGCGGGCGTCGTTGGTGGTGACCGTGACGATGGCCGGCATCCCGCTCGGCGGGGTGGTCGCCTCCCTGCTGGCCATACCGATCCTGCCGGCGTTCGGGTGGCGGCCGATGTTCTTCATCGGCGCCGCCACCGCGCTGGCCATCCTGGTCGCGGTGCTGGTCATGACCATCCCCACCGACACGCCGCAGGAGGTCGCCGCCCGGAACTGGAGCGGTCGGCAGAAGCTGACCGCCGTGTTCGCCGGCCGGGGCGTGTTGATCGCCGTCATCGTGGCCGTCTCCGCGATCGCGAACATGATCGCCTGGCAGGGCCTCAATGTGTGGGTGACACAGTCGATGGTGTCGCTGGGCTATTCCCTGCAGGGCGCGCTGCTGCTGGCCTTCACGTTGACCGGAGCGGCAGTGCTCGGCTCTTTCGCGAGCGCCTGGATCGCCGACCGGAGCGGCTCGGCCATCACAGCCGTCGGCACCGCCAGCTGCACCGTGATCGGCATGCTCGGGATCGTGGTGCTGCCGCTGTCGGTGACGTCCACGGTGGTCTGTGTCGCACTGATGGGTATCGGCGGGCACTCCACCATGAACCTGATCCACACCACCACGGCCGACATCTACCCGCTGCCCGCCCGGGCGACCGCGCTGGGCTGGTCGAACGGAACCTCCTTCATCGGAGCGTTCCTCGGCCCCACCCTTGGCGGCGCCGCCATGGCCGCGAACGGCGCCCACGGCGTGTTCACCACCTTCGCCACCGCCGCGGCCATCTGCTTGGCCGCCGTGGTCGGACTGTTCATCGCCGACCGCGCGTCCCACCACGACAGCTTCCGCCATCCCGTCGACCACAGCCGGCACGGCGATCCGCTGCTGGTCACCGACGTGCCCTCCTGACCGGTTGCCGCCCACCGCACAGCCCACGCCGCCGCGCTGGCTGACCACCCCGCCCGTGAGCACCAGCCACCCCAGGCGCAGATACGTCCGCTCGATTACTGACCAGGAGAACATGATCATGCAGATTGTCGGAGTGCGCCGCGTCAGCGGCACCGTCCACGCCGCCCGGCTGTCCCCCGACGGCACCGAGGTGACAGTGCTGGACGAGCTTGCCGAGTTCTGGGCTGATCCGGCTGCGGCGCTGGCCCGTGCCGGCGGTGACGGGGACACGGTCCGCGTCGCTCAGGTGGAGCTGGTGCCGCCGGTGCTGCCGCAGGCCCGGGTGCTGTGCATCGGCTTGAACTACCTCAAACACGTCGCCGAGGGCTCCTACGCCGACCAGGGCATCCCGCCGTTCCCGACCCTGTTCGCCCGCTGGCCGCGCAGCCTGACCGTCGGTGGCGACCCGGTGCCGGTGCCGGCCAACGAGCCGGGCCTGGACTGGGAAGGTGAGATCGTCGCCTACGTAGGCGCCACGCTGATCGACGCCACCCCGGAGGAGGCGCTGGCCGCGGTCGTCGGTTACTCGGTGTTCAACGACGTCACCGCCCGCACCGCCCAGAAGCTCACCTCACAGTGGATTCTCGGCAAGAACGCCGACCGGTCCGGCCCCCTCGGCCCGCTCGTCCCCGCCGCCGAGGTCGGCGACCTCCGCGACGGGCTGCGGGTCCAGACCCGTGTCAACGGCACCGTGGTCCAAGACGGCAACACCCAGGAGATGGTCTACACCGTCGGTGACACGCTGTCGCTGATCTCCCAGACGATGACGCTCTACCCCGGCGACCTGCTCGCCACCGGCACCCCGTCCGGGGTCGGCTACTCCCGCACCCCACCGTGGCTGCTGCAGCCCGGCGACCAGGTCGAGGTCGAGGTCGAGCGGATCGGCAGCCTGCGCAACCCCATCGTCGGCAACCAGGACCGGCACCGTGCCAGCGAGCAGCTGATGGCCGGCGGGGTGGCCCGATGAGCACCCTGGACAGCGGTCCGCTGGCCGGGTCGCTGGTCGTGGACCTGTCCCGCGCCCTGGCCGGCCCGCACGCCACGATGATGCTCGGCGATCTGGGCGCGCGGGTGATCAAGATCGAAGCTCCCGGCCGCGGCGACGACACCCGCGGCTGGGGGCCACCGTTCGTCGCGCCGGTGCCCGACCAGCCCGGCTTCAGCACCAGCGGCCCCGGCACGGCCGGCGCCGAGTCGACCTACTTCCTGTCGGCCAACCGCAACAAGGAATCCATCGCCTTGGACCTGAAGAACGGTGACGACCTGCAGGTGCTGCTGGACCTGGTCGACCGCGCGGACGTGCTGGTGGAGAACTTCCGTACCGGCGTCTTGGAACGGCTCGGCATCGGCGTAGACACCCTGCTGCAACGCAACCCACGGCTGGTCATCCTGTCGATCACCGGCTTCGGCCACGACGGCCCCGAAGGCGGGCGGGCTGGCTACGACCAGATCGCTCAAGGCGAAGCCGGACTGATGGCCCTGACCGGATCCGGTCCCGACGACCCGCAGAAGTTCGGCACCCCGATCTGCGACCTGCTGGCCGGCATGTACGGGGCGTACGGGGTCGTCGCTGCCCTCTACGAAAGGGAAACCACTGGCCACGGTCAGGTGGTGCGGACCTCGCTGTTGGCCGCCGCCGTCGGCGTTCACGCCTTCCAAGGCACCCGATGGACCGTTGCCGGCGACGTCGGCCGCGCCGCCGGCAACCACCACGCTTCCATCGCGCCCTACGGTCTGTTCCGATGCCGCGACGGAGCCGTGCAGATCGCGGTCGGCAGCGAGGGTCTGTGGCAGAGGTTCTGCACCGGCTTCGGCTTCGACGCCGCCGATCCCGGCTTTGCCACCAACGCCGCCCGGGTTGCCGACAAGCAGCGGCTGATCACCGCCATCGAAGCCGTGTTCGCCGACTGGGACGCTGCCGCGCTCCTGGAACGTCTCACCGAGCTCGGCATCCCGTCCGGTCAGGTCCGCGGCATCGACGACGTCTACCGGTGGGATCAAACCCACAGCCAGGGCCTGCTGATACCGGTCGATCACAGCACCCTCGGTGAGATCACCCTGCCCGGTCCGCCGCTGCGGTTCTTCGCCGCCGACGGCACCGAGCAAACCCGCACCACTCATAGTGCGCCGCCGGTGCTCGATGAGCACGGCGCCCAGATCAGGGCCTGGTCCGGCGATCAGCGGGTGCGGGCATGACCGGGCCGCGCAGTGCCGCCGAGTTCCTGGACCGCCTCGTTGACCCGGGCAGCTTCCGCTCCTGGGACACCGCACCGGACCGCACAGGCGTCACCGGCGTCTATCACGACCAGCTCAACCGGGCAGAGCAGCGGTCCGGCGCCGACGAAGCCGTCCTGACCGGACGCGCCACCATCGCCGGGCATCCGGTCGCCGTCGTGGTCAGCGACTTCGGCTTCCTCGGCGGCTCGATCGGCGTCGCCACCGCCCACCGCATCATCGCCGCCGTCCGTCGGGCCACCGCGTCCCAGCTGCCGCTGCTCGCCGCACCGGCCTCCGGCGGCACCCGCATGCAGGAAGGCACCCCTGCCTTCGTCGAGATGATCGCCATCACCCGCGCCGTCGAGGTGCACAAGGCGGCCGGGCTGCCGTACCTGGTCTACCTCCGCCACCCCACCACGGGTGGCGTGATGGCCTCCTGGGCCTCCCGCGGCCACTTGCAGCTCGCCGAGCCGGGTGCGTTGCTCGGCTTCCTTGGCCCCTCGGTCTACCAGGCGCTGCAGGAGAAGCCGTTCCCGGCGGGCGTGCAGGTCGCCGAGAACCTCCACCGTCACGGCCTCATCGATGACGTCGTCGACCTCGACGACCTCGCTGCCGTGCTCGGCGAGACGCTCACCATCCTCCGCCCCGACCGGCCCGCGGTGTCCAGGCCCGCACCGTGGAGCGCCGAACCCGCCGACGACCTCGACGGCTGGCAGTGCGTGCAAAGCACCCGCCGCGCCGACCGGCCCGGCGTCCGCGACCTTCTCCGCCACACCGCCCGCCATCTCGTCTGGCTTCACGGCCGTCACCTTGACCCCGTGCCGCCGCTCCAGCGCGGAAAGCCCGGCCCCGATGCTCTCGTGATCGTGCTGGCCGACCTGAGTGGGCAGCCGTGTCTGCTGATCGGGCAAGACCGGGCCGCGGCCGCAGCCGGGGCACCGCTGGGCGCCCGGCAGCTGCGCCATGTCCGGCACGCGCTGCGGATTGCCGAGCAGCTCCGCCTGCCTGTCGTCACCGTCATCGACACTCCCGGCGCCGACCTCTCCGTCGCCGCCGAACAAGACGGGCTCGCCCAGCAGATCGCCGGCTGCATCGCCGACCTGACCGCCCTGCAGGTTCCCAGCGTCGCCGTCCTCCTCGGCCAAGGCACCGGCGGCGCCGCGCTCGCCCTGTTCGCCGCCGACCGGGTCGTTGCCGCCGAGCATGCCTGGCTGGCCCCGCTGCCACCGGAGGGCGCCAGTGCGCTCACCACCGGCACCGTCGACCATGCCGGCGACCTGGCCCGCAGCCAGCAGATCCGGGCCCGGGACCTGTACACCGCCGGCGCCGTCCACGCCATCGTCACCGAACATCCCAGAGCCGACGCCGACCCGCAACGATTCTGCCGCGACCTGATCACCGCTGCCCTCGGTCAGCTGGACCGGGACCACGCGCCGTCAGAACACTCCGCCCACCACCTCAACGACGAAGGGCCCCCCGCATGTCCGGTGAATTCCGCCACTACCTTTTCCCGCACGACCATCCCCGCCTGACCGAAGTCCGAGGCCTGGACGCCTACAGCTACCGCGACGCCGCCCGCACCCCCGGAACCTTCACCGGCGATCTCGTAGCCGGCTGGACCCCTCTGTACAAGGCCCCTTTCCAAGGCATCACCGAGGACGGCACACTCCGGGCCGGACTGTATCCCCTGACCCCACCCGCCCCCGGTGAGGAAGCCCCCGTCGCCGCCATGGTCGACGCCGCCCACGACCTCCTCGACGCCCTCGACGACACCAGCCGGACCAAGATCAGCTACGAGGTCACCGCCGTGGAGTGGCAGACCTGGGCCAACCCCGAGTTCATGCAGTTCGACACCGGCCTGCGACTCGAGTTCCAGCCGGTCGACGTGCGCCAACGAGCCCTCGCCCTGCTCCGGGCCTCCCTCAGTCCCGAGGGCTACGAGCTCGCCCACACCATGATGATGATCAACGGGTTCCTCGGTGAGGTCGTCGGCCTGGAATCGGTCCTCAACGAGTGGTCCTACAACATCGCCCTGTACGGAACCCCCGATCTGACCGCCCCCTGGGGGTGGCAGCTGTACGGACACCATTGCGCCCTCAACTGCCTCGTGGTCGGCGGCCGCATGGTCCTCAGCCCCGTCTTCCTCGGCGCCGAACCCAACGAGATCGACGCCGGACCGCACGCTGGCCCCACCTCCTTCGACGAGCGCATCGACCTCGGCCTGCAGCTGATGGCGGCACTCCCAGAACAGCAGCGCCGGCTCGCCACCACCTACAGTCAGATCGTCGACCCCGCCATGCCGGCCGGCAGGGTCCATCCAGGCGACGAACGCCACCTCGGCGGCGCCTTCCAGGACAACCGCGTCATCCCCGTCGAAGGCGTCCGCGTCGCCGACCTGCCAGCTCACGCCCAGCAGCTCGCCCTCGCCATCGCCGAGACCTTCGTGAAGCTCCTGCCGGCCGGACCCCGAGCGGCACGGATGCGGGAGATCGCCGAGCACCTCGACGAGACCTGGTTCTCCTGGATCGGCGGCCACCAGGCCGGCGACGTGTTCTACTACCGACTCCAATCACCGGTGATCATCGCCGAGCTCGACCACCACTGCGGCGTCTTCCTCGACTACGACACCCCCAAGCCGTTCCACATCCACACCGTGCTCCGCACCCCCCACGGCAACGACTACGGTCGCGCCTACGCCCTCCAACGCCAAGAAGCCCTCGCCCGATGAGCACCCCCGCCGACCGACCGGGACCCACCCCAGAGCAGGCGCGGCACCACATTGCCAACCTGCTCTACACCTACACCGGCATCGCCGACCGCAAAGACATCGACGCCGCTGTTGCGCTCCTCGGCGACAGCACGGTGACCTTCCCCGCCGGTGGCTACGACCACGCCGACGACGCCGCACCCTTCTTCCAGAAGCTGTGGTCAGCACCCACCCCACATCGACACGACGTCACCAACCTCATCGTCCACCGCAGCACCCGCAACCCCCTCCTGTGGTCCGGCGCAGCCCACTACACGCGATGGCTCCTGACTCCTGAGCCCGTCCTGGCTACGCTCGGCGAGTACCACCTCACCGTCGACGACAACTGGTCTCTCGTCGACCTGACGGTGCAACGGACTTGGACGAAAGGGTGAGATGACCGACATCGGACGAGCCACCGTCGTCCTCGATGCCCTCGCCGAAAGCCGTGGCCCGCTGTCCATCAGCGACCTCACCCAGCGCACCTCGCTGCCCCGTTCGACGGTGCATCGAGTCATCCAGGCGCTCGAAGAGCAGCTGTACGTCGTTCGCGCCACTGACCGGGCCGGCTACCTCCTCGGACCAGGTCTGCTGAAATTCGGCATGAGCGCCCACCTTCGACTGCTTGCCGCCAACCGCAACACTCTCGTCAACATCGCTCGAGAGGTCAACGAAAACGTCGAGCTGGCCATCTTCAGCGGCCGCGAAGTCGTGGTCGTCGACCAGATCGCCTCACCCGAGAGGCTCCGCGGCGTCACCAAGCTCGGCAAAAGCTTCTCCCTCCACGCCAGCAGCATCGGCATGGCGCTGCTCGCTCAGCTCTCAGATCAACGCGTCACAGAACTCCTACCTTCCACACTGGAGCGATTCACCGATCACACCATCACCGACCACGACCAGCTGCGAGCCGAACTGGAGAAGATCCGCAGCCACCACATCGCCGTCGACGCCGAGCAGCACGACATCGGCATCTGCGCTGTCGCCACCGGCGTGACCGGACCAACGGGTGCCATTCAGGCGGTCGCCATCGTCATGCCCACCCGACGCTTCAAGCAGAAGGTCGAGCTGGCCATCAACAGTCTCAGGCTCGCCAACGACCGTATCGATCCTTCCTCCGCAGCGAGCGTTGCTAGCTCTGGGACGTTGTTCGCGCGCACCGCAACCCGGGCGCCGTAGCTGCGGCAACTTGCGATCAGGATCCTGGAGCGGGGTAAAGCCGTCGAGTCCATCTACAGCGCTGGCAGCGTCGACAGTGCCTCGGCGTAAACCGGCATGCTCAGCTCGGACGGAACCCACATTGCCGTCGCTGTCTTCGGAAGTCAGCGGCCCAGCCGTTCCCCTGGTCGCGGTCGACCTCACCACAGCAACGGTGACGATCGCTGCCCGGTTCGATCATCGACCAGAACCCGAACGCACAGTTCGTCCAGACACCCAACAACCGCTATCTGCTGGCCATCGCCGACGGCAGACTACGAGCCCTCCACACTCGGACCGGCAGATCAGCAGCTACGACCCTGTCCCCGGTCAACAGCTGCTGCACCTCCTCATCGCCGGCCATCCCAGCAACTGACCCTCCGCGAACGAGGCACTCGACGCCCTGCGCGAGCGGCAGCTGTCCGGAGTAGTTGATCGTGGTGGCTTGGCGCCTGTACGCCTTCCAGCTGGGTCCCCCCTCGTCAGGATCGGGAGCGACCCGATGTCCCGAACTCTGAGTCTGGTGGGCGGTCATCGCAGGCGTGGCAGGGCGCGTGCGGCGTTCGCCGTGCGCAACCGTGATTCCATCGGCGGGATCGCGGTCGCCGGCGGTGGTTGGACTCTGCGGGACGCTCTGGTTGACCTGCTCCGGCGACGGAGGGACTGGCGGTCGTCCTCGCTCATTCCTCCCCACACCCCGTAGTCGGCGCCCACCTGCAGCGCCCACTCCAGGCACGCTAGACGGACAGGACAACCCTGGCAGACCTGCCGCGCCTGCTGGGTCTGTCGAGCCGCCGGGCCGGCTGAGCCGATGGGAAAGAACAGCTCAGGATCTTCGCCCGTGCAGGCAGCGTTCCGACGCCAATCATTGTCGACAGTTCTCACTGGGCACTCCGGGACAAGGACTTCTCCATGATCGTTTCGGGATGGCGGGCGCTTCGGTTGCTTCTCGTGGGAGGAATCGACGCTAGTGAAGGGCAGCGGCCGGAGACCGCGCCGCCGGTGCTTGACATTGATGCTTTCCCGGACCGGCAGCGCCTGGTGAGCACCCCGGGTCGCCGTCCAGACATCGAACGCGCGGCACTCCCCCATCAGGGCCCAGGCTCGGAGTCGGCGACAGCGGCGAGGCTGCTCGGCTCGTAGCCGAGCTGCTTGATCGCCGCCATCACTATCAGGACGGCCAGCCAGAGGTCGTGGCTGGCAACGGTGAGTGTGATCTCCGTGCCGGAATCGGTCCTGGTCAGCCGGGGCTGATGCAAGGCCAGCTGGCGTCGGACATCGGCGGCGCGAGGTCCGCGGCTGACCCGCTCGTCGAAGTTGAGGCGAACCTGGTAGGTCTTCACGGCTGGTCCCGGGTTCAGCGCATCCAGGCGTCGACGATGACTGCGAAGGTGCCCGCAGTCTCCTGGAGGACTCGGATTCCGTTCGGAGCGTCGGTGTGAGCGTCTGAGGTGCGTACCTGTGGACCGATGCCGATGACTCTGCTCCCCGCCGCGTGGCCGGCGGCGACTCCAGCTGGAGAGTCCTCGAGGACGACGCAGTCGCGGGCCGGCACGGAGAGGGCGGCAGCGGCTTGCCGGTAGCCGTCGGGATCAGGTTTGCCGACCGTGACGTCGTCGGCGCAGATCCCGACGCTCGGGAAGGGTAGCCCTGCCGCGGCCATCCGGACCGTCGCCACTGACCGTGCAGCGGAGGTGACCAGGGCGACGGGGACGCCGAGGTCGACGGCCTGCTCCAGGAGTGCCCCGGCACCGGGCAGGGCGACGATGCCGTCGATGTCGGCGACCTCCCGGGCGTTGAACGCGGCGGCGTCGGCGAGCAGCTGGGTGTCGGGCAGGTGAGGTGCGAGGGTGCGCATGACGTCGATGGGTACCCGCCCAAGCGATAGCTGGGCGGTTGCCGCTGGGCTGACGCCTCGCCGGTCACACCAGTCGCGCCAACAGCGGTCGGTGACACGTTGGGAGTTGATCAGGGTGCCGTCCATGTCGATGAGCAGCGCCGCAACACCGTGGAGTCGGACCGGGGTTGCCACGGCGTTGCTGCCGGCGATGGTCATGGGTTGAATGCTCCTTGATGACGGGTACCCGGGTGCGGGCGTGGGATGTGCGGCGCAGACCGATGGGTGGTCAGGTGGCGGGTTCGCCGACGGTGACGAGGACCTTGACGTGCTCGGGGTTGTCGGAGTCGCGGAAGGCCTGGGCGGCGTCGGTGATGTCGTAGCGGGCGGTGACCAGGTCGTTGATGTCGAAGGTCTTGGCGCGCAGCAGCTCGATGGCGTGCAGCGTAGTCCTCGCGGACGTACATCAGGTTGCCGATCAGGGCCAGCTCGCGGTCCTGGATCAGGTCGAGTCGCACCGGGATGGCGCCGGCGGCGACGCCGACGATCATGATGGCGCCGCCCTTGTCGACCAGGTCGATGGCCTGAGACCACCGAGCTCTCCCTGGCCACGCAGTCGATGACGACGGCGGCGGGTACCGCCGAGCAGCGCTGGTGCGCCGGTCGACGGCGTCGGCGGCGGTCGGGTCGAAACTGCCGTCGGCGCCGAGGCGTTCGGCCAGGTTCCCGTTTGGAGGCCAGCAGGTCGGCGACGACCACCCGGCGCGCCGGCGTCGCGGGCGGCGAGCAGCGACGAACAGCCCGATGGGTCCGGCGCCGATCACCACGACGGACCGTCGCGGCAGGTCGCCGACCGTCTCGGCGGCGCGGCGGACGGCGTGGATCGGGGTGGCCAGCGGCTCGATCAGGATGGCGTGGTCGTCGTCGAGTTCGGGGTTCAGCGCGATGACCCGGTCGACGGCGACGGTGAAGCTGTCGGCCAGGCCGCCGGGGGTCTGGCAGCCGAGCACCAGCGAGTTCGCGGCAGATGTTGTAGCGGCCGGCGACGACACTGCGTGCAGTGCCGCAGGCCAGGTTGGGTTCGACGACGACGCGGGTGCCCATCCAGGAGTCGTCGACGTCCGGCGCCGACGCGCGTCGACGACGCCGATCACCTCGTGGCCGGGGCGGTAGGGCAGGTCGATGAACGGGTGGCGGCCGCACGCGGCGTGCATGTCCGATCCGCAGATGCCGACGACGGTGCTGCGGACGCGCACCTCACCGGCCCCGGGGTCGGCCTCGGGCACGGTCTCGAAGACGACGTCGTCGATCGAGTTGACGACGACGCGGCGGTTGCTGCTCCTGGTTCGTGCTGCGGCTCACCATGCGGTGTACCCGCCGTCGGCGACCAGGACCGACCCGGTGATGAACGAGGCGGCGTCGCTGGCCAGGAAGACCACGCTGGGGGCGATCTCCTCGGGCATGCGCGTAGCGCTGCTGCGGCGCGTCGTCGATCCAGTACCGCTTGAGGTCGGGCCGGTCGACCGGCGCCATCTCGGTCTTGCAGTAGCCGGGGGCCACGGCGTTGACCCGGATGCCCAGCGGCGCCCATTCGGCGGCAAGCGATTTGGTGAGGTGGTGCACCGCGGCCTTGGACGCGTTGTACGCCGGCTGCATCTGCGGCCGGTTCACGATCAGCCCCGACATCGACCCGATGTTGACCACCGAACCCGAGCCGCGCTCGCGCATGTGGGCGCCGACCGCCAGCGAGCAGGCCCACAGCGCCTTGACGTTCAGGTCGAACACGTCGTCCCACTGCTCCTCGGTGACGTCCCAGGAGTCGGCGTGGTAGCAGGTGCCCGCGTTGTTCACCAGGATGTCGACGTGCCCGAGCGCGTCGATGGCCTCGGCGGTCATCCGCGTCGACGTCGGCGTGCGTTGGTGATGTCGGCGGTGATCGGGTGCATCGTGTGGCCCGCGGCTGCCGCCTCGGCGACGACCTTCTGCGTTGCGCTCGGCGCTGCGGCCCGCGATGGCCACGGTGGCACCGGCTTCGGCGAGGCCGAACGCGAACGCCCGGCCGAGGCCCTGGTTGCCGCCGGTCACCAGGGCGGTGCGGCCGGTGAGGTCGAACGGTGAAGCGTGCTCAGACGTCCTTTCAGGGCGAGGCTGACCTGTCACTCGGGACGACGATCGACTTGAGGCTGGCCGGGTCGGTGTCGCTGTCGAGGGCCTCGCCGACGTGTTCGAGGTCGTAACGGCCGGTCACCATGCGAGTCGAGGTCGACGGCGCCCGGAGGTGACCAGATGGATTGCGGCAGGCCAGGTGTCGGTGTAGCGGAACACCCCGGTCACGTTGATCTCCATGTTCTGGATGTGGCCGATGGGCAGCGCGAAGTCGCCGGAGCCCATGCCCGACCAGGACGACGTGGCCGGCCGGGCCGACGGCCTTGATGCCGCTGACCACCGCGGGCGCCGCACCGCTGGCGTCGACGAAGGCGTCGACCTGAGGATCGAGCGCGGCGACGTCGTCGACCATCGGGATCGATGACCTCGGTGGCACCGAAGCGCAGCGCGCCGCTCGCGCGCGACTCCGACGAGGTCCGAGACGACGATCGCGGGCGGCACCGAAGGCGCGGGCGGCCTGCGCGCAGATGACGCCGATGGGTCCGGCGCCGGCGATCAGGATCGAGCTGCCCGGCGCGACGTGGGCCTTGCGCATGGTGGTGACGGCCACCGACAGCGGCTCGAGCAGCGCGGCCGCCTCGTCGGACATGGAATCGGGTACCGGATGGGCGAATTCGGCGTCGATGATGACGTAGCGGCAGAACGCGCCGTCGATCGGCGGGGTCGCGTAGAACTCCATGTACGGGCACAGGTTGTAGCGCCCGGCGCGTGCACTGCTTGCAGCGCCGGCACGGATGCTGCGGCTCGACGGCGACCCGCTGGCCGACGCGGGTCGGGTCGACCTGGTCGCCGACGGCGACGATGCGGCCCGACAGCTCGTGCCCGAGGATCATCGGCTGCTCGACGACGAAGTCGCCGATCCGGCCGTGCCGGTAGTAGTGCACGTCGGATCCGCACACGCCGACGGCGGCGACCTCGACGAGGACCTCGTCGCTCGGCGGTCGGGACGGGGACGTCCTCGACAGCGAGCTGGCGCGCCGGTCATGACGCTGGCCCGCATGGCGGCGGAATGGTGCTGGTCATGCGGTTCCTTTCGGGGCGGTCGGTATCGGTGACGGGGCTGACATCGGGGCTGCAGCCTGATGCGCTTGCGGCCGGGGTGACGCTGAGCAGGGCCCGGCCGACGACCATCTGGTGGACGCCGGCGGCGGCGCACAGCGGCGCGATCTCGTCGGTGACGCCGCCGTCGACGGCCACCGGTCAGTTCCGGGCGAGGTCGCTGAGCGGTGACGAGCTGAGCGTCGAGGTCGGCAGCGTTCCGTGGTGCCGGGCTCGATCAGCATCACCAGGACGCCGTCGGGTCTGGTCGGGGACGTCGGCGGCGGTGTCGGTGGGAGGCACGTCCGCCAGTCCTGCACACCGGTGCCACGGAGCCGCTCGACCGGCGTGCGGATGGCGGTGTGGCGCGCCGGGGTGAAGGCGATGCCGTCGGCAGGAAGACGGCGGCCGGGCTGCAGCGCCAGGATCCTCGTGGCAGCACGGCGTCGACGAAGTCGCTCAGACCCGATCAGGTGCAGATCCGATCCGGGCGGCGGGCGACGTCGCCGCGGATCGTCTGCAGCTCGGCCAGACTCACACCCGCGGTGGTCGCCGTCGGGGCCGACCATCACGTCGACGTGGACGTCGAGCGCCGGCCGTCGTGCAAGCGTTCGGCGCCGGCCACCCGGAGCGGTCCGGGGAGCGGCGTAGACCGACGCCGCCGACGGCGACCGGGGAAGTCGGCGTGCCACGGCGCGAGACGCGTCACCGCTCCGTCGCCGGGCTGGACGGCTTCGGCGGCCATCGTCGATCGCAGCACGGTGACGGCCGCGGCCTGCTGGTAGGTGTCGCCAGGCGGCGGCCGGGAACTGTCGGGGCTCGGCGACCCCGGTGGTCGGCGGCGCCCACGCGTCGCGGACCGCGGTGACCGGCTGACCGGAGGCGACGGCGGCGGCCTGGATGCAGGCGCCGCGGGCGGTCGCCTCGTCGACGTCGGCGGTCAGGACCGCCTGCCCGACAGGTCGGCGAGGAGCTGGGCGTGGCCGGCGATCGCGCGCCGCCACCGACGGCCGTTGCCGCGTCCACCGGTTCGACACCGACCCGCTCGAGGCTGTCGCGACCGGCGAGCAGGCCGAAGACGACACCCTCGAAGGCGCGGGCGAGCTCCTCGCGGGTGGTCGGCGAGGTGAGGTCGGCGAGCGCCGGTGGCGTCGGGCCGGTCCGGGGTGCGTTCCCCGTCGAGGAACGGCACCAGCACCGGGCCGCTGGTCGGGTCCGGCGGCGAGCGCGAGGTCGGATGAGTCCGTGAGGTCGGTGCCGAGCAGGCGCGGCGAACGCGGTCGACGACCCGGGCGGCGTTGAGGGTGCTCATCAGCGGCAGGTAGCCGCCGGTCATGTCGGCGACGCCGTCGACGGCGCCGGTGGTGTCGAAGACCGGCTGCTCGCGTGACGACGTCGCGACCACGCCGGAGGTGCCGATGCTGAAGTACTGGTCGCCGTCGGTCAGGCCGAGGCCCGAGGTAGGCCGCGTGCTGGTCGCCGCCGCCGGCGCCGACCAGCACGTCGCCGCCGATGCCGAGCAGCGGCGCGCACGGCGGGCAGCACGGTGCCCGCGGCGTCGGCGGGGCCGAGGACGGTCGGCAGCTTCGGCGCCCAGTCCCGGTCGGCAGCGAGGTTCAGATGGTCGGGCAGGTAGTGTCCGTCGGCGGCGTCGAAGTAGCCGGTGCCGGACGCGTCGGAGCGGTCGGTCACCTGCTCGCCGGTCAGCCAGTAGGTCAGGTAGTCGTGCGGCAGCAGCATGGTCGCGACCCGGTCGAGCAGGCCGGGCTCGTGCTCGGCGACCCACGCCAGCTTGGCGATGGTGAAGGCGGCGGTCGGCAGCGAGCCGATCCGCATCACCCAGCGGCGGGCGCCGATGCGCTCGACGCAGGCGGGCGAGGTTGGGCGCCAGGTGGTGTCGTTCCAGAGCTTGGCCGCGCGGAGGACCTCGCCGCGCGTCGTCGAGCAGGACCAGGCCGTGGCACTGCGCGGCGACGGAGATCGCCGCGATGTCGCCGGGCCTCGGTCGCACGGCCGCGGTCACCGCGGCTCGGCGGCCGCGACGAAGGCGCTCACCCAGTCGCTGCGGATGCTGCTCGCTGCACGGCGGAAAGGCCGGCGGGTGCGGTGCCGAGCCCGAGCCGAGCAGCCGGCCGGTCGTCGAGTCGCGGCATCTCGACCTTGCACGACTGCGTCGACGAGTCGACGCCCAGCGACGAGGGTGTCGTCATCGTGGCTCTCCGGCCCGGCGCCGACGGTGGTCTCAGGAGTTTCGGCGGCTTCGGGGGGGCGGTCTCGGGTAGGTCGACGGGGTCGGGCAGGTCGGTCCGACGACCGACGACGCCGCCGGGGTGACTGTCGATGACGTTCGGACCAGCTGTGGCCGCGCATCGACATCGTCACGACGGCGACCGCGTCGCCCCACGCGCCGACGGCCAGGGTGCTCGCCATCGCGATCATGTCGCCGGGGTCGGCGTCGGCGGGGTCGGTGCGGACGTGGGCGACGCTGCTCGCGGCCCTGGCGAACGGCGAGTCGGGACTCTCGGTGACGGCGACGACGTGGATGCCGCGGCGGTCGAGCCGCTCGACGAGGTCGGTGAGCTCCGCCGACTGACCGGTCTTGGAGATGGCGATGACCAGGTCGGTGGGCGTGATCGCGCCCATGCCGCCGTGCAGGGCGTCCATCGACGGCAGGTAGACCGCGGGGGTGCCGCAGACCGACAGCAGATGGGCGAGCCGTTCGGCCATGATGCCGGAGGTGCCGGAGCCGGTCGTGACGACCTTGCCGGTGGTGGCGGCGACCGTCTCGACGACGGTGAGGAACGAGGTGTCCAGCTGGTCGACCAGCCCCGCCAGGGCGCGTGCCTCACGGGAGACCACCTCACGGGCGGCGGCCAGGAGTGTCTCGGCCGGCACGGTGTGCTGTGCACCGCTCATGTTCGTCACCTAACTAGTGGGGGATTTTCGACTACGGGTTGGTGGAGGTGGTGTGGCCGGTGCCGGGCAGCAGCTGGTCGCTGCCCGGCACCGGGACACGCAGGGGGCTGGGTCAGCCTTCTTGCTTCTGGCCCGGCAGTCCCTCGTAGGCGATGTTGCCGGTCTCCAGGTTCTTCGCCGTCAGCTCGGGCAGGCCGGCGAGGAAGTCTTCCCGCTTGGTGACCACGTGCTCGATGGCGGCGTCGACGTTGTCGCTGGTGATGGCCGGCATCACGTAGACGGGCTTGGTGTCGACGTCCTCGCCGCGGGCGACGCCCGCTGCGACGGCGAGGCCGGCGGACAGCTCAACGGTGCCGTTCTGCAGAGAGGTGCCGATGAAGTCGCCGCTCTTGACGGCGTTCAGCCCGTCCTCGATGCCGTCGATGCCGACGATCGGCACCGACTTGTTGGCCTCCTTGAGGGCCTGCAGCGCGCCCAGGCCCATGTCGTCGTTCTGGGACACCACACCGTCGATCTGGTCGAACGCCGACAGCCAGTTCTTCATCTTGTTGACGGCCTCGTCGCGCTTCCAGTTCGCGGTGTCCTTGGCCAGGACCTTGATGTCGGGGTACTTGGCCAGGACCTGGTCGATGCCCTTGCCGCGGTTGATCTCGCCGGATCCGCCGAGCGGTCCCTGCAGGATGACGATGTTGCCCTTGCCGTTGAGCTTCTTGGCCATCATCTCCATCTCCTGGGCGCCGGCGGCGACGTCGTCGGGCTGGACGCTGCCGTCGAGCTTGTCGCTGTTCAGCTCCGCGTTGACGGCCAGGATCGGGATCTTGGCGGTGTTGGCGGCGGTGATCTGCGGGCCCAGGGAGTCGGCCTGCACGGGGACGACGATGATCGCGTCCACCTTGGCGTTGACGAGCTGGTCGACCTGGTTGGCCTGGGTGGAGACGTCGTCGTTGGCCGAGTTCCACACCAGCTCGATGTTGTTGGCCTTGGCGTAGGTCTCCATGCCCTTCCTTGCCGGCGGTGATGAAGGACGACATGTTGTAGACGGTGACACCGATCCGCAGCTGCTTGTCCGCGGGGTTGGTGCTGTCTGAGGACGCCTTGTTCGGGTCGCCGGCACCGCAGGCGGCCAGCGAGATGGTCAGCACCCCGGCGCCGATTCCGGCGAGGATGCGGGTGAAGCGGGACATGAGTTCTCCTTTGAAGGGGTCCGTTACTGGACGCGTGTGGGGATGTGTGTCAGGTGGAGGGCGAGAAGGGACGCAGGTGGTCTATCGGTGCGGCCCGGTCAAGTGGATCTTCGGTTGCTGGACCACATGTCGACCGCGACGGCGGCGACGATCAGGACACCTTTGATGACCTGCTGCCAGTAGGCGGGCACGGTCAGAATGTCGAGGCCGTTGTTCAGGGTCTGGATCAGCAGCAGGCCCAAAACGGTGCCGATGATGGTGCCGCGGCCGCCCATCAGGCTGGCGCCGCCGATGACGACGGCGGCGATCGCGTCGAGCTCGTAGCCGACCCCGAGGTTGGGTGCTCCGGAGATGACCCGGGAGGACAGCATCACCCCGGACAGGCCGGCCAGGACCCCGGAGATGGCGTAGACGCTGAATAGCAGGCGGCGGGTGTTGACGCCGGCGATCTCCGCGGCGGTGCGGTTGCCGCCGACGGCGTAGACCCGCATGCCGTAGGAGGTGCGGCGCATCACCACGGCCAGGACGACGATGCCGACGATCATCAAGATCACCGGGACCTTCAGCCCGATGACCTCGGCGTTGGCGAAGCTGCCGAAGTCCTGCGGCAGGCCGTTGATGGGGGCGCCGTCGCCGATCACGAAGGCGATGCCGCGGCCCGCGGTCAGCATGCCGAGCGTGGCGATGAACGGTGGCACGTTCAGCCAGGCGATCAGCACCCCGTTGATCGACCCGGCGAGCAGGCCGACGAGGATGGCGCCGACGATGGGGATGAACAGCTGACCGGGATAGGCCTTGGCCAGGGTTGCGCCGGTCATGCCGGCGACGGCGATCACCGAGCCGACCGACAAGTCGATGCCACCGGTCAAGATCACCAGTGTCTGGCCGAGCGCGATCAGGGCGAACGGGGCCGCCGCGATCAGGATGGTCTGCAGGTTGTCCACGGTGGAGAAGCGGGCGCTGCGGTAGGAGAAGTAGGCGATGACGACCAACATCACCAGAAACATCGAGTACCGAAGTGCCATGGCCTTCACCCACGGCAGGGTGAACCTCCTGTCGGCCGCGTCGGCCAGGACCGGTTCGGCCTTGGTCTGTACAGGTGTCGTCATCGTGCACCGTCCGAAGAGTTGTCGTGGTCAGGGTTGGTGGGCAGGTGATGCTCGACGTGGTCGGCTGGCACGTCGACATCGGAGGTCGATTCCAGACCGGCAGCGAACTTGAAGATGGAGGCCTGCACATCGGCGTGTGCCAGCTCGTCGCGGTCGAGCTCGGCCACCACCGTGCCGGCGCGCATCACGAACGCCCGGTGGGACAGGCCGAGGATCTCGGGCATGTCGGAGGAGGCCATGATGACCGCCATCCCGCTGGCGGCGAGATCGGTGATGATCTTGTAGATCTCCGAGCGGGCGCCGACGTCGACGCCGCGGGTGGGCTCGTCCAGCAGCAGCACCTTGACGTCGCCGGTCAGCCAGCGGGCGATCACCACTTTCTGCTGGTTGCCGCCGGACAGGGTGCCGACCGACTGGCTCAGGCCACGGCTGCGTAGCCGTACCGACTGCATGGCCTTCTCCACCTTGGTCTTGCGCGCCGACTGACGCAGCCAGCCCGCGATGCTAAACGCCGACACCCGCGGCAGGGTGCCGTTGTCGAGCACGTTCATGGTCAGCACGGCACCCGCACCCTTGCGGTCCTCAGGTACCAGCGACACCGCCTGCTCGATCGCGGCCCGGGGCGAGTTGCGCTTGATCGGGGCCCCGTCGACGGTGATGGTGCCGCCGGTGGTCTCCCGCACGCCGAAGATGCCCTCGAGCAGCTCGGTGCGGCCCGCACCGACCAGACCGGCCAGACCGAGGATCTCGCCCTGGCGGACATTGAAGGACACCGGCGCCGCCGCGCCGGCGACCTGCAGGCCATCGACCTCCAGTACCGGCTGGTCACCGTGGGAGCCGACCTCGGGGAACAGGTTCTCCAGCTCGCGGCCGATCATGGCGGTGACGATGTCGTCGTCGCTGATCTCGGTCATCGGCTGGTCCAGCACCAGGTTGCCGTCGCGCAGGATGACGACCCGGTCCGCCAGCGCCCGCATCTCCTCCATCTTGTGGGTGGTGTAGATCATCGAGACGCCGGCTTCGCGGAGCTGCCGGACCACCGCGTACAGGCCTTCCACCTCACGCTTGGCGATCGCGGAGGTCGGCTCGTCGAGCAGCAGCACCCGGGCGCCACGGCTGGTGCACTTGACGATCTCCACGATCTGTCGGAGCCCGACAGGTAGTCGCCGCATCAGCGTGGTCGGCTTGATGTCGACGTCGAAGACGCTGAGGGCCTCACGGGCCTGCTGGATCATGGCCCGACGGTTCAAGAACCCGCCGGCGCTGATCTCACGGCCGATGAACAGGTTCTCGTACACCGTGAGGTCCTCGATCGGTGCGAGCTCCTGCGGCACGATCGCCACACCCAGCCGGTGAGCCGACCCGGTGTCGCCGGCAGCTAGGTGCTCGCCTCGGACCAGGACCTCGCCCGTGTCGGGTCGCAGCAGACCCGAAGCGATCTTCATCATCGTCGACTTACCCGCACCGTTCTCACCGGCGAGTGCGGTGACGGTGCCCTGCTCCAAGGTCAGATTGATGCCCTTGAGCACCGGCACGCCGCCGAACGACTTGTGCAGGTTCAGGCACTGCAGCATCGGCGGACCGCCCGACGCGGCATCAGTCGTGTGAGTTGGCTCCATTGCACTTCCTCTCGCTCAACCTGTGTGCTCATGTGAGAGCATCGGTGAATCATGTGAGCAAGAGGACTCTCCCAAGCGCGTTGCTCATCTGTCAACAATGTGCTCAAATGAGCATCAGCGGGTGTTTGCCCGCCCGAATGGACGAGGAGCGTGCGGTGGCGTCAGCGGAAGAGCTGGAGTCGATGACCAGGATTGCCCGGATGTACTACCTCGAGGGAATGACGCGCATCCAGATCGCCAACCGTCTCGACCTGTCGCGCTTCAAGGTCGCCCGGCTGCTGGAGACCGCCGTGGAGACCGGAGTCGTGACCATCACGATCCGACCCAGTGGGCTGTGCGATCCCGACCTCTCCGAGGCCCTGGTCACCCGCTTCGGGCTCCGCGGCGCCTACGCCTGCCTGCTCCCCGACTCCGAGCCGGCGACCCTCTACGACCGGCTCGGACACGTCGGGGCCAATCTGCTCGCCGACATCTCCACCCGCAGCGACGTCCTCGGATTCGACGCCGGCCGCACCGTCAGCCACATCGCCGACCACGCCAGCAAGCTTCCCGCCTGCGACGTCGTCCAGCTCGCTGGGCTCGCCGGCTCCGTGCAGCAGACCGGACTCGACATCCTCCGCCGCGTCACCCTCAGCAACGGCGGCGCCGCCTACCCCCTCTACGCACCGATGATCGCCCGCGATGCCGCCGCCGCCGCCGCCCTGAGACACGAGCCGACGGTTCGCACCACCACCGACCGTTACCCACAGGTCACGATCGCTGTCGTCTCAGTCGGCTCCTGGACCCCACCGGTGTCGCAGGTCTACGACCGACTCACCACCACGGAGCGTCGGCACCTGCTTGCCTCCGGCGTCGTCGCCGAAACCTGCGCGCTCATGTTCAACGAGGACGGGGAACCCGTCTCGGGGCTCGACGACCGGCGCCTCGGCATCACCCTCGACCAGCTCCGCGCCGTCCCCAACGTGATTGCCGTCGCCGGCGGTGTCGCCAAGACACGAGCCATCCGAGCGCTGCTCACCGCCGGAGTGATCAACACCTTGGTCACCGACGCACCGGCCGCCCAAGCCCTGCTCGCGGAGGCGAGCTGACCCCGACGACGCCCTTCACCGCAGCAAGCCATCGCTCCGCAGCGGTCTCGCTCCCCAGAAACACCGCACTGACCGCAGCGATCACTCCCCCAGGACACTGACCATGACATCCACCAACGAAGACCAGCTCCCTCGGAACTCAGCCTTCACCGTCGATCCACACCGCCACGCCAACCTCGGCCCGCTGACGGCAGGAGCGGCGAAGGTCGAGATCACCCCGGCGGCGGAGCAGCTGCCCGACCAGTACCTCGGCGTGCACGATCCGATCTACACGCGCGCGATCGTTCTCGACAACGGTCGGCGGCGGGCGGCCCTGGTCACCCTGGACGCCGGCTCGGTCAGCACCGACACCTTCGAACGGGTCAGTCAGACCATCGACACCGAGCTCGGCATCACCGCGGAACATCTCATCCTGACCGCGACCCACACCCACAGCGTCCCGCGGATCCTCGAGGACAGCTTTGCCGACCAGATCGTCGAAGCGATCCGCCGGGCATCGGCAGCGGTTCGCCCTGCACAGATGTCGTACGGCACAGGCGTGTGCCACATCAATGTCAACCGGAACCGGTACGACAGCGCCAACCATCGATGGTGGGAAGGACCCAACTACGACGGGGTCTCCGACAAGACTGTCGCCGTCCTCTCCTTCGCCACCGAGGACCAGCAGCCGATCGCTGTTCTGTACAACTACGGCGTCCACGCAGTGCTCAGCGGGCAGCTCGACCAAATCAGCGCTGACCTCCCCGGCGCGGCGTCGGACTACATCGAGGAATCCCTCGGCCACGGCGCAGTGGCGCTCTGGTCGGAAGGAACCGCGGGAGATCAGAACCCCATCTACTATCAGCAGACCTACGATCTCCGCGCGCTCCGCATAGCCGAGTACGCGGCACGGGGCATCGACATCAGCAACGCGATGCCGCCCGGCGGCCAGGGCCTGGACCGCAACAACCCCCAGGTGGCCAAGCTGATGTCCCAACAGACACGGATGATCACGTCCATGGGGCAGATGCTCGGTGAAGAAGTCCTGCACACGATGCGCGAAACCATGGAACGACCGCAACGACAGATCGAGATCGTCGGGCGGGCACACGACTATCACCTGCCCCGGACGGACCAGGATTGACCGTGGACGAGCCGGCCGACCAGGGACCTACGAGGACGCCGACGCCGTCCCCATCCGACTCAGCATGTTGCGCCTCGGGGACACCATCATCGGTGGTGTCGACGGTGAGGTCTTCACCGAGATCGGGTTGCGGTTCAAGCGCGCTTCGCCCGCCAAGCACTCGATTCTGGCCACACTCACCAACGGCTTCGGACCCAGCGGGTACATCGCCAGTAACGCCGCGAGCGGCTACGCCACCTTCGAAGTCCTCTCGTCCAAGCTCACACCCGGCTATGCCGAGACCGCCATCGTCGACGGTCTCCTCGATCTCATCGAGGAGATTTACCAGCTCACCCGTTAGCGACATCCTCTCGTCCAACCCCACAACACCCGCGGCCCGGGGCTCCGGACCAGTATCGCGGGTGCTTGATGACTGGATCGAAAGTTCGGCATCCACGATGCGGAGGCGGGCTCAGCTGCCGCCCACAAGGCCCGCGGGAGGTGCCCGAGTTGATGGGGCGCACTTCTGCGGCACCTGGACATCACTGTTCGGACGTTGGTCTTCCAGCGCTTCGTTGTGCGTGTCCAGGGACTGCAAGAGTCGGCCGCCCAGATGATCGACGCCTACCCCCACGCTGCGCTCCCCGTGTTGCGGGCCTATGTCGAGCACGCCGCCGCCGGGGTTATCTCCGGCCAGCTCAGCAGATCGCAGGCTCTGGGCATGATCTGCTCGCCGACGGCCACGGACGACGCGAAGTTCAGATAGTCCTCGGTGCCGCAGTTCACGAAGGCCGACGATCAGTGATCGCCTACGCCTGAGTGGTCGAACTGGCCGAAGCCACTCGCCACCCGATCGACGAGTTTCGCCGGCAGCATGGGCTCGGCTCCTTCGCGGGAACCGATCACCCGGATCCGGGCGACTTCCGCCTCGGCCAGGCCGACCCAGCGGTGGATCCGGGCGTTGCGGTCATCTGGACTGCCGTACACCGCAGGTAGCCACCGTCGCGTTTGGCGCAGAAAGTCAGGTACTTCTGCGCCTGACAGGTGCCTGTGAGAAGCCGGAGCAGCGAGCGTGCCGTCGACCTCTCCCACGAGAGCTTCCCAAGGACGTCGGTGCGGCAGATCAGGTGAGGGTGAAGGTCTGGGTTGTGGTGTTCCCGGCAACGTCGTACACCACGAGGGTGTTGACGCCCTGGACCGCCCCGAACACTCCGGGTTTTGATGAAGTTCACGTCGGACCAGGTGTTGTCGGTGAGGTCCTTCACGACCCCGTTGAGGGTGACCTTGTGCGATCTTCCCGGCGTCGAACAGTTTGAAGCTGATCAGCGAGTACACCCCGTTCCGTCTGATGGTCTCGGTGGCACCGGTCTTGACCGTCACGGTCGGTGCTGTGGTGTCGATGGTGAACGTGAACGAATGGTGGCCGCACCGCTCGCGACCGTTCGAGCCGCATCACCAAGGTCAATGGTGCGACCCGCCGCATATCTGTGGAGCTTCAGGCGGACCAAGTTCAGCTCGTCCGCGTCCGATAAGACGCCATCTGACATCCGCTGCGACGGTGACGCGACGAGTCCAAGGTCGGGCTGCGGTCACTGACCATGTGGGACCGAGCCGATCCAGGACGGGGTTGGTGGGGTCAGCCTCTGTGGGATCAGGCTGTCATTGCGGTTTGCTGAGTCTGGCGAACCGGGCGGCTTTCATACGCTCGGGCAGCGCCTTGCTCCACAGCGCTGACCGTCTGGTTCGAGGGTTCCCGCCGACGACGTGGTCTTTGTCGGCGAACAGCGCCTCCAGGCCTTGGCGGGCAACTTGCTCGGGGTCGTTCTTACCGTCGTTGGTGCCGAAGGTGGTGTTGTGCATGCCGGCGCGTTGATGGAACTCGGTGGCGGTGGCGCCTGGGAAGGAGTGCGGTCACGACGATTCCCGTGGTCTTGAGCTCTTCTCGGAGTCCTTGGGCGAAGCTGTACATGAACGCTCGTGACGGGCCGTAGATGGACTCGTAAGGTGTCGGGGTTAGCGCCGACAACGACGAGGTGATCAGGATGTGCCCGCGGCGTTGCTCGGACATCGCCCGGACGACCCGCTTGGCTAACGTCACTTGGGAGGTCACGTTGAGCGCGAGGAGTCGGAGCTCGTCGTCAAGGTCGGTGTCCAGGAAGGCGCCACCCAGACTGACACCCGCGTTCAACGCGGACACGCGTAGGGGTGATCCGGCGGTCTCGACGGCCGTCCACACGGTGTCGACGCCGTCCGCAGCGGCCAAGTCGGTCTGGACGGGAAGGATCTCGGCCTCGGGGAGCCGACCGGGGGAGCTCGTGGACGCGTTCGGATGCGCCGACCGCGACCACCCGGTACCCACGGAGGGCGAGTTGTTGGGTGAGACAGAAGCCGATGCCGCGGGACGCTCCGGTCACCAGGGCGAGTTCTTTCATGAGGAGTCCTTCATTCTGGGTGATGGCGGTGATCATGTTCGAGTGCCTCAGGCCGGAGCGCGGGTGGCCAGGCGGCGGTCGCCGTCCCGGAGGGAGTCGGCGTCGCGATCTCGGTCGACGTGGCGACTTCCAAGATCGCGGCTGACTGAGTGTCGTGTGCTGGGGCCTGGTTCAGCAGGTGATCACTGAGGCCGGCACGGCGCGGCCCACGCGTGAGTTTCAGGCGCAACGGGATGGCCGCTGGACGGTCCCCCGAGACCGGAAGCGCCCACAGCGTCGCACCGTTGGGGGTGACCAAAGGCAGCGGCTGGTCGGTTGAGGGCCGGCCAGTGGTCAGGATCTGCAGGAAGTCACGGATCGGCGTTCGGGTCACGTGGGCAGAGTTCCGGGTTGGGGCGGCGGGAGCGGGGCGGTGCGTCATCAAAGGGATTCCTTGTGCATGGTGACTGTGGCGTGGTGACTGTGGCGTCAGGGAGGGATGTTTGTGCTCGCGCCGCTGCGAGTGCGGTGGAGGTGGAAGTGGTGGCCGACGATTGTGATCGCAGCGATCACCAGGTGTAGGCCTCGGGGGCTTCGCCGCCGGGTCCGGGAACAGGGCGTCGAGCTTGGCCAGGCTCTGGGTGTCGAGAGCCAGGTCGAGCGCCGGGAGGGAGCCGGTAGCTGCTCCACGGTCCGAGGCCCGAGGACGGGTGCGGTCACACCGGGCCTAGACAGCAGCCAGGCCAGCGCGAGGGCGGTCGGAGTGGTGTCGAGTTCAGCGGCGAGGGCTTCGTACTGGGCCAGGCTGTCGCGGTTCTCGGCGATCTTCTGCTTGCGGGCGCTGTGGCCGAGCAGGGCGCTGTCGTCGCCGCGACGTCCACCGGTCGACCTTGGCCAGGGCGCCGGCCAGCAGCCCGCCAGCAGGGGGCTCCAGGGCAGCAGGCCGATGCCGTAGTGCCGGGCGGCGGGGAGAACCTCGAGCTTGATGGTGCGCTCGAGCAGGTTGTAGATCGACTGCTCGGGAGACCAGGCCGAGGAAGTGGCGGGTTCTCGCGGCTTCCTGGGCGGCGGCGATGTGCCAGCCGGCGAAGTTGGAGGAGCCGACGTAGATGACCTTGCCGTCGCGCACGAGCCGCTCGGTGGCCTCCCAGATCTCCTCCCACGGGGTGGTCCGGTCGATGTGGTGGAACTGGTACAGGTCGATGTGGTCGGTGCCGAGTCGGCGGAGGAGTCCTCGGCGGCTCTTCGGATGTGGAGGGCGGACAGGCCACCGGTGTTGGGGCCCTCGCTGAGCGGGATGAATCAGCTTGGTGGCCAGCACGACCTTGTCCCGCCGGGCCGGGTCGGCGGCGAACCAGCGGCCGAGGATCTCCTCGGAGCCACCGGCGCCGTAGATGTCGGCGGTGTCGAAGAAGTTGATGCCGGCGTCGAGGCCGGTGTCCATGATCGTGTGGCTGGTCGCTTCGTCGGTGTGCCAGCCGAAGTTCATGGTGCCGAGGGCGAGGCGGCTGACCTTGGCGCCGGTGCGGCCGAGGTGGGTGTACTGCATTGCCGGATCTCCTGGTGTGCGGTGGGGATGAGCCCCTGGTGTGGGGCTCGTGGAATCAAGTCTTGGCCCTCACGTGGGGGTCGCGGGCACGCATACGGGGGTCGGTTGTTCCTAGGAACGCCAGACCCCCCTACCGTGCG
This sequence comes from uncultured Actinomycetota bacterium, assembly GCA_963707005.1. Lineage (GTDB taxonomy): Bacteria > Actinomycetota > Actinomycetes > Propionibacteriales > Propionibacteriaceae > Microlunatus. The sequence continues at coordinate 85,296 of CAVPPP010000046.1, forward strand.
GTCGGGGCCTGATCGGCCTCCCCATACTGGATTTCATGGCCCCGATGAGCGAGTTCGGCGAGTACCTCCGCCGCCGTCGCACCGAGCTGCAGCCCGGCGATGTCGGACTGCCCAACACGACGTTCCGGCGGGTGAAGGGCCTCCGCCGCGAGGAGGTCGCCCAGCTCGCCGGGGTGAGCACCGACTACTACACCCGCCTCGAGCAGGGCCGGGACCTGTCCCCCTCCGACGCCGTCCTCGACGCGTTGGCCGCCGCGCTCGATCTCGATGTCGCCGGCCGCGCGCACTTGCAGCACCTGAGCCACCCGGCCCGGCCGGCGAAACGTCGGAACACCGCGGTGCAGCGGGTCCGGCCCGCCGTCCGCTCGATGCTCGACTCCTGGATCGATCAGCCGGGCTTCGTGATCGGCCGCCGCGGCGACGTGCTCGCCACCAACGCCTTGACCCGCGCCCTGATCGCCGACTTCGACGCCATGCCGTACAAGGACCGCAACCTCACCAGGTGGATCCTGCTCGACCCGGCCGCGCGCGACCTGTACGTCGACTGGGCCCAGATCGCCTCGGAGATGGTCGCCATCCTCCGCCTCGACGCCGGTGCCCACCCCGACGACCCCCGGACCACCGAGCTGGTCGGGGAGCTCGCGATGAAGAGCCCCGAGTTCCCCCGCTGGTGGGCCCAGCACAAGGTCCTGGACCGCACCTGGGGACACAAGAAGTTCCGGCACCCGGTCGTCGGTCCGCTGGAGATCGACTACGAGGCGCTGCAGCTGCCCGGCGACCCCGACCAGACGCTGTTCGTGTACCGGGCACCCGACGGCGATACCCGCTCCGCCGAGGCGCTCCGCCTGCTGGCCAGCTGGCATGCCGACAGCCCCGACGCGACCACGACGCCGTCCACCCGGCAGACGTCAAACCGCGACGCCGTCAGTCGTCCCACCGGGGAAGCGACAGGCGAAGGGCAGATCTGACCCTCCAAGACCGCGAGCGGGGCCTAGGATGACGGCGCGCGTCGCGCCGAAACCCAGGCAGCTTGGGCGACGCCACGTTCAGCTCCCCGCACCTCTGACGCAGGCAGTTGGCCGACCCACAAGCCTCAGCCATGCCCAAAGACGCCGCCCTCGGCGGCCCGAACGGATGGCCGACCGGGTCACGGGACGAGGGCGATCTTGCCGGAGCGGCCGGCGTCGGCGAGCTGGTAGGCGGCGGCGGCGTCGGCGATGCGGGAAGGTGTCGGAGACGATGACCTCGGGGTGGAGGTTCCAGTACGGGCAGCCGGCTCGACCAGCTCGCGCATGTGCTCGAGGCTGGTCACCCAGGAGCCGATGATCGTGATCGACGGGTGGATCAGGGTGGGGCTGACCTCGGGCACGGTCATCCCGTTGCCCTCGCCGACCAGCACCACCCGGCCGCGCTCACGGACCAGGGCGATCGGCGGTGCCGCGGCCGGGTTCGCTGCCGGAGCAGTCGATGGCCACGTCGGCGCCGCCGCCCAGCGCCTGCCGGGCCGCGTCGACGTCGTCCGGGGCGAACGCGGCGTCGACGGCGCCGAGCCGCAGCGGCCAGCTCGCGTCGCTCCGGGCTCGGGTCGAGGCCGACCCGCGGGACGGCGCCGAGCTTGCCGCCGAGCAGCCCGGCGGCCAGCCCGACCGGTCCGAGACCGATCACGGCGAGGGCGTCGCGGCCGCTGAGTTGCGCCCGGAGCAGGCCCTCGTACGCGGTGCCGAAGCCGCAGGCGACGCAGGCGCCGTCGAGGAAGGTGACGAAGTCGGGCAGCACGATGCAGTCGCGCTCCTCGGCCAGGATCAGGTCGGCGTGGCCGCCGTCGCGCTGCCAGCCGTAGGCGGCGCGGCGCGGCGAGGAGCAGCTGATCTGGTAGCCGCGGACGCAGTAGTCGCACTGGCCGCAGCCGCTGATGTGGTAGACGCAGACCCGGTCGCCGACCGTCAGCCGGACGGCGCCCGGACCGACCGCGACGACCTCGCCGGCCGGCTCGTGGCCGGCGACGACGCCCTGGTACATCTCGGCCGGGTCGCCCTGGAGGTGCTCGCGGTAGATGGCTCGGATGTCGGAGCCGCAGATGGTCGAGGCCCTCATCGCCAGCAGCACCTGTCCGGGGCCGGGCTCGGGGTCGGGCAGCTCGCGGATCTCGGTGGTGGAGTTGCCGGGCAGGAACACGCCGCGCATGCAAGGCTCCTTCGTCGGGGTCTGGGCGACCGCATCGTCGGGGGTGTGTGGCGCGGAGACGGCTCCGCGCCGTGAGCAGTAGGTTACGCGCGTTACCTACGGAGCGCAAGACCGTCTCAGATCACTTTTCACGCTCGATTCGACGCCGGGATCGACTGCGTACTGCGGGTTACTGGTACCGTCGGCTGCCACGTCGAACTGGAGCCGGCGGAAGGACACCGACGATGGCGCGGAAAGCAGCGGAACGGCAGCGACAGGATCCCGGCGGGGCGCGGTCACCCGCGCCGACGTCGCCCGGTACGCCGGGGTCAGCGACGCGGTGGTGAGCTTCGTCGTCAACGGCGGGCCGAAGGCGGTGTCGGAGCCGACCGCCGCCCGGGTCCGGGACGCGATCGCAGCAGCTGGGCTACCGGCCGAACAGCACCGCCCGGGCGCTCGCCCTGGGCGACCACCAAGACGCTCGGCCTGGTCGTGCCCGACAGCACCAACCCGTTCTACGCGGAGTACACCGTGGCGATCCAGCGCGCCGCCGCCAAACTCGGCTTCGCGCTGGTGACCATCAGCTCGGGCTCCGACCCGGCGGTCGAGCTCCGCGGCATGCTCGAGCTCTGCGACCGCCAGATCGACGGGCTGCTGCTGGCGCGCGGGCACCGGGACCGGCGGCGCCGGCGAGCTGGCCCGCCGCGGCGTGCGCACCCCGCTGGTGCTGATCGACTCCGCCACCGCCCTACCCCGGCCACACCACCATCGGCCCGGCCGCCGCCGACGGCATCGACGCCGTGGTCGACCACCTGCTCACCGTTCATGATCATCCGTCGGTGTCGCTGATCCTCGGTGACACCGTCGACGCCAGCACCGACGGCCGCGAGGCCGGCTGGCTGAAGGCCCACGCCCGGAACCGGCGCTCCCCCGGCGCCGTCGAGCCGGCCCCGTTCACCCGGGTCGGCGGCTACGACGGCCGGGCTACGGCTGCTGCGCAAGCCCGAGCCGACCGACCGCGGTCGTCACCGGCTCCGACCTGCAGGCCGTCGGGCTGCTCCGCGCCGCCCGCGAGCTCGGGCTGCGGCGTGCCCGACGACGTGGCGCTGGCCAGCTTCGACGGCACCGAGGAGGCCAGCTTCACCTGGCCGCTCTGACCACCAGCCGCCAGCCGATCGACGGTGATGGCCGAGGCCGCCGTCACCGCCGTGCTGGCCCCCGAACCGCCGAACGACCACCAGATCTTCGCCACCGACCTCGTGATCGGCGGATCCTGCGGCTGCTGACCCCGGCGGCGCCACACCCGAGCAGCAACCCGGTTGAGTACGTTCCCCGAGAGGCCGATCCGGCAAATGCCGCCGATCGTCATCATCCGTCCCGCGTGGCCGGGTCTGGCGTAGCACTAACGACTCTCGCGAGGGCAGCGGGTCAGGCCCGGCCCGTTCGACGCACTCTGGGCCTTGGGTGCGTCGTTTACGAAGGTGGGCTGAGAGGATGAACCTCATGGGTAACCAGCTGGTCAGCGTGGGATATGAGGGCCGCAACGTCGAGGAGTTGGTGGCGTCCTTGGTCGCCGAAGGCGTCTCCGTTTTGGTCGATGTGCGGCTGACCCCGTTGTCACGCAAGCCGGGTCTCTCGAAGAAGCGGTTGTGCCAGACCCTGGCCGAGCACGGCATCGACTACGTCCACCTCCCCGCGCTAGGCAACCCCAAGGACAACCGTGCCGCGTTACGGGCGGGAGCTCCAGAGAGCCGTCGTCGGTTCGCGGAGCTGCTGCACACCGACGCTGGGGCATCCGCGCTGAGCCATGTGGCCGAGCTTCTCGACGATCAGACCGTGGCCTTGCTGTGCTTCGAACGCAGCCATGACGAGTGCCACCGCCAGCTCGTGGTCGAGCAACTGTGCCGCAGCGTCAACGCTCTGCAGCTGATCACGGTGTAACCGAGGGACCATTTTTACGCCACACGGTACTAATTGCAGAAAGTGGACGCCTGCTTCGCGATGATGAGCCGGTGGACGGACAATGCGTCGAGATATTGATCCTGGTGAAGGCGGCACCGCAGCCATCTACCACCTATGGCGAGACCGTGTGTGTCGCCGGTCTACTCGGACCAGCCGAGCGGCCAACGTGGATCCGGCTGTACCCAGTTCCCTTCCGTTACCTCGACGGTGACCGTCAGTTCGGCAAGTATCAGTTGATCCAAGTGACGACCCGCGGCGCTGGCGGCGACAAGCGTCGCGAAAGCCACAAGATCGTTGCCGACAGCATCACCATCACCGGCAGTCTGCCGACCTGGGCACGCCGGTCGGCCTGGATCGAGCGCCTCGACACCCCCACCATGTGCAGCCTGCAGGAAGCGGTGAAGCACGACCTCAACGCCACCTCTCTGGCCGCCGTGCGCCCCGCCCGACCGGAGCGGCTCACCTTCGAACCCAGCCCCGGCTGGAGCCGCGACCAGCTCCGCAAGTTCGAGGTGTACCGCAGCCAGGGCACCCTCTTCGACGAGATCCCGAAGCCGCTGCTGCGGCCACCCCGCTTCCGCGTCCGGTTGCGCTACCGCTGCGAGGAACCATCGTGTGCCGGTCACGCTCAGACGATCATCGACTGGGAGCTCACCGCCCTACAGGCCCACCACCGCTACTCCAGCGACGCCGAACTCTGCGCCGCCATCACCCACCGGTTCTTCGAGATCCCGTTCGCGGCAAAGAAGGACCCATTGCTGTTCGTCGGCAACCAGGAAGATGTCCCGTCGCCGAGCCTCATTCACCGTCCTCGGCTTGTACTATCCCGACCGCTTCGACGCCGAGAAGGGCCGCACTCTCTTCTAGCGAGCCCATCGCCAAAGGGGTCACCTTCGCATCTCCTCCAGCACCCCGGGACACGCAACGATCGTTTCGCGACCGGTCTCGAACTCAGGGCCGTGATCGGTCACGAATCCCATAGATGGACCGCGGCACAGCTTGAACAACCTCCGAGGCAACCCGCGCAGAGCTTCAACGGATCGGCCACCGACCGGGTTGAAGCCGAGCGATTCTGCACCGCGCAGTGGTTGTGCCTGGCGGCGCCGGGTCCCGGAGACCGGCAGCGACGTCGGCGTCTTGCCGGAGTTCGGTCAGTCCTCTCAGCTAGCGTTCCGCTATGCGCATCCACGAGCACCATCGAGCGGATCCGGCCCGGGCGGGCCGGTGACCGCTCCCGAGCTCACCCCACGAACTGTGGTGTGGTGGAAGACCAGTCTTTCCCTGGTCGACATTCCGCGCCGGCACACGCATCGGCTGGTGCGACACGTCCGGGACACCGTTCGGCACCATCACCATCGTGAGCCCCCACCCCCGCCTCGACCGCCGCACCATCGAGGCTGCTCTCACCGAGAACCTCGCCGCGACATTCTCCGGTCCGCCCCGCCTCGGCACCGCTGCTGAGTTCGTTCGGCGAGCTCACCGCTGAAGCACGGTTGCGCGCCGGTGGCCACGCCGTGCTGACCCGTGACCTCGCCGGCGTGCTACGGAGACCACGCCCTGGGCGGTGTCGTCGCCACCCTGCTGGGGAAGGGTGTCCAGGCCTACGTCTTGATCGACCAGGACGCGAGCCACGCCGCGCGGACCGCGATCTGCCAGACCGCCGAACAAGCCCTGACCAGTTTCGAGACCGCCGACCCCGAGGAGCTGTACGCCGGTGGGTGGGAACGCGGTCATGAGGACCGCTGGCAGCTTCTTCTCCAACGGCGAGCGAGCTAGAGCCGTCGGGATGCGAGACCGCACATGCTGCTCCTGAGTCGCGGTCGTTCCGTTTCGACGCTATAACTCCACAACGCTGCCCAGGGCTGCACTCTGGTGCGGGGGCATCTGGACGAGGGGGTTCAGCCTGCAATCCGAACGAGATGTCACCCGCCTGATCGAGGCTCGCCTCTCTCGGCGCAATCTCAGGGTCGAGCCATGTTGGTGAGACGTGAGAAGTGGCCCTGGAAACTCAACGTGATCGTCGTCGTCGGTCCGTTGCGGTGCTTGGCGAGATGAAGATCAACTTCGCCGGCGCGGCTGCTGGCCGGATCGTACAGGTCGGGACGGTGCATCAAGATCACCAGATCAGCGTCCTGTTCGACCGCACCGGATTCGCGAAGGTCCGACAGCTGCGGACGTTTGTCGGTGCGTTGCTCCGGGCCGCGGTTGAGCTGCGACAACGCCACCACCGGCACCCCGAGCTCCTTGGCGATCAGCTTGATCTGCCGGGAGAACTCCGACACCTCCACCTGACGCGACTCGACCCGACGACCAGAGCTCATCAGCTGCAGGTAGTCGATGATGATCAGCCGCAGACCCTGGCGCTGCTTCAACCGGCGCGCTTTGGCCCGGATCTCGGTCATCGACAGGTTCGCCGAGTCGTCGATGTACAGGGGCGCCTCGGAGACCTTGGTCATCACGTTGGCGACCTTCGTCCAATCGTCGTCGCGCATCTGGCCGCTGCGAAGGTTCTCCAACGGCACCGACCCCTCCGCCGACAGCAGCCGCATCATGATCTCCATGTGCGACATCTCCAGCGAGAAGATCACCGTGGGAAGACCGTGGGTGACCGCGGCCGCCCGGGCCAGATCCAACCCCAGGGTCGACTTCCCGACCCCAGGTCTCGCTCCCACCACCAGCATCTGACCCGGCTGCAGCCCATGAACGACCGCGTCGAGATCGACGAAACCGGTCGGCACTCCCCCGCGCTCCCCGCGACCGGCGATGGCCTCGATCTCGTCCAGGGCGCCAGGCAGCAGGGCCGCCACCGACTGGTAGTCGGTTCCGCTGCGGCGGTCGGTGACAGCCATCATCTCGGCCTGGGACCGATCGACGATGGCGTCGACCTCCCCCTCCCCGGCTGTTGACCACTGCGCGATCCGGGTCGACGCATCCTGCAGCTTCCGCAGGATCGCCTTCTCCCGGACGATGTCGGCGTAGAACCCGGCGTTCGCTGCCAGCGGCACAGCGGCGATCAGGTCATGCAGGTAAGGCGCTCCCCCGACCCGTACCAGCTCACCACGCCGACCAAGCTCAGCCGACACCACGACAGCATCGGCCGGTTCACCCCGCCCGTACAGGTCGACGATGACGTCGTAGATCTGCTCGTGCACCGGCCGGTAGAAGTCGCTGGCCTGCAAGGCTTCGACGACGTCGCCGATCGCGTCCTGGGACAGCATCATCGCGCCGAGCACACACTGCTCCGCTGTCATGTCGTTGGGCGGCGCCGCGGCCAGACCCCTCATCTCTGCGGCGTCCTTGGATCCGATCCGCTGGACTCCGACCGGTACTGCGCTCATCGGCTTACTGCCTGTTCTGTGGATTCCAGTTCGGACTGACGGTCCTCGGCGGCGAGATACATGCGGACCAGCCGTGACCGCCAGGCCGGGTCCGCGGCCTGCGCCGACCCGTCCCGGCAGAACAGCGGCCACTTCCGGCGGGCGTCAGCGAAGTAGCGATCGATCATCTCCTCCGGCAGCAGCTCCACCCCATCGCCCGGCAGTTCAGTCGACTCTCCGACCGCAGGCGCCAGCACACGCGCCGGTACGGGCTCAGCCGCCGGCACCGGCCGGTTCGGCGCCGCAGTCAGGAGCGGCTGCAGGCCGCGGACGACCTGGATGAAACGGTCGAGGAGCGGCCCGGGCTTCGGTTCCCAGTCGGGCCGGGTCGCCTGGTACAGCCACGCTCCCCACGAGCCCACGCGCCGCAGCCCCCAACCGATCAGCAGCCCCACCACCAACCGCTCCTGAAGTTCGACCGCGCTCAGCACCGGCCGCCCGGACACCCCCATCTGCGCCAGATCCGCAGGGGTGTCCCGCTCACCGAGGAGAGTGGCGGCGATCAGCTCAACGAGCACGTCCGGCCGGCGGGTCTCCTCCGCTGGCAGCGCCAACGCGGCCACTGTGTCCGCGGCACGTTCGCCCACCTGGACGTCGTTGAACAACGGCCGAAGCCGGCCGAGGACGGCGGAGCGGTCGGCGCACAACGCCGGCACCAACACCTTCGCCAACATCCCTGGCTCGCCTGTGCTGCTCAGTAGTTCATCAACTACTCCTACTGCACTAGTACTGTCCGCCTCCCCCGGAACCGGCAATGCGGCCCTGACCAGGCCCGACGCCAACGAGCCATTCTCCGATTCCCGGTTTCGGGTCCCTTGGGAAAGCGGGAATCGGTCCCGGATTACCGGCTCCCCGGTTTGCGGGATCCCGGTCCCGGAACCCCGCTTTCCTGATTTCCGGGAAAGCGGGTCTGCGTCACTCTTCGGCGGCCGGCCGCGGCGGACTTGGGGAAGCTCGTCGAGATCGTCACGGCCACCGTGGATGACCACCAGCCGCGGGTTCAGCACCGCCCGCCAGGTGCGGCCCCGGGCCCCCTGCCCAGCCGCAGCCGGCGGATTGGCCAACCCGTGCAGCAGACCGGATCGCTCCACAGCCTGGTGCCCGCGGGTGGCAGCGTTCTTGCTCAACGGGCCCGTGCCGGAACGTTCCGCGGCCTCCACCGAGGCCGTCAGCAGCCAGCGCGCCGAGAAGTGAGGAACCCCCAGGGTCAGCTCACCGTCCACCCCGGGCACCTGCTCCAAATGCTCCAGGTACAGGCAGAAGGCCTGCAGCCCGTCCGCTCCGAGCATCTCCAGCAGTCGGGCCAGCTCCGCCACCGGCAGGTCAAGATGGCGCCCGGTCGCCACATTCAGCCCGGCCCCGCTGGAACCGTGCGCCATCACGTCGTACACCCGGATGCGGGCCTCGTTGTCGTGCCCTGCCACGGTCACCAGTCACCCTGCCGATCGCAAGCGTGCGCGCGGGAGGTCATGCCGCCACCGGGGGCGCCTCGAGCTGCAGCTGCTGAACCCACCGACCCACCGGCAGCGCCAGATACGGCACCCCCTGGGTGACCGGCTCCAAGGTCGCGGCCGACACCTCAGCGATCGTGGTCGCCAGGCGGGCGCCGTCGGCGGTCACCACCAACGTCGCCATCTCCGCCAGATCGGGCCCAGCCCGGCGAACCAACGACACCGCCTCCAGCTCCCGGCGGGGCACAAGACGAGCCGCGTTCGCCGGCCGCAGCTCGCCGAGCGGCTGCAGGCTGGGCAACATCGCCGCCACCTTCAGCACCACCACGTCGCCGACGCTCAGGGCAGCCGGGTCGAGGTGACCGACACGGACGACCGCCCGGGCGGTGGCCAAGGAGACACCGGCAGCCAAGCTGACCTGCCGAAGGGACCACCTGCCCGCCCGTTGCGGTGTGCGTGCCATCCCGCGTTCCTCTCGCCGAGTCCGTCTCGACGACCACGCTAGGAGTCCGACACCCACAGTTCTGTGACCGACACGCCAAGTTACACCGGTGTCGTTCCCGAGTTCTGAGTGTGTCACACCCACATCGCTCGCGACTGTTCGAATAGTCAAGAAGCACACCGGCTGGCAGCGGTCGCCCCGACCAGGCACGAGCGAGCCTCTCCCCGCGGACCCTTCATGAACGGATTCGACCCGATCATGCCCGGCTAAGAAGACAGATGCCGTCAGATCTGCCCGCCAAATACCTGGTCAGACCCATGATTGCCACGACCGGACCACTCGTGCCCATGGCCGGTTCGACTCGCGCCTTCCGTACGCTGGTGGCGTGAGCACCGAGGAGGGCAGGTTCGACGTCTCCGCGTTCCCCACGCCGAGAGCCGAGGACCCCTCCGCAGCCCACCACCCTCCTGCGGGTGCAGTCCGCTCCCCTGCCAGCTTCGTGGTGGGCGCCGGCACGGTCCGCGAGCGCCTCCTGTTGACGCCCCACCAGCTCGGCGAGCTCACCCGACGGCTGGGCCTCGACGTCGGCGACCGTCCCAACTACCCCCGCTACGGCAGCACGGAGGTACATCTTCTGGTCGCCGTTCAAGCCCTCCGAGAGCTCCTCGTGCCGGTGGACGACGCCTGCACCGCCGTCACCACCTTCCAAGCGTCCTTCCTCAGCGGCCGAGGCTGGATCGTGCTCTATCCGTCAACAGACCGGTGGGTGAGCGTAGCGGCCGTCGCACTGGAGGCGTTGGCCAGTCTGCTGACGTTGACCGGCCGGGCCGTCGTCGTCGATCTCGCGGCGGTGAGGCATCGCAGTGCCACCGCCTGGCTCGGCCTGCTCGACACACTCCCCCACGACTGAACCCCGCGTGGGGCTGCTGCTCCCTAGGAGCCCAGCTGAGGCAGAAACGCAGCGAGGGTGCTGCTGATCAGCGGAGTGAACACGCTGAGCAGCGTCAGGGGGTTGCGCAGAATCGGTGTGTTGAGATGGAGCAGGCGTACAGTCAGCGTCGCTTCGCGCTCACATTGACGCCCAACTCCCTCGACGGTCAGCACCGGCGGGGCGCCTGAAATCGACCCGGAGCCATCCGGACGGCCACGCGGATTCAGTCCGGTGTGCGGCGCCGCCCCAATACCGGATCTTACGGTGGTGGGGGCACCAGGTACATCCATGATCGCGTCGGGTCTCTCTTTCCCTTATACACAAGACGAAACGCTGGCGCCAGACCCGTCCGAAGCGGTAAGATGGGGCGTAGCACCAGCCGGTGCAACCACGAGGGCGGACCGCCGCCCACCCCGAAGGGAGCCCATCATGGGGCACGAACTGACCCGCGTTGTCGTCGCGGGATCCGCCGAGTATTCCTGTGTCACCGTCCGCGAGCCGGCCTGGCACAGCCTCGGCGCGAACTTCGCCGATCGCAACGGCCTCACCGTTGCCGAAGCGCTGCACGCGTCACACCAAGACTTCACGGTCCGCAAGGTCCCTCTGACCGCCGCCGGCGACGACCTCGCCGAGGCGATCAGCGTCCCGGACACCTACGCCACCGTGCGTGAGCACCCGCTGACCGGTGAGACCAACGTCCTCGGCACCGTGTCCGGCCGCTACACGATCCTGCAGAATGCTGACGGGTTTAGCCTCGCGCAGCAGCTCGTCAACTCCCACGGCGCCAACATCGTCTCCGCCGGCGGCCTCTTCGACGACCGCCGGACCTTCGTCACCCTTCGCCTCCCCGACGAGCTCACCATCGGCTCCGACCCGTACGAGCTATTCCTGACGCTTCTCAATAGCCACGACGGATCCACCGCCCTCACAGCCGCGGTCACCCCGGTCCGGGTGGTGTGCGCGAACACGGCACGCGCCGCCCTCGAGCGGGCCCGCTACCAGTGGTCCGCACGGCACACCGCCGGCCTGGTCGACCGCGTCGACGAGGCCCGTCGCACCCTGAACCTCGCCAGCGAGCACACCGAGGCACTCCGACTGCTCGGCGAGCAGCTGCTCGGCCAACGCTTCACCCTGGCCGAGTTCGACCGGATGACGCAGACCCTCCTGCCTCTCGACGAGAACTCGACCACCCGGAAGAGCAACCGGATCCGCGCGGCCCACGAGAACCTCCGTGGGCTGTTCGCCGAAGCGCCGACCCAGGCGAGCATCCGCGGCACCCGGTGGGCCGCGTACCACGCGTTCACCGAGTTCGCCGACTGGGGACCGCTCCGCGGCGACGACCCCGACAGTCGGCGCCGGGCGACCCGAGCACTCACCGAGCAGCACACCCCGCTCAAGCTGGCGGCCGCGGACTACCTCCTCGCAGCCTGACCGTCGAGGCGCTCACCTCGTCGAGGTGAGCGCCTCTAGGTCTCCCGGTGGTGGGGACCTCCACCGGGAGAACCCGGTACCTCGCGAGAAGACTCTCGAGAGCGTCCATGGAGCAGCACCTCGCGATGACCTATCACTACGTCGGTGCTTGGCAGCTTCCCTCTCCCACGAGGGGACTTTGTACAGTCCTATTCATGGGACAGATCAAGATCACGTCACGCGGCGTTCCTGTCAAGGCGTCCATCGAGAACGCTCACAAGATCCTTCGGGAATTGAGTCGACGAACACCAACCCCGTCGCTCGCCACAACGACCGTGCGTTACCAATCCATCCGCGCGCACAGCGATGAGGGCGCGTCGCCCGGACTGGCCAGAGGAGATGGCACAGAGTCGGACCGCTCAGAGATCGTCAGCCTCATCAAGCACGCATGGACCTCACCAACGTGGCCGTGACGAGCGACCAGGAGCTGTTCCCGATGGCCGTGCAGTGGCATCCCGTGCTGGACCAGGCGCTCGCCGAGACGTCCGTTGTTGGCGTCGCCGACGCCGTGACGCACCACTTGGGCCGGCGACCCACCAAGTCCGAGATCACCGCCGCCCGCCGAGCCGCCCACCGCTACGCCGCCACCGGACAAGCCCAGCTGACATTGCTGCCCTCCGTGGCCGCGGGACGTAAGCACCGGGTCCTGGTGCTGGCCCGCCCCGACGTCGATCTCGACGACGTCCAGGAGTTGCGACGAGCGGTCGCCGCACCCGCCAAGAGAGCCGCTAAGCTGATATGTAGTGACCGTTTGTCAAGTGGGCATGGTGAGGCGCCGCCGGGATGGGTTCGCGGCGGCGCCTCTTTGCGCCTTGTTGATCTTGGTCTGACCGGGCGGGTTCGCGACGCTGGTCAGGCTGATATTCGCGGGTTGGTTACCGCAGGACGGTGCTGTTCGGCTGGAGCTGTCCGCCTGTCTAAAGTCGAGCGTCGTCCCATCCCCTCGGACGGGCGGCTCATAGCTTAGCCTCGATCCACCGATGTGCTTGGGGGATGGGGTCGATCGGGTGTCGGGGTGCGGTCTTCAGTCTGCGGGCGTGATGGAGCGGCTGGCCTCGCTGCCAGTGGTGTTCCACGGTCGGGTGGTCGCGCCGGTGATATCGGCTGAGCGGTCAGGGGGTCACGGCTGTAGGTGGATCCGCGACGCGATCGCTCAGCTGGGTCCAGGCAGCCTGCCAGGGCCAGTCCTGGGGTAGGTGCATGATCAGTCGTCGTGCCGAGGTGGCGATCCGGCAGGGGATCTGGATCAGGGTGCGCCGAACGGTTGCCGTCGTCGCCCGTGCTAGGTCAGAGGTGGCCGCAGGGGCGGCGAGAGTAGCGGCAGCCCTGGTGAGGTTGAACGCGATCACCGCCAGCACGAGCCAGGCGGCATTCGCGGTGAACACCCCGGACGGCAGGTGCGCGAGGGCGGAGTTCTTCAAGTCGGCGTGGACCTGCTCGATGATCGCGTGCCCGCGGTGGGTCTTGTCCGCGGTCACGGTGTCGAGCACGGTCGGGTCGGTGGTGGTGAAGAACGCGTGGAATCGCCAGACGTCGAACAGGCCGTCCTGCCCGGCGGCGCGGTGCTTGTCTGCGTGGAAGTCGGGGATCCGGCGAACGATCAGGCGACCCGGAACCTGGTCGGCCTTGGGTTGGGCGGCGAACGCGACGAAGTCGATCTCGGCAACCTCCGCGCGGGAGATCCACTGCCCGGAGGTGTCGTCGAAGACCGCGTCGGTGTACTCGATCGTCGTCCACGCATCCTCACCGATGCTGGCGATTGTGGCTTTGACTCGCTGGTCCATCCGGGTCGTGACCGACACCGCCGCGCCACCGGCGAGCGCGGCGTGCACCGGGTTGCGGCCGTAGAACGCCGAGTCCATCCGCACCAACACCGCCGCGCCGGGATCGAGCAGCCGACCGCTGGTCTTGACGGCGTCAGCGACCAATCGCTTCCCGCCACGGGGTGAGGCGCAGGCTCCTTTGCGGAGCCGCTGCGCCACGATCACCGGCGCCGAGCCGGGGGTGGTGACGGTAGCGATCAGAGCGTTCAGGCCGCGGACCTTGTTGTAGCCGAACCCGGCGCCCTGCTTGGCGTGACCATGGACCTGCACCACGGTGTCGTCGACGTCGACGAACACGTAGCCGCGTCGCTCACCAGCAGCCGGTGGCGCGGGATGCCGTCCCGAGAGAGGCTGGTGCGGCTCGGCCAGCGCGAGCAGGAACCGGGCGGCGATCGCGTCGAGCTGGCGGACGTGGCCGAACCGGAACGCCCGCAGGAACGAGCCCAGCGTCGACGGCGCGTAGATCCGGGAGAACAGCCTGGACATCCCGCCGTGCCGCAGCAGCGCCATATCGTCGATCGAGTCAGCGCCGGCGACCATCCCCGCGACCAGCGAGGCGACCTTCACCCCCGCGTTCGCGCCCTTGTCGCTCGGCACGCTCAACAACTGATCCGCGAGGTCGGCCAGCCCAGCCTCGGCGGCCAACCTCATCACCGGAACCAGCCCCGCCGACCCGACCAGATTCGGATCGTCGAACACCGCAGACGTCGACTTCGCCGTGTGAGAGAGTTGCACCTCAGAGATGCCCTTCCGAGTTGAGCCGATCTGGACCGTCGCAAGTCCCAATCTGCCAGCCCGTAAGGGCATTCTCGCGTCACGCCACGCTCACACCACCATCACCAGCCCACCCCGTCGGTGGATCGAGGCTTAGCGTCACGCCTGCGAGACTCCTTCAGTGGCGTTCGACTTCTCTGAGTTCCCGGTTCTGATCACCGACCGGATCGTTCTGCGTGAGCTGCGGAAGGAGGATGCGGCAGACCTGCTGGTGTTCCGTGGCGACGCGGAGGAGCAGCGGTTCAACTCCGAGCCACTCCAGACCCTTGAGCAGAGCGTTGCCTTGATCGAGGAGGTCCGCGGCGACTACGCCGCCCAGACAGGCCTGCCGTGGGCGTTGACCCTCAAATCGTCTGGTCCGGTGGTTGGGCTGTTCGGGTACCACCACTGGGATCATTACCACCGCCGGGCAGATATCGGCTACGACCTGGCTCGTGAGCTGTGGGGGCAGGGCTTGGCGACGGAGGCGCTGACCGCCGCCATCCGGTTCGGGTTCTCCGAGATGCAGCTCAACCGCATCGAGGCTGAGACGATCGCTGACAACGAGCCGTCAACCCGGCTGCTCGGCCGTCTCGGCTTCACCCTGGAAGGAACGCGGCGCAGCTACTGGAACGACGACGGCACCTTCCACGATGGAGCCATATACGGTCTCCTCCGCGACCGCTGAGGGGTCAGCCTCAATTGTTCGGGCCGAGTATCGGGCCGACGGTCCCACCAGCTGGACCAGTCGGATTATCGCAAGGCGACCGACCTGCGGGACGAACGACGCGTTGGTGGTGTTGTGTCGGGGCGACCACGTGGTTCAGCTGAGGGTGTCGGCAGACATGATGGATGGTTCGTTAGCCTCGACCTGTGCGTGAGCCGGCAATCGTCTTGTCCGAGGTGGTACTCGCCAAGGCTGCTGTCAACGGTGACCGTGGACGGGGCTGGGCTGAGGCGTTGCCCGACATGTTGTCTGACCTTCAAGACATGTGGTCGTTGCAGATCGAGGCGCAGCTGACCGGCGGAACTTCGGCGTACGTGGCCACTGCAACGATCGAGTCGGGGCGCCCGGCCGTGATCAGGCTCTCGGTGCCATCCACCGAAGACTTTCCCCGCGCCGTACATACTCTCGACGTCGCTGGCGGTCGGGGCTACGTGCGCCTCCTGGACTACGACCTGCCCCGACAAGCCATGCTGCTCGAGCCGCTCGGCATGCCGATGAACCGCACCGGGTACACGCCCGATCGACAGCTAGCCACCGTGGCAGCGGTTCTACCGCAGATCTGGGCGCTTCCCCTGGATGACCCCAGTCACGCCAATCAGCATTGGGCAGGAGAGCCCGTCGACAAAGCCGCGAGCTTGCTTGAACCGGTCGCCCAGCTCTGGCAACAGCTTGATCGGCCGTGCCCGGAGCGAGTCATCGCCCAGGCGATGGACTTTGCGCATCAGCGCTCGCAGGCCTTCTTGCCCGATCGGGCTGTCATCGTGCACGGCGACGCAGCGACGGCCAACCTCCTCCAGGTTCCCGTGCCGCGTTCTGGAGCCGAAGCCGGATTCGTGTTCGTCGACCCCAGCACTTTCGTTGGTGACCCGGCCTACGATCTTGGTGTCGCTCTGCGTGATTGGTGCACCGAGCTGCTGGCTGGAGACGCTCCGACCCTTGCGCGACGGTGGTGCCGAGGGCTCGCCGCCGCTGGCGGCGTCGACGACGTCGCCGTCTGGCAATGGGGATACCTCGAGCGAGTGTCAACAGGCCTGTACGCCGAGTCCCTTGGCGGCGACGGGCGTCCGCACCTCCTGACGGCCGACGTCCTCTACAACTCGGGCCCAGGCGACATCTAGCACCTTCAGCTTCAGTCCCAGCAGATACCTAAACCAAGTCAGAGGGCATCCATCCGCACATTGAGCAAGCGTGCCGCAGGACGTCCGTTCAGTGACGCGTAATCCGGCCGGATCGTCGTGAGCCGGCGACCAGCGGCTCGTCGTCATATGCGGACCGCTCAGCGAGAGTCCACACGAGAGCACCCTGGCCAGGATCATGGCGGTATGAGTGCTGGGACCGCCTGGATTCGTGGGCTGGTGATCAACCATCCGGAGCTACCCGTCTGCCGCACGTGAGAAGACCGGTTTGTCCTGACCCGGCTATCGCTACCCCGGGGGCGTCAAGGTGGCGCCGAGCTGATCGATCACGATGTTGAGGTCGTCGAAGAAGGTGTCGACGGTCGCGATCCGGCCGTCATCGATGTGGAAGTAGACCGCGCCCCGGTTGGTGTAGCGCTTCCCTGCTGGCGGGATTCCGTGGAACTCACCTGCCATTAGGCCGCGGGTGTCGAGCACGATCATCACGTTCTCTGTGTCGGCCACCATCTGTCGTACCTCAAGATGGTGATCGCTGAAAGGCTGGCCGGTGTTGATGCCGTCCCGCCACGCATTCGCCACCTCCGGCGTGCAGATTTCGTCGAGGATGCCGAGTTCGTCGGTGTCCAGTGCCTGGATGAAGCGACGAACCAGCGTCTTGTTGTTCTCGACATCCGACATGTCTGCCTCCGTCTCGTTGCTCGCCTGCGGTCGACAGTAACCGACCGCGTCGAGGTGCAGCTAGCCAACTGCGCGTCCGCAAGACGACCGGCAGATCGAACGGCATATAGCGCCCGCCCTCCTATGGTCTGAGCCTGATCTTCGTAGGACCTGCCCGAACGATTCCCAATCAGGGGCGTCTTGCGAAGACGCTTGTGACTTGCGGTCCGGCGGGTGCAGTGGGGGAGTGATCTGGGTGTGTACGACAAGTGCTGTCATAGGGGCGCTTATCGGATCTTGGGCTATGTGAAGTGGTGTTACCGGCGGCGGTCAGGTTTCGTCGTGTTGGACGCTGCGGACGAGGCGGGTGAGGTCGGCTGTGGATGGTAGGGCTGGGCGTACGGCGTCGGGGAGATCGTTTTCGGTGGTGTAGGTGAGGACGGTCATGGGAGCTGTGCTGGCTCGAAGGGCGTACTGGATGAAGATTTCGTCGCGGGCGGCTGCGAGGAGGATGCCGATTGTGGCTTCGTCGCTGCGGTCGTGTTGGCGGAGTTGTTCGTCGACGACCTCGACGTAGGTCGCCAGCTGGCCGATATCGCGGCTGTCGGCTTCGCCGATCTTTAGCTCGAACACGATGAAGCGGCGCAGACCGAGGTGGTAGAAGAGAAGGTCGACGAACAGTTCACGGTCTCCGACGCGGAGCGGGACTTGACGACCGACGAAAGCGAAACCATGCCCGAGCTCGGCGATCAGATGGGTTAGGTGAGCGACGAGGGCGTCCTCGAGCTGGCGTTCGCTGAAACCGGGGTCGAGGCTGCAGAAAGTCCAGCCGGACCGGGTCATGGACGAGTTCGCGGACTGCGTCGGAGTCGGCGACCGGCAGGGTGGTAGTGAAATTGCGGGCGCGCTCCCGGTGCGGAGCTTGAGCTGAGTGCTGATGTGGTGGACGAGAGTGTTGCGGGACCAGCCGAAAGCTGATGACCTGGTGGCGTACCAGTCGCGGTCCGCTCGGGTGTCGACTCGGTCGAGCAGGGTCTGGATCTGTCCCCAACCCAACTTCCCTACGACCTGTAGGGAAGAGGTCTCCGGCCAGGCGGTGGCGAACCGCCGCATGTAGTCGAGGTTGCCGGCGCTGAACCCGCGCACGTCGGGGAACTCGGTCTGCAGATCCGCGCGCGAGCCGGGCGATGACACGGGTGCGCCGTCCCTCCTGCAGCTGCCGTTCTACGATCAGCCGGCCCAGGCGCCAGTACAGCTCGATCATCTGGCTGTTCGCGGTCCGGGCCACCCGGATCCGCGCGGACCGCACCTCGGCTTTGATGGCTTCGAGTGTTTCCGCGTAGCCAGCCGGGAGCAGCTCTCGCTCCGGCAACGACTCATCCATACGCCCATTCTCGCCGACCCGCCCCCCCAGGAGCTACGATCGCGAGCAGGGCCACCACGGCAGCAGACGTGAGGGACATCGACGGTCAGTTCCCTCCCGTCGCGAGCGGCGCCTGCTCACCCGGGGAGCTGATGCGTCACACGACCGTCCGCTCCGTCGGTGTGACCGTGGCGTCGCTGGTCAGGATCGCCAGTAGTTGTTGGCGGCGGCGATGGTCTGGAACTCGATGGCGACCACCTGCGAGGCGGCGATGAGACTGTCGGGGCTGGTTGAGTAGGTGGACCGGCCCCCCTTCAGCACGTCCAGGTCCGGCTGGATGTTGTGGATGCTGTGCCGCGCCAAGGTGAACGCCAGGGCGCGACCCTCATCCGCCGTGGCGGTGATGAGGGTGCCACCGGGCACCAGCACGAGCTCACTGTCAGGAACACGATTCATGACTTCCTCCGGGTTCGCCGCACACGTGCCTGAACGCTAGGCCGGACCCTCGTGTGCCGCCTGAGTCGAACGACTGAACTCCGGGATACGGCAAGCGGGCGGCGACATTCAGTCGTACGACTGATGACGCGTCGCAGAATCACGGCGGATCGTGGCTGGGGTCTCGTTGTCGAACAGAAGGTCCACCCCATGACTGCCACCGGCACCCCAATAGTCTTCATCCACGGTCTGTGGCTGCACGCCACCTCCTGGAATCCCTGGCTCGAGGTTTTCTCAACGGCCGGGTTCGCGCCGATCGCACCGGGTTGGCCCGGTGAACCCGCCACCGTCGCTGAGGCCCGTCAGCATCCCGAGGCGGTTGCCGGATTCGGGATCGACGAAGTCACAGGGCACTACAAAGCGCTGATCGACGGGCTGGACACGAAACCCGTCCTGATCGGACACTCCTTCGGCGGCATGATCGCTGAGAAGCTCCTGGGCGACGACTACGGATCGGCGGCCATCGCCATCGACGCCGCCCAGATCAAAGGGGTCCTACCGCTGCCGTTGTCCTCGCTGCGCTCCACCCTGCCCGTCTTCAAAAACCCGGCCAACAAGGAACGTGCCGTCTCGCTGACCGCGGACGAGTTCCGCTACAGCTTCGGCAACGCGCTGTCGGCGCACGAGTCCGACGAGCTGCACGAGCGCTGGACCATCCCGTCACCCGGGAAACCCCTCTTCCAGGCTGCCGTGGCGAACTTCTCACCGCACTCACCGGCCAAGGTCGACACCGACAACAGCGACCCGTGGGCCGCTGCTGCTCATCATGGGCGGCCAGGACCACACCGTCCCCGAGGCAATCACCCAGGCCACCTTGAAGCAGTACCGGCACTCCACCGCGGTCACCGAGCTGGTCGAACTCGCCGACCGAGGCCATTCCTTGACCATCGACGCCGGCTGGCACCAAGTCGCCGACACCTGCCTCACCTGGCTGACCGTCCAGGGCCTGGTCCCCATGGACCAGCCAGCCGCCGGGCAGGCATGACCTGATGCCGACACCGCTGATGTCCCCGGTCCCGGCCACAATGATGGCGCTGCGCGCACACACCCGGGGTGGTCCAGAGGTGCTGGTCTACGAGCCCGCGCCGGTACCAACACCGGCTCCCGATGAGGTCGTAGTTGAAGTGCACGCCGCCGCGATCACCTTCGCCGAGCTGAGCTGGACCGAAACGTGGCAGCGCGACGGTCATGATCGGACACCCATCGTGCCTTCGCACGAGGTCTCCGGTGTGGTCGCCACGGTCGGCGACAATGTCACGAACTCTGGAGGTCGGCCATGAGGTCTACGGGCTGATCCGGTTCGACCGCGACGGAGCCGCCGCCGACTACGTCGCCGTGCCAGCCGCCGATCTGGCCCGCAAGCCCGCCACCGTCTCCCACACTGTCGCCGCGGCGGTGCCGCTGGCCGCCCTCACCGCCTGGCAGGCCTGGTACGACCATGCCGCCCTCCGGTCGGGTGAACGTGTCCTTGTCCACGGAGGCGCCGGCGGCGTCGGAGCGTTCGCCGTCCAGCTCGCCCGAGCCGGCGGGGCTCACGTGACCGCCACCGCGCGTGGAACTGATCTCGCCCTGGTGCAGCGACTGGGCGCTGAGCGGGTCATCGACTACGAAAGCGGCAGCTGGTCTACCGAGGGACCGGTGTACGACGTCGTCCTCGACACCGTCGGCGGCCGCACCCTGCACGAGTCCTTCACCGTGCTGAAACGCGGCGGTCGGCTCATCACCCTGCAGGCACCACCGTCACCAGAGCGGGCACTGTACTTCGACGTGCAGGCAACCTTCTTCGTCGTCAGCCCGGATCCGGGTCAGCTGGCCCAGCTCGCCGGCCTCGTCGACTCCGGCGACCTTCAGGTTCTGATCGCGGCCACCTATCCGCTCGCCGAAGGCCGTGCCGCGTTCGAGAGCGCCACCGGACCGCAGCGGTCACCCGGCAAGACCGTCCTCGTCGTACGCCCCTGACACAAGAGCACCATCCCAATCGAAGGGCACCAACATGCTGGCCTCCACCCATTGCCCCGGTGCGCCCCTGTCCCGGCGGTTACGGGCGGCCCTGCTCGGTGTGATCACCGTGCTGCTGGTCGCCACGTCCACCACGTCGGCCGTCGCCGGTGGACACCCACCGTCCAAACCGACCGTTGTCCTCGTCCACGGCGCGTGGGCGGACAGCTCCAGCTGGGACGGGGTCGTCCGCCGACTCCAGCGTGACGGCTACACGGTCGACGTCTTCCCCACCCCTCTCCGCGGCCTGGCCAGGGACAGCGCCTACCTGCACGACTACCTCGCGGCGATCGCCGGACCTGTGGTGTTGGTCGGTCACTCCTACGGCGGCGCCGTCATCACCGACGCCGCAGTCGACACCCCCGGTGTGAAGGCCCTGGTCTACCTCGACGCCTTCGCCCCCGACACCGGCGAGAACGTCCTCCAGCTGGCAGGTCCGCAGTCCGCGCTGGCCAACCCGGACCCAACTAAAGTGTTCCGCTTCGTTCCCGCTGCCCTACCGCCCACGCCGACAACAGACCTGTACGTGCTGCCCGCCTTCTTCCCCGCTGCTTTCGCCGGTGACCTGCCCCGCCGCCAAGCGGCCTTGCTCGCCACGACGCAACGCCCGATCACCTTCGGCGCCCTCACCGAACCATCCACGGCCCCCGCCTGGAAGAGACTGCCCGCCTGGTACCAGGTAGGCACACTCGACCAGGTGATCCCTCCCGACCAGCAACTCTTCATGGCCAGGCGGGCTCACGCCCACATCAGCACAGTGGCCAGCGCCCACCTGCCCATGATCTCCAAGCCTGGGACAGTTGCCACCTTGATCGAAACCGCGGCGCGCTCAACGTCCTGAGTCGCCGCTGTCCACGCCTCCACCCGACCACCGCGTTCACCTCTGCCGTCTTGCACCCCGACTGGCCCGGCGTCGCCTGCGTCAGGGCAGCCTGAAGGTGAATTTCTCGTCCTGACCCCAACGAGTCGCGTCACCTCCTCGCCCGACCGAGAGGTCAACGTTTCCCTGCCGCCGGCGGAGGAGCCGGAGGGTCAGGCTCATCGATGGCTACCGGTGCCGCCATTACGGCCGCGAGCTGGGCACGGTGGGTCACGCCGAGCTTGGGAAAGATGCGATAGAGGTGGGAACCCACGGTGCGATGAGACAGGAACAGTCGCTCCGCGATCTCTCGATTCGACAAGCCCTGGCCGGCCAGCCGAGCGACCTGCAGCTCCTGCGGCGACAGCAGCGCCCACGCCTTCGGTCGGTAGATCTCGCTGCTCTCACCCGTGGCCCGAAGTTCTCTTCGCGCCCGTTCCGCCCACGGTCTCATCGACAGTGCATCCGCCAGATCTCGGGCCGTCCGCAGCTGGTCACGCGCCTCCGCGACTCGGTTCTGGCGACGTAACGACTGCCCATGCAGCAGCAGCATCCGCACCCGATACGTCGGCCACCGCTGCACCGGCCCGCTGAGCGCAGCTTGGAACAGCCGGTCCGTCGTGTCCGCATCGGAGGCGAGCAACGGCGCAGCATAGGCCTCCGCCATCCGCCGCCACGGCGTACCGAACTCATCGGTGCTCAGATCGGCCATGATCGTGCGAACCTCGTCCAGGCGATCCGCGTGGAGGCCGGCTTCGGCGAGATCGCCGATACTCCAGGCAGATTGCAGCGGATGGTACGACGGATCCCTCGGATCGAACGGGCGCTTCAACGCTGACATGGCGGCATCGAACTGACCCAGCGCGATGTGATGCACGCCCCGGGTCAGCTGCACGCCGGTGAGAACATCCTGCGCGCCACCGGAGACAGCGACGCGCTCTGCCTCCCTCAGCAGACTGCCGGCTTCAGGCTCACCCCGCAGGGCCGCGATCATCGCCTGACCGACAACGGCGCCCGCTTCGCGCTGCCGATCGTCGATCTCACGGGCCAGCCGAATGCCCTCGTCGGCGGCCTGGATGGCCTCCGGCCAGTTGGCCAACGTGATCTCGGTCCAACTGTGGATTGCCTGTAGCCGAGCAATCGAGCGCAGGCTGCCGTGTAGCCGGTACGTGCCGATCAGAGCCGACTGCATCCGCGCCAGATCCGCGTCGGCGTCGACGACGAATGCCGCACCGATGAGGAGGTCACTGTGCGCAGCGAGCCGGGTGGGATCCAGCTGGGCAACGAGGTCGGCTACCTGTTGGGCATGCGGAAGCGGGTCGATGGCAGCCAGCATCGCCAAGGCACGGGGATCGCCGTCATCGAGCAGGCCGACGATCCGGTGAGCCACCTGCAGCGCTCGGTTCCGGCTGAACGCGAAACTCGTCCTGTTCAGCTGTGCACCGGCGGCAAGCACCAGCGCCACCGCGAGATCCAGATCGTCGGCCTCGGCCGCGACGTCAGCGTGGAATGCGAGCTGGTCTACCCGCGCGGCGCTGTGGGAGTTCGGATCGAGGGAACTCTGCAGCAGAGCGAGCCGAGCCCGGTCGTGGCGGGTCAAGACGTCGTGGTCAACCCCCGAGGCGAACGCGTTGGCCTTGTCGATCCTGCCCACCTCGACAGCCGCCTCCGCCGCCCTCAACAGGAGGCGCGCTTGCAGGTTGTCATCGCCGCTCAGCTGCGCGGCTCCTTCGAGGGCTCGAAGCAGGACCGCGGTGTTGCCCTGCGCCTGAGCCCGGTTGGCCACCGCCTCCAAGGCGGCCGCCGCGATCTCGTCAGGGGCAACCGCCGACGCTGCCAAATGCCACGCGGCACGATCCGATGACACCGGCACGACCGTGGCCAAGGCAGCATGCGCTGATCGCGCATCCACCGCGCTCGCGTCGCCGATCACCGCCGAACGCACCAGCGGATGACGGAAACGGAGGACCGAGCCTGCGATTGTCGCGACCCCCGTGGCCGCGATGCGTTCGACCGACTCGAACGGGACACGGTTATCAGTCAGCTGGGTGGCGGCGTCCAGGATCTCCGAGATCTGATTGCCGTCGTGCAACGCCGCCACGAGAAGCACTGTGCGAGCCTGCTCATCGAGGCCAGCGAACTGGGCGGCAAAAGCGCTCTGGAGCCGATCAGACAACGTGTGCTGCCAGCCGTCGACTGCTCCGTCGTCGCTCGGTGGAAGCTCGAGCACGGCGAGCGGGTTGCCCTGCGCCACCGCCAGGATCGATGTGCGATCCGGCTCGTCGAGAAGTGGTCGAGCGGTCGCGAGCAGCACGTTGGCGGCGGTCTCGGTGAGCGCCCCAACCTCGAGTCGCGGCAGAGTCGCAGCCGTCAGCGGCGAGCGGTAGCCGGTCCGCAACGAGACAAGCAGGGCCACAGGGTCGGCCTCCAGGCGCCTGGCCACGAACGCGAGCACCTGCGCGGTCGACCCGTCAACCCAATGCGCGTCGTCAACGACCACGAGGACGCCGCGCTTGCCGCCGATCTCGCTGAGCAGCTCCACGGTGGCCAAGGCGACGAGGTAGACGTCGGGCGGATCGGCGGCCCCTAGCCCAAATGCTGCCTCCAGAGCGTCACGTTGTCGCGGACGCAGCGAGGTGAGCCGACGACGGTAGGCCCCGAACAGCTGCTGCAAGGCGGCGTACGGGAGATGCGACTCGAACTCCGATCCAAGCGCCGTCAGCACCGCCACACCCTGAGCGACGGCAGCATCGACGGCCGCTTCGGTGAGTGCTGTCTTCCCGATGCCTGGCTCCCCGATAAGAACGAGCGCCCCGCCCCGACCAGGCAGCCCACTGACAAGACCTCGGACCCGCGACCACTCCGCCGCTCGACCGATCAGCGTGACAACCACCCCCAAGACGCTCGCACACGACCGCCCACGAACCAGACTGAGGCTACCGAGTCGAGCACCGGTTACCGCAGTGGTGAGCCGCCCCCGGCTTGAGAGGACGCGCCGGAGAGCCCGCAGCACCCGCTACCGGTCACGACAGCGTCCTTCCTGAGCCGTGGACGCCGCCACATAGCGATGCGATTCACAACCTGGGTTGGTTCGGCGTTGTTTCGAATGACTGTTGCTGGGCGTGGTGACGCGGCCGGTCTGCCCGGCCCTTCCGCTTCGGTCCTTTGGTTGGGCCCGGGCGGGGCTGGCGGTCAGGTCGGTCGAGGTGGAGGCGAGCCGGTCGCGATGGCCCACACTCGGTGCCAGCCGGGTGCGCAGGCCCATCCCGTTGGGTCAGGCGATCAGGTGACCAGGTGGCTGCCGCTCGTGGCGATCTGTTCGCAGTGTTGAGGAAGTGGCCGCAGGCCTTCCCGCCGGCCGGTAGCGAGTGTTCAGCGGCAACGTCAGCAGCACGGGCGTTGAACGCGTCACAGCAGACACGGCGGCCGGATTCGGGGAGGCGTCGTAGTCCACCGCAGAACGGGAGGAACTGGCCCAGCCGTTCTCCCATGACCGGATCAGTCGCCGGATACCGGGCGCCCGCCATGTCTCGGTCAGCTCGTCCAGGACCACCAGCGGGCGGCCGCCTGACGTTGGGGGCGGTGTAGCATCCAGCTTCAGCGGCCCGTTTGATCGCATTCCGAGTCTCGTCGTGAGGTGGTCTCATGAAGTCGTCGAGTGGTGGATGGTCGTTCTGGCCTACGGTTGCCGACGGAACGGTGCGAGTCGGTAGCCCACGCCGCGCACGGTCTCGATGTAGCGCGGTGAGCTGACGGGGTCATTGAGCTTGCGGCGCAGGTTTGCCACGTGGACCTCGACGGCCCGCCGGTCGGAGGGGGAGACCCAGCCACCAGGGGCCTCGCTTCGCAGCTTCGCAGCGAGCGCGTTCTTGGTGATCACTCGACGGTTTCCCTCCATCAGCGCCAGCAACAGGTCGAACTCGCTGCGAGTGAGCTCTACCGAGCCGTCCTCGAGGGTGCAGAGCCACATGTCGGGGTTGATCCGGAGTCCGTTGTGGCTGAGCCACGATGAATCCCCGATCTGTTCCCGTGGCGGCCCCGCCGACGTCGCACTCTCGACGCCGGCAACGCCGGGTCGACCAGATCCGGTTGTGCTCAGGCGGGAGCGTCGCAGCATCGCCTCGACTCGCGCGCGTAGTTCACGCGGTCGGAAAGGCTTGGTCAGGTAGTCATCGGCCCCCGCGTCCAAGCCCATCAACGCGTCGATCTCCTCGTTGCGGGCGGTCAGCATGATCACGTAGGTGTCGGAGAATCTGCGGATCCGGCGGGCGACCTCGAAGCCGTCGATGCCGGGCAGGCTGACGTCCAGGGTGGTGATTGTCGGCTGATGTCGGCGGACGGCGTCGATGCCTTCCAGGCCAGTCGCTGCTGGGAAGCAGACGAATCCCGCCTCTTTGAGGATCGCGGACAGCAGGTTGCGCACGTCGGCGTCATCCTCGATCACCACCGCCGTCCGGTGCTCACTCATCGTGGATTCACCACCTTGTGGGATGCCTTCTGGGGTGCGGTAGCCGTTGTCGGCGTTCACCAAGACCGTTTCTCCATGTGTGTCTGAGAATCCCGACTAGAGCATGGGGCCGATCGCCTCGTTCTTACCGAGGAGGTCGTGAACGTCGCGTAGTGTCTCGGCCGCGGAAGCGCGGGCTTGGGCCGGCAGGCAGGCCAGCACGGCCGTGAGCTCGTCAACGCGTCGTTGCATCACGCGCAGCACCAGCCGGGTGCCTGCGGGTTGCAGCGACAGGGCGACCACGCCCCGGTGTTGCGGGACAGGGCTGCGCTCGACCAGTCCCGCGGTGACCAGTCGACCGGCGAGTCTGGTCACAGAAGAGGGGACCACCCCGAGCATCCGGGCGACCTGTGCGGAGGGGCTCTGACCCTGGTCGTGCAGCACGAGCAGCACCCGGAACTGTGTCACGGTGACCCCCTCAGGAGCGATGCTGCGCAGCGCCACCCCGACCAGATCGCGTGTGACGGCGACGAAGGCGTCCACCTCTGCTCGCTGTACTGTGGAAACCAAACATTGCATGTGGCAATGATTACATGACTTGTAGGTCTGTCGGCTCGTGCTGTGCGCTGCTGTTGCGTTCGACGTCGGAGCCCCGACGTGACCTCGCCATCATGCGCAACGGCCCGTTTCGCCGGACGGCGACGAGGCCCCCGAACTCGTCTGCGGCATGATCCTCGACTTCGTCGCGAGACTCCTGGCCTGTTTGGGGCTTGATGACGACGTGCAGGCCCGGCTCAACCGCAGCCCGAGCGATGCGGCGCCACCGTGGTCGTCAGAGCGCGTCTCGACCCGAGAAACGCGGCGTCACCCTCCGGCTTGCGAATGGTGTGTACCCCGTGGCCGCGTGCGGCAGCTGTTGGAGACTGGACAAGAGTGACGCGGGCAGGGGTTCGGCGACGGCCCGGGCATTCGACCGGATCTGCTCCGGTGTGGTGGCGCCGACGACCACCGACACCACGGCCGGCTGCGACGCGAGATAGGCCAAGGCGAGCTCGGCGATGGGACGGCCGAGCCGGGCGGCCACTGCGTCGATGTGGCCCAACACATCCCAGTCGGCGGCGGCCAGCCGGGTGGGACTGTGTGCCAGCCGGCTCCCGACCGGGGCTGGCGAGTTCGGTCGGTAGGCACCGCTCAGTAGTCCAGCCGCGAGCGGGAAGTAGGGCAGCACCCCGATCCCGTGGCGCTGGCAGGCAGGTAGCAGGTCGGCTTCAGCGCTGCGGTTGTACAGCGAGTACTCGTTCTGCACCGCGACCACCGGACTCAATCGCCAGCGGTTCCCGACCTCCACCACTGCGCCGATCTCACCGGCGGTCAAGTTGCAGACCCCTACAGCTCGCACCAGCCCTTGGCTCACGAGCTCGTCCAAGGCGCCCAAAGTCTCCTCGACCGGGGTCCGCCGATCGGGACTGTGCCACTGGTACAGATCGATGTAGTCGGTGCCCAGGCGTCGCAGACTCGCCGTTACCGCCCGGCGGATATACGACGGGGATGACCGCGCCGACTCCTCGCCGTTGCGGCCGTTCATGGTGATGCCGAACTTGGTGGCCAGCACCACCCGGTGTCGCCGTCGCCGCCCCACCACCCGACCCAGCATCACCTCGCTGGCCCCAAATCCGTACACGTCGGCGGTGTCGAACGACGTCACCCCCGACTCGACGGCGGCATCGACGACGGCCCGGGCCCCCCGCTCGTCAAGACGGGTGCCGAAAGCCAGTGTGCCCAGCGTCACCGGTGCGACAGCGACGTCACCGAGGAACCGCGTGTTCCTCACGACGCGCTCTGCCGGGCCATGGGCGGACCTGGCGGCAACGCCAGTGTTCTCCACAGATGTGCCCCTTTCGTGTGACTGTTCGTGAGCGCCCGCTCATCGCGAGTCGGCCGCACCCAATGTCTATCGCACTACGATATATGTCTGGCTGGGAGGTCTCAGGGACTGGAACGACGGGGAAGCCGGTTGAATCTTGGTGCCAGCCGTCGTCGGGTCTCAGGGTTGTGGGGTGGGGACCTGCCGCAGCTGTCGGGCGCCTGGACCGGCGGTCAAGACCGCGAGTTGCGCACGTCGGCCTCGATCGCGACCGCCGAATGGGCTTTGGGTGTACCCGGCCAGGAGGTTGCCGACACGACGCAGACGGCTGTTGACGTAGCCAAGCCGATCCGGGCCTCGTTCTCTCGGCTCCGGTGCTGCCCATCCGACCGCCGTGAGCTTTTCCAGTCGTGGATCCGGCCGACTCTTTTTCACGTCCATGTCGATCAGGGATCTGGTGGTGGTGTTCGTGCGGACCGTCGGCCCATTTGAAGTCCAGAGTCATCGGCGAACGGACGAAAGCCGGAATGAGCTGGATGCAGTGGTTTGAGGTCAGCGGCCGAGCAGGATCACCCCGAAGTAGGCGGTGGCGGCGACGAGCAGCCAAGACAGAAGCCCGAGGAACAGGGCCCGCCCTCCGGTGCGTCGCAGAGTCTGGAGGTTGATGGTGGTTCCGAGGCCGAAGAGGGCCGCCACGAGCAGCGCCTCCTGCAGCAGCTGCGCGTGGAGCAGCACGGTGGCCGGCAGCCAGCCGGTGCTGGTGAGGGCGACGGCAATCAGGAACCCGACGACGAAGAGCGGCATGATCGGGGGGCGTCGCTGGCGGGTGTCGGTGTTGCGGTGGAGCGCGAGTCGCCGGTGCAGGCCGACGGCGGCGACCAGCGGCGCGAGCAGGATGACGCGGCTGAGCTTGACCACCACGGCGGCGTCGAGGGCACCATCGACGCGGCTTGCGGTGGCGACAGTCTGACCGACGTCGTGGACACTGGCTCCCACCCAGCTGCCGAAGCCGATGGCGTCCAGGTGGAGCGGGTCCTGGAGGAGTGGCAGCAGCACGATGGCGAGGCTGCCACAGAGGGTGACCAGGGCGATGGCGACGGCAATGTCGTCTTCGTCGGCGTCGGCGGCGTCGCTCATGGCGGCGATCGCCGACGCTCCGCAGATCGAGAACCCAGTGGCGATCAGCAGCGTCCGGGTCCGCGACAGGCGCAGCAGCCGACCGAGCAGCTGCGTGCCGACGAAGGTGACCGCCACGGTCACGACCACCACGGCCAGCCCGCCCAGACCGAGGGCCTGGAGCTGCGGCAAACCAAGCTGCAGGCCGAGGAGAACGACGGCGAGCCGCAGCAGGCGGTGTGAGGCCACGTGGGTGCCGGCCCGCAGTGCCGTTCGGTGCAGACCAAGGTTGGTGACCAGGACGCCGAGCACAACGGCGACGGTGGCCGCGTTGATCTCATGGATCATCTCGCTGAGGACGAACGATGCGGCCGCGGCGGCCGCGGTCACCAGCAGACCGGGCCAGGCCGGGCCCCTACCGTCGGTCCGCAGGAACAGGTGCCGGGGACTCAGCGGCGCCAGGTCACAGTCGGGCCGACACCGGCTCCACCGGTGCCCGCCGGGTTCGGCGGGTTGAGCAGTGCTCATCGGTTCCTTGGTCAATCGCAGGTCAAGTCGGACGTGTGCAGGGCCAGCACTGGGGCAGCCTGGCTGGACTCGATGGGGAATGACGGGCCCTTGTCGTGGTGGAGGCACTGCAGGTGCGGGTGCTGGTTACCACCCCGGGCAGGGAACCGGACTTCGATGGCTGGTGGTTTCTCAGTGGCGCTCGGACGAGGTGCGAAGGGAGAGCGAAGCGGCGGCGAGGGCGATGATGGCTGGCCCAGGGTGGCCGATCACTAGGAAGAAGACTGTGCCGACGATGCCGAGGACGACCTTGATCGTGGTATGCCGCTGGTGCATGTCGGGGCGGTGGTCGGGATGGCGGACAGGTGAGCGCTGGTGCTGGGCGTCGTGTCCGGGTTTTCGCTTGGTGAACAGTGCGGTGCTGCGGGCGGTCATCGGATTCCCTATCGTGTTGGGGGTTCGGTGGGCGGTGATGTTGGTCCTTGATCAGGCCGCATCGAGTAGCGGGGATCCTGGCCGGCATCAGATTGATAGTCGACCAGGGTCGTGATGCGGCCGGTACCCGAAGTGCTTTATGGGTGCCGGTAGGGGGTGGGGGGCTGCCGCCCGGATGTGCGGACGGCGTGCGGTGCGGGGCATCGATGGTGTACGCAAACGCGATACGTCCTCTGGCTGGACGGCCTCCTCGGATCAGCTCCAATGATCGCCGTCAAGTTGATGTCGCACTAGGGGCAGTGTCGGTCATAGTCGAGACGCTCACGTTGCCGAGAATCAGCAACTTGAATGAGGGAAGGGACGCAACTCGCACTGTAAAGGGGAGAGGTCGACGGTGATGGGTGGTGGGCGGGCGGGCTGGATGTCGGTCGAGGCGGCGAGTACCTGAGGAACTTCGTTGGCCTCGGTACGGGCAGCGGCGTCGCGTCGGCTTGCCGCCGAAAAGGGAGTGAACGCTAATCGAGCAATCGATCTCCACCTGCCGGCCAGGTGACTGTAGCGGGCAATGCCGACAGACTCCGGGCCGATTCAGCGGGGTCTGCGGGAAGGCACAGACGGTGCCGCGATGGTGAACCAGACGTCGATAGTTTCTCGTGGGTGCGGCGAAGTGTTGTACCGGCGCCGTCCCGGCGCAGCCGGGGCCGGAGAGCCGGACGGCCGCCAACCGACCACGGACGGACTCGACGGATGACCAGCACAGACTCGGTCACGCCGACCAGCAATCCCAGCAGTCTCGGCAAGTCCGTGATCGTCATGATGGGCGTCGCCGGTAGCGCCGGGTAGGTCTCGGGGTGGATGACCAGGAATTCATCTCGACGGGACCAACGCTCCCGACGCGATTCCTATCCAGGCATGTGAGGGTCAATGGCATGACCCGATCGCCTTCAAGACTGGCTTGGGGCTGTCACTCTCGACCACAATCTGGGTGCCACCTCACCGCATCAACTTGGAGCCCATCTCCATGTGCGCGACTCCGCAGTCGTCGTCAGCCGCTAAAGAGACTGTGCAGAACAGCAGAAGCGTCCGGCTTGCTAGATCAGGGGTGTCTGCGCTCGTAGAGCGGGGTTGCCACTGGTCTGCGATGAGCCGTCTGGGTATCCGTCGTGGACTGGGGCTGGTCGAACATGTCGGTGGTGGCTGTTGCTCCGGTGACGTGGGCGAGTCGCGCCAGCTCGGAGCCGAAGAATGGGGGTTCGCCACGGCGGCCGACGATCACCGCTCGATGGTCGGCCATGGGTGAGACGACAGCATGGTGGGCGTCTGCCCCGGGGATCCAATCGGGTTCAAGGGCTACGCGGTGGAGCAGGTCGAAGGGACCGAATCTTCGCAGTTGGTCGGCGGCGAGGTCGGGTGCAGCCGGGGTGGCGAAGGTGACCTGCGGTGCGGCCGAGACGTCAAGCAACACACTCCACTGCGCCCGAAAGACCAAGGGAGCCGCTGACGCCAAGATCTCACCCGCTCGGGAGGGGTCGGCAGCGATGCGTCGGTGCAGCTCAATGTCGTACTCGATGCCGCCGCCACGTGGATAGTTGCGCACCCATTCCACCTGCACCGACTCCAGACGGTCGCAGGCCGCCACCAGCTCTTCCACCGTCTGGGTGGGCGGCAGATCCAAGATGAACTCCTCCACCTCGATCTCGCCGCGCTTCTCGACGATCTCTACCATGTTGATGTCGGCACCAAGCGCACCCAGTGCTGATGCCACGGCGCCCAGGGTTCCCGGCCGATTCGGCATCTGAACTCGAATAAGTAGCACTCGACAATTCTGCAGGATTTTGCATCGACGGTGGACCTTCTCCCGGCGCCGCAGATCGCAGTAAGCGAGCTGGGACTGGCGTTAACGGCGTTTCCGGCCCAACCCGCTGACTGATGGTCAGCGGGGAAGGTGCCGTGACGACGACACTGGAGATTGTGCCGAAGAAGACGAAGCCGGAGCCCTCTGCGGAGGAACTGGCGGCCAAGGAACTGGTCCGGGTAGCCCGAGAGCAGGGTCCGTCCTTGACCGGCCCGGACGGGCTGTTGAAGCAGTTCACCAAGAGTGTGCTCGAGACAGCGTTGAACGTGGAGATGACCGAACACCTCGGCCATAAGAAACACAGGGCACCGGAGGAGCGGGACTCCACCAACGGCTGTCCATCGAGAAATAGTGCGCCGATGCCGGCGATCAAGCCAGTGCCGTCGAGTGCCCGACCCCGCACAACGCAGAGAAGACAGCTGCGAAGAAGGCTCCCGCTCGGCCCGGGGGAACCGAAGGGCGGACAGACATGCGCGCCTCCCTCGAAACCAGCGGACCCTCGTGGTCACTGAAGAGCCTGTGATCATTCCGTCCCCGAGCAGGCCCGCGTGATCACGCGGTAGTCGATCCGGGTCGTCGTGGAACGCGGTGCTCTGGTGATCCCAGGCTCTGGGGCAGTCTCCGATGTCAGGTGAGGTTGGACAATCCCGCGGCTACGGCGAATCCGAGCACGGTCGCAAGGCCGGCGATGTTGCCGGCCTTCTCTCGGGCCTCGGGCACCATCGAGTCGACCAGCATCACCAGTAGCGCCCCTGCGGCGAACCCGTCGATTCCGGCCTGAACATTGCCGCTGGCGAGGTCGGCGAGTGCGTAGCCACCGACCGTGGCGAGGGCGCAGACGACCGCCACACCGACCCACAGCCGGATCACTGCGGCGGGGGACTTGCCCGCTGCGCGCATGTCAGCGGCGGAGCCGACCCCTTCGGGAAGGTTGGACACGAAGATGGCGACCAGTAACGCCACACTGACGCCTTCTCCGGTCGCCAACCCGATCCCCAGGACCGCCTGCTCGGGGATCCCGTCGAGGAGCGCGCCCAGGGCCAGGGGCAGTCCGGCCGCTCCGCCGCCGTTGCGCCCGCCCAGTCTCTCGACAGCTCGGTCGGCGACGAAGAACGTGACGGCTCCCAGGGCCAGGCCGATGGCCACGCTGGTGGGTGTGCCGATCTGCAGACCCTGCTGCGCCAGCTCGAACGCGACGCTGGAGATGAGGGCGCCGGCACCGAAGGCCAGCACGGTCCCGACGACAGCGTCCGGCCACCGACGGGCCAGCGCCAGCAGCGCACCCAGGACCAGTGAGGCGGCCGCCAGTGCACCCCATCCCAAAGCGATCAGCACAGCTCGATCTTGCACCCAGGACCTGGTTGGTCACATCCGTGGCAGGGCACCGACGACTCGACGATCGGCTCGCTGTCTAGCTCGAGTGCGGCATCGACGTCTTGTTCCGGAAGAACTCGCAGATATGGGGTACTGATTGAACAGAGCCAGCCGGTGTCGTCTCGGTGACCGCCACCTCCCCGACCGGTGACGGCGGCGCACGCGTCGCTCACTTTCGGCGGGGCAGTCGGACGCGCGAGTGGGTCTGACGCTCATGCCTTCGTCGGTCGAGCAGGAACCGCGTCTGGGGTCCGAGCTCGTAGCCGCCGATCCATCCTGCGTCAGGTTGGCTGGTTGGTTCGGTCGGCAACAGCGGGCCAACCTGAGGGCGTACGGATGAAGTCGGCCGGGGCGAACACTGCGAGCAGTGTCGCCGGACGGCCTGATCCATTGGCCAACCCGATCCGTTCTCCTCGCGCAACGTAGACGAGAGTGCCTGGGACCAGCGTGGCTTCCCGGCCACCGCCGCGGATTCTCAGCTCGCCGTCGAGCATGACAAGGAGGGCGGCTGATGCTCCGTGGGTGTGCTCAGGCATGCCGCCACCGGCTGGAATAGTGAGGTGAGCAGCCGCCAGTTCGGCGCCGTCCTGGTCGTCGACCAGGATCTCGACGCTCGGGCCCAGCGGCAGCGGCGCTCGCCGCACTGCCCCGTGGCCCGGGACTACAACGCGCATGAAAGCTCCTTCTTGAGTATGAGGTGGGTGGTCACCACATGAGGTGGACGCGCCGACATGACCGACTTTGCGGCGCTCGACGGTAGATCCGGTGCTTGATCGCCTCCACCGTCGGCACCGCTTGCCTGCCCGATCCGAGGGCTCGGCGAGGATTCCAGGTCGCGGACACGCGTCGACCGTCATGTCGCGCAGGTCATCGCTCAGCCTCTCGCTCAAGCCGGAGTTTAGCGGACCGCCGTCCTCTAATAGCGGCCGCGTCCGTTTGCAGTTGCCGGCCACCTCGCCAATGCCCAGCACGGCGTTGTCGGCGCGCTCGCGGGGGTCGCAGAGGAGCCTCTCGACTTATATGTCGTAATACGATATATCTAGGTGAGGGCATTGGGCGTCGCGACCTGCGCACCGAACGTCTGCGAGAGGGGCGTCGGATCGCTGCCTGCTCGGCGGTCACAATCTGGGTTCTGTGGCCGTGGGGAAGGTCAGCGAGACGTCGCCTAACGACTGTCGGACCGACATGGTTTCGGGTCGTCCCACGAAGGGAGAGCTGAGATGGAGAGTGTCACCGTACGAGTGCTCGGCGTGGACCAGTGGCGGGAGTATCGCGCCCTACGTTTGGCTGCGCTGAAGGATTCGCCCCATGCCTTCTCGAGCAGTCTCGACGAGGAGCTGACCCACGACGAGCAGCAGTGGCGTGCGTGCATGGTGCGTGCCCACCGGCTGCAGGCTGAGCGTGATGGTGCTCCGGTTGGGGTCGTGTCGGTCGGTCCGACGGCAGACGAGGAGGGCTCGGCCGACGTGTTCGGACTCTGGGTGGACAGTGCGGCTCGCAACACCGGGGTGGCATGGGGTCTGGTGGAGGCGGCCTGCGACCAGGCGTTGAAGAGCGGGTGGGGTCATCTGTACTACTGGGTCGGAACCCAGAACGGGCGAGCTATCGGTTTCGCCAGCAACTTCGGCTTCCGGCCCACGTCGCACCGACGGACGGCACGTACCCCATGTGTGGACTGCGGGGAGCACCAGGAGATCGCGATGGTGCTCTCGCTGCCGAGCAATGCGGGTGTGCCGAACCCGATGGGTCCGCGGCTGATCAGCCAGCCCGGTCCGGCCGGGGGTGGTGTGTCCTGACCCCGCCGGCCAAAGCGGACCGCTGCTAGGCGTTGTCTTGTCCGGGTGTCGTCGCGGGTCGCTCCTGGGTTGAGGGGAAGAATATCCTCTAAACTGTTCTGGTGTCCGACGTGATGCCTGAGGGTCGTTACGCAGCTCTGGCGGTGCCCTCACGTCGGCGCCTGCTCGACATCCTGCGCGCGGCCGACAGTCCCATGGACGCGGCCACCCTGGCCGAGGCGGTCGGGCTTCACCTGACGACAACCCGGTTCCATCTCGATGTTCTGGAGCAGGCCCGACTCGTCCACCGGTTCGTCGACCGCGGCGGTCGACCGGGTCGACCACGGGTGCTCTACCAGGTGGTCGATGAAGCGAGCCAGGAGTCGGGCCCGGACGACAGATACCAGGAACTGGCGGCCGTGCTGGCCGAGGCGCTCAATGGAGAGCCTGACCTCACACGACAACGAGCAGAAGATGCGGGTCGACGCTGGGCAGAGACGCAGGTGCCGGTGCAGGACCTGTCGTGGGAGGACGGCACCCGGCAGGTCGGGGACGTGTTCGCCCGGCTGGGATTCGCCCCGCGCGTGGTCGACGACCATGACGGCCGACACGTGGAGCTGACCGCCTGCCCGTTCCGCGAGGTGGCGCGCGACCACCCCCAGGTCGTGTGCGCCGTCCACGCCGGTCTGCTGCAGGGCACGCTGAGTCGATTGGGTGTCCCGGAGGCCCAGCAGGCCGGTATCCGCCCGTTCGTCGCCCCCGACCTGTGCATCGTCGACCTGCCGCGCCGAGGCGGCACGGACAGCGGTTCGGTGCCGCCGGCGCGCTCACCCCGAAGTTGACGTTCGCGACACCCCGCCGTAGTAAAAACTATTGTGATCCCTTAAACTCGGTGATGCCGAGTGCCCTCGGTCGATGGGGGAGGGGAGTCGCTGTGACGTATGTGATCGCCCAGCCATGTATCGATGTGGTGGACCGGGCCTGCGTGGATGAGTGTCCGGTCGACTGCATCTACGAGGGTGCCCGAGCTCTGTACATCCACCCCGATGAATGTGTCGACTGCGGAGCCTGCGAGCCCGTCTGCCCGGTCGAGGCGATCTTCTACGAAGACGACGTCCCGGCGCCGTGGTCACCGTTCATCGCCGACAACGCGAGGTTCTTCACCGATCCGCTGCCGGGACGGTCCGCCGCGCTGGCCTCGCCCGGGGGCGCGGCCAGGCTGGGTCGGGTGGGCGCCGACACGGCCCTGGTCGCCGCGCATCCCCTCCCCGTTCCCGCCTCGGGTGAAGGATGACCCGCCTTCTCCGGTCCGGTACGCAACCTCGCCACCTCGACGCTGACGTCGGCTGCGCGGCGGCCACGATCACCGATGGGGGAGCACCGACCCCGATGACGACCCCGGACCGGGTCATCGGCTCCTGGGCGGCCTCCACCGGCCCTCCGATGACAGCTGGTGCCCTTCGTCGTCCCGGGGATGCTTGCTGTGGTGGCCGGGGGGCTGCTGGCGGCCGTCGTCGCGCCCGCCCCCACCGAGCACGCCACGTGGGCGGCCGCCTACCTGGTCCTGGTCTGGGGTGTCGCGCAGGTGGGCCTGGGACTCGGCCAGGGGCTGTGTGCGGGTCGTCTGGCGACCGCCCTGGTCGTGGCCCAGGTCATCGGCTGGAATGTCGGGTCCGCCGCGGTCGTGGTCGGCACCGTGAGCGGTGTTCCCGCCGTGGCCGATGTCGGTGCCGTCGCTGCTGGTGGTGACCTTGATCTTGTTGGCCCGTGGGGTCACCGGCGGCCCAGCCAGGCGCCGGGTCGGGGTGCCGTCCTGGGCCCGGCTGAGCTACGGGCTGCTGATCATGGTGCTTCTCGTCAGCATCCCGGTCGGGCTGATCCTGTTACGGCTGCGGGCCTGAGCGGTGGCTGACCGGTGAGGGACGCCGACACGTTGCTCATCTTCTCTTGTCGTGTATGACCTGTGACGAATGGACGTGGTAGGCGATGGCTGTTGTGGAACGCACCACTCAGACGGTGGCGGTCACGCCACGCCCCAGCACCCACGGCGAGGTGGTGTGGCGGTGGATGACCACCACCGATCACAAGGTGATCGGCAACCTGTACTTCGTCACGTCGATGGGTTTCTTCATGTTCGGCGGTGTGCTGGCGTTGGCGATGCGCGCCGAGCTCGCCTTCCCCGGGCTGCAGTTCCTGTCGTATGAGACCTACAACCAGTTCTTCACCATGCACGGCGCGATCATGCTGCTGCTGTTCGCGACCCCGCTGTTCGCCGGCTTCGCCAACGCGATCATGCCGCTGCAGATCGGCGCCCCGGATGTCGGCGTTCCCGCGGCTGAACATGTTCTCCTACTGGCTGTACCTGTTCGGCGGCCTGATGGCCTGTTCCGGTTTCCTGACCCCGCAGGGTGCGGCCAGCTTCGGCTGGTTCGCGTACGCGCCGCTGAGCGACGCGGTCAACTCACCCGGAGCCGGCAGTGACCTGTGGATCATGGGTCTGTACCTGGCCGGCATCGGCACCGTCCTCGGCTCGGTCAACTTCGTCACCACCATCATCTGTCTGCGGGCGCCGGGGATGACGATGTTCCGGCTGCCGATCTTCACCTGGAACATCCTGGCGACCTCGATCCTGGTGCTGATCGTCTTCCCGGTGCTGGCGGCGGCGCTGCTGGTGCTGGAGGCCGACCGGGTGCTCGGGGCGCACATCTTCGACGCGGCCACCGGCGGCGCCATGCTGTGGCAGCACCTGTTCTGGTTCTTCGGACACCCCGAGGTCTACATCATCGCGCTGCCGTTCTTCGGCATCATCACCGAAGTGCTCCCGGTCTTCAGCAAGAAGCCGGTGTTCGGCTACGTCGGCCTCGTGTCGGCGACGCTGTTGATCGCGGCCTTGTCGGTGTCGGTGTGGGCGCACCACATGTTCGCCACCGGCGCGGTGAACCTGCCGTTCTTCTCCTTCATGTCCTTCCTGATCGCGGTCCCGACCGGGGTGAAGTTCTTCAACTGGATCGGCACCATGTGGGGCGGCAACATCACCATGGCCACCCCGATGCTGTGGGCGGTCGGGTTCTTGACCACCTTCCTGTTCGGCGGCCTGACCGGCGTCATCCTGGCCAGTCCGCCGCTGGACTTCCACGTCACCGACTCCTACTTCGTGGTCGCCCACTTCCACTACGTGGTGTTCGGCACGGTGGTGTTCGCGATGTTCTCCGGCTACTACTTCTGGTGGCCGAAGTTCACCGGGCACATGCTGGACGAGCGGATCGGCAAGATCCACTTCTGGATGCTGTTCGTCGGCTTCCACACCACGTTCCTGGTCCAGCACTGGCTCGGGGTCGAAGGGATGCCGCGGCGGTACGCGGACTACCTGCCCAGCGACGGCTTCACCATCTTGAATCAGGTGTCCTCGGTCGGGGCGATCCTCCTCGGCGCGTCGATGCTGCCCTTCCTGTACAACGTGTGGAAGAGCCGCAACAACCCGAAGGTCACTGTCGACGACCCGTGGGGCTGGGGTAGGTCGCTGGAGTGGGCCACCTCCTGCCCGCCGCCGCGTCACAACTTCACCTCGCTGCCCCGGATCCGGTCGGAGTCGCCGACGTTCGACCTGCACCACCCCGAGGTGGCGCTGCAGGAGTATCCGGCCAACGACGCTGATGCGGACGGTTTGGTCGATGCCGGGGACGACGAGGGCCGAGTGGAGGAGCCTCCATGAGCGGATCGACCAGGTCAGCGATGCCCGCGATGAGCCCTAGGGCCGTGACCGCCGTTGCCGAGACACGTCAGGAGGAAGTGGGACCATGCCCAGAGAGGTGACGGTACTCACCACGGAGGAGTGCCGGACGCTGCTGCGCGATCACCACTTCGGTCGGGTCGCTTTCGTCGACACGGTCGGAGTGCTGCCACTGATCATTCCCGTCAACTATGTGTGGGCGGATGACGCGGTGGTGTTTCGTAGCGATTCCGGCAGCAAGCTGCGGGCCGCTGCTCGTGGCGCGCCGGTCGCGTTCGAGATCGATGGCCTCGACCGGGAGCGCCGCATCGGCTGGAGCGTGGTGGTCCGCGGCCACGCGCTGGAGATCACCGATCCGACCAGAATCGCTGGGCTCGACGAGCTGCCGCTGGTGGCCTGGTCTCCGCGGGAACAGCCGCACTACGTGAGTGTGACCCCGAG
The DNA here is from genome assembly GCA_963707005.1 of uncultured Actinomycetota bacterium. Classification (GTDB taxonomy): domain Bacteria; phylum Actinomycetota; class Actinomycetes; order Propionibacteriales; family Propionibacteriaceae; genus Microlunatus. The sequence continues at coordinate 124,447 of CAVPPP010000046.1, forward strand.
CCACCTGATCGGCCGGCAGATCAGCGTCTTCGGTCTGCCGTCGCACTGGTGGACCGAAAACCCGTGATCACCGCAACGCGCGCGCAGCGATACCAACAGCCCGGCATCGCTCTGCCTTGTCCCACCTTCGCGAGCATCCCCGGCGAGGCGGACCCTCGGCGTTGATGCGCCGGCTGCTGCCTGGATGTTGTCAGCGGTGAAAGGCGGCAGGACAGCTCAGGGGCCGACGTCGTGGTTGGAGAAGGCGAGATCTTCCCAGAAGGGCTGGGACAGTGCAGACCCGAGCCGGTGCAGCTCGTCGCGGTGCAGGGCGCCGAGCTGGCTCATCGTCTGCTCACCGTCGGTGGTCAGCGAGACCCGTACGGCGCGAGCGTCGTCGGGGTGTGGCTCGCGTTGGACCAAGCCCTGTTTCTGGGCACGGTCGATCAGCTCCACCACGCTGTGGTGACGCAGCTGGATCATGTCGGCCAGTTCCTGCACGGTCGCCCATTCCCTGCCGGGGTAGCCCATCAGGGCCAACATCAGCTGGTACTGCTGCGGGGTGACCCCGTGCGTCCGGACGATCTCCTCACTGATCCGCAGGTAGCGGCGGATGCCGAAGCGGAACCGCGCCAACGCCTCGAAGTCGGCCTTGGACAGGGGATCGGACCCGCCTGGCTTGCGGGAGGTTGTCATGGTGTCGATCCCTTCATGATCACGGCTGCCTGATCCGGATTCTGCCTGGTCCGGCTTGGGGCACGGTAGCAGCGCCCAGATATTTATATCGTGTTACGATAGGTATGTCGAGAACGGATCGACGTGTTCTCGGCATCGAGGCAGCTCAGAACCCACCGGGCGGCGCTGCCACCGGCCCGGTGACATCACGGATGTCATCACATCTCGGAAGGAGACGACAATGGGCGTAGAGACGGTTTTCATCGTGCTGGCCTTGGTGATCATGGTGGGCCTGCTGGCCATGGCGATGAGTGTGCGGGTGGTCAAACAGTTCGAGCGTGGCGTGGTGTTCCGGCTGGGCAAGGTGGAGAGCCAGGCACGCCAGCCCGGTCTGACCCTGATCACCCCGTTCGTCGACCGGCTCCAGAAGGTCAACATGCAGATCATCACGATGCCGGTGCCGGCCCAAGACGGGATCACCCGCGACAACGTCACCGTCCGGGTCGATGCGGTGGTCTACTTCCGCGTCGTCGACCCACTCCGCGTCGCCGTGGACGTCCAAGATTATGACTCCGCCATCGGCCAGGTCGCGCAGACATCCCTGCGGTCCATCATCGGGAAGAGCCTGCTGGACGACCTTCTCTGCGATCGGGAACGGCTGAACCAGGGTCTGGAGCTGATGATCGACAGTCCCGCCGCCGGCTGGGGAGTGCATATCGACCGGGTCGAGATCAAGGATGTCGCACTGCCGGAGTCGATGAAACGGTCGATGTCGCGTCAGGCGGAAGCCGAGCGCGAACGACGGGCACGGGTGATCACCGCTGACGGTGAGCTCCAAGCGTCCGGCAAACTCGCCGAGGCCGCGACCGTGATGGCCGACACACCTGCCGCGCTCCAGCTCCGCCTGCTCCAGACCGTCGTCGAGGTGGCCGCGGAGAAGAACTCCACATTGGTCCTGCCGTTCCCCGTCGAGCTGCTCCGCTTCCTGGAGAGCGCCACGATCCCGGCTGCCGCCAGCCCGTCCACCTCCACACCGGCCACCGCCGAGCCGGCCGCCGCCGCGGAACCAGCTCCAGTCAGGCCTGCCAGTATCGCCGCACCCAGACCTGCCCTGCCGGGGGTGGTGCTCGATCACAGCCTGTCCGAGCTGGCAGGGCTGGCACCGACGTTGGCGAGCCTCGCACCGACCGAGAAGGCCACGCCGGTGTCTGTCTGACTGCCGGTGTCTGTCTGACTAGGGTCGGACAACAACGTCTGCATCCAGGACCTCAGCTCAACGACACCATGCAGCACAACTACACCTACGGCTTGTTCGAAGGAGCCACCCATGTTCTCGACCGCTGATCTGCAGGCGGACCGCAATGAGGTGGTGGTGGGTCTGGACGACTCACCGGCAGGACGTGCCGCACTGTGGTGGGCGGCCCGCTATGCGCGGTTCAGCTTCACCGACCTGCGCGCCGTCCACGTGCTGCCTGCCTGGGTTGACGCGACCTGGGCCTGGACCGTTGGAACCGCTGCCCTGGCCGGTCCCACCCTGACGGAATGGATGGACGACACGATCGACGGCACTACCCACATCTTCGAGGCGGTGGGCCCCGAGCTCGACTGGTCGCTGGAACACGTCGTGGGCAGCCCAGGACCCGTTCTGGTCGCCGCGGCTGCACACGCGCAGTTGCTCATCGTGGGAACCCGACACCGCACCGGAGTCGCACGGCTGCTGTCAGGGTCGGTCAGTCAGTACTGCCTGCGCGGCGCCGTCTGTCCCGTCGTCGCCATCCCTGCCCTGCCGGCGTCCAGCACCACGTCGTCGAGCTCAGCTCGACGCCAGCGCACTGGTGCGAGTCCACGCTTACGGCGTCGAGTAGACAACGATCCATGACCAGACGCGCGTCGACGGCCGGCTCGGACACCACATTGCCTTTGATCGGTCTCCGCGCATCCCTGTCAACCCCTGCACAAGGATGACAGGTCTGGCGGGGCGCGACGTGATTGTCGTTCGATGATCCCCGACGGCTGAACGCAAAGGCTCGCAGTCCGGCGCCGACGACCGTGTGTGCGTGCGACATGATCTCCGGCTCTCCGCCTGGCACGGCCTCTGGTTCCCGACCATGGTCCGCCGGGCGAGACGGGCTGATGGTCATGGTGATCAGGATGTGGGGTCGGGTGGGGGCAGCGCCCCGCCGTCATCCTTCCAGCGGTGCAGCTGCTTCGCCGGGACCCTGTCGTCGTCGGCGGCGCCCTCGGTCTCGTAACGGTCCCGGTGGATCATCTCCGAGGTGAGGTAGTCATACACCTCGTCGTCCACAGCGATGCCATCTCGCTGGTACTCCTGGTGAATGAGCTTTCGGTCTTGTCCTGGGTAGAGCACGCGGTCGAAACCGCCGTCGAGGCCGGCGCAACACTCATCTGGCTGCCCGAACCGATCATCGCCGCCCACCGCTGCGACCACATCAACACCGTCGACATCACCTTGGCTGAGGGGGCACGGTTGATGGTCCGCGAAGAGCTGCTCCTGGGACGGCACCTGGAACCGTCTGGTCGCCTGCGACAACGAACTCGGGTAACCGCGGACCAGCAGCCACTGTTCCACCAGGATCTCCAGCTGGGCGACCAGAGCAGCCGCACCCCAGCCGTGGCCGCCAACTACCGAGCGGTCGGGTCGATCCTGGTTGTCGACCCGGCCTGGACAACCGCGACCCGACCCGCGCCCCTGCGACTGACCGACTCGGCAGCCCTGATGCCGCTGGCCCGAAACGCCGTCCTCATCAGCGCGGTCGCCGCCGACAGCCATGACCTGCGGACCGTGCTCAACGTGGGCATCGCGGCGCTGGGCCCACCCTGGGACCCACGCCGCCCACGCTGACACCGACGCGCCACAGCGGCCGCCCGTGGCCTCGAGCTCACCGTTCATCCCCACCGCACACACACGGAAACCCGCCACGATCGTGTAAACCGCGGCGCCGGCTCAACTGAGCAGCGAGTCATCCACCCGGTCCCCGTCAGCATCCTCTGCGCCAAGATCATGGTTCAGTCCGCAGACCCGGACGAGGGCCAGTCGAGGAGCCGGGCCCCGAGGACAGCGATCTGCAAGGCAAGACTGTCGGCGGGGTCGGCGGGGTTGCTGCCGGTCAGCGCCTCGACTCTGGCCAGGCGGTAGGTAACGGTGCGCACTGACACGTGCAGACGGCGTGCGGTCTCGGTGGCCACCGCCCCCGTCGCGTAGTACGTCTCCAGGGTGTGCAGCAACGGTTCCGCTCCGCCACGTGCGCGGGTGAGGGGAGTAAGCACTCCGTGCACCAGGTCGACCAGCGCTGCCTGGTCGCGGCCGATCACCCGGTAGAGAAGGAGGTCCGCGGCCCGGATGGTGGCCGCGTCGAGCTCGAGCCGGCGGGCGAGCCGCAGGGCTTCCCGGGCCTGCTCGTAAGACTGGGCGATGCCGTAGGCGCCCGGGTGGGGCTGGCCGGTGGCAACCTGCCAATGACGGTCCCCGGTGTGTCGGCGGAGCTGATTGCGGAGGTACTCGACCGCCGGTGGCCGGGCCCCGCTCGCTGGGGTGCCATCGGCGGCGGATTCACCGGGCAGGATGACGACGAGAAAGGTGTCCTTGGTGGCGACCAGCACCTCACGGTCCCCGTAGCGATCGACCACGGCACGCTCGATGGGGCTGGCCGCCCGGTCCAGCTGGTGAGCAGACGAGGACCCGGGTTCGGCGAGGAGAACCTGGTGGCTCCGGCTGAGGTCGAGACCGAACGGCTGCGCGCGCTGGATCAGACGGGCGACGTCGGCGTCGCCGCGCAGAAGATCGTCGATGAACTCCCGCCGAACAGACTCCTCCTGGCGGATCATGGCGTGCCGGGCCGCTTGGTGGCCGTCGATCAACACCTCGACCGCCTCGTTCACCACCCTCAGCATCGTCTCCGCCGCCGTCTTGGTGCCACCAGCCGCGTGGCCCACGGTGGCTGGCATCGCCCGCCACAGATGCCAGGCGGCCGACAGGTACAGGTCAACGGCCTGGTCGGCGTCGATGCCGGCGGCGGCGGTCAGCTCACCCAGCTGTCGCAGGGCGGTCAGCTGGGATGGCTGGGGCCGCCGACCCTCGGTGGCGGCGTCGGACAGGATCTGGAGATACTCACCCAACAGCTGAACCGACACACCCGCCTCAGCGGCTGTGCGTGCCGCCACCTGCGACACCCAATCCGCCCTGCCTCGGTCATCGAAGTTCGAGTCTGGGTCACGAGTCACAGCATTCCCCCTCGTCCGCCCACCATCCCACTGTAGTTGCCGACGTCCGGCAAGGACACCACGTCGATGATGACCGACACTGCCTCTATCTTGGCGAGCGCCGTTCGGGGACGATAGAGACATCAGCGCCACCCGGCGCTCCCGACCGAGAAGGAGGCGCCCGATGCCCAGACAGCACGATCCACGAGCACGGCTGGACCTCCACAACGTCAGCATCGACCTCGTCGCCGCCGAGGCCGGACGGTGCGGTTTCACCCACCTGGACAGCGGGCGCGTCTGCCTGCGTCCCCATCGCCACCCGGGGTCCTGCCACCCGCAGAGGACCGTCGTGACGCCTACCCCCGCGTCGTCGATGCGTCAGCAGTAGCACGACCACACCACACACTTCAACGCTGCGCCGCAGCGTTGCCGGCCGATGCGCTGCCATCAGGCCGGTTGTCGCTGTACACAAGGAGCCGACCAATGACCATGGAACTCACTGACACCACAGGCATGCCCGCACCAGCCGCCGCGCAGCTGGCAGCCGTGCGCACCGAGCTGGAGCAACAGCGCAGCTTCCGCGTGGAGCAGATCGAGGAGGTGGAGGTCGACGCCGCCGAGGCGCTGGCCGCCGGCGACGACGCCCGCCTGCAGGTGACCCGCTCACTGTTCATGGCCGCCGAAGCAGCGCTGCAGGAGATCAACGCCGCACTGGCCCGCCTCGACCACGGAACGTACGGGACCTGTGAGCGCTGCCACCAGCCCATCCCGATCGAACGGCTCGAGGTGTTGCCCACCAGCCGGTCCTGCACGCCGTGTCAGGCGCGAGCCGACATCGGCCGGACCCGCAGAGGTGTACACAGCCGCTGGCCTATCGCCGGCCCGGCAAGCCCGGCCGCCAGCGCGCCCTTGCAGTAGACCGTCTGGTCGCCTCACCACCTGTCCGGGGTGTGCCCAACGATCCACCTGTCCCGGGCCGGTCCGCCATTCTCCTGACCCGGTTGAACACCTGACCCCCCGCCGTGGTCCGTTTCCCGCAACACCGTGACCGACGTCGCCGAACATCTGGCACGCGTCCACGACAGCCGCGACCGGCTCACACGCGGATCACGACATGACCTCGCCCTGTCGGGCCGCTCTAGGCAGCCGCCCGCAGCCCAACACCCGTGCGGCCGTTACCGGCCGCACCCCTCGACTGAAGGACGTAGCTCCCATGACCACCGCCGACACCTCTTTGATGAGCCGTCGACCTCGCCGGCAACAGACCCGTGCTCACTCGCTGCCTCGCGGCACCGGTCTCGATGGGCCCGCGCTCGAGCGCCAGCAGCTGCTCCACTCGCTGAAGACCGTGGGGTGCGTTGCGCTCACCTTGTTCTTTCTTCGGCTCGGCATTCCCGGCGCCGCCTTCGTCTTTCTGGGTGTCGGCGTTCTCCTCCTCAGCAGGAGACCGGGAGGACCGAGGAGGTAGGAATGCCGGACGCGGAGCACGGTGCCCTGGTGATCGCGGCGAAACAGGCGCGTCACGGCGCGGTGGGATCACCCCCATCCGCGGCTTGCAGTACACACAGGTAAAAGGATGACTGTCATGTTGACTCAGCGGGAAAAGCAGCTGTTCGACGACCTCGAACGGCAGTTCTACGCCACCGACCCCCACCCTGCCGGACCCGATGATGCCGGACCCGATGAGGCAGGTGGCTCGTCGAGGGCATGGGTCCTGGAGGCCGCGATGGGAGTCTGCGTGGCCATGGTCGCCATCTGCGGCCTCCTTGGCTCACCGGAGGGCGTCGTCTGCTTCACCGGCACCATGATGATCTTGGCCTTCATGCACTACCACCTCTGATGCCAGCAGACCGTCTCCCAAGCGGAATCCCCGCGCGCCACGCATCTTGACGGCGCCTCGAGGAGCTTGATCAAGACCAGGCAGCAGAAGCGTCGCCCCAACCGTTGTTGATCATGGTCGTGCTTTGCGCGGCGGCGATGGTCGACTCCGCCGGCCACCGCAGATCGACGTTAGCTGGCCGGCTGTCGCGATCGGTCGCGCTCTGCTCAGGAGAGTGCGTCCGGTAGCGATCACGTGGCGGAACGATCCGGTCGAGGAAGCGCGCCGACGTCACGCCTGATGACTTCGGTGAAGTCTGGGTACGCGGCCATGATGTCTTCGAAGTCCAGTTCGCTGGGGAGGTCGAAAGCCTCCTGCCGCGCCAGCAGGTAGCGGACGGTGGCGGCGGCGACCTGGCCCTCCTGTTTCCCTTCGACGTCGAGATCACGCGCTGCACCCTCGCCGAGACGCAGCTCGATTGCGATCTCGTCGTCCACGTCGTGAACCTGGATCAGATAGACATGCTCTCCATCCGCCTCGATGTCGAACTGCTCTCCACCCACGCTGTGTCCTTTCCATACTGACCGCTCCCACCACTATATCGCAATACGATACATTCGTCGCCGGGCGACGATGACCAGGTCCGCCGTCTCGCCGGCGACACGCGCCGCTGTGCCGGCGAGTTTGGATGAACGTCGGAACTCGGAGGCCCGCCAGTTCCCGGGCTTGGACCTCAGGGCCCGCTCACACGTTCGCGCGCGGCATCGACGGTGCCAGGCGGGACACGATGAACGGGGTCGAAGCAGCACCCTGCTTCGACCCCCGCAACTGACACACCACCACCGTCTGGTGTTTGCCTTCTCCTGCCGAGTGAGGGCAACAGATGAGTGCGGATGACCTCAGCTGAGGTCGGGTCGGTCGTGGCGAGCCCAGCAGCAGTCTCGACGACACTCGCGGCAAGACGGGCGACCTTGATGTTCGTGTCCTGAGAGGTCCGACATAGAAGATCCCAGGCCTGACCAGGCGGTATCTTGTGCACCGTCAGGAGAACTCCGATCGCCTGACCGACCCGCTCATGACTGGCAACGGCACTTCTCAGATGGCCGACCAGAACTCGCAACTCCGTCAGACCCAGGTTCTCCAGGTCAGTCTCCTCGCTCACCGACTCATCCCTTTCCGTACCTCGTGGCGGCAGTGTTGCTGACGGCCTAAAACGTTGCTGGCGGTCTAAAGTTGCTGGCGGTCGAAAGCGACTGGTCCACCCGGCTCAGAGCTGAAGAAGGCCTCGTTCCGCCTGTTCGTCGGCCAGGTTGACGAAGACGTCCAGTGCTTGTGAGAGCGCCGTTTGGTCGTCTGCGGACATCTGCCTCAGGATGCGGCTGAACGTCGCGCGCCGGCGCGCGGTGACCTCGGCAACCAGCCTCTGTCCCTCGCAGGTGAGGATCAGCTCGACTCGTCGGCGGTCGCTCGGGAGCGCTTGGCGGCTGAGCAGACCGGACCGCACGAGCCGGTCACAGGTTCGGCTGGCGCTCGAGAGGTGAACGTCGAGGGCCTGGGCAACGTCGGAGTTGTTCACACTCGACCGGGTGGAAGCGAGCACCAGAATGCGGAGCTGGGGCAGGGTGACGGTGTCGCCGATCTGAGCGACCGACTCGACGGTTGTGGCGGCGAAGATGCGGGCAGCGTTCATGAGCGACTCGAGCGCGATCGGTGGCACCGTGGCGGTGACCATGGTCAAGTTCTCCTTTGCGTGCGAGGGTGCAACTCGTGCGTATGCGCACCGTCTTGTGTGAGGCGCTCAGGCTGCGCCGAGCAGCAGGACGCCGGTCGTCAGTAGGGCGAACACCTTCCCTACCTCGAGGGCGACATAGGCGTGATGACTGGTGGAACGGGACGCGCCCGACCCTGCGAGTATCCGGTCGGAGCGTCGGCCCAGGAGTGGGCGAATCACGCACATTTGGACGAGAAGGATGGTCGCGGCCGTCAGCGCAGCGAGCGCCGCACGGTGTGGCGCCCCGGTGAACACGCAGACGAGGATGGTGGTGGCCAAGACCAGCTCGACGAGGTTGAGGCCGCGGAAGACCAGGCGCCCAATCGCCAGGCCGGTCGAGAGGTCGACACCGGGCGCTTTGAACCTCAGTGGTGTCTCCAGGAAGGAGATGGCCAGCACCATGCCGAGCCAGACGAAGACCGCGGCGGTCGCGGTGGCGGTCACGGCGTATCGACGGTACTGACATGGGCCAGGCACAGGCCGGGTTCGGCAAAGGGCTCGAGCCGGTCGACAACGACATCGGTGGTCAGGACGGTCATCGCGCCCTGCATGACGCCGAGGTGCAGTGGACACAGGATCTGCGCGTGGCTGTCGACCAGTTCCAGGAAGGGGCAGTTCCGCAGTCCGATCGCAGTACCCGTCGATGATCGCTCGGGTGCGAACCCGAGCTCGGCGAGCAGCTCGAGCAGCCGGCCCATCGCCTCCTCCTCGGTCACGGTGGTGGCCGACGGTGGCCGCCCGAGCAGGAAGGCACCCCAGGCGCGTCCGGTTGCCAGCGCCTGCGTGGTCGGGTCGGGACCAGTGGCGATGGCGCCGAGGGCGATCTCGGCCAGGAGACGGTAGCTGCGCGGACCGTCCGGATCCATTCCCTGACGGGTCTGGAACACGTGCGGTGGACGACCCCGACCGCTGGTTTCGCCCGGCACCCGCTCGACCTGGCCCCGGGCGACCAGGTCGTCGAGGTGGAAGCGGACCGTGTTCGGGTGAATGCCCAGCGCGTCGGCGATGGCGGCGACGGCGACCGGGCTGTCGCAAGCCTTGATGAAGTCGACAATGGCTTGCCGGCGGCCAGCCGGGACGGCTGGACGGGTCACGGTGGAGGAGGACTCACCGGCTCCCCGCGGCGACGTCGTCATGGACGAGCCTCCTCCCTACTGAATGGCCACACCGTGCCGTCGCCGGCGACCCGTCTCTTCGCAAGGCCCGAACGGACATGTTCGCAAGGCACGGGGTCCATCGTGGCCTCCTCGGTTGATCGCGGTGACGCCCCCTCGGTGCGGGTGCGCTGACAGGGAGGACCAGCGCGTACGGTAATATACACAATCTCCACTAGTAGTAATAGGAGCTGTGATGTCGCAACAGCAACTGGATGTCCGAGACCTGCCCAAGTCGGCCAAGCATCCGCGCATCTTCGAGGTGTTCGACTCCCTTCCTCCCGCACAGTCCTTTGTGTTGATCAACAACCACGAGCCCCGACATCTGCGTGCCGAGTTCGACGTCGACCACCACGGCGAGTTCGGCTGGCGGTACCTGGAACAGGGCCCGGACCGGTGGCAGATCCAGATCACCAGACTCGCCGCCACCCCGACACCTCAGATCCTGTGCGACACCAGGGAAGTGGCAGCCGCCGATCAGGTCAGCGAAGCCGCCGGCGCGGTGTGGAAACTGCCGATGAGCCGACGCGACCTCGATGCCAACATCATCCATCTGCAGGCCGGCTCCAAGATCGACAGCCATGCCGGTCCCGATCTGGACGTGCTCGTCCATGTCCTGCAGGGTAACGGTGAGCTGATCACCGAGACCGAAACGCTGACACTGCAACCGGGAAGCCTGCTGTGGCTTCCCCGCCGGTCGCGACGAGAGATCGCGGCCGGTCCCCAAGGTCTGACCTACCTCACCGTCCATCCGCGTCGGCCCGGCGTGACGATCCAGGCCGCACCGCCGCCTCCAGAGAGAGCAACCCCTCGCCGACATCGAGCCGCACGGGGGGATGACCTGGCAGCAGGTCCGACGTGACAGCCGCAGAGACCCTTACCGGAAAGGGTCAGCAGCACCGGCAGGGCCCTCCAGCCACGTCCGCTGCGAGTCGTCTCACGAACCCTTCTGGTCTCCTGGCCAACTGTGCGGTCACTGATCCGAACCATCGACAGGATGAGACTGATGAGCAGCAGTGAGCAGGTGCGGGTGCGCCGCGTGTACGACGAGCCCGAAGCCGACGACGGCACCCGGGTCCTGGTCGACCGGATCTGGCCTCGAGGGATGACCAAGAAGAAGGCGTCTCTGCACGAGTGGTGCAAAGACGTAGCCCCGTCCACGGACCTGCGAAAGTGGTACGGGCACGACCCCACGAAGTTCGCCGAGTTCGCCGATCGCTACCGCACCGAGCTGAACCACACGGATCGACGGCACGCGCTGGAACACCTGCACGAGTTGGCTGCAGCCGGTGAGCGTCTCACCCTGCTGACCGGCACGAAGAATGCCGAGATCAGCGAGGCCGCCGTGCTCGCCACCGTCTTGACGACACCGAGGAAGACCTGACCGGAACGCCGGCCCCGGTGCTGCCACACGTTCGACCAGGCGCGCGAGACGCGCCCGAGCTCCAGGAGGAAAAGTGGGACATCACCAGCGGGGTTGTGTTGTTGTCGGTGCCGGGCTAGCCGCCGCGACGACGATCCAGACCCTCCGCGAGGAAGGCTTCGACGATCCCATCACCTTGATCGGTGAAGAGGTCGACCGGCCCTACGAGAGACCCCCCTTGTCCAAGACGTATCTGCAAGGTCGAGCAGACCTCGCCGAGCTCTACGTGCACCCAAGTGGTTGGTACCACGACCATGCGGTGGACACCCGGTTCGGACAAACCGCTGTGCAGATCAACCGGAACACCAGGGAAGTGCACCTGCGGGCCGGTCAGGCCGTGGGCTACCAGCAGCTCGTGCTGGCCACCGGCGCGAGCCCTCGCACCCTCAACTTACCCGGAACCGACCTCGCCGGGATTCACACGCTCCGCACGATCGCCGACGCCAACAACCTGCGGACAGTCCTTACACCGGGCCGTCGCCTCGTGATCATCGGCGCCGGCTGGATTGGACTGGAAATCGCCGCCGCAGCTCGCATGGCCGACTGCCAGGTCACCGTGCTGGAAGCCGCCACCGTGCCGCTCCGCAACGTTCTCGGCCAGCGGCTTGGTGAGTACTTCGCCCGGATGCACCGACAACGTGGCGTCGACCTGCGCACCGCCACCCGCGTCCTCGGCATCCGCGGCCGCGGCGGGCAGGTCACCGGCGTGGACACCGAGTCTGGGCTGATTACGGCGGACGCGGTACTGGTGGCGGTCGGGGCCACCCCGAACACCGGCCTCGCCGACGCCGCAGGCCTCCACGTCGACAACGGCGTCGTCGTCGACGACCAGCTGCGCAGCAGCGACAAGACGATCTTCGCCGCAGGCGACGTCGCCAACGCCGAGCAGCCAGCCCTGGGTAGACGACTCCGGGTCGAACACTGGGACAACGCGATCCGTCAAGGCAACCTTGTCGCCAAGACAATCCTCGGACGCAACGACCGCTACGACTGGCAGCCCTACTTCTTCACCGACCAGTACGACCTCGGCATGGAGTACGTCGGCCGATCCGACCCCGAGGACGAGGTCGTCATCCGCGGCGACCTGGACGATGGCATCTTCGTCACCTTCTGGACCCGGCACGACACGGTGACCGCCGCCATGAATGTCAACCTCTGGGACGTCAACGACGACCTCCGCAGACTCATCGGTCGCCGAATACCAACAGATCGCCTACGCGACCCGACCATCGAACTAGCCGAACTGTGACACCGCCCTGGTGACTCACTCGTCGCGTTGCGGGTTGCAGTGACGCCGTGCGGTAGTCGTGCGGCGACGCACCAGGCCGACGGTTCGGGTGATCGGACCCGCCTGTCGCCGCGCCGCGTCGCTCACGAACCGGTCATGGCGACAGCGGCGCCGGCGATGTAGGGGATGAGCCACAGAGCCCAGACCCCGACGCTGAAGCGGTGGAAGACGAGCTTCTCGTCGTCACGGTTGCGGAGCAAGACCACCACTGCCCAGATCAGATGGACAGCCATCAGCAGAATCGCGATCGTGCCGCTGACCGCCATGAGGGTGCTAAGTCCTCCAGCGGTGATGCCCTCGTCTCGGCGGTTCCCGGCGATCTGTGTCATGAGGAAGGTGCCGGTGGCATCGGCGGCAAGTCCGAGCCCGAAGAAGACGACGTGCCACCACTTGAGGATCCCTTGGATCCGTTCCCCCCAGACGCCGATGGTGTAGAGGACGAGAGCGAGGGTGATGATCACGATGGCGGGGACGAGCATGCGTTCTCCTTGGTACTGCGTGAGGTCTCAGGTGTTCGGGGTTGTTACAGAAGCTGCTGCTGGCCAATCCGGCGCTGCGCTACCTCCTGGGGTCAAGCGGCTGCCAGGCAGCGTCCAGTCCGGTCGGGTGGGGACCATCGCAGGATCACTGCTGAGCTGGCGCGGCGCATCATGCTGGCAGTCAGCCGGCGCTGCGGGCAGGCGCACACGTTCGCGCTCAGGCTCGACAGTCGCAGTGTTCGCCTGTCGACAACGATGGGTGTGTAGGTCGTTGTGGTCGAGGTGCGGCTACGCGGTCAGCATCGGCGGTGCGGTGTGGTCGGTGAGCGGATCGACGCGGGCGTCATCGCGGGTATCGCGGATCCGCCGCCCCAGCATCAAGAACAGCAGGAGGAAGCCCACCGTGAGCAGGATGTGGCCCATCCCCGACACCCCGGCCAGGGCGGGGCTCTCGGCGATCGGGGAGCCGATGACCTGCAGGGTCCCCTTGGTGGTGAGACCACCCGCGGTCAGGACGAGCCCGACGTTCCAGATCCAGATGAACCAGCTGAAGCGGCGGTCCAGGCTCAACGAGTAGAGCCGTTGCAGGGCCAGCAACCCCAGGCCGAGAAGGGTGCCGAGGACGAGGGTGTGGGTGTGCACGACGCTCAACTGGGTGAAGCCGGTGAAGTCGGCGCTGCGAGTGAGCTCTCGATAGGCGAGCCCGCTGGCCAGTCCCAGCACGGTCCACCCGGCCGTCAGCCGGAACAGCACTGACTCTGCGTTCTTCATCACGACGTCTCCTCCTCAGGTTTGCGACACTTCCGTCTCGATCATGGCCCAGCGTATGCTTGGCGACGGGCTGTCCGCAACTTTGCGACAGTGATGTCGCTAACAGAGGGGGAGCGGGTGCCGAAGATCGACGCACCGACGGTGGCCGAGCACCGCGCAAACGTGCAGGCTCGGCTCATCGACGCCGCTGAGTCGATCCTCCGCCTGGAGCCGGCCAACCAGCTCACCGCGGGCGCCGTGACCGCGGCCGCGGGCATCGCACGGAACAGCATCTACCGCTACGTCGACTCCGTCGAGGATCTCCGCGCCATGGTCGTGGACCGCTATCTCCCCGACTGGTTCGATACCGTCTCGGCCGCAATGACGGCCGCGGACACGCCTGAGCAGCGCGTCGTCGCCTGGGTCGAGGCGAACCTTCGCCAGGCCGCCGCGACCGGCCACGGGTGGTTGATGGAAGCGGCGCGCGCCCTGACGCCGAGCCCGACCATCGACGAGGCCGTCGCCCAGGCCCACAGGGGCATGCGCGACTCCCTCGCCGACGCCTGGCAGGAACTCTTCGGCGTCGACCAGGACAGCATCCTGATCGCGACAGCGCTGACGGTCGGGATTCTCGACGCAGGATTTCGCCAACTCGATGCCGGACGACCAGCACAGCTCGTGCTCGATATGGCCGGCAACGCCACGCGGGCCCTGGTCGTCACTCTCCGGTCCTCCTGAGACACCTCAGACCAGATGCTGCATCGGAGGCCCGGCTGCCCTCGGGTCCTGGCGCTCGGCGAACAAGGGTTCTCCGTGAATCGCCATGATCAGCCTGTATTGGCGTACGAGGTAGCCCAGTTGAATGTTAACCACTCGGCGATCGATGGTTGGCGGCAGCAGACCGGACGCAACCGAGCTGGAGACTAGGACAGGTTGCGCCAGACCTGAAGCTACCTTGCCGACTCTCGGCAGTCGACGACCGGCGAGGTTCGCCGAGCGTGGCTCTAGAAGGCGGCGGGCGGCAACGAGAGAATGGAACTCATCCCCGCAGCGGGTGGATGCGCGTTGAAGGAGGTGCCGAATGGTGGTGATCACGTCCAGCGGGTGCCCACATCCTGCCCAAGCGGGAGCACCGGCACCGCTGATGCGTTGAATCGGTCGTTGCGACGTTGTCCGCCGAACTCCTCCAGTGTTCCCGATCGGCTCGTCGCGGATGGAACGCCCGGTGAGTGGACGACCCGACAGCACCCATGCCAGCGCAACGCCACGGGGGAGGAGCACGCGTTGGGGTACCCCTAAAGACTCTATGAGGAGTGAGGATCGATCATGAACTGCGTCATCGTTGGTCTAGACGATTCCGCGGCCTCTCGAGCCGCGCTGCAATGGGCCGCCGTCTACGCCGATGCCACAAGCACGGATCTGTGCGCCGTCCACATCCTTGATTGGCCCATCGGGCTCACCGAGACGGCGACGACCATGGGCACCCGACTGCACGTGCCCCAGCATGACGTGGCGGAGCCGTACTGGCGCGGCATGCACCGCGTGTTCGCCGACGTCGACTGCCCGGACGGGTCGACGCTGCAGTTCGCCCAAGGCAACGTCGGTGACGTTCTGGTACGCCTGGGTGCACAGGCCACTCTGCTGGTCGTCGGCACCCGGGAACCGTTCCGCGGACGGCCCTACCCGGCGGGCTCGATCAGCCACTACTGCATCAGCCACGCCACCTGCCCGGTCGTGACCGTCCCCGAGCAACTGCCCACCCGCCTGCCGGCGCCACGTCGCTGGAGCCAGCAAGCACTCCACCCACGCCAGTCAATCAACCGCCGGCACACCGCTTCCCAGGTCACCAGCGGGGCACCGTCTGCCCGCCGTCATCCAGTGGGGAACACGGACCCATGATGAATGAGCGTGACCGTCACCTACTGCACGACCTCGAACACCAGCTCGAACGGGAAGACCCGACCTGGGTCCGGCAGTTCACCCAGGGCGCACCGTCCCGCCAGAAACCCAACCAGCTGCTGCTGGACACGACGCTCGGACTGTCGCTCTTCATCGTCGCCCTCGGGCTGCTGCTCCGGTTGGAGGGCGCCGTGGCGATGTTCGGCTTGGCGGCGATCATCTTGGGGACGCTCCGTTTCCGACGCTAGCGCGCTCGCGTCGAGGACAACCAGGGGCCGGCTCCAGCGGTGACGGCGTCCCCACGCCACAACGCCCACAGGGTCAACGGATCGACCCTTAGCACCGAGATTGTGAAGCCGACGCCGCCACCGGTCGGACACCTACGAAAGAGAGATCGACATGACTACCGCCACCCACCCCGTCCCCGACCGGGTCGTCGTCATCGGCGCCGGAATGGTGGGCCTGTCCACCGCCTGGTTCCTGCAGGAGCACGGAGTCCAGGTCACAGTCCTCGACCGGACAGGGGTCGCGGCGGGCTCATCCTGGGGAAACGCGGGCTGGCTGACCCCCGGCGTCGCGACACCCCTGCCGGAGCCAGCCGTCCTCAGGTACGGGTTGCGGGCAGCCCTGTCACCCTCCTCCCCGGTCTACGTGCCGCCGAGCCTCAAGCCGGCGTTGCTCCGGTTCCTCACCGGCTTCGTCCGCCATTCGACTACGAAGGCATGGAGAACGGCGATGGGGCACCTGGTGGGGCTCAATGACCTGTCCCTGGAGAGCTTCGACCGGCTCG
This sequence comes from uncultured Actinomycetota bacterium, assembly GCA_963707005.1. Classification (GTDB taxonomy): domain Bacteria; phylum Actinomycetota; class Actinomycetes; order Propionibacteriales; family Propionibacteriaceae; genus Microlunatus. Next base: position 140,695 of record CAVPPP010000046.1, read on the forward strand.
AGCGGGGCGGGGTCCAAGCCGAGACACGCGCAGCCGGGTCCTTTCTCGCGGCGTACCGCACCGAGGCCGAGCGCACGACGCTGCTCGAAGAGATCCAGCACATCCACGCGGCCGGCCAGGACATCGAGTTCGAGGCGCTCACCGGCGACCAAGCCCGCACCATCGAACCGCACCTGTCGCAAGAGATCGGTGCTGCGATCCTGCTCAGGGGTCAACGGTTCATCGACCCCGGACGCTACCTCCACGCACTCGCCGAATCGGTGAGCGACCGTGGCGGCAAGATCATCGACAGTGCGACAGTCTCACGTCTCCAGGACATCGGCTCCGCGGTGGTCGTATCTACCGCCGAGGGTTCGGTTGAGCAGTTCGATGTAGCGGTCATCGCGACCGGCGCCTGGCTCGGCGAGCTCGCCCGCCCGTTCGGGGTGCGGAACGTCGTTCAAGCGGGCCGGGGGTACTCGTTCTCGGTCGCCATCGACCAGGTCCCGGACAGTCCGCTGTACTTCCCTGCGCAGCGGATTGCCTGCACGCCCATCGGGGACCGGCTGCGTATTGCCGGGATGATGGAGTTCCGCAAGCCGGAGGCGCCGCTGGATCGCCGCCGGGTGCAGGCGATCGCCGACGCCGCCCGTCCGCTGCTGCATGGCATCGACATTGCTGACCGGCAGGATGAATGGGTGGGCTCCCGTCCGTGCACGGTCGACGGTCTGCCACTGATCGGAGCCACCGGGAGCCCTCGGGTTTATGTCGCAGGTGGCCACGGTATGTGGGGCATCACGCACGGTCCGGTCACCGGCCGGCTCCTCGTCCAGATGATGGTGACGGGCAAGCAACCCGGACACATCAGACCCTTCGACCCTCTGCGGCGGCACTGATTCACGCAATTGGTGGCGGGTCGTTGTCGGTCAATCCTGGCCGGCGAGAACCGGCCGGAGTCGGCGCAGCGGCAGGATGACGCCCCCCCGATCGACTCAAGCGCACAGCATGACCCTCAGCGTCGACAGCCGACGCCAAGTACCCCTCAACACCGACAGGAGATTCTCATGGCAATTCACACCTCACCCCTGATCCGTGTCGCCGACCCCGACATCCAGTCTCGGCGATCAGCTCCGCCCACACCGGAGGCCGGCGCAGTGTCGTCGACCCGCGGCCACGACGACCGAAGCGGCCAGCCCCGGACGGCCCCGCCCGCCTACCGGTCCCGGCGGCGACCCGCCTCCCCGCTCGGCATCGCCGCTACGATATTGGCCGTCGTCGTCGCCGCCGCGGTCACCACCCTCGTCCTCACAGTGCCGGACGGAGCATCGATCACCGCCCTCGAAGGGCCTTCCCTCGCCGCCGGACTGGTCGGGATGTCCGCCGGCGTAATCGGCTTCCTCCTCGCCTATATCGCCGCCGTACAGTCCCAGCACTGAGACCGAATCGTCGTCGCGACGAAGTCGCCCTGCTGCCCTATGAATCGGACGACGCAAAGTGCTTGCGTAGGGCGTCGCCACGCGCGCAAGCGTCGACCGACGTTGACGATGGCACCCGGCCAGCGACATCGGGACGGTCGACCCGGATCGCAACTGGACCCGGCCCGTGATGACTGGTGGCCAACACGGTCGGGCTTTTGCGACGGCGTCAAAGATCCGGAGACCTGGCCGCTGTCGCTGCCTCCCTGGGCGCAGTCGGCCGCACCGACCGGGATCGACGACTGCGACATACCCACCTTTCGCTCGCGTAGAACGACTCCTGGCACGAAGAGCTGGTTCAGCGATGGGCCACATCATCGGGATGGCTGGCCATCTGGAGGAGAACCTGGAGCGCATCGAGGCAATCCCCTGGAGCGTGGTACGGGCCGCCCAGCTTGCTGCATGCGGCCGTTCTCGGTGGTGGAACGCCGTCGTATCAGGCACCGTCATTGCTCTGATGCCGTGAGCCATCCAGGAGCGATCCGCGCCGGCTCCAGGCTGCGCACGATCGCCTCGCGGTCGAACGGTGCGTTGTAGGCGAGAACCCACTTGTCGCGGGTGACCGCCGGTAGCCGTTGGGCAATCTGGTGGCCGACCCCAACTCGGAGCTACGGTGCGAAGGGCATCTGGTGCGCCTCATCCCCACCGTAGGCGCCGTCCAGGTGCTCATCGACCACGGCCCATGAGGAACTTGTTAACACGTCTGGCGATTGGCACTCGATGGTACGAGAGTGGTGACGCGTTCAGGGTGCTTCGGTTTCGTACCGGGGAACCGCCACGACTGGGCAGGAGGCGTGGCTCAGGCAGTAGTGGCTTGTTGATCCGATGAGGATGCGGCCGAGGCCGACATGTTCACCTGTGCCGATGACCAACAGTTGCGCACCCCGAGACTCCTGGACGAGTATCCGGCCAACGTGGCCGACCCTGAACTGCAAGTCCCACCCGGTCGCTGGATTGACCTGCTCAAAGATGCGTTGGGTCTTGCGCTGCAGATCTTGACTCTGTTCCTCGTTCGGAAAGAGCACCAGTCTCTCCAGAGGCAGCCCGCCGTCCGCGGCTCCTAGGCCGGTCGGCCAGTCCACGATCGATATCGCTCGCAGGGAAGTTCCCGTGAGGCGAGCGTACTTGGCCGCCCAGGTGAGGGCCCCTCGGGCAGGGTCGGACTGGTCCAAGCCGACGATGATCGTCTCCTTGGCGTCGTCTGACGGGTCGAGGTCGTTCGAGGTCGATGGGCTCTCGGTCATGGCGCCATGCTGCCAGCCAAGCGATTCGACGTGAGAATGCCTCCGGATTCGGCCACTGCCGCGACTCGTTCGCGCGTCGCCCGTATGGTCGGAGTCCGCGCCCGTAGAGAAGGTTCGCCTAGCATGTCTGTGCCCGCTGCGTCTCCGCCGCCGTCCGCTGTGACCCCGGAGGACGTTCTCGAAGCTTGCTTACACCTTCCCCGCTGCGGACGTGCTGGCCGCCTGTGGGAGCAGCGAGCAGGGACTGCCCGTCGACGTCGCGTCGCGACGGCTGGTCGAGGTCGGGCCGAACGCGTTGCCGAGGGTCAAGGCGGAGTCACCTGCGCGGCGGTTCCTGCGGCAGATGGACGACGTCCTGATCTACATCCTGCTGGCCGCGGCGGCGCTCAAGGCGATCATCGGCGACTGGGTCGACTTCGGGGTGATCCTGGCGGTGGCGCTGCTCAACGGGGTGATCGGTTTCGTCCAGGAGGGCCGTGCGGAGAAGGCACTGGAGGGCATCGCCAAGATGCTGTCCAGCACTGCTGCCGTCCGCCGCGACGGGGACTGGCAGGAGGTGCCGGCCGAGGAGCTGGTGCCCGGCGACCTGATCCGGGTCCGCGCCGGTGATCGGGTCCCAGCCGATGCGAGGTTGATCGAAGCGGTCAACCTCCAGGTGGAGGAGTCGGCGCTGACCGGTGAGGCCGTCAGCTCGAGCAAGCGGGTCGATCCGGTGGCCGCCGACGCCGGGATCGGCGACCGGACCAGCATGCTCTTTTCCTCGACCATCGTTACCGCCGGTCAGGGGACGGCCGTCGTCACCGCGACCGGGTCCCAGGCCGAGATCGGTCGGATCCAGCAGCTGATGGCCGAGGTCGAGCAGTTGGACACACCACTCACCCGGCAGCTGGCCGTCTTCGGCAAGGTGATCGCCCTGGTCGTGCTGGTGATGGCGGTCGTGATGGTGGTCATCGGGCGGGTGCTGCACTCGTTCTCCGTGCCGGATCTGATCTCGGCGACGATCGGTTTCGCGGTGGCGGCCATTCCCGAGGGTCTGCCGGCCCTGGTCACCGTCACCCTCGCTCTCGGGGTCCAGCAGATGGCCAAGCAGCAGGCCATCGTCCGGCGGCTGCCGGTGGTCGAGGCGCTCGGCTCGGTCACCACCGTCTGCTCCGACAAGACCGGCACCCTGACGCGCAACGAGATGACCGCTCGACAGGTGGTGGTGGGCAGCGGCACGTACCAGGTGAGTGGCATCGGGTACGAGCCGGAGGGGCGGGTCGAGTGGGCCGGCAACCCGGCCGACATCCAGGCGACGCCGGATCTGGCCCTGCTGGTCACCGTGATGGCTGTGGCCAACGACGCCGACGTCGCGTACGTACCCGACGAGGACGGCACCGGCGAGCACTGGCGGCTGCTGGGCGAGCCGACCGAGGGAGCGTTGCGCACCCTGGGGCTGAAGGCCGGCGTCGACCACCAGCGGTACGCCCGGCTGGCCGTGGTGCCGTTCGACTCCGAGTACAAGCTGATGGCCACCCTCAACGAAGGTCTGGACGGGTCCCGGATGGTGCTGGTCAAGGGTGCGCCGGATCGGCTGCTCGACCGGTGCGCCACCCAGCTGAGCGAGGACGGCGGCTCGCGGCCGCTGGACCGGACGACCTGGGACCGTCGGATCGACGAGCTCGGTGGTCAGGGTCTCCGGGTGCTGGCCGCCGCCTGGCGACCGGCAGTCGCCGACAGCGAATCCCTCGGCCTGGCCGATCTGGATGCCGGCCTGGAGTTCGTCGGGGTGGTCGGCATCGCCGACCCGCCGCGGCCGGAGGCGATCAAGGCGATCGCGTCCTGCCACAGCGCCGGGATCCGGGTGAAGATGATCACCGGCGACCACGCCGGCACCGCGACGGCCATCGCCCGGGAGATGGGGATCATCGGTGCCGACGCGCCGCCCGCCGTCACCGGAGCCGAGCTGGAGCAGGCCACCGACGAACAGCTGAAGACGATCGTCGAGACCGCGGACGTCTTCGCTCGGACCAGTCCGGAGCACAAGCTGCGCCTGGTCCGGGCTTTGCAGCGCAACGGCGAGGTCGTCGCCATGACCGGCGACGGGGTCAACGACGCGCCCGCCCTGAAGCGGGCCGACATCGGCGTCGCCATGGGGATCAAGGGCACCGAGGCGACCAAGCAGGCGGCCGGCATGGTGCTGGCCGACGACAACTTCGCCACCATCGAGCGCGCGGTGCAGGAGGGGCGGCGGATCTACGACAACCTGCAGAAGTCGGTCGTCTTCCTGATCCCGACCAACGGCGCCCAGTCCCTGGTCATCCTGGTCGCGGTGCTGCTCGGGTTGACGCTGCCGCTGGACCCGGTGCAGATCCTGTGGGTCAACCTGGTCACGGCGGTGACGCTGTCGCTGGCTCTCGCGTACGAGCCGGGCGAGCCGGACCTGATGGACCGACCGCCGCGGCCGGCGAAGAGCCACATCCTCGAGCCGATGTACCTGCCGCCGATCGCCCTCGCCTCGCTGCTGATCGCGGGCGCCACGATCGGGATCTTCCTCTACGGACAGTCCCAGGGACTCGGGCTGGCGGTCACCCAGACCATGGCCGTCAACACCCTGGTGCTGGCCCAGGTCACGTACCTGTTCAACGCCCGGCACCTGCGGGAGTCGAGCCTGAATCTGAGCTGCCCTGACCGGCAACCCGATGGTCTGGATCGTGATCGCGGTGCTGCTCGGTCTCCAGGTCCTGTTCGTCTACCTGCCCTTCATGAACAGCTGGTTCAACTCCGCACCCGTCGGGCCCTCGGGCTGGTTGATCCCGCTGGGCTGCGCGGTGGTGGTCTTCTTGGTGCTGGAGGCCGGCAAGGCGGCCTTCCGCGCCGTCCAGCGGGCACGCGCCTGACACCATCCCCTGACTTCCGGGGGTGCTGCAGGCGCCACCGCTCGTCGTGTCGGCGCGTTGTGACAACTTCTTCGATCGGCAAAGGGTTTCCGGCACTTCGCAGTTGAGCCGATGGGTCGGTTCTGAAGAGCCGGTTTTCCGATGTTCCATGCCACGCGAATCAGTGCGCTCTATCCGGTTGCGTCAAGGCGAACTGACGGGCCATGCCGCCGACAGCCGGTGACGGATAGTCCACTCCATTCGCCCCTTCGCCCACTCGGAGAGGTCACTGTCAAACACCACAACATTGACCGCAAGAACGCTCAACCCAGTGGACTGGAGTGCGTGTAGCAATTGACGCGGTTCAGTGGCAAAGGAGGCGTGGACCAGCATACGGTTCCCGCGGGGGATCCCTACGTCGAGGTAACTGTTTGTGAGACTAATGTCCCATCCAAGTAGACGCTCGGTGAAAGCCTGGCCCAGCACAGCACCCACTGCGAGCCTGGCTGCCGTCACAACCGGAGAGGTCGCCTCCGTGGCCTCGCCGAGGTCCACTCTGACCGTGGCCGCACCAAGCTCAGCATCAACCTGCAACAGCCGAACGGCCGATTTTGCACCGTAACCAGTCCCTTGCCGCCTTCGCGACATTGTCGTACTCAATTCATCATCCTTCCAAGAATGTGAAGCGCTTTCCGGAGGTCCTAGGGTCGCCCTTCAAAGAGGTGACGTGACCGTTCCGGGTCAGGCCCATCCAAACGCGAGGGCCGCAATGAACTAACCGTACCCCGAGTGACGCGACCCTGACATTACTGAGGCGGGCCAACTTCAGGGCGCTCGATTGCCGGCTCCCGGCAAACAGCAAACAGGCTTGACGCACCAGGGGCGAGCCGGGGCTAGGATCCCGTCCAATTCGCGACGGCCCCAGGGCTGGTTAGTTCCAGCCGACGTCTGTTTTGGCATCATCGAAACCCCAAGACATCCACCGCGGCATCTTCTCCGTACGGGCTGACGATCAAGTTGAGGTCCTTTACGAAGATTTGGAACCGCAGGCACCGCGGCGAGATCCTCGAAACCTCCGCGGGTCAGCCCTCGGATTCCGCAACCTCACCAACGATGTGCCGCTGTCTACTCGAGGCCGGCGGATTCAGACCCCGACTACACCCTCACCCGAAAGTCCTTACGACCGTAGCCCGGCAAACCGCGCAGGTGTGGCTTCAGGTCGTGGTGATGAGGATCCCTTCCTTGTTGGTCGTGATCTGGCAGCCGGCGTCGCGGAGTCGTTGCAACGCGGTCTTGATCGTGGCACCCGGTCGCCTTTTGTCGTAGTAGTCGCGCACCGCGGTCGTGATAGGGCTGGCCTGTTGTCAACAGATGCCAGCACAGCTCCAAGATGGTGCGTGACAGCGCGACCAGCGCTCGACGGTGGCCACGACGAGCCCTGACCCGCCGGTAACGGGCGGAGAGGAACGACCTCTTCTGCCGAGCAGCCCCATGGCGACGATGCCCAACGTTCCCTTCAGGTAAGCGTTCCCGGGTCGGCACCGGGTGGACTTGACCTTGCCTAGCCGACTCATGGGCTCCTGGGGCCAGCCCAGCCCAGGAGGCCAGCCGACCGGGCTGGCGAACACCGTCATGTCGGTGCCGATCTCGGCGAGGATGTGTTCAGCCCCGATCAACGAGCTCCCAGGGATCGTCACCAACAGCTCCCGCGCCCGCTGCAGGCTGGGCCCCCGCCCAGGTGCGGACCGATCCGGGCCGAAGTAGGTCTCGATCCGTGCGGCAAGATCGGCAATCCGGGCGTTATAGCTGTCGATCAAGTCCAGATGCAACTTGGCCAGGAAGCCGTGGTGATCGTTGAACCGGCCGGTCAGCGCCTCGGCCAGCTCTGCTCGGCTGGCCTTTAACAAGCCATGACCCAACCCGGCCAGCACCTCAGGATCAGTGCGACGGTCTCACGGCTTCAGGACATTGGCTCCGCGGTGGTCGTATCTACCGCCGAGGGTTCGGTCGAGCAGTTCGATGCCGCGGTCATCGCGACCGGCGCCTGGCTCGGCGAGCTCGCCCGCCCGTTCGGGGTGCGGAACGTCGTTCAAGCGGGCCGGGGGTACTCGTTCTCGGTCGCCATCGACCAGGTCCCGGACAGTCCGCTGTACTTCCCTGCGCAGCGGATTGCCTGCACGCCCATCGGGGACCGGCTGCGTATCGCCGGGATGATGGAGTTCCGCAAGCCGGAGGCGCCGCTGGATCACCGCCGGGTGCAGGCGATCGCCGACGCCGCCCGTCCGCTGCTGCATGGCATCGACATTGCTGACCGGCAGGACGAATGGGTGGGCTCCCGTCCGTGCACGGTCGACGGTCTGCCACTGATCGGAGCCACCGGAAGCCCTCGGGTCTATGTCGCAGGTGGGCACGGTATGTGGGGCATCACCCACGGCCCGGTCACCGGCCGACTCCTCGCCGAGATGATGATGACGGGCAAGCAACCCGAACACATCAGACCCTTCGACCCTCTGCGGCGGAACTGATTCACGCATTCGAGCCGCCGGGTCGTTGTCGGTCAGTCGAACAGCTCGGGCTCGGGCTCTCAAGGCGACCCGGAGGCGTGACACCCGACCGTCACGACCCGTCGGGGGCTGGAGTGTCGCTCGGGAATGACGGTGCTTCTGGCTTCGTCCGGCGTGAGGACGGTTGGTGTCGGTTGGGCCATTTCGCGGGCCACGACGATCTGCCATCACACCCCGATCATCGCTGCCAGGACGAGCGGGTCGACCGCCACCAAGGGCATTGACGAGTACGCGCAGCGGCTATGCGCTGAGATGTGGAGACTGTCGGTGGCAGACAGGAACTGGCGGAGCGGAGGGTCAACGCGAGGTGCGTCCCAGAGGCGGCTCGTCTAGCAGCCTGCGCTGTTGCAGATGCCGATTTTCCCTCGTACCGATGTGCTGACCGGGCGGGGATGTCGCTTCTGTTGGTCCGCTGGAAGGATGCACGGATGGACGGCCGTCATTGTCGGCTTACCCTGTCTGCAGGCTGTCGTTTCGGAAGGGGCCCGATGACCAGTCCGACGCGAGGCGACCATGGGTCGCCCGACGACGGGCGTGTCACGCCTGCGGCCGTCCGCGAGTCGGCGCCCCAGGGCAGTCCTCGCCGTCGGTTGCAGTGGCGCCTGGGCGTGGTGACGGCGGTCGTCTGGGTGCTGCTGTGGGGTGATCTGTCGCTGGCTAACTTGGTGTCGGGTTTCCTGCTGGGCCTGCTCATCGCTTGGCTCTTTCCGCTGCCTCCGATCGCCTTCCACGGTCGGGTCCGTATCTGGCCGTGTGTCAAGCTGGTGGCGATTTTGCTGTTCGACCTCGTGCGGTCCAGCTTTGCGGTGGCGGCGCAGGCTTTCCACTTTGGTCACACTCTGACAGAATGCCGTCGTCCGGGTGCAGTTGCGTACCCACTCCGACCTCTATCTCACGCTCACCTCTGAGATATGCACCCTGGCGCCAGGCAGCCTGGTGATGGAGGCTCGGCCCAAGGAGTCAGTGCTGTACCTGCACGTGATGGACGTTCGTTCCGACGCCGACATCGTGGCCGCTCGCCGCAAGGTGTTGCAGACCGAGGAGCGGGTGGTCCGCGCCATCGGGTCCGACGCCGAGGTCGCGGCACTGCTCCGGGCATCAGCGCTGGACCCCGAGGTCGGTCGATGACCGTCTGGCCGCCCATTGACGATCGCCTTCATGTTCCTTTCCGCAGCCTCGGTGCTCACCGTGCCACGCAGGTGCTCGCGGATTTTCCCTGCTGGACCGCACGTTCGACACCACCGTCACCGTGGCCGGTGGCGATGGCCACGCTAGCAACGCAAGCCACCGAGTTGCCGATGCTTCCGGTGCTGCCTCTGCTCGGCTCGTCCGGATGGCCCGGTTCCCGGCCTTTCACGCTCTCGCGGCGCACGTCGTTTCGACCCCGGATCCGTCACTTCTTCACTCAGCGGAACGTCGTCGTGAACCCTGTCCTTGACATCCTCGGGGCGCTGTTCCTGCCTGCTTGGCGCGATGTCGTGCTTCGCGGCCTCGGTGGGCTTCTGCGTTTTCCCGACGCCCCCACTCGGATGCATGCGGCCACCAAGCCGCAGACCCTGGGCCTACTCTGCGCAACCGTTGGGCCGGCACTCTCGCTGCAGAACTTCCAGGCGATCGGCCTCCTCGTGTTCGATCATTGTTCTGGAACTGGCCACCTCGCCGGTATCGGCACACATGGTGGGCCGCACGGCCTACCGCACCGGTCAGATCCGCAGGGAGCTGTTGTACGAGGACGATTTAGCCGACGATCTCACCGCTGCCGGATTCCGACTGAGCAGCGACGAGAACGACGACGGCTCCCTCGACGAGCCACCCGACGGCGACCGTCCATCTGCGGCGCCCGATGCCCGACCGCCGACCACCGACCCTGGTCCCGAAGCGGGAGACTCTGAGCCGTAGGGCAGGGGAGCCCGACGCGAGCGTCTGACATTGACGGCCGCGGCACTTGGACACTGTCGGCGCGCACTCGTGGGTCGGGCGGCGACCTCGCGTGCGGAAGCGGGCGTCTGCTGGCACCAGCAGCACGCTCAAGCTCACGAGAACCAACGTCCAGCGAACCTCAGCAAAACACACCGCTGGCAGCGAGCACGTCGAAGACGCCAAGGCCTCGCTACGCCGACCTCGTGGCTAGAGTCGGGGTCGAGTCGGCCTCCACCGGCCACGATCGGATTCGACATGACTGATCACATTCCCGATGAGGTCTCACCGGCCGGTCGGGATCTGCGTGCCTACACCGATGAGCTTCGGCCTCAGCACCCGGTGGTGCGCAACGACCGTGGGGAATGGGTTGTGCTGCGGCATGACTTGGTGCGGCGCGTGGCGCTCGATGATCTGAGCTTCTCGAACGGGGTGTCCCGGTTCCTGCAGGTGCCCAACGGGCTGGACGGGTCGATGCACACCGCGTTCCGGGAGGCGTTGGACCCGTTCCTGGCTCCGGCGGCGCTGGCGCCGCACCGAGCCGGGTTCGAACGGATCGCCGCCGGACTGGTGAGGTCCCTGCCGCGGGGCGCCTCGGTGGAGGCGGTCGGGGAGATCGGCGCCGCCTTCGCGGTCCGCGCGCAGAGTGTCTGGCTGGGTTGGCCCTCCGAGCTGGAGGGGCGGCTGCTGGCGTGGATCATGGACAACCACGCGGCCACCCGCTCCGGGGACCGGGTGCGTACCGCCCAGGTGGCCGAAGAGTTCGACGAGATCATCCGGTCGGTGCTGGCGCAGCGGCGCGCCACCACCCTGATCGATGTCACCGGCGAGCTGCTTCGGGTCCGTGTGCACGGGCGCGAGCTCGTCGACGCCGAGATCGTGTCGGTGCTGCGGAACTGGACCGGCGGCGACCTCGGCTCCATCGCGTTGTGCGTTGGGGTGCTGGTGCATCACCTGGCCAGCCGTCCCGAGCTTCCAGTCGCGGCTGCGCGAGGGCGTCCCGGACACCGAGCTGGACCTGATCATCGACGAGGTGTTACGGATCGACGACCCGTTCGTGAGCAATCGCCGGGTGACCACCGCTGCGGTGGACCTCGGTGGGGTCCGGCTGCCGGCAGGAGCGCCGGTCAAGCTCCACTGGACCTCAGCGAACCGCGACGAATGTGTGTTCGGCGACCCCGACGCCTTCGACCCGGCCGGTCACGCGGGGGACAACCTGGTCTACGGGATCGGACGCCATGCCTGCCCCGGCCGGCTGCTCGCCACCCTGGAGCTGCGCATCGCGGTCCGGGCGCTGCTGACGGGCACGACGAGCATCACGCTCGACCCCGACCGGCGAGCCGAGCGGGAGGTGGCCCCGGTCGGCGGCTGGGCCCGCGTGCCGGTGCTCCTGGACTGACCCCGACCAGAGACTGGAGTCATCGTAGGAACGGTGGACGCGTCCCGGACTCGGTCATGAGCTGAGGCGTACGGTCAGCAAGATCGCGGAGCGTTCCACAGCGGTCAGCGCGTGCCGAGCCGGTGGAATCGCGACCAGGTCGCCGGTAGTGCCCTCCCAGGCGTCGTCGCCGGCGGTGAGACGGACGCGGCCGGTCAGCACCTGCAACGTGGCCTCGCCCGGACTCTCGTGCTCCGCCAGCTCATGTCCCGCCGCCAAAGCGATCACCGTCTGCCGCAGCACCCGATCGTGACCGCCGTAGACGGTCTGTGCCGCACGACCGCTATGGGTGTTCTCTGCTTGGGTCAGCAGCTGTTCGGCCACCTCCGTCAGTGAGCTTGCCTTCATCACTTCTCCTTCCTGAAGTTCCAGAGGCATCCTTGGCCCACGAGCCGCACCGTCTTGCGACGGCGGTGCGCCTGCTGGCCCCTCGGCGACGACGGCAGGCGTTGGACGTCTGACGTGGCACCACTGCGACGACTGTATGGCGCTCCTGCTCTGCGCCCCCGCCCGGCACCCGTCACGTCATCGGGGCGTCCGGTGTCCAGGCGTTGAGTGGCGACACCTTGATGGTGACGCTACGGGATCGGCTTGCCCGTTGACTGTCCGATGCCTAGCCATCCTGGCCGGCTGGCCGCTGGGAAGACATCTCGGCCCGTCCTGCGACGTTTCTGACCGCTCTGCCCGGGCCGACCAGGATCTGAGCGGCGCCCGGCCAGACGACGGTCGCGCCCACGAACTGCGGCAGCAGCGCGAGCACAACAGGACCACCTCGGGTGAGTCCACGGATGCTGAAGCCTTGACTGCCCACTGGGCCGCTGGCAAGCCCACCCCGTCGACTTCCGGTGTGACGGTTGCGTCAGCGGGATCCGCGGTCCGGTGGCGCACGTTCGAACAGGCCGCCGGCGGACGGCTCGGGTCCAGCGCTCGTTGAGAGGCATCGCACCGGCTGTGGGTCGACCTGCTTCGACCGCTGGTCTAGACTGATGGTCTAAACAGTCGATGGGGAGGGGTGAGTGGGGTGAAGGTGTTGATTGTGGGCGCGGGGGTTGCTGGACCGACGCTCGCTTACTGGCTACAGCAGGCTGGACATCAGCCCACGTTGGTGGAGCGTGCGTCGGGGTTGCGGCGCGGTGGCTATCTGGTCGACTTCTGGGGCGCGGGGTTCGACGTGGCCGAGCGGATGGGAATCGTGCCCGAGCTGCGCCGGCATGGGTATGTGATGGCTGAGGCGCGGACTGTCGGCAGTGACGGTCGGCTGATCGCAGCGTTGAAACCGTCGGCAATCATGGGCCCGACCGAGCGGTACGTCAGCATCGCCCGTGCTGATCTGGCCACAGCCATCTACGGTGCGCTGGAGGGCGGAGCCGAGTTGATCTTGGATGACACGGTGTGTGCGCTGGACGATGACGGCGATCGGGTGCGGGTCAGCTTCGCGACCGGTCAGTGTCGCGATTTCGATCTCGTGGTGGGCGCGGATGGGCTCCACTCACAGGTCCGTCGTCTGGTGTTCGGGCCTGACCAGGAGTTCGAGCGGTACCAGAACATGGTCGTTGCCGTGTTCGACGTCACGGGATACCGCCCGCGTGAGGAGCTGGTGGCCATGATGTACGCGGAGAAGGGCTTTCAAGCGGTGCGTGTCTCGCTACGCAACGACGTGACCATGGTGATCTTCACGGTCCGACACGACGCCGCCGTTCCCCTCGACAGTGTTGGTGCCCAGCAGACGTTGCTGCGTGAGCGGCTCAGCGGCGCTGGTTGGGAGACACAGGCGCTGCTCGAGGCGATGCCACGGGCCGAGACCTTCTACTTCGACGCGGTCAGCCAGATCCAGATGCCGGCCTGGACGCGCGGCCGGGTCGCCCTGGTCGGGGATGCGGCGGCATGTCCCTCGCTGTTGGCCGGCCAGGGGTCGGCGCTGGCGATGGTCGAGTCGTACGTGCTCGCTGCCGAGCTCGCGCAAGCCGACGGTGACCATGAGCAGGCATTCGCCCGCTACCAGGCCAGGCTGGCACCGTTCCTACACTCCAAGCAGGCCGCCGCCAGGGGGTTGGCGCTGGCGTTCGCGCCGCGCAATAGGCTCCAGCTCCTGATGCGGAACACGGTGATGAGATTGATGGGAGTGCCAAGAATGGCTGATCTGGCGATGGGCAGGAGCTTTCACGACGCCGTCGAGCTACCGACCTTCAACCCCGCCTGAGAACGGGTCGGCTCCATGGTGCGACCTCGATTCGCCAAGCTCCCCCCAACGCAGCAGCAGAGGATTCTCGCAGTCGCCTTGGAGGAGTTCGCTGCCCACGGGTTCCACGACGCCTCGCTGAACCGGGTGATCGAGTCGGCCGGGATCTCGAAAGGCTCGATGTACTACTACTTCGACGGCAAGGACGATCTGTACGCACATGTTGTGCGCGTGCAACTCGAGGCGATGTTCGCCCGCGTGGGTCACCTTCGACCTGCCGGTCACCGACGACCCGAACGCGTTCTGGTCGGCGCTGGCCCACTACTACCTGCAGCTCATGACGGCCCTGGAAGCAGACCCCCAGCTGTCGGCGCTGCTCCGAGGGCTGGATCGCGGCGGTGACGACGCCAGCGATGCAGCAGCTCCAGCAGGGAATGGAACAGGCGGTGTTGCCGTGGATGGACCGAGTCCTCACTGAGGGGCAGCGGATCGGCGCGGTCCGGGCCGACCTGCCCACCAGCCTGCTGCTCGCCATTGCCGCCGGAATGGGCCAGGCCATGGACACCTGGCTGCTGACCCACGCATCCGCTTCCTCTGACCTCTCTACGCTGATCAGCGCATTCGTCGGCATGATCCGCAGCGCATTGGAACCCTGAACGCCGGGGATTCCCCGTCCACCGCGGCGGTTCCATCAGCCGCCGACACCGTTCCCAGGTTGTCGAAGGGCAGGCTGGACGTGATTCGCCGATCTGGTAGCAGTAGGTCCGAGCCACCACCTGGCCGGCACGAAGTCTGCCTCCAGACCCCGTGGCCCGACCGTCATGTTTCCGGTCCGGCGGACGATGCATCGCGCTAATGCAGCGTGTCCCAGGCCGGGCTCCACGACTGCAGACCTGGCGGATTCTTGCAGCCAGGTGTTGGGCATCCCGTGATCTGATCACCTTCTGTCGAACGTGACAGGCGCTGCAAGAGGCTGTCGACGAACGTCGCGATCTTGCGACGCACGTCGCGCCCATCCTGCCTGCCTGGTTAAAAGGGCGTCGATCCGGTAAATTGGGGGTGTCGCTAGGGGAATGGACCGAAGATCCGGTTGTCGATCATCTGGTCGTGCTCGACCAAGAGGCGAGCAGTTTGCAGGAACGAGCCACCAATGCTCGCATCTACGCCAGCGTTGACGTCGATTGATCAAGGTGAGTGCAGCGCGATCTGAAAGGAGACATGACGATGGAGCTTCTCGATCTGGGTGCCGGCACGCTGAGACCGGCGCCATGCCCTCGGCCCGAGCGTCGAAATTATGGTCGACGACGCCACATCCTCGACTGGCCCGTCGGTCTCGCGAGTGCATCGGTACCGCCGGCACCCGACTGCACGGGCCCCAACCCGACATGGTCGAGACCTATTGGTGCGGGATCCATCGAGTCTTCCGTACCATCGACTGTCCGTCCGGGTTGACGCTACCGTTTGCCCAAGTGACGCGGTGATGTCTTCGGCGCCTGAATGAACTCGTCTCCCTCCTGATCGTCGGCACCCGGGAAGGCCGGCCGTACCAGGCGGGCTCGATCAGCCACTAGCCACGCCAGCTGTCCGGTCGTCACCGTCTCGAACTACCGCCTGAGCGCAATCGGCCCGGCAGGCTCGACAAAATCCGAAGCCACCCAGCTCGCGACACACACCGTCTACCCAGGTAAGCCACCGTCTGGCCCCGCCCGAGCCGAGAGAAACACGGACCATGATGAAGAAGCGTCAGCGTCACCTGCTACACGATCTTGAACACGAGCTCGGGCGAGAGGACCCGACCTGGGTCCGCCAGTTCGAGAAGACCGGACCGTCCAGCACGTCATCGACCCGGCTGATACTGGATGCCAGTCTCGGATTGTCGATACTGATCATGGCCTTCGGGCTGTTGCTGGGCCTGACCGGCGTCGTGGGGCTGTTCGGCATGGCGGCCACCGCCTTGGTGGCATACAAGTTTCGACGCTAGCGAGACGCCGAGTTCCAGGGAGAACCGAAACGACTGCGGCGACGCCATGAGTTTCGCAACCTCAACCGTTGCTGTCGACCAGCGACTGTGGATCCACATCGTCACGTTCGGCCCGATCGAGCCCGCTGGGTGGTGGACTTCGAGCGTTTCTCGATGTCAGTCGTCGGCTTCGATTGCGGCGACGAGTTCAATGTCGCGGACTGGGTTTTGATCTTGGCTATGGAGCCTTCGGAGGAGGTAGCGGCGGTCGGAGACTTGCCACTCGTCGTGGAGATCGTTGAGGACGGCGCCAACCAGGCGGATGACACCGCCTCGTTGGGAATAATGCCGACGACGCGAGCGCGGCGTTTGATCTCTCGATTGCTCCGCTCCACCGGGGTGAAGGCAGGGACCTCGGCTCTCGCAGCATCCATCGGCGGTCTGATCTTGGGGAGTGACAGCGAGCTGGGGCCCCGTGCAGACCGCTCTTGCTTCAAGGTGCGGAAGAACCCGCACCAGAACACTTCGTCTTCGGAGTTGCCGACATCGAGACCGAGGATCTCCTGCCACCGTCGGAGGTGACCGCGGTCGTGACGACGATGGCCATCGAAGTGACCTGCCCGCCCCGACCTGCCCGCCGCCGGGGCCGGTGCGGCGGGCATGGCGGTAGGTGGCAGCGAGGAACACCTACGGGACGGTGTGATTCAGCGCCCGATCCCGAAACGCCGCCACCTGCTCGTCGAGCCCGGCGCAGAGTCGGCTGATCTCGGACTTCGAGATGCCCGACCCGATACCCGGCGCGGCGACCAGGTCGTCGACGGCCTGGGTCTCGTGGAGGCTCTCATCCGGGAAGGTTGAGAGTCGTGGGCGATCCGGGCGGGGCTAGACGCCCACCGGGAACCAGCGATGGCGACGAGGGGTGATCAAGCGGGTTGCTGACCGGCGGGGGATCCATCCTGTGGCGTTGCGGACCGCGAGGTTCGGCATGTTCAGATCGACGGCGGTCTGCGGCCGGGCTCGACCTCGACGAGGCGAGCCGGGTTGTCGAGCTGGAACGCAAAGTACGCGACGTCCGCGGGGGAACACCTGGGCATTTGTCAAGGGCCTTACGGACTGCTTGAGAGCAGCCGGTGGTCCTATTTGCCGGACGGTCCTTACTACGCTCGCAGACGCTGCGAGATCGTCATGATTTCGCGGTTGCTGTTGAGCGAGATCCCGGTATAGTCCGAACCAGACGGGTGTCGATTCGTCGGTGTCAAAACGAATCCGTTTGACGACCACATTCGATGAGGTGGAGGCCAGTGGATGGCTGAACCAACAGGTCGAGCTGTTGATTCCGGACAGGTTTCTCCCGGTCGTCCGATGGCCCTCTCCGTGACCGCCGAGGACTCTGCGCGCCTCGAAGAACAAGGTGGTGGTCCAGCGCCCCGCGGTCTGGCCATTCTCCTCATCGGCGGGATCATTGCGCTGATTTCGCCGGTGATCGCGTTCCTGGTCGGGACCTATGCCGACACCCAGGTGGCGCTGTGGCTGCTGGTCGGGATCGGGGTGGGCGCGGTCGGCGTGGTGGTGACGATCTTGGGCGGTCTGCGCCTGCACAAAGACCTGAGCCACCGCTCCCCGGATTGACGAGACGGCACCGCACGACCGCGGCGTCCAGCTGGCCGCTGAAACCCCTTGTGACGCCGACATCGATCGCTGCGTGAGCAGACGTCCACCCGATTCGACCCCTGACCCGTGACCCCATGGAGGCTGCGATGAGCACCGACACCGATCAGCGCCTTCCCGGGCGCGACCGTCGAGCGATGTTGATCAGCAAGGGCTGGGTCCAGGGTGTCGCCATCGTGATGATCTTCGGGTTCTTCGTGATGGGGATCCTTGCGTATCGGACCTACGCGGCGTCCATGCCGCAACCGGTAGAAGGTGGTCAGCGGCAGCGGGGAGACGGTCTTCACCACGGCAGACATCACCGCGGGTCAGGTGCTGTTCAACCGGCGGGGCCTGATGCAGTACGGGTCCATCGTCGGACATGGTGCGTACCTCGGTCCTGACTACACCGCCGACTACCTGCGGCGCTCAGCCGACTTCGTCGAGGAGCAGTTGCGCAGGCAGGGATCGGCTGATCCACGCGCGGATCTGGTCGAGGAGTTCCGCACCAACCGCTACGACAAGGCCACGGGTGTCTTGACGTTCACCGACAACCAGGTGCTGGCCTTCGAGGCCCTCAAGACTCACTACGGCACGTTCTTCGGTGAGGACTCGACGAAGAATGGCCTCATTCCCCGGTTGATCACGGATCCGCAGGAGATCCACCAGCTGACGGCCTTCTTCGGCTGGACAGCGTGGGCGGCTGCGGCCGAGCGACCAGGTCATGACTACTCCTACACCAACAACTGGCCCGCCGAGCCTCGGGTCGACAACGGTCCTACCGCCGATCTGGTGATCTGGAGCGTCTTGTCGCTGGTCGTGCTCCTGGTCGGCACCGGTGGGTTGTTCGCCGTCTACGGGCGCTGGAGCCAGAGCATCGGCTGGCACAGCGCGGAAGCGCCCGTGCTGTCGTTCCGGCAGCCGGGTGAGGTGGCGCTGACCCCGTCTCAGCGCGCGACCGCATGGTTCTTCTTCGTGATCGCCGGGTTGTTCTTGGTCCAGGCGCTCCTGGGGGCGGCCGCTGAGCACTACCGAGCGGATCTGTTGAGCTTCTTCGGCGTCGATCTCGCGCGGCTCCTCCCGTTCAACCTGGCACGGACCTGGCACGTGCAGCTGTCGCTGCTGTGGACCGCGGCCGGGTTCTTGGCGGCCGGCATCTTCTTGACCCCCTTCATCGGCGGCCGTGAGCCGAAGCGACAGTCGACCCTGGTGTACATCCTGTTCGGGGCTGTCGTGGTGGTGACGGTGGGAAGCCTGTTGAGCGAGGCGCTCTCCATCCACGGTGTCGCCTGGGCCAAGGGGCCACTTTTCGAGCAGCAGTGGGAGTACCTGGATCTGCCACGCGTCTGGCAGATACTCCTCGACGCTCGGGCTCTTCATCTGGATTGCGATCATCTACCGCGGAATTCGGACCAGGTTGAAGTCGGAATCCCGAGGCAACATGCCGTGGCTGTTCTTCTTCTCGGGTCTGGCCATTCCGGCCTTCTATGCAGTGGGCATGTTGGCCGGGAACGAAACGCGACTCTCGGTGGCGGAGTTCTGGCGTTTCTGGGTGGTTCACCTGTGGGTGGAAGATTTCCTCGAGCTGTTCACGACGGTCATGGTGGCCTACATCTTCGTCATGCTCGGAGTGGTGCGTGAGAGGATCGCTCTCGGCATCATCTTCTTGGATGTGATCCTGTATTCCGCCGGCGGCGTCATCGGCACCATGCATCACCTGTACTTCTCCGGGACCCCGGTGGAGCACATGGCCTTGGGGGCCTTCTTCTCCGCTGCCGAAGTGATACCGCTGACCTTCTTGACCGTGGAGGCGTGGACGTTCCTGCAGCTGGGTGCGCGGCAGGAGAAGAGGTCCAGTGCACCGTTCCCGCACCGTTGGGCGGTCATGTTCTTGGTCGCCGTGGGCTTCTGGAACTTCCTCGGCGCCGGCGTCTTCGGCTTCTTGGTGAACCTGCCCATCGTGTCCTACTACGAGATCGGCACCGCCTTGACCGCGAATCATGCTCACGGAGCCATGATGGGCGTCTACGGCATGTTGGCGGTCGGCCTCTCCCTCTTCGCGCTGCGCTACATCATCCCGCCACAGAAGTGGCCCGAGCGCATGGCCAAGCTGTGCTTCTGGTCACTGAACATCGGATTGGCCTGGATGGTCTTCGCGACCCTGCTGCCGCTCGGTGTGCTGCAGCTGTACCACTCCGTTCGCTTCGGCTACTACGAAGCTCGTTCGCTGGGCTTCATCACCACCCCCGGCAATGCCCTGCTCGAATGGACCCGTCTGCCTGGGGATCTGCTGTTCATCATCGGTGGCTGCATCCCGTTCCTCTGGATCTGCTTCCAGGGTCTGCGGTACTTCCGCAGCGGCCCGACGACGATGGAGCTCCCCGCCGACACGCTCTACACGGAGAGCCAGCCCGTGACGGCCGCTTCGCGCAAGGAGGGCAGCAAGTGATGTCGATCAACGTCCTGCTCGTCTGTTGCTACACGCTCTTCCTGGTGCTGACGGCCTACGGGTTCGACCACCTGGCCAAGCGGACCGCGGTCAGGGCGCAACGCTGGCGTACCGGGTCCTTTCGCTACCACCAGGACCACGACGCCTGGAAGTGTCCGCAGGACCAGTGGTTGTGGCCGACGTCGTTCGACCCGGAGCAGCGCGTCGTCCGCTACCGCGCCAAGCCGTCGGTCTGCAACTCCTGCCCGGTCAAGGACACCTGCACGACATCGAGCCACGGGCGGGAGGTGAGCCGGGAGATCGACCCCTGGCCATACTCCGAAGCCGGCCGATTCCACCGCGGAATCGCGTGTGCGATCGCCGTCCTGGCCATCGTCCTTCCGGCCGCGATGCTGCTGTCCAGGCCATCCACGGCGGACCTGCTCGCCCTGCTGGCCGCCATCGGCATCGGCATCGGCGCAGGCATTCCACTGGCTCGACACCTGTGGTCGTCACCCACGGGCTTTCCCGAGCACATACCCCAGGTCTCCGTCTACGAGGAAGCGTCGACCGATCGCTTCTCGACCACCTGGGGGTCGTTCACCCGTCGCCCGAGAAGCGTCAGCACCAGAGGAGAACGCCACGCCATGACGACGGCGATCATCGTGGGACTGACCCTGCTGGTCGTGGCGATTCTCGCCTTGGCCACATCAATGCGGGTATTGCGGGAGTACGAGCGAGGCGTCGTCTTCCGACTCGGCCGCCTACAGACCCTCTACGATCCAGGGCTGCGAAGGGTACTTCCCGTCGTCGACCGGATGATCAAAGTCGATCTCCGGTTGGTGACGCTGACGATTCCGCCACAAGAGGTCATCACCCGCGACAACGTTCCGGCGCGCGTCAATGCTGTCGTGCTCTTCCGCGTCATCGATCCGGTCAAGTCGGTGATGGAGGTGGAGAACTTCGCCGTTGCCACCTCGCAGATCGCTCAGACCTCACTGCGGTCGTTGCTCGGCAGGGTCGATCTGGATACGTTGCTCGCCCATCGGGAGAACCTGAACGAGGACTTGGCCACGACCATTGCGGCGCAGACCATGCCGTGGGGCGTCGAGGTCAGGGTGGTGGAGATCAAGGATGTGGAGATTCCCGAAGCGATGCAGCGGGCCATGGCCCGGGAGGCGGAGGCAGAGCGCGAACGTCGGGCGAAGATCATCAACGCCCGCGGGGAGCTCCAGGCTTCCGAGGAACTGCGCCAAGCTGCCGAGATCCTGAGCCGCAATCCGGCTTCGCTGCAGTTGCGCTACCTGCAAACTCTGCTCGAGCTCGGCGCTGACCAGAACTCCACGGTGGTCTTTCCCCTGCCCATCGACATCGTCGGCCCGTTCCTGAACAGCATGGTCCACAACGACGTCAGCAAGACGGTGGAGAGAGCCACATCGGCGACCAACGGGACCGAGGTTCCACGGTGACGGTGCCGCGCGGCGGCGAGTTTACTGCGCCGCTCGGTTCGACCCACCGTCAGTCGGGTTGTTGGCGACGCCCGCGTCGATGGCGATCTTCGAAGCGGTGATCGCCACTTACGTCGCATCGGGATTGGCACCGATGATCGGCGCCAGGATGGACAGCCAGACCTGCAGGGGTGGGCCGTCCTGGATCCGGCTGCAGCTTTTCGAACCCCGGGCTGGGCAGGGGTTTGGAGGCTCTTCAGAATCGAGGGTGTAGTCGGGGTCTGAATCCGCCGGCTTCGAGTAGGCATCGGGCGATGTAGTTGGTGAGGTTGCGGAAGCCGAGGGCTGAGCCGCGGAGGTGTTCGAGCCGGCCGTTGATCGCCTCGGTGGGTCCGTTGCTGGCTCCGGGCCGGTCGAAGTAGGCCAGCACGTCGACGGCCCGCTTCTTCAGCGTGCGGCCGAGGGTGATCAGCTCGGTCAGCGGCTTCGGCACCCCGTGGCTGAGCGAGTCGATCAGCTTGACCATCAGCTGGCGGCCGCGGACTCGGTCGGGTTGCCGGTAGGCGGTGATCATGCGCTGGTAGATCCCCCAGGCCGCCTCGACCTGGACATGGGCGTCGTCGGCGAACAATGTTTCGAGCCGCTGCTGCTGTTTGTCGGTGAGCAGGTCGACGCCGGTGTGGAGGGTGCGGCGGGCTCGGTAGAGCGGATCGTTCGGCGCGGCCGCGGTGACCGTGGATGATCTGCTGGATCCGGCGGCGACATCGGTCGAGGGCGTCGCCGGCGAGGCGGACGACATGGAACGGGTCCATCACCGCGACGGCGTCGGGCAGCTCCTCGGCGGTGGCGGTCTTGAACCCGGTGAACCCGTCCATCGCGACGACCTCGATGCGGTCACGCCACGCCGCTGGGCGTTCGGCGAGCCACTGCTTGAACGCTTGTTTGGAACGACCTTCGACCATGTCGAGCAGCCGGGCCGGGCCGGTGTGGTCGCGGACCGGGGTCAGGTCGATGATCACGGTGACGTACTTGTCGCCGCGGCGGGTGTGCCGCCAGACGTGCTCATCGACCCCGATGACGGCGACGCCGTCGAAGCGGTGCGGGTCGTCGATCAGCGCGCGTTGCCCTTCGGCGAGGACGGCGTTGTTGGCGGTGTTCCACGACACCGCGAGCCCTTCGGCGACCCGGGCCACGGTGAGGTGCTGCACCACCAGGCCCTCCAGCGCCCACCGCAGCCCGCGGCGGGACAGCTTCGCTCGCGGCTCCGCGGCCCGGCTGGTGTCTTGGCGCCACACATGCCGGCACTCGCTGCAGCGGTAGCGGCGGACCGTGACGTGCAGGCTGGTGGGTCGCCACCCGAACGGCTCGTGCGCCAGCCGGCGGATCACGGTGTCGCGCGGGACGCCTTGGCAGCCGCAGCGGTGGCACCAGTCGTCGGGGTCGACGACCCGGCACGCCAGCACGGCACGATCAGGGTCGAGGCGTTGCCCGGTCACGACGAGGCCGAGCTCGTCGAGGCGGCAGAACACGGTCAGGTCAGGGCAGCCGAAAACGGCATCAGGGGTAGCGTCAGTCACCGTCGAGGTCTTCCAGATGGGTCGAGTGTGAGAACTTCCATCTTCGGGAGACCTCGACGCCTACCCAGCCATCGACGCGCCGACCTCTACACCCTCAACTGCGAAGAGCCGTCAGTGGTGCTGTAGACAAACCGTTGTGAGGAGCACGCTGAGCGACCGGCCGCCAGGCAGTTCGTCGCACCCGGAATGTTGCACACGCGCTCTCAACTACCGCCGCGCGAGACCGCCTGCGCACTTGGCGACCCTCTCGAGTGGAGTCGTAGATCTGGCGCGGCCAATCTGGAGGCCTGGCCCATCGAGGGCGCCAGGTCCTTGCCGGAGGCAGATTCAACGGCGGCGTCCTGTACGGCGCTCCCAGTTGCTGAGTTTCATCTCGTAGTCCATGCAAACTTTGACCTCGTCGTAGCGGACGAAACGCTGGTGATCAGCATCTGGTCGGCCCCATCGTACTTGTCGAAGGAGTGGAAGAACGGAGGGATGGTTCCAGGAGAGACATCGCTCAATAGGTAGAACTTGCGATCAGGATCCTCCTTCGTTGGCGTCCATCTTAGATCTCCGTCGTCACCACCACGCTCAGGTGTAAATAGAAGGACTGGGTGGGTTGACTCGTTTACGCCGTCGACCAGTGTGTCCACTGAAATCACGTACCCTGGCCCCGTATAGGCGTAGGGAACTGGAAGGTACTTCCACTTGTAGTTGTCAGCACCGTCTAGCAGGATGCCCTCCGATGCATCGTCCTGGATGGCATCTGAGGGTGTCTTGCAGCCCCGCGATCCTGAAGGAAAGATTGGGATCGGTTCATCAGCGCTGCTGGTGTCCGAGCTGTCTGACGAGGAGGTGTCGCGATCTTCGGTCTGAGTCCTGGTCTGACCGGAGGTGTCGTAGGAACCAGTATCGGATACCGCGCTCTCGTTCAGCTTGTAGCCAACCCAACCGAAGAAGGCCGCTCCTGCAAGGGTCAGAGCTGTGCACACTACCCCGATACCGATTAGGGCCTTTGACCAGACTGGCAACCTCGCCGCCTTGATGGAGCTTCCCAGGGTTTGCGCAGACATTGACGTCGTTGGCTCAACTGGCCGTTGATAGACGATCCTGGGGTTGAGGACGGTCGCATCCGGGTCGACATCCTGTGTCAGGGTCTCAGGCTCGTCCTCCTGGACCGCAGGCTTGCTCTTGGGACTCTTGTCCGGGGTGATCCACATGATCAGTCCTGCGAGCAGTCCGATAGCACAAATGACGAGGAAAACCTTGAATGGCACGTGGATGTGGATTCGGCCAATGGTGTCGACGAGGTGGAGCATCCATTTCCTTCATGATCGAGGCTCAGTCATCGTCGACAGTCGGCGCTTCGTGAGTCGGGCTGTAGCGGGTTGACCTCCGGAGGGGAAGTCACAGCATCATCTCGTTTGAATGACTCTGCCGGGTGAAACTCACCATATTTGGCTGGTAGGCTGCGGGGTCTCCCATCAAGCGCGGCGTAGCGATTGGTCAATCAGGCCGAAGAGCCATCGCAATAGGGACCGTTGATCGTCACCCAGTCTTCCTGTACATCGGCGGTGCATCCGCGTAGACGCTGCCCTGCTGATGGTTGTAGAGAATGACGAGACGGTCTCTTTGCCTGCGGTGATCCGAGCTGTAATCAGGATCACAGGAGGCCAGGTTGAAGTCTTGGCGGGCAGCGGTCGGACAGTTCCACGTCACACCTGACGGAAAGAATGCGAGGTAGATAGACGCCGCGACCGGGCACGAGCCGTCGTCCAGGCAGATTGTGTAGGTGCGTGCACCTGACACGGGCCAATCCGCAGCGGTTTCCCCAGCGTGCGCGTCCGGCCATTTGTCAAGCACGTTGCTGAGGCTGAAGCAGTTCTTCTCGTCGACTGCCTCGTTGTCAGGTATCGGGGTTCCTTGCGTACACCACATCCCCTGCAGGTCGTCGGCGAATACACTGTCGCGCCGCATGGCTTCGCCTACGATTCGAGCGGCCTTGCTGTCTGACCAGTCCGTGATCAGGAACTCGGCCAGGCCCGCCAGATATCTCGACGAGCACGCTTGCAGTGGCTCGACAGCCTTCGCTGCTGCAGCTTTGAAGCCTGAGAGCTGCCAGAGTTCTTTGCTGGTGTCTGCGAACTCGTCCCGCAGGGCGAGGTTGCGGTATAGCCGGTCGGAGTCAGTTGCCCGCGACCGACAGGAGGGTTGCCAGTCTCCGAGCCCTTGCGGTCGGCCACGGCCATTGATTGACCACGAGAGGGGCCCGACAAGATTGTTTGCGAACTGGTCGGAGGCGTAGAAAGCCAATTCGCCGACCGTCAGGATTTTGAACTTTCGGGAGATTTCGCGGGTAAGCCGGTTGGCTTGGATCGCGGCTGATCGCGAAAGCCCAGACTTCGCAATCGCACGCCGCGACAGCGTTTCAAATCGAGCGCCGAACTCACTGTCAGGGCGCAGCAACTCGCCGGCGCATTCCCCAATAGAGTGCACGACCGCGGAGATGAGCTCAGAACCATCGGTGAGGTTAGAACGTTTGAGCAGCGCCTTCCCACCGCACTCGTAGAGGGCCTGCAACATTGCGTTGACGGCTGGATTCTCCTGACCACCGACGTTCGCCTGCCCGAACCCGTAAGCAACCACGTCGACAAAGAAGCTGACGCCGTCGGCCTTGGCCTCCGCGGCGATGTGGTAACTGCCAGGGTTGGCCGGCCGTGCAACCCCGACCGCCCCGGTGAACAGTGGTGGCATCAGAAAGTGTTCGTCGTCGTCGAGAACTAGTCGGGCCGTCGAGTAGACGATGGCTGGAACGTCGAAGCGGTCGTCGCCCGGCCATGTCCAAGCCCAGCTCTGATCTCCGTCGGTCATGGTGAGTCGCTGCGTGAAGGTCCGGTTGTTGGCGATTCGGACGGTCACCCGTTGGCTTTCGTCTGGCTCGAAGCAGACTCGTATAGCAGCCTCATCGAGGTCTTCGTCGGGATCGACGACGTGGTCGACCCATGCTGGTAGTGGTCGACCTGAGCAAGTGGGAGCCTTCACACGGCTGCCCACAACCTCACCAACGGTCTGACCCAGGTTCGCCAGCCACGTCACGACCGAGAACTTCGACACCTCCGCGGTGAGCGTGGTGCCTTTCCAGTGATGATCGACGGCCTCCAGCGGCTCCCAGACATGCTTCTTGTCGTTCCAGTGCACGAGGATCAGCGTGGCGCGCTGAAGGTCGGTGAGCTCAGGAAGCTTCCACGACAAGGAAAGCGGATGGCGTAGTGGCTGGTTGTGCTCGACGCTCACAGGACGTCCGCCGACCTCGGTGGCAAAAGGGCCGACGACAGTACCGACTGGCTTGCCAATCCTCACTTCGATGCTGGTGTCCGCCGCGACTGTCTTGCCCGGTACATCGACGGTGACACCAGATTCGACCACTGCCCCGCCAGTGTGGTCAATCCGGTGGCCCTGATCGGGCAGTACAGGCTCGGGGTCGGCACCCAGCTCGGCAGACTGCGTTGTCGCAGTGGAGGGCGGAGGAGGCACAGGGGTCGGTTGGAGCGTGCAAGCTCCCGCCAGCATCGCGAGACTGATGGTGACGAAGAGCGCTGATCGGCGGAGCATTGGGCCTCCATACATAGCTGATCAAGATCAGTCCGGCAATTGTGTGCGGGCTGGCGGACGGTGAAGCGGCAGGCTCAGTGATCCATGCAGGTTCTAGCGTCGTCCATGTAGGCGCGCACGACTGGGCGATAGCGCATAAGCAGCCCGTCCTTCGGCCATGGGTTGATGTTCAGCTCTTCCGGGGAGTCAAGAGACGCCCACGTACGGTTCGACACGGCGCCGATCCCCTTCATCGAATCTCCATCAGCTGTCGCTGCGGTTCGCCAGACACCTGTGGCGTAGAGGTCTGGCTGTCCGTTGCTCGGTTCAATCTTGTAGGTGACCGCCACGATGTACTGATCGGTGTCGTACATGCCCTCGCTCGCTGGCATCGGGGCGACTCCGACGTCGACAGATGTGAAGGTTGCCTGCTCGCCGAAACGCTTGGTGTATTCGTTGACCATGTCACCGGTCCAGGACTCTGGTGCGCCGGGGCCGCTGGTCATCTGGGTGGTGACGTCTTGACCGATCACCAGGCAGCGCTGCGCCCGTTTCAGCGTGGGTGGATAGAGATCAACGTTTGTCTTGGATGGGTACTCGTACTTTTCGTTACCTGACTTCACCGTGGCATCGACCTGGTTGAAGTAGAGGCCGATTGCCAAGAGCATCGTCATCCCGATCACGATCACACCGACGACGCCGCCGATGACGATCGCCAAGACCTTGCCAGTGCCCAGGCCCCTCCGGTCCGCAACGGTAACCGGGGGAATCTCTACGGTGTCAACAAGCGACTCCACATCGACAGAATTGGAACCGGGACCGGAACTCAGAGCAGCGCTGGAGACGTCTGCTTTGTCCGCGCTGGACTCGTCCGCGCCATCGCCCGTCGGGGAATTGTCGCCCATGCCGCCAGCGGCATCATCATTCCCGACCTTTCCAACCAGCCGCGAGACGAGGTCTTTGCCGGTCAGCTTCAACACGGTCCAGTTGATGAAGGCGAACACAAGGCCAATGAGGAACAGCACAGCGATGCCGGCGACACCTACGACGAACCTGAAGGCTCCACGAGGAAGGTTGTCCAAGAACTGCTCGGCGGCGTTCCAGGCTGTGCTGAACCAACTTGGACCCCCTCCACTGCGGTACTCCTGCTCGGCGGGGTACTGGCCTGACGGGTTCTGCGCTTCCCGAGTCCGGTCGCCGACCGTCGGTTCGCCTGACGAGTTTGGCGCTGCGCCGGCGCCAGTCTGCTCGTCTTGGTCGTCATTGTGGGAGCTGCTGCTCGCCTCATCGCTGGGCGCAGAACTCTGCTCGGACTGTGATGAATTGGATGATCCTGATGGGCCTCCTAGCTCGCGCAGAAACACTCGTAGCGTTGAAGTCTCTGTCACGTGGATAGATCGGGCATCGCTTGCCGACTCCGCCAGGATCCCGACCAATTCATCGTCGGCATTCATTACGGGTCCGCCAACTGCCGTGTGGGGGAGGGCACTGGACCCGATCATGTCAACGAGCCGCGTGCCCATCCCAACGTTCTCGCCGAGCGTGCCCGTCTTGCTCTTGCGGACTTCCTTGCCACCGCTGTACTCACCGTAGAAGTACGCCTTTACCGCGGCGCCGGTCTGAGCATCGGTATCAGAGATTGTGAGATACGGAGCCTTCACACCCTCGACGCGCAGTACGGCTATGTGACTGTCTCGCGCCTTCTCGTACGCAGACGTCAAGGCAGAACCGCGTGCAGCGAGATCTGGAGTCTCGATAGTGACCGAGCTATAGGGGATGCCCACCGGATACTGGTTGCTGCCAATCAGGACTCCCGGAGACGAGGCACCACCAGACACCGTCGCATCAGCAAGCCTGCGGTCCTGGTGAGCGAAGTCTTTGCCCACCGAGCTGTAATCCGAAATCTGATCGGCAAAGTCCTTCTCCAGCGCCTCCCTGACCAACCAGGACTTGGGGTCGAAGCAGGTAGACGAGCTCACTATGGTCCCCGTGTCGACAAAGGTGCCCGTGCACCGCACGGTGGCGGTCAACGTCCCCTCAACGGCAGGATCGTTGCTGGCCTTCGCCGGCCAGGTCCCAGACTGCTGCCAAGTCACCTCCACGAACGTCGTGGCCTTCTTCAAGGTCACGGCTGCCTTCGCGGACGGTGCTGCGGTGACTGCGCAGGCCGGGGCCAGCATGAGCGCGATCAAAGCAAGCAGAGCGCGCTTCATCGCCAGGGTGACGGTGGTGGGCATTGCCGGAAATCCTTACGTGAAGAGACTATGGAAAGTTCGGGGGTGATGGCGGTGGTGCCAGCCATACCGGAGCCAGACGCTAGGTGTTCATCGCACGTACGGGCCCCGGTAGCTACTCCACGATGCCCAACAGCGTGCCGTGAAAATGGCGCCCTTATTACTGGCGCCAACTTGCTTGCTGGTGAGGTTGGCGTCGCTCATGCGCTGCGTTGCGTACCTGGTAGACACCTTGGTGTCCGCCTGCGCTCTATCAGCAGTCGCTGCCGCCAGGCTCCCGACCGCAAACGCCGAAGCGCCAGTCCACACAATCGCCTCGCTCGCATATGGTCCCCGAATGTCACGACGGAGCCCCCGTTTCGCCTGATGACGTCGGAGCGTAGCGAAGATCAGCCGACGCAGTGGACACTTCACACACTTCAGTGCAGCATTCGGAATATTTCGCGCTCCTCTGCCGCGTGTCGCACAAGTCGTCCGGGTCGCGGGCCGGTCGACACACTGGTCGTGCCCAAACCGCGTGTGGTCAGGGTGGTTGCCATATGACAGTCCCGACATAATGCCCGGTGAGGGGACGTCGTGCGGAGACGTCGGCAGGGAGACGTGGCGGAAGGCGGCGCCGCACGATCGAGATGCGTCGCTGGCGAGTGCCGACGCGAGGGCGATCGTCGGGACCTGTACGACAAGTGCCTGTCATTAGGGCGGCCTATCGGACGGCGCTAGGAACTCAGCTCCTAGGGATGATGCTTTTGCCAAAAGGCGTCTATGAGGTCCGTGCCGAGCGGAGGTGAGATTTCGACAGACAATGCGCATCACCAGATTCCGAGTACGGCCCAGGCGATGAGGCTGTCGAGCCTTCGGACGTCGCGACACCATTAAGCACCGCTCAGCCGATGCAGTGCCCTCCGACCGGTGACCACATGACGCCGTCCGAGGTGTAGGGAGCCGGAGTGGACAGCCAGTGATCGGAGACGTACCACTGGCCGCGGGCCTCCAGCACCTTCCACCAGATGGTGTTGCCGTTCGATCCCACGCCCGGACCTCGCACCCAGCACGACACGGGCACCTCCACTCCTTCGCGGGCGCCGAAGCCGGTGACGGAGGCGCCCGGCGAGTTCCGCCAGCCGACACCCATGCCGCTGGTGCGTTCCACAGTCGGGGTGCAGTCCCAGGTCGGGCACTGCGGATCGGCGTGAGCTGCCTTGGTCGGGCCGGCGAGGACGGCGGTGACGGCCAGCGCGGACGCTGCCCACGCGATGATCTTGTTGCTCATGGCGAACTCCTTCAGATGGTGAGCGGACAAAGACATACTGGAGAAGTCGCCGCTCCCGAGCCAAGCGTTCTTTGTCCGTCCGATGACCGGTGACGCGTCCGGTTGATCGGACGGACACCCTTGAACCCTTGAGGACTAGACGGCTCCGCTCGCCCTGCCCGACCCGCTTGCTGGCGCTCAGCAGCTCATCAGAGCGGTGCGCCCCGGGCCGGGCGCGTAGGCCTTCGACAGGTTCGTGTAGAGGTCCGGGACCCAGGTCCCGTCGTCGAGCCGGTTCCAGACGGGCCAAGTCAGCTGCTCACCGTCGACGACGTCGGTGAGCCGCTCGCCGGCGCCGTCCTGACAGACCACCCGAATCGTGGCTCCCTCGGACAGGGCGGCCACCTTGCCGCTCTTCCGGTTCGGTCCGGCGTAGGTGCTGACGCCCAGTCCGGCGGTGTTCGCAACGGTCGAATCCGTGGTCGACGGAAGCGTCGCCGGAGTCGCTGGGAACGCCGACCAGCGACCCACCAGGACGCCCGCAGCAAAGAGCAGGACGGCTGCGACTATCCCGACGAAGGCACGTCGCCGCCGGTGTGCGGGTCGCCGTTGCGGGGTCGGCTGCGTCAGCCCGACCGGAGTGTCGAGCTGGGGGAGCGCTTCGGCGCTCGAGCTGATGAGTGGGTCCAGCGGCTCCGCTGCAGAAGACGTCGCCGGGTTGCTCAGGCGCTCTCTGCGACGGGTCCACTCCTCGATCTCGGGCGGTTGCGCGTCGGCCACCGTCAGCAGATCCTGCAGCTGGTCGGCCGATGGCAGCCGCCTGCCGGTGGTGATGTCATGAACGGTGGTTCTGCCCCAGCCCGAGCGGCGGGCGAGCTCGCGTACCGACAGCGCCGACAGGCGTTCCCGCAGGTCGGCTGCGAACTGCTCACTTGGCTCAGCTGGCGGCTTCTCGGCTTCCGGTTCCGGGGACGTCTCGATGGTCACGGGCGTGCCTTTCCGACACACTCGCCCCGACCTCCGCCTCCGCTCGGTCCGACCCGAGACAGCGGGCGCCAGATCGGTTAGGCTCGTAGAGTTCCGGCAAGAACCTCGACGACCCCGTGCCAAGTGCCGACCTCCCGGTTAGCGCTCGCTACACGGGGTCGACGTGCGTCTGAGTCCTGATCTTAGTGCCGGGGGCGGATTCCGTATCGACCTACAGTTGACAGGTTTCGGACATGTCCAGAACCGGACAATTCACCTCTGGAGCGATCGCGCCTGGATGGTGCGTTCGCCGCCATTCCCGATGCGCCAGTGCGCCCTAGGCGAGTCCGCGCTCGCGCTTCTCGGGGGCATAGGTCCGGACCGGCGGCCGGCAAACAGCGGCTCGCCGAGCACGCGGTACTTGAGCTCGACGCCGCGCCAGCAGTGCGTCGACGCCGACCACTCCGTTTCCGTCAGGGCGCGCGGTCACAGATCTCCGGTCTGTCACGCGTGGACCCGGAACTTCACCGTCCGGACGCGTCCGGACGGACAGTTCCGTCAGTTCCGGACACCGCACTACCCGCTGCAGGGTGACATCACGACCTGCCGTCAGGCAGCGACCCCGAGCCAGGTTGGCTCGCGGAAGTCCATGAAAGGACGGCTCTGATGCCGATCTCACCTCAGCTCTCCTCAACCGCCACACTCCAGCGCGGAGGTCTAGACGACGCCTCGCGCCCCCGTGGCCAGGCGACCCGCCTGTGGCTGGCCCGAGTGGTCGTCCTGGTCACCGCGGTCGCATTGTTCGTGTGCGTGGGCTCGATGCGGCCCACGCAGGCGGCCGCCGCCCCGGTCAAGCCGCTGACACAGGCCCAGTTGCACCAGCTGGCGGTCACCGAGTACCGGAAGCTCACCCCGACTCAGAAGCAGGCGGTGACCCAGCTCGCGCGCCGGATCGCGAACGGGAAGGTGCCGGCCAGCGTCGCGCGCACCTTCCCAGAGCACACCAGCTCCAGCAACCAGAGCTCGGTGAGCACCATGGCCGTCCCTGCCGCCGTATGGGCGATCGCCGTCCTCATCTTGCGCTACGGGGTTCCGTGGGTGATCCGGAACGCACCTCAGCAGTTCAACAACATGATGCGGAACTACGCCATCCGATGGGCCGTCTGCAACCTCCTTCGCTCCTGGGGGAACTCCTGGGGATGGAGCTGGGTCTGTGCCGGGACCTGAGACTGCCTTGTGAACAACCAGCAATGCGTCGACAACAGTCGGGCACCTGGCGGCAGGTTCGGATGCTCGGACATACGGCGGCTTATCGGCTTTGGAGAGAAAGGGCCCGCGGGACCATTGCTCCTGTTGTGGTCAAGGCTGGTTGGCGTCGTGGACCAAGATCGCGATCTGTACGCGGTTGGCGACATTGAGCTTGTTGAGCAGGCGTGACACGTGGGCTTTCACGGTTGCCTCGCTCAGGAACAGGGCGGCAGCCACTTCCGCGTTGGAGGCCCCGGACGCGACTGCGGTGGCGACCTCACGTTCGCGGTCGGTGAGGGCGGCAAGTCGGTCGGCCGCGGCCCTCTGTCGTTCTGAGGCTTCGATGTTGCCCAAGTGGGACAGCAGGGTACGGGTGACCGATGGGGAGATGATCGCGTCGCCGGTGGCGACGACACGGACCGCGTTGATGATCTCGGCGGGTGGCGTGTCCTTGACCAGGAAGCCGCTGGCACCGGCTCTCAGGGCATTCATCACCATGTCGTCGGCCTGGAAGGTCGTGAGGACGATGACGTGCGGCGGTCGGTCGAGCCGTCGCAGCGCGGCGGTGGCGGTGATGCCGTCCATCTCGGCCATCCTGATGTCCATCAACACGACGTCGGGTCGGTGTTGGCGGACGGCCGCGACTGCGCGGGTTCCGTCGTCGGTTTCGCCCACCACGTCGATGTCGTCGGCGGAGGACAGGATGATCCTCAGACCTGCTCGGACGAGGGCGTCGTCGTCGACCAGCAGGACTCTCACCGTCACCATGGCAGGTCGGCCTGCACCACGAAGTCGCCCGTCCGTCGGGACCGTGCACGAGGGTGCCGCCGGCGAGGTCGACGCGTTCTCGGAGGCCGAGCAAGCCGGCGCCGGACCCTGGCAGGGCCGGCCCGGACTGGGCGCGCGCCGGGTGTGTGTTGCGGACGTTGATGTGGAGGCCGTGGCCGGGGGCGCCGGTGAGGCCGACGTGCGCCTGCGAGCCGCTGGCGTGTTTGCCGATGTTGGTGAGAGCCTCTTGCACGATCCGGTACGTGTCGCGGGCGAGTGCGCCGGGGACGTCGTCGGCGTGGTCCACCCGCAGGTCCAGGCTGATCTGCGCACCTGCCCGGCGGGTGTCGTCCACGAGCCGGGGGATGTCTGCCAGGGTCGGCTGTGGCACTGGCGGCATCACGTCTGCCGTCACGTGCGACGCTCGCGTAGCACCCCGATCACCGTCCGCAGCTCCTCGAGGGCCTGACGTGCGGTCAGACGCATCAGTTCGGCGGTCGCTCGCACCTCCGCCGAGGGCAGGTCAGGTCGGACCTCCAAGGCTCCAGCGTGCAACGCCAGCAGCGAGATCCGGTGCCCGAGCACGTCGTGCATCTCCCGGGCGATCCGGGTTCGCTCGGCCATCCGTGCGCGGTCCTCGTGCTGGCGCTGATCGGCTTCGGCCCGTTGCGCGCGGTCGCGGAGGCTGTGCAGCAGCTGCCGGCGAGCGCGGATGAACATCCCCCATGCGGTGACAGCGAGCACGATCGGGACGACTCGGACAAGCACGGCCAGCGGATCGGTGGTCGGGCTGTAGAGCGCGAACACCAGGACCGACGGCACCCACAGTCCAGCGACCAGCAAGGCCCGCCGGGCCGGAGCGTGCACGGCGAGCGAGAACTGGGCGAGCAGCCCGGCAGGAGTGGCCGAAATCGACAGGGTCCCCAGCAACAGGCAGCAGAGTGCAACGCCGACCGGCCAGCGGCGTCGCCACCACAGCGAGACAACGGCTAGCACCCCGCAGGTCACGTCGATCGCAAGCTGCGCGCTCGCCAGCCCGGCGCCGCTGCGCAACGTCGGGCTGATGAACAGGGCCCCGAGGGCGGCAGCCACGACGCATCCGGCGGCGTCGACCGCGCGGTCGCGTCGAGATGGCGCGGTCGAGCCCGTGGCGAGATCTTCCGAATCCAGGAGCGCCGCCGCCCTCACGAGTTCGGCCTACAACTGGTAGGGCGGGACATAACGTCAGCCTAGAGCGGGCGAGGACGCGGCAACACCAACGAAGGTCTAGGCACGCACCGCCGAAAGGTGGTGGATCTGCCGATGACGACCCTTCCGATGGCGCAGAACAATGGCTGCTCGGCCGAAGCGCGACATCACCCGCCGCAGCCATCGTGGAGCCATGACCACCGAGGCCGACTTCACCTTAAGCAACAGATCAGCGGCCTCGCCAAGATCGTTGATCGACGCAGTCCCACCTGTGTCGACAGAACCACGCGTGGGCGCCGGGTCTCAGCCGTCCGCGGTGTCCTCCGCCGGGGACGTGCATCAGATCTCGATGCCGCTACAGACCGACCGCGGCTGCCGGGTGGCCGAACCCGTCTCAGAGTTTCACGCGTGGCTCACCGACATTCCCGACCAGGCCGTCCTGCTGATCTACCGGACGCTCCTCGACTGCCTGAACCCACGTTGACCCGGTCAGCCGCCGTTCCATGGCCTCGACCGCCGGTCGACGACACCACACCACCCTCGAATCATCGGAGACCAACCATGTCCAACCCTGTTCCAGCCACGCTCTATCGCATCGCGGCAGTCGCCGGCTGCGGAAGCGCCGCGGTCCTCCTCCTCAACGCTGCCAAGCGCGCCGAGCTCGTCCCCAGCTCGTCCTTCACCCAGCTGATCGCCCCGGTCGCTGAGATCCTCGCCCTGGCCATGGTCACGGCCCTCTACCTCGCCTTCGGTCGCCGCACCGGCACCTTCGGCCTCATCGCCTACTGCCTGAACGCGATCGCCCTCGCCTCGCTTATCGGGGTCGAGTTCGTCATCAACCTCGTCTTCAAGGCGCTGCCCGGCGCCACCGTCCAAGACCTCCGTGCCGGCCCGCTCGGTGTCGCGCTGACCGCCGCCTCGATGCTGTTCTTGATCGGCACCCTCAGCTTCGTCGCCGCCATGCTGCAAAGCCGAGAGATACCGACGATTCCGCTGGTCCTGTACGCGATCGGCGCCATCCCCGTCGCACTGCGAGCGTTCGTCCCCGAGACCGTCCTCGATCTCGGTCTCGCCGTCCTGGCGATCGGCATCGGCTGGCTGGCCATCTGGCTGTTCACCCGGTCCCGCCACATCACGCCCTGGACCACGACCACCCCACCGCCGGTGCGCGAGCACAGCACCGTCTAGATCACCCACCAGCCAAGCACCCGCCCTAGCCAACCGGGGA